>NZ_JABAEF010000021.1:5460-112460 GCF_023701945.1 Rhizobium sp. CG5
GCTGGGCCATGCCGGCCAGCTGGCCGGACTGCGCGGCAGTGGAGACCTTGAAGCTGCGGATCAGCTCCAGCAGGTCGCCGGTGTCATTGGCGAGAACGTCCGCCGATGCGGTGGTTTCCTCGGCCATGGCGGCGTTCTGCTGGGTGGCGGTGTCGAGCAGGTTCATGGCGCTGGAGATGCTGCGAAGCGTGGTATCCTGCTCCTGGGCGCTATGGGCGATCTTGGAGACCACGGCATTGGCGCTTTCGATCTGGCTGGAGATGCGCTTCAGCGCCTCGCCGGTCTGGGCGACCAGCTGCACGCCCTGGCCGACCTGGCCGGACGAGCGGGAGATCTGTGCCTTGATCTCCTTGGCGGCAGCGGCAGAGCGCTGCGCCAGTTCGCGCACTTCCTGGGCAACGACCGCAAAGCCCTTGCCGCTTTCGCCGGCCCGTGCCGCCTCGACGCCGGCATTCAGCGCCAAAAGGTTGGTCTGGAAGGCGATTTCGTCGATCACGCCGATGATCTTGGTGATCTCGGCAGACGATTGCTCGATGCCGCTCATCGCCGTAATGGCGCGCTCGACGATGGCGTCGCTCTGCCGGGCTTCTTCGCTCACCGATTTGACCTGGCCGGCCGCCTCGCGGGCACCGTCTGCCGTCTGGCGAACGGCCACCGTCAGCTCGTCGAGAGCCGCCGAGGTTTCCTCGAGATTGGCCGCCTGGCGCTCGGTGCGCTGGGCAAGCTCGCCGGAAGCCCGGCGGATCTCTTCCTTGCTGACGGCAATGTCATTGCCCTTCAGGTTGACGCGGCCCATGGCTTCTTCCAGCCGGGTCAGGGCTTCGTTGAAGTTGTCGCGCAGCGTCGAATATTTCGGGCCGAGATCGGCGCAGCGCACCGTCAGGTCGCCATCCGCCAGCTGCGCCAGCGACGCGCCGATGGTCGAGACGACGCGGGCCTGCTGGGCGGCTTCGGCCTGCTGCATGTCGATATTCTGCTGGCGCTCGGTGCTGATCGCCGCATCCTGCTCGGCCTGGCGTTCGGCCATGGCGTGGCGTTCGCGGATCTTCTGCTGCAGCGAGAGCGTGGCCTTGGCCATCATGCCCACTTCATTGCCCATGGCGGTGTGGGGAATGTCGATCGAGACATTCTCGTCGGCCACGGCCTCCAGCGAGCGGTGAATGGCCGCCAGCGGCGTGGTGATGCCACGGATGACGTAGAAGGCTGCTATCATGCCGGCAAGCAGCACCAGGGCGCCGATACCGGCGGCCTTCCAGACCATCCCGCGGATCTCCGCCTGCAGATCGTCGATATAGACGCCGGTGCCCAGAACCAGGCCCCAGGGCGCAAATGCCTTGGCATAGGAGCTCTTCAGGTAAGCGCCTTCCTTCTCGCCAGGCTTGGTCGAGCTGTAATAATCGACAATGCCGCCGCCTGCCTTGCCGATCGACACCATTTCGTCGCGAAACATGTGACCCGTTGAGTCAGGTTTGCCCTTGCTGCTTTCGCCGACCTTGTTGGCAACCGGATGGATGCGCATCACGACGTCGTAGTCGTAGGCGAAGACGTAGCCGTCGGGATTGTATTTGATCGCGCTGATCTGGCGGAAGGCCTGCTTCTGCGCCTCTTCGCGGGTCAGTTCACCCGACACTTCGCGGTCATAATAGCTCTGCATGGTCGACAAGGCGGATTCCACCTGCGACTGCAGCATGCCGTAACGCTCGGCATAGATCGCGTTGGTGGCAGATTGGATCTGGTAATAGACCAGGCCGGCCGCAGCAATGAACAGGCCGACGACCAATATAATCAATTGCCGTGAAATCTTTAAATTTTTCATCTTCGAAACCTCAGGCCACGACGGGCGCAAACGGAACTGGAGATGCGCACGATCATGGGGCGCATATCGGGGATAGAGTTCCGGTACCTGGGCTGGTCATGGCCATGGAACATTCCGGCATGGCCAAACTATCAAGCAATCAAAAATCAAAGCTTAAAATTTGTCAAATTTTTCGCGCTTCATGTAGATTACGAATCGCTACATGAACATAAGCTGAATATCGGAAATATATGCCAGTTTATACTCGAAGCTTATGGGTTTATTCCTTGTGCAAGATTAATCACAAAGCCGCCAGTCGCAACGGACGGCTTTGTTCAACTCATGAGGGCTTGACGAAGGCTCAGCTGGCCCGACGCATCGGCTGGGCCATGCCGGCCAGCTGGCCGGACTGCGCGGCAGTGGAGACCTTGAAGCTGCGGATCAGCTCCAGCAGGTCGCCGGTGTCATTGGCGAGAACGTCCGCCGATGCGGTGGTTTCCTCGGCCATGGCGGCGTTCTGCTGGGTGGCGGTGTCGAGCAGGTTCATGGCGCTGGAGATGCTGCGAAGCGTGGTATCCTGCTCCTGGGCGCTATGGGCGATCTTGGAGACCACGGCATTGGCGCTTTCGATCTGGCTGGAGATGCGCTTCAGCGCCTCGCCGGTCTGGGCGACCAGCTGCACGCCCTGGCCGACCTGGCCGGACGAGCGGGAGATCTGTGCCTTGATTTCCTTGGCGGCAGCGGCAGAGCGCTGCGCCAGTTCACGCACTTCCTGGGCAACGACCGCAAAGCCCTTGCCGCTTTCACCGGCCCGTGCCGCCTCGACGCCGGCATTCAGCGCCAAAAGGTTGGTCTGGAAGGCGATTTCGTCGATCACGCCGATGATCTTGGTGATCTCGGCAGACGATTGCTCGATGCCGCTCATGGCGCTGATGGCGCGCTCGACGATGGCGTCGCTCTGCCGGGCTTCTTCGCTCACCGATTTGACCTGACCGGCTGCCTCGCGGGCACCGTCTGCCGTCTGGCGAACGGCCACCGTCAACTCGTCGAGGGCCGCCGAGGTTTCCTCCAGATTGGCGGCCTGGCGCTCGGTGCGCTGGGCAAGCTCGCCGGAAGCGCGGCGGATCTCTTCCTTGCTGACGGCAATGTCATTGCCCTTCAGGTTGACGCGGCCCATGGCTTCTTCCAGCCGGGTCAGGGCTTCGTTGAAGTTGTCGCGCAGCTCGCCGTATTTCGGGCCGAGATCGGCGCAGCGCACCGTCAGGTCGCCATGCGCCAGCTGCGCCAGGGACACGCCGATGGTCGAGACGACGCGGGCCTGCTGGGCGGCTTCGGCCTGCTGCATGTCGATATTCTGCTGGCGCTCGGTGCTGATTGCCGCATCCTGCGCGGCCTGGCGTTCGGCCATGGCGTGGCGTTCGCGGATCTTTTGCTGCAGCGACTGGGTGGCCTTGGCCATCATGCCCACTTCATTGCCCATGGCGGTGTGGGGAATGGTGATTGCGGTATTTTCGTCGGCCACGGCTTCCAGCGCCTTGTGGATCGCGTTGAGTGGCTGGGTAATGCCGCGGATCACGAAGAAGGCGGCGCCGAGGCCGAGAACGAAGACCACGAGGCCAACGGAGATCGCCTTGAAGATCGAGGCATTCACTTCTGCCTTCAGGTCGTCTGTATAGAGGCCGGTCGCCACCACGATTTTCCAAGGCTCGAAGGTCTTGCCGTAAGCGGCCTTGGCAAAGCTATAGTCATCCACCGGATGGCCGGGCTTCGGGCCGATGAACTCGACATAGCCGCCACCGTTCTGGCCGAGGCGGACCAGTTCGTCACGATAGGCATAACCATTCGGATCACCCTTGCCTTTGTTGCTCTGTCCCACCGACTTGGATGTCGGATGAAACACCAGAACCACGTCATAGTCGTAACCGAAGAAATATCCGTCCGGATCGAACTTCAACTTGTTCAAGGTGGCGAACGCCTGCGTCTTGGCATCCTCCAGCGACAGTTCGCCGGTCTGCACCCGATCGTCATAGGTCTTCATGACGGAGATGGCCGTTTCGACCTGCGTCCTCAAAAGCTCGTAGCGCTGATGATAGATCGCCTCGGACGAGGCGCGCACCTGGAAGAAGGTTGCAACAGCGAAAGCTGCCATCAGACCGCCGACAATCAGGATCAGCTGCATCGATATTTTCAGATTTCTCATTTCGCCTCACAGACATGGGTCGTCGGCCGGCGGATCTCGAACGCTGAGGTGCACGCCGTTGCAACCGAAAATGATTTCAGCGCTTCCTGCGCGTATAACGGTGCTACATCGCACTTGAGCGAAGAGAATTGCAGAATATTCTAAACAAATATCTAAAGTAATCCTAATGCATGGATCGTATCGTCAGAGACAAAACAAAAAGAGCCGCCGGATATTGATCCGGCGGCCCGTGCTTGATTTGCCGAGACTTGGTATTCGCTGGCCATGCGCATCTTCTGGGCCATAGCCCGGTGGTGAAAAGAAATGCGCCCCCGCTTTTGAGGGCGGAGGCGCATCTGCCCGCTTTGCAGCGGAACCCCTACAGCCCGGATCGTATGGCTGGGTGGGGCAGGGAATGGGGCCTTTTACGGCAGCCGAAGCGTGAAGTTCGAAGGGCGGAGAGCAGCCGGTGGCGCGCCCATCGCCGGGGGGGCCGGAGGGCCCATGCTTGGTGCGCCCATGTCGGCCCGTGTCGGCCGCGCCGTGACCGCCGACGTGGTGGCGGCCGGGTCGATGCCGTCGCCGTTGAGGCCCTTGATGCCATTGGTGGCCAGCATGCCGCCTTCGGCCAGCCAGCCGTCAGCCTTGCTGATGAACACCACCGGCGAGCCGCCCATCCAGGCCTCGGTCCGGCGCATGGTCGCCACGCCGTCGACATCGTGGATCTCGACCGTCTGGGTGCCCGTGGCAAGGTTCGGCACGATATAGCTCGGTTTGCGGGTATCGGCAGCCAGCGCCGGGCAGTCGCTGCAGCGCAGGGTCACGATACTGTGGCTGCTGCCGGTGGCCGGCGTGACGAATTCGATGGACGATGCCAGCACCGGACCGCTGCTCAAAACGGCAAGGGCTGTC
Organism: Rhizobium sp. CG5; assembly: GCF_023701945.1. Lineage (GTDB taxonomy): Bacteria > Pseudomonadota > Alphaproteobacteria > Rhizobiales > Rhizobiaceae > Allorhizobium. The sequence continues at coordinate 10,347 of NZ_JABAEF010000021.1, forward strand.
AGGATCAGATGGCGCATCAACTCTACTCCGCTTGATTGTCAAGCTGAAGAATAGCGTGCAGTTGTTTCCATCCCGTCAGGGAGACCGGTAAATTTTGAACTAATCGTCGTTTTAATCCCGGCTTGGGGCGGGTGGCTCAAACCAGGCCAGGATGGGACTGGGGTCTCAGGCCTTTTCCCGCGCCACGGCGCGCCAGCCGATATCGCGTCGGCAAAAGCCGTTGTCCCAGCGCACCCCGTCCACAAGCCCGTAGGCACGGGCCTGCGCCTCTGCCACGGTGGCGCCGGTCGCGGTGGCATTCAAGACGCGGCCGCCGGTCGCCACCAGCGCGCCGTCCTTCATGGCTGTGCCGGCATGAAACACCTTTGCACCTGCGGCCTCGGCCGGCAGGTTGCCGATCGGCGTGTTCTTGGCATAGCTGCCCGGATAGCCCTTGGAGGCCAGCACGACGGTCAGCGCCGGATCGTCGCTCCACTCCGCCGTCACCTGGTCCAGCGTGCCGGTCGCCGAGGCATGAAGCAGCGGCAGCAGATCGCTTTTCAGCCGCATCATCAGCACCTGGCATTCCGGATCGCCGAACCGCACATTGTATTCGATCAGTTCCGGCCCCTTTTCCGTGATCATCAGGCCGGCGAAGAACACGCCGGAAAACGGCATGCCGCTGTCGGCCATGCCGCGCATGGTCGGCTCGATGATCTCCGTCATGGTCCGCTCGACCAGTTCCGGCGTCATGACCGGCGCCGGCGAATAGGCGCCCATGCCGCCGGTATTGGGTCCGCTATCGCCATCGCCAACCCGCTTGTGGTCCTGGGCGGTGGCCAGCGGCAAAAGCGTCTTGCCGTCGCAGAGACAAAAGAAGCTCGCCTCCTCGCCATCCAGAAACGCCTCGACCACGACTTCCGCGCCGGCCGCTCCAAAAGCGCCCTCGAAACAATCGTCGACGGCGGCCAGCGCCTCCTCGACGGTCATCGCCACGGTCACGCCCTTGCCGGCCGCCAGGCCGTCGGCCTTGATGACGATCGGCGCGCCCTGTTCACGGATATAGGCCTTGGCCTTCGGCGCATTGTTGAAGCGCTGATAGGCGCCGGTCGGGATATCATATTTGGCGCAGATATCCTTGGTAAAACCCTTGGAGCCTTCCAGCTGGGCGGCCGCCGCCGACGGGCCGAAGGTGGCAATGCCGGCTGCGCGCAGCACGTCGGCCAGCCCCGCCACCAGCGGCGCTTCCGGGCCGACCACCACGAAGTCGATCGCCGTGTCGCGGCAAAACGACAGCACGGCGGCATGGTCGTCGGTATCGACAGCGGCAATCGTGGCATGCTCGGCAATGCCGGGATTGCCAGGGGCGGCATAAAGGGTCGTCAAGAGGGGCGATTGCGCCAGCTTCCAGGCGAGCGCATGTTCGCGGCCGCCCGATCCGATCAACAGAACTTTCATCGCTCGCCCTCTCAATGCCGTGGTCACCGGCGGTTAAGGGCAGAGCGGCGAAAGGTCAAGAGGAAAGGCCCTGCGAGCCGGGCACGGCCGCCGATGCAGGTCCGGCGGGGCGCTGCCGGAGCCGGTTCTTCCACAGCGACAGCAGCAGATGGCGCGATGGTTTCTCGATGGCGTGGTAGCTGAGCGTCGCGACGCCAAGACTGGCGGCCAGGAAGAGCACGGCGCGCAGCCAGCCGGGCACACCTTCGGGCAGGGCGGCCATGGTCAGGTAGCCGATCGGCATGTGGAACAGATAGAGCGAAAAGCTGATCTTGCCGGCAAACCGCAGCGGTGGCGAGGACAGCACGGCCCTGGCAATCGGCGCTTCGCAGGCCGTCAGATAGACGATGATCGTGGCGATCAGCGCGGTCGAGGTTCCCCAGAACGGTCCCGGCGAGACAAAGACATTCTTGGCGAGGAAGAAGAAGGCGATCAGGCCGAGAGCCGCAAGCCCCGCGGAGGCGGTGTTCGGGCGAAACCAGCCGGTCGAAAACAGCCGTCCGGCCAAGGCGCCGAACAGGAAATAGGGGATCTTCGACAGCAGCACGATGCCGGGGCCGGGAAAGCCGAGATGCTGGGCCACCACGAAGCCGACCAGCAAGGCCGCGATCAGGCCCTGTCGCCGGCCCGGATGTTCGAAACACAGCCACAGCAGAAGAAAGAAGAGGTAGAACTGGATCTCCGGCGGCACCGACCAGAACACGCCGGTCGAGCCGATCATCGCCAGGTGGCGGACGATCTGCACGGCGCCGGTGATCGGTTGCGCATAGGTGAAACCCGGAAGATACGAGAGAAAGATGACGAAGAGAATGGCAACCAGATAGACCGGATAGATGCGCACGAAGCGATGCACGAGATAGTCGCTGACCGCCTCTCGGGTAAAGGCCTTCGAGCCGTAGAGATGGGCCATCAGGAAGCCGCTCAGCGCAAAGAACAGCGCCACCGATTCGTCGCCGATATGCAGGCCGGGGATGCCGACGCCCAGCATCAGCGACAGATGGGACAGCACGACGGCAAAGGCGGCCAGCCCTCGCAGCCCGTCAAGGCTCTGGATATAGGCGCTTCGTTCCATGCGTCACTCGCTTAGCGATCAGGATGGCTTGGATGATCTTGTTTTGATCTGTTCCGGACAATCATTACGAGCAGGACGTAAAGAATGAGCGCCTTTATGTGGTTAACGCTCCGTCTCGATGGGTGGAGGGCGGTGGATGAGCGCTTTCTTGTGGAGCTTGCTGCTTTGCTGTTGTCTTGCCATCTTGTCTGACTACAGTCCGCCGGCATTTTCCAGAAGGAAGTCCTATGGCTGACGACAGCAAATCCATCGCCGCGATCATCGCCTCCGAGATCAACGCCCGGCCCGAGCAGGTGGTCGCAGCGGTGGGGCTTCTCGACGAGGGCTCGACCGTTCCGTTCATCGCCCGTTACCGCAAGGAAATCACCGGCGGGCTGGACGATACGCAGCTGCGCAATCTCGCCGAACGGCTGACCTATCTGCGCGAGTTCAACGCCCGGCGCAAATCCATCGTCGAATCGATCACCAGCCAGGGCAAGATGACCGATGAGCTGATGGGCAAGATCTTCAAGGTGGTCACCAAGGCCGAGCTTGAGGACATTTATCTGCCCTTCAAGCCCAAGCGCCGCACCCGCGCCGAGATCGCCCGCGAAAAAGGCCTCGGTCCCCTTGCCGAAGCGATTCTCGCCGACCGCAGCTCGGATCCGGTGAAGCTCGCAGAGGCCTATCTCAAGGACGAGGTGCCGGACACCAAGGCGGCCCTGGAAGGCGCCCGCGACATCATCGCCGAAGGCATGTCGGAAAATGCCGATCTGCTGAAGACGCTGCGCACCTATCTGAAGGACAAGGCCTTCCTCTATTCCAAGGTCGTTGCCGGCAAGGAGCAGGCCGGCGAAAAATTCGCCGACTATTTCGATCATTCCGAGCGCTGGGCAACCGCCCCCGGTCACCGGGCGCTGGCCATGCTGCGCGGCTGGAACGAGGAAATGCTCACCTTGTCGATCGAGGCCGACAAGGACGATCCGGCGCCGATCAAGCCGGCCCACCGCACCATCGCTGCGGCCTACCAGATCGGCCAGAAAGGTCCCGCCGACCTCTGGCTGATGGAGGTGGCCGGCTGGACCTGGCGGGTCAAGCTCTCCATGTCGCTGTCGCTCGACCTGATGCGCGACCTGCGCGAGCGGGCGGAAGAAGAGGCGATCCATGTCTTTGCCCGCAACCTGAAAGACCTGCTGCTGGCGGCTCCTGCCGGCTCGCGTCCGACCATGGGCCTCGATCCGGGCATCCGCACCGGCGTCAAGGTGGCGGTGATCGACGGCACCGGCAAGGTGCTCGATACCACCACGGTCTATCCGTTCCCGCCGCGCAATGACATTCGCGGCGCGCAGGCCGAGCTTCTGGCCCTGGTGCGCAAGCATAAGGTGGAGCTGATCTCGATCGGCAACGGCACCGGCAGCCGTGAAACGGAAAAGCTGGTCGCCGACATGCTCACCGACCTGCCGGCCCCCAAGCCTACCAAAGTCATCGTCTCGGAGGCCGGCGCCTCGATCTATTCCGCCTCGCAGGCCGCCGCCACCGAGTTTCCCACTCTCGACGTGTCGCTGCGCGGCGCCGTCTCGATCGCCCGCCGCCTGCAGGATCCGCTGGCCGAACTGGTCAAGATCGAACCGAAATCGATCGGCGTCGGCCAGTACCAGCACGATGTCGACCAGGCCCGGCTCGGCCGCTCGCTCGATGCCGTGGTGGAAGACGCGGTGAACGCCGTCGGCGTCGATCTCAACACGGCGTCCGCGCCGCTTTTGGCCCGCGTCTCCGGTCTTGGCGGCTCGATCGCCGAGGCGATCGTCAACCATCGCGACCAGGAGGGGCCCTTTGCCACCCGCAAGGACCTGCTGAAGGTCGCCCGCCTCGGCAACCGCACCTTCGAGCAATGCGCCGGCTTCCTGCGCATTCCGAACGGCAAGGAGCCGCTCGATGCCTCCTCCGTGCATCCGGAAGCCTATGGCGTGGCCAAGAAGATCGTCGCCGCCTGTGGCCGCGATCTGCGCTCGCTGATGGGCGACAGCGTCGCGCTGAAGGCCGTCGATCCGCGCAAGTTCGTCGACGAGCAATTCGGCCTGCCGACCGTCAAGGACATCCTCGCCGAACTCGAAAAGCCCGGCCGCGACCCGCGCCCGAGCTTCAAGACCGCAACCTTTGCCGAGGGGATCGACGAGATCACCGACCTGAAGCCGGGCATGTCGCTGGAAGGCACCGTCACCAATGTCGCCGCCTTCGGCGCCTTCGTCGATATCGGCGTGCATCAGGACGGCCTGGTGCATGTCTCCCAGCTCGCCGACCGCTTCGTCAAGGACCCCCATGACGTGGTCAAGGCCGGGGATGTGGTCCGGGTCCGCGTCGTCGAAGTGGACGTCAAGCGCAAGCGCATCGCGCTCACCATGCGCAAGGACGGCGGCGAGGCGGAAGCGCCCTCGATGCGCGATCCGCGCGGCTCCGCCAATGCCATGCGCCACGCCAGCGCCAAGCCGGCCGGAAAACCGGAAGCGCCCGCCATGGGCGGCCTGGGTGCGGCGCTGGCCGAAGCCATGCGCAAGAAGTGAATGTCCAGGGCTGGCGCGGCGAGAGTCGATGCCGGCTCTTTTGGACAATGCTCATATGACGCAGCGCCTCTTGCTTGCAGATGGAAACGGGGTAGTTTTTGAAGGAGCTTCTGCAAGACACCGTTTTCAGGCACAGGTGTATGGATGGCCTCTTCTCTGCGTCGCATGCTGGCAAGGATCATCAGGACTGGGACGCTGGAGGTCACCGGCGCGGATGGGCGAAGGCAGAGGTTCGGCGATGGCACGGGCGGCGTGGTGGCGATCCGTTTTTCTGATGACGGCGCCGAGCGCGAGATTGCAGCCGATCCGCAGCTGAAGCTCGGCGAGATCTACATGCAGGGCCGCCTGACCTTCGACAGCGGCGACATCTACGATCTGGTCGCCCTGGTCAAATCCAACACGCTGGCCGAAGACCTGACCTTCGGCATGATCTGGCGCGGTGTGGCGCGGCTATTGCTGGCCCGCCTGAAAAGCCTGCTGCCGGTCAATCACAACCGGGAAAACGTCGCCCATCACTACGATCTGAGCGCGAAACTGTTCGATCTGTTTCTCGATGCCGACTGGCAATATTCCTGCGCCTATTTCCACCCGCCCGGCATTTCGCTTGATGCGGCGCAGGTCGCCAAGAAACGCCATATCGTCGCCAAGCTGCTGCCCGAGCCCGGCCAGCGCGTGCTGGAGATCGGTTCCGGCTGGGGCGGCATGGCCATGTATCTGGCGGAATCGTCCGGTGTCCATGTTAGCGGTATCACGCTCAGCGAAGAGCAGCTGAAGGTGTCGCGCCTGCGGGCCGAAAAGCGTGGCCTGACGGGGCGGGTACGCTTCGACTTGCAGGACTACCGCACCCTGAAGGACGAGCCCTACGACCGGATCGTCTCGGTCGGCATGTTCGAACATGTCGGTCCCGCCCATTACCGCGACTATTTCGCCAAGGCCGCAGAATTGCTGAAGGACGACGGCGTGATGCTGCTGCATTCGATCGGCCAGCCCTATCCGGCGCGGGTCAACAATCCGTTCTTCGAGAAATATATCTTTCCGGGCGGCTATATCCCTTCGCTTGCCGAAGTCCTGCCGGCCATCGAGGCATCCGGCCTGCTGGTCCGCGACATCGAGATCCTGCCCTGGCACTACGCCCATACGCTGCGTCATTGGCGGCAGCGTTTCCTGGCGCGGAAGGAGGAGGTTCTGGTCCTTTATGACGAGCGTTTCGTGCGCATGTGGGAATTCTATTTGGCTGCTTCCGAAATGGCCTTCACCCATGAGAATTTCTTCATCTTCCAGATCCAGCTGGCCCGCAACAATTCTGCGACGCCGGACAATCGCGGCTATATTGCCGAGCGCGAAAAAGCGCTTACCGCTTTCGATGCCACCCGGCCGCCCCTGGAAAAAGTGGTGTTCTAGCCATTGTCTTGAGCCCCGCAGGCGATAGGGTGGTGACATCGCGGATTAGCCGGATGGAGGCCCTATGGACGTCGGACATGACACAAGCCAGCTCGAAATGGTCGTGCTGATGACGCCCGACATGGCCAATTTCAGCGGCAAGGTGCATGGCGGCGCGCTGCTCAATCTGCTCGACCGCGTCGCCTTCTCCTGCGCCTCGCGTTATTCCCAGCAATATGCCGTGACGCTGTCGGTCGACCAGGTGGTTTTCCGCCAGCCGATCCATGTCGGCGAACTCGTCACCTTCCGCGCCGCGGTCAACTATGCCGGCCGCACCTCGATGGAAATCGGCATCCGGGTCGAGGCGGAGACCATTCGAACCGGCGAGCGCCGCCACACCAATTCCTGCTATTTCACCATGGTGGCCGTCGATGCCGAAGGCCGCCCGACACCCATTCCCGCCTATTCTCCCAAGACCGAGATCGCGGAGCAGCGCCTGCGCGCCGCCGAAGTCCGCCGCAGCCTGCGCCTGGAATTCGAAGCCCGCTTCAACGCCGCCGCCGCTGCGCCGAAGGGGTGAGCGGCGAGGGAGGCCGGAGGCCGGCATGAGGCGGGTTTTCCGACCTGCAACGGGTGGCAGATCTGTTCCATTTCCCAAGACTTTGTTCTAACACTCTGACCATGGACACAACAGACGAACATGCCGGGCGCGTTGCCGACGCGCCTTCCGACAACTGGGTCTACCGGGTGCTGCCGCGCTCCGCCTGGCCCTATGCGCAGCTGGCGCGCTGGGACAGGCCGATCGGCTGGCAATTGCTGCTCTGGCCGTGCCTGTGGTCCTCGGCGCTCGCCGCCAATGCGCTGGCTGCCGATGGCCGGCTGGATGTCGCGCTGTTCGTCGGTCAACTCGTGCTGTTCTTCATAGGAGCGGTGGCGATGCGCGGCGCCGGTTGCACCTATAACGACCTGGTCGACCACAAGATCGATATGGAAGTGGCCCGCACCCGCTCGCGGCCGCTGCCGTCCGGCCGGGTCAGCCGCGTTCAGGCCAAACTGTTCGTCGCCGTGCAGGCCCTGGTCGGCCTTGCCGTGCTGTTGTGCTTCAACCTCTTCACCATCGTGCTCGGCATCCTGTCGCTCGCCATCGTGGCGATCTATCCGTTTGCCAAGCGCTTTACCGACTGGCCGCAATTCTTCCTCGGCCTGGCCTTTTCCTGGGGCGCGCTGATGGGCTGGGCCGGCCTGACCGGGTCCCTGTCTGTCGCCGCCGTGCTGCTCTATGGGGCGGCGATCGCCTGGACCATCGGCTATGACACCATCTATGCCCACCAGGACACCGAGGACGATGCGCTGATCGGCGTGCGCTCGACGGCCCGCCTGTTCGGCGACAACACAAGGCAATGGCTGGTCGGCCTCTATGGCCTGACGCTCGTGCTGCTGCTGTTGTCCTTCCTGTTTGCCGGCGTCGGGCTGCTGGCCTATCTCGGCCTGGCTGTCGCCGCCGTGATGTTCGCCTACCAGATTGCCGTGCTCAACATTCACGATCCGGCCCAGTGCCTGGCGCTGTTCAAGTCCAACGGCCGGGTCGGCGCCATCCTGTTTGCCGGCCTGCTGCTCGCTTTGCCATTTGCCTGATCCCTTCTCAAAGATCTGACTGCGCCTCATAGGGGGACCGGCCGCGTCAGGCCTGTTGTCTTTCAGCCCAAAATAGGGTACCCCCCTATACTATGAGCCATACCATCAAGCACAAGACCAAGCTGCTGGCCCGCATCCGCCGGATGAAGGGGCAGATCGAGGCGATCGAGACCGCGCTGCTCGTCGAAGCGCCCTGCGGCGACATTCTCAACATGGTCGCCTCGGTGCGGGGTGCCGCCACCGGGCTGACGGCGGAACTGATCGAGGACCACATTCGCGAGCATGTGGTCAATCCGGACCGGGAGGAAGACGCCGACCGGGCCAAGGGTGCAGCCGATCTCATCGAGGTCATCAGGAGTTATCTGAAATGAGCGACCATCATCACGACGGCCATTCCCATTCCCATCCACATCCACATCCACATTCCCATCCGCAGGCCGGCGCCAGGCGCCTGGTTAGCCGCCACGACCACATGTTCCTCGGCGACGACCACGAGCGCAATGCGCGCCGCACCTGGATCGTCATCGCCATCACCGCGACGATGATGGTGCTGGAAATCATTGCCGGCTCTCTGTTCGGCTCCATGGCGCTGACGGCCGATGGCTGGCATATGGCAACCCATGCCGGCGCCATCCTGATCGCAGCGCTTGCCTATCACTATGCCCGCCGCAATGTCGGCAATCCGGATTTCACCTTCGGGACCGGCAAGTTCGGCGATCTGGCGGCCTTCGCCAGCGCCATCATCCTCGGCATCGTGGCGCTGCTGATCGGCTGGGAAAGCCTGATGCGGCTCAGAGCCCCCGTGTCGATCGATTTCAACGAGGCCATCCTGGTGGCGGTGCTGGGCCTTGCGGTCAACCTGGTCTGCGCTTGGCTGCTGAAGGACGACCACGGCCATCATCATGGCCACGGGTCTCAAGCTCATCATCATGGCCACGGGACTAATCCTCATCATCATGGCCATGGGTCTCCGACCCATCACGCTGCCGGCACCCATAGCCACGATCATGATCACGAGCATGATCATGACGCGCGTCACGACCACGCCAACCACAGCCGAGACGATCACGCCGGCCGCGACCAGAACCTGCGTGCCGCCTATCTGCATGTGCTGGCCGATGCGCTGACCTCGGTTCTTGCCATCGCGGCGCTGGTGGCCGGCACGATCTACGGCTGGCTCTGGCTCGATCCGGTGATCGGCATGGTCGGAGCGCTGGTCATCGCCCACTGGTCGATCGGCCTGATCCGCGATTCCGGTGCCGTGCTGCTCGACCGGCTGCCCTCCGGCGATCCTCTCTCCGGCGAGATCCGCGATATCCTGGAGAAGGACGGTGCCGAGATCGCCGATCTGCATGTCTGGCAGCTCGGTCCCGGCCACCACGGCGCCATCGTCTCGCTGAACGACGCGGCTCCGCGCGCCCCGTCCTATTACCGCGAACGGCTGGCACCGCTGAAGAACCTGTCCCATGTGACGGTCGAGGTGGAGCTGAAAAGCGCCTGAGGCGCATATCGACACAAAAGAAGAACCCGGATCGGCTGTCGCTGATCCGGGTTTTGTCGATTTGGGATAAGCTGCGGGGACCAGTTCAGGTCCGGGCGATGATTTCCTTGCCGGAAATCTTCATCGTCACGCCAAGGCTGCCAGTGGCGCGGCGCACCAGGAAGCGCGGCCGGCGATCGGCGAAATAGGAATGCCGGCGGCGCGGCTTGGCGGCATGTGCCCGGACATCGCCGAGATGCTCCTCGAGCGGCCGGGCAACGCCATCGGCCTCGATCATCAGCATGGGAATGCGGAAGGCGTCCGACCAGCCGCGCCAGTCGGCGGCAATGTCGCAAAGGTCGTGGGCAACCAGAAGCGGAATGCACAGGTCGGGATCGTCGTGATGCAGTTCCAGGGTCACGGTCACCTCGCCGTCGCCATGGTCGATCGCCCGGGCAGCCACACCCTTGAAAGCGCGGGCCGGCAGGGCGAAGGACAGCGGCAACCCGCTGGAGGGGAGGATCTTGCGCAGCACGGCGCCGCGCTCGTCGATCGTTATGGTGACATCGCCGGTCGCCTCGCGCAAAGCGTAAGTGACCTGTTGCGGAAAGCGCTTCGGGTCGAGCCGCAACGTTGCGCCTGCCCATGCAGGCTTCATAACGGTGTTTGTCATCAATAATACCCTTGTTTTACCTCGAGAGCCTGTTGGCCTACTCTTCGGGACTTTTCGTCCTCTGAGGGTCAAGATAGCGGCGCGCCCTTCCAGACAGCTTAAAAATCGCGGTTAAAAAAACTTTGCTATCTCAAATGGTTAGCAAATTGGCGCGGATAACGGTTTCGAACTGGTGAACATGATTCGCAAAGTTCGAACGATCGACCTTGCGAAAAGCCACGGACAAGCCTCGCAGCAGATACTCCGCGGGCCGGTCCGTAAGCCCAAGGGAAACGCACGAACAATGGTCTCCACCTATCTGAGCTATGATCTCGTCGCACGTGATACGAAGGCCAGCCTTGAGCGTGTCGCGACGAGCTCCCAGGTCCAGCGGGATGCCGCTTATTACAAGGAGAATATCGGCAAGGTCACCACGGTCGATGAATTCCTCGACGACTACCAGCTCTATTCCTATGCGATGAAGGCCCATGGTCTCGAAGAGATGACCTATGCCAAGGCCTTCATGAAAAAGGTGCTGGAAAGCGATCTGTCCGACGAGAACAGTTATGCCAACAAGCTCTCCGATGACCGCTATCGCACCTTTGCCACCGCGTTTACCTTTTCCACGGCGACCACCGATGCCCAGTCGGACAGCCAGGAAGACGAGATGATCGGCCTCTACAAGCAGGCGCTGACCGACGAAAGCACCGAGATCGAGGCGGAAATCGCCTATTACGACGAGGCCGTCGACAATGTTCAGACGGTCAGCGACCTGCTCGACAATTCGCGGCTGCGCAATTTTGTGCTCGATGCCTTCGAGCTCGACAGCACCTATTACTCCGTCGACTTTCTGACCTCGGTCCTGACCAGCGATGTCAGCGACCCCGCAAGCTTCGTCAACCAGGCCGGCAATGAGGACTATGTCTCCCTGGCGTCGGCGTTCAGTTTTAATGCCGACGGCACCATTTCCGGCACCACGGCCCAGACCGCCGCGCAGAAGACCTCGGTCGAGGATCTTTATCTTGAGGTCGTGCCGTCCTACACCATCCCCTATGTCGCCGAGCGCGAGAAAGCCTATTACGAATCGAAAATCGGCACGATCACCAATGTCGACGAGCTGACCAATGACAGCCGGCTGTTCAACTACGTCAAGACGGCCTTTCAAATGCCGGCGAGCACCTTGAAGGCGACCTTCTCCAATATCGTCACCAGCGACCTCACCGACCCCAACAACTATGCCATGCAGCAGGGCGGCTCGGCCTATACCAGCATCGCCGCGATGTTCAATTTCGAGACGGATGGCACGGTTGCCGCCGGTTCGGCGCAGAGCGCCACCCAGCTGGAGCGTACCAATACGGGCTATCTCAGCCACTATGACGATGCCGATCAGGAAGATCTGGACGATCTGGTGGATTACTATTCAACCCAGATGGGAACCGTCGAAACGGTCGACGACCTGCTGGGCAACACGAAAATGTACGCCATGCTGCTCAAGGCCTATGATCTGGAGGATGGCGAGGTCTCCAAGGCCAATCTGCGCCGAGTCCTGACCAGCGACCTCACCGACCCCAAGAGCTATGCCAACAAGAGCAAGGACGAGCGCCTGATCAGCATGGCCAGCGCCTTCAATTTTTCCTCCGAAGGCGATGCAACGGCGCCGCTTCTCGCCCAGTCGCAGATCGCCATTACCGATATTGCCAAGAGCTATATCGTCAACAAGACCCGCCTGCTGGAGGATCCGGAGCTGACAACGGCAAAGACCGCGGCGACCGAGGAATCCACCTATTACCAGGAAACGGTCATCGGCATCCGCACGGTCGAGGAACTGCTGGAGGATCCCAGACTCGTGGATTTCCTGCTGGTGTCCAAGGGGCTCGATCCCGAGGAGGTCGACGACGACTTCATGGAGCAGCTGTTCGCCTCGGATCTGGAGGATCCCGACAGCTTTGCCAATAGCCAGGCCGACGAGCGCTATGCCGAGATCGTTGCTTCCTTCAATTTCGACAGCGAGGGCAACCTGACATCCGACACGGTCGGCACGGTCCAGCAGCGCGGTGCCGTCCTGGAGACGCAGAATCTCTATCTGCACCAGACCATGGAAGAAGAGCAGGGCGAGAGCAATAACGGCGTTCGTCTGGCGCTGTACTGGGAACGCATGGCGCCGACCATCAACTCGGCCTACGATATTCTCGGCGATACGGCGCTTCTGGAGACCTTCCGTACCGCCTTCGGCTATACCTCGGATTTCAGCAGCCTGGATATCGACAAGCAGGCCGCACTGGTCGAGAAGAACCTTGATCTTGAGGAATTGCAGGATCCGGACAAGGTGAAGAAATTCCTGCAGCGCTTCACCTCGATGTATGACATCGACAATGTCGACACCACATCGGGAGCCTTGAGTGTCCTCAGCGGCAACGGTTCGGGCGGCATCAGCGCCGACCTGCTGCTGTCGATCTCGCAGCTCAAAAGCGGCTGAGGCGGGGCGTTTGAACGATCCTTAAGGCTTGCTGCCCGGAAATCGGTTGAATCAGACCTGCACGGTCTGCGGTTTTACGGCATCGCCCTGCCGTGAACTGGCCTCATGCGGTGTGAACTGCTATAGATAGTCCCAATGCGGATGTGTTGAGGAGCGCGATCAATGGCCGACGGGCGCAGAGAGTCTCAGGATTTCGTGGGCATGCCGGAGGAGGTTTACGACGACCTCCTGAAGAGATCGCGCCAGGTGTCGCCGGATACGGCCCAGAGCATTGATCAACATCGAAAGCTCGTTCGGCAAGAACGCGCTGAGCGCCGACAGTCCGAATCGGGGATATCCGCGGACGTCTGATGAAGCTCGATCCTGCGACAAGGCGCGACTTTCACAGAATATACGCCCATCATGAGCATCACAGTTCGGCGGACAATGCGCAGGCGATTGAAGACGCGCTCTACGAGGATGTCGCAACTTGCGATAGCCTGCAAACAGCAAGATACCGAGCGCTGACCTATAAGCGGGTCCGAAATGGCTATCGCCTCTTCTTCGTTGAGATCGCCGGCATCAACATCATCTACGCGATCTACCACCAACGGGAAGATTGGCAGACTTTGATCTCCGATCGCCGCGTCGGGTTGGATGAGGTGTAGGACCTGCTGCTGTCGATCTCGTCGCTCAAAAGCGGCTGAGGCGGGGCGTTGGAAAAACTTTAGAATCGTTCAAATTTACGGCCGGGCGGCTCTTGCTTGGCCTTTTCTTTTCCGCTATCGATATATCCATAGAGATATATCGATCGTTAAAAAAATGGAGAGTATTTCATGAGAAACGCTTCCCGGCGCGGCTTTTTCGCGCGGCTTCTTGTCATTGCCTCGTCCTTGGTTCTCGCGCCGGTGTCGACCGTGCTGGCGGGCGAACCCGTCACCGTCTTTGCCGCCGCCAGCCTGAAGGACGTGCTCGGAACGATCGCCGAGGACTGGAAGAGCGAGACCGGCGGCACCGTCGTCCTGTCCTTTGCCGCCAGTTCCGCCCTTGCCAAGCAGATCGAGGAGGGCGCTCCGGCCGATCTGTTCATCTCCGCCGATCTCAAATGGATGGATTACCTCGCCAAGGCCGACCAGCTGGTGGCCGATACCCGCACCGACTTGCTCGGCAACCGCATCGTGCTGGTCGCCCCCGCCGAAGCGACCGCGACCGTTCATATCGAAAAGGGCTTTCCGCTGGCCGATCTGCTCGGCGGTGGCCATCTGGCCATGGGCAATACCGACGCGGTGCCGGCCGGCGTCTATGGCAAGGCGGCGCTGCAGGCGCTCGGGGTCTGGGACAGCGTCAAGGACAAGGTCGCCCAGGCCGAAAACGTCCGCGCTGCCCTGCTGCTGGTATCGCGCCAGGAAGCGCCGCTCGGCATCGTCTACGAGACCGATGCCAAGGCCGATCCGAAGGTCAAGGTGCTCGACCGCTTCCCCGAGGACAGCCATCCGCCGATCATCTATCCGGCCGCCGTTCTGAAGCAGGCGAAAGGCCCCGAAGCCCGGGAATTCCTTGCCTATCTGCAGTCCGCCAAGGCCCATGCCGTGTTCACCGATGCCGGCTTCACCGTGTTGAGCAAGACCAACTGAAGCAGGCGACGCGTGATCCTGACGGACCAAGAAATCACGGCAATGCTGTTGAGCCTGAAGGTGGCGGCCACCGCCGTCGCCTTCTCGCTGCCGCTCGGCATTGCCACCGCCTATCTGCTGTCGCGGCGCGACTTCTGGGGCAAGACGCTGCTGAACGGGCTGGTTCATCTGCCGCTGATCATGCCGCCGGTGGTGACCGGCTATCTGCTGCTCTTGAGCTTCGGGCGCAAGGGCGCGATCGGTGCCTTTCTTGATCAATGGTTCGGCCTGGTGTTTTCCTTTCGCTGGACAGGTGCGGCACTGGCTGCCGCCGTCATGGGCTTCCCGCTGATGGTGCGCGCCATCCGCCTGTCGCTCGACGGCGTCGACCGGCGGCTGGAAACCGCAGCATCGACGCTCGGCGCCAATCCGCCATCGGTCTTTGCCACCGTCACCCTGCCGCTGATCCTGCCGGGCATTTTTGCCGGCTCCGTGCTGGCCTTTGCCAAGGCCATGGGCGAATTCGGCGCCACCATCACCTTCGTCTCCAACATTCCCGGCGAAACCCAGACGCTGGCCTCCGCCATCTATACCTATACCCAGGTCCCCGGCGGCGACGCCGCGGCGCTGCGGCTGACGGCGATTTCGATCGCCCTTTCGCTGGCAGCCCTGGTCGGATCGGAAGTGCTGGCGCGCCGCATGGCGGCAAGGCTGGGCGCACCATGACGCTGCAAATCGACATCCGCCATCGCCAGGGCGCCTTCGACCTTTCGGCCGAGGTCGAGGTCGGAGCAGGGCTGACGGCCCTGTTCGGCCCCTCCGGCTCGGGCAAGACGACGCTGGTCAACCTCGTGGCCGGCCTGGTCCGGCCCGACGAGGGGCGCATTACCTTTTCCGGCGAGGTCTGGAGCGACCAGCGCTCCGGCATCTTCGTACCGCCGCATCGCCGCCGCATCGGCTATGTCTTCCAGGAAGGCCGGCTGTTTCCGCATCTGACCGTGCGCGGCAACTTGGTCTATGGCACCCGCTTTGCGCCACGCCACGAGCCGGGCGAAACCCTCGACCGGGTCGCGGCCCTGCTGCGCATCGCGCCCCTGCTCGACCGCCGCCCGTCCCATCTCTCCGGCGGCGAGAAGCAGCGCGTCGCGCTCGGCCGGGCGCTGATGGCAAAACCCCGCCTGCTGCTGATGGACGAGCCGCTCTCGGCCCTCGACAATGACCTGAAGGCCGCCATCCTGCCCGATATCGAGCGCATCCGCGACGAGGCCGGCATTCCCATCCTCTATGTCAGCCATTCCGTCGAGGAAGTGACGCGGCTCGCCACCCGGGTTCTGGCCATGAGCGCCGGCCGGACGGTGGCGATCGGCACGCCGGACGAAATCCTCCATGTCGTGCCGCGCGCCTCCGGCGACCTCAAGGCCGGCAGCTTCCTGCATGCCATCGTCACCGGCCACAGTTCG
The DNA here is from genome assembly GCF_023701945.1 of Rhizobium sp. CG5. Taxonomy (GTDB): domain Bacteria; phylum Pseudomonadota; class Alphaproteobacteria; order Rhizobiales; family Rhizobiaceae; genus Allorhizobium. The sequence continues at coordinate 26,110 of NZ_JABAEF010000021.1, forward strand.
GAAGAAGGGCTGACCTTTGCCGAATGCCGGGCCGGGCCGCTGTTCCTGCGGTTGACCGACATTGCCGTCGGCAGCCATATCCGCGCCTTCGTGCCGACCAGCGAAATCGTCCTGTCCACCTCCCTGCCGGCCGGCATCTCGACGCTCAACCGTCTGCCCGGCACGGTCGAGGAAATCGGCGACGCCGGCGCCACCATCATCGTCTCGATCGATTGCAACGGCGCCCGTCTGCTGGCCAAAACCCCCCGCCGCTCCGCCGCCAATCTCGAACTGGCCCACGGCTCGCCGGTGCACCTGCTGTTCAAAACCGTCTCGATCGCCGCCGAAGGCATTTTCCGCACGCCGTAGCGGGTTGGGGGGAGAGCGGGATTGTGTCCGCATCCGACAGAGCAAGTTCGCCCCCCTCTGTCACTCCGTGACATCTCCCCCTCAAGGGGGGAGATCGGCCGTCAGCTTGGTGCCCTCACACTCTCGTCCAGTGTCTTGCCACCACCGTGGAGTGATCGCGGCAGCGGCTCCATCCGATCTCCCCCCTTGAGGGGGAGATGCCCGGCAGGGCAGAGGGGGGTAAGCCGCAAATCGCAGCGGTCCTGTCGATTACCGTGATGCGCCTTTGGACCGATTCTCTCAGACTTTACTCCCCGTCCACCCCCTTGGCCGCCGCCTGAAACCCCATGTCCACGGCGGCGTCGAGCCAGGCGATATCGGCCTCCAGCACGCGCCGGCTCTCGGCCTCCATATGCCGGGCGCGGGCGAGAAGGGCGGTGCCGAAGTCGGTGAGGCCTGCGCCGCCGCCGCTTTTTCCGCCGTGCCGGGTGAAGATCGAGGGCTCGAGGAACATCCGGTTGGTCTCGTCGGCCAGAAGCCAGGCGCGGCGATAGGACATGCCGAGGGCGGCACCGGCCGCCCGGATCGAGCCGTGTTCGGCAATCCCGGACAGAAGCGCGATCTTGCCGGGTCCGAGCCGCACCCCATTGGCAAAATCGATCCTGAGCGTCACCCGCGTCGGCTTGTTGCTCATGGCTTTCTCGTCATAGCTGGCCGACAGGCGTGCCGGTCATCTGGCCTGTCACCTTGCCCGGATTCATGATGCCGGCCGGGTCGAAGGCCCGCTTGATGCGGTTCATCAGTTCCGTCTCGATGGCCGGTCGGCTGCCGATCAGCTCGTCGCGCTTCAGCTGGCCGACGCCGTGTTCGGCCGAAATAGAGCCATTGTATCTGTGCACGATGGCATGGACGATCGCATTCACCTCGCGCCAGCGGCCGATGAATTCTGCCTTGTCGGCCCCGACCGGCTGGCTGATATTATAGTGGATATTGCCGTCGCCGAGATGGCCGAAGCCGCAAATGCGCGCCCCCGGCACGGCGGCCATCACGGCGATCTCGGCCTCGCGCATGAAGGCCGGCACGGCCGAGACCGGCACGGAGACGTCATGCTTGATCGAGCCGCCCTCGGGTTTCTGTGCATCCGACATGCTCTCGCGCATGTGCCAGAGGGCCGCGGCTTGGGCCTGCGAGGCGGCGATCACCGCATCCTCGATCAGTCCGTCCTCAAAACCCTGTTCCAGCAGCGCCTGGACCATGACCGACGCGGTATCGGCCGAGTCCGACGTCGAAATGTCGATCAGCGCATACCAGGCATGGGGGTTTTCCAGCGGATCGCGCACGCCGGGAATATGCCGCGTGGTGAAGTCCACGCCGATGCGCGGCATCAGCTCGAAGCCGGTCAGCGCCGTGCCGCAGAGATTGGCGGCCCGCTCGAACAGCGCCAGCGCGTCCTCGGGCGATTTCAAGCCGGCAAAGGCCACCTGATGGCCGAGCGGCCGCGGATGCAGGCGCAGCACGGCGCCGGTGATCACCCCAAGCGTGCCTTCCGCGCCGATGAACAGGTCGCGCAGGTCGTAGCCGCTATTGTCCTTCTTCAGCCGCCGCAACCCGTCCCAGATCTCGCCGGTCGGCAACACCACTTCCAGCCCCAGGCACAATTGCCGCACATTGCCATAGGCCAGCACCGCCGTGCCGCCGGCATTGGTCGACAGGTTGCCGCCGATCCGGCACGAGCCTTCCGAGCCGAGCGACAGCGGAAACAGCCGGTCGATCTCTTCGGCGGCTTTCTGGATATCGGCAAGGATGCAGCCGCCATCGGCGACGATCACATTGGCCACCGCATCCACTTCGCGAATGCGGTTCATGCGCTCCAGCGACAGCACGATGTCCTGCCCGCCGTCGCGCGGCACCTGGCCGCCGACCAGGCCGGTGCGCCCGCCGGCCGGCACGATCGGCGTGCCGGTCTCGCTGGCAAGGGCAAGGATGGCGGAGACTTCGGCTGTCGAGGCCGGTTTGAGCACCAGCGGCGAGGCGCCGTGATAGAGGCCGCGGTTTTCGGTCAGATAGGCGGCAATGCCGGAGGTCTCGGTGACGGCATTGGCCACCCCGACAATGGCGACGAACCGCGCCATCAGTTCTGACGGATATCCGGCCTGGCTCATGCTCATTCCTCGTTATTGTTGCGTGCGTTATGGCCTTGGGGCGGCGGCGCGCTGCAGCCGGTCGTTGATCGCCTCGCCAAGCCCGGTCTGCGGGATCGGCGTGACGGCAATCCGCCCCGTGCCGCTGGCATCCGCGGTCTTCAGATAGTCAAACAGATTGGCGGCCGCTTCTGAAAGGTCGCCGGAAGGGCTCAGATCCAGCACCAGCCGCGCCACCTCGAAACCGTCCGGCAGCACTCCGGCAAAGGTGATCAGCGCATCGCCCGGATCGACGTGCGCCACATCGAGCCGCACCGCCGCATCCGGGGCATAATGGGAGGCGAGCATGCCCGGCGCTTCGATCGTCGCATGGCTGCCCACCGGCCGGATGACGGCAAGCCCGGTGGCCGCCTCGATCGCCTCGGCCGAAAGCCCGCCCGGCCGCAGCATGCGGATCGTGCCACCTTCCACTTTCAGAATGGTCGATTCGACGCCGACCGGCGACGCGCCGCCGTCGAGGATGAGCGTGATGCGCTCGCCGAGATCGGCGGCCACATGGGCCGCGCTGGTTGGGCTGATCTTGCCGGAAGTATTGGCGCTCGGGGCTGCCAGCGGCCGGTCGAAGGCGCCGATCAGCTCAGCCGCAAAGCCGCGCGGCACGCGGATGCCGACCGTGTCGAGCCCGGCGCTTGCCAGCGGATGGATGGTGCTGCCTTGTTTCAGCGGCAGGATCAGGGTGAGGGGGCCGGGCCAGAACCGTTCCGCCAGCCGGCGCGACAGCGGATCGAACACCGCATAGCGCTCCGCCATCGCAAGATTGGCCATATGGCAGATCAGCGGATTGAAGCGCGGCCGTCCCTTGGTCTCGTAGATGCGGGTGATCGCCGCCGGATTGGTGGCATCGGCCGCCAGGCCATAGACGGTCTCGGTCGGGATCGCGATCGGCAGGCCGGCCGACAATTCGGCGATGGCCGCGTCGATGGCTGCCTGCCTGTCGCTGTCGATGGAGATGTGCCGTGCCATTCTTGCCTGAACCTTGGACCTCGGCCGTCCATAGCGCGTCTTGGCCCGTAGGATCAAATTGTTTCGCCAGAAAGCGCGGTCTGGAGATTTACGGGACATTCAACGTCCGGAGTCGAGTGCGTTTTGCAACGGCTCGGCGGGAGATTTCGTCAGCGTCCCTTGGTGAAACAACATCTGCCATTTCGCCCCTGTATGCTTCCAGATGGAGCTTCGCAAAACGTGTCTCTCGGATCCATCACTTTTCTTGCGCCGCGTTCTGTAGGTCAACAGGACAGCGTCGCCCGAGATGGATACCAGAGAATAGGCGTCCGTATGGAGATCCCAGTCATCCGCATTGTCGCCCTCCCGAACCAGATGATCAACCATGTCTCCTCGCTGGTAAACGGTGCCGGAAGCTCCGATTTCAAAGAACCCTTCTGCAAGCAGTTCCTCGACGGCCTCTCGTGAGCGACGGATCTCAGGACGATGAAGCGCTTCTTCGAGCGCCCGGATTTCGGCTAGAAGCGTCAGAAGGTTGGTCATGGCTTGGCTCGCTCCTGCTCTTTATATGCTCGACTTTGGTGTCTTTCGCACGCGACTGCAACAGTCCCAGGACGTGCAGGTCGGGTTTGTGGCACTTGCTCTGAAATGTCGATTTTTGCACCCTTTCGGGACCCTTTGTGAGGACCGCTAAAAGTTTAGATATGGCTGTAACTGAAAGAAAGAGATGTTGCCGCTATGGTCCGCGTCAACGGTTTTCGTGTCATAGCCCGGGAAAGCAAGTCCATGCAGCCTTCGAAGAATCCGGCCTCCAGCATCGCCCTTCGCGTGGCCTCCGCCATGCACCAGATGGGCATCGACGGTCTGCCGCGCAATTACGAACTGGTCTATGAGGCCTATTCCGGCAGCAATCCGGACCTGGTGCGGGATTTCATCGGGCTCGGCAAGGTCAAGACCCAGGAAGCACTGGACGCGCTCGGCCGCAAATATCTGCCCCATCATCACGAAGACGGGCTGCTCAGCCGCCACAGCAGCAAGGTGCGGGCCGAGATGAGCAGCTTCATCAGCCTGCTCAACGAGGAAAAGGTCTCGCTGTCCGACTACGGCCGGCTGATCGGTGATGCGTCCAAGGTCATCCTGACCGACGGCGAGATCGAGAACACCGAGCTTGGCCAGTCGATCAAGGCGCTGAAGGCGGCGACCGAGAAACGCGCCAGCCAGAACAGTACCGTGGTGCGCACGGTCGTCGGCCACACGGCGGCGCTGGCCGACGTGCAGCGCGAGGCCGAGCATGCCGAGGTTGCGAAATTCGTCGATCCGCTGACCGGCATGGGCAGCCGCCGCGCCTTCAACAAGGCGCTGGCCAAGGTCTATGCCAAGCCCGACATGCCGGTTCTGTGCGGTCTGGCGGTCGGCGAAATCGATGAATTTGCCAAACTGGCCGAGCAGATGGGCCCGACGGTCGCCGACCGTTTCATCAAGCAGATCGCCAAGGTCGTGGATGCCGTGGCCGGCAGCGAGGATCTCGCCTGCCGCTTTGATGGCAGCCGCTTCGGCCTGCTGTTCTACACCTCCGACCAGGACGAGATCAGCCGCATCGTCGAACTGGTGCGCACCAAGCTGCGCGCCACCGCCCTCGTCAACCCGGCTTCGCGTGGCGCGCTTGGACCGCTGTCGATGTCCTTCGGCATCTGCCTGTCGCAACAGGCGCCCAATGCCTTCGATCTGCTGAGCTATGCCGAGCGTGCCCTGGCCTCGTCAAAGGCCTCTGGCGGCGACATGGTCACCATCTACGGCGCCAACGATCCGACCTATGTTCCAAAGGATTGGATGATCTACAAGAAGCAGGTTGTGTAAAACGACAGCCGTGTGAAGCGGGTCAGAGCTTGTCGATGATCTGGCGGAGTTCCTTCGAGCGGGTGCCGAGCTTCAGAACGTTCTTCAGGGCCTGCTTCGGGTCGTGGGTGCGAAACAGCAGCCCGTCCGGGCGGATCGACCGGTCGATCGTCATGGCCTTTGTCTTGGCATCCGGCTGCATGGCGACCGCGAAATACATGCGCGAATAGTAAGGCTGGATCTCTTCGAAGAAATGCTCGCCTTCGCCGATCTCGGCTGAAAAATTGGCGATGTAGAAGGCCCATTTGACATCGGCGAACTTGGCGAAGTTGGCGCGCGCAGCCGTGACATGGCAATAGCCCAGATGCGGGCTGTTCTCCAGCGTCTGGTGGAACACCAGCTTGGGAAAGCGAATGCTGCGATGGAAGGCATTGATCCGCTGATGGGTCGTTTCGCCGGCCGTCGTCAGGCGCCGCCCGGTACGTTCCGCCACTTCCTCATAGGTCAGGTAGCGCCGCTCGTCGACCAGCCAGTCCTCGTTCTTGCGCGAAATCCGGCCTGTGCGGAGAAACTCCGTATGCACCGCCTTCGGCAGAACCGCCACCGGCGACGTCTTTTCATTCGCTGCATAATATCTGAGCTTGGACATGGTGGCTCTCAAATCCCGATCTTGCCGCGCACCAATGAAGTGTACCCCGACAAAAATTAACGATATATTGCATCACCTTGGCCGCCGTCGGTTTCCCGAGGCTTGTGATGCGCGGCGGCGAGGGACAGGAATCGCCGCGACTTGTCTCTCTGCGCCATCGCATGGCAAGGCGCAGCCTGACTATTTTGATATCTATTTGTAATTAAAAGGGAATGGCATTTTCGACCTGGACCGGCAGAAATCCGTGTCATGTCGCAATCGCTGGAGGGCGTGTCGTATCGCAGTGCAGCGCACGACGTGCGCTTATGGTTAGATGATATCCAAGCTCAAGGTGCCGTCTTGCTAGGGAAGACGGAGAATTGGGAAGTCGGTCGAATTCCGGCGCTGCCCCCGCAACGGTAGTGGAGAGTGCGCAAGGCGAAAAGCCACTGGGGTTGAAACCTTGGGAAGGCGCCGGCGCGGACCGATCGGTCCATCTCCTGAGCCCGGAAACCAGCCGTGGGAGACAGGTCTTAAGCGGGTCGCGGTGGGCGGCTGCGGGCGGGTTCGGCCATGCCTTCGGGGCTTTGCCGCGCATTGCCTCGCGTCCCACCGCTTTTGGTCAAGGAACGAGGATATGATGGATTTTCAGAATTCCGTATTGCGCCAGTTGAAGGGTCGCCGCGACGGCTTCAGCCTGGAACAGCCCTTTTATATCGATCAGGACTATTTCAAGCTAGACATGGAGATGATCTGGTATCGCGACTGGCTGTTCATGGGCCATGATTGCGAGATCCCGCGGGCCGGCAACTATTTCACCGTGCAGATCGGCGATTACCCCGTCGTCATCGTGCGCGGCCGCGACGGCCAGATCCGCGCCTTCCACAACACCTGTCGCCACCGCGGCCACCGCGTTTGCACCCAGGACCGGGGTGCAGCTGCCAAGCTGGTCTGTCCCTATCACCAGTGGACCTATGAGCTGGATGGCTCGCTGCTGTTTGCCCGCCAGATGGGCGAGGATTTCGACAAGGCGCAATTCGGCCTGAAGCCCGTGCATTGTCAGAGCGTCGCCGGCTATATCTTCATCTGCCTGGCCAACGAGGCGCCGGATTTCGCGCCCGTGCGTGCCACCGTCGAGCCCTATATGGCGCCGCACCGGCTGCGCGAGGCCAAGGTCGCCCATCGCACCACCATCATCGAAAAGGGCAACTGGAAGCTCGTCTGGGAAAACAACCGCGAATGCTACCACTGCGCCGGCAATCATCCGGAACTGTGCCGCACCTTCCCTGAGGCGCCGACCGTCACCGGCGTCGAGGGCGCCATGGATGATCCGGTCATTCTCGAACACTGGAACCGGTGCCAGGCCGCCGGCCTGCCCAGCCAGTTCGCCATGGATCCGGCCGGCCAGTTCCGCGTCGCCCGCATGCCGCTGATCGAAGGCGTCGAGAGCTATACGATGTCGGGCCAGAATGCCGTCAAGCGGCGCCTGTCGGATGACGTCACCATCGACAAGATCGGCACCATGCTGTTGTTCCACTATCCGACCACCTGGAACCACATGCTCGGCGACCACGCCATCTCCTTCCGCGTGCTGCCGATCAGCGCCGAGGAAACCGCCGTCACCACCACCTGGCTGGTGCACAAGGATGCGGTCGAAGGCGTCGATTACAATCTCGACGAACTGACCCATGTCTGGAACATGACCAACGACCAGGACCGCTCCATCGTCGAGGAAAATGCCTTCGGCATCCGCTCGCCTGCCTATGAGCCCGGCCCGTACTCACCGGAACATGAGGGCGGCGTCATGCAGTTCGTCGAATGGTACGCGAATTTCATGACCCGGCGCCTTGAGGGCGAAAAAGCCCAGCTGTCGGTCGTGGCCTGATATGGCGGATCTGGGCGGCTACAAACATATCGATGAGATGCGTCCGTGGAGCGACCGGGTGCATCTGCTGGAATGCGTCGCCTGGACGCCGGAAGCACCCGACGTCATGACGTTCACCTTCAAGGCCGACCAGCCGGGCCATTGGTTTCGTTACCTGCCCGGCCAGTTCGTCACCCTGGAGCTTCCGGTCGGTCCCGAGCCGGTGCTGAGGACCTACACGCTGTCGTCCAGCCCGTCGCGGCCCTATACCATTGCCGTCACCGTCAAGGCGCAGAAGGAGTCGATCGGCACCCGTTGGATGTTCGATCACCTGAAGCCGGGGATGAAGATCCGCGCCATCGGCCCGGTCGGCGATTTCTCCTATGTGCGCCATCCCGGCGAGAAGTATCTGTTCATCTCGGCCGGCTCCGGCGTCACGCCGATGATGTCGATGACCCGCGACCTCGGCGACCGTGCCCCCGACACCGATATCGCCTTTATCCACTGCGCCCGTTCGCCCAACGACATCGTCTTTCGCTGGGAGCTGGAATACAAGGCGCGCTATATGTCGCACTTCTCGCTCGGCTTCATCGTCGAGCAGCTCGACCGCACCCAGCTGTGGTCCGGCCTGAAGGGCTGGATCGACAAGGCCAAGGTGGCACTGCTCGCCCCGGACTTCCTCGAGCGAACAGTGTTCTGCTGCGGTCCCGAGCCGTTCATGCGGACGGTGCGCGAGGCGCTCTCCGGCGCCGGCTTCGACATGCGCAACTACCACGAGGAAACCTTCCAGCCGGTGGCACCTGAACTGCCGGTGGTGGTCGCCGAGCATGCCGGCGACGCCAAGCCGGTACGCGTCAGCTTTTCGATGTCGGGCAAGCAGGTGCTGTCCGAGCCCGGCTTCACCATCCTGCAGGCAGCCCGCGCCAATGGCGTGCGCATCCCGGCGGCCTGCGAATCCGGGCTATGCGGCACCTGTCGGGTGATGAAGCTGTCCGGCGAGGTCGAGATGAACCACAATGGCGGCATCCTCGACGAGGAGATCGACGAGGGTTACATCCTCGCCTGCTGTTCGCGGCCGAAAGGCGATGTCGAGATCGAGGCATAGCGGTTACGCCGCAGCAACGCCTCTTTTGCGGCGCCTTCAGCGCTGGTCAGAATGTATTTCTACTGCCTGTTCGACTGGCCTCGGCGCCGCTAACCTTTGCCGACATTCAACAAAGTCGCACCCAGCTCGAAATATTCTTCCGCGCATGGAACCTAACCGCGCTTCGCGCGCTTAATGAATGTTAATCGTGGGTTCATCCTGGCCTCGCTAAAGTGCACACAGCTTACAACAACTGGAGTGCCTTCGTCACTGCAGGTGGAATGAGGCTTTCGATGAAATTTAAGCGGGAATGGAGAGTCCAATGACAGGAATGATGAAAAGCTGGGCCGCCGTCGGGCTGGCAGCCGCCGTCGTTATGACCAGTTTCGTGCCCACCCAGGCCATGCCGATGATCGCCCCGGCGGTCAAGGCGCAGGCCGATGTTGAAGCGGTCGATTATCGTCCGCCACCACCGATCTACCGCGGCCATCGCGGTTATCGCGATTACCGGCCCGGTTACCGTCGCCACAGCAACGGCTACTGGTTCCCGCTCGGCGCCTTTGCCGCAGGCGCCATCATCGGCGGTGCCGTGATGTCGCAACCGCGTCCGGCCTATAGCGGCACGGCCAGCGGGCTCAATCCGCGCCATTACGAATGGTGCCAGAATCGCTATCGTTCCTATGATAGCTATAGCAACACGTTCCAGCCCTATGGCGGTCCGCGCCAGGAATGCCTGTCGCCTTACTACTGAACACGGCGATTGTGATGTGTGATCAAAGACGCCCGGCCTCGGCCGGGCGTTTTTTCGTTCTCGTCTCAAAGAATGCCGGTACGGCGCAGCAGCAGCCAGGCGAGCAGGATCGAGCCGGTGATGAAGCCCAGCGCCAGCATCGAGCCGCCGGTTCCCTCGGTAAACGGCAGGTTCGAGGTGTTCATGCCGAAAAAGCCGGTGACCAGCGAGGGCGGCAGCAGGAAGGCGGTCATCAGCGACAGGATGTAGAGGTGCCGGTTGGTCTCGGAAGACAGCTTGGAGTCGATTTCTTCATGCAGCAGCCGGGCCCGCTCATGCAGCGCGTAGACGTCCTGGTCGGCCGCATCCAGCCGGTTGGTCAGCCGCTGCGCCACATCCTCGAAACCGGCCGGCATCTCGTCGTCGTCGGCCGCTGCCGTGCGGCGCATCAGCGCCAGCATGATGCGCAAATGCCGGTGCAGGCGCACGATGATCCGGCGCACCGGTGCCAACCGCCGCCGCTCGTCGCGCGTCTCGTGGTCGTAGACGATATCCTCGATGACGTTCAGCTCATCGGTCAGTTCCAGCACCAGCGAGATGATGCCGCGCTGGAATTCGGCGACCAGCGTCTCGAAGACATGCATCGGTCCGGTGAACTTGGCCGGGTTCTTTTCCACCGCCGCCCGCAACAGGTCGATCGAACGGATCGGCTGCAGCCGGGACGTGATGATGAAACGGTCGGACAGCGCGAAATGCAACCAGCCGATATCGCGGGTGGCGCTGTCGAAATTGCGTTGGAAATCGACCAGCGTGCCGTAGAACATCTGGTCGTCGACCGACAGGGCGGCATGGGTGTCGTGGGTGGTGAGTGCTGCGCGGGCCGCTTCCGTCAGGCCCGGAAACCCTTCCAGAAAACCGCTTACCCGCGTATCGCTGATATTGAGATGCAGCCACAGAAAGCCGCTGGCAACGTCAAGCGCCGACGTTTCGACATCGGCCGGCAGGCGCCGCGCCGTGCCGGTCGTCGGGTCGATATGATAAGCCCAGACCAGGCCCGGAACGACAGTGGACAGCGTATGCATCGGCGGGAACTCCTGGAATGACCACTCGTCCTCCATATGCCCGTTATATGAAAATCGGATCAAGCCTTGCCTGAGCACTTTCGGGCCGAGCCGGCCTTCATATCGGCCGTCACACCATCGAGCGCAGCACCGAGCAAAGGCAGGTCAGCAGGAAGACCGCCGGCACGGTGTAGCGGATGTTGCGGCGGATCTCGCCTTCCAGATGCGGATAACGGTCGCGGATCGCCAGCGGCGCATAGACCAGCAGGATGTTCATCAGCAGCACGCCGGTCAGATAGAGGTAGCCGATCGAGGTCATGAAGGCGATCGGCGAATTCATCGATATGCTGCCGGGAAAGCTGGCCTCATAGGTGAAACTCAAGGCCGCCAGCGCCATCAGCGCCGAAAAGGTCAGCGGCGCCTTGTCGCCGAGCAGTTTTTCCGGCGCCCACAGGATGAACACGGACACCGACATGACAGCGGCGAAGGGTACGAAGATGCGCAGGAGATAAAAGCTCCATTCCCGCTCGACCACCGCCGAGGCGATCACCCGCACGAAGGGCCGCGCGTTCCAGCCGTAGAAACGCTCCATGACGAACCGCATCGACCCTGCCGTCCAGTTGCTGGCCGACAGGGTTCCGGCCACCGACGACAGTTCCCGGTCGAGATCGGTCATCACGAAGATCACGTCATCGGCGGAATAGCGGGGCGAGACGAGGGACAGTTGCAGGTGCTGGCGGTCGAAGGGAAAGCTCGACATGTCGATGGCAACGCGGAAATCCGCGTCCATGCGGCTGATCAGCGTCACCGTCCCGTCCGCCCGGATCGAGATCGAGGTCGATTGCGAGCGCGGCACGCTGATCTGGTTCTCGATGACGGCGCCGGGCGTCCAGATCGACGAGAGCACGGCCTCGGCATCCGCGCCGACCAGGTCCCGGCGCCCGACGCCAGTCGCCCGCGCGTCAAAAGCCTGGCCAGGATCCTTCCATCTTTGCGTCACCTCGACGACGAGCGAGGCCTCGCGCAGCGGCTCATCGATTTTCGAGACATTGAGGATGCGCATGGCGATGTGCACGGGGACCGGCAGGTGGACGCCCCGAGGCATGGGCACGGACTGTCCGACCTGCTGCGCCAGCGCGGCACTGCTGGCCGTGGCAACCGTTCCGGCCACCAGCAGGCAGGTGAGCATGAGCAGCACCGACCGCGCAAGGGGAAAGGCCGGACGGAGTGTCGCGCCGCGGCTCATGCCCGGATACCGTGTGATCCGGCGCCCGGATCCCGGCTGGCGGCCAGCCGGTCTATGGCACGGCGAAGATCGGCGATTTCGGGTCGGCTGCTGGTCGCTGGCGCGTCCGGATCACCGGTGCCCGCGGCAAGCGCCTGCGCATGGGCGGTCAGGTCGGCGAGCGGCCGGATCAGCATGGCCCGCAGGCTGACCATGATGACGGCAAAGCCGATCAGCAGGCCGCCGAGCGCCACCGCGCAGGCCGTCAGGATCGAGCGGTCGAGGCCGCTGTCGAGGCCGGAGAAATTGCGGGCGATGATGATCGTGCCGATCATCCGGCCGCTATAGTCGAGCAGCGGCTGGCCATAGGTGCCGAGCTCCTCGCCGTTGATCCGCGCCGACCCCTGTACCGGCTCGCGGGCCAGGCGGATCTGGCCATCGCGATAGAGCGACTGGAACAGCGCCGAGTCGGTGGAGGATTCGATCTCCAGGCTGCCGTCGCCCGGCGCGGCCTGCTTGTTCTTGGCACCAATGCCGGCCATGTCAGGGCTGAGATAGAGGGCGAAATCGGCGCCGGAGGCCGATTTGGCCAGATCCAGCAGCGATTTCAGGTCGATGCCGACCTCCACCGTGCCGATCACGCTGTCGCCATCGACGATCGCCGAGACGGCGCGCAGGCTGAGCCCCGCCAGGCCGACCTCGAGACCCTTCTGCGAATTCCGGCTGCGGTTGGCCGCCAGGATCATCGGCCGGAAGCCCGACAGGTCCTGTCCGAAATTGCCGGGGTCCTGCACACGCAGGAAGGAGTGGATATCGCTGGTGTGGAAATGCAGCATGTCGACGCCGGCGACACTGGACAGATTGGCATAGATCGGCTGCATCAGGGCCTGCAGGCCGGCCCGGTCGCCGCTGCGCATCAGCGTCTTTACCTCGGGGCTGCGGGCGATCTGGTCGGCATGGGTCTGCGACAGGCTGGCGGCTTGCGCCATCGCCGTCGTCAGCAGCAGCGCCGTGGTCTGCATTTCGCTGGCCTTGCTTTCGTCCAGCCTCTGGCGGCCGCTGGAAACAACGATCGTGCAGGAAATCGCCAACACCACGGCGAGCAGCGCTGCGGTGGTGATGGCCAGGCTTCTGTCCAGTGTCATGATATCCGGCCGGTTCGAAAGGAATGCGATGCCGGAAGATCTAGGGGATTCACCGGATCAGCGGAACGGCCAAATCTGGGGGCAATTCGATGCCACGCCTTGTGGGGCAAGACGATCGCTCTGTCGGCGCATGATCATTTGCCCTTAAGCGGGCAGACAGCGCGCCGGTTAACGGCGCGCTGTCCTGTCGTGTGTTACGGCAATCAGCCGATCAGGGCGTTGTCGTCGCGCTTGACGGCGATGACGGTCGAACGCGGCAGCTTGCCTTCGCCATCCGGGAACGGCGCGTCGGGGTGCTGGATGCCGACGAAGTGGGTGCGCTTGTCGGCCGACCAGGTCTGGCCGGTGACCTCGGCGCCCTTCGGTGCGGTGAGGAAGCGTTCGATGCGGCCCGTTGCCGGATCGCCGGCCAGCATCTGGTTATTGCCCTGGCCGAGGAACTGGCCCTCGTTGCTGTCCTCGCCGTCGGTCTGGATCCACAACAGACCGGTCGAGTCGAACATCATGCCGTCGGGCGAATTGAACATGTTGCCCGAGTTGATGTTGGACGAACCGGCATAGGCGTCGCCCTTGTGCACATCCGGATTGCCGGCCATGACGAACAGGTCCCACTTGAACTTGCCATCGGCATGGTCGTCGTTTTCCGGATACCAGCGCACGATCTGGCCGTATTCGTTGGCTTCGCGCGGGTTGACGGCGCTGATCTCCATGACATCGCCGCCGGCATTGGTGCGCATCTTGCCGTCCTTCATGACGGCGCGGTTGCTGTTGTTGGTCAGTGCGCAATAGGCTTCGATGGCGACCGGGTTGACGGCGACCCATTCCGGGCGGTCCATGGTGGTGGCGCCGACCTTGGAGGCGGCCTGGCGGGTGAAGACGTAGATCTCGTCGGCCTTCATGCCGGTTGTTTCAGGCGTCAGAGCCAGCCATTCGCCGGTGCCTTCGTCGGTGAACTTGGCAACGAACAGCGTGCCTTCGTCGAGCAGCTTGGACGTGTCGCCGCCCGGCACGTAGATGCCGTTCGAGACATACTTGTAGAGGAACTCGCCCCGTTCGTCGTCGCCGAGATAAACCACGACGCGGCCGTCGCGGGCAACCACGACAGCGGCATTCTCATGCTTGAAGCGACCGAGCGCGGTGCGCTTGATCGGCGTCGAGGACGCATCCGACGGATCGATCTCGACGATATAGCCGGTGCGATGCGGTTCGTTGGGGTTCTTCGAGACGTCGAAGCGGGCGTCGAACTTCTCGTAGGAATATTGCGACTTGGCGGCAATGCCGTAGCGCTTGTAATCGGCCGGCAGCGCGAAAGCCTCGTCGGTGGAGCCGAAATAGCCGTTGAAGTTTTCTTCGCAGGTCAGATAGGTGCCCCACGGCGTCTTGCCGGCGCCGCAATTGTTGAAGGTCCCGAGACAGTCGGTGCCGTTCGGATCGGCTGCGGTCTTCAGAAGGTCGGTGCCGGCAGCCGGACCCGAGATCTTCATCGGCGTGTTGTGGTGGATGCGGCGGTTGAACGGGCTGTCGAGCACGATTTCCCAGCCGTTTTCGCCCTCAGCCACTTCCATCACGGTCACGCCCTGCATGTTCTGCAGGATCTTGACGTCGTCGGCGCTTTTCGGCGTGCCCTTCTCGTTGTGGGGAAGGTTGATTTCCGGGTTGACGTATTCGTGGTTGATGGCGATCACCTGATGCTCGCCGATGATGAACAGTTCCATGCCATCGGTGTTCTCGCCGAATACCTTGTCGGAATGCTCAAGGCTGACGCCATTGGCCGGATCGACATCCGGGACGTTGGAAAACAGCGGCTGGCCCCATTTGGCGAGCGGCTTCCAGCTATAACCTTCCGGAACGTGGATGGTGTTATCGGTCGAAATCGCGATCGGCTTGAACGAGAAGCGCGAGGCAGCGTCCTGGGCCTGGGCCGAGGTGGACGACATCAGGTTGCCGAGCGTGCCCATGGCAGCAGCCGCCGAGCCGACGGCCAGGATGCCGCCGAGAAAGCCGCGGCGCGACAGGGCCGATTCGACGACCTGGTCAAAATCGGTCACGGCCGGTGGCGGGTTCTGCAACTCATCCCATTCGTCCCAGGACAGGTAGTTCGTTTTGTTGTCGGTCATGTCGGTTCTCCGCGGTTGGAATTAGAATGTTTCCAATGCTGGGATAGCTCTCCGCCATAACAGAAAAATGACGATAGGCGGCGATGTCCCCAGTTCCGTGGCCTCTTGCCATGCTCCGATATCCGGCGTGATATGCCGCCACGGCAGCGATCCTGCGACAAGATTGAATTTGACGTTTACGTAAAAATCAATTAGCCAGAATCCGGGTCTGGACGCATGTCGGGGTGGCGACGGGCGGATAGATCCACTGTACAAAAGACGAGGAGGAGCATCCGATGTACAAGGCGCCGGTCGAGGAGATCGCTTTCACCCTGAAACACGTGGCCGGCATGGCCGAGGCGCTGCAAAATGGCCGCCTGGGTGATCTGAGCGACGATCTCGTCGATGCCATTCTATCGGAAGCGGGACGCTTTGCCACTGACGAAGTGGCGCCGCTCGGCGAGATCGGCGACAAGCAGGGCGCCCGCATGGTCGACGGCAAAGTTGTCGTGCCCGATGGCTGGGCCGAGCTTTACCGGCAATGGTCCGAAGGCGGCTGGAATTCCCTGACGGCGGCGGAAGATTTCGGCGGCCAGGCGCTGCCGCATATGCTCAATGTCGCAGCCCTCGAAATGTGGAATTCCGGCTCGATGGCCTTCGCGCTCGGCCCGACCCTCACCATGGGCGCCGTCGATGCCGTCACCACCCATGGCAGCGACGCCCTGAAACAAAAATTCCTGCACAAGATGGTCTCCGGCGAATGGATGGCCACCATGAACCTCACCGAGCCCCATGCCGGCTCGGATCTCGGCGTGATGAAGAGCCGTGCCGAACGCCGCGACGATGGCAGCTACCGCATTTTTGGCCAGAAGATCTTCATCACCTGGGGCGACCACGAGGTCACCGACAATATCATCCATCTCGTCTTGGCCCGTCTCCCGGATGCGCCGGCCGGAACGCGCGGCATTTCGCTCTTCCTGGTGCCGAAATATCTGGTCGGTGACGACGGCGCGATCGGCGCCCGCAACGATCTGCATTGCCATTCGCTGGAACACAAGCTCGGCATTCACGGCTCGCCGACCTGCACGATGATCTATGGCGACGGCAAGTTCGGCGACGAGGCCGGCGCCATCGGCTACCTGATTGGCGAGGAGAACAAGGGCCTCAATTGCATGTTCACGATGATGAACAATGCGCGGCTGGCGGTCGGCATGCAGGGCGTGGCGATCTGCGAGGCGGCCACCCAGAAGGCCGTGCACTATGCCAAGGATCGCACCCAGGGCAAGGCGCCGGGCTGGACCGGGTCCGGCATGTCGCCGATCATCGAACATCCCGATATCGCCCGCACCCTGGTGACGATGAAGGCGCTGACCCAAGGCTCGCGCGCCATCTGCTACACCTGCGCCCATGCCACCGACATGGCCCATCACGCCGACAGCACTGAGGCCGCCCACTGGGCCGAGCGCGCCGCCCTGCTCACCCCCATCGCCAAGAGCTTTGCCACCGATGCCGGCGTCGAGGTCGCCTCGCTCGGCATCCAGGTGCATGGCGGCATGGGCTTTATCGAGGAGACGGGTGCGGCCCGCTACCTGCGCGATGCCCGCATTGCGCCGATCTACGAGGGCACCAACGGCATCCAGGCGATCGATCTGGTCACCCGCAAGCTGCCGCTGTCGAACGGCGCCCATGTGCGCGGCTTCATCGCCGAGTTGAAAGCCATTGCCGCCGAGGTGCGCGCCTCCAACCGCGAGGGTTTCGGCAGCACGGCTGAGCGGCTGGAAACCAGCCTTGCCGATCTCGAACAGACGACCGAATGGCTGCTGGCCCGGCTCGGCGAAGGCAATGCCACCGCAGCCCTCTCCGGCGCCACGCCCTATCAGCGCCTGTTCGGCCTGGTCTTGACCGGCTGCTATCTCGCCAAGGGCGGCCTGGCCGACGAGGACCACGGCCGCGACACCCGCATCGCGCTTTGCCGCTTTACCGCCGAAAACCTGATCGCCGAAACCGCCGCCCTGAAGGATCGCGTCATCAACGGCGAAGCCAGCCTGACCGCGGCGCGGGCGGTTTTGGGATAGAGTCTTTTACGATTTGACGTGTCGAAGAGCGCTATCCGTTGTCCCCTGGCGCTTTTCACCCCCCTCTGTCCTGCCGGACATCTCCCCCTCAAGGGGGGAGATCGGATGGAGCACCGCTCGCAAACTTTTCTAAGGTTTGCATTGGTGCCAAGGCATAGTTCGCAGACCGTGTTCGTCGACGAGTTGTCGTGCCGGGTGACTGACTTGCCTTGAGTCGATCTCCCACCTTGAGGGGGAGATGTCCGGCAGGACAGAGGGGGGTATTCGGACTCACGATGCACGAATAAGCAGTTACAGCCCAAGGAAACGCACAATGACCGACCACATCCTGATCGAACGCCCAGAGGCCCATGCCGGTGTGCTGGTGATCCGCTTCAACCGGCCGGAGAAGAAGAACGCCATCACGCAGGCCATGTATGGCCGCATGACCGAGGGGCTGCTGGAGGCTGCGGCCGATCCGGCCATTCGCGCCATCGCCTTTCTCGGCACGGAAGGTTGTTTTTCGGCCGGCAATGACATGGCGGACTTTTTGGCCTTTGCCATGGCCGGTGCGGTCGGCGAGCCGGCCGCCTTTGCCTTCCTCAAGGCGCTGGCCTGCGCCGGCAAGCCCATCGTGTCGGGCGTCGACGGTCTGGCGATCGGCATCGGCACCACCATTCATCTGCATTGCGACATGACCATCGCCTCCAGCCGCAGCCTGTTCAAGACGCCCTTTGTCGATCTGGCCCTGGTGCCGGAAGCGGGCTCCAGCCTGCTGGTGCCGCAGATCGCCGGTCACCAGCGCGCCTTTGCGCTGCTGGCCGCCAGCGAGGGCTTTTCGGCCGAGCAGGCGCGCGAGGCCGGCCTGATCTGGAAACTCGTCGAGCCGGCCGCCGTCGAAACGGAGACCCTGGCGCTGGCCGCCTCGCTTGCCGCCAAGCCGCCGGAGGCCATGCGCATCGCCCGCACTCTGATCCGCGGCGACCGCACGGCCCTGCTGTCCCGCATGGACGAGGAACTGGTGCATTTCGTTGCCCAGCTGAAAAGCACCGAGGCCCGCGCCGCCTTCGAGGCCTTCATGCGCCCGAAGGCCTGAATCGCCGGAAAGATCGCATCTTATCGGTGCCGTTCAGCCGCCTTTAGGAGGTCATGGGTTTAGATCGGCGCTTAAGGGCTTGCCACGGATGGGGACGGAGCGTCACCCATCCCGGTCAAGCGAGGGTTACGCATCAAGGGAGGCTTGGCGCCATGCGCCTTATGTTCTTGTGTTTCATGGCAGCACTCTGCGCGGCACCGGCCGGGCATGCCGGGCATGCCGGGCATGCCGGGCAGGCGACCGGCGACGGCGCCTATCAGCTTGCCGAAGTCATCTATGGCGGCGGCATCAGCACCCAGAACGGCAACAAGAAGCCGGTTCCGGGCGTGCGTCCGCAACGCTTCGTCTGCGTCATCGATCCGCCCGACAGCGCCAAGACCGATGGCAAATATTCCTGCCCGGCCAAACCCGGCCGGGTCGGCGGCAGCTGCCGCTGCTCCGGCACGGTCGGCAGCGGCACGCTGCTGTCTTACTGAGAAGACGGCCGCACGCCATCGCGCGGCCTTTGGTATCAGACCGCGGCCAGGACTCAGCCCTTGACCAGCGTTGCCACCACTTCGACATGCGAGGTCCAGAGAAACTGATCGATCGGCGTCACGCTGGTGATGCGATAGCCGCCTTCGATCAGGATGGACAGGTCACGCGCCAGTGTCAGCGGATTGCAGCTGATCGCCACGATCTTCTTGACGGTGGAGCGGACAAGCTCCCTGCACTGCGCTTCGGCGCCAGCCCGCGGCGGATCGAACACCACGGCGTCATAGACCTTCAGCTCCTGCGTCATCAGCGGACGGCGGAACAGGTCGCGCTTTTCGACCGTCACGGCTTTCAGCCCTTGCGTATTGCGGGCCGCCTGGTCGAGCGCCTTCACCGCCTTGTCGTCCGATTCCACGGCATGCACCTGGCCGATGCGCGCCAGCCGGAGCGAAAACGTGCCGGTTCCGGCAAACAGGTCGGCAATGCGCTTGGCCTTGCCGATATGCTCGATCGTCAGCCGCGCCATGGCTTCTTCAGCCGGGAGGGTGGCCTGGGCAAAGGCGCCCGGCGGCGGCGAAACGTTGACACCGCCAAAGTCGACCAGCGGCCGGCGTGGCTCCAGCACGATTTCGCCGTTCAACGACACCCGCGCCACGCCGCGCAGCCCGACCATGGTGTCGGTGATCGCCCGGCGCTGCTTGTCGCCGACCGATTTCAGGCCGTCGATGGCAACGTCGAGGCCGGACAGCGTCTCCAGCACGCCGATGCGGAACGGCTCGGACCCAACCGCCGCCGCCAGGCCGATCCTGCGCAGAGCCTCCAGGCTGGCCAGAATGCCAGGGGAGGCGATGGGACATTCCTCGATGGCGACGATATGGTGGCTTTCGGCCTGGTTGAAGCCGATCAAAAGGTCCTTCTCGGTGCGCCGCGCGGCAAACACCACCCGCCGCCGTTCGCCGGGATGCGCCTCGACCAGATCGCCGACCGGCACATCGATGCCCTTCGATTTCAGCGCCGCCACCACCAGCGCGCGCTTGTAGTCGCGATAGGCGGGAGCGGCCAGATGCTGCAGCGTGCAGCCGCCGCAGGTGCCGCCCTTGCCGTCCGGGCCGAAATGCCGGCAGGGCGGCTCGACCCGGTCCGGCGACGGCACGGTGATCGACATGATCGTGCCCTGGTTCTTGACGCGGGCGATCGCCACCGTCTCGCCGGGCAGGGCAAAGCCGACGAACAGGGGCCCGTCTTCGCCATGCACGATGCCGTCGCCCTGGGCGCCGAGGCTATCGATCGTAACTGTCTGCGCGCTCATGCTTCGTCCTCGGGCTTCCGGCCGGCCAGCAGGAACTCGGCATTGCCGTCGCCGCCGGCAATCGGCGAGGGGATCAGGCCAAGGCTCGCCCAGCCCATCTCCTCGACCAGCCAACGCTCCAGCTCGGCCGCCACCGCAGGCGCGGTCTCCGGATCCTTCAACAGTCCGGCCTTGCTGATCGCCTCGCGCCCGGCCTCGAACTGCGGCTTGACCAGCAGCAGGCAATAAGCGCCCGGCTCGGCCAGCTCCAGGGCCGGCGCAATGGCAAGCTTCAGCGAGATGAACGACACGTCGGACACCACGAAGGTGATCGGCCGGTTGTCGATATCCTCCGGCTCCAGATAGCGGGCATTCAGCCCCTCGATATTGGTGGCGCGCTCATCGGCCGCCAGCCGCGGATGGAACTGGCCATGGCCGACATCGATCGACGTCACATGGGCCGCCCCGCGCATCAAAAGCACTTCGGTGAAACCACCGGTCGAGGCGCCGATATCGAGACATTCCTGTCCGGCCGGATCGAGGCCGAAATGGTCGAGACCGGCCACCAGTTTGAGCGCAGCGCGCGACACGAAATCCTGGGCCGGATCGTCGATCTCGATCGTCACGTCGGGCGCAAAGGTCAGGCTCGGCTTGGTCACGATCTTGCCGTCGATGCGCACGGTGCCGCGCTGCACGGCATCGCGGGCGCGCGACCGGCTGGCAAACAGATTGAGCGAGACCAGCAACTGGTCGAGACGTTGATTTTCAGAAGGATTGGACATGGCCAGTCAATGGCGGTCCGCGGGGTCTCTGGCAAGTGTTTTGTTGCCAAAGTGATGCATCGGCACGATGCGGCCAAACGATATCTCGGGTGTTGGCAACTGTCTCCGCCAGTTCGGTTGCCAAAACTCGTCGTTCGGACGCTCCAACTTCAGGATTTGCTGATACGCAATTTCCATCTTAGACATGTGTTAATTCGAATGTAGTAACACATATTGGTATTACCAATTCCGGCTCACGATCCAGTGAGTTTATCAGTCACCACGCTCATGATGAAACGCTGGTGGCTTGTCCCGATGTCCGACACGGCTCGTGGCTATCGTTCTGATCTCTCCTCTCAGTTGCCAACCTACCCATCGAAAAACTCACGCGCTGGAACCGTATCTTGGGGTTCTGGTGAATCTCACCCGTTTGGCTGCAACGCTTTAACCTGGAAAATGAAAATGCAGACTATCAACAATATACGCACCATGGCAAAAATGATCGCCGCGTTTGCGATGGTTATTCTTGTCAGCATCGTCGTCAATGCTCTCAGCTGGAACTCGCTGGCGTTTCAGCAGACCTCCAACGGCTGGACAGTGCACACCTATGAGGTGCTGGAGGGCGTGAAAGAGATTACCGCAGCGATGACCGACAGCCAAACCGGCGTGCGGGGCTTTTTGATTACCGGCAAGGAAGAGTTTCTTACCCCATACTCTGTCGGCCTCGAGGAATACAAAACGGCGATCGACAAGGTCCGCAACCTGACCTCCGACAACGCCACCCAGCAGAAGCGTCTGGCTGAGCTCGACGAGTTTGTGAAGGGCTGGATAGAGAATGTCGCGTCAAAGGAAATTGCCCTGATGCGCGATCCTGCGACCGTTGAACAGGCACGTGCCATGGTCACCGACAGAGCGGGCAAGAACTGGATGGATGGCATGGATACCAAGACGGCGGAGATCGCCGCCGATGAAGAAAGGTTGCTGGTCGTTCGTCAGAAAGCTTCCGAGGACGCTGCCGACAGCGCCCGCTTCACGATCCTGGCAGGCGCCGGAGGTATGATTGTGCTCGTCGCCTGCGTGCTCTTGCTGCTGCAAAAGAGCCTTGTCGTGCCGCTGGTTCAAATCGCGTCCTCTATGAAGAGGCTTGCGACAGGTGATACGGCCATTGACATTCCCGGAGTGGGCCGCAAGGACGAGGTTGGTCAGATGGCCACGGCAGTCGAGGTCTTCCGCCAGAACGCTCTGAACAACCGCAAGCTGGAAGAGCAGGCCGCCCTTGCCCGCGGCGAGACCGAAGAGACCCGCGCCAGCGCCCAGCGCCGCGCCGAGCAGGAAGCCGAACAGCTGCGCTTTGCCACCACCACCCTTGGCGAGGGCCTGAAGCGTCTGGCCTCCGGTGACATTTCCTTCCAGCTCAATGAGCCCTTCGCCGGCGAATACGAATCCCTGCGCCAGGACTTCAATGCGTCGCTCGCCCAGCTGGGCATCACCATCGGCTCGGTGCTCGAGACCGTCAACAGCATGGACAACGGCACAAGAGAGATCGCCGATGGCGCGCAGGATCTGTCCAAGCGCACCGAACAGCAGGCCGCATCGCTCGAAGAAACCGCCGCAGCTCTCGACGAGATCACGGTGAACGTCGGCAATTCCTCGAAGCGTACAGAAGATGCCCGCTCGGTCGCCGTCCGGGCCAACCAGAGTGCCGCCCAGTCGGCCCAGGTCGTGTCCCATGCCGAAGAGGCGATGGGACGCATCGAGGAGAGCTCGCAGCAGATCTCCAACATTATCGGTGTGATCGACGAGATCGCCTTCCAGACCAATCTTCTGGCGCTGAACGCCGGCGTGGAAGCCGCCCGCGCCGGTGACGCCGGCAAGGGGTTTGCCGTCGTCGCCCAGGAAGTGCGCGAACTGGCGCAGCGGTCCGCCAATGCCGCCAAGGAGATCAAGGGCCTGATCCAGAAGTCGACGACGGAAGTCGAAGGCGGCGTCAAGCTGGTCCGTGAAACCGGCGTCGCCCTGCAGACGATCGGGGATTACATCACCCAGATCAACAAGCACATGGATTCCATCGCCGTCGCGGCCAAGGAACAGTCGGTCGGCCTGGCCGAAGTCAACACCGCCGTCAACCAGATGGACCAGACAACCCAGCAGAATGCCGCCATGGTCGAGCAGTCGACAGCCGCCTCCGCATCGCTTGCCATGGAAGCCGCCAAGCTGCGCGATCTGGTCTCCCAGTTCAAGCTGAGCGGCATGCAGTCCAATCCGGCCCAGGCGCTCCGCCAGACGGCCCGCAGCATGGCGCAGCCGGCATCGCGGCCCGCAGCGCCAGCCCGCAAGGCCTATGCCAGCCACGGCAGTGCGGCGCTGAAGTCCGATGAATGGACCGAGTTCTGATCGCCAGGCGATATCAGGACCCATAAAAGACGACCCCCTCGGGTTCCAACCCGGGGGCAAATCCTTTCGCCGTGCCGGGTAGGGCAAGCTCCGGCATTGCCGCCGGCAATCGGTGAGGGGATGAGGCCAAGTGATCCATCCCATCGCCTCGAGCAGCCATCGTTCCAGCTCGGCTGCTACCTCAGGTGCGGTCTCCGGATCCGTCAAAGTCCGGCCTTGCCGATTGCCTCGACATCGATCCACGTCACATTGTCAGAAAGATTGGACAGGGCCGGTCAACGGCGGTCTGCCGTTGCGCTTGCAAGCTTTTAAGGGCACCCCGCCCGGTCTAAACCGCTGTTTTGCCGGCAAATCCGGGGCATGGCGCCCCCTCGGGAGGCGCAGACAAAGGGCGATGTCTGCGTGAGCGCATGCGGTCCGTCTGTTTCAACCTGTAAATTCTTGGCTTTCGCCATTAACAATTTAGAAATTTATTAATTTAGAAGGTCTAAAACAGAAATAGCTGCGCGCGTTCTGCGCATTCGCAATGATTGCGGATCGAGCCCGTCACAATCCTCATGATGATGAACGTGAAATCAGATCTGCCGCAGGCCCTGTGGCGCCCAGAGGAAACTCACCCATGTCCCGCCTTAGTATAAAGGCTTCCCTGATCGCAATTTTTGCGACGATTGCCATCGTGTCTGCAGTTTTCGCATGGCTGTCCGTCGGCGCATTGAAATCCGTCGATTCGGCCGCCGATGAACTGGCCAGAAACTGGCTCCCGAGCGTCAAGGCCGCCGAGGAAATGAAGATCGAGACCCTTTCGCTGCGCATCGCCTATCTGAACCATATCACCGCGAGGACGCCTGAGGCGACCGCTGCGGCCGAAAAGACGGTCCTGGAGGAAATGGCCAAAGTCGACCAGGCGATCAAGCGTTACGAGCCGCTGATCTCCTCCGATGCCGAACGGCAAGCTCTGAAAAAAATCGCCGATGGTGTGCAGGCTTACCAGAAGGTTGGCGAGGACATGCTGACCCTGTCGCGTGCCAACCAGGACGTCGAGGCAGCAGTGGCGCTCGACGGCATGCGTGAGCTCATCCGGCCCGTCCTCGTCAGTGTCGATGAATTGTTGGCGATTAACGAAAAGGGCGCTGAGTCCGCTATCACTGAGAGCGAGGCCGCCTTCATCGCTGCCATCAATCAGACCTACGTGATCATTGCCATCCTCGCGCTGATCATCGTTGTCGCCAGCATCTACGCCCTGCGTTCTGTCGCCAAGCCGATCGAACGCATCACCGATTCGATGAAGCATCTTGCCGATGGCAATGTCGACAACGCCATCCCCTTTGCCGGACGCGCCGACGAGATCGGCTCCATGGCCGCAGCGGTTGAAATCTTCCGGCAAGCCGCCATCGAGAACAACCGTTTGACCGTCGATGCCGAATTCCAGCGCAAGAGCAACGAAGAGCAGCGCATCGCCCTGCAGCGTGTCGCCGAGGAGAATGCGCGCGCCAAATTGCTTGAAGCCACCAGCGCGCTTGCCGTCGGCATGAAGAATCTGGCGGATGGTGACCTGACCTACCAGATCACGCAGCAAGTCTCTGATGATTTCGCAGGCCTGCGTGACGATTTCAACGCCTCCGTCGCCCAGCTGGCCGAGACGCTGACCGCCGTTGCCGGTGCCACCCGCACCATCGACAACGGCACGCGGGAAATCTCTTCGGGCACGGAGGACCTCTCCAAGCGTACCGAACAGCAAGCCGCATCGCTGGAAGAAACCGCCGCCGCCCTCGACCAGATCACCGTCAATGTCGGCAATTCGTCGAAGCGCACCGAAGATGCCCGCTCGGTTGCCATCCGGGCCAACCAGAGCGCTGCTCAGTCGGTTCAGGTCGTATCTCACGCGGAAGAGGCGATGGGCCGGATCGAGGAGAGTTCCAAGCAGATCTCCAACATTATCGGCGTGATCGACGAAATCGCCTTCCAGACCAATCTTCTGGCGCTCAATGCCGGGGTGGAAGCGGCCCGCGCCGGGGATGCCGGTAAGGGCTTTGCCGTCGTCGCCCAGGAAGTGCGCGAGCTGGCACAACGCTCGGCCAGTGCCGCCAAGGAGATCAAGGGTCTGATCCAGAAGTCGACGACGGAAGTCGAGGGCGGTGTCAAGCTGGTGCGCGACACCGGCGTGGCGCTGCAGACGATCGGGGATTACATCACCCAGATCAACAAGCACATGGATTCCATCGCCGTCGCGGCCAAGGAACAGTCAGTAGGGCTGGCCGAAGTCAACACCGCCGTCAACCAGATGGACCAGGTCACCCAGCAGAACGCCGCCATGGTCGAGGAATCGAATGCGGCGAGCGCCAGCCTTGCGGTGGAAAGCCAGCGCCTCAGCGAACTGATCTCGCGCTTCAAACTGGCAAGCGGTGGGTTCACGTCTGTTGCGGGCTCGGCGCCTGCGCGGCGGCCCCAATCGCCAACCTCGTCCTCGGCACCGACCCGCTACCCGGCGCCCGTCCGGAAGGTCTATGCCAGCCACGGCAGTGCGGCGCTCAAGTCGGACGAGTGGACGGAGTTTTGATCGCCAGGCGATCGTAGGCCCCTGCAAAGACGTCCCCTCGGGTTTGATCCGGGGGGACATTGCCATCGCGATGACAGCCCAAAAACGGTCGATGCTCTTGATTGACGGGCGGCCGGTTTGCCCGCTAACTCTGGGCCAGATGCACTGGCCATAACGGGCCGGACCGGAGGATAGACCGCGATGACGAAATGGCTCCCGACAGTTTTCACCGCGATCATGCTGGCGGCCCCGGCCGCCGCCAATGACACGACAGCGGTGCTGGAAGCCGGCGGTCTCGTCTATACCCGCCAGGACGACATTTCGATGGAGAGCGAACACCTGTTCATCTCGACAAGCGAGGTCCATGTCGACTACGTCTTTAGCAACGAAGCGGACCGGGATCTGGAGACCGTGGTCGCCTTTCCGATGCCCGACATCGCGGGCGGCGTGGATTTCATGGGCGGCCTTGACGATGCCGAGCATGACAATTTCATGGGCTTCACCGTCTCCCAGGATGGCAAGCCGATCGAGCCCACCTTGCAGCAGCGCGCCTCGGTCAATGGCATCGACATGACGGATGTCATCACCGCGCAGGGCGTCTCCCTGCTGCCGCAGAGCGACGCGACCCGTGCTGCCATCGCCAAGCTGCCGGAGGATGTGCTCAAGGACTGGCAGACCCGCGGCCTGATCATCGACATGGCCTACAATCCCGAAAGCCCGGTCGAGCCAGAATTCTATCCGACCTGGACGCTGAAGACGGTCTTCTGGTGGCGCACCACCTTTCCGGCCGGCCAGCAGGTCAAGGTGCACCACAGCTATCGCCCGAGCGTCGGCGGCACGGTGGCCATGGGCTTCATCCAGGATGGCAAGCCGAACGACTTCTTCGCCGAATACAAGGAGCGTTACTGCATCGACGACGCCTTCATGAAAACGGCGGCCAAGCTCGAAAAGCAGCAGGACTATGACAAGGGCGTATTCTTCACCGAGACATGGCTGTCCTACATCCTGACCACGGGCGCCAACTGGGCAGGTCCGATCAAGTCCTTCACCCTGACGGTCGACAAGGGCGACCCGGCCTATTTCGTCAGCTTCTGCGGCCAGGGTGTGAAGAAGACCGGCCCCACCACCTTCCAGATGACGGCTAAGGACTTCTATCCGGAAAAGGACCTGCATATCCTGCTGATCGGTCAGAACCAATAGATTTAAGGGGTGTTCCGAAAAGTTTCATGAAACGCTAACGGATTATAAGGGCAATCGCGGCAAAATGGCCCCGATTGTTAGCTTCGTCGACGTCCGAGCGAGCCATGATGGCCTGCGCTGCGGCGAAATCCGATCATGTTCTGTTCCCTTGCCGATGTCCTGTCCGGACCGCGTCGCATATCGCTTGACCCCCAAAGCGAGAAAGAATGATCGATGTCCCTGAAGAATCTCTCTCTCAACAAAAAGTTGATCCTGACCTTCTGTGGAATCATGGCCGGCTGCTTCATTGCCTCTGCCGTGGTATTCTGGGAAGCCTATGTCGCCAAGCTCGCCTCCCGGGAGCAGGCCCAGTCGGAAAAGATCCTGGCTGAGGTCGACAATGCGCTGGAAGCCATGCTGGAGCAGGCGGTCAACCAGCGCGGCTTCCTGCTGTTCCGCAGCGAAAGCACCTACAAGGACGTCTTCGCCCAGCGCGAGAAGATGCTGAAGGCGATCGACGCCGCCAAGACCCATGCGGCTGGCGACACCAATCTCATCACCCTGCTCGACGGCATGAAGTCGGCCGCCGATGTCTTTCACACCCAGCTGACCGAGCCGCAGATGGCGGCCCGCAAGAACACCGAGGCGCCGATCTCCGAAGTGATCGAGATCGGCCGCAGTGCCTCCAAGGGTCAGCTCGATGCCTTCCGCGAGGCATCGGCCGCGATCAAGCAGGCCGTCAATGGGCAGATAGAGGCCAATACGGCCAGTCAGGCCAATGCGCATTTCAATCTTGAGATGGCGCTTCTGCTCGGCGGCGCTGTCGCCGGCGGCATGGCCGTCATTCTGATCTGGGCGCTGTCACGCTCCATCGTCACGCCGATCGTCGGCATGACGGCGGCCATGGGCCGCCTGGCCGACGGCCAGCACGATGTCGAGGTCCCCGCTCTCGACCGCTCCGACGAGGTCGGCCGGATGGCCAAGGCCGTTGTCGTCTTCAAGGAAGCCGCCATCGAAAAGCTGCGCCTGTCCGGCGAAACCGACGCCATGCGCCGCAAGTCCGAGGAAGAGCGTCGCATCGCCGAAGCCGAAAAGGCACAGGAAGCCGAAGAAATCGGCTTTGCCATGGACCAGCTCGCCTCGGGCCTTGCGGCGCTCGCCGATGGCAATGTCGCCTTCCGCATCCGCACCGGCTTCGCACCGCGTCTGGACGCGCTGCGCGTCAACTTCAACGACTCGCTCGAAAAGCTGCAGGCTGCCCTGCAATCGGTCGGCGCCAATGCCTCGGCCATCAATGCCGGCGCATCCGAAATCCGCGCCTCGGCCGACGATCTCGCCAAGCGCACCGAACAGCAGGCGGCCTCTGTCGAAGAAACCGCGGCCGCCCTCGAACAGGTCACCACCACCGTCAAGGACACCGCCAAGCGCGCCGAGGATGTCGGCCAGCTGGTCGCCAGCACCCGCGACGGGGCCGAGCGCTCAGGCCAGGTGGTGCGCAATGCGGTCTCCGCCATGACCGAAATCGAAAAGTCGTCCGGCGAGATCGGCAATATCATCGGTGTCATCGAGGATATCGCCTTCCAGACCAACCTTCTGGCGCTGAATGCCGGCGTCGAAGCTGCCCGCGCCGGTGATGCCGGCAAGGGTTTTGCCGTCGTCGCCCAGGAAGTGCGCGAACTGGCCCAGCGGTCTGCCAATGCCGCCAAGGAGATCAAGGCGCTGATCTCGACCTCCAGCAAACAGGTCGGCTCCGGTGTTGCCCTGGTTGGCGAAACCGGTCAGGAACTGGAAAAGATCGTCACCGCCGTGCAGGAAATCAGCGGCCATGTCGCGGCCATCGTCACGGCCAGCCGCGAACAGTCGACTGGCCTGCAGGAGATCAACACCGCCGTCAACGCCATGGACCAAGGCACCCAACAGAATGCCGCCATGGTCGAGGAACAGACGGCGGCCAGCCATTCGCTGGCCACGGAAGCGGCAGCGCTCAACAATCTGCTGAGCCAGTTCACCTTCGAGGAAGGTCGCGGCAACCAGGTGGCGGTCGCCAGCCGCTCGTCCACCCCGGCCGCCTCGCCGGCCCGCGCTCTCGCCTCCCGCGTCAGCAAGGCGTTTGGCGGCGGAGCCTCGTCGTCGTCGGCCGCCAAGCCGGAATGGTCGGAATTCTGATCGACACGGTCAGAACAGCAAAATCAAAAAGCCGGTCGCGCAAGCGGCCGGCTTTTTTGCGTCATGGGGAGATCCGCGCAGCGAAGTGTTTCAAGTCGTCCAACTGCTCCTGCGAAAGAGCACGAGTTGGCAAAATCTGGAACAGATTGGGGCTTTGGTAGAACAACAGTGTCTTGGGACCTCCCAGAAACCGATGGTACTCGCTCCAGGCGATTGTCCAATGACCGGTCTGCCCCGTCGCCGTCAAACCGTCCTCGGACCATTGGAGGGTTAACGGCTGATGCAGCGATTTCTGCCTCTTGTAGGTGGACCTGGCGCTGAGTGGTGTGCCGATAAAATATAGGAAAAAGGGCGCAGCAAGCAGAGCAACAAACAATAGCAGTGCCGAATGGTCCCACCACTCGAATACGGGACTCTTGAGAAGGTCGCTGACCAGAACATAAAGTGGAATGCTGCTGAGCGCGGCTATGGCGACAAACCACGGTCTTTTGAACCTGCTCAACAGATGAAGCTTCATCGCGTCAACGAAATCATCGGCGCTGATTGTCAGTGTGACGGAGCGCTCCGGAGCCATGGCCTAACCAGCCGCCCCGACGCCGAGATGCGTCTGGCCCAGCGCCTTGAACACCGTCGAGACGATGCCGGCAGCGTCGAGGCCGGATTTGGCATACATGACTTCGGGCTTGGCCTGGTCCATCCAGACGTCAGGCAGAACCAGCGGCCGCACCTTGAGGCCATTGTCGAGCAGGCCCTCGGTGGCCAGGAACTGCAGCACCTGGGCGGCAAAGCCGCCGGCTGCCCCTTCCTCCACCGTCACCAGCACCGCATGCTCGCGGGCCAGCCGGCGGATCAGGTCCTGGTCGAGCGGCTTGGCGAAACGCGCATCGGCAACCGTCGTCGACAGGCCGCTGGCGTCGAGATCCTCGGCCGCCAGCAGGCAATCGGCGAGCCGCGTGCCGAACGACAGCAGCGCCACCTTGGTGCCTTCCTTGACGATCCGGCCGCGGCCGATTTCCAGGATCTCGCCGCGTTCGGGCAGCGCCACGCCGACGCCTTCGCCGCGCGGATAGCGAAACGAGATCGGGCCGTCATCATAGGCAGCAGCGGTGCGCACCATGTGTTTCAGTTCGGCCTCGTCGGCCGCCGCCATCACCACGAAGCCGGGCAGGGAGGCCAGGAATCCCGTGTCGAATGAGCCGGCATGGGTCGGCCCGTCGGCGCCGACGAAGCCGGCCCGGTCGATCGGGAAACGCACCGCCAATCCCTGGATCGCCACGTCATGCACCACCTGGTCATAGGCGCGCTGCAGGAAGGTGGAATAGAGCGCGCAGAACGGCTTGTAGCCTTCGGTCGCTAGCCCCGCTGCAAAGGTCACCGCATGCTGCTCGGCAATGCCGACATCGAAGGTGCGCTTTGGAAAAATCTCGGCCAGCTTGTCGAGCCCGGTGCCGGAGGGCATGGCCGCGGTAATGCCGACGATCTTGTCGTCCAGCATCGCCTCCTGCACCAGCGCCTCGCCGAACACGGCGGTATAGCTCGGCGCATTCGGCTTGGCTTTGGCCTGGGCACCGGTGATGACGTCGAACTTGTTGACGCCGTGATATTTGTCGGCGGCGGCCTCGGCCGGCGCATAGCCCTTGCCCTTCTGCGTCACCACATGGATCAGCACGGGACCCTTGGCATTGTCGCGCACATTGCGCAGCACCGGCAGAAGATGCTCGAACGAGTGACCGTCGATCGGGCCGATATGATAAAAGCCCATCTCCTCGAACATGGTGCCGCCGGTCACATAGCCCCGCGCATGTTCTACGGCCCTGGTGATGGCCCGGTCGATATTCTTGCCGAGATAGGCCGTCAGCTTCTTGCCGAGATCGCGGAAGCCCATATAGGTGCGCCCCGACGCCAGCCGCGCCAGATAGGCGCTCATCGCGCCGGTCGGGGGAGCAATCGACATGTCGTTGTCGTTGAGGATGACGATCAGCCGGGCGTCGAGCGCCCCGGCATTGTTGAGCGCCTCATAGGCCATGCCGGCCGACATGGCGCCATCGCCGATCACCGCGATCACCTTGCGGTCGGTCTCGCCGAGTTCGGCGGCGACCGCCATGCCGAGGCCGGCGGAGATCGAGGTCGAGGAATGGGCGGCGCCGAACGGGTCGTATTCGCTCTCGGCGCGCTTGGTAAAGCCCGACAGGCCGCCTTCCTGGCGCAGGGTGCGGATGCGGTCGCGCCGGCCGGTCAGGATCTTGTGCGGATAACACTGATGGCCGACATCGAAGATCAGCCGGTCGCTCGGCGTATCGAAAACCTTGTGGATGGCGATGGTCAGCTCGACGACGCCGAGACCGGCGCCCAGGTGCCCGCCGGTCATCGACACCGCGTCGATCATCTCGTCGCGCAGCTCGCGCGCCAGCTGCGGCATGTCGCGATCATTCATGCCACGCAGATCGGCAGGCAGATGAACCGCATCCAGCAGCGGCGTATTCGGCTTCGATGTCACAGGCTACAGCCTCTTCTTTTGCAGTCTTCAACAAGGCGCTGAGGAACGCCTTTACTTCAGTTCGGAGTGAGGCAAAAGCATGCAGTCGAATTAAACCGCGCCAGACCCTATATAGAGCCTACGGCCCGTCGGGCAAAGGGATAAACTCTTCCTCGTCGCCGGGCACGATATCGAAGCGCCCGGTTCTCCACTCCTGTTTGGCCTGTTCGATGCGTTCTTTCGAGGACGACACGAAATTCCACCACATATGGCGCTTGGAACTGAGCGCCGCACCGCCAAACAGCATGATATGACAGCCTTGCGCGCCGGCCTTCAGCGTGATGGCATCGCCCGGCCTGAACACCAGCAGCTGGTCGGCGGCAAAGACGTCTCCCGCGACATCCAGTTCGCCCGACAGGATATAGGCGGCGCGCTCCTCATGGCCGGCATCGAAGGGGAAGCTGCGGCCGGCCTCAAGCGTCAGGTCCACGTAGAGCGTGTCGGAAAACACCTTGACCGGTGAGGTCAAACCGGAGATCGAGCC
The DNA here is from genome assembly GCF_023701945.1 of Rhizobium sp. CG5. Lineage (GTDB taxonomy): Bacteria > Pseudomonadota > Alphaproteobacteria > Rhizobiales > Rhizobiaceae > Allorhizobium. Next base: position 58,217 of record NZ_JABAEF010000021.1, read on the forward strand.
GATCACCACCCGGCCGCTGGCGCCATCGGCATCAAACAGCGGCATGGCGCTCTTGTCGGTGTGGGAAAAGGCCGGATCGATCTCTTCCTTGTCGTCGGGCAGCGCCAGCCAGGTCTGCAGGCCCGACATCGACAGTGGCCCGCCGCGCAGGTTTTCGGGCGTGCGCTCGGAATGCACGATGCCGCGCCCCGCCGTCATCAGGTTGATGTCGCCCGGCTTAATGACAAGCTCGGTGCCGAGGCTGTCGCGATGCTTGATCTCGCCGTCGAACAGATATGTGACGGTGGAAAGCCCGATATGCGGATGCGGCCGCACATCCATGGCATCACCCGGTTTCAGGATCGCCGGCCCCATGCGGTCGAAAAAGATGAACGGCCCGACCAGCCGCCGCCGCGCGGTCGGCAGCGCCCGGCGCACCGAAAACCCGCCGATATCGCTGGTGCGCGGAATGATCAGATGCTCGATCGCATCGCAGGCAAACCCGTCGCCGGGCAGGGGGTCGTTGCCGGGGAAGAAGGACATGGGGCCTCGCTTACGTTTGAAATCTCTTGAGATTGGATATTATAGCGGCGTCCTGTGGGTGGATAGGAGCGAAACAGGAACGGTGTGTCGCGCAAAGGCAGTCGTCATAGGAGACCTAAAGATCGTTACGGTCTTCAGGATAGCGGGAGAGGACCTGCTCCACTTTCGCAAGAAGCGGCTCCAGCCGGTTGGAAATCAACTCCCACACGATGACCACTGAGACATTGTTGTAGTCGTGCAGAAGAATATTGCCAAGATTTCGCAGTGCCCGCCAATCTTCGTCAGGTATCAGCTCCTCCGCAACCGGTCCCATTTTCACAGCCGCTTCAGACATCCTCGCAAGACAGCGTTCACTGGCATCTCTCACTAGCCTGTTTGAAAGAAACCCAGCTTCGTCCAACTTGCCGACATAGTCGCGAATGCTGAGAGCGTTGTCTCTGATATCGCGCAGGCGAGACAAGGGACGTTTAGAAGGCATTCACGAGATCCTTTTCCACGGATCGACGCACGCGTTCCTTCTCGATGGGATCAATCACGACATCGACCTGCGGCGCTCCGGTCAGCTCCTTCAGGCGATCGGTCAAATCCTCAAGCAGACTGAAAAATCCAAAGCCGCTCTTGAGGGTCGGTTCGGAAAAGTGGACCAATAGGTCAAGATCCGACTCCGGGCTTTGGTCTCCCCTCGCGACCGAGCCAAAAATGGCAATATGCTCCACCCCCATCGCCGAAAGTTCGTCGCGATGTTCCCTGAGCTTGGCGATGACGGCGTCCTTGTCCATGGTCGACAAGATAGGCGCTTTTAGCCCTATGGTCGAGTGGCCTCACTCCCCGCACGGCCGCAGCACCGCATCCTCGCCGGCCTTGGCGCCGAGTTCGACACAGCCGCCCGCATGGCATAGCGTCCAGGCATCCGGCGTCATGCCGGAGGCGGCGAGCCGCAGGGTTGGGAGTGCCGGCACATGCGGCGTCCATTGCCACCAGCCGTCTTTGAGTACCGCGCCGTCTCCCGGCTCCATGCCGGCGCCAGAACCTTTGACGTAAGCCTTGCGCAGTTCCAGCCCGGCCGGCGTCACCGCCCAGTCTTCCCGCCACTCCGTCTTCTGCACCGAATGGGTCCAGCTCAGCGAAAACAGCGACACCGCCAGCGTCAGCACCTTGCCGCCGGCAATGACGCACAGACTCACGGCACGGCCGTGGGCTGGGTGACCTGACGGCTGCGCCACCAGTGAAAGCCGACCACCAGCGCCCCCAGCGCAAAGCCGAGTTCGTCGGTCCAGGGCAGGGCCAGCACCACGCTGCAGCCGGCGACGAAGGCCAGCAACCTTTCAATGATGGTCAGCGGTTTGAACAGGAAACCGACCACGGCCACGCCCCACAGCGCAATGCCGAAACAGGCCTTGAACACCACATAGGCGACCTCGACCGGATAACCCCAGGCGGCGGCCATCGGCCCGGCATCCTGCAGCATCAGCGCCGGCGTGTAGACCGCCATGAACGGCACGACGAAGCCGGCGGTGGCAAGTTTTGTCGCCTGCAGCGAGATCTTCAGCCCTGAGGTCTTGGCCATCGGTGCGGCGGCAAAACAGGCCAGCGCCACCGGCGGCGTCAGGTCGGCCATGATGCCGAAATAGAAGACGAACATGTGGCTGACCAGCAGCGGCACGCCGAGTTCGAGCAGGGCAGGGCCGGCCAGCGACGAGGTGATGATATAGTTCGGGATGGTCGGAATACCCATGCCCAGCACCAGGCAGGTGATCATCGTCAGCAGCAGCGACAAGAACAGATTGTCGCGGCCGATCTCGATGATCGCGCCGATGAAGGTCGAGGCGATGCCGGTCAGCGTCAGCGTGCCGATGACGATTCCGACAATGGCGCAGGCAATGCCGACCGGCAGGGCGTTCTTGGCCCCTTCGGCCAGCGAATCCCGGCAGATCGCCAGCGTCTGCCGTCCGCCCTGGAACAGCACACAGGCCAGGATCAGCGCGCCGATCACCAGCATGAGTATGTTGACGCCGAATTTCAGGAAGGCGGCCGAGGCGAGCCCCAGCGCCAGCCAGAATACCAGCCGGAAGGCGAACGGGCCGATCAGGGCGGCTAGCGGTGTGCCGAGGATCAGCACCACCACCAGCGCCAGCCCCATCGTGCCGGCAAAGATCGGCGTAAAGCCGGCAAACAGCAGATAGACCAGGGCTGCCAGCGGCAGAACCAGCGGCCAGTGTTCTTTGACCGCCGCCCACGGATTGGGCAGCTCCGCCTTGTTCATGCCCCTCAGCCCCGCCTTGCCGGCCTCCAGATAGACCATCCAGAAACACACGCCGAAATAGAGCACGGCCGGGATGATGGCGGCCTTGACGATCGAGGCATAGGAGACGTTCAGCGTCTCGGCCATGATGAAGGCGACGGCGCCCATCACCGGCGGCATGATCTGCCCGCCCATCGACGAGGTCGCCTCGACGCCGCCGGCAAAGGCCGAGCGGAAGCCGAAGCGCTTCATCAGCGGAATGGTGAACTGTCCGCTCGCCACGACATTGGCGACGCCCGAGCCGGATATGGTGCCCATCAGCGCCGACGACAGGATGCAGACCTGCGCCGGCCCGCCGCGCCAGGTGCCGACCAGGCCAAGCGCGAAATCGTTGAACAGGTTGAGCATGCCGGCCTTTTCCAGAAAGGCGGCAAACACCACGAAGATGAAGATATAGGCGGCCGACACATAGATCGGCGTGCCGTAGATGCCTTCGGTGCCGTAGCCGAAATGCTCGACGATCTGCTCGAAATCATAACCGCGATGAATGAACGGCGCCGGCAGATACTGGCCGAGGAAACAGTAGGCCAGAAAGATCGCCGCGATGATCGTCAGCGGCAGACCCATCAGCCGCCGCGCGCATTCGAAGACCAGCAGCACCATCACCGTGCCGACCGTCAGGTCCATGGCGTTGAGAAAGCCGGAGCGGTCGATCAGTTCGACATAAAAGACCCAGTTATAGAGGCCGGTGGCAAAGCCGAGCATGCCGAGCGCCCAGAACCAGGCCTTGCCGGCCGTGGTCTTCGCCACCAGATTGCCGAACAGCGCAAAACCGAGCAGCAGCAGGAAACCGACATGCATGGCCCGCACGATCTGGCTCGGCAACGTGCCATAGGCGGCGGTCCACAGCTGGAACAGGGCAAAGGCAACGGCGATCCAGAAGGCGGCCTGGCCGGATATACCTGTGCCGAAGCCCGACGGCAGCCCCTCGATCGATTCTTCGGCGGAAGGAGCGGCGGTGTGGTGCTGCGGCATGGTCGTTTCGGTCATTATTCCTCCTAAGCGTATTGCCCCTCACCCTAGCCCTCTCCCCGCATGCGGGGAGAGGGGACGCGGCTGCGCTGCGCTGCTGACGCCCCATTTCCCATTCGACGGCGAAGATGCAAAGACCGCGAGGGGGCGGCATTTGCCTTCTCCCCGCTTGCGGGGAGAAGGTGGCGGCAGCCGGATGAGGGGCCGCTCGCAACGTCCGGCAAGCGGCAGATGGCCGCCCGCCGGCCCCAATCCCTACTTCAGCACACCGACTTCCTTGTAATACCGTTCCGCCCCCGGATGCAGCGGCACCGGCATGCCGTCGATCGCCTTCTTCACATCGATCGCCTTGGCGGCCGCATGGGCGGCCGTCAGCGCCGGCAGGTTTTCAAACAGCAGTTTTGTCATCTGGTAGGCGGTCTCCTCCGACACGCCCTCGTGGGTGATCAGGAAATTGCCGACCGCCGCCGTCTCCACATCTTCCGTCTGGCCCTCATAGGTGCCGGCCGGAATGATCGCCGGCAGATAGGGCGCGCCGATCTTTTCCACATCGGCCTTCGGCACGGCGACCACATTGATCTTCAGCGAGGTGGCAAGGTCGCGGATCGAGGCGACGCCCATGCCGGCCGATTGCAGCGTCGCATCGAGCTGGCGGTTCTTGATCAGTTCGACGGATTCGGCAAAGGGCAGATATTCCGCCCGGCCGAGATCGCCATAGCTCATGCCGGCGGCGGTCAGAATGGCGCGGGCATTGAGTTCGGTGCCGGATTTCGGCGCGCCGACCGACAGGCTCTTGCCCTTCAGGTCGGCGAGCGTCTTGATGCCCGACTCCTGGCTGGCGACGATCTGGATATAGTTCGAATAGATGCCGGCAATGCCGCGCAGCTTGTCCAGCTTGCCCGGAAAGCCCGCTTCCTTGTTGCCGTCCCAGGCCATCTGCACGGAATCACCGAGCGAGAAACCGATCTCGCCGCGCCCGGCCTGCAGCAGGTTGAGATTTTCCACCGAGGCCTTGGTGGCCTGCACCTGCGTCGTCACGCCGGCAATATTGTCGCCGTAGATCTTCGAGAGCGCAACGCCGAGCGGATAATAGACGCCCGAGGTTCCGCCGGTCAAAACGTTGATGAATTCGGCAGCTCTCGCCGTGGCACTGCCAAACGCGGTCGAGATTGCCAGCGCTCCGGCAAAAACGGCAATCCGTGGTGATATCGTCATGATTGTCCTCCCAAACAACGCAAGTGATGGGGGCATCATGGGCAGCGGCAGACAATGCGTCAACCGCTGAAAGCCAGAAAGGGAGTAATACCAAGTCTCGATGATAGGAACCTATAGGATGGCTTATGGCAGGTCTCTGGCTAGGCGCGGTGCGCAGGGCGATGCTGTCGCATCGGCCAAGCGGCGCAACAACGCCAGAGGCCTGCCATAAGCCACCTTCGGCCGGCTTCTCGGACCTTCTGGCGTCGTCGAGCCCCTCGACCGATGCGTCAGCATCGCTCTTCAGACCTCTCCTAGCCAGCAGGACCGATCGAGCCGGTCCTATAGGTTCCTATCATCGAGACTTGGTATCAGCGTCCGGTTATTCCCGGTCGAGCGGCTCCACGCCGGCCGGTTTGCCGGCCCGGTCGAGGCGGATCTTTTCGATGCGGTTTTCGGCGGCCGACAGCAGCGTTTCGCAATGCTTCTTCAGGAGTTCGCCGCGCTCGTAGATGGCGATGGATTCGTCCAGCGCCACGTCGCCGCGCTCCAGCCGGGCAACGATGCTTTCCAGTTCGGCCACGGCCTTCTCGAAGGAATAGCCGGTCAGATCAGTGGCAGCGGCGCTCTCGGTCATCGTCAACTCAACCCTTTATCAGTCGCAGAATGTGCAGGCCCGCCGATTCGGCCAGACCTTCCAGATCATAACCGCCTTCGAGAAGGCTGACGACCCGGTTATGGGCAAATTTGTCGGCCACTTCCAGCAGCCGTCCGGTCGCCCAGTCAAAGTCCTCACCGACCAGGTTGATCTGCGCCAGCGGATCGCGGTGATGGGCGTCGAAGCCCGCGGAGATCAAAATGAGATCCGGCGAAAAATCATGGAGCGCCGTCAGCACCCGCGATTTGAACGCCTCGCGAAAGTGGTCGGAGCCGACATTCGGCGACAGCGGTGCGTTGACGATATTGCCATATCTGCCGGTCTCGTCCTTGGCGCCGGTGCCGGGATAAAGCGGCATCTGGTGGGTCGAACAGAACAGCACCGAGGGGTCGTCGAAGAAAATGTCCTGGGTCCCATTGCCGTGATGCACGTCCCAGTCGACGATTGCGACGCGCTCCACGCCATGCACCTTCTGGGCATGGCGGGCGGCAATCGCCACCGTGTTGAAGAAGCAGAAGCCCATGGCCTTGTTCTTCTCGGCATGGTGGCCCGGCGGCCGGCCGGCGACGAAGGCATTGTCGGCGACACCCGTCATCACATCGTCGACGGCCGCCATCGCTCCGCCGATCGCCGTCAGCGCTGCCTGCAGGCTTTTTGGCGAGGCATAGGTATCGGCCTCGATCTGGTTGATCTCGCCCTCCTCTTCCGGGATCTGCCGCATCACCGAAAACAGATGTTCTTCCGGATGGGCGAGCAGCACCGCATCCTCGTTGGCGATTTTTGCCTCGATCCGCTCGAGGCTTGCGAAATTGGGGTGTTCCAGCGCGATATTGAGCGAACGCAGCCGGTCGGCGCGCTCGGGATGGCCGGGCGGCGTGTGGTGTTCGAGAAAAACGGCGTTTTCGTAAAGACGTGTCGTCATGGTTTGATCCCTTTGCGCCTAGCTTACGGAATGCCACTGTCATGTACCACCGCCGAAACGTTGGGCCCCGGCCTTTGTCAACAAGACCGCGTGCGAACCAATTTTGGCCATGCCTTGTCCTCTATTGCCGAATACCCTTAACTAGGGCGGCGAATGGCAGGATCAGGGGCTTGGGGGAAAGACATGAAAAACAGCGAACGGGTCGATGTGCTGGAGATCCGCATTCCCTTCCGCGATATCGACATGATGGGGGTCATGCACAATGCCGCCTATATCACCCATGCCGAGGCGGCCCTTGCCCATTTCTGGCGCCATCGTCCGCAGCTGGAGGGCGAACCGCTGTTTTCCGCCTCGCGCATCGAATGCCGCCTGCACCAGCCCCTGCAACTCGATGACGTCGCACGCTTCACGGTGCGCATCGACAAGATCGGCGGCAAGTCGATCGGCTTCAACATCTCGGTCGACAAGAGCAAGCGCCAGATGGCCGAGATCGAAATGATCTGGACCGCCCACGACCGCGAAACCGCCGCCCCGATCGCCCTGCCGGAAGACATCCGTGACTGGCTGTATCAATATCTGCCGTAAGGGCGTTGCTCCATCCTCAAAAACTCCCCGGCGGATACTCTCCGCAATCATACAGCACGCCGTCCGGCTTTGTGCCGCCCTGGGTGCAGAAGATGCCGCCCCAATGGTAGCCGGTGCCGGATTTTGTCTGGACCTTGTACCATTTGTACTGGTCGAACCAGATGTCGGGATCTTCGAGAATCCGGATCGGCTGGCCGGGCTTGAGGCTGGCCTTCTTGGCGCTGTCCATGCTCGGGCCTTGGCGCAGGATGCCGCCATAGGAGAAGGCGGTCAGCTGGTCGAGCGGCGTCGCCTCCTGTTCGGCTTTCGCCTCGCGCTCCATCTCGATCATGGTCTGCACATCGCCGGTGCAGCCCTCCGGCAAAAGCGTCCATTTGGCCTCGTCGGCAAAACAGGCGCCGATCTCGCCGGGGCGGCAGAGCTTTGCCACCGCCTGCTCGCAGGCCTGCCCGAACCCCTGTGCCTGCAAGGGGGCGGTGAGGCCGCCCGACAGCAGCAGGGTGGATAGGGTGATGATCCGTCTGGTCTTGGCGTGCATGAGGGCCTCCCCGGGGCTTTTTGGCAGCGGGCATAAGGGCCGCCGCTGTCAGGCCCGCATGGTAGCGGGTCCATGGGCCGGTGCACGGGCTATTTTGGGGTTTTGGCGGCCAAGGTTCACCCTCTCTGGCCTGCCGGCCATCTCCCCCACAAGGGGGGAGAAGACTCGTGGAAACCGCTCGCTTTTATTCGCAGAGGGCAAGGCTGTATTAAGCCCTCCCCCTTGTGGGGAGGGTGGGGAGGGGCCTTTTCCAGACGCGATTGCCTGCCTGTGTGGGGGCAAACTGGCTCTGCCGCTTATGGTGCAGCCCGAGATCAGGCCGCCGTCACGCGCCAGATCACGTCGCCGACATCATCGGCAACCAGCAGCGAGCCATCCGGGCCGATCTTCACGCCGACCGGGCGGCCGTAGGAGAATTTCTCGTCAGGCGCCAGGAAGCCGGTCAGGATATCGCGCGGCGGGCCGGAGGGGCGGCCGTTCTCGAACGGCACGAAGATCACCCGGTAGCCGCTGAGCGTCGAGCGGTTCCACGAGCCGTGCTGGCCGATCACCATGCCGTCGGGAAAGCCCGGCAGCGTGCCGGCCGGTAGCCAGCAAAGGCCGAGCGAGGCGGTATGGCCGCCCAGCGCATAGTCGGGGGTCAGCGCCGATGCGACCAGCGCTGCATCCTGCGGCACCCGGTCGTCGACGGTCTGGCCCCAGTAGCAGAACGGCCAGCCATAAAAGCCGCCGTCGCGCACCGAAGTGAGATAATCCGGCGGCGTTTCGTCGCCAAGCCCGTCGCGCTCGTTGACCACGGTCCACAGCATGTTGGTCGACGGTTCGAAGGCAAGGCCCACCGGATTGCGCAGGCCGCCGGCAAAGATGCGGTTGGTGCCGGTGGTGAGGTCGAGTTCGTAGATCGCGGCGCGGCCTTCCTCGACCTCCATGCCGTTTTCGGCAATGTTGCTGAGCGAGCCGACGCCGACATAGAGTTTCGTGCCGTCGCTATTGGCCAAAAGGCTGCGCGTCCAGTGGCCGGCCGGCTTGAAATCGGCGATCTTGCGGCCGGTCGCCTCGATCCGCGTCGCACCGTCGCTATAGGGATAGGCCACCACGCCGTCGGTATTGCCGACATAGAAGGTGCCGTCGAGCATCGCCATGCCGAAGGGATGGTTGAGCCCCTCCATGAACACATGCCGGGTTTCCGCCACGCCGTCGCCGTCCGTGTCGCGCAGCAGCGTGATGCGGTTGGCGCTGACGCCGACGGCGGCGGCCCGCTTCATCGTCGAGTACATGGCATAATCGAACGGCGTCTTGATGCGGCCGCCATCGACCCCCAGCGCTTCGGCAATCAGCACGTCGCCGTTGGGCAGGACATGGATCCAGCGCGGGTGCTTCAGGCCCTTGGCAAAGGCATTGACCTTGAGCCCGGGGGCGACCGTCGGCACATGGCCGTCGCTCCAGCCCTTGGCCGTCGGCATTTTCAAGGTCGGAATGCGTTGCGGCTGGGCCTCGGGAATGGCGGGTGCAGCTCCCACGGCCGGCGCATGCGGGCTTTTCCCCCAGCGCCGCATGAGGATCATCACGGCACCTATCATGGCAACAATGCGGGCGAAAATATCTGACATGCCGTCTATCCTCTTCAAGCTCTTTGCGCGGACCATAGCCGATGGCCGGTCTGCTTGGAACTGACGAAGCGCAGCTTTTTGCAGGTGCCGCGCAGGCGGCAATAGCCCGTCTTGCGGACACGGCTTTACGGCCGTCGACGGGCAGCCGACGGGCCTTTGTTTCGTCTGGGTCGGGTCGCTTGGACTACTTGTTCTTCAGCAGCCAGATCTTGCCGGCCATGGTGATCTCGTGGGCATCCTCTTCGAGGACTTCCGACAGATTGCGGCGCTGCAGGAAGCCAAGCGCGCGCAGCTCGTCCACGGTCGTGTTGGTCAGGAACTTGACCTTTTGCGGCCGTTCCTTGAAGCGGTCGGTGCGGGCATAGGTGATGCCGGCGTTCTCGTGCGTCCACCGCTTGGCGGGCTGGGGAAAGAGGTCGCCATCATTGGCAAGTTTCAACCCGCGGATTTGGGTCGGTGTCAGCTCGATCATCATGTGTCCTTGAGAGGTTTTAAAAGGGGCCGGGCCGTGAAAGAACGGCTCAATAAAGGCGCCTGTCGCGTATCGTAGCTTCTCGGTATCAGATAACCCCACCCAATTACTAGGTTGAACGGCCTTATTTCTCATGCAAATGGCGGTTCTTGGGGCAAGAAGAGCCTAAACAGCCCGGATTTATGCCTATCGCCCGCGATAGACGAAGGCCGCAGGCACCGCCAGCCCGTCCTCTTCGGCCTGCGTGGCAAGCGTCCCATGCAGCGGCGCATGCTGGCAGACCGGGTCGACGGCGGCCGGATCGCCGGCAAGCGCCATGGCCTGGCAGCGGCAGCCGCCGAAATCGATATGCTTGCGGGCGCAGCTGCGGCAGGGCTCCTGCATCCAGCCGTCGCCGCGATAGGCATTGAAGGCCTGGCCGCCATACCAGATCTCGGCAAGCGGCGTCTGGCGCACATCGTCGAACTGCAAGCCCTTAATCGTCTCGGCGGCGTGGCAGGGCAGCACGCGTCCTGAAGGGGTGATGTTGAGGCCCGTCCGCCCCCAGCCGCCCATGCAGGCTTTCGGATAGCGCGAGTGATGATCGGCCGGCACATAATCGATCACCAGCACGCCTTCGTGCCGGCGGCGCGCCGCCTCGACAAAGTCATTGGCCGACAGCACCTGCTCGCGCGTCGGCATCAGCGCCTGGCGGTTGCGCTCGGCCCAGCCGTGAAACTGCACCGTTGCGATTTCGATGCGCCGCGCCCCAAGCGCGATCGCCAGTTGTACCATGCTTTCCAGCTCGTCCATGTTCTGCTTGTGGCAGACGGCATTGACGGTCAGCGGAATGCCGCTCACATGGGTCCAGCCGGCCACCGCCATCTTGCGGGCGTAGCCGCCGGCATAACCGCCGACCCGATCGGCTTTGTCCGGCGTCACGCCCTGGATCGACAGCTGCAGATGGTCGAGCCCCGCGTCGGCCAGCGCGCCGATGCGCGCCTCGGTCAGCCCGACGCCCGAGGTGATCAGGTTGGTATAGAGCCCGAACCCGGATGCAGCCCGGGTCAGCTCGACCAGATCGCGCCGCGACGCCGGCTCGCCGCCGGAGAGATGCAGATGCAGCACGCCGAGAGCGGCGGCCTGCCGGAACACCTCGATCCAATCCTCGGTCGAAAGCTCGTTTGCACTTTCAGTCAGCTCCAGCGGATTGGAGCAATACGGACAGGCCAACGGACAGCGATGGGTCAGTTCCGCCAGCAGGGCGATCGGCGGCGGCGCTTGATGGGTGGCAAAGCGTTCGGGGGCCGGATGTTCGGTCATCGGACGATCTCCAGCAGACGGCGGTTGGAGAATTCGCGGATAAAGGCGATCACGTCGGCCAGCACCTGATCCTGTGGCGCCTCGAACTGCCGGGCAAAACCCTCGGCAATCGCCGCCAGATCGCGGGTCCCGTCGAGCGCCTTGACGATGGCAACGGCGATCTCGTCCAGCGCCAAAGCCCGCTCCGGCGCCAGCAGCACGGTCTGGCCGCGCACCGGATCCTCGCGCAACCGCACGCCGCGCGCCAGCCGGGCGACGGTGGCACCGCTGACGGCAACCGGGTCCGGGGTGCTTGCGGTCTTGGCCAGGGGATCGCTCATTCCGCCGCTCCGCGCATCGAATTCTCGTCGATCTCGCCGGTGACGCCTTCGTGTCCGTCCCAGCCGCCGGGCGGCAGCCGGGCCGGTGCCACATAGGCCGAATGCAGCGTGTCGAGCTGCGACCACAGCACATCCGTCTTGAAGGTGAGGGCTGCGGCGGCGGCATCCTGCTTTTCCAGCGTGTCGGCATGGTCGAGCACGAAACTGAGCCCGAAGGCCACATCGTCCGGCGCCTCGTTGAGCCGCTGGCGGAAGTAAGACAGCGCCTGGTCGTCGGCAAAGGCATAGTGCTGCAAAAGCCCGGCAATGCGGTTGGTGTGGATGGCCGGGGCAAACATTTCGGTCAGCGACGAGGCCACCGCCTCCAGCAAGGGTTTCTCCCGGACGAAATGCACATAGGCATCGACGGCAAAGCGCGTGCCGGCCAAGACGCCGCGGGTCGAGGCGACATAGTCCGGATCGAGCCCGACCGCCTCGGCCAGCTTCAGCCAGCGGCGGATACCGCCGCCGTCGGATAGCCCGCCGTCATGATCGTCGATGCGGCTGCGCCAGATGCGCCGGAGCTGCGGATCCTCGCAGCGCGACAGGAAGGCGGCGTCCTTCATCGGAATGCGGCTCTGGTAATAATAGCGGTTGATCACCCAGGCGCGCACCTGCGTCATCGAACAGCCGCCGCCATGCAGCATCTGGTGGAACGGATGCTTGTCGTGATAGCGCGCCGCGCCGATGGCCCGCAGCCGCGCCTCGAACGTGTTTCTGTCAGGGGCAGGCTGCAAGGGTCACCTCCATTCCGTCATGGCCGATTTGGAACCCGTGCGCCGCGACGAGGTCGCGTTCCGGTCCCGCCTGCCAGATCGGGTTGGTATTGTTGATATGCACATAGATTGTCCGGCCGATCGACAGCGCCGACAGGGCCGACAGGCTGCCGCCCGCCCCATGGATCGGCATATGCCCCATGCGCCGCCCGGTCTTTGTCCCGACGCCGGCGGCGATCATGTCGGCATCGTTAAACACCGTGCCGTCGAAAAACAGCAGATCGGCGCCGTCAAGCCGGGTTGCCAACGCCTCCGGCAGGGCGCCGCAGCCGGGAATGTAATAGGCGCGCCGCGTGCCGAGCCGGAATTCGACGCCGACGGTCTGATCGGTCTGCTGGTCGAGCTGCAGATCGGCGGTCTCAAGATAGAGCGGCACCTTGCCGGGCACGGCAAACAGCTGGATCTCCAGCCCCGGCAGGGGCGAAAACGGCGTATCGAGGGCAACCACCGACTGCCGCACGAAGGCGGGGTCCAGCACCTGGAAGACAGGGTTCTGCCGCAGCGTGTCGCTCAGCGCCGGTGTCGCATAGAGCGTGAAACCCTGCTTCTCGCGCAGCGTCAGCAGGCCGGCGATGTGATCCACGTCGCCATTGGTGATCACCACGCTTGAGATCGGACTGTCGCGCAAGTCCCGCGGATGCAGACAGGCATTTTGCTCGACCTGCGCACGCAGGTCCGGCGAGGCGTTGAACACCACCCAGCGCTCGCCATCGAGGCTGACGGCCAGGGACGATTGCGTCTGGGGTTTGACGCCTGACGAAGGATCGCGCGCCGCCACGCAATTGCGACAGCCGCAATTCCATTGCGGCAGGCCACCGCCGGCCGCTGCGCCGAGCACGAGGAAACGCGCCTCCGCCATCGCCTCGTGCTCCGCTAAGACAGACTAGAACAGCACGGGCTCGTCGCCGTCGGCCGGTGCATACCGGTTGATTTCCATGCCGCAGCTGACCTCGACGAATTTAGGGGCATTCCATTTCATGGTCATTCCTCCCAAGGTTGAACGCACGCTTGATGTCCCTTGCCAAGCGGCAAGAGCCTGTGCCCGACAGATCGGGCAGTTCACGGCCGGACACTCCTCCAAGCAGGACCGATGCTATCCGCTGCCGTCCAACACCGGCAACACAGCCAAACGTATCGGTTTTGACGGTGATGGGAAACGCTTCGATATGTGGTTACCCCCCTCTGCCTTGCCGGGCATCTCCCCCTCACGGGGGGAGATCCGCTGGAGCCGCTGGCAACATCAGTCCACGGTCAAGCAATGCTTCGCTGTCGACCGGTTGAGACGTTACCGCGAGTCAATCTCCCCCCTTGAGGGGGAGATGCCCGGCAGGGCAGAGGGGGGCGAACTGGCTCCACGGCGGACTGTAGAGCGACAGACGCGAACACCCTAATCCGCCGGCTCGTCCTGAACCGCCAGATTATACTCCGGCCATTTCCCCTCCGGGACTTCCTCGCCGAGCGTGAACTCAAACGCCGTGACGGTCTCGGCCTCGCCGGTCTGGCAGGTATAGCGCAGGGCGAACCAGTGGTTGGCGATGCGGATCGCGGCGCCCTTGGCGGTCAGCACCGTGCCGGCCAGCTTGGTGTCGGCAAAGGTATAGGCAGGCCACCACGAAATCCGGCTGCAGGGCCCTGTTCCACTGGTGAACCTGCTCCATCGCCTCGAGATTGCAGGTCTGGATGATCTTTTCGTCGCGCGCCAATTGGCCAAGGCCGAGGCGGGCCTTGCTGCTGCGCGGATCGGCAAGGCGCTTCGCTGAATAGAGGGTCTTGGCCTTGACGGACTGACCGGCCTGCGGTGCCGGGTCGGGCGTAGGCGTAGGCGTAGGCGTAGGCGTAGGCGTAGGCGGTGGCGGCGGATCCGGGACCGGCGCGCTCGGTGGTTCCGTCGTGGGAGCAAGGAGCGGCGGTGCGGAGACGATCTCGACGCTGACGCTGTCTTCCGGCGGCACGGATGGCGCCTCGGGCAGGGGCAGGGACAGCAGAACCGCTGCGAGGGAGAGATGCAGCAGCAGGGCTGCCGCAAGGCTCCATCGCAGGGTCTTGGTGTCTGGCTTGAGCGGCTCGCGCCGCATCGGCTAAAGCGGGGCGGACCGCCTGTTGATCGTCAGGCGCGCGACGGCAGCAAGGGATAGCCGACCATCACGGCGCGGCCGGCGAGGCCCGCAATGACGGCTTTCAGGAGATCGCCCGGAACGAAGGCCAGCGAACCGTAAAATGCCTTGGAAAGCCCAAGGCCGGCGCCGAAGGCGAGATAGCCGATGCCGCACAGATAAAGCACGAACACGCCGCCGATCATGGCGGCTGCGATGAAGCCAAGCGTCTGCGGCAGCGCCTGGCGGCTGAAGCCCGCAAAGCGTTCGGCAATCAGGCCGGTCACGAAGGCGGCCGGCACCCAGCCGATCAGGAAGCCGACGGTCGGGCCGGCAAACACCGGCAGGCCGCCGCGCCCGCCCGACAGCACCGGCAGGCCGATCGCCACCAGCAGGATGACCAGCACAGGCGCCAGCGCGCCGCGTTTGGCGCCGAGGATCACGCCGGCCAGCATGACACCGAGCGATTGCGCGGTGATCGGCACCGCGGCGAAGCCGAGCGTGATCGGCGGCACGAGGCCAAGGGCGACAATGATTGCGGCAAAAAGCGAAATGAGAACGAGGTCACGGGTCGTCATGCAAATCTCCCAAATTATCCCCAGCCAAGCCTCATTGGCCGCGAATGCCGCGGGCGTCAATGGCGGCGGCAATGTTATCCGCATCCTTCAGCGTCAGAATCATCAGCGGCCCGAGCATGGTCAGCGGCCGCACGGCGAGCCCGCGTGCCCGGTGCGCTTCGCGGATCGCCTCATAGCGCGAAAGGATCTCCGGCACGAAACGCAGCACCAGACCGACCGCAAGGCCGATATCGGCCGCCTTGATCAGGCCGATCTTTTCCAGCGGCGCTGCGGCTTTCGTCACCGTGTCGATGAACTGGCCGATCGTCGTCGTGGCGGTGACCGAGGCTGCCATAAACACCAGCGCCGTCAGCCGCAGCACGGTGACGATTGCCTCTTCGCGCGAGGTGAAGATCAGGTTGAACAGCGCCACCAGCACGATAGTGGCCAGCACCGCTTTCAAGGGCTGAAGCGCGGCGCGCAGCGACCGGTGGAGATTGAAATAGACCAGCGCTGCGGCGAGCAGGGCAGGGCCGAGCAGCGCCGGGTTGCGCGTGAAAAACAGCGCCAGCGCCAGGACGGCGAGGCCACCGAGCTTGAGCTTGGGCGACAGACGGTAGAGAAAGCCGCTGCCACCGACATAGAGCGATTTCATGAGTGCGCGATCTCCCGGTAATGGGCCACCGCCGGACGCCCCGGACCGTCAAACACCGGGCGGCCCTCGTGAAACACCAGCACGCGTGCAAAATCCTCGACCAGCGCCAGATCATGGCTGATCACCACCGCCTGTTGGCTCAGTCCTGCAATGGCCTGCTCCACCATGCTGCGGTTTTTCAGGTCCAGCTGGTTGGTCGGCTCGTCGAACAGGATCAGCTTCGGCTCGGTCACCACCACGGCGGCCAGCGCCGCCAGCTGCAATTCGCCGCCCGACAGTTCATGCGGCCGGCGCTCGGCCAGATGCACGATGCCGAAGCGCGCCATCACGGCATCGACCCGGGCATTCGTCTCGTAAACGCTCAGCCCCTGCGGTTTCAGCCCGAGCGCTATGTCGTCGCGGATCAGCGGCAGGATGATCTGGTTGGCGGGGTTCTGGAAGATGAAACCGGTCGCGCCGCGCAAAAGCTTCTCGTCCTTGACCGTATCCAGCCCGTCCAGCGTCACCCGGCCGACGCTCGGCTTCAGCAGCCCATTGATCAGCCGCGCAAAGGTGGTCTTGCCGGAGCCGTTCAGCCCGATCACGCCAATGCGCGGCTCCTCGAGCACCAGCGTCAGCGGCTGCAGCACCGTCCGCTTCTCGAAATCCACCCCGGCACCCTCAAAACTGATCCGCAAGCCTTTGATCCTCACATTACGTCCCGGCCTCTATAGACCGGCGGGCGGGGGAAGGGAATTGGCATACCTTCACGGTTGATAAACGCGCCAACCGCATTGAACAAATCAAGAACATCCGCTAGGCTCAGATCCATGGCGATTCTGATATCCAATCCGCGGGCACGGCATCTCTTTCTGGCACGGCAGGGGCTTTGCGCCCCGCCGCATAAGGCATTGGGCAAGGCAGGGCTGTTGGCGATGATCCACGACCTGGGTTTCGTCCAGGTCGACAGCATCGCGACCGTCGAGCGGGCCCATCACCAGATCCTGTTTTCGCGCAATCAGACCTATCGGCGCGAGGACCTTAAAGTCCTGCTCGAAACCGACCGGGCGCTGTTTGAACACTGGACCCATGACGCCTCGATTCTGCCGGTCGCCTTCTATCCCTATTGGAAGCACCGTTTCGTGCGCGAAGAGGCGCGCATCCGCGAAAACTGGCGCAAATGGCGCGGTGAGGATTTTGCCGCGGCCTTCGAGGACACCTATAAGCGTATTGCCGAAGGCGGCCCGGCTTTGTCGCGCGAGATGAAGGAAGACGATCACAAGTCCGGCGGCTGGTGGAACTGGCACCCCTCCAAGACGGCGCTGGAATTCCTCTGGCGCACCGGCCGGCTGTCGATCAGCGGCCGCGACAATTTCCAGAAGATCTACGATCTGTCGGAACGGGTCGTGCCGGCCGATCATCATACAGCCGAGGTCGAACATGACGCCTTCGTCGACTGGGCCTGCCGGCAGGCGCTGACGCGGCTCGGCTTTGCCACGTCAGGCGAGATCGCCGCCTTCTGGAACCTGGTGACGCCGCAGGAGGCCAAGCTCTGGGTCGAGCGGCAGCGCAATGAGCTGGAGGAAGTGCTGATCGCCCCCTTCGACGGCGGCCGGCCACGCCCGTCGTACGCCTTCGCTGGACTGGGTGACCGCCTGGCCGCCAACCCCGGTGCCGACTCTGGCGATGGCCTGGCCCACCTGCCGGAACCGCCGGCCCGCGTGCGCGTGCTCAGCCCCTTCGATCCGCTGCTGCGCGACCGCAACCGCGCCGAACGGCTGTTCGGTTTCTACTATCGCATCGAGGTTTTCGTGCCGGAGGCCAAGCGCGACTATGGCTATTACGTCTTCCCGCTGCTCGAAGGCGACCGCATGATCGGCCGCATCGACATGAAGGCCGACCGCAAGTCCGGCAGCCTCGACGTCAAGCGCCTGTGGCTCGAACAGGGCATAAAACCCTCGGCCGGCCGGCTGGAAAAACTCGACGCCGAACTGGCGCGACTGGCGCGGTTCACCGGCGTCGAGCGGGTGACCTATCTGGATGGCTGGCGGGGCTAGGCTGACAGGGGAGTGTCAGGAGACAGGCGTCTGAGCCGCCACCCCCCTCTGGCTTGCCAGCCATCTCCCCCTCAAGGGGGGAGATCGGATCGCGGCGGCCGCCCCTTTCCACCTTGGGACCAGTGCCTGCGGAATGCTCCATGTTTTGTGATCGGGCATGAGCCCGCGTCTTGCCGATCTCCCCCCTTGAGGGGGAGATGTCCGGCAGGACAGAGGGGGTAACTACCTGCGCACAGGTCAGTATGATGTCCTTCACCCCCTCTAGTTCTGGAACAGCTGCAGCAGCTGGTCCGGGCCAGAATTGGCGATTGACAGGGATTGGGTTGCCAGTTGCTGGCGGGTCTGCAGCGCCTTCAGGCGTGTCGATTGTTCGTTCATGTCGGCATCCACCAATCCGCCGACGCCGGTCTGCAGGCTGTCGCGCAGGTCCTTGGTGTATTCGGTCTGGATGGAGACCCGCTTGCTGATCGCGCCAAGGTCTGCCGCCGCGTCGATCATCGCGCCGATCATCGCATCGACCACGCTGATCATCTCCTCGACGTCCTGGTCTGTCGTGGTGGCGGTCAGCTCCATGTCCTGATGGATGGCGTGGTTCTTGCCGCTCATCAGCACCCATTCGGTCGCCGTGCCGAGATCCCGTGCGAATTCCACATTGGTCAGAATGCCATTGTGGTAGTTTTCATCGATCAGGTGGTTGGTGCCCCACTGATTGCTCATCTCATAGGTGATCGTGCCGACGCTGACATTGTCGGAACCGTCGCGGTAGAAGGACCCGACCATCGACTTGTCGCCATCATCGGTGGCGTCGATGCGGTGCAGCCAGTTTTCGCCGGCAAAGCTCGAGGATTCGACGATCGTGTAGATTTCCGCCTTGAGCTCGGTCAGTTCCTTGTTGATCTTGCCCTTGTCGACACCCGGTTCGCGCGCCGCCACCAGCCTGGCCTTGATCTCGTTGACCACGTCCAGCGAGGCCGTCATGCCGGTATAGGCGACATCGATGGTCGCGGCTGCCACTCCCATCGAATCCTCCACCGCCGACAGCGCCTTGTCGTCGGAGCGCATGGTGGTCGAGATCGACCAGTAGGAGGAATTGTCCGACGCCTTGCCAATCCGGTAGCCGGACGAGACCTGATCCTGTGCGTCGTCGAGATTGCTGGCAATCGAGCGCATCACGTCGAGCGAAGCGATCGCGCCGTGGTTGGTATTCAGGCTGATCATGGGGGGAATATTACCTGTAATGAAAATCGAAGCGTTTCTAATTTGCCTGTGAAAATAACACTTTATTTGGTTAACGAGACGTAAATTGCAAACCGCAAATGTCGTACTCTGCCTTTCGTGTCCCCAAAAAGGGCAGCGAAAGGCAGACCGAAAGGAAGGGCTTTTACGCCCGCCCGAGATAGTCGAGCTTGCCGATCGGCACGCCCTTGTGGCGCAGCAGGGCATAGGCCGTGGTGATGTGGAAGTAGAAATTCGGGATGGCAAAGCCCAGGACGTAGTCGCGGGCGGTGAAGCTGCGCACGCTCTTGCCGGTCTTCAGCTCGACCATGGTCTCGTCGCGGCCGGCCATGGCCTCGGGCGAAACCGACTTCAGGAAAGCGACGGTATCGGCGATGCGCTTCAGGAGGTCGTCCAAGGACGTTTCGTCGTCCTGCATCGACACGGTGGCGACGTCGCCGACCCGCACGGGCACGAATTTCGCGGTGTCGCTGGCCCGCTGGATCTGGGAAATCAGGTTGCCCATGTCGGGATAAAGCCGGGCCTCCAGCAGCTCCTGCTCGCTGATGCCCTGCTCGGCGGCAAAGCTGCGGCCTTTTTCAAGGATGTCGGTGAGATTGGCAAAGGCCCGCAGGAAAAGCGGCACGCTGACGTCGTAGAGGGACAAGGACATCGAAAACCCCGGATAAAAGCGCTGGCCGGATCGCGCCGGCCTCGCGTCCCGCCCGGATTGCCGGGTTTGAATGGAACGCGATGCAGGTAGGTCGGCGCCACCGGGTGATCAAGGGCTGACCCCTGCGATCAGCCGATTTCCGTCGAGGTAATCTTGATGCCGAAGCCTTCCAGCCCGACATAGTGCCGCTCACGGGTGGTCAGGAGCCGGATCGAGCTGATGCCGAGATCCTTGATGATCTGCGCGCCAAGGCCGATTTCCAGCCACTCGCTGTCGCGGGCCTTGGCTTCCTGATGGGTCTCGCGGTCGTGCTTGCCGGTGCGCGCCGTGGTAGAGGCGCCGACGCCGACCGAGCCTTCGCGCAGGTAGACGATCACGCCGCGGCCGTGCTCGGCGATCTTGCCCATGTAGTGCATGACCGGCTTGCGCTTGGAAAACACGTCGTCGCCGACATTTTCCGGATGCAGGCGCACCGGAATGTCGACGCCGTCGCGAATGTCGCCGAACACCACGGCCAGATGCTGCATCGGATCCCAGGGCAGCGAATAGCTATGCGCCTTGGCCGGGCCGAACGGCGTGTCGATATCGAAGCTCGAATGCAGCTGAATCAGGGTTTCCTTGCGCTGCCGGTAGGCGATCAGGTCGGCGACGGAAACGCGCTTCAGGCCATGCTCTTCGGCAAAGGCAAACACTTCCGGACCGTGCTTGACCGTGCCGCTGTCGTTGACCAGTTCGCCGATCACGCCGATCGGCGGCAGGCCGGCCAGCTTGCAGAGGTCGACGGCGGCTTCCGTATGGCCCGAGCGCATCAGCACGCCACCTTCGCGGGCGATCAGCGGGAAGATATGGCCGGGACGCACGAAATCGGATGGGCCGACATTGGGATTGGCCAGGTTGCGCACCGTCAGGGTGCGGTCCTCGGCCGAAATGCCGGTGGTCGTGCCATGCTTGAAATCGACGGTCACGGTAAAGGCCGTGGTATGGGCGCTGTCATTGTCGGCCACCATGGCGTTGAGGTTCAGCCGCTTGGCCTCTTCCTTGGGCATGGGGGCGCAGACGATACCGGAGGTGTGGCGCACGATGAAGGCCATCTTCTCCGCCGTACAGTGCACGGCTGCGACGATCAGGTCGCCTTCGTTCTCGCGGTCGTCGTCATCGGTCACGACGACGATTTCGCCGGCCTCGAAAGCGCGGATGGCGTCGACGACGCGGCTCTGGTCATAGCTCATGGAAAGTCCTCGTCACTTCAGCCGGCCGGTCTGGCCGCGGTCTCTTAGATAATGATCGGCAATCGTGCAGGCCAGCATCGCCTCGCCGACAGGAACTGCCCGGATCCCGACGCAGGGGTCGTGGCGGCCCTTGGTGCGCACGTCCACCTCGTTGCCATCGGCATCGATCGAGCGGCGCTCGGTGAGGATCGACGAGGTCGGCTTGATGGCAAAGCGCGCCACCACGGGCTCGCCGGTGGATATGCCACCCAGCACGCCGCCGGCATGGTTGGACAGGAAGATAGGCTTGCCGTCCGGGCCGATGCGCATCTCGTCGGCATTCTCTTCGCCGGTGATTTCCGCCGCCTCGAAGCCATTGCCGATCTCGACGCCCTTGACGGCATTGATCGACATCAGGTTGGAGGCGATGTCCTGGTCGAGCTTGCCATAGATCGGCGCGCCAATGCCGGCGGGAACCCCATCGGCCACCACTTCGACCACGGCGCCGACGGACGAGCCGGATTTGCGGATCTCGTCGAGATAGGCCTCCCAGACGGGAACGATGTCGGCATCGGGCGCGAAGAACGGGTTTTCGCTGACCTGTGCCCAGTCCCAGTTGGCGCGGTTGATCTTGTGTTTGCCGATCTGCACCAGTGCGCCGCGCACGGTAACGCCGGGCACGACGAGCCGGGCAATGCCGCCGGCCGCCACCCGGGCCGCCGTCTCGCGGGCCGAGGACCGTCCGCCGCCGCGATAGTCGCGAATGCCGTATTTGATGTCATAGGTGAAATCGGCATGGCCGGGACGGTAGCGCTTGGCGATCTCGCCATAGTCCTTGGAGCGCTGGTCGGTATTGTCGATCATCAGCGAGATCGGCGTGCCGGTGGTGATCATCGAGCCGTCTTCCCCAGGCATGACGCCGGACAGCACCTTGACGAGATCGTCCTCGCGGCGCTGCGTCACGAAGCGCGACTGGCCGGGCTTGCGCTTGTCGAGCCAGGTCTGCAGGTCTTGCAGCGTAAAGCTTAAGCCGGGCGGGCAGCCGTCGATCACGCAGCCAAGGGCTGGACCATGGCTTTCGCCCCAGGTGGTAACGCGGAACAGGTGACCGAAGGTATTATGCGACATGTCTCTAAAAACCGGAATTCTGGCGCGGCGCTTTTGTCCGCTGAAGGTTTTTCTTGGGCCAGACCTATAGGCGAAAACACCGGAAAGGGAAAAGCCTTTCTTTCATCCAAAGGGCAACGCAGCGTTCGCGATCACTGCACGCCCAGCCGTGCCCGGTCTCCGAAAATCTGCCGCTCAGGACGCCTTCTGCCAGACGGGGCGCGAGGCCAGCCGCGAGAATTCGTCAAACGGCAGGGGTTTTGCAAAGGCATAACCCTGCAAGAGGTCAACGCCGAGTTGCCGCAGCAGCTCGGCATGTTCGCCGGTTTCCACGCCTTCGGCCACGGTCTCGACACCGAGCGAGCGGGCGATGTCGATGATCGAGCGCACCAGCGAACGCTCCTGCGGCGAACTGACGATCGGCATGACCAGCTGCCGGTCGATCTTCAGTCGCTTGGGCTTCAGCTTCAGCAGGCTGACGATCGAGGTATGGCCGGTGCCGAAGTCGTCGATCTCGATATCGATGCCGAGATCCTTGATCCGGTCGATATTCGCCGTCGTGAGGTCGTCGTTTTCGTCGAGGAAGATCGATTCCACCAGTTCAAAGGAGATTTCGCCGGGGGTGATGTTGAGCCCCTTGAGACAGTCGATCAGCGTTGCGTCATGAAGCCGCTTGGAGGAGACGTTGACCGACACCTTCGGAACCCGGATGCCCATGGCGGCCCAGCGCATCTTGTCGCTAAGGGATTTTTCCAGAACCAGCTGGTCGATGCGCGCCATGACGTTCAGTTCCTCGGCGATCTTCAGGAAGACGTTGGAGGCCAGAATGCCGCGTTCGGGATGTTGCCAGCGCACCAGCGCCTCGGCGCCGGTCAATTGCATGGTGTTGGCACTGAACTGCGGCTGATACCAGACGGTAAACTCGTCATTGTCGAGACCGGCGAGGATCTCGTCGGCCATGCGCTTGGTCTTGACGATATGGGCCTGCAGGTTGGGCGTGAAGAATTCGAAGCAGTTACGCCCCGTCGCCTTGGCCTGGTACAGCGCGATATCGGCGTTGACCAGCACCTTGCGGGCATCGATGCCGATGCCTTGCGCCTGGGCAATGCCGATCGATACGCCGCAGCGGCAGGAAAACCCTTCGAAATCAATCGGCACGCTCATCTCCTCGATGATGCGGGCCGACAGGGTCGAGAGGTGCTCGGCATTGGTATTGTTGTGCGACAGGATAACGAATTCGTCGCCGCCGATGCGCGCCACCAGATCGTCGGCGCGCACATTGCGGGTCAGGATCCTTGAGGCATTGACCAGCATAGCATCGCCGGCCGCGTGGCCGAGCGTGTCGTTGATTTCCTTGAAGCGGTCGAGGTCGAGATGCAGGATCGAGAACTTGTGGCGCAGGCCCTGGCCGTTGCGGGTCAGGCTGTCGAGTTCCATGTCCAGCCTGCGCCGGTTGGCAAGGCCGGTTAGCGGATCGTGCAGCGAATTGAACTCGATGCGGTTCTTGACGATCTCCAGCTCGACATTGCGGGCATCGGCCTCTTCCTTGGCAACCTTGAGTTCCTCGGTCAACAGCATGTCGGCGGTGACGTCAAAAGCGATGCCGATGATCTTGCGGCGGCCGTCGCGCGTGGTATGCAACTGGCCGACCGAGCGTACGAAGCGGAAGCTGCCGTCGGGCAGCACGACATGCTGGACGCTTTGCAGGGTCGTGCCCCGGGCGATTGCCCTTTGGGTATCCTCCAGGGTCTGCTGGCGGTTTTCGGGCTCCAGGCAATTGAGCCATTGCTCTTCGGTAACGACGCCGGACGCAAAGGAAATGCCATAGAGCTGCATCATGCGCTCGTCCCATATGGCGCCGCCATCGACCGGGTCGGCTTCCCAGATGCCGCAATTGTAAGAGGCCAGCGCCAGGTCGAAGCGGCGCGACAGTTCTTCCAGCTGCTGTTCGCGGCTCGAAAGCTCGTCCAGCGCCAGTTCCAGCTCGGCATTCTTGATGTCGCTGGTTTCCTTGGCATTCTGCAGGGTGTGGGTCACCAGGACGTCGGCGGTGACATCCCAGACGATGCCGGTAACACGGCTTTCGCCGGTCGATTCGGAATGCGCGCCGACGGAGCGCAGATAGCGCACCGATCCGTCCTGCATCCGGATCCGATAGACCTCCTCGCAGGTCTTGCCGTCCTGGGCGCAGGAACACTGGAAAAAATGCGCCTCGGCCAGCACCCGGTCCTCGGGATGGACAGCCTCCATCCAGTCGGCCAGCCGGTCGTCGCTCTCGGCCCTGCTCGGCGTCAGGCCATGTAGGGCGGCGGCGCGGTCGTCCCAGAAGAGCCGGTGCCCGTCTTCCTTGACTTCCCAGATGCCGATATTGGAGGATTCCATCGCCAGGTTGAAGCGCTCGGACAGTTCGAGCAGCTTCTCCTCGCGCAGTTTCAGCTTGGCTATATTGCGGTTACGTTCGGCGATCAGCAGGGTGGCGATGAAGATCGGGATGATGATCGCACAGCCGGCAATGATGATGACCAGACGAAACGGAACCTGGTTTTCCGGCGCCTGGTCCCATCCGTCATGGGGAACAGCGCGGATCTCCCAGACGCCGCCCGGATGGCGGATCTGGCCGATCGCCGGCTCTCGGTCGCTGACCGCCTGTGCGCCGAAGATCGGGTTGCCTCCAGCCAGGGCGCCGCCCACCGAGGCGCCCCCCACCGAGGCGCTAATGTCGTGAATGGCGATATCGAGATGATCCAGGCCGAGATAACGGTCCTGCTGGTCCTTTGCGGTCGAGTGCAGCAGCCCGCTGCGCTCGAAGAAGGCGTTGTTGTCCAGGACGATCTCGATCACGCCCCAGTAGGTGCTGACGCCTTTCGTGTGCAGCGTAACGGGCAGGTGCAGCAGGAAATTGCCGTCTTCTGTCTGCCGCAGCGTCGGGGTCTTGCGGTCGGTCTCGATCACCGCGCCGATGCGCTTGCGTCCGGCATCCGCCGGCCACACGCTGCGGATCACCTGATCCGGCGCCATCCCCAGGCTCAGGAAATGCGGATTGCGCTCCAGGATCCCGGTGGAGAGCTCCTGGAGCTCCTCGATGGTCAGGTTTTCGTGCGAATCCATGACCACGGCGAGGTGCTCGACCACGGAAAAATCGGCCAGCAGCCGCGAGTTGAGGCTGGCCTGGATCAGCTGGACGTCTTGCCTTGTGCGCTCCTGCAAAGCGGCCCGCTTGGTCGCCCGGTGGTCGCTGTCCAGCATGAAGCCCGCGGCAACGATGCCCAAAGCCACGGCGACGGCACCGATGAACATCAGCCGGGCACTTCCGGAAAGGCCCATGTTACGTCGATTGAAAAAGGCCCCGATCGCCAATACCCGCATTCCCCACTGATTACGTCGCCGAGTATAGTTAGGCAGAGTTAATTTAAAATTGCGCGGGTTCGCTCGGGGTCGCCGGGCAGAGACCATTTTTGGGCAGCTTGGCTGCATTCGGCCCTGGCGACCGATCCGCGGCACCTCAGCTTGGGAATAACTGTAACAGATCTTGATTAGTGGTTGGTTTCCGTTCAACAATCATACGGAAAATGACATTGTTCCGGGCAATTTTTGCCACATTCGGGAGGCTATCCTTGGTCCGTATTCTTCCTCTGTTTTATCCGGCAAAGGTGCTTGCCATGCGCTTCCTGATCGCTGCATTGCTGATGACAGCCGGTATGCTGTCGCCGTTGACGTCCTTTGCCGCCAGCGCGGATGTCGAGGCCACCATCAAGGCGGTGAACCTCGACGCGATGAGCCTGACGCTGGACGACGGGAAAACCTATTCGGTGCCGGAAGAGTTCAATTTCGACGGCCTGGAAGCCGGCGTCCGGGTGATCGTCTATTTCACCCTGGTCGACGGCAAGCGTGTGGTCGACGATCTGGAGGTCATTCAGTAGCCGTCGGCCCGGCTGGCGTCAGAGCCAGCCGATGGAACCGGCCGCGGTGTCCATCTTGAGAATCCGGTCCTGCGGAATGTCGATGTCGCAGGCCTCTTCCTCGTCCATCTTGCCAACAAGCCGGAAACAGCTGCGGATGACCCCGCCATGGCTGACGCAGACCGTCGGGCGCTCGACCGAGGCGAGCCAGGCGCCGATGCGCCAGGAGAGGATTTCGTAGCTTTCGGCGTCTGGGCCGGGCGGGATGAAGTCCCACTTGTGCCGTGCCCGCTCTTCGACCCGGTCTGGCGTGATCCTGGCGATCTCCGGCAGGGTGAACCCCTCCCAATCGCCGAAGGAGACTTCCTTCAGCCGCTCGTCGAGCCGATAGGCGAGGGGGTCGAGGCCCATCTCGGCGCGGATGCGCTCCATGGTCTCGCGGGTGCGCTTCAGCGGCGAGGCGACGAAGTCGAACTGGCCCGCCGTTTCGCCCAGCACATGGGCCAGTGTTTCGCCATTGCGCATCGCCTGGCCGCGGCCGGTTGCATTGAGGTCGATGTCTTTCTGACCCTGCATCCGGCCTTCGGCATTCCAGTCGGTCTGACCGTGGCGGATCATATAGATGAGCACGGCTTGAAACCTCTGTATCAGTCCTTGACGACGGAAATATCCGGGGCGTCGACGGCTTTCATGCCGATCGTATGGTAGCCCGAATCGACGTGATGCACCTCGCCGGTGACCCCGGTCGAAAGATCCGACAGCAGATACATGCCGGACTTGCCGACTTCGTCGGTCGAGACATTGCGCTTCAGCGGCGCATTGTATTCGTTCCACTTGAGAATATAGCGGAAGTCGCCGATGCCGGAGGCGGCCAGCGTCTTGATCGGGCCGGCCGAAATGGCGTTGACACGGATGCCGCGGCCACCGAGATCGACGGCGAGATAGCGCACGCTGGCTTCCAATGCCGCCTTGGCCACGCCCATGACATTATAGTTCGGCATGACCTTTTCGGCACCGTAATAGGTCAGCGTCAGGATCGAGCCGCCGTCATTCATGATCAGGTCGGCGCGCTTGGCCACGGCTGCCAGCGAATAGACCGAGATGTCCATGGTCTTGGCGAAATTCTCGCGGCTGGTGTCGACATAGCGGCCGGTCAACTCGTCCTTGTCGGAAAAGGCGATGGCATGCACGACGAAGTCGATTTTGCCCCACTTGTCCTCGAGGTTGTTGAATACGGCGTCGATCGTTGCCATATCCGTGACGTCGCAATGGCCTGCCATGAAGGCATCCAGTTCCTGCGCCAGCGGTTCGACCCGCTTTTTCAGGGCATCGCCCTGCCACGTCAACGCGATTTCCGCGCCGGCGTCGTGACATGCCTTGGCAATGCCCCACGCGATAGAACGGTTGTTGGCGACGCCCATAATCACGCCGCGCTTGCCTGCCATGAGGCCTGATGCTTGAGCCATACGCTGCTCCCTAGGTCTTTCGATTGGCCCTGCCTATGACATAGCCGGAACCGGGGTTCAAGCTTGGCGCAGATCATCAACTGTTAGGCAGCGTAATAAAGGGTGTGTCTGTCATTGAAATTTCATAAAAAAAGACCCTCGCGCATGACACGCATCAAGTCCGTCACCTTGTCGTCGGGCTTCTCCCACAGCACCACGCGCAGCTCGATCACCAGGTCGCCGCGGCTGTCCTGACCGCCCGGCAGACCAAGGCCTTCCAGCCGGATCACCTGATCGGACCCGGACCATGCCGGCACCTTGACATCGACCGGGCCGCTCGGCCCTTCGATGGTGGTGTCGCAGCCGAGAACGGCGTTTTCCAGCGTGATCGGCAATACGGTGTGGATATCCAGTCCATCGACGCTGAATTTGTCGGTTTTCAGCACCCTGAGCGTCACCGCCACATCGCCGCGCTGCATGCCCGGAAGGCGCAGGCCCTGGCCCTTCAACCGCACGACATGGCCGTCGGTATGGCCGCCTTCCAGCCAGAAGCGCACGTCTCGCCCGTCGGGCAGTTGCACGCCGATCGATTTCTGATTGAGCAGATCGTCGATGGCGATCACGGAGTCGACGACCATATCCGGTGCTTTTTCCAGCACCGGCTGGGTGCCGCGGATGCGTCGCACCAGCGAACTGATGATCTCGATCGGCGCAAAGATGCGCGGCGTCGCCGGCTTCAACGGCGCGCCGTTCTCGTCCGTGGCGGTCTCGGCCGTTGTCGCGGCCTTGGCTTCGGCCTCGCGGCGCAGGTTTTCCGCAGCGGCACTCGCCTGGGCGGACGAGCCGAAAATGCGCGAAATCAGGTCTTCGGGATTTTCCGGCGCAGCACCCAGGGGCGTCTGGCTCTGTTGCGATTGCTGCTGTTGATCGCCGGCCGGCGCTGGTCCCGGCTGGGACTGCTGCTGCTGTGGCTGCGGCTTGGCCTGGCCCGATTGTGCCTTGGCATAGGCCTGGGCGGTCTGGGCCGTCTTGTCGGCTTTCGCCTTCTGGGCTTCGGCCAGCGCCAGTTCGGCCAGAATGCGCTCGGCATTGGCCTTGGCCACCTTGGCGCGTTCGGCGGCTTCGCGGGCCGCTTCGCGCTGCTGCATGATGGTCTGCTCGCGCTGCTTGGCCTCGGCCTTGAAGCGCTGTTCGTCGTAGCGGGTCCGCTTCATCGGATCCTTCAGCACGTCATAGGCCTGGCCCACCTCGGCGAAGCGCTGGGTGGCGTTCGGATCGTCGTGATTGTGGTCCGGATGGGACGATTTCGCCTTGTTCCGCCACGCCGCTTTGATTTCGTCGGCGCCTGCATCCCGCTTTACGCCAAGTACTGAATAGGGATCGCGCATATGATTACACCGGTTAACAATTGATCGACATCTTTTGTCCTGTCGAGGACCTTCTGCCCCCTCAATAAAGTGCCGCTCCCGCAGAAAATTGCCATGGGCGCGGTTCATCTCTGCTCGACTATGTCAAAAAGATGCTAATCAGTGGTTACGTGGTTCTGCCGATGATTTCGGTTCGCCGAGCCCATTGCTGCTGAATACCGGAATGCCGCCCGGACCCGTCTTGAAACGGCACGACCGGGCCTTTGCCCGGGTTGTGGAAACAAGCGATCAGGATTGTTTGTCGAAGCTCAGCAATTGCCACTGGCCCTGGCCCACCAGGCAGGTGCGACCGGAGAAATTGGCGACGCCGTCATAGGCGTGCCGTGTCGTTGAGAAATTCCGGCAGACCAGGCCGTCCTGCCGCTCCTCGCGGATGGCCGAGACGACGCCGGCACTTCCCGTCGAGGTATTGGCCCAAGGCAGCGGATCGGCGCCGAGCTTTTGCAGATCGGCCGAGGACACGGCATTGCGCACGGTCGCCTCGTCGGAGCGGCCGTCCATCGACTTGGTCTGCGAGATGGTGGCTGTTGAAATGGACTTGTCGACGCCCGCGCTGCCGGCAAAGTCGAAAGCCGTGCCGACACAGCTGCAAAGCGGCAGGCACAGTGCAAGCAAGGCAACAAAACTGCCGCGTCGGGTGGCTATGCCCTTTTGGCGGTGATGAGGCTTTGCTATGTCTTCCAAGTTACGTCCTGTCCGGCAGTGAGGGCATGGGCGATGTCAAGCATTTCGGAGCATTTGAACCAATATGTCAGAAAACGGGTTAACAAGCGGTGACTTCACCGAGGAGCAGGAGCCTTTCTCTCTGTTTGCGTCCTGGCTGAAAGATGCCGAAGCCTCCGAAATCAACGATCCCAACGCCGTGGCGTTGGCAACCGTCGATGAAAACGGCCTGCCCAATGTGCGCATGGTGCTGCTGAAGGGCTTCGATACGGGCGGTTTCGTCTTCTACACCAATTTCGAGAGCCAGAAGGGTACGGAAATTCTCGGCCAGAAAAAGGCGGCCATGTGCTTTCACTGGAAATCCCTGCGCCGCCAGGTGCGTCTGCGCGGCGAGGTGGAGGTGGTCACATCAGAGGAGGCCGATGCCTATTACCGCACCCGGCCGATCGGCAGCCGCATCGGCGCCTGGGCGTCCAAGCAGTCGCGCCCGCTGGAGGGCCGCTTCGCGCTCGAAAAGGCCGTGGCCGAGTATACCGCCCGCTACGCGATCGGCGACATCCCCCGCCCGCCGCACTGGTCGGGCTTCCGCATCAAGCCGCTAACCATCGAATTCTGGCACGACCGCAAGTTCCGCCTGCACGACCGCATCGAGTTTCGCCGCGATCATGCCGAGGGCGATTGGTCCAAGGTGCGCATGTATCCCTGATCGGCGTCAGCGGCCCATCAGCCGGATCGGCCCATCAGGCGGAAGGGAATACCGGACGCCAGCGCCGAGACATAGCGGGTCTTCTGGTAAAAACCGTTCAGCGAAATGCGCGGCAGGCTCGACAGCGCCTGCCGATGCTGCGGCGTCAAGGTTCCGGCCGTGGTGGTCACCGCGATCGGCAATCCCGCGGCTTCTGCCAGGCCTATGGTCTTTTCCGTGACGCTGCGGCCGTCGCCATAGGGATAGGCGAAGGTTGCCGGGCGCCGGCCGGCAATCGCGTCGACATAGCCGGCACTCTCGTTCAACTCGCTCAGCACCACCTCGTCGCCGAGAAGTCCCAGCGCCCGATGGCTGACCGTATGGGCCCCGAGGCTTGCCAGTGGATGGGCGGCCAGACCGCGCAATTCGTCCGCCGTCATGACAAGCTGATCGACGATCGCGATGTCGTCGATGCCGTGCCGGGCCGCCAGGGCATTCAGCCGGGCGATGGCGCAGGCTTCGTCCGTCGTGTTGATGGATGCGGCAACGGTTGCGAAGGCGGCGGATTTCTCTGCAATCGTCCGCGTCGCGAAGCTCCGCGTGTCGCCGTCGATGGCATAGTCGAAACCCTCCGCCCGCCGCACCAGTTCGGCGAGCGTCTCCCACCACAGACCATGGCTTCGCTCAGAAAACCCCTTGCAGACAAAGACCGTGAAGGGCGCTGCATGGCGCTCGAAGACCGGCAGCGCCAGGGCGGCATTGTTGCGGTAGCCGTCGTCGAGCGTGAAGGCCGCAAAGGGTTGTCCGCCGGCGGGCTCCTTCAGCAGCGCCGGGATGTCGTCCAGCGCCACGAAGCGATAACCGTCCGCCTTCAATTGCGTGAGGGCCGCATCGAGGAACTCAGGTGCAATTTCCAGATGCCGGTTCGGGTCGGGCAGACGCTCCGCATAAGGCCGCACATGATGCAGGGTGAAGATCGCGCCGCGGCCGCGCGACGCCGCCATCAGGCCGGCACGGCAAAGCGCAGCCGAGGCCTCGAGCCCTGCCGAAATCACCGCCTTCTTGATCAGCGCCTTGTCCATGCTGCGTGCCTCTTCTGCGGTTCGTTCCTGTATAGGTAATACCAAGTGTCGATGATAGGAACCTATAGGATGGCTTATGGCAGGTCTCTGGCTAGGCGCGGTGCGCAGGGCGATGCTTGCGCATCGGCCAAGCGGCGCAACAACGCCAGAGGCCTGCCATAAGCCACCTTTGGCCGGCTTCTCGGCCCTTCTAGCGTCGTCGAGATCCTCGACCGATGCGCAAGCATCGCTCTTCGGACCTCTCCTAGCCAGCAGGGCCGATCGAGCCGGTCCTATAGGTTCCTATCATCGACACTTGGTATAAGAGCAACCGGAAGTTATCGGCTGGCGGTTAAGCCTTGTTGAACACGTGTCAACTTGTTGAAACCGTTTCAACAGGGTTCAACCCCTTCAGCGCAGCAGCGGATCGAGAACCGGCAGGCCGATCACCGCCGCAACGGCAATCAGCCCGAAGCAGATGCGCCGGAAGGTGACGTCGTTGGCGAACCCAAACAGCCGCGCGCCACTGATGAGGCCGATGCCGAAGGCCGGCGCGACCAGCAGCGCCAGGAAGAAGGCGTCTCTCACCAGAATGCCGGCCAGCAGATAATTGATCGCGGTAATGGCCGTCGTCGCGCCGAAATAGAGGACGATATTGGCCCGCACCACCACGGCCCGGATCACGCCGCCCAGCCAATAGGCCACCACCGGCGGTCCGCCGATCTGCGCCGCACCGCCGAACAGGCCCGACACGGCGCCCACGCCGATGGTGAGCGGTGCCGAGGGCGTGCCGCGAAAGCGCCAGCCGGAGATCAGCAGCGCCAGCATGGCCACCACAACGCTGACGATGAACCAGCGCAGCACCAGGGGATCCGTGCGGGTCAGCAACAGCGTACCGATCGGAATGCCGATCAGCGCGCCGGCGGTCATCAGGCCGACGGCCTTCTTGTCGGCCTTGCGGAAGGCGTCGGGGATCATCGGGGCGGTCATCGCCGCATCGATGATGAACAGCACGGCGGCGGCAAGCGGCGGGTCGATGACGGAACTGGCCGCCGGCATGAAGATCAGTGCGCCGCCGAATCCGGAAAAGCCGCGCGCCAGCCCGGCCACCAGCGCGGCCACGAGCAGGAACAACACCGCGCCCGCGGACTGCTCGGCGACAAGCGACTGGAAGGCCGCCAGTTCGGCTGAAAGCAATGCCATGCGGTGTCCGGAAATCCGTGCTGGTGCTGAAAAGGGCTGGACAGCGGGATAGCAAAGCCCAACCCCTTTCGGAAGTATGCGGCGCGATTATTCCGCCCTGGTCCGGTCGATTGCGGCGCTGTGGACCAGAGCGACCGCGCGCCGTGCCGCCAGAAAACCCGGCGCCGACCATAGCACGGCGATGAAGAAGGCGACGGCCAGCGCCACACGCAGACCGTCCACCGGCAGGCCGGCGGCAAGGCCGGCGCCATTGGCGGCGAGCCCCGCCAGCCCTGCGCCGAGCGCGTAGCCCGCCGATTGCAGCGTGGGCAGCAGGGCAGACGTCTTGTCGCGCTCATTGGCCGGCGTCACGTCCATCAGCAATTGGCTGAGAGTGCCCCAGGTTAAACCGAAGGCGCAGCCGATCAGCACCTGCCCGAGCACCAGCACGGCGAGGATGCCCGACGCGATGGCCGAAAACAGGCACGCCATGCCCAGCACCTGCAGCAGCGGACCGAGCCAGATCGCCCGGCGCTGCAGGGCCTGCGATTTGAGGTTGGCGATCGCGATGGCCGACAGGCTCCAGAAGATCGCCATCAGCGCCCCGAGCGCGCCGGCATGGGTAGGACCGAAACCCCAGAGATGCTGCAGGCTGTAGACCAGGTAGACGCCGCTGGTCGATTGCGCCAGCGGCATCAGCAGGATGACCCAGAGGCCAAGGCCGAGCGTCGAGCGGAGCGAGAAGGCGCCGGCCGGCAGGATGCGGCTTTTCGCTCGGCGGTCGAGCCGGATGAAGACGACCAGCATGACGGCACAGAAGGCCACCAGCGCGGCGGAGATCAGCACGCTCGGAGCCAGGCCGGCAAACAGCACGGCGACAAAACCGCAGCACAACAGCGCCAGCCGCAGGCCGGGCAGGGCAAGCCCGCCGCCCGTCGAGATGGTGCGCGGCACGATGGTGATCGCCAGCAGCATAAAGACGGCGATGATCGGGATATTGATCAGGAAGGCGGCCCGCCAGGAGATCGTCTCCGTCAGATAGCCGGCCAGAACAGGTCCGCCGAAGGCGGCAAGCGCCCAGACGCTGGCCTCGGCGCCGAACACTTTCGGCACCAGACGCGAGGGAAACATTTCGGGGATCAGCGCATAGCAGATCGCCGCCACCACGCCTTCGCCGAGCCCCTGCAGCACGCGGCCGACCAGGATGGTCTCCATACTGGTGGCGCTGGCGGCCAGCAGAGTGCCGGCCAGAAACACAAGCGCTGCCCCGATCAGCGACAGCCGCGCCCCGAACCGCGCCTTCAGAAGTGCCGCACTGGCCCCGGCAACGATCGAGGCCGCCAGGAACAGCGTCAGCGACCACGATAACAGCGCCTCGCCGCCCAGTTCCGCGACCGCCGTCGGCAGCGCCGTGGTCACCAGAAAGCCGTTGAAGGCATAGAGCGCCACGCCGATGCACAGCATCACGGTGGTCACCAGATAGCGCGGAGTAAGCAATTCCGCCCAGCGCCCGCTGGTCGGGTTCTGGGCCATGTCGAGCGGGGCGGAGGGTTCGGCGGATGTGGCCTTCGGCATGGGCATTCCAGTCTCTTGATTTTAAGGCAGGGTGGTTGATGCGCCGCACGCTACGACCTCAACCAAGCTTGAGGTAAAGAGGCTTTTTTCGATTTTGTCCCCGTGTCGTTTGGTTGCATTTCATACGGTATCGAGCGGGCATGCGCGGCTCGGTCCTGTTGACAGAGTTCACCTTCATCGAGAAGGTTCCGGCCGTTAAAGGTCCGGAGGAATGGTTTGCCAGCGTCTTCAGCAGTTTTTGAGAAGTACCGATCGGCGCTACTATCGCAACCCTTGTCAGCGGTCTGGCGCGGCCATGGTTCAGCAATCTTCCTGGAGTTTGGCCGCTTGTCGCCGCAAGTGAGGCGCGATGGGTCCGCCGGAAATTCACAGGGTGAATACACGGTCATGATCGAGTGGAGTTGGCGGATTGAAAGTGAGGCTGCCATCCTGTGCGGAAGTTGGAGCGACGAGGAAGGCTGGGATAAGGTCTGCAACTCGCTGATCGGTCGCAAGGTTCAAGATGTCTCGCTATTCGGGCGGCTGCCGGAATTGTCGATTGCATTGACCGGTGGGCTTTATGTCGCTTCGTTCATGACCGCCGAGGGCCAGCCCGCGTGGACCATATTTGATCGTGGCGCCGAACAGCAGACTTCCGGCTATATCGAAGTTCGCGATGGCCGAATCTGTGAGGGTTTGCAGGCGCTTTCGTAACCATGACCAAAAAAGTCGTCTTCATTGCGCCATTCTCGCCCCATTCTTCGGGCAAGGAGGGCGCGCCGCGCGGTCGTGCTTTGCCGATTCGCGGATTCGGGACGGGCTTTTAAAAATTCCACCTTGGAGGGAAAATGCACAAGCTATTGATCGCTTTCACGTTTCTTGTCGCGATCGCTTGCCTTCCCCAGGGTGTTTCTGCCGGCCAGGCCAATTTCCTGCTCGATGCCCGCACCGGCCGCGTGCTGGCGGCGGAGAATGCCGATACCGCCAATCACCCGGCCTCGCTGACCAAAATGATGACGCTCTACATGACATTCGACGCCATCCGCCGCGGCCAATTGTCCTGGGATACGCCGGTGCGCTTCTCCAAGCTCGCCGCCAGCCGGCCGCCGACCAAGCTCTGGGTCAAGGCCGGCGACAGCATTACCGTGCGCGACGCGGTGATGGGCATGATCGTCGTGTCGGCCAATGATGCGGCCACCGCGATGGCCGAGAAACTCGGCGGCAGCGAGAGCCAGTTCGGCGCGATGATGACCGCCAAGGCCCGCTCGCTGGGCATGACCCGCACCGTGCTGGTCAATGCCTCCGGGCTGCCGGACAAGCGCCAGATCACCACGGCGCGCGACATGGCGACGCTCGGTGTCGTGCTGCTGCGCGACTTCCCCGAAGAATATAAGCTGTTTGCGGCCGAGAGCTTCACCTTCCGCGGCAGGAAGATCCGCGGCCACAACAATCTGATGTATGGCTACAAGGGCATGGACGGCATCAAAACAGGCTATACCGACTGGTCCGGCTTCAACCTGGTCAGCGCCGTGCGCGACGGCGACCGCCGCGTCATCGGCGTCGTGCTGGGCGGCCGCACCGCCGCCAGCCGCGACAAGACCATGAAGACCCTGCTCGACCGCAACATCGCCAATGCCTCCAGCGGCCGGCAATTGCTGGCCAGCCTGTCGTCGGGCGCGCAAGTGGTAGCCCTTGGCAATGACGTTCCCGTGCCGCTCGCAGCCCCCCGGCCCGGCGAGGCGCTGGCGGTCGTGACCAGTATGGCCGAAGGTACGCCTATCCCCAGTTCGCGCTACGAAAATGCCTTTGCCGAAAGCGCGTCGGTACCTGAGATTGCGCTCGCACCCGCCGCTGCCCGCAACACCGCGCCGGTACCGCCGCAGCCGCTGGCGGCCGTCCCAACCGCCGCCATCCCAACCGAAGGCTGGCAGATCCAGATTGCCGCCGCCCAGAGCCGGCAGGCCGCCGTTGACATGCTGGTCCGCGCCCAGCAGCAGATCGGCGGCCCGCTGACGGGCCGCTCGTCCTACACCCAGGAAGTCACCCGCAACGGCATGACCCTCTACCGCGCCCGCTTCGTCGGCTTTGCCAGCAAGACCGACGCCCGCGCCGCCTGCGACCGCCTGGTCAAGAAATCCTACGACTGCCTGCTGATGCCCTCGTAGGGTTATACGCCAGCGGCTTCCGCCAGCCGATGATTGTCTTGACTGCAAAAGTGGCTATTGTGGCGCTTTGTGAAACGCAGGCGGAAATTCAAACTGTCGTTTTCGGTGCACGCAATGCCACATGTTTGCGACGGGGCGAGTTGAGCGATGATAATGAGGCGGTCGTTCTTGGCGGGGTTGATCGGTGTGATTGCTGCAAGGAACGCCACGGCTCAGACGCCGCAACAAGCATTTCCGCCCGTTCCATCCTGGCGTCCGTCCTTTTCGCAGCCACTTGACCGGGTGATCGACCGGATTTCCTATTATACGAACGGACGTCGAGATTTTGCTGTATTTCGCAACGGGACATGCGTCCTGCTCCACGATGGGTTGGCCGATCAGGAGGCTACTGAGTTCTCGCTCAACGCCCTTTCCGGTATCCTCAACTATCATCCGGATGTAGATCCGTCTCCGATGGACGATGGCAATGTTCTCGTTCGTTACAATCAGCCCGCAGTCAATGTTGTTCTGCATGACATTGCTGAGGCCCATTGGTCCGAGATTGAAGATCGTCATTTGGATGGACTGACGCCGGATGAAGTTGTCATCACGCCTCTGGGACCAAACACGTTTGACACATTCGGGAAACAGGTTCTGCTCGGTCGAACCTATATGTTCATGGATGCACTGAAGCCTGAGATCGCTGAGATCAGACGCGTTCGCTAATGACGGGTTCTGGCCGGGTCTGTGATGCAGGTGGCTCCGGCGATTTGCGTCTTTTGGCACCCTAACCAATCAACTGTCAGGCGGATCGTATGAGCTATAGAGGCTCGGGTCCTTGTCGAAGACATCATAGTGGTCGGCTGATGCCCTCGTAGGGGTGAGGGGCTCGACTCCCGGTCGGGAATCGACCATGGTTGCCATGAACATATGAGGAACATGGCGATGTGTGATCTGATGGCCCAATTCGAGGCTGCGTCTCAAAATTATGCGCAGGTGCATGGCGTGAACCGCGATTCCGACTGGTTTCTGCTGAAACTGCTGGAGGAGGTCGGGGAATTGGCCCAGGTCAGCAATCGCATCAGCGGCCGCAGCCGCCGCAAAGGTTTGAGCGATGCCGATTTGCGCCAGGCCATGGAAGACGAGACCGCCGACCTGCTCGGCCACGTCCTGCTCTTCGCACACCATCACGGCCTGAACCTCGAAGACGCAATTGAACGAAAATGGCGTTTCCGGCCGGGGTTGTGAGGCGGGTAGATTTGGTTCCGGCGATTTGCGTCGTTTGGCACCCCAACCGATCAACTGTCAGGCGGATCGTATGAGCTATAGAGGCTCGGGTCCTTGTCGAAGACATCATAGTGGTCGGCTGTGCTGGGCAACACTTTCTTCGACGTTCTGACTCTGAACGAAAACAGAGCCACCCCCGCCAAAATAATCAGACCACAGGTTATGCCAACAATCGTGAGAAAGAAGACTGCCATCTTGGAACCCTCTTAAGGACTGTGTAGCGATAGATCATCTCAAGGTGTCAGTCGGCGTTGTCGGTGTCCAGGCCAATCTGGCGGGCAAGGGTGCGGGCAGATTCCAATTCCTGTCGCGCGTCTTTAAGGACCTGATCGAAATCCACCTCGGTCGGCTCGCCGCTCGCCTTGCCTTCGGTCCACAGGGCCTGCAGCTTTGCGATGCCGCCCGCTTCTGCTATTCCCGTCATCGCCTCATACCCTGACTACACCCCGCCCGCAACAGCCGACCGCCCCACCGGCCAGCTGGCCAGGGCCTGCTCGGCGACATCCTCCAGCGTGTCGCGGCTGAAGCCGGCCTTGGCCTGCACGGCCATGCCGTGCAGCACCGCCATCAAGAAGGCCGCAAGGGCCTGCGGTTTGGCCGTTTCGGGCAGGTCGCCCTCGGCCTGTGCCTGTTCGAAACGCTCCCTAAGCTGGGCCTCGGCTAAAGCCCGCGCCTCGATCAGGATCTGCCGGACAGGCTCCGCCTCATCCGATCCCGCCAGAACGCCGTTGATGACCAGACATCCCGTATGGTCTGGAAAGCGCGTATTCAGCTCGATGGCATGGTGGAGAATATGGGCTGCCACCTGCCGCGACGTGGGAAGCGCCAGCGCGGCGGGAATATAGTCCAGGAAGCGCACATAATAGCGCTCCAAAGCTTGGCGAAACAGCGCCTCCTTGTTGCCGAAGGCCGAATAGAGGGCCGGTCGCTCGACGCCGGCCGCTGCCGTCAGGTCGGCATAGGAGGCGCCCTCATAGCCCTTGCGCCAGAACACGCACAACGCGGCGTCGAGGACTTTCTCCACGTCAAACTCGCGATGGCGTCCCATCAGGTGATCTCCGAAAATTTCATAACGACCATTATTAAACCTCTTGACGCTCTTGGTCAAATTTCATACCAATCGTTACAGTAACGAACGTTACGAAAAATCTCCGCCTGTTGCAGGTGGTTGAAACCAGATCGAACATCGAAGGAATGACGTTATGTCGGATACATTCAAGGGCAAGGTCGTACTGATCACCGGCGGATCGCGCGGGCTCGGAGCGGCCACGGCGGAGGCATTCGCCGATCATGGCGCAGACGTGGCGATCAGCTATGCGGCCTCTGCCGACAAGGCCGAAGCCGTCGTCGCCAAGCTGAAGGCCAGGGGCGTGCGCGCCATCGCGGTCAAGAGCGACCAGGCCGACCTTACCTCCGCCAGGCCGCTGATCGAACGGGTCATGGCCGAGTTCGGGCGGCTCGATATTCTCGTCAACAATGCCGGCATCGCCATCCAGGGCCAGATGGTCGACGATCCGGATCTTGATGGCGACAACTATAACCGCCAGTGGCAGGTCAATGTCATGGGCACCATCGCCAATACCCGCGCCGCAGCGCCGAAGCTTTCCGATGGCGGCCGCATCATCTTCGTCGGATCCCTGCTCGGCGCTGCCGTGCCGTTTGCCGGCGTCGCCGATTATGCCGGAACGAAATGGGCGCTCGCCGGCTATGCAAAGGGCATCGCCCGCGATCTTGGCCGCCGCAATATCACGGTCAACGTCGTCCAGCCCGGCATCATGCCCACGGATATGGCCGCCGATGTGGCCGGTGAACTACCCAACCGCGACGCCATCCTCGACATGCACCCGATCCGCCGCATCGCAACGCTAGAAGAGGTGGCCGAAACGATCTGCTTCCTCGCCGGCCCACACGCTGGCTACATCAACGGCGAAACCGTCAACATCGCCGGCGGCCTGGCCATCTGACGCTTCGATGACCGAAGCTCCGGCCTATCAATCCGGACCGGATCACCACATGACTGAGATCCTGAGCTTCATCCGAAGTTCAGGATCCGGCTGCCACGCCGCCGTTCTCCACGGCCGGCCGCAGGCGCTCCACCCTCAGTGAAACGGCCGCACCTCGACCGGCGCGCGGCAGACGATGGCCGCCTTGCGGCCCCAGGTGAGCGCTTCGTCCATGTCGGCAACGTCAAGCACCCAGAAACCGCTGACATGTTCCTGGCTCTTCAGGTAAGGCCCGGCCGCGATCAGCACCTCTCCATCGGGCAGGGCCCTGAGCGACATCGCGTTTGCGACCGGCCGCAGCCCGCCGACGAAAACCCTGACGCCCGCCGCCACCATCTCGTCATTGAGCCCGTCGATCTCCCGCCCCATCGCCGCATCCTCGGCGACCGACGGGTCGTAATCGTCAGGGCGATGAAGGGCCACCAGATACCGGGTCATGTTGCTTACTCTGCCTTATCGTCGTTTCGTTTTGCGTCGAATGCAGAGAGGTCGTTCGCCAAGCGCCTCGGTATGTCCATGCGATGATGCAGGATACTCATCACGCCTATATGTCCGCCGGGCAGTTCGCGGAAGAATACATAATGTTTCTCGTAACGGCTGAAATAGGCCTTGTCTTTCAATTGGCTGGAAATAGGCATGGTCTCCGGAAAGCGTCGCCAAAGCGCCCGCGATTCCGCAAGCTTTGCCAGATGGGCATGCAGGCCATGGATGTAAGCGATTGCCTGAGCTTCGCCCCAAATCTCTGCCGTATCTTTCCAGATCCTATCCTGGGCGGCATCTGCTCTCGGATAAAACAGATAACGCGCCATATCAGCGGTTTTGATTGCGCCGGATGACGTCCTGGGCCGACACAGGGAAAAATTCGCTCTCTTCGGCCTGCATCGCTGGCTCAAGATGGGCGTCAAGCCATTCCGACGCCTGGATATCGGACTGCATGTCCTGACGGATCAGGGCATCGACATATTCGCTGGCATTTTTGTAGCGGCGTTTATCGCCAATCTGCTTGCGGATATGGTCGCGAAGGCCGGCATCCAGCTCGATATGGATATTTCCCGATGTCATCGGCAACGCCCTCCAAAGCTTGAGCTTGCGGTCGTAAAAATATGGGCGTGGCGTCCGTCCTTGTCAACGCAAGCCGATCTCGACAATCCGATCTGCGGTGAAACCCCGGTCTATGCCCCGCCGTTCCACACCGAGCGTTTCAGCCCGTACCAGACTTCGCCCTCTTCGCTGCCCGCAATGGGATTCGGCCAGTCGGCATGGACGGTGCGGTCGTAGCGCATGCCGATCTTTTCCATCACCCGGCGCGATCCGTGGTTCACCGCCATCGTGGTCGCGACGATCTCGTCATAGCCGGCGCTTTCGAACCCCCAGTGGGTGAGGGCTGCTGCCCCTTCCGAGGCCAGGCCTGACCCCAGGCGCTCCGGCGCAGTCGATATCCGAGTTCCGCCAGGGTTTCACTCTCCGGCCATAGGCAGAACCACCCGACAAAAGCACGGTCACTCGTGCGGCGCCCCGTCCAGACGTGGGGCTCGGTTCCTCTGGGCTGCAGGAAGGTCGCGTCCGGATCGATCGTCTCGGGATCGACGGCCTGTCCGCCGTTCAGAAAACGCATGACGTCGGGATCAAGCTCGAGGGCGATGAAATCGGCGCGGTCGCTTGGGCAGCAGGGGCTCAGCGTCAGATGCTGCGTCTGCAAAATGGCCATCGTCGGCGCTCCATCGGTTCGGCCCGCGGCAAGCCTTACGCCTTGGTGCCGCCGACGGTGACCTGGTCCATCCTCAGATGCGGCTGGCCGACGCCGACCGGTACCCATTGGCCGGCCTTGCCGCAATTGCCGATGCCGGTGTCGAGCTTCATGTCGTTGCCGATCATCGAGATCCGCCGCATGGCGTCCGGGCCGTTGCCGATCAGCATGGCGCCCTTGACCGGCGCGGTGATCTTGCCGTCCTCGATCAGATAGGCCTCGGTACAGCCGAACACGAACTTGCCGGAGGTGATGTCCACCTGGCCGCCGCCGAACGACACGGCATAGAGGCCCTTCTTCACCGAAGAGATGATCTCTTCCGGCGTCTTGTCGCCGGACAGCATGTAGGTATTGGTCATGCGCGGCATCGGCTGGTGCGAATAGCCCTGACGGCGGCCGTTGCCGGTCGCCTTCATGCCCATCAGCCGGGCATTCTGGCGGTCCTGCATATAGCCGACCAGGCGGCCGTTCTCGATCAGCACGTTATAGGCCGAAGGCGTGCCTTCGTCATCGACGGTGATCGAACCGCGGCGATTGTCCATCGTGCCGTCGTCGACCACGGTGACGCCGGGCGACGCCACCATTTCGCCCATCAGGCCGGCAAAGGCCGAGGTCTTCTTGCGGTTGAAATCGCCTTCCAGCCCGTGGCCGACCGCCTCGTGCAGCATGACGCCCGGCCAGCCATTGCCCAACACCACGTCCAGCGTGCCGGCCGGCGCCTCGATCGCCTCGAGATTGACCAGCGCTTGGCGCAGTGCCTCGTCGGCGCCATGGTGCCAGCTTTCGGAGGTCAGGAAGTCGGCAAAGCCGACGCGGCCGCCGACGCCGAACGAACCGCTCTCCTGACGGTCGCCTTGGCCGGCCACAACGGAAATGTTGAGCCGCGTCATCGGCCGGATGTCGCGCACCAGATGGCCGTCGGCGCGCAGAATCTCGACGACCTGCCAGCTGGCGGCAACCGAGGCGGTGACCTGGCGGACTTTTGGATCCTTGGCGCGCAGATAGCCGTCGATTTCCGACAGAAGCTTGACCTTCTCTTCAAAGGACGGGCTGCCGATCGGATTGTCCTCGCCGTAGAATTTTGCATTGGTGCGCTGCGGGGCGGCGGCATAGGAGCCGGCATGGCCATGGGTCACCGCACCGACCGCATCGGCCGCCCGGGTCAGGGCCGACAGCGACAGCTCGCCCGCATGGGCGTAACCGACCGCTTCGCCGGCCACGGCGCGCAGGCCAAAACCCTGGTCGGTGTTGAAGCTGCCACCCTTCAGCCGGCCATTGTCGAAGCTCAGCGATTCGGATTGCGCATGCTCGATATAGAGTTCGCCGTCATCGGCGCCGGACAGCGCCTTGGAAACGGCCGCGCGCAGCGCGGTCTCGTCGCAGTCGAACAAGGAAATGAGGTCGGTGGTCATGGGTGTCTCCAATACCGGATCAGTTCCATGTAGTCGCGCGCAACCGGCGCGGCAAGGGCCGGCCCCGTGTTCGTTAAGCATGTCGCCCGGAAAGGCTATGCAAACAGACGTTAGGGCAGGGCGTCATAGCCGGCGGCAAAGCCAGCCAGTTCGATCGGAATGCCGACGCGGTCCTGGTCGGCTGATTCGCGCAGCGCGAAGACGGCATTCTTGCCGGCTCTGAGGATCTTCATCAGCTCCTCGTCGATTTCGACCTCGACATAACAGCCCTCGGCAAAACAGCGGGTGAAATAGGCCCGGCCGATATTGTTGGAATCGACATAGAGTTCCATGCCGTCCTTCAGCAGCACGCCGAGCGGCGCCAGGATGCGCAGGATCTTCGCCTTGCGGTCGGCCGTCTTCAGCACCACCACGGACAGGCCCACCTCGGGGCGGTCCTCGGCAATCACGTTCTGCATCAGCGCGCACTGCTCGACCGACGTTCCGGCCGGCGTATCGCAGATCACCGACCATGCCCCATGGTTGGAGCGGATCGTACCCGGCTGCGGCTGCTGGCCATGCGCAGGAGCGCCGGTCATCGCCAAAGCGATGCCGGTGGCGAATAGACCTATCCGCGCAACACTGTTGAAAGCCATGGGTACCTCTGGAAATCGAATCATCGCGGCCATTCTTGTCGGGCGGGCCGGCATTGAAAAGCCCTGCCGTGTCTTTTCCAGTTGAGTGAGGCATAATTGGGACCGAAGCGAAAGGCTTTAAAGCCCGATGTCGCGGCTTTTCGATGGCGGGCTAAGCACTTGGGAAGGTGCGGCCGTTCCGGCGAATTGATGATGGACAAAAATGCCGCACAGCCTTTTCCGCGCAGATATTGCGAATGTGGGCAAACTGTGATTTTAAACGCAAAGAATAGCATGCATTAGGCGTTTTGGTTTGACCTGGATCAAACGCATGAGGGAGACACCATCGTGATTAACAGAGCTTGCGCAGTTTTGGCCGCCATGGCCTGTCTGCTTTTTGCCACCGGCAGTTATGCAGACCAGCCGGTCGACTGGCA
This sequence comes from Rhizobium sp. CG5, assembly GCF_023701945.1. GTDB lineage: Bacteria > Pseudomonadota > Alphaproteobacteria > Rhizobiales > Rhizobiaceae > Allorhizobium. The sequence continues at coordinate 101,533 of NZ_JABAEF010000021.1, forward strand.
GATCGATCTGCAGCCCGCCGCAACGACGATCATGGAGCAGATCCGCTGGTTTGAGAACTACACCCTTTGGTTCATCATTCCGATCACGATCTTCGTGCTGATCCTGCTGATCGTCGTGGGGTTCAAGTTCCGCGCCAGCGCCAATCCGGTGCCGTCCAAGACCAGCCACAACACGGCGATTGAAATCGTCTGGACCCTCGGTCCGGTTTTGATCCTGCTGTTCCTGGCCATTCCGTCCTTCAACCTGCTGACGGCGCAGCTCACCATTCCGAAGGATCCCGACATCACCCTGAAGGCGACTGCCACCCAGTGGCAGTGGAATTACGAATACCAGGGCGAAACCGCCGTGGCCTTCGATTCCTATCTGCTGAAGGACGGGGAACGCGCTGCCGCCGGCAAGGAAGATCGCGCGCTTTACCCGCGCCTGCTCGCCGTCGACAACGAGGTCGTGCTGCCGGTCGGAAAGACCGTGCGCCTGCTGGTCACCGCAGCGCCGACCGATGTCATCCATGCCTTCGCCATGCCGTCTTTCGGCGTGAAGATCGACGCTGTTCCGGGTCGCCTCAACGAGACCTGGTTCAAGGTTGATCGTGAAGGCCTGTTCTACGGCCAGTGTTCGGAGCTCTGCGGCAAGGACCATGCGTTCATGCCGATCGCCATCCGCGTCGTCTCGGAAGCCCAATACGCCACCTGGCTGGCAGCTGCCGCCACCAATGTGGGCGACGCCAACAAGGCCCTGATGGCCTCGGTCGACGGTGCGGCATCTGCCGTGCAGCTCGCCGATAACGTTTCGAAGTAAGAGAGGGAGTGAGCACAATGGCTGGACCTATTGCCCACGACGAACACGCTCACGGTCAGGGCGCGCACCATCACGATGATCATCATGACCACAAGCCCGGTTTCTTTACCCGTTGGTTCCTGTCGACCAACCACAAGGACATCGGCACCCTCTATCTGATCTTCGCCATCATCGCCGGCATCATCGGCGGCTCGATGTCGGTTGTCATGCGCTGGGAACTGGCCGAGCCGGGTATCCAGATCTTCCATGGCCTCGCATCCATGGTCTACGGTTTTGAAGGCGACGCGGCCATCGACGGCGGCAAGCACATGTACAACGTGTTCACCACCGGCCACGCCCTGATCATGATCTTCTTCATGGTCATGCCGGCGCTGATCGGCGGCTTTGCCAACTGGATGATCCCGATCATGATCGGTGCGCCGGACATGGCGTTTCCGCGTCTCAATAACATCTCCTTCTGGCTGATCGTTCCGGCCTTCCTGCTGCTCCTGCTCTCGATGTTCGTCGAGGGACCGGCAGGCGCCTTTGGCGTCGGCGGCGGCTGGACCATGTACCCGCCTCTGTCGACCTCGGGCATGCCCGGACCGGCGGTGGATCTGGCGATCTTCTCGCTGCATATCGCCGGCGCGTCGTCGATCCTCGGTGCGATCAACTTCATCACCACCATCCTCAACATGCGCGCTCCCGGCATGACGCTGCACAAGATGCCGCTGTTTGCCTGGGCCGTTCTGGTCACCGCCTTCCTGCTGCTGCTCTCCCTGCCGGTTCTGGCAGGCGGCATCACCATGCTTCTGACCGACCGCAATTTCGGCACGACCTTCTTCGCGCCCGAAGGCGGCGGCGACCCGATCCTCTACCAGCACCTGTTCTGGTTTTTCGGTCACCCGGAAGTCTACATCCTGATCCTGCCCGGCTTCGGCATCATCAGCCACATCATCTCGACCTTCTCGAAGAAGCCGGTATTCGGCTACCTCGGCATGGCCTATGCCATGGTCGCCATCGGCGCGGTCGGCTTCGTCGTCTGGGCTCACCACATGTACACGGTCGGCCTGTCGCTCTCCGCGCAGCGTTACTTCCTGTTCGCCACCATGGTCATCGCGGTGCCGACCGGCATCAAGATCTTCTCGTGGATCGCGACGATGTGGGGCGGTTCGCTGTCCTTCCGCACGCCCATGGTCTGGGCGATCGGCTTCATCTTCCTGTTCACCGTCGGCGGCGTCACCGGTGTTCAGCTGGCCAATGCCGGCCTCGACCGCTCGATGCATGACACCTATTACGTCGTGGCCCATTTCCACTACGTTCTGTCGCTCGGCGCCGTGTTCGCGATCTTTGCGGCCTGGTACTACTGGTTCCCGAAGATGACCGGCTACATGTATTCGGAATTCCTCGGCAAGCTGCATTTCTGGGTCATGTTCATCGGTGTGAACATGGTGTTCTTCCCGCAGCATTTCTTGGGCCTGGCCGGCATGCCGCGCCGTTACATCGACTATCCCGATGCCTTTGCCGGCTGGAACTACGTCTCTTCGATCGGCTCCTACATCTCGGCCGTCGGCGTGCTGATCTTCCTGGTCTGCGTGTTTGAAGCCTTTGCCCGCAAGCGGGTGGCTGGCGACAATCCGTGGGGCGAGGGTGCGACCACGCTCGAATGGCAGCTGTCGTCGCCGCCGCCGTTCCACCAGTGGGAACAGCTGCCGCGCATCAAGTAAGCGGCCAGACACGATTGCCGGGCGCCGCGGGCTCGAAAGAGATCCGCGGCGCTCAGCACGAAACGGCAAGAACGGAATCACAGAATGGCAGTCATCGACACGATCGAAGGTCTGGGCGGGCAGGGCGACCTGCACCTGTCGGAAGCCGGTGCCCGCGACTTCTTCGCGCTGTTGAAGCCGCGCGTCATGTCGCTGGTCGTCTTCACGGCCTTTGCCGGTCTCGTTCTGGCGCCGGGCCATATCCACCCCGTTTTGGGTGCCATCGCCATTCTGTGCATTGCGGTCGGTGCCGGCGCCTCCGGCGCGCTCAACATGTGGTATGACGCCGATATCGACGCGGTCATGACCCGCACCGCCAATCGCCCAGTCCCTGCCGGCCGCATCGCGCCCCGCGAAGCGCTGGCCTTCGGCCTGGTGCTGTCGGGATTCTCGGTCACCATTCTCGGCCTGACGGTCAACTGGCTGTCGGCCGGCCTGCTGGCCTTCACCATCTTCTTTTATGCCGTCGTCTATACGATGTGGCTGAAGCGCTCGACGCCGCAGAACATCGTCATCGGCGGTGCGTCCGGGGCTTTCCCGCCGATGATCGGCTGGGCCTGCGTCACCGGCGGCGTGTCGCTCGACAGCATCGTGCTATTCCTGATCATCTTCTTCTGGACGCCGGCCCATTTCTGGGCGCTGGCGCTGTTCAAGATGCGCGACTACGGCTCGGTCGGCGTCCCTATGTTGCCGAACGTCTGCGGCGAAGCCGTGACCAAGCGCCAGATCACGCTATATGCCGTGCTGACCGCCGTCTTCGGCGTCGTGCCGACGCTGACCGGCCTCGCCTCGATTGGCTATGGCGTGGTTGCCGCAATGCTCGGCGCTGTCTTCGTGCTCTGTTCCATCGCCGTCTGGCGCATGCCCGACGGCGACGTGAAGATGCTGCCGGCCAAGAAACTCTTCGCCTTCTCGATCGTCTATCTCTTCGCCATCTTCTCGGCGCTGCTTGTCGACCACTATGCCCTTGCTATCATGGGCCTGTTTGGAGGAGCCGTCTGATGGAAACCATCAAGCTTAACGAAGCCCAGAAGAAGTCGCGCCGCGGCCGCAACGTCGCCCTTGGCCTGGTTCTGGCCGGGCTCGTGGTTCTCTTCTACGTCATGACGCTGATCAAGATCAGCAATGTCGGACAATAGGGGAGGATGGTTTCAAGCATGACAATCAGCACTACCTCCCAGCAGTCGCGCAACAATGTCGTGGTTCTTCTCGCCTGTCTCGCCTTTGTCGGCGGCATGGTCGGGGTCAGCTTCGCCGCCGTGCCGCTCTATCGCATGTTCTGCCAGGTCACCGGCTATAACGGCACGACGCAGCGCGTCGAGCAGATGTCCGATACCGTGCTCGACCAGGGAATGACGGTGACCTTCGACGCCAATGTGTCGTCGGGCCTCAACTGGGATTTCAAGCCGGTGCAGAAATCCATCGCGCTGAAGATCGGCGAGACCGTCAAGATCGACTATCTGGCGACCAACCGGTCGCCGCGGGCCACCAGCGGCCAGGCGGTGTTCAATGTGACGCCGATGGAGGCTGCTGCCTATTTCAACAAGGTCGAGTGCTTCTGCTTCACCGAAACGAAGCTGGAACCCGGCCAAAGCCTGGAAATGCCCGTGGTGTTCTTCATCGATCCGGCAATTGTCGATCAGGAAGAGACCAAGGATATCGGAACGATTACCCTGTCCTATACTTTCTATCCGCATGAGGGGGATAAGCCGGTGGCACAATTGCCGGCCGAAGGTGTGGACGGAAATCCAAAACTGTAAGAGGACGGGCCCGGGACAGCCGGGCCTGGACAGAATTTGACATTCGGGGATTGCTGACATGGCCGAAGCGCATCAGAAGAATCACGACTACCACATCATCGATCCGAGCCCGTGGCCGCTTTTGGCCTCGATCGGCGCCTTTGTAATGACCTTCGGCGGCGTGGCCTATATGCGCTATCTGAACGGCGGTTCGTTCAAGCTGTTCGGTCTGGAACTGGCCTCTCCGTGGCTGTTCTTCATCGGCCTTGCCATCGTGCTCTACACGATGGTCGGCTGGTGGGCCGACACCATCAAGGAAGCCAACGAGGGCCACCATACCCGCGTCGTGTCGCTGCACCTGCGCTACGGCATGATCATGTTCATCGCCTCGGAAGTGATGTTCTTCGTCGCCTGGTTCTGGGCCTTCTTCGATGCCAGCCTGTTTGCCAACGAGGCGATCCAGGCGAGCCGCGTCGAGTTCACCGGCGGTCAGTGGCCGCCGAAGGGCATCGAGGTTCTCGATCCCTGGCACCTGCCGATCTACAACACCGTCATCCTGCTGCTGTCGGGCACCTGTGTCACCTGGGCGCACCATGCCCTGCTGCACGGCGACCGCAAGGGCCTGATCAGCGGCCTGACGCTGACCGTTCTGCTCGGCGCGCTGTTCTCCTTCGTGCAGGGCTACGAATATGCCCACGCGCCGTTCGGCTTCAAGGACAGCATTTACGGCGCCACCTTCTTCATGGCGACCGGCTTCCACGGCTTCCACGTTCTGGTCGGCACCATCTTCCTGACGGTCTGCCTGCTGCGGGCGCTGAAGGGTGATTTCACCCCGAAGCAGCATTTCGGCTTCGAGGCCGCCGCCTGGTACTGGCACTTCGTCGACGTGGTCTGGCTGTTCCTGTTCTTCGCCATCTACATCTGGGGCGACTGGGGCGCACCGCTGGCCCATTGAGCGAGCGGAACTGAATGGAATGAAAAAGGGCGGCGCCGAGGTCTCGGCGCCGCCCTTTTGTTTGCCTGCGGGCTCGTCTGCCGAAGATTGCCTCAGGCGCGCCCGGCGACCCGCTCCAGGGCGGTGGGCCGAGGAATGCCGCGGTCGAGGCGCTCCAGGATGGCATCGGCGCATTCGGTCGGCGTCAGCACATCCGTATCGAGTTCCATGTCGTAGAGACCCGGCCGCCGCCAGGCGCCCGGCAGCAAGGGTGTCGCGTCATCGGCGCGGCGAAACAGCGCCTGTGCCGCGGTGCCGTCGCGACGGCGGGATCTGGTCAGGTCGGATGAGAGGTTGCGCAGGCCGACCAACAGCACGGGATAGGCCGAAAGCCGTCCGGCACAATGGGCAAGCAATCCCGGCGCACGGGTCGCCCGGCCATTGAGGCCGAAATCGGCCACCACATTCAGCCCCATGCGACTATAAAGCGCGGTCGCCTCGTAGAGGGCGGCATGAGCCGGCGATAGCGGCGGCAAGCCGGCCGTGCCCGCGTCTTCTGCGCCTCGCCCCACCGTTGGCTCGGAACGCGGCGCACCGGCACAAAGACTGATCCACAGGCCCGGAAAGCGGGTCTGGATGGCGCTGGCGATCGTGGTTTTCCCGGATCGCGGCATGCCATTCAGAATGACGATCTGCCCGCAGTTCTGCATGGTGTTCATGACACGGCAACTCCTCGGCTGGAGTGCAAGCATGCCCTTTAAGGTTTGCCTCTGCAACAAGGATAAACTAATGAAAGGGCGCAGGGCACGCAAAGGGAATGACCATGGATGAAGACACCGCACGTTATGCGCCGGTGACGCCGCTAAAAGCCGCGCTCGGTGCCTGCTGCCCGCGCTGCGGTCAGGGCAAGCTGTTCGACGGCCTGATCAAGCTCAAGCCGCGCTGCGCCAGTTGCGGGCTGGATTATGCCTTCGCCGATACCGGTGATGGCGCCTCGATCTTCGTCATCCTGATTGCCGATTTCCTGGTGGTCGGCCTCGCCGTCTGGTCCGAGATCACCTATTCGCCGCCGGTCTGGCTGCATATCCTGCTCTGGGGACCCTTGGCCATCGGCCTGTCGCTCTGGCTGCTGCGCACCATCAAGGCTCTGCTGATCTTCCAGGTCTATCACCACAATGCAAAGCCCGGCACGATCGACCATGAATAAGGCGGCGGATAGGCCGACCGGCATGAGCCGCGGCAAACTGTGGGCAAGCGTCGTTATCGTCCTGCTGGCGCTGGCCCTTCTCCTGACGCTTGGCACCTGGCAGGTCCAGCGCCTCTATTGGAAAGAGGCCCTTATTGCCGATATCGAGCAGCGCCGTGCCGCACCTCCCGCACCCCTGTCCGAAATCGAGGCGCTCGCCACCTCCGGCAGCGATGTCGACTATCGCCACGCCACCGCCACCGGCCGCTATCTGAACGACAAGGAACGGCATTTCTTCGCCACCTTCCAGGGCATGACGGGTTTCTACGTCTATACGCCGCTGGAGCTTGCCGATGGGCGCTACCTCTTCGTCAATCGCGGTTTCATCGCCTATGAGGACAAGGCGCCGGAGGGGCGCGCGCAGGGTCAGCTGCAGGGCGAGCAGACGGTGGTCGGCCTGGCCCGCGCCAAGCTCGCCGAAAAACCGTCCTTCATGGTGCCGGACAACGATCCGGCCAAGAACATGTTCTACTGGAAGGATCTCGACCAGATGGCGGCAACCACAGGCCTGCCGGCCGATCGGGTTCTGCCCTTCTTTCTCGATGCCGATGCCACACCCAATCCGGGCGGCATACCCATGGGCGGCGTAACACTGATCGACCTGCCCAACAGCCATCTGCAATATGCCATGACCTGGTATGGCCTGGCCGCCGTGCTGGTCGTGGTCAGTGCCATTGCGCTGTTCCGCCGCAAAATCTGAGCTTTTGCCCTCGGCGGCAATGGCTGTAAGATCGACGACACGCTCTCGACATGGAGTCCTGCATGGGTTTGCTTGCCAATTGTCTCGTCGCACTGGTGGCGCTGGAGCATGTCTATATTCTCGTGCTGGAGATGTTTCTCTGGACCACGCCGCGTGGCCTCAAAGCCTTCGGCATGAAACCGCCGCAGGCCGAGGCCACCAAGCTTCTGGCCGCCAACCAGGGCCTCTACAACGGCTTCCTGGCCGCCGGGCTGTTCTGGTCGCTGATCCATCCTGATCCGGGTTTTGCGTTCCAGCTCAAACTGTTTTTCCTTGGCGCGGTCAGCCTTGCTGCCCTATATGGGGCCTATAGCGTATCGCGGCGGATTCTGCTCATCCAGGGCCTGCCGGCGATTGTCGCCCTTGTTGTCGTAATTCTGGCTGGCTGATCTTGATGGACACACCGATTGCAAAACCGCCGCTGACGATCAGGCTTTGCGGCCCGCGCGGCTTCTGCGCCGGCGTCGACCGGGCCATCCAGATCGTCGTGCTGGCGCTGAAAGGCTACGGCGCCCCGGTCTATGTGCGCCACGAGATCGTCCACAATCGTTATGTGGTGGAAGGCCTGGAGGCCAAGGGCGCGATCTTTGTCGAGGAACTCGACGAGATCCCGCCGGAACACCGCCAGCAGCCGGTGGTGTTTTCCGCCCATGGCGTGCCGAAATCCGTGCCGGAAGATGCCACCGCCCGCAATCTGTTCTTTCTCGATGCCACATGCCCGCTGGTCTCCAAGGTGCACAAGCAGGCCATGCGCCACCAGCGCCTCGGTCGCCATGTCATCCTGATCGGCCATGCCGGCCACCCCGAAGTGATCGGCACCATGGGGCAATTGCCCGAAGGCACGGTCTCGCTGGTCGAGACCATCGAGGATGCCGATGTCTATGAGCCCGCCGATCCCGACAATCTCGGCTTCGTCACCCAGACCACGCTCTCGGTCGACGACACCGCCGGCGTCATCAAGCGGTTGCAGGAGCGCTTCCCCAACCTGACGGCACCGTCGGCCGACAGCATCTGCTATGCCACCACCAACCGCCAGGAAGCCGTGAAACAGGCAGCGCCGGGCTGCGACCTGTTCATCGTCGTCGGCGCACCGAATTCCTCCAATTCCAAGCGTCTGGTCGAAGTGGCGCTGCGCGCCGGCGCCACAAAATCGATGCTGGTGCAGCGCGCCAGCGAGATCGACTGGGCCGAGATCGGCGACATCGCCACGCTCGGCCTGTCGGCGGGCGCCTCCGCCCCGGAAGTCATCGTCAACGAGATCATCGAAGCCTTCAAGGCCCGCTTTGCCACCAGCCTGGAACTCGCCGAATTCTCGATCGAAAACGAACACTTCCTCGTCAACCGCGAACTGCGCCCCATTGAACTCACCACCGAGGATATGGCCTGGGTGAACGGGTGAGACGTCCAGCCGGCTCACGTTCCTCGTTTGCTGGTCAGGATGCGGCTTTATCCACCGGAACGCTCAGATCGGGCGAATTGATCAGCCTGAGGATGACGCCCATGAAGCGCTCCAGTTCGCTGCTGCTGGCGGACTGCTTCAGATCACCATGGGCGAAAGCATTGCGTTTTGCCGCCATGGTGCGGAGAAATGCGGCTTCCGATGGCAGTATGATGCCCTCGGACGCAAACAATTCGATGATCCGACCGGGCGATTGAGGCCTTGCGAAATCATCCGGTCTTCTTGAGCGGCCGAGCGCTTCCAAGGCGGCCCATGCCATCAGAAGGGCTGCTTCGGGATCGGTCAGCACGAGTTTCGATGCCCGTTCAAGAACCGTTGTTATGCTCGCCTCGTCAGCCTGGGCTATGTCCGGCGACGAGGGGCCAGAGCCCAGCACCAGATGAAGTTTCCAGTCCGGGACGTCTTTCAGGGCCTGCTGCAGTTGCGCCACCCGTGCCGCATCGCGCGGCCCTTCATGGGCAATCTCGATCACAAGCTTGGGGCTTTTTCCGATCGCGATGCCATCGGCACTGAAGGACTTCAACGGGTCCGGCAGCAGCGATGCGCTTGGTTCGACAATCACGTCATAGCCTTCTTCCGTGAGCTTGCTGGCCGTGGCGGCAAATATGTCTGTCGCTGTTTGTCTGGTGAGTGTCAAGAGCGTAGGTCCTCATGAGGATCGTTCGATACACGGATATAGAGAGCAGGTTTCGGGCCGAGCATACATGCGGCCAAGGTCACGGATGGATCACGAAACGGAAAAACGCGCCCCTTCTCGAACTTTTGTACCACAATACGTTCGATTTGCTCATCATCTTGATAAAGATGGCTGCTCATCGCGTCGAGTGTCAGTTTGACGATGTTGTCGACGTCGCCGGTCATTCGCTCCTCCGGATAGTAGTAGAGAGTGACGGCCAGGGCCTTGTCGGTGACGAAGTGCATCTCTGGCAGTTTGCTCTGGCTTGCCTGCCGAACCAGGTCTTTCCATTCCTGTTTGGCCCTTGAGTTTTCCCGTTGGAAGGACACGGGCGTTCCGAGGATGATGAACTCAAACGGAAATTCGGGTTCCAAGCGCACGCCCTCGGGTTTTGGTGTTCTTCAATCGGGAGTTTAGTACGCCCATTGTTTGCGTCAACTGCCTATGGCGTGGGCTGACAACAGCGGCAATGACGCGTTCGTGACGGGCTTTCGCCTTGCCAAACGGCGTGGGGCATCGTTAGAACACGACCTATATTCCGTCCCCCTATGTTTGAGAGATTACGCCATGCCGTCGGAAATATTGCTGTCCCGGAGAGGCTTCGTGCTGGCCGGGGCGCTCGCCGCCCTGTCCGGCTGTGCCAGCACCCTGCCGGGCGGCCGCAATGCGCCTGTTCCCGCCATGGCCCGCCGGCCCATCGTGCCGCCGACGCCGGAGGAACTGGCGATCACCTACGGTCCGGTCGAAGACGGCGGTTTCGTCCTGCCGCCCATTCCCTATGAGAAGATGGATCCGCAGTTCTACCGCCAGCGCGTCCTCGATCCGACCGGCGAGCGGCCGGGCACCGTCGTCGTCGATACGCCGTCGCGTTTCCTCTATGTGGTCGAGCCGGGCGGCACGGCGATGCGCTACGGCGTCGGTATCGGCCGCGATGGGTTTGCCTGGCAGGGCGAGGGCGTCATCCACTGGCGCCAGACCTGGCCGCGCTGGAAGCCGCCGAACGAAATGGTGGCCCGCCAGCCGGACCTTGAGAAATACTCGATCGCCAATGGCGGCATGGAGCCGGGCCTGCGCAATCCGCTCGGTGCCTGCGCGCTCTACATCTTCCAGAATGGCCAGGACACGCTCTACCGCCTGCACGGCTCGCCGGACTGGGCCTCGATCGGCAAGGCGAGTTCGTCGGGCTGCGTGCGGCTGATCAACCAGGACGTCATCGACCTCTACGCCCGCGTGCCCTTCAAGGCCCGCATCGTGGTCCGCCAGTAGACGCCAAAACGCCGCGGATGGCCGCGGCGAGGAGGGTGCCTACGAAATAGCGGCAATCTCCCGCTTCTCCCCGAGGCACGGCTATCGCCTATAGAACGATTCCCCTCCCAAACCCTCCCCACAAGGGGGAGGGCTTAACCTGGTCGCAACTCTTGGTGGTGGAGCCGAACAGCTTCCACGAGTCTTCTCCCCCCTTGTGCAGGGCTATCGCATATGGCCGAGAGCGGTGATGAGATAGTCGTCGTTCCAGGCGCATTTCTTGATGCGATGGCTGATCGGAATCTTTGGGCCGTCGATGCTCTGGAGGATGTTTCGAGCGATCCGG
>NZ_JABAEF010000022.1 GCF_023701945.1 Rhizobium sp. CG5
CCCGCATCCCCGCCCCCAAAACCTGTGCCACACTTGTCCCGTTCCGCCTTCGGATACACCGGTCTGCGTTGCCGCGGGCCGGCGCTTTTGGGGAGCCTTTGACGCGGGGCGAGCCGGGAGGCGTTGTGGGAAATGGACCTGCCAGCAGCAATGATGGCGTGCGGGTGCGAAAGCCGGTGTTTTCCGGATCTTGCACCCTGGGACATCATACCAAGTCTCGATGATGGAAACCGATAGGTTTTCATCATCGAGACTTGGTATCGGGATGGCGACCGGTCGGACGGCGGGGTTTTCACAAAAACCTGCCGGAACGGCGCGACGATGCTGCGGTCGACAGGTCTGCGGAGCTCCATCGCCGTGCCTTGAAAACGGCCTTTCGGACGGCCCGGGCAGCGAAAGCACAACAACGATACCAAGCCCGCGAGCCGATCTCTGACAAAGATGCCAACAGCCCGTAGAAAGGCCAGAGCCAGGACGACAGACCGCCGAACGGGGTGCCGGCAGGTGCCATTGTTTTTGAAATTTCAACAGGGCAGCTCCGGCACCCCGTCCGACCAGACTGTTTTCACCCGGAGGGATTTTTGGCCCGGCCGGTGTCCTGTCACGCCCGTTCCGAGCGTGCCGACTTTTACGAAAACCCGTGCCATTGCGGCACAGACCGGCCGCGGCCGACAGATTTCGTCAACCCTGCTCGTTCAGCATTCCTGAACGGCGATCGGCTACAAGGACAACAGTTGCCCCCAGAGGACCCGGCCGATGAGCCTGAATGCGATGATGAACAATGCCGTATCGGGCCTGCAGGCTCAGACCACGCGGCTGTCGGCCACATCCAACAATGTGGCGAATGCGCTGACGCCAGGCTACGACCGCTCCGTAACCTCGCTCACGTCGCGGTCCTTAGGCGGCGTCTCCGCCTCCGTCGCGCCATCGGGCGAGCCCACCCTGCCCGGCTCTTCCAATGTCGATCTTGGCACCGAAATGCTCGACCTGATCGAAACGGAGTTGAGCTATAAGGCCAATGCCTCGGTGTTCGAGGCCGGTGCCGACATGTGGGATGTGCTGATGAGCATCAAGCGCGACTGAGCTGTCGTCTGCCCCATGAGCAACGCAGCCGGGAAAAAAGCCGCATGTCCCAGCTGTCTATGTCGTAGACGCCGACATCCATTCGGCCAGCACAGAGCCGAGCGCCACCAGCCCGAACAACACCATGACACCGCCGGAAATCCGAGAAACCCAGGTGGCAAAGCCTTGCGGCAGACGCTTATGCAGCAGCGCCACGGTGCCGCTTAAGAAAAACCACCAGGCGAGCGATCCGACAAAGACACCGGCCACCACGATGGCGGCCTCAAGACCCTCGCCGGCCTCAGCCAGGCCAAGCCCGGCGAAGATCGCCGCAAAGGACAGGATGGTGGCCGGATTGGTGACGGTCAGCAGGAAGGTCGCGGCCGCGGTGCTCAGCAGATCGCGCGCGCCGACGGTCGCGGCCACCACCGGGGGTTTGGGCTGAAAGCTCTTCCAGCCGAGCCACAGCAGGAACAGGCCGCCGACCAGCCGCAGCGGCAGGGAGATCCCATCGAGCACCGAGGCAAAGACGGCGAAACCGGCCGCCGCCATCAGCGCATAGGCGCCATCGGCCAGCGCGGTGCCCAGCCCGCCGGCCACGCCGGCCCAGAAGCCGCGTTCCAGGGTGCGGGAGATGCACAGCGCGCCGATCGGCCCGAGCGGCGCGGCAATCGCCAGCCCCAGCAGCAGACCCTTGGCAAAGAGCAGGATCGAAAGGGTCATGGCGAGGTCGCTCCATCGGTCAGGGTGCGCTCGACAGCCGAGGACAGGGCGATCATCGTTTCCGAGCGGGCGAGATAACGGCGCTCTTTCAAGAGCGACAGGAAATCCTCGATATCGCCGATGACCGGCAGCCGCACCTTCATCAGATAGGACCAGCCACCGGTGACATGGTGGCATTCCAGCACCGCCGGGTGGCTGGCGGAAAAGCGCCGGAATTCCCCCTCGTCCGCATCGGCGGCGAGCGCCACGAAGACGAAGGCCAACACGGGATAGCCGAGGCTGTCCGGGTCCGCCTCGACGGTAAAGCGCCGAATGACGCCGCTCGCATGCAGGCGGCGAATGCGCTCGTTGACGGCGGAGGCCGACAGCTCGACGCGCTCGCCGATATCGGCAAGGGAGCGCCGGGCGTCGGCGGCGAGTAATCCGATGATTTTGCGGTCGATGAAATCCATGTCCGCAATATATGCGGCATTTTCCAGATATTCAACGTTATTTATTGTTCGGCTCGGATATTCCGCATGATCGGTCGCGAAAGCGGTCTGCCGCCGCAAGAGTTGCGGTCAGACATAAAAAAACCGGCACAGGGCCGGGCTTCGCATGCGTCTCTGTCGAGCCGGTCAGTTGCTGACCGCGGCCGCCCCCTGCTCGCGCGCCAGAAGGGCCAGATCGGCGGCCTTCAATTCCACCGATTCGCCGCAGCCGCAGGCCGAGGTCTGGTTGGGATTGTGGAAGGTGAAGCCGGCGCGAAGCGTCGTCGTTTCGTAGTCCATCTGCGTGCCGAGCAGGTAGAGAACGGCGGACGGTTCGATCCAGACGCGGGCACCGTCGCGCTCGATCAGGTCGTCCTTGGCATGGGGCTCGGTGACGAGGTCGATGGTATATTCCATGCCCGCGCAGCCGCCCTTCTTGATCCCGACTCGGACGCCCATGGCCTCCGTTGCGGAATTCTCGACGATCGCCTTGACGCGGGCAGCGGCCGCTTCCGTCAGGCTCATCACAGCAAATCCCATCTCAATTCTCCTTCCGCAGCCGGGTTCAAGGTCCGGCGCTTCGAATAACAATGTAAGATCGGTGCGTTAACCGATCAATACCACCCGGACTGTTCCGGATGGTGCATCGCTGGCGTCCAGAGCGTTTCCGCTTTTCTTCGAATCGCGAGAACACTCTGTCCTTTTGTTTTTACGCAATTCCGGACGCAAAACCGCTGCGCACTTTTGCTGGAATTGCTCTAGTACCAGCCGATCGAGACCTGCGCCTCTTCCGACATGCGGTCCGGGGTCCATGGCGGATCGAAGGTCATCTCGACATCGACGCCGGAAATGCCCTCGACGGCGCTCACCGCATTGTGCACCCAGCCCGGCATTTCGCCGGCCACCGGGCAGCCGGGCGCTGTCAGCGTCATGACGATCTTGACCATGCGGTCGTCCTCGATGTCGATCTTGTAGATCAGCCCGAGTTCGAAAATATCGGCCGGAATTTCCGGGTCGTAGACGGTCTTCAGCGCGGCGATGATATCGTCGCTGAGACGCGCCACCTCGTCGGCCGGAATGGACGTGTGCACGATGCCGTCCCGGACATCCGGCTTTGCTTCGCTCTGGTTGACACTCATCAATCTATCCTCATGCAAAGAAGGTGCGGGCATGGTCGAGCGCATCGGCAAGAGCATCGACCTCGGCACGGGTATTGTAAAGGCCGAACGAGGCCCGGCAGGTAGAGGTCACGCCGAAACGGGCCAGCAGCGGTTGGGCGCAATGGGTGCCGGCGCGCACCGCCACGCCCTGCCGGTCGATCAGCATCGACACGTCATGGGCATGGATGCCGGCCAGTTCGAACGAGAAGATCGCGCCCTTGCCCGGCGCATTGCCGAAAATGCGCAGGGAATTGATGGCCGACAGCCGTTCATGGGCATAGGCCGCCAGATCCGCCTCATGGGCGGCAATCGCCTCGCGTCCGAGCGTCTCCATATAGTCGAGCGCATAGCCAAGCCCGATCGCCTGGACGATCGGCGGCGTGCCGGCCTCGAACCGGTGCGGCGGATCATTGTAGGTGACGGTCTCCTCGGTCACCTCGACGATCATTTCGCCGCCGCCCATGAAGGGCCGCATCTCTCTCAGCCGATCGGCCTTGCCATAGAGGATGCCGATGCCGGACGGGCCATAGAGCTTGTGGCCGGTCATCACATACCAGTCGCAGTCGATATCGCGGACATCGACCGGCATATGCACGGCGCCCTGGCTGCCATCGACCAGCACCGGGATGCCGCGTTCATGGGCGATCCGGCAGATCTCCTTGACGGGAACGACCGTGCCGAGCGCGTTCGACATGTGGGTGATCGCGACGAGCTTGGTCTTGTCCGTGAGACTGTTCTCGAAGGCCTCGATATGGAAGGCACCGTTTTCGTCGACCGGCACCCAGACGATCTTGGCACCCTGGCGTTCGCGGATGAAATGCCACGGCACGATGTTGGAGTGATGCTCCATGATCGAGATGACGATCTCGTCGCCTTCACCGATATGCGGCATGCCATAGCCATAGGCCACCGTGTTGATCGCCTCGGTCGAGGATTTGGTGAAGATGATCTCGTCCACCGATCCGGCATTCAGGAAGCGCCGCACCTTTTCGCGCGCCGCTTCATAGGCGTCGGTTGCCGCATTCGACAGGAAATGCAGGCCGCGATGCACATTGGCATATTCGTTGGAATAGGTATGGCTGATCGCATCGATCACCATCTGCGGCTTCTGCGCCGAGGCACCATTGTCCAGATAGACCAGCGGCTTGCCATAGACCGTGCGCGACAGGATCGGGAAATCCCGCCTGACGGCTTCCACGTCGTAAGCTGCGCCGGAACTGGCGAATTCAGGCTTCATAGCTGATAAACTCCATGAGCGACCCGTCCGGATCGCGAAAATAAAGGCTTATACCCTCACCCAGCGCGCCGAAGCGCCGCACCGGTCCCAATTCCACCGCCACGCCCTCATGCTCGAGATGGGCTTTCGCGGTGTCGATCGGCCCGTGCCAGCGCAAGCACAGGTCGCTGTTTCCCGGCATCACCGGCACCCGCGCCAGCGGGTGGGCGGGTACGCCCGGCCCATGGACGTTGAGCTGTTGCTGCCCGAAGCGGAATACATAGCCGCCATCCGGCCGGGCAATGGCCTCGGCCCCGATCACCCGCGTATAAAAGTCCCGCGCCTGCTCCCAGTCGGACACATGGATAACGCAGTGGTCGAGGCTGACGCGCTCACTCATGGCTTTCCAGCCAGTCGGCAATCACGCCCTCCAGCGCTTCGATCAGCGGTTCGTCATCGAGTTCCTCGACGATCTCGGCGACGAAGGCATTGATCAGCAAGGCACGCGCCGGCTTTTCCGGAATGCCGCGGGCCATCAGGTAATAGAGATGCTTGTGGTCGATATCGGCCACCGTCGCACCATGGGCGCATTGTACGTCATCGGCGAAGATCTCGAGTTCCGGCTTGACCAGCATCTCGGCTTCGTCCGACATCAGCAGCGTGTTGCAGGCCATGCGGGCATCGGTCTTCTGGGCATCCTGGGCGACCCGGATCTGCCCCTGGAACACGCCCTTGGCGCGATCGAACACGACATTGCGGACGATCTCGGTGGAGGTGGTGTTGGGCAGGTCATGGCCGAGCGTCATGGTGACGTCGGTATGGCTCTCGCCGCCGAGCAGGTTGACGCCGCGCAGGGTGAAATCCGAACCTTCACCGGCGGTGAAGACATGGATCTCCTGGCGAACGAGCTTGCCGCCGGCATTGATCACGAAGAGGCGGAACTTGACGTTCGCGCCCATCTCGACCTTGATCTGCCCGAGATGGGTATCCTCAAGCCCTTGCGCCTGCACGATGATCCAGGTGACCTCAGCGCCGTCGCCGATCTTGATATCGCTGACGGTCGAAACGAAGGCAGCGCCTCCGGCTGCGTTCAGATGACGCTCGATGACGGTCGCCTTGCTGGCACTGCCGAACTCGACCGGGAAGCGGCCATGCACCTGGCCGGCGCCATGGATCGCCTGCAGTTCCAAAGGCTGTTCCAGTTCGGTGCCGGCCGCAATCGACAGGACATAGCCGTCGCGCACGAAGCTGCCGTTGATCCGGCCGATCGCATCGTCACGGTCATAGGCGATGAGGCCGGCAGCGGCACTGCCGTCCGTCAGGGCCGCACCGTAGGAGACGACGCTGACGCCGTCCGGACCGCTTAAAGCCACGGCCTTGCCGTGTTCGAAGGCCAGCACGGTGGCGCCCGGCACGATGGCGGCAACAGCCCTGCCTTCGGCTCCCGGCGCATTGTCCGGGATCGCCCGCAGCAGGGATTTCAGGTCGGTGTAGTGCCAGGATTCGATTCGGCGCGTCGGCAGACCGCCGCGCTTCAAGTCATCGAACAGCCGGTCGCGGGCGGCAAGCACCGCGCCGTCACCCGGCAATTCGCCGATCTGGTCCGTATAGGTTTCCAGAAGGGCCGCCTCGGCGGCCGTCGGCCGATTGGCTGCCTGAATGTTCATGGGCATGCTCCTTTCCGCCGCGATCAGGCCGCTTCACCGATGATATCGGCATAACCGTTCGCTTCGAGTTCCAGGGCGAGGCTCTTGTCGCCAGTCTTGATGATCTGGCCCTTGTAGAGGACGTGGACGGTGTCGGGTACGATATAGTCGAGCAGGCGCTGGTAATGGGTGATGACGATCACCGCCCGGTCCGGCGACTTCAGGGCGTTGACGCCATCGGCAACGATCTTCAGGGCGTCGATGTCGAGGCCGCTGTCGGTCTCGTCGAGAATGCAAAGGTTTGGCTCCAGCAGCGCCATCTGCAGGATTTCGGCGCGCTTCTTCTCGCCGCCGGAAAAGCCGACATTGAGCGGCCGCTTCAGCATGTCCATGTCGATCTGCAATCTGGCAGCGGCATCCTTGACGCGGCGGATGAAGTCCGGCGTCGTCAGTTCGGCTTCGCCGCGCGCCTTGCGCTGCTCGTTCATCGCCACTTTCAGGAACTGCATGGTGGCGACGCCGGGAATTTCGACCGGATACTGAAAAGCCAGGAAAATGCCCTTGGAGGCGCGCTCGGCGACATCCAGGCCGAGGATGCTCTCGCCGTTATAGAGAATGTCGCCCTCGGTGACCTCATAGTCGGTGCGGCCCGACAGGATATAGGACAGCGTCGACTTGCCGGAGCCATTCGGCCCCATGATGGCAGCGACTTCGCCGGCCTTGACCGTCAGGTTTAGGCCGCGGATGATTTCGGTACCGTCTTCAGCGATACGGGCATGGAGATTGCGAATTTCAAGCATGGTTCTCTTCCAAATTCAAATGTTGCTCTTACGGAACGAGGGCGCGCCTTCAAGCGCCGCTCCTGCTCATTCCACGATGTCTAGACGCTTGCCGATGCGTTCGAGCTGAAGTTTGACCGACGCGATGTCGCCATCCTGCGCCGTTTCATGAGACATGAAGGCAGCCATATGCTGTTTCATCGACCGCATTTCACTGCGAATCCCACGGATCTCTTCACCCATTCCAGCAATCTCGGCCCGCAGGGCGCGCAAATGCTCGAGAATGAGATGCTCGACCTTTTCGTTCATCACCCAACGCTCCCCTCCAGCGAAATGCCGATCAGCTTCTGGGCTTCGACGGCAAATTCCATCGGCAGTTCCTGGATGACTTCGCGCACGAAGCCGTTGACGATCAGGGCGATCGCTGCTTCCTGCGGAATGCCGCGCTGCAGGCAGTAGAACAGCTGATCCTCGGAGATCTTCGAGGTGGTGGCCTCGTGTTCGAACTGCGCCGTCGAGTTCTTCGCCTCGATATAGGGCACCGTATGGGCACCGCAGCGATCGCCGATCAGCAGGCTGTCGCACTGGGTGAAGTTGCGGGCATTCTCGGCCTTGCGATGGGTCGAGACCTGGCCGCGATAGGTGTTCTGGCTGACGCCGGCGGCGATGCCCTTGGAGATGATGCGGCTCGACGTGTTCTTGCCGAGATGGATCATCTTGGTGCCGCTGTCGACCTGCTGATGGCCGTTGGAGACCGCGATCGAATAGAATTCGCCGCGCGAACCGTCGCCACGAAGGATGCAGGACGGGTATTTCCAGGTGATCGCCGAGCCGGTCTCGACCTGGGTCCAGGAGATCTTGGAATTCTTGCCGCGGCAATCGCCGCGCTTGGTGACGAAGTTGTAGATGCCGCCCTTGCCGTCCTTATCGCCGGGATACCAGTTCTGGACCGTCGAATACTTGATCTCGGCATCGTCCATCGCCACCAGTTCGACGACGGCCGCATGCAGCTGGTTCTCGTCGCGCTGCGGCGCGGTGCAGCCTTCGAGATAGGAGACGTAGGCGCCCTCTTCGGCGATGATCAGCGTGCGCTCGAACTGGCCGGTGTTCTTCTCGTTGATACGGAAGTAGGTCGACAGTTCCATCGGGCAGCGAACGCCCTTCGGCACATAGACGAACGACCCGTCGGTGAAGACGGCGCAGTTCAGCGTCGCATAATAGTTGTCGGTCGGCGGAACGACCGTGCCGAGATATTTCTTGATCAGATCGGGATGTTCGCGGATCGCCTCCGAGATCGACATGAAGATCACGCCGGCCTTTTTCAGCTCTTCCTTGAAGGTGGTGACAACCGAGACCGAATCGAACACCGCATCGACGGCGATGCGCGACGATTTCACGCCGGCCAGCATTTCCTGCTCTTTCAGCGGGATGCCGAGCTTTTCGTAGACCTTCAGCAATTCCGGATCGACTTCTTCCAGCGAAGACGGGCCGGCCGTACTTTTCGGCGCGGCATAGTAATAGATATCGTTGAAATCGATCTTCGGATAGTTGACGCGGGCCCAGCTCGGCTCTTCGAGCGTCAGCCAGCGGCGGTAGGCGTCGAGGCGCCATTCCAGCATCCATTCCGGCTCGTTCTTCTTGGCCGAAATGAAACGAACGATGTCCTCCGACAGACCCTTGGGGGCCTTGTCGACTTCGATCATCGTCTCGAAACCGTATTTATATTGATCGACATCGATCTGGCGCACCTGATCGATCGTCTCCTGCACTGCAGCCATCTGCGTTCTCCAATCTCGCCGGGTCCAAGGTCCGACGGCTTGTCAACGTTTGAAGCGGGGTTCCGCTTCTATGTGGTGGTCAGGGGCAAAATTTCACCCCTATGGTCCTGCGGAAAATTGATTTTCCGCAATTATGCCGCCCTTATCACGCGGCTTTGCCCGAGAGTCCACGCCGCGCACCGATCTTGCCGAAGATTTCAACGGCCCGGTCGATCATCGCCGCATCCGTGGCAGGCCCTAGAGACAGTCTCAGCCCGCCGGTCTTGGCGTCCAGCCCCATGGCATTCAGCACATGGCTCTCGCCGCCCTTGCCGGAGGAGCAGGCAGCCCCCGCCGAAAGCGCCAGGCCTTCCAGATCAAACGCGATCTGCCCGGTTTCCGC
Organism: Rhizobium sp. CG5; assembly: GCF_023701945.1. Lineage (GTDB taxonomy): Bacteria > Pseudomonadota > Alphaproteobacteria > Rhizobiales > Rhizobiaceae > Allorhizobium. The sequence continues at coordinate 9,217 of NZ_JABAEF010000022.1, forward strand.
CTTCAGGCCCGGCAGCGTGAAGAAACAGGTATTGGCCAGCCGCTCGACGCCCGACCCGTGAATGACCACATCCGGGGACGCCTTGCGCATGCCGTTTTCCAGCCTGTCGCGCAAGGCGCGGATTGCCGCATTGCGCGGTTCGATGTCTTTTGCAGCCAATGCCGCCGCCACACCAAATCCGGCGATCGCCGCCAGATTTTCCGTGCCGCCGCGATGGCCTTTTTCCTGACCGCCGCCGCGGATCAGCGGCACGGGCATCAGGGTCTCGCCGCGCGCCACCAGGGCGCCGGCACCTTTGGGGCCACCCAGCTTGTGGGCCGAGAGGATGATAAAATCCGCGTCCAGCGCAGTGATATCGATCGGCATGCGGCCGGCTGCCTGCACGGCATCGACCACCAGCAGACCGCCATGGGCATGGACGAGCCTTGCCGCTTCCGCCACCGGCTGGACGATGCCGGTCTCGTTATTGGCCAGCATGATGGCCACCATCGGCAGGCCGGCTTCGCGCGGATGAGCGTTGAGTGAAGCCTCCAGCGCGGCCAGATCGACGATGCCGGACGGCAGGACTGTTATCTCGGACATGGCCTCTGCGTCGAACCGACCGCCCAACCGAACGGCCGGATGTTCGATCGCCGAGACATACAGACGGGAGGCGGCAAGCGGCGCGCGGCCCATGCGCAGATGCGGCGTCAGCACATGGTTGGCAGCCTCGGTGGCACTGCTGGCAAAGATCACATTGGCAGGCGCAGCCCCGACTAGGTCGGCCACCTGGCGCCGCGCCGTCTCGATCATGGCGCGGGCGGCACGGCCTTCCTGATGCACAGACGACGGATTGCCCGACAGCACAAGCGCGTCCAGCATGGCCGTGCGTGCCTCGTCCAGAAGCGGCGCCGTGGCATTCCAGTCGAGATAAATGCGCTCTTTCGCCATGTTATCGTCCGGATTCCGATGCGTTCTGGCCGTTCGGCGCATTTTCCTTGAAATGAGCGACGGGCTTGTCCTATGACACGTTCCAACAGGTATAACAGCCATACCAGTTTCGAACAATTCTAAACTGAGTTCTAGAAAAGTTGACTGGTCCCGTCAAGTCATCTTGCCGAATTGAACGGGATCGGACACAAAAAAAGACACGGACCGGAGTATCTATGCCCGAAGTCATATTCAACGGCCCCGCGGGTCGCCTTGAAGGCCGCTATCAGCCATCCAAGGAAAAAAGCGCCCCGATCGCCATCATCCTGCATCCGCATCCGCAGTTTGGCGGAACGATGAACAACCAGATCGTCTACCAGTTGTTCTACATGTTCCAGAAGCGCGGCTTCACGACCTTGCGGTTCAACTTCCGCGGCATCGGCCGCAGCCAGGGCGAATTCGACCATGGCGCCGGAGAATTGTCGGATGCGGCTTCCGCGCTCGACTGGGTGCAGAGCCTGCATCCGGATTCGAAAAGCTGCTGGGTCGCCGGTTATTCGTTCGGCTCCTGGATCGGCATGCAGCTCTTGATGCGCCGGCCCGAGATCGAAGGCTTCATGTCGATCGCGCCGCAGCCCAATACCTACGACTTCTCCTTCCTCGCCCCCTGCCCGTCGTCCGGCCTGATCATCCATGGCGACAGCGACAAGGTGGCGCCTGAAAAGGACGTCCAGGGTCTGGTCGACAAGCTGAAGAGCCAGAAGGGCATCCTGATCACCCACAAGACGCTGCCCGGCGCCAACCATTTCTTCAATGGCCAGGTCGATACCCTGATGGGCGAATGCGAAGACTATCTCGACCGCCGCCTCGAAGGCGAACTGGTCCCCGAACCGGCCGCCAAGCGCATCCGGTAACCAGAGATATGCGGATCGTGGTCGATACGAACGTTTTCATAAGCGCTTGTATCGGCCGCGGTGATGCTTCCAAGGTGATTGAGGCGTGCATCGAAGGCAGGGCGGTGCCCTTGATCGGCAAAGCGCTTTATCTTGAATACGAGGACGTCATAGCGCGAGACGATATTTTCAGACGCGCCCGCCTCAATTTAGCAGAGCGAAATGCGCTCTTCGATATCTTCCTTGGCAAGTGCGACCGTCCGGACGTATACTTCAGATGGCGTCCTAACCTCAGCGATGAATCCGACAATCACATCATGGATCTCGCGGTCGCCGGAAATGCTCGCTTTGTCATCACAAGCAATACGCGTGACTTCCGAGGCGCCGAACTGAGATTTGAGCATATAGCGGTCGTCAGCCCCACACGCTTTCTCGAGGAACTCAACCGATGAACGCGATCAGTATAGAACTCCCAAAGGATCTTCGAGACAAGATCGAGGCGATCGCGTCCGAGCGCAACATTCCTGTGGCAGAGCTTTATCTCGACATGACCCGAGCGATGATCGAGGACTACGACGTGGAACGGCGATTTCGTGAGCGGGCGGAGCGCGGCAAAGGGCGCGAGGCCGAAGCGCTCGCGTTGTTGCGGCGGTAGTTCCGTCTGCCGCCTTATCCGATTGTATAACGGTATCTATGGAGCCAATGCGCACTATAGCTCCGTCAGAACCCCGCCCGACACCGGCGCCCTGACACCCGTCGTTGCCGGATAGGTCAAGGGCAGGCCCATGAGCGACCGCACGGCCAGATAGGCCCAAGCCTCCGCTTCCATGGCATCTCCATCGAAACCGGCTTCCTCGGCCGACAGGACGACGGCACCGTGCCCTGCTGCGAGGTCCTTCAGATCCGCCATGATCACCCGATTGAGCCGACCGCCGCCGCAGATGACAAAAGCCTTCGGCATAAAGGGCAGATGACCCGTCGATTTGATCACCGACGCGGCGCTGACATAGGCGAGCGTCCGGGCGCCGTCGGACAGTTCGGCCTCGCCGCCGGACGGCGGCAGAAAATCGTTGCGGTCGAGCGACCGGCGGCTGTCGGCGGTGAAGAACGGATTGTCGAGATAACGATCGGCCAGAGTGTGGACGATCCGGCCCTCCGAGGCGATCATGCCGCCCTGGTCGAAGGGAATGCCGGCATGGGCCTCGACCCATTGGTCGATCAGGGTGTTGCCCGGCCCGCTGTCGAAGGCGGTGATCGTGCCGTCGCGGTCGATCGAGGTCAGGTTGGAGATGCCGCCGATATTGACGAAGCACACCGGCCACCGGGCGTCTTTCAACTGGGCTGCCAGCGCGGCGTGATAGGCCGGCACCAGGGGCGCGCCCTGCCCGCCATGCGCCATGTCATTGGCGCGCATGTCGTGGACCACGGCAATGCCGGTTTGCCGCGCCAGCAGCGGGCCGTCGCCGATCTGCACCGTCAGAGCCTCATCCGGGCGATGCAGCACGGTCTGGCCGTGAAAGCCGATCACATCGATATCGCCGGCCAAGAGATTGTTACCGCTCAGAAATCTTACAACAGACTCGGCATGACGTTGCGTAAGGTCGCGCTCCAGTGCCGCAAGGTCACCGGGACGGTCGGTCCTGCGCTTGATCGTCTTGGCCTCCTCCAATCCCTGCTTCAGGCGGTCGCGGAAAGCGGGCTCGTAGGCGACCGCCAGAAAGGGTCCGCGTTCGATGACGCGCTCGCCATCGGTTGCGACCATGGCGACGTCGATTCCATCCATCGACGTGCCGCTCATCAGGCCGATGGCCCGGTATATCCTGCCCAAATCCAAGATCCTTTCCCGACTCGCGATCGGTCTCATTGAAAACATTCATGGCCGAAACAGGTGCATATTTCAAAAAACAATGCTAAAGCGCCCGCGAATTTCCCCATTCAGACCACTCCAGAAAGCATGACTGCCATGACGAAGTTCAAGTCCGATTTCCTGCAGACGCTGTCCGAGCGCGGCTTCATTCATCAGGTCTCCGATGAAACCGGCCTCGACGACCTCCTGTGCAAGGAAACCGTGACGGCCTATATCGGCTTCGATCCGACCGCACCCTCGCTACATGCCGGCTCGCTGATCCAGATCATGATGCTGCACTGGTTCCAGGCGACCGGCCACCGGCCGATCTCGCTGATGGGCGGCGGCACCGGCATGGTGGGCGATCCCTCCTTCAAGGAGGAAGCCCGCCAGTTGATGACGGTCGACACGATCGAGGGCAACATTGCCTCGATCAAGCGGGTCTTTTCCAACTACCTGGCCTACGGCGACGGTCCCAAGGACGCGCTGATGATCAACAATGCCGACTGGCTGCGCTCGCTCAACTATCTCGAATTCCTGCGCGATGTCGGCCGGCATTTCTCGGTCAACCGCATGCTTGCCTTCGACAGCGTCAAGACGCGCCTTGACCGCGAGCAGTCGCTGTCCTTCCTGGAATTCAACTACATGATCCTCCAGGCCTATGATTTCGTAGAGCTTGCCCAGCGCACCGGCTGCCGGCTGCAGATGGGCGGCTCCGACCAGTGGGGCAACATCATCAACGGCATCGATCTTGGCCATCGCATGGGCACGCCGCAGCTCTATGCTCTGACCTCGCCGCTTTTGACCACCTCGTCGGGCGCCAAGATGGGCAAGTCGATGAATGGCGCCGTCTGGTTGAACCCGGACATGCTATCGGCTTATGACTTCTGGCAGTACTGGCGCAACACCGAGGATGCCGACGTGGCGCGCTTCCTGAAGCTCTACACCACGCTGCCGATGGACGAGATCGCTCGCCTGTCGGCACTGGGCGGCGCCGAGATCAACGAGGTCAAGAAGATCCTCGCCACCGAAGTGACGGCGATCCTGCATGGCCGTGCGGCCGCCGACGAAGCGGCGGAGACGGCGCGCAAGACGTTTGAGGAAGGTGCTATTGCCGACAACCTGCCGTCGATCGATGTGACCGCTGCCGAACTCGAAGCCGGCCTCGGCCTGCTGGGCCTGATCGTGCGGGCCGGTCTTGCCGCCAGCAATGGCGAAGCCCGCCGGCATGTACAGGGTGGTGCCGTGCGCATCAACGACAGCCAGGTCAGCGACGAACGTTTGATCATCGGCACATCGGATGTGACCGGTGATGGGGTGATCAAGCTGTCCCTGGGCAAGAAGAAGCATATGCTGGTGCGCCCTGCTTAAGCTGCCTCAGGGACAAAATCACTGACAGAACGGACCGGCGCGCAATCGCCGGTCTTTTTGTCTATTGAAACTCGAAAATCTGCCGGAACACGCCGGGCGCGATGATCGACAGCGGGTTGATCGCCAGCTTCGGCGTTTCCGTCGGCCCGGTCAGCTTGAAGGTGATGCCGAGCAGGCCGCGGTCCCGGCCATTGCCGAGCAGGATGCCGATGACCGGCAATTCGGCGAACAGCCGGTTCAGCCCGTAGGCCGGCATGAAGGTGCCGGTCATATCCATGTTTCCGGCGCCGTCGCGCACGGTGCCCTGAAAGGTCGCTCCGACCTGATGGCCGCGGACCACGCCGTTTTCGGTGCGCAGCGCACCGTCGGCATAGATCACCCTGGCAAAGGCGCGCTGAAATTTTTCCGAGCGCACGTCGATGTCGCGCTTCACCGCGCTGTTGAGGCTCTGGCCGTCGGCGCTGGCCGGGGTCGAGACAATCGACTGTAGCCGCTCCTCATCCTCGACGCCGAAATTGCGGATATCGATCGAACCGTTCCATTTCTGGCCGATATCGCCCCGCAGCTTGAAATCCAGCAAACCGCCGCGCATCCGGCTGTAAAGATCGGTCAGCCGCAGCAGAGCGCCGGCGTCGCTGGTGATGACAGACATTTCATTGCCGCGATCGCCTTTCTTGAGCTGCGAGACCACTGCCTCGCCGCTCTTGGTCGTGGCCTTCATATCAAGCGCCGTCGTCTTTCCGGCGCGCGTCGCATAGAGCATCGAGACGTTGCGCAGGGTCTCGTCGTTGAATCCTATAAGCGTGTCGAGTGCCAGTTCGACCGTTGCGCCGGTGCCATCGTCGTCGCCATCTTTCGCGCCAGCCCCCTGTGCCGAGGTCTTCATCATGGCCAGCAGCGGACGTGCATCGGCGGCAGTCCCCGACACGTTGACGCGGTAGATGCCTTTGACCAGACGCACCGATACCGCATAGTCGTCGGCAGGGGACAGGCGCATGCGGTTGAGATCGGCCGAAATCAGTCCGGTTTTGCCGATCTGCAGCTTGCCGGCTGCGCCAAACCCGTCGCCATCGAAGGTGAAATTGTCGATGGTGGTCACACCGTCCTTCTCGGCAAACTGCAGCTCGGTGTTCGCCTTGATGCCGCTGCCCTTGCTCCAGCCGACCCATGGCAGGGTCACCGTCGCGCGGGTCAGGTCGGCCTTGACGGACTGGTGCGTGTCATCGACACGGGCAATTTCCAAGGCGATCGGGCCATCGACCAGATCCTCCAGCCCCGGCGCCAGCTTCTTGCGGTCGGCATTGTCCAGGTCGAACCGGATGACACGCGTCCTTTCGACGGTCGAGCCAGTTTCCACCGGCTCGGTCAGGGAGACCTCCATCGGTATATCGTCGATCTTGCCCTTGGCCTCCAGCCGCGCCGACTGACGGTCGATGTCCAGGGTCCCGTCAAGACTGCTGATCCGGCGGCCGGCATAGTCAGGCTTCAGATCGACACCGGACAGGTTCATATGCGCCTTCCAGTCCGGTGGCGGCGGCTTCTGATCATTGATCAGACCGATCCGCGCCTCGACATCGGCGGACACATCGCCGCTGAAATCGCTGGCCTTGAAACCGGTGCGCTCCAGGGCGCCGATCGGCCGGAAGGTGACCAGTTCCGCCACCGCGTCGGCAGCGCCCGAAACCGCGATCTTCAGATCCGCCATCAGCGGCTTGCTATAGGTGTTTGCGATCATGAAATCGCCGCCGTCGACGCGCACCGTGCGCCCGGACGGAAAATAGGATGTGCCGCTGGCGATATTGACCTCGAGCCGCTGGCCTTTGAGATCGAAATGGGCCGCGGTGTCGCGGATCGGCGGAATGTCGCCGGCAATGTTCATGCGCGCATTGACGATGTCGAAGCTGATCTTCAACTCGTTTTCGTCCAGATCCAGCGGGTGCGGGATGACCGGAAGCCGGCCGGCCGGCAGGAAGACCTCGATGGACCCTTGCGTGATCGTTCCGCCATAGAGATTGGACATCACCCAGGCGCGCGGCTTCATCGCCATCCAATACGGCCACATCTGCTTGACCACGGATGTGTGCATGTCGGCAATCGAGCCGTTGAAGCGGATTTCCGGCGATTTGTCGCCGAAGCGGACATTGACGGTGCCCGTCATGCGGCCGGACGGAGTGGCGACCGTCAGATCGCCGATCTGCAATTCCCGGGTGCCGTGCAGGTAGCGGCCATAGGCCTTCATCGAGAACGGAATGGGCGTTTCACCCGACGTCGCCACCGAGGCCAGGCCGTCGTTGACGAGGAAATCGATGCCGATGCCCTTGCCCTGACCGGCGCCATCGGGCAGCCGGTCCAGATCGATCAGCCCGCCCGTAAACGGCATGCGCATCTGCCCGAAGACTGCCAGCGACGGCCTCAGTTCGATCGTCTGCTTGGTAAAATCGTAAGCCAGGTTGAGATTGGCTCGCGTCAGTTCCTGCTGATCGCCGTCGACATAGATCTGGCCCGGATGGGCCTTGACCGTTGCAGACAGGGATGCCGCGCCGCGCGCACTGCCACGACCGGCGGACAGGGCGATGTCCACCTTGCCGTCCAGTCCCTGACGGGGTTTGCCCTGGATAATCTTCAATAGAAAGGGGGTCACATGTACATCGGACAGGGTCGCGTTCAGGGATGTGGCGCGGTCGCCGCCACTCTGTGCCTCGGCGGTCAGCGTGCTGACATGGCCGTTGACCGAGAACTGTCCGTTGAACAGCAGCGCCCCGCTATCGCTGCGCCGCATCACCATATCATCGATCGAGACCGCCAGCGGCTTGGCGCCGGAGCCCAGCATGGCAATTTCGACGCCACCGATGCGCAGGCTGTCCAGCCCGCCGCGGGCAATGAAATCCCGGGCTCCGTCGATCTGCACGAATGCCGCCTCAAGCACCGCCGGGATCTCGTCGATGCGCCGGGATGCCAGATCGATCGATCCGCCTTTCGGCAAGAGCGAGGCATCGAGCGTCAGTCCCTCGGCCTCGACCTCGCTGACCGACACGCGCCCGCGCAGCAGCGACACGGGATCGAGCACGAGGCGGACGGCATCGATTCGTGACAGGACCTCGCCCGAGGTGGCGGCAATCACGGAGACGTTCCGGACTTCGAGCGCCAGATGCAGGGATTTCGAAAAGCGGATGGCCGTCGAGCCGATATCGGTCCGGTATTTGGGCCCGATGGCGGCCTGCAGGACGGATCGCGCTCCATTCGACAGGGTGCGGTCGAGCGACCCGGTCTCGACGGCGAGAACGACCAAGCCGGAGACGAAAATGGCAGCGAAAACAAGCCAGAGCGCGAATCGGCCAGCCCTGCCGGCGAACCGAACGCGCGCCGGGCAATGAACGATCAATGGGTCCTCGATCTGCGCGGATGGCAGATGATGCAGGGGCACGATATCCTGCTTCCGAAAACTGATCTTTTCGCCCCGGATGTCTCCCATGCGCTGGCGAATGTCTCCCGATAACGAATTGTTCCGGCAATGGCGATTGCTGGAAAACCTCAGCTGACTATATAGCGATATTGACGATAGTGATCCATAAAGCTGGCGAAAGAAAGGTGCACCATGACAGAACTGACGACCGGCAGCCCGGCCCCCGATTTTACAATGCCCAGCAGCGGCGGCGGCAGCCTGACCCTGTCATCCCTGCGCGGCGGGTCCGTCGTTGTCTATTTCTATCCCAAGGACGATACCAGCGGCTGCACCACGGAGGCGATCGCCTTCTCGTCGATGGCCGCCGACTTCGCAGCTGCAGGCGCCACCGTGATCGGCATTTCGCCTGATTCGGTCAAAAGCCACGACAAGTTCATCGCCAAGCACGGATTGTCCGTTGTGCTGGGGGCCGACGAGGACAAGTCGGTGCTGGAGGCCTATGGCGTCTGGAAAGAGAAGAGCATGTACGGCAAGACCTATATGGGCGTCGAGCGCAGCACGTTCCTGATCGATCCGGACGGCAAGATTGCTGCGATCTGGCGCAAGGTGAAGGTTCCGGGCCATGCCGAGGCGGTGCTGAAGGCCGTTACCGAACTGCCCGCCCGCTGATGAGCGAGCCGCTGCCGCCCATCGCCTCGCTGCGCGCCGGTGCGACAGCCGCAATCGCGGCCAGCGATCTGAGGCTTAAGACGGGGCTGGCACAGGAAACCGCCCGGCGCTGGCATCAGCGCCGGCTGTCGCTGCGCTCGCCGCTCGATCCCGCCCTGCCGGAGCGACCCGGTCGGCCTGAAAAACCGGAGCTCGTGCGGCCGGGCCACACGGAGAAGCGCTCCCTGCACACGGTGCCCGGACGGATCGCCATGCTGCATGCGCTGGCGCATATCGAACTCAATGCCGTCGACCTTGCGCTGGACATCGTGGCGCGATTCGCCTCCGAACCGGTGCCGCATTCGTTCTTCGACGGCTGGATGCAGGTGGCCTTCGAGGAGGCCAAGCACTTCAACCTGGTCTGCGACCGGCTGCGGGCGCTCGGGGCTGACTACGGCGACCTGCCGGCCCATGACGGCCTGTGGCAGGCGGCGCATTCGACGCGCAACGACCTGACGGCACGGCTGGCCGTCGTGCCGCTCATCCTCGAAGCACGCGGTCTCGACGTCACCCCGTCCCTGCAGGACAAGATGCGCGAGACTGGCGACCTGGACAGCGCCGAGGTGCTGAGAATCATCTACGAGGACGAAAAAGGCCATGTGGCGATCGGCGCAAAGTGGTTCCGCTTCCTCTGTGCCCGCGAGCGCAAGGACCCGGCAAAGACTTTCCAGGCCCTGGTGCGCGCCAATTTTCGCGGCGCGCTGAAGGCGCCGTTCAACGACATCGCCCGGGCGGAAGCCGGCCTCACCCCTTCCTTCTACCGCGCCCTCGCCTCTATCAGCCACGCCTAAAAAAAGTGGCAATCCGGCCGAAAGACCGGCCCGATCCGTCGTCGGATCAAGGATTTATTAACCATAAGCGTGTGTAATCCAGTCAGCTCCCGGCTTTCCCGGCGGGAGGCGCCGGCCTCTGGCCGGCACCGGACGGGCAAGGCTTTCGCGACGCCGCAGAGGACTGGCGTGTGCGATGGGAATGGCGAGAGGATGAGACCCTGTGACCCACAAAACAGAGAATCGCACCTTCGGAAAACGCCGTCAGCAGCACATCATCATTCTGGCCAGCGGCGACAAGATCCGCCACATGACGGTCCGCCCGTGGATGGCGGCCCTTGCCTTCTCGTTCCTGGGCGTGATGGCCATCGGCTATCTCGCCGCGACCTCCTATCTGGTGCTGCGCGACAACCTGATCGGCGCCACCATGGCCCGTCAGGCGCGCATGCAGCACGATTACGAAGACCGCATCGCGGCGCTCAGGGCCCAGGTCGACCGCGTCACGTCGCGGCAGCTGCTCGACCAGCAGGTGGTCGAAGACAAGGTCGAAAAGCTGCTCGAGCAGCAGGTGGCGCTGTCGTCGCGGCATGGCAAGCTCGGCTCACTGCTGGACCGGGCCGAAGATTCCGGCATCGTCGCCAAGGAGACCCCGGTCATCGCCCCGGCAAAGCCGCTGCAGAAGGCCAGCCTGTCCGGAGACGGCCATCGGGCGATCGACAGTCTGCTGGGCACCGACACCACGGCTGAAGCCACGCCCGACAATGTGACGCTTGCCTATGTGCCGCTGCGCGAGACCGTGGCCGACCGCGCCGACCGGGTGTTTTCCAAGGTCACCTTGTCCTTGAAGACCATCGAGCAGGAGCAGCTCGACCGCATCCAGCGGTTGACCGTCGGCGCCACGGAAACGGCATCCGCCATCGAGACCATTCTCGACCGTAACGGCATCACGGTGGAGCCGACCGACCTGAAGCCGGAGACGGATGCGCTCGGCGGCCCCTATCTGGAGCCGCAAATGCCGCTGCGGTTCGAGACGTCGCTGGATGACCTCGATTCGGCGCTGAGCCGCCTCGATACGGTCAGAGACACCGCCCGCAAGCTGCCGTTTGCCAATCCGGCGCCGGGCAAAGAGATCACCAGCCGATTCGGCAATCGGGTCGATCCCTTCCTCGGCAAGCTTGCCATGCATGCCGGCATCGATTTTCGGGCGAGCACCGGCGGCGAGATCCAGAGTGCCGGGGCCGGCGTGGTGACCGCGGCCGGTTCTGCCGGCGGCTACGGCAATATGGTCGAGATCGACCATGGTCATGGCATATCGACACGCTACGGGCACATGTCCCGTGTGCTGGTCAGTGTCGGCGATACGGTCGCCGTTGGCGATACGATCGGCCTGGCCGGCAGCACGGGACGCTCCACCGGTCCGCATCTGCATTACGAGGTGCGCCGCAATGGCGATGCGGTCGATCCGATGCGGTTTCTCAATGCCGGACTGAAACTGAGCGGCCTTCTGAACTGATCCTGCTTTCGAATTGACGTCGGCGCGCGACCGCGGTTATTCTCTGGCAGCGCAACATAACGGAGGGCTTGGCATGGATGGACAGACGCTCCTGGGCTTTGCCGCAGCCTTTTTCGTGTTTGCCGCCAGCCCCGGCCCCGACAATATGACCATCGTTGCCCGCACCGTCTCGCATGGCGCCCTGTCCGGGGTCGCTTACGGCATGGGCACGGTTGCCGGCATCCTCGTCTATCTCGGCCTTGCCTTTGTCGGCCTGTCGCTGATGGCCAGCGAAATGGGCATGCTGATGACGGTGCTGCGCTATGCGGGTGCGGCCTATCTGCTGTGGATGGGCATCCGGCTGTGGATGGCCGAGCCCGTCGTGCCGGCCCTGCAGCCGATGCGCGAGCGCCAGGGCCTGCTGCCGGTCTTCCTGACCGGCATCGCGCTCAATCTCGGCAATCCAAAAATGCCGCTCTTCTATCTGGCCCTGCTGCCGAATTTCGTATCGGACACGGTGGGGCTTGAGACCTTCCTGGCGCTGGTGGCGGTGATCCTGCTGGTCGAGGTCGTGGTGATCGGCGGCCATGTCTGGCTTGCGACCCGGGCGCGCCGGTTGCTGCGCACGCCGTCCATCGTCAGGCGGGCCAATCGCATCACCGGCAGCTTCCTGGCCGCCGCAGGATTGGCCATTGTTGCCACCCGTCGCTGATCAATTGCCAATATTGAGTGTATATTAAGCCTGCGTTACGGCCCGCCGAGCGTATTCCTTGACTTTTCGGTGTTTTGGCACTATCTCGCGCTGGCGTAATCGTCCGCGTTTCAGGGCGCTTCATCACTGTTCGTAAGAACTGAACGGAAAAAATTTCCCTTTGACCACATTTGCTGACCTTGGCCTGAGCCAAAAAGTATTATCAGCCGTCACCGATGCCGGCTACACGATCCCGACCCCGATCCAGGCGGGTGCCATTCCGCCGGCGCTGCAGCGCCGAGATATCTGCGGCATTGCCCAGACCGGAACGGGCAAGACCGCCTCCTTCGTCCTGCCGATGCTGACACTTCTTGAGAACGGCCGAGCGCGGGCCCGTATGCCGCGCACGCTGATCCTCGAGCCGACGCGCGAACTGGCCGCACAGGTTGCCGAAAATTTCGAAAAATACGGCAAGAATCATAAGCTTAACGTCGCACTGCTGATCGGCGGCGTGTCGTTTGAAGACCAGAACCGCAAGCTGGAACGCGGCGCCGACGTGCTGATCTGCACCCCTGGCCGCCTGCTTGACCATTGCGAGCGCGGCAAGCTGCTGATGACCGGTGTCGAGATCCTGGTCATCGACGAAGCCGACCGCATGCTGGACATGGGCTTCATTCCGGATATCGAACGCATCGCCAAGATGATCCCGTTCACCCGCCAGACGCTGTTCTTCTCGGCGACCATGCCGCCGGAAATCCAGAAGCTGGCCGATCGCTTCCTGCAGAACCCGGAGCGAATCGAAGTGTCGCTGCCGTCTTCGACGGCCACCACCGTGACGCAGCGCCTGATTGCCGCCCATAACAAGGATTACGAGAAGCGGTCGACGCTGCGTGAGGTGATCAAGGCGCAGGACGACCTGAAGAACGCCATCATCTTCTGCAACCGCAAGAAGGATGTGGCCGACCTGTTCCGCTCGCTGGAACGTCACGGCTTCTCGGTCGGCGCGCTGCACGGCGACATGGACCAGCGCTCGCGCACCACGATGCTGCAGAACTTCCGCGATGGCCAGATCCAGCTTCTGGTGGCCTCCGATGTCGCCGCCCGCGGCCTCGATCTTCCCGATGTCGGTCACGTCTTCAACTTCGATGTGCCGATCCATGCCGAGGACTATGTGCACCGGATCGGCCGCACCGGTCGCGCCGGCCGCTCAGGCCGTGCGTTTACGATCGTCACCAAGTCCGATGCCAAGCATCTCGACGCCATCGAAAAGCTGATCAATCAGAAGATCGAATGGCTGAACGGCGATATCGCCGCCTTGCCACCCGCTGCCGAAAGCCATGACGAAGGCCGCAGCCGCCCGGGCTCCAAGGACCGCGGACGGGACCGCGACAGAGGTCGTGATCGCGATCGTGATCGGCGCCCAGCCGCCAGTCATAAAACGGACACCCAAATCGAACAGATTAAGCCTGCTCCCGTTGAAGAGCCGGCACCAGCGAAGGTGGAAAGCGTGAAACCAGAACGTAAGGCAGACAAGCGGCCGCAGCAGAACAATCGTGATATCAGGCCGAACCCGGCCAATGACGATCACCGCGAGCGCCGCCGCAGCCATTACCGCGATCACGACGACGGCCCGACGCCGGTCGGCTTCGGCGACGACATCCCCGCCTTCATGCTGATCGTTGCCAGCGCCAAGGCCTAATGGCGTCTCCCGGCCTAGATTTTCCGGGCGTCGGCGTCGGCCTTGCGATCATGCGTAACGGCCGCCTCTTGCTTTATCGCCGCATGAAGCCGCCGGAAGCCGGCTTCTGGAACATTGTCGGCGGCAAGGTGGATCACCTGGAACCCGCCGAACATGCGGCGCGCCGCGAGGCCGAAGAAGAAACCGGCCTTGCCATCGGCCGGCTGGAATTCCTCGGCCATACCGAGCAGATCATCGCGGCCGACCGGCAGCACTGGATCTCGCTGCTCTACAAGACCGACGACATCAAGGGCGAACCGCAGCTGACCGAACCGGACAAGCTGTCGGATTTCGGCTGGTTCGATCTCGACGCCCTGCCCGCTCCGCTATCGGCCTTCACCGTCGCCGTTCTGCCTTATCTCAAATAGATCACTTCGCCCGCAGCGCCGCCTCGAAGGCGAGCCTCACCCATTTCGCCATGATATCCGGATCATCCAGAGCTTCATCGGGGATCGACCAATAGAGCATGGCGACCGGTTTGCCTGTCTTGCCGGGATAGGTCCATTGCGCGGCGCCGGCTTCCGCGAAGAGTGGCGCGCTTTCCGTGTCGGCCTTCAGCAGGATATCGCCGCGGAAATCCAGCGCCAGGATCAGGCCCTGGTGATAGATGCCCTTGCCGCCGAACATGCGCTTGATGGTGACGGGGCCAAGCGCCTCGAACATCTCCTCGATCGCGTCATTATCCATCGCCTCAGCCTTTCAGGATGCCGCCGGCGGCAATCACCGCTTCGGGTGTGTCGACATCGATATGGGCAGCCGCCCCGATTTCGACGTCGATGACATCGAGGCCCGAGGTCTCGACGATATGGCGGGCGCCGATATCGCCTTCGAGCTTCAGAACGGCGGCAAAGGTGGTGCGCGGCAGGATGACCGGATTGCCACGCTTGCCATCGGCCACGGCGCGCACGATCGCCCGTCCGCCGGCGCGGCGGAAGGTGGCCATCAGCAGGCGCAGGTCCGGCGTGATGACGCCCGGCATGTCGGCCAGCATGACCAGCACGCCATCGGCCTCGACGGCTAAGGGATCGCTGAGGCCCGCCCGCAGCGAGCTTGCCATGCCGGAGGCATAGTCGGGATTGGGCCGAATGGTGAGATCCAGACCGTCGAGCGCGGCGGCGATCTCCTCGCCGCGATAGCCGGTGACCACCACGAGGCCGTTCGGCGATGCCGCAGCGGCGATTTCCGCAACGCGGCGCACCAGCGGCACGCCGTCGAATTCGGCGAGCAGCTTGTGGCCGCTGTCGCTCCCCATGCGGCTGGCGCGGCCGGCGGCCAGGATGACCACGGTGATGGCCGGCGGTTGCTCGCCTTTCTGGACGAGATCGCGCGGCAGCGGCCGGCTGGCAATTTCCATCAGCAATCCTCCGACCCCAAGCCCCGACAATGCGAAGGCATCGGGAACCTCGCCCGACAGTAGCCGGCTCAGCACCCAGTCAAAACCGTTCTCCTTCGGCGACCGCGCACAGCCGGGCGCGCCGACCACCGGGATATCGTCCATGAAGCCGAGCACCAGCAGATTGCCGGGATCGACCGGCAGGCCGACCTGCTCGACCCGGCCACCGGCAAGCCGGATCGCCTGCGGGATGACGTCATAGGGGTCACAGACCGCAGAGGCACCGAAGATGACAATCATCGGCGGCAAAGAATTTTTCTCGGTCAGGCTGGACCGCAATGCGGCGGCGACAGCCTCGGCCGTGTGGGCGACGCGGATCTCCTTCACCAGACGGCTATGGCTCGGCACCAGGCGCTGCTCCAGCAGGCGCGCCGTCTTATCCATCACCGTGGATTTCAGCGACGGCAGTTCGGTGGCGATCAGCGTCACGGCATGGGGTTGATAGGCGCTGACCGCAAAGGGCGAGGCCTCCTGCAGGATGGCGCGGGCGGCTTCGACGCTGGCCCCGGAGACGGCGAGCGGGATGATCTTGATGGTCGCCACCATGTCGCCGGCCATGACCGGCGCATGATCGGCGAGACAGGCGAGCGTGATGGCCGGATCGACGCGGTTGAAGCGATCGACCAGCTCTCTGTCGGCGGTGAACAGGCCGTTGACCGTGGCATAGACGTTGACCCGGCCGGTATTGGCCGGCGTCAGCCGCATGTGATCGCGCCCGAGCGCATCGGCCAGCCTTTGCGCCGCGTCGTCTTCCAGCAGGTCGCCCGGCTCCAGCCGTCCGGCGACGACGCTGCCGATGCCGGCCGCCCTGAGCCGCGCCACGTCGCTGGCCTCGAGCCTGCGGCCCTTGGCGAGCTTGCCGCCCGGCAGGCGCACCGCATGGGCCAGCACCGCGCCTTCGACCTGATCCAAAGGGAGATTGCCGAAGATCATGCCAGCGCCGTTCCCGTCTCTTTAAGGTCGCGCCGACGAAAGGCCTGGATGATATCGGCCAGGATGGCCACCGCAATCTCCGCCGGGCTCGATGCGCCGATATCAAGGCCGATCGGGGCGGAGATGCGGGCGATGTCACCATCGCCAAATCCCTCTGCCTTCAGGCGTTCGACCCGCTTGGCATGGGTTTTCCGGCTGCCAAGCGCGCCGATATAGAAACAGCCGGCCTTAAGCGCCTCGGCGATGGGATGATCGTCGATCTTCGGATCATGGGTGACGGCGACCACGGCCGTGTAGGCATCGAGCGGACGGACCTTCAGGGCATCCTCCGGCCAGTCGGCGGAGAGATCGGCGCCTTCGAAGCGCTCGGGCGTCGCAAAGGCGGTGCGCGGATCGATGATCGACAGGTCGTAGCCGGCAAGGGCGGCCATCGGATAGAGCGCCTGGCTGATATGCACCGCGCCGATCACTACGATGCGCGGCGGCGGCAGATGGACGTTGAGGAAGATCGACTGTCCCTCCACCTCGAACAGGCCCGATTTGCCGGAGCGCAGCCGTGCGGCGATCTCAGTGCCCAGAGCATCCGTCGCCGTTTCGCCCTCCAGCACCAGCCGATTGCCGCCGTCGCCCAGATCGGTCACCAGCACGGCCGCCTTGCGACCGGCCCTTGCGGCGTTCAGCCGTTGCAGAACCAGCGGATCCATCAGCCGAGCCTTTCGACATAGACGCGGATGCGCCCGCCGCAGGACAGGCCGACCCGCCAGGCGGTCTCATCGGCGACGCCGAACTCGATGATCTTCGGTTCACCGCTCGCCAGCACGTCGAGCGCCTCGGTGATGACGGCACCCTCGACGCAGCCGCCCGACACCGAGCCGTGGAAATTGCCGTCGCCGTCGATCACCAGATGGCTGCCGACCGGGCGCGGCGCCGAGCCCCAGGTCTCGATGACGGTCGCGATCGCCACATCGCGGCCGTTCGACCGCCAGTCCTCGGCAATCATCAGGGGATCCAGATTTTCGGCGGAGAGGGTCATGATACGGCTCGCAGTCTGTCCATGTAACGGCGGGGATCGGCATCGGGAGCGGCCTTGGCGCCAAGCGCTGCGGCCAGATCGCTCAAGGAATTCAGGTTGTGCACGGCGCGCAATTCGTCGACATGCGGCAGCATGGCCCGCACACCGCGGGCGCGCGCCTCAAAACCGTCGAAACGCAGCAGCGGATTGAGCCAGATCAGCTTGCGGCAGGAGCGGTGCAGGCGGTCCATCTCGTGGGAGAGTTGTCCGACATCGTCGCGCTCCAGCCCGTCGGTGATCAGCAGCACCACGGCGCCCTGCCCCAGCACGCGCCGCGCCCACAGCCGGTTGAACTCCAGCAGGGTCTCGCCGATCCGCGTGCCACCAAACCAGTCGGTGACGGCACCGGCACATTGGTCGAGCGCCTCGTCGGGATCGCGATTGCGCATCTGCCGCGTCACATTGGTGAGCCGCGTGCCGAACAGGAAGGTCTGCACACGGCGGCGCTTCTCGGTGATGACATGCAGGAAATGCAGGAAGACGCGGGTATACTGGCTCATCGAGCCGGAAATATCGGCCAGCACGACCAGCGGCGGGTGAATTTCCCGTCGAGCGCGATATTTCGGCAGGATCAGGCTGCCGCCGGTGCGCAGCGAGGCGCGCATCATCGCCCGCGCATCGATCGAGCGCGGCAGATGGGACGGCCGGAAGCGGCGCACCTTGACCGTGTCGAACGGCAGCACCAGCTTTTCCATCTCGCGGCGGGCGAGCGCGATTTCGGCCGACGACATCTGGGCAAAATCCATGCGGCGGAACAGTTCGGTGCCGGAGGTCGTAAACCGTGCGTCGATCTCGATCTCCGGATCGCGCTCGCGGGTCTGGCGCTCCCGTTCGGCAAACAGCGCATCGCTGACCCGCGAGGCGCCGGCCTTGGCCTTTTCCTTGTCGCGCGTGTCGGGGGCCACCGGCGACATCATGGCGATCATCTTGGAGACCAGATCACGCGACCGCCAGAACAGCCGAAAGGCCTCGTCGAACACCGCCTGGTCCTCATGGCGCTTGACGAAGACGCAGGAGAGCGCCGCGTGGAATTCGATGCGCGAGCCCATGCCGATGGCGGCCACCGCCGCGATGGCATCGGCGACCGCGCCCGGTCCCGGCTTCAGACCCGCCTTGCGCAGCACGCGGGCGAAAAACACGATATTGTCGGCAAAACGGCCGTCGCCGAGGCTCGGCGGTGCCACCACGATGCCGTCTGCCTGCGCGCCTGCCATGGCCTACCCCGCCGCCCTGAGTTCGGCTGTCACTTCGGCCAGCAGCTTCTGCCCCTCGCCGCCCTGGATGCGGGCGATATCGTCCTGGTATTTCAGCAACGTGCCGAGCGTATCGGAAATGGTTTCCGGATCGAGCGCCAGCCGGTCGAGTTCGGTCAAAGCCGTCGCCCAGTCGATGGTCTCGGCCACGCCCGGATTCTTGAAGAGGTCAATGGTCCTGAGTTTCTGCACATAGGCGACGATCTCGGCCGACAGTGCTGCATTGCAGCCCGGCACCTTGCGGCGGATGATTTCGAGCTCTTCCCTCGCCTTCGGATAATCGACCCAGTGATAGAGGCAGCGGCGCTTCAGGGCGTCATGCACCTCGCGGGTGCGGTTGCTGGTGACGATGACGATCGGCGGCGTCTCGGCGCGCACGGTGCCGAATTCCGGGATGGTCACCTGGAAATCGGATAGCACCTCCAGAAGAAAGGCCTCGAAGGCCTCGTCGGTGCGGTCGAGTTCATCGATCAGGAAGACCGGCGCCTTGCCGTTCTGGCTCTGAAGGGCCTGCAGCACCGGCCGGCGGATCAGGTAACGCTCGGAAAAGATATCGTGTTCAAGCCTGTCGCGGTCCGAGATCCCAGCCGCTTCCGACAGACGGATTTCCAGCATCTGGGCCGGATAGTTCCATTCATAGACGGCCGAGGCGATATCGAGACCTTCGTAACATTGCAGGCGGATCAGCGGCCGGTCCAGCGCCTTCGACAGGACCTTGGCGATCTCCGTCTTGCCGACGCCGGCCTCGCCTTCGAGAAACAGCGGCCGCTGCATCTTCAGCGCCAGAAACAACACGGTCGCCAACGGACGGCCGGCCAGGTAGTCGCCGCTTGCCAGCAGGTCGACCATGGCATCGATCGATCCCGGCAGATCCGAGTTGGGCTGGTCCTTGCGTGACAGATCCGGCATGGTTCCTCCCTTTTTCAAGGGAGCTTACAGGGCGCGGTAGCCCCGGTCCAGATAGATCAGCGCCGGAGCCTTTGGTCCGAGCCGAATGGCGGCGACCTCGCCGAACAGCACCGTATGGCTCGCCGTCACCTTACTGTCGGTGACGAAGCAGTCGAAGGAGGCGATGGCGTCGACCAGAACCGGAGCGCCGGTCACCAGCGTATCCCAGCGACCCCGCGCAAAGCGCTCGTCGGTGCTCAAGCCGCCGAAACCGGCAAAGCCGTTGGCGAGCTCCTGATGCTCGGCGCTCAGGCAATTCAGCGAAAACCGGCCGCTCTCGAAAAACAGCGCATTCTTTTCATTGGTGTTGTTGAGGCAGACCAGCAGGCTCGGCGGCTGGTCGGAGACCGAGCAGGCGGCGGTGATCGTCACGCCGCGCCGCACCCCGCCCAATTCCGTCACCACCAGCTGCACATGGCCGGCATAGCGGCTCATCGCCTCGCGATAGAGGACAGGGTCCATCGGCTGTTCACTCGACAATGACATTCTCCCGGCCGTGGGCCTGCTTGCTGATCCGTGCAAGGGAATATGACGTCGAAGGGTTACGTTTTCTACCACCGTATCAATAAATTCCTTCGCAGCTGCGTTGTCATGCAAGGATTGCGGTTTGGGGCGGCGCGGTTAGAATGGCGGCCACGTCTTGCCTGAAACGGATATCCGAATTTCATGACCTACCTGCGCCACCTGTCCACGCTGCTCTGCCTGCCGGTTCTCGTAGTCGCGACACCGGCACTAGCTCTCACCATCGGCGTGGTCGCGCCGCAATCGGGGCCCTACCAGTTGCTCGGGCAGCAGCTGCGCGACGGTGCGGCAGCCGCCGCTGCGGCCAATGGCACGGTGCTGACCTTCATCGACGAGAGCTGCGAGGCCGGCAGCGGAGCGGCGATCGCCGAACAGCTGAAGGCAGCCAAGGCGGAGGCTGCCATCGGCTTTCTGTGCAGCGAAAGCCTTGACGGCGCGCTTCCGGTCTTGAGTGCTGCCAAAATCCCGGCGCTGACCCTGTCGGTGCGCTGGACCATCGTCATGGAAGATGCGTTGAAACAGGATTGGCCATTGTTCCGCATGGCGCCCAGCACCGATGCCGAGGCCGAGAAGCTGGTCGAGGTGATCTTACGCGACTGGCCCGGCGAGGCCTTTGCGCTGATCGACGACGGCACCATCCACGGCCGCGAACTGGCCGATGCAATCCGGGTCTCGCTCGAAGAGCGCGGCATGAAGCCGGTCTTTGCCGACACCTACCGCCCCGGCCAGGAACAACAGGTGGCCCTGGTGCGGCGCCTGCAGAAGACCGGTGCGACCCATGTCTTTGTCGGCGGCGACCGCAATGACGTGGCGATCATCGCCCGGGATGCGGCCTCTGAGGCCATTGCGCTGTCGCTGCTTGGCGGCGATGCGATGACGGCCGCCAACCAGCCGGTGCCGCTTGCCGATGGAGTCCGGGCCGTCACCCTGCCCAATTACGCAGACGCGCCATCCGCAGCAACGGTTGCCGCCGCCTTTCGCGAGCGGGGTATCGAACCCGAAGGCTATGTCCTGCCGGCCTATGCCGCCATCACGCTGGTGAAGACGGCCGCGGACGGTTCGGCAGCGAGCGGCGCGGCCCTCAAGGATACGATCGCCAAGGGCACGTTCGAGACGGTTCTCGGACCGATCGCCTTTACCGCCGGTCACGAACTCAAAGACAATCCGTACCGGCTGCTGGAATGGCGCGGCACGGGTTTCGTCGCGCCAACGCCGGCAACCGAATAGGCCGCCAAATCGATCAGGCCGGCAAGTCGTAGGGCCAGGTGGCCTGGGAGAAGACGCCGCCATCGACCCACAGGGTCTGGCCGGTGACGAATGCCGCCTGCTCGCTGGCCAGGAACAACACAGGACCGGCGATATCGAGCGGCGTGCCGACCCGGCGCAGCGGCGTGACCTTCGACCAGACCGCATCATAATCCGGCGCCTCGTCGAGGGTGCGTTCGGTGAGGATGGCGCCGGGCGCCACGCAATTGACGCGGATGCCCTTCGGCCCCAGTTCGATCGCCGCCACCTTGGTGAACTGTTCGACGCCGCCCTTGGAGGCAGTGTAATCGACCAGATGGGGAAAACCGAGTTTGTTGCAGCCGGAGCCGAGATTGATGATCGAGCCGGGCTTTTTCGCATCGATCATCGCCTGGGCGACGATCTTGGTGTTGAGGAAACAGCCGGTCAGGTTGGTGCGGATGACCTTGTTCCACTGCTCTTCCGTCAGATCGAGCAGCGACGACCAGGTCTGGATGCCCGCATTGTTGACCAGCACATCCGGCGCGCCGCCGAACCATTCGCAGGCCTTCTTGACGAACGCAGCCACCGACTCGCCATGGCCGACATCGCAGGCAAAGCCCTCGACTTTGGCGCCCTTGCGGCCCAAAGACATCACCAGGCGGTCGGCTTCGGTCGGACTGCCGATATAGGTGAAGGCGACGGCATAGCCGGCCTCGACAAAGGACATGACCAGCTGCCGGCCGATGCCGCTGCTGCCGCCGGTGATGATCGCACATTTCGTCATGCATGCCTCCCCAATATGCTGCGCCGCCCGTCCGCTGTGGCTGCGGTTCCTCTTGGCCGCACATAACATCATCCCGGTGCCGACCGCCAGACACCGGCAAACTCCAGCGCGCCCGGACGGCCTCTCGACCAAGGGCATGGTTGTGAGCTGGGGTTCCCGATGCTATGGCACCGCCGACAGCCACGACCATCCAAGGAGCCAACCCGATGACCCGCCCGCTTCTGATCGCCCCGTCGATCCTTGCCGCCAATTTCGCCAAACTCGGCCAGGAAGTCGCCGACGTGACTGAGGCCGGCGCCGACTGGATCCATCTCGATGTCATGGATGGCCATTTCGTACCCAACATCTCCTATGGTCCGGCCGTCATCAAGGCGCTTCGGCCGCATACCAAGGCGGTGTTCGACTGCCATCTGATGATCTCGCCGGCCGATCCCTATCTCGAGGCCTTCGCCGATGCCGGTTGCGACGTGATCACCGTGCATGCCGAAGCCGGGCCGCATCTGCACCGCTCGCTGCAGACCATCCGCTCACTCGGCAAAAAGGCCGGCGTGTCGATCAATCCGGCAACCCCCGTCTCGGTGCTGGAAACCGTCCTCGACGATCTCGACCTGATCCTGATCATGAGCGTCAATCCCGGCTTCGGCGGCCAGAAATTCATTCCCTATGCCGTGGACAAGATCGCCCAGGCCCATGCGCTGATCGGCAACCGGCCGATCAACCTGGAGGTCGATGGCGGCATCACGGTCGAGACGGCACCGCTTGCCACCAAGGCCGGCGCCAATGTGCTGGTCGCCGGCTCGGCGATCTTCAAGGGCGAAGGCGTTGACGATTATCGCAAAACGGTCGACAGTTTGAAAAAAGCCGCTGAAGGAGGACGCCGTTGATCATGAGGGTGAAGCGACTGGCCGCTGCCGTGCTTGTTGCACTGCTGGCAGGCCCGGTCTGCGCCGGCGATATCGCGGCCTTCTCGCCGATCGGCTTTTCGCCGGATGGCAGCCTATTCGCGTTCGAGGAATACGGCGTTCAGGATGGCTCCGGTTTCCCCTATTCCAACATCTACGCCATCAATACCGTCGACGACACGTTCCTGCCCGGAACGCCGATCCGGACCCGCATCGAAAACGAAGCGGCCGGTGTCGGGGAGGCCCGCGCGACAAGCCTTGCCCAGGCGCAGGCGTGGATTGCCAAGCACAGACTGGCCGACCATCCCGGCCAGATCGTTGCCTTCGATCCGGTCAGCGAAGTCGGCGCCGATCCGCACCATATCCGC
Source organism: Rhizobium sp. CG5 (assembly GCF_023701945.1). Classification (GTDB taxonomy): domain Bacteria; phylum Pseudomonadota; class Alphaproteobacteria; order Rhizobiales; family Rhizobiaceae; genus Allorhizobium. The sequence continues at coordinate 32,440 of NZ_JABAEF010000022.1, forward strand.
TATCGCGCCTTCCCCGCCGAGCCGGCTGTCGGCGAACCCTTCACCTTGCAGATCGAGGAGCTGGAAGAGGCACCGCCGGCGGCCTGCAAGGACGTGGTCAAGGTGGTCAAGGGTTTCCGGCTGCTGCTGACGGAGCGCGACGGTGCTGCGGTCAAGGAAACCGTCTATGAGGACGGCCATGTGCCGGGCAGCCGCAATTGCCCGACCGGCTATCGCCTCGGCGGCGTGATGACCTTCCAGCCGGACAATGGCGATACGCTGCACATCGCGCTGGTCATGGTGCTGAGCCACGGCTTCGAAGGGCGCGACGGTCGCTGGATCGCCCTGCCGGTGCGCCCGTGACGAATGCTCTCGCCCCGTCGACCCCCCATGCCACGGCTGTGTCGGCGTGAGAGGCTTTTCCGCGAGGCTCAGGGCAGCGCGGCCAGACCCTGGCGAATGGACCATCGGCGCCGCGCTCTGGGGCCTGGCCATGGCGCTTTGCATCTGTTTCTCGCTGACGCTGAACCAGCGCCTGCCGGAAATCCACCTGCCGCGGCTGCTCCTCGTCTATTTCGCCGGCGGCATGCTGGCCTGGCTGATCACTCTGCCGCTGATCCGCTTCTGTGCCCTCGGCCGGGCGCCGGAGACCCGCTTTGCCGCCTCGTTTTTGTTCCTGACGATCGGCACGACGGCGGCAACAGCCTTGATCTTTGCCCTGCAATACCGGCTATTCTATGCGCAATGGCATGCGCCGTTCGGGACCCGGATCTGGGCCTTCCAGTTCGTTTTCACCTCGGCCTCCGCCGCCTACCAGTTCGCCGTTCTCGGCCTGCGGCTCTATCTGCCGCTCGGGCTTTTGTTCCTGACGGGCGCAAGTCTGCTGCTTGCCCATCGCAGCCGTTGAGATTGCCGCCGGTCTTTGCTAAAGCGGCGCCAACCGCCGCATCTTGAAAGAAAGCTGAAAGCCCATGATCCCGCGTTATTCCCGACCCGACATGGTTGCCATCTGGTCGCCGGAAACCAAGTTCCGCATCTGGTTCGAGATCGAGGCGCATGCCTGCGACGCTCTGGCCGAGCTCGGCGTCATTCCGAAATCGGCGGCTCAGACGATCTGGGAAAAGGGCGGCAGCGCCACCTTCGACGTCGCCCGCATCGACGAGATCGAGGCCGTCACCAAGCATGACGTCATCGCCTTCCTGACCCATCTGGCCGAGTTCATCGGGCCCGACAGCCGTTTCGTGCACCAGGGCATGACCTCGTCCGACGTTCTGGACACCACGTTCAACATCCAGCTGGTGCGGGCGGCAGACCTGTTGCTCGTCGGCGTCGACCGGGTTCTGGCGGCGCTGAAAACCCGCGCCTTCGAGCACAAGGACACGGTGCGCATCGGCCGCAGCCATGGCATTCATGCCGAGCCGACCACCATGGGCCTGACCTTTGCCCGTTTCTACGCCGAGATGAGCCGCAACCGCGCCCGGCTGGTGGCCGCCCGCACTGAGGTCGCCACCGGCGCGATCTCCGGCGCCGTCGGCACCTTTGCCAATATCGATCCGGCCGTCGAGGAGCATGTCTGCGCCAAGCTCGGCCTCACCCCCGAGCCTGTCTCGACCCAGGTCATTCCGCGCGACCGCCATGCGATGTTCTTCGCAACGCTTGGCGTCATTGCTTCGTCGATTGAGAATGTGGCGATCGAGATCCGTCACATGCAGCGCACCGAAGTGCTGGAGGCGGAAGAATTCTTCTCGCCCGGCCAGAAAGGCTCGTCGGCGATGCCGCACAAGCGCAATCCGGTGCTGACCGAAAACCTCACCGGCCTTGCCCGGCTGGTGCGCATGTCGGTGGTGCCGGCGCTGGAAAACGTGGCGCTGTGGCACGAGCGCGACATCAGCCATTCGAGCGTCGAGCGGGCGATTGGGCCCGATACCACCATCACCCTCGACTTCGCCCTGAATCGCCTCGCCGGCGTGGTCGAGAAGCTGGTGATCTACCCGGAAAACATGCTGAAAAACATGAACAAGTTCCGCGGTCTGGTGATGAGCCAGCGGGTGCTGCTGGCGCTGACGCAAGCCGGCGTCAGCCGCGAAGATTCCTACCGCCTGGTGCAGCGCAATGCGATGCGCGTCTGGGAAAAGGGAGCCGACTTCCTGGAGGAACTGCTGGCCGACGAAGAGGTGCGGGCCGCCCTGCCCGAGGCCGAGATCCGCGAAAAATTCGACCTTGGCTATCACACCAAGCATGTCGACACGATCTTCAAGCGGGTTTTCGGCTAAGCTCCGAGCCATCACAAATGGCTGAGGCCCGGTATTGCCGGGCCTTTTTCCGCCCGAACGCCTGCCAGACCTTGACGCAACCCCCGACGATACGCAGATAAGGCCCATGAAGGTAGCAGACGCACATATTCTGATCGTTCCCGGCTATACCAATTCCGGACCAGACCACTGGCAGACCCGATGGCAGAACAAGCTGTCGACGGCGCGGCGCGTCGAGCAGGCCGAATGGTCGAAGCCGGTGCGCGAAGACTGGGTTCAGCGTCTCGTGGAGGAGGTCAATGCCTCGACCAAGCCGGTGGTGCTGGTCGCCCATTCCCTCGGCGTTGCCACCACGATCCATGCCGTTCCGCAGTTCAAGGTGCCGGTTGCCGGTGCCTTTCTCGTGGCGCCGCCGGATGTCGCCAATCCCGCCATCCGGCCCAAGCACCTGATGACCTTCGGGCCTTATCCGCGAGATCCCCTGCCCTTTCCGTCGATGACCATTGCCAGCCGCAACGATCCGTTCGGCACCTATGAGCATGCCGACGAGATGGCCAATGCCTGGGGTTCGATGCTGGTCGATGCCGGCGAAGCCGGGCATATCAATGCCGATTCCGGCCACGGGCCATGGCCGGAAGGCACAATGGTCTTTGCCCAGTTCCTGAGCCGCCTGCAGCCGTAACAGCCAGGGCCTGATGTCGGGCTTCTCCCGAAGCCAGACCTCGCGTTTCCAGCCGGATTACTCAGATTTAACCTGACGAATTAAATCCACCTTAAGCAACATTCGCTAGCTTGTCTCAACCTGAGATGTAAGCAGACGAAGAGTTGCCCTTGCGCCATCTTGAACCCGCAGACGCAGACAAGAGCGAAGCCACTGGATTCAGGTGGTTTTTCGATAGCTTGCCGCTGCCGGCCGCGCTGCTTGGCCACGACGGGAGCGTTCAGTCGGTCAATCCGCTGTTCTGCGAGCTTTGCGGCCGAAACGAATGGAGCCTGTTCGGCACACCGCTTGCCAATCTCATCCATCCCGACGACCGGGCCATCTTTCAGGCCATGCTGACCTCGGCCATGCCGACGGTCCGACCACGACAGACGGAACTTCGCCTGATCGACCTTTCGGGCCGTGACCGCTTTGTGGCGGCGGCCATCGCCCCGCTGGCGCGCGGCATCTCTGGTTCGCTTCCGAGCCTGATCGTGCAGTTTACCGATGTCAGCGCCAACAAGACTGCTTTGGCCGACCTGACCGAGACCGAAAGCCGCTGGAATTCCGCTTTGATCTGCTCGGCGTCGGGTGTCTGGGATCATCGCCTGGATAACGGCCAGATGTATTATTCGGATGTCTGGCGCAAAATCCGCGGGCTGGGGCCCGGAGATCCCTATCCACCGACCACGGAGGAATGGCTGGAACTGGTCCATCCCGACGACCGGGTCGGCGTGTTGCACAGCATCGAACGGCAAAACGCCGGCGATCCAAATTATACCACTTTCGAATACCGGGAGCGTCACAAGGACGGCCATTGGGTTTGGATCGAATGCCGCGGCGCCTGTGTCGAATGGGATGCTGACGGCCAGCCGGCGCGCATTATCGGCACGGACACCGATATCAGCGGGCGCAAGGCGTCGGAGGAAATGCTGGCACGCATGTCGCGCCGGCTGAAACTGGCGCTTGAAGTCTCGCGCATCGGTGTCTTCGAAGCCGATTTCGACGCCGGCACAGCCCAGTGGGACGAAGGCATGCTGGGCATTTTCGGCCTTAGCGGTGAGCGCGGCGAGACAACGGTCGAGATCGGCGGAAAATGGGAGCAGATGCTGCATCGCGACGATGCCAAGCGGGTGTTCGAACGGGTCGATTATCACGTCCAGAATCTCTTACCCTTTTCCGACGAATATCGGATCATCCTGCAGGACGGTTCGGAGCGCTACATCCGCTCGCGGACCATGCCGTTCATCGACAACGACGGACACCGCAAGATGATTGGCGCCAATTGGGACGTCACGGCGGATCTCGCCCTGCATCACGAACTGGAGCGGGCAAAGGTCCTTGCCGAAGCGCGCAACAGCGAGTTGGAAATCACCAAGGCGCATATCGAGCATATCGCCCTGCACGACCATCTCACCGACCTGCCGAACCGGCGCTATCTCGATGAGATGCTGGACGGTTTGGCGCAGAATTTCGCCGGCCAGGGCGGTGGCATTGCCGTGCTGCATATAGATCTCGACCGGTTCAAGCAGATCAACGACACGCTGGGTCACAATGCCGGCGACATGATGCTGAAGCATGCCTCAAGAGTGCTGAAGGCCAATGTGCGCGGCGGCGATTTCGTGGCGCGGATCGGCGGCGATGAATTTGTGTTCATTGCCCGATACGACGGATCCATGCGCGCGCTGTCCCATCTCGCCGACCGGATCATCGACAAGATGCGCAAGCCCGTCAACTACGAGGGCCACGAGTGCCGGGTCGGAGCCAGCATCGGCATCGCGTTCAGCAATGGTCCGCAGATCGACGCTCGCCAGTTGCTCTTAAATGCCGACATCGCGCTTTACCATGCCAAGAACCGCGGGCGGAACCGGTATGAATTCTTCTCGACGGATTCGCGCCGCGAAATGGTCGCGACCAAGCGCGTTTCGGACGAGATCCTGCGCGGCCTCGAATGTGACGAATTCACGCCCTACTACCAGTTCCAGTTCGATGCCAAGACCCTTGACATCGTCGGCGTCGAAACGCTGGCGCGATGGCAGCATCCGACGCGCGGCATTCTGACGCCCGACGCGTTTCTCACCATCGCCGACGATCTCGACGTCGTCGCGAACATCGATGGCCTGATCCTTGACAAGGCGCTCGTTGATTTCGGCATATGGCGCGCTGCGGGCCTTGCCATTCCGAAACTTTCGGTCAACGTGTCGGCGCGGCGCCTGCATGATCCTTCCCTGAAGAAGACGCTCAGTGCCTTGGTCATGGAGCCGGGAACCGTATCGTTCGAATTGCTGGAATCGATCTTTCTCGACAAGCATGACGACCAGGTTGTCGAGAACCTCGCCCATCTCCAAGATATGGGCATTGACATCGAGATCGATGATTTCGGCACCGGCCACGCCTCGATCGTCAGCCTGCTGCGGCTTAATCCGCGTACGCTCAAGATCGACCGGCAGCTGATCCAGTCGATCACGACCTCCAAGGAACAGCGCAAGCTGGTCGGTGCGATCATCGACATCGGCCATTCCCTGAACATTGGCGTCATCGCCGAAGGCGTCGAAACGGCGGATCACGCCCATGTGCTGCTGGAACTGGGCTGCGACACGCTGCAGGGTTTCGGCCTTGCCCGGCCCATGGCCTCCGCGGATGTCCAGGCCTTCATCACCGCCCAGTCCTGGCGGCAGGGAATGCTCGGCCGCAAGCCAACGCACTGACAAGGCAGACCGGTCGGGGACTATACCTGGCCCCAAAACGACAAAAGCGCGCGTTGACAGGGTCACGCGCGCTTGTTCGGTGTTGAAAGTCGCTTAGTTGCTCTGGACCTGATCCACGGCCTGGGCCAGGAGTTCCAGCATCTTGGCGCGGATCTCGTCGTCGCTGATGGACACGCCGCCGGCCGTCAGGTCGGTGCGGACCTTGCGGAACACGTCCTCGTCGCCGGCTTCCTCGAAATCGGACGCCACCACGTCCTTGGCATAGGCGTCCGCATCGGCATGACCGAGCAGTCCGGCGGCCCAAAGGCCGAGCAGCTTGTTACGCCGTGCTTCCGCCCTGAACTTCAGATCCTGGTCATGCGCGAACTTGTTTTCGAAAGCTTTTTCGCGATCACTGATGCCGCTCATCTGCGTCTCCCAAAATAATGCCGTGGATTGCGGGGTTTGTTTCCCCCATTAATCAAAAGCCTGTACAAAGTGCAATGCACCGTTTGTCGATTCTAAGGCCTGTTCCCATTTGGACGAAATAAAGGGAAGGAACAACAGCCGCATTGTGAAAACCTCCGGTTTCCGCTAAGGGACCGCTTCAATGATCGACCCAACGCGTCCCTTGAGCGACGCCAACAGCAGAGACAACCAGCCATGAACCGTCGCCGCCGTATTTACGAAGGCAAGGCAAAGATCCTTTATGAAGGACCGGAGCCGGGCACGCTGATCCAGTTCTTCAAGGACGACGCCACCGCGTTCAACAAGAAGAAGCATGATGTCATCGACGGCAAGGGTGTCCTGAACAACCGAATTTCGGAATATGTGTTCACGAACCTGAACAAGATCGGCATCCCCACCCATTTCATCCGCCGCCTCAACATGCGCGAGCAGCTGATCAAGGAAGTGGAGATCATTCCGCTCGAGATCGTCGTGCGCAATGTGGCGGCCGGCTCGCTGTCGAAGCGCCTCGGTATCGAGGAAGGCGTGGTCCTGCCTCGCTCCATCATCGAATTCTATTACAAGTCCGACGCGCTCGAGGATCCGATCGTCTCCGAAGAGCATATCACCGCCTTCGGCTGGGCCAATCCCGCCGAACTCGACGACATCATGGCGCTGGCCATTCGCGTCAACGACTTCCTGAGCGGTCTCTTCCTCGGCATCGGCATCCAGCTCGTCGATTTCAAGATCGAATGCGGCCGGCTTTACGAAGGCGACATGATGCGCATCATCCTGGCGGACGAGATTTCGCCGGACAGCTGCCGTCTGTGGGATATCGAGACCAACGAAAAGCTCGACAAGGACCGCTTCCGCCAGGATCTCGGCGGATTGCTGGAAGCCTATCAGGAAGTCGCCCGCCGTCTCGGCATCATCAACGAGAACGAGCCGCTGCGCGGCACCGGACCGGTTCTGGTCAAGTAACAACGGAGAGAGTGGAAGTGATCAAGGCACGCGTGACCGTCACACTGAAGAATGGCGTTCTCGACCCGCAGGGCAAGGCGATCGAAGGCGCGCTCGGCGCGCTCGGTTTCGACGGCGTCGGACATATCCGCCAGGGCAAGGTTTTCGATCTTGAACTGGACGGCACCGACACGGCCAAGGCCGAGGCCGACCTCAAGGCGATGTGCGAAAAGCTGCTCGCCAACACGGTCATCGAGAACTATACTATCGCTCTCGCCTAACGGTTGAAGGGTGATGCGATGGCTGAAGTCACGAGTGAGCTCTTATTTGAGCTGATGAAGCGGATGCATACGGATCTGGCCGGCCTGAAGGACGGTCAAAAGGATATCCGGCAGGACCTGTTGAGCCTGCGCAACCAGATTCATCTCCTGCAGGGCGACTTCAATACCATGCGCGGATCCCTCGCGCATTTCGAGACACGACTAGACCGCATCGAAAATCGGCTGGAGTTGCGTGAACTCCAGGAAGCACAATCAAGGTTCGAGCCACATCCATGAAATCAGCCGTCGTTCAACTTCCAGGCCTCAATCGCGACCGTGACATGCTGGCGGCGCTGACCAAGATTTCCGGCCATGCGCCGATCACCGTCTGGCAGACGGAAACCGAAATCCCCGATGTCGACCTGATCGTCATTCCCGGCGGGTTTTCCTATGGCGATTATCTGCGCTGCGGCGCCATTGCTGCGCGCATGCCGGTCATGCAGGCGATCAAGGCCAAGGCGGAACAGGGCGTCAAAGTTCTCGGCGTCTGCAACGGCTTCCAGATCCTGGTCGAAGCCGGCATGCTGCCCGGCGCGTTGATGCGCAATGCCTCGCTGAAATTTGTGTGCCGCGAGATCAAGCTGAAGGTGGTCAACGACGACACAGACTTTACCCGCGCCTATGCCAAGGATCAGGTGATCCGCTGCCCGGTCGCCCATCACGACGGCAATTATTTCGCCGATGCCGAGACGCTGAAAAGCATCGAGGACAATGGCCAGGTGGTGTTCCGCTATGCTGACGGCACCAATCCGAACGGTTCGATGAACGACATTGCCGCCGTCATCAATGCGCGCGGCAATGTGCTGGGCATGATGCCGCATCCGGAAAACCTGATCGAAGCGGCCCATGGCGGCAATGACGGCCGCGGCATCTTTGCCTCGGCACTCGACGTAATCGCTGCTTAACTGTCAGCGTGATAGGGAGGGCGAAAGCCCCAACCGAAAGCATTTCATGCGCATTGCCCTTACCGTCTTCGCCTGCCTCGGCCTTCTGGCCCTCTCCGCCTGCCAGCCGAAGGCACCCGGCCCCGCGGCCAGAACGCAATCGGCGCTCGACGTCATGGAGAAAGTGGCGGTCGGCGCCAATCGCTGCTGGATGAAATCCGGCGATGCGGCCTTCAAGGCCTATGAGATGGCGCCGGAGCTGAATTCCTTCAGCGGCAAGCCGCGTTTTCTGCTGGTGCGGCGCGGCAGCCGGGACATCCGCCCGGTTCTGGTCGTGCAGGCCGAAGGCCGGCCTGCCAAGCTGAGCGCCTTCGGTCCGATGATGGGCGAGCCGACGGCTGCCCGTATCGCCGCCGACGTCAAGCGTTGGGCGGCCGGCGACAAGGGCTGCTGATCGGCGTCAGCGCAGATCGCGATTGCTGACCGAGACGACCGCCAGAGATTACCGCCAGAACGGCTGGCTTGCCTCGCGGAGCGCCTGAGCCCGCGTGACACCGATATCGCGCAATTGCTCGTCGGTCAGATCCGCCAGCGTCTTGCGGCTGCGGCGCTTGTCGATGCGCGTCATGCACCAGGACCAAGCGGCGGAGAGCAGACCCGCGCGCTTTGCCTGCAGCGCCTTCGTCTCGGTGGAACCGGATAGCAGTGATTGACATCCAGATATTGTATCGATTGCACTCATAACATTCCAGCCAATCCTTCGATTTCGGATGACAATGCTGATAGCTTGACAGAGATACCGATACAATATAGGGAATTGTCACCATGACAAATTGGATTCCCAATCTCTCCGCGGGTTCCGGTCCGCTTTACAGTCGGCTTGCCGATCAGATCGAACGGGCGATTTCGGACGGCGCCCTGCCGCCCGGCGCCAAATTGCCGCCGCAGCGCAATCTCGCCTATGATCTCGGGGTGACAATCGGTACAATCGGTCGCGCCTATACGATGATCCGCGAGCGCGGCCTTGTCAGCGGCGAAGTCGGGCGGGGCACCTATGTGCTGGACCGCTCAACGGAGGCGCCGGATGCAGCCCTCGATCCGGTCAGCGTCAACCTCGCCGGCACGCGCGTCATCAACGCGCCACCGGGCAAGATCCGCTTCGACAGTACGGCAGCGCCCGATATCGGCCAGGGCGTGATCCTTGGCCGGATGTTCGCCGAGATGATGCGCGACCATCCGTCCGAGATCTCCAGTTACACCCGCAGCTTTCCGCAGACCTGGTTCGAGGCCGGTCAGACATGGCTGTCGCGCGGGCCATGGTCGCCGGAGATCGACAGTATCGTGCCGACGCTCGGCGCCCATGCCGGCGTCATGGCGGTTCTGTCGGCCGTCACCGCACCCGGCGACAAGATCGTCTTCGAGAACCTCACCTATTCGCAGATCAGCCGCAGCGCCGGCCTGATCGGTCGCCGCAGCATTCAGGTGGAATCGGATGAACACGGGCTGATCCCCGAGGATTTCGAGCGGGTCTGCGCGCAGCAACACCCGAGAGCCGCCTTCCTGATGCCCTCGGCGCAGAACCCGACAGTCGCCACCCTTTCCCTGAAGCGGCGCCAGCAGATCGCCGAGATCGCCCGGACCCATTCCGTCTGGCTGATCGAGGACAATCTCTACGGCTCGATGGCCGACGACGACCTGCCGTTGCTGGCAGAACTGGCGCCTGACCGCACCTTTCTGGTCGGTGGCCTGTCGAAATCGGTGGCGGCCGGCGTGCGCGGCGGCTGGGTCGCCTGCCCCCCACATTTCAGCCAGCGCATCCGCATTGCCCACAAGATGGTGACCGGTGGCATCCCGTTCATGCTGGCCGAAATCTGCGCGCGGCTGGTGCTGTCGGGCGAGGCTGCGGCCATTCGCCGGAAATGCATCGACGAGATCAATGCGCGCCAGCGCATCGCCCACGAGATCCTGTCCTGTCTCGACTACCAGTCGCTGCCCAACATTCCATTCCTGTGGCTGAAATTGCCGGAGCCTTGGCTGTCCGGCACGTTCCGCAATGCAGCCCTTGATGCCGGTGTTCTGGTCGATGACGAAGACGAGTTCAAGGCGGGCCGGCCGGACAAGGTCTTCCACCGTGCCCGCATCGGCTATTCGGCTCCGGCCGACCGCGAAGAGGTGCGCCAGGGCATGCTGACCCTGCGCCGCCTGCTCGACAATGGTCGCTCCGGCTATGACAGCTATGCCTGAAGGGCGCCGCCCGGCGGAATTGGTGGATTGCCGCGCAATCGTGCCTTCAGGACAACACTTTCCTGTCGCACCGGCTGGCGGCATGCGCTAAAGAGACGTCAGAACCTCTCCTGAATGGATCTGACGGCACCGATGACGATTTCCAATTCCCGCCCCATCACTCCCGATCTGATTGCCAGCCATGGCCTGAAGCCGGACGAGTATCAGCGCATTCTGGACCTGATCGGCCGCGAGCCGACATTTACGGAATTGGGCATCTTTTCCGCCATGTGGAACGAGCATTGTTCCTACAAGTCCTCCAAGCGCTGGCTGCGCACCCTGCCGACCACCGGCGTCCGGGTCATCCAGGGGCCCGGCGAAAATGCCGGCGTGGTGGATATCGACGATGGCGATGTCGTTGTGTTCAAGATGGAGAGCCACAACCACCCGTCCTATATCGAACCCTATCAGGGGGCTGCGACCGGGGTCGGCGGCATTCTGCGCGACGTCTTCACCATGGGTGCCCGGCCGATTGCCGCGATGAATGCCCTGCGCTTCGGGGCGCCGGACCATGCCAAGACCCGCCATCTGGTGTCGGGCGTGGTCGCCGGCGTCGGCGGCTACGGCAATTCCTTCGGCGTGCCGACGGTCGGCGGCGAAGTGGAATTCGATGAACGCTATAACGGCAATATCCTGGTCAATGCCTTTGCGGCGGGCCTTGCCAAGTCGGACGGCATTTTTCTGTCGGAAGCCAAGGGCGTCGGCCTGCCGGTCGTCTATCTCGGTGCCAAGACCGGCCGCGACGGCGTCGGCGGCGCGACCATGGCGTCGGCCGAATTCGACGAATCGATCGAGGAAAAGCGCCCGACTGTTCAGGTCGGCGACCCCTTCACCGAAAAGTGCCTGCTGGAAGCCTGCCTTGAGCTGATGCAGACCGGCGCGGTCATTGCCATCCAGGACATGGGGGCTGCCGGTCTTACCTGTTCGGCGGTCGAAATGGGCGCCAAGGGCGATCTCGGCATTGAACTCGATCTCGACACCGTGCCGGTGCGCGAAGACCGCATGACGGCCTATGAGATGATGCTGTCGGAAAGCCAGGAGCGCATGCTCATGGTTCTCGAGCCCTCCAAGGAAGAGGTCGCCAAGGCGATCTTCGTCAAATGGGGGTTGGACTTCGCCATCGTCGGCAAGACCACCGACGATCTGCGCTTCCGCGTCCTGCACCAGGGCGAGGAAGTCGCCAATCTGCCGATCAAGGACCTGGGCGACCAGGCACCGGAATATGACCGGCCGTGGCGCGAGCCCGCCAAGCGCGCGCCCCTGCCCGCCAATCTGGTGGCCGAACCGGCCGACTACGGCCAGGCGCTGATGACGCTGGTCGGCTCGCCGAACCAGTCGAGCCGCCGCTGGGTCTACGAGCAATATGACACGCTGATCCAGGGCAATTCGCTGCAGCTGCCGGGCGGCGATGCCGGCGTGGTGCGCGTCGAGACCCATCCGAAAAAGGCGCTGGCCTTCTCGTCGGACGTGACGCCGCGCTATGTCGAGGCCGATCCGTTCGAAGGCGGCAAGCAGGCCGTGGCCGAATGCTGGCGCAATATCACGGCGACCGGCGCCGAGCCGCTGGCGGCCACCGACAACCTCAATTTCGGCAATCCGGAAAAGCCTGAAATCATGGGCCAGCTGGTCAAGGCGATCGAGGGCATCGGCGAGGCCTGCCGGGCGCTCGACTTCCCGATCGTTTCCGGCAATGTGTCGCTCTACAACGAGACCAATGGCGTGGCCATCCTGCCGACCCCGACCATTGCCGGCGTCGGCTTACTTCCCGACTGGAGCCGCATGGCGAAGATCGGCACGGCCAAGGACGGTGACCATCTTCTGATGATCGGCGTCGATGGCTCGCATCTGGGTTCCTCGGTCTACCTGCGCGACGTCGTCGGCGTGGTCGACGGTCCGGCACCCGAGGTCGACCTGCATGCCGAACGCCGCAATGGCGACTTCGTGCGCTCGGCGATCCGCAACGGCCAGGTGACCGCCTGCCACGACATTTCCAGCGGCGGCCTTGCCATTACCCTTGCCGAAATGGCGATGGCTTCGGACAAGGGAATGAGCATCGATCTGTCGGAAGGCCGCGGCATGAGCCATGCCCTGCTGTTCGGTGAGGACCAGGCCCGTTACGTGCTGGCCGTACCGTCCGAGCTTGCCAATTTCATCTGCGCCAATGCCGAAGGCTCGGGCGTTCCGTTCCGCCGGCTCGGCACGGTGGGCGGCACGGCCCTTTCGGTCGACGGCCTCTTTGCCCTGCCGATTGAGCAATTGCGCCGGGCCCATGAATCGTGGTTCCCTGATTTCATGGATGGCGAGACCAACCAGCTCGCCGCTGCAGAGTAAGACGAAGAACAAGGAGCTTGCCCATGGCCATGAATCCCGGCGACATCGAAGACATGATCAAGGCAGGCATTCCCGGCGCCAAGGTGGTCATCCGTGACCTGGCCGGCGACGGCGACCATTATGCGGCCGAAGTCGTGGCCGAAGCCTTCCGCGGCAAGACCCGCGTTCAGCAACACCAGATGGTCTATGACGCCCTCAAGGGCAATATGGGCGGCGTGCTGCATGCGCTCGCCCTGCAGACCTCCATTCCTCCCGAGCTTTGACAGTCACAACAGGCACACGACCATGGCGAATATTATCGGTACGTTTTTCAGCTCGCTGGTGAAGTCCATTTCAGAGGAGCTGTCCCAGTCGAAGCGACGGCAGCCCCGGGTCGATGCCCCGACGATCGCTGCCAAGAAGAAGCTGGCGGCAGAAAAGGAACTGGCGCGCAGCAAGCGGGCCCGCAACGCCCGCCGCGTCACCCGGAAGAGCCGCTAAGGCCCCGTTCACCGGTCCAGGCATGATCATGGCGGACCGGCAGAAACGCTTTCGTTTCAATTCGGGCTGGAATTTGTCGCGTCGCATGCTATCTAGAGAACAGATTTCAAGCAGCGGATCTTGACCCCGCATGTGAAAGGAACAGACCTATGAGCGGAATTCACGACCTCATCGACAATGAAGTGAAAAGCAACGATGTCGTTCTTTTCATGAAGGGCACGCCGCAGTTTCCGCAATGTGGCTTCTCCGGCCAAGTCGTGCAGATTCTCGACTATCTCGGCGTCGACTACAAGGGCGTCAATGTGCTGGCAGATGCGGAAATCCGCCAGGGCATCAAGGATTATTCGAACTGGCCGACCATTCCGCAGCTCTATGTCAAGGGCGAGTTTGTCGGCGGCTGCGACATTATCCGGGAAATGTTCCAGGCGGGTGAGCTGCAGGGCCACCTTCAGGAACAGGGCATCAGCGTTCGCGGCGCGGCATAAGCTCTCGCCACGCCCCTTTGTTTGAAGGGGCCGAACCACATCGGTTTCATTGCATATGGGGCGTTGCGTCAAGCAACGCCTTATTTCCGTTTCAGGATCCAATTTTATGACAAATCCGTCACAAACGGCCCCTGCCGCCTTGAAAGGCATGGGCAAAGTCGAATTCATTGCCATGATGGCCCTTCTGATGGCGCTGAATGCCCTGGCCATCGACATCATGCTGCCGGGCCTGCAAGAGATCGGCCAGTCGCTGAACGTGATGAACGAGAACCACCGGCAATATGTGGTGACTGCCTATCTGATCGGCTTCGGCGTCGCGCAGCTGTTCTACGGGCCGATCGCCGACCGCTTCGGTCGCCGCAATCCGATGCTCTTCGGCCTTGGCATCTATGTCCTCTCATCGCTGGCCGTGATTTTCGTGCCGTCGTTTGCCGGCCTTCTGGTATTGCGTTTCGTGCAGGGCATCGGTTCGGCGGCAACGCGCGTCATCACCGTCTCGATCGTGCGCGACGTCTACGGCGGCCGGCAGATGGCCGAGGTCATGTCGCTGATCATGATGGTGTTCATGGTCGTGCCGGTCATTGCGCCGGGCACGGGCCAGGTGGTGATGCTGCTCGGCCACTGGCACCTGATCTTCATCTTCATGGCGATTGCCGCCTTGGTGGTTGGCTTGTGGATGTATCTGCGCCTGCCGGAAACCCTGTCTCCGGCCGATACCAGACCGTTCACGGTGACGTCGATCCTGGCCGGGTTCAAGATCGTGCTGACCAACCGCATGGCGCTTTGCTACACGATTGCCAGCACCTTCATCTTCGGCGCGCTGTTCGGCTTCATCAATTCCGCCCAGCAGGTCTATGTCGGCATCTACCAGCTCGGGGTTTGGTTCCCGGTCGCCTTTGCCGCCGTCGCCCTGTTCATGGCGCTGTCGTCCTTCGTCAACTCCAAGCTGGTCGGGCGTATCGGCATGCGGCGCCTGTCGCATGCCTCGCTGCTCGGTTTCATCGGCATCACCTTCGTATGGTTTCTCGGCCAGTATTTCGGGCCGCAGCCGATGCCGTTTGCGATCTTCATCACGCTGTTTTCGCTCGCCATGTTCCAGTTCGGCTGGATCGGCTCGAACTTCAACTCGCTGGCCATGGAGCCGCTCGGCCATGTGGCCGGCACGGCCTCGTCGGTGCTGGGGTTCATGGGCACGGTCGGCGGATCGCTGATCGGCGCGATGATCGGCCAGGCCTATGACGGAACGGCCCTACCGATGGTCACCGGCTATTTCGTCGTGTCGCTGATCGGATTGATCTTCGTGCTGATCGGCGAAAAAGGCCGGCTGTTCCAGGCCCAGAACGCGCCGCGCTGAAGAGCCACAGCAGACACAAAAAGGCCCGGAGCGATCCGGGCCTTTTTCGTTAGACAGTAAAGATCTTGTCGCGCAGTTCCTGCCAGGCGTCCTCGTCGGCGGCAATCAGCAGCCCGCCTGATGTGTGATGCGGCAGATAGGGCGATCCGTCGAAGCGGGCGGCATGGGCGCCGGCCTCCTGCACCATCAGCGTGCCGGCCAGGTGATCCCAGGGCATCAGCTTGTTGTACATGGCAAAGTCCATATGGCCCTGGCACAGGATGCGGTATTCGTGGGCGGCACAGCGATAGCTGGTGAACAGCCGGACGTCGGCAAGATTGGACAGGATTCGCCGGCGGGTGTCGATGTCGAAGAAGCCGGTATTGGCGATGCCGATCATCTGCGCCAGCGGCTGCGACGGGCGCATGAACATCTGCTCCTGGGAACCGTCCGGCTTGCACAGCCAGGCGCCGGAGCCCTTTTCGGCGATCGCCCAGTCGTTGCCGAGCGGATCGAAGATGATGCCGGCCACCGTCTCGCCGGCTTTGACCACGCTCATCATCACCCCGAAAAGCGGCAGGCCGGCGGCGAAATTGAAGGTGCCGTCGATGGGATCGACGATCACGGCAAGCTCGGCATCGGCAATCTTGTCAAGGATGGACGGGTCGGCGGCCACGGCCTCCTCGCCGATGAACACGGCATCGGGCAGGATCTCGGCAACGCGGGCGCGGATCAGCCGTTCGGCTGCCTCGTCCGCCTCGGTGACGACATCGATCGCCTCGGACTTCATCCGCACATCGCCATCGCCGAGATTGCGGAAGCGCGGCATGATCTCGGTATAGGCTGCCTCCTGCAGCAGATTGGCAAGGGCAGCAATATCGAGTTCGGCCATAACAGTTCCTTTCAGTGATTTTGCATATCTGTGTGAGGCGGCTCAGGCGAGAACCACGTCCTTCAAGACCATGTCCCAGCTGTCGCGATCCGGTGCCGACAGAATGCCGCCGGAGAGATCGCCCGGCAGATAGGGGCTGCCGTCGAAACGCGCCGTATAGCCGCCGGCCTCGGCATGGATCAGGACGCCGGCCAGATGATCCCAGGGCATCAGTTTATAGTGGCCGATGAAATGCACCTTGCCGGTGGCCACCAGCCAATATTCATAGGCCGAGCAATTAAACGCAAAGGCCATCTTGGCCTTGGTCAGGTTGCCGGCGATGCGGCGCTTTTCGTCGCCCTTCAATTCGTTGATGGAGATCGTTCCGACCATGGACGAGAGATCGCAGCCGGCGGCCACCTTCAAGGACGTGCGCTCGCCATTGGCGCGCAGGAAATGCGCACCTGCACCGCGCGATGCCACCAGGGTATCGCCCAGCACCGATTCATGGATGATGCCCGCCACCGTCTCGCCGCGCACCACGACCGCGAGATTGGTACCGTAGAGCGGCAGGCCGGCCTGAAAATTGAAGGTTCCATCGACCGGATCGATCACGAAAGCCAGGTCCGCATCCCTCAGGGCGCCGATCATGCCCGGATTGACTTCGCAAGCCTCCTCGCCCACCACCAGAGCGCCGGGCCAACGGGCCAGAAACGCCTCCGTCATCTGCTTTTCCGACAGAAGATCGGCCTCCGTCACCAGATCGATCGACGATTTTTTCTGGGCGATATCGGCATGACCGAGCCGGCGAAAGCGGGGCGCGATCTGGCTTGCGGCGGCGTCCTTGACGATCTGCAGGACGGCGTCGATATCATGGTCATGAAACACGGAAAAACTCTCTCAAGGCTGGTGAAAACTCAAAAATCTCGCATGCGCCTGGCTCAAGAAGGCTTCGTGACAGTCAGGCCCGAAAAGTCGAAAAGTTTCGGATCGAGCAGATGGGACGGATTGACGTGGCCGAGCGCCCGCAGCATGGCATCCTTGCGGCCCGGCATCTTCGCTTCTATACCGGCCAGCATCTCCTTCATCAGATTGCGCTGCAGGCCGTCCTGGGAGCCGCAGAGGTCGCAAGGGATGATCGGGAACTGCATGGCGGCGGCGAATTTCGCCATGTCATCCTCGGCGGCATAGGCAAGCGGCCGCAGCACCAACATGTCGCCCTCGTCGTTCATCAGCTTGGCCGGCATGGCGGCGAGACGCCCACCATGGAAGAAGTTCATGAAGAAGGTTTCCAGAATGTCTTCGCGGTGATGGCCGAGCACCAGGGCGTCGCAGCCCTCCTCGCGGGCGATGCGATAGAGATTGCCGCGCCGCAGCCGCGAACAGAGCGCGCAATAGGTGGCACCCTCCGGCACTTTTTCCTTCACGATCGAATAGGTGTCGCGATATTCGATGCGATGCGCGACGCCGATCGATTTCAGATAGTCCGGCAGGACATGTTTCGGGAAGTTCGGCTGGCCCTGGTCGAGATTGCAGGCAATCAGTTCGACCGGCAGCAGGCCCCGCCATTTGAGATCGAGCAGCAGCGCCAGAAGGCCGTAGCTGTCCTTGCCGCCCGACACACCGATCAGCCAGCGACGCTGGTCCTTCAGCATGTCGAAATCGCCGATCGCTTGGCGGACCTGACGCAGCAGGCGCTTGCGCAGCTTGTTGAACGAAACGGAGCTTTGGGCCGCCGCAAACAGCGGATGGCGCAGCGCGTCGTCGGCGCCGTCGTCTGCAAGCTCGGCGGTGGTATCCTGAACCGCGCGCATATCCATTGGCAAGCCTCTCGACGGTTAAACCCTATGCGGCGTCGCGTGCCCGCAGGGCCATGCTGTCCCGGCCCATCAGCTCCGCAAATTCCACCGCACGGGCGGCGACCAGCGGATCGCGGGCGCGCAGCAGGTCATCGCCATGGCCGGGATGGCACATGACGACCATGCCATGCTGCCCCCGCTCTTTAAGGAAGTTCATCAGAGGAGGAAAGGCCTGAGGCTGCAACCAGTCGTAAAAACCTGCGAGCGGCCCCTTAACCGGATAACCGGCGGCCCGCATCTGACGGTCAAACCCCAGAGCAATGACGGCAACGATGGCCACCTTGGCCCGCAGCCTGACATTTGGCGCCCATGCGAGGCTGGGGGCGCCGCGCAGCCAGGGCAAGGGGCCGAGTGATTGCAGATGGCTTTTGCGGGCCAGCAGCCAGCGGCGCACGACCGGCAGGAAATGCACATGCTGATGACCGTCGATATAGGCCGGGCCATGGCCCATGGCTGAGACGAAGGCGGATAGCTGGGCATCCAGCTCGGCATGGATGGCACCCTCCTCGCCCTGCCCGCCATAGGCTGCCAGCAAGCGCTGCTTGAGCGCCGGCATGGCGACTTTGTCAGGCGCTGCGCTCAGCGGTCGAAAATCGGTCAGGGTCAAATGCAGGCCGATGCAGGTGCGGTCCGACGGCGCCAGCTCCAGCAGTTTTGCCGCCTCCCCCGGCCATTCCGCAAACAGCGTCATGCAGCCGGTTCCGGTCAGCTTTCCGGCGACCAGCAATTCGCGGATGGCGCGGCTGACGCCCGGCGACAGGCCGTAATCATCGGCGACCAGAACGAAGCGCCGGTCAGGCGTGCCGTCCGGCAGCCGCCGGCCGTCAAGGCTCATCCCTTGGCATCCGACTTGTGCAGCCGGCGCACGATGTAGAGCGGCCGATCCTTGCCTTCGCTGACGGACACCCAGACATATTCGCCCAGCAGACCGAGCAAAGCGAGGTTCAGGCCACCGAGCACCGAGACGGCCGACATGATGCTCGGAAAGCCCGGCACATCAGCGCCGAAGATCAGCGTCGAGATAATGATTTCAAGACCATAGAGCATGCCGAGGGTACCGATGACGAAACCGCAGAGCGAGACGAACCGCAGCGGCATGGCGGAAAACGAGGTAATGCCCTCCAGCGACAGGGCGACCAGCGACAGCCGCGACCATTTTGTGGCGCCGGCACTGCGCACATCCGGCGTGTAATAGATGCCCTTCTGCCGGAAACCGGTCCAGGCATAGAGACCCTTGTTGAAGCGGCGGCGGTCCCGCACCCGCAGCAGCGCATCCACCGCCGGACGGCGCATGATCCGAAAATCGCCGGCATCTTCCGGAATGATGAAGCGCTGCTTGGAGTTGATCATCCAGTAGAAGAAACTGCCGGCAATGGCCTTTTTCATCGATTGCTTGTGGCGGTCGTCGCGGATCGAGTAGACCACGTCGAGATCGTCATCGGCCAGAAGCGTCGAGATCAGTTCCATGCAGACGTCATAGGGATGCTGCAGATCGGCATCGACCATCATGACATAGTCGCCGCGGCTCTCCTCGATGCCGGCAAACAGCGCGATCTCCTTGCCGAAATTGCGGCTGAGTTCGACGATGCGCCATTGGCCCTCGAGATTTTCACGGTAAATCTTGATGCTGTCATCCGTGCTGCCGTCATCGACCATGACCAGTTCCAGATCCAGATCATGAAGCCGCTTGACTTCCGAGCCGAGCCGTTTCGCAAACGCCGCGAACTCCAGAGCGGAATCGCGCTCGTTCAAGAAAGGTGCAACGATCGTCAGTAAAGCCATGTCCTTCTCCGGTCATCTTGGAGCCAGACATTTACATACGGCATTTTATTTCCTTTTCTTTAAATGCGGCGCCCTAAATCCCAGTATCTACAGTGGCAATCTGCCGATCATGCAATCCGTTCAGGGGTGACGATGCAAACACGTTTGTGTGATCGCAGCATGGCGCGGGCCTGCGCCAAGCGATCAGGCGCCGAACACCGACCAGCCGGTGCGCGCAGCCAGCATCTCCAGCGCCAGAGAGCCGAGCTGGGAATTGCCGACCTTGTTGAGACCCGGCGACCAGACGGCGATCGACGCCTTGCCCGGCGCGATCGCCATGATGCCGCCGCCGACGCCGCTTTTTCCGGGCAGGCCGACATGGAAGGCAAAATCGCCCGAGCCGTCATAATGGCCGCAGGTCAGCATCAGCGCATTGATGCGGCGCGCCCGCTTCGGCGAGACCACGGAGTAGCCGCTGATCGGATCGGCGCCTTGCGCGGCCAGGAACAGGCCGGCCCGCGACAACTGCCGGCAGGTCATCGACAGGGCGCATTGGTGGAAGTAGACGCCGAGCACGTGGTCGACATCGTGATGCAGATTGCCGAAGGAGCGCATGAAATTGGCGAGCGCATAATTGCGAAAACCGGTTTGGGTTTCCGATCTCGCCACGGCCTGATCGATGCTGATCGTCTCGTCATCGGCCAGGTAGCGCACGAAACGCAGCAATTCGCCGATCGCTTCCTTGGGCTTGTAGCCGGCCAGCACCATGTCGCAGACGACGATCGCGCCGGCATTGATGAAGGGATTGCGGGGAATACCGAGCTCGTGTTCGAGCTGCACGATGGAATTGAAGGCGGAGCCCGACGGTTCGCGGCCGACCCTGTTCCAGACGGTCTCGCCGGCCTTGCCGAGCGCCAGGGTCAGCATGAAGACCTTGGAAATGCTCTGGATCGAGAAGGGCGTTGCGGCATCGCCGGCAGTGTAGACGGCGCCATCGACCGTGGTGATGGCGATGGCGAATTGCTTGGGGTCGACCTTGGCAAGCTCCGGGATGTAGTCGGCAACCTTGCCTTCGCCGCGCCGCTCGGCAAACGCCAAGGCAATGTCATCGATGATCGCCTGCAGATCCATGCACATCCCCATCTTCTTCCAAAAAAAAAGCCGCCCCGAGGGGCGGCTTTCTGAATACCCAATCGCGACGATTAACGCGAATAGAATTCGACGACGAGCTGCGGTTCCATGACGACGGCGTAAGGCACGTCGGACAGGCCCGGGATGCGAACGAAGGTGGCGACCATCTTGTTGTGGTCGGCTTCGATATAGTCCGGAACGTCGCGTTCAGCGAGCGAAACGGCTTCGAGAACCGTGACCAGCTGCTTCGACTTCTGGCGAACTTCGATCACGTCGCCAGCCTTGCAGCGGTACGAGCCGATGTTGACCTTGACGCCGTTGACCGTGACGTGGCCGTGGTTGACGAACTGACGGGCCGCAAAGACGGTCGGAACGAACTTGGCGCGATAGACGATCGCGTCGAGACGCGATTCCAGCAGGCCGATCAGGTTCTCCGAAGTATCGCCCTTGCGACGGTTTGCTTCGTCGTAAGTGGCGCGGAACTGCTTTTCGCGCAGGTCGCCGTAGTAGCCCTTCAGCTTCTGCTTGGCGCGCAGCTGCACGCCGAAGTCCGAAAGCTTGCCCTTGCGGCGCTGGCCGTGCTGGCCGGGGCCGTATTCGCGACGGTTGACCGGGGACTTCGGACGACCCCAGATATTTTCGCCCATGCGGCGATCGATTTTGTACTTGGATGAAGCGCGCTTGCTCATCGCATTTCCTTTCAACAGGTTACACCGGTTTGTTGCCAAACCGGATCAAGGAAACACGCCCTCCTCTGAGTTTCGATTTAGAAACTCTGACAGGCTTCTCACAAAAAGCGTATGGAGAGAACCACGGGACATGTCAGTAAAACGCCCGGCATTTCTGCCCGGCGTTGCGCGGTCTTTACGCAGAGGACGTCGGAATGTCAACGCCCGCCTTGAAGTTTCGCCTTATCCACCCCAGCTAACGGTCACTGCAGCACCGGGCCCCTCTGACGCGAGTGCCGGATTCCCGTGATGTCGGAGCTGCAATCATCAACCATCCGGCAAAGGAAACCCTTATGGATTTTCTTTGGATCGACTTTTTGGGGACCGCTACTTGGATGTGGCTCTCCTTTCTCGCCCTTGTTCTCTTTCTTCTCGCCCTCGACCTTGGTGTTCTTCACAAGAAGAGCGCCGAAATCGGCATGCGCGAGAGTTTTGCGCTCTCGGCTTTCTACATCGCGCTCGGCACCGCCTTTGGCGGCTGGGTGTGGTTCCAGTCCGGACCGCAGGCGGGTCTTGAATATCTGACCGGCTTCGTGGTCGAAAAGAGCCTGGCGATGGACAATATCTTCGTCATCGCGATGATCTTCTCCTATTTCGCCATTCCCCGCGCCTATCAGCACCGGGTGCTGCTCTACGGCATCCTCGGCGTGATCGTCATGCGCGGCATCATGATTGCCGCCGGTGCCGCGATCGTCGAGAACTATCACTGGGTTCTCTATCTCTTCGCCGGTTTCCTGGTCATCACCGGCATCAAGATGCTGCTTTCGGCCGACCAGGAATACGACGTCTCCGGCAATCCGTTGCTGAAATTCCTGCGCCGCCACCTGCCGGTGACCGACGGGCTTCGCGAGGACCGGTTCATGGTGCGCGAGACCGACGAGAAGACCGGCAAGGTCCGGACCTATATCACGCCGCTGCTTCTGGCGCTGGTCATGGTCGAACTCGCCGACCTGATCTTCGCGGTCGATTCGATCCCGGCGGTGTTTGCCATCACCACGGATCCGTTCATCGTCTACACCTCGAACATCTTTGCGATCCTCGGCCTGCGCGCCCTCTATTTTGCGCTCTCGGCCCTGATCCATCGCTTCGTCTACCTGAAATATGCGCTGTCGGTGGTGCTGATCTTCATCGGCTCGAAGATCTTCGTGGCCGACATGCTGGGGCTGGCCAAAATCCCGCCCCTGCTGTCGCTCAGCGTCACGGTCGGCATTCTGGCGGCCGGCATCCTCGGTTCGCTCTGGGCAACCCGCCATCTCGGCAAGGGTGACGCCAAGGTCGCCAGCGAGCAGTGACCTGACCCGGTCGGGGGCGGCGTGTTTTCGCCCCCGACCTTCCATCAGCCTGCACTCAAACGATCGTGACGACGGTTTGCGAAGCTGACAGCTCGGCAAAACTGGTCTAAAGCCAGCATCGGCTTTAATTCTCGATCGTGCCCAGGACTGTCATGGCTTCTCGCAACGCTTCCCTTCTCCTCTCGTCCCTCATTGCCGTTCTGGCAGCCATCGGACCGACCCAGGCTTTCGCCGGTCGGGCCCATGTGATCCTCGACGCCAACACCGGTCAGGTGCTCGACGCCGAGAATGCCGACGTCATCAACTATCCGGCCTCGCTGACCAAGATGATGACGCTGTACCTGACCTTCGAAGCCCTGCATCAGAAGCGCTTGCACTGGGACGACCGGCTGGTGATGTCGGAAAATGCCGAAAGCAAGGAACCGTATAAATTCGCAGTCGGTGCCGGCAACAAGATCACCGTGCGCGAAGCCGTGATGGGCATGATCGTGCTGTCGACCAATGACGCGGCCGTGGCGGTCGCCGAAACGCTTGCCGGCTCCGAGCAGGCCTTTGGCGCGATGATGACCGCCAAGGCCCGCGCGCTTGGCATGACTAGCACGGTCTTCACCAACCCGGCCGGCCTGCCCGACCCCCACCAGGTGACCACGGCTGCCGACATGGCACGGCTGGGCCTGGCGCTGATGCGGGACTATCCGGAGGAGTACAAGCTGTTTTCCACCACCAGTTTCACCTTTCGCAGCATGAAGTTCCGCGGCCACAACAGGCTGCTCGTCACCTATCCGGGTGCGGACGGCATCAAGACCGGCTATACCAAGGCCTCGGGTTACAATCTCGTCAGTTCGGCCAGCCATGGCGATCGCCGGGTTGTCGGCGTGGTGCTGGGCGGCGACAGCGCAGCCGAGCGCGACGACCAGATGGCGGCCCTGTTCAACAAATATCTGGGCCCGCAGTCCGGACAATAACCTTTTTAAAGATTGGATTTGCCCATGACCGACACCGTCCTCGACCGCCTTCTCCGCTATGTTGTCATCGACACCCAGTCCGACCCGACATCGACAGCCCAGCCTTCGACGGAAAAGCAGAAGGATCTGGGCCGGATCCTGGTGCAGGAACTGCTGGCGATGGGGCTTGGTGATGCCCATCTCGACGAACACGGCAATGTCTATGCGACGATCCCGGCGACCTCCGACAAGCCGGTGCCGGTCATCTGCTTCTGCTCGCATATGGACACGGCACCGGACTTCACCGGCACGGGCGTCAAGCCGCAGATCGTGCGCAACTACCAGGGCGGCGACATCCGCCTGACCGGCGACACCGCCCAGGTGATCCGCGTCAGCGATCATCCGCAGCTTAAAGGCCAGATCGGCCATGACATCGTCACCACCGACGGCACGACGCTGCTGGGTGCCGACGACAAGGCCGGCATTGCCGAGATCATGACGGCGGCGGCGACGCTGCTCGCCAATCCCGGCATCCGGCACGGCACGATCAAGATCCTCTTTACCACCGACGAGGAAATCGGTCGCGGTGCCGACAAGGTCGATCTCGACAAGCTTGGCGCTGCATTCGCCTATACGCTCGACGGCAGCACGGTCGGCGAGATCGAGAACGAGACCTTTTCGGCCGATGGCGTGGAGATCGAGATTACCGGCGTTGCCATGCATCCGGGCTATGCCAAGGACAAGATGGAAAACGCCATCAAGATCGCCAGCGCCATCGTTGCCCGCCTGCCGAAGGACCAGACGCCGGAAACCACCGAGGGCCGGCAGGGCTTCATCCATCCGACCGATATCTCCGGCTCGATGGACCATGCCCATCTGCAATTCATCATCCGCGACTTCACCGACGAAGGTCTGGCGGAGAAAGAAGCGCTGCTCGAACAGATCGTCAAGGAGGCAATGACCGCCTATCCGGGCTCCTCCTACACGTTCACGGTCAAGCAGCAGTATCACAATATGAAGCAGGTGCTCGACCAGCATCCCGAGATCGTCGATAATCTCGCCGAAGCGGTGCGCCGCGTCGGGCTGGAACCCGTCCTGCACAGCATCCGCGGCGGCACCGACGGTTCGCGCCTGTCCTTCATGGGCCTGCCCTGCCCCAATATCTATACCGGCGGCCATGCCTATCACTCGCCGCTGGAATGGGTCAGCGTGCAGGACATGGAGGTCGCGGTGAAAACGATCGTCGAACTGGTGCAGGTCTGGGAGGAACGGGCAGCGGTGTGAGCGAAGCCTTCGATCTCCAGCGTTTCGTCGATGCACAGCGACCAGTCTATGCCGCCGTGCTTGCCGAACTGCGCCGGGGCAAGAAGGCCAGCCACTGGATGTGGTTCATCTTTCCGCAGATCCAGGGACTGGGCGGCAGCCCGACGGCCAGGACCTATGCGATCGCATCGCTTGCCGAGGCGCGGGCCTATCTCGCGCATCCCGTGCTCGGGGGCCGATTGCGGGACTGCTGCGAAATCCTGCTGTCCCTTGACGGTCAAAGCGCGGAAGAGATTTTCGGTTCTCCGGATGTGCTGAAGCTGCGGTCCTCGATGACGCTGTTTTCAAAGGCCGGCGATGGCGACAGCGTCTTCGACCAGGTGCTGACACGCTTCTACAACGGTGAGGCTGATCCCGCGACGCTCGCGAGGCTTTGAGTGCCGGTCAGGACCGCAGGCAAACCTATTCCGCCGCCGATTGCGCCGCCGGGTCGATGTCCACGGCATTGGGATCGCCGGGCTGGGTTTCGACCTCCAGATCGGGAAAGGCGACGATGCGCTTGCCGGAGAAATCGGTGTGCAACACGATCAGGCCCTGTTCTTCGAAATAGCCGAGCAGGCGGCGGGCGCGGCGGGCCGAATGGGTGCCATAGGCCCTGGCAATGCGCTGGTCGGAGGGGCAAGGCTCCTGGCGGATGGCGGCCTTGGCCATCAGCAGGAACACGCCCTGCAGGTCGTCGGTGACGCTGATCGATAGCGTCAGCGCCGTCGCCCAGGCCTCGCTTGCGGCCGTCTCGTCATCGACGCCGGAGCGGGTCACGGCAACCCGGCGGCGGAATTCGCTCATGGCCATCGGCGGGCCGGCGATGCGGCGCATGCGGGCGCGCACCAGGAATTCCTGATAGAGCACGGCATCGGTTCGATAGGCGGCCTGCGGATCGTCGAGAATTTCCGACAGCACTGCCGCCATGCGGTCCTCGCGCTCTTCGGCCGAGATTTCCGGCGCGCTGGAGCGCGGCTCGGCGGCAACCGGGCCGGAGGCGGCCGGCGTCGAGCGCGACAGCTCGGCCAGGATGTCGGTGGTCGGGCGCGGTGCCGGCGGCGCGCGGCGGGTGATCGGCCGGGTGAACTCTTCCGGGTCGGGCGTGAAGATCAGATCCTCGACATCCTGCGGCGCATCCGGCAGCGGCATCAGCTTGGGGCTGGAGGAGCGGGCCGAGGTCTCGACATTGCCGATGACGATCGGCAGCGGGCGGCGCGACAGAGCCGGGCCGAGGGCGACGAAATTGCCGCGCTTCAGATCGCGGAACATTTCGGCCTGGCGGCGGTCCATGCCGAGCAGGTCGGCGGCGCGCGCCATGTCGATATCGAGAAAGGTGCGGCCCATCAGGAAGTTGGAGGCTTCGGCGGCGACATTCTTGGCAAGCTTGGCCAGACGCTGGGTGGCAATCACGCCGGCCAGACCGCGTTTGCGGCCGCGGCACATCAGATTGGTCATGGCGCCGAGCGACATTTTGCGCGCATCTTCCGAGACATCGCCGGCCACCGACGGCGCGAACATCTGCGCCTCGTCGACCACGACCAGAACCGGATACCAATATTCACGCTCGGCATCGAACATGCCGTTGAGGAAGGCGGCGGCAGCGCGCATCTGCTGCTCGATATCGAGGCCTTCCAACGTCAGGACGCAGGAGACGCGGTGCTGGCGGATGCGGTTGGCAATGCCGGCCAGTTCCGCCTCTGTGCGTTCACCATCCACGACGACATGGCCATATTTCTCCGAAAGCGTGACGAAATCGCCTTCCGGATCGATGATCACCTGCTGCACCCATGGGGCGGATTGCTCCAGCAAGCGGCGCAGCAGATGGGACTTGCCGGAACCGGAATTGCCCTGCACCAGCAGACGCGTCGCCAAAAGCTCCTCGATATCGAGCTTGGCCGGCGCGCCGCCCGTCACCGTTCCCATATCGATTCCGACCTGCACTGGATGCACCTCTTCCTACTGACGCCGCTTCAGGCGAGCCGCCACCTGTAGCAAAGAATACAGGAGTCGGCGCAGCGAAATAGCCGTCCATCAACAGGGAATCGCGCGGTGGGTGACATTTTTGTCAGGAGAAGCGGTCGCCGGTCGCGATCGTGGGTCGATACCCCAATCGAACCAGCGACC
This sequence comes from Rhizobium sp. CG5, assembly GCF_023701945.1. Taxonomy (GTDB): domain Bacteria; phylum Pseudomonadota; class Alphaproteobacteria; order Rhizobiales; family Rhizobiaceae; genus Allorhizobium. The sequence continues at coordinate 59,596 of NZ_JABAEF010000022.1, forward strand.
CTTTGTTGCGGTTAAGCCCGCGCCACTCGATTCCGATGGCGATACCACCGGAATCGAGCATGCCCAGGATCAAAGCCGGATGTCCCAGAGGGACGGCTTGCGCGGCAGGAGAAAGTCCTCCCCCTCCTCCGGCATGCCGATATCGCGCAGCATGTGGGGGGAGAGATCGCTCAGCACATTGGCGGTATGCCGCTGCCGCCGCGCTGCCGCGACAAAGGCGGCGACGACCCGCCACATCCCGAATTTCTGGTACAGCGCCTCGACCGAGGCGACCAGATCGTCCACAACTAATGATTGTTCCTTATGCATAGTTTTACCTGCCCGGCGCGGCAAAGCGACCGGGTCCTTCTGAGATAAAAAGACAGGCGATACGGGCAGAACCAGGCGCACAGAGGCGAGGTCAGCCGATCACGTTAAATCAATGAGAAAGTGCCAAAAAGGCGGAATCGCGAACGGAAAAGCCGTTAGCTGGTGGTTCGTGATCGCAAGGCGCCATGCGCGGAGATCATAAACACCGGATCCGCCATGGTGGCGCACGGTCGAATATAAGTATGCATCGTACGCCTCCTGCGGCTAGAGTTTCGGATGGCCACAAAATTACATGAGTCTAAATGCGACACAAGAGCGCAATTGACGATTGCAGCGGTTAGGGGCAATCCGTTGCTATAATGCAACAGCGCGCTCCGGGAGCGCAGCACCGTGACGCGGACAGCAATTGCGTTCAGAGGATCTCGCCGACCACGATCCGCTTCGGTGCGCCGCTGGCCTTGGGTGCCAGCACATGGGTCAGGGCCAGGCTGAGGCAGAGGGTCGGCAGAAGTGTTGCCAGGCCGATGCGGAGATTGGACACTTCGGCGACAAAGCCGATCATCGGCGGGCCGACCAGGAAACCGGCCAGAGCAATGAAGGTCAGGATGGCGACGTTTTCGGCAGCCGGCCGGTCGCCGATCGATGCGGATGCGGTCACAGCCAAGGGAAATCCGACCGAGACGCCGAAGCCTATGGCGGCAAAGCCGACCAGCGCGGTCGTGGCGTTTGGCGCCAGCAGAACAATGCCCAAACCGATAAGCGACGAACATCCACAGAGGCGTGCCGTCGTCACGGCGCCGAACCGGCCCTTCATCGCATCGCCGGCAAAGCGTCCGGCGGCCGCCATCAGGGCGAAAATCGTATAGCCGATGCCGGTCGTCATGCCGGTCGTCTGGAAAATACCTTTGAGATAGACCGCCGACCAATCGGCAATCGCGCCTTCGGTCATGGTGATGCCGAAGACGAACAGGCTGACGGCCAGCAGGGCCTTGCTCGGCAGATGCAGACCCGGCGGCTTTACGGCAAGCGTCTCGGGCGCCCTCACCGGCGGCCGCGGCAGCCTGACACTCACCAGGATCGCCAGCGGCAGGACGGCGCCGGCAACGCCCAGGATCGACCATTCGGGCGGCAGTCGCAGCGCCAGGAGCGCCGCGCCGATCAGGCTGCCGGCCATGATGCCGAGGCTCCAGAAGCCGTGGCAGCGGCTCATGATCTGCACACCCGCCATCGTCTCGATCTCATCGGCCTCGACATTGAGGCCGAGCTCCACGGTCGAGAGCGCCCCGCCGAGCAGCGCCAGCAGGAAGAACAGCATGGGCATGCTGGTGGCGAAGGCCGGCAGCGAGACCAGAAGCAGAAAGACCATGAAGCCATAGAGGATCGTGGCCCGGCCGCCGATGCGTGCCACCAAACGACCGGCGAACGGCAAGGTCAACAGGGTGCCGACCGGCAGGCCGAGAAGAGCCATGGCCAGATCCGCCGGCCCGAGTGCCAGCCGCGCCTGGATTTCCGGAATACGGGGCAGCCAGCAGCCGAACGCGATCGGCTGCAGGAAAAACACAGCCATGATCAATCTCTGCAGGGACATCGGCGCTCTTTCGGATGGAAGACGATCAGCACGGAGGAGAATCACGCTCCTGCTCGTTCAGTCTGCTGATTTCGCCGCCGAAAAGGAAGTTTACCACTTTTTGACGTGGTTCTCTTCGCCTCAGTGGTCGTCTTCGATCACCGGCGATACGAGCAGCTTGTCGATGCGCCGGCCGTCCAGGTCGATGACTTCGAAACGCCAGCCATGGGTGACGAAGCTGTCGCCGAGATCCGGGATGCGCTTCAGCTCGGCAATGACGAAGCCGGCAACCGTGGTGTAATCGGGATCGTCTTCGATGCGCAGGCGGATCTGCTCGGCAAATTCGTCGATCGGCATCCAGCCGGCCACCAGATAGGAACCGTCCTCGCGCCGCACGAATTGCGGCTCCTCTTCCTGGTGTTCGACGAACACGCCGGTAATGGCTTCCAGAATATCGCCTGACGTGATGATGCCTTCGAAATGGCCGTACTCGTCATAGACCAGCACCATATGCAGCGGCGAGGCGCGCATGGCCTTGATGATATCGATGGCGCTCGACAGGTCGGAGACAATCGGCACTTCGCTGATCACGGTGCGGATATCGATGTCGGGCGACAGGGAGATGGCGTCATAGACATGCTTGACGAACAGCACGCCGACGATCTCGTCGGAATGGCCGTTGCGCACCGGCAGACGCGAATGCTGGGTGAGGCGCAGCTTTTCGCGGATCACGTCGAAATCGTCGTCGATCTCGACCACCTCGACATCGCGGCGCGGCGTCATCAGGCCGCGTGCCGTGCGGTCGGCAAGGCGCATGACGCCGGTGATCATCTGGGATTCTTCGTTCTCGATGACGCCGGCGCTCTGGGCTTCGGCGAGCACGGAGCGGATTTCCTCGTCCGTCACCGTTCCGGCCGATGCGCCCTTCTGGCCGAGCAGGCTGAGGATCAGCCGACCCGAGCGATCGAGCAGCCAGACCAGCGGCGCGCCGATGCGCGACAGCATCAGCATCGGGCGGGCAATGCTGGCGGCGACCATTTCGGGATTGCGCAGGGCGATCTGCTTGGGCACCAGTTCGCCGACGATCAGCGACAGATAGGTGATGGCAACGACCACGGAACCGACACCCAGCGCATCCGAAACACCATTGGAGAGGCCAACCGATTCGAGCCAGATGGCGAGCCGGGCGCCCAGCGTAGCGCCCGAAAAGGCACCGGACAGAACACCGACCAGCGTGATGCCGATCTGCACCGTCGACAGGAACTTGCCCGGATCCTCCGACAGCCGGATGGCCACTTCAGCGCCGCGATTACCCCGTTCGGACAGCACCTTGAGCCGCGCCGGTCTTGAGGAGACCACGGCCATCTCCGACATGGCCAAAACGCCATTGACGATGGTCAGGAGAACGACGATTAAAATTTCAACAAACACGAGTGTTTCAAAGCTCCAGAAGGCCGTCTTGCCGACGGTTGAAACCGTCTCTAGCACAGACTTGCAATGCTTGCCAAAATAAGTGCGGGATTTTCGCAATACAAGCCGACCGAGCGGTCGGATCCGATCTCGGCCTTTACTGCAAGCGGAATGGTCAGGCCATGCGCAGGCCAAAACCCTGCATCAGGCGCCGCGTCGAGAAATCCGGATTGCCGGAGGTGAAGACCGCGAAATCGAACGCTTCCGGGTGTTCGGCGCCCTCCGTCAGCGGCACCAGACGGCGGGCCTGGCGGGCGATCGCCTCGGCCGGGTCCAACCAGTCGACCGGCCAGGGCGCCAGTCGCCGGAAGACATTGGCGAGAAAGGGATAATGGGTGCAGGCCAGCACGACGATGTCGGTGCGGCGGCCGTCCCTGTCGACAAAGCAGGGCGCGATCTCGGCCAGGATCTCGGCATCGTCGGCCCCCTCGCCGCGGATATAGGCCTCGGCCAGCCGCGCCAGGTTCTGGGATCCGACCAGGCGGACATGGCATTGGCCGGCAAAGGACTGGATCAGATCGCGGGTATAGGCACGCTTGACGGTGCCCGGCGTTGCCAGGACGGAGACCAGGCCCGACCGGGTCCGCTCGGCGGCGGGCTTGATGGCCGGCACGGTGCCGATGAAACGCCTGTCGGGAAAGGCGGCGCGCAGATCGCTGCCGGCCAGCGTGAAGGCGGTGTTGCAGGCAACGATCACCGCTTCGGGATCATAGGTCTTCAGCAGGTTTTCGAACAGGTCGAGAATGCGCTCCTTCAGCGGCTGTTCTTCCCAGTCGCCATAGGGAAAACCGGCATCGTCGGCGACATAGATGAAGCCGCGCTCCGGCATCAGCACGCGCGCCTCGCGCAGAACGGTCAGGCCGCCAATGCCGCTGTCGAAGACCAGAACCGGTTTCATGTCATGAGTCATTCCGGCCGTCATCCTGCTCCACAACACCTTCATCAACCGGGGCACCGCCTGAAAGGCTGTCGTCCGGCGCACCGCTGCCGCGCGGTCTTTTGCGGGAGAAGCGGTCGAGCGAGGAGATCACCCCGCGCAACACGCCGACTTCCTGCGCCGTAAAGGCGCGACGCGACAGCACGGCCCTGAGGTTGTCGACCATTTTCGGCTTTTTGGCGATGGGGCGGAAATAACCGCGCGCATCGAGCGCTTCCTCGATATGCTCGAACAGGCCGAGCACCTCTTCCTTCAGGGCCGGGCGCTGCTCGAGGGGCTGAAACGCCGTGGCGGTCAGATCCTCCATGCCGGATTTCATCCATTCATAGGACATCAGCAGCACGGCCTGGGCGATGTTGAGCGAGGCAAAGGCCGGATTGACCGGAAAGGTCACGAGTTCGTCGGCCAGCGCCACCTCCTCGTTCGACAGGCCGGATTTTTCGCGACCGAACAGGATGCCGGTGCGCTCGCCGGAGACGAAGCGGTGGCGCAGCGTCGATGCCGCCGTGACCGGGGAGCGCACCGGCTTGAAGCCGTAACGCTCGCGGGCCGTGGTGGCATAGACGAAATTGAGATCGGCGATGGCCTCTTCCAGGGTCTCGAAAACCCGCGTGCCGTCGATCACATGATCGGCCTTGGAGGCTGCCGAGCGCGCCTTGTCGCTCGGCCAGCCGTCGCGCGGATTGACCAGGCGCAATTCCGACAGGCCGAAATTGGCCATGGCCCTTGCCACCATGCCGATATTCTCGCCGAGCTGCGGCTCGACCAGAATGATCGCCGGACCCTCGGTCAGAAGTTCGCGTTCACTGTTGGTGCCTGACATTTTCCGCCTCTGGACTGATAGAGGGGGCTCATTGGCACAAAAATGTCCCGACGCAAAGGGTGCGCAGGTTTACTCCTCGCCGTCGAAGCCCTTCAGCATGTGGTCGATCTGGCTTTTCGCCAGATCGGCATACCTGGCCTTGACCGAGGTCTCGAGCTGGCCATCGCGATAATCGCTCTTCCAGAAATTGTCGATCACGTAGCGACCGTCTTCCTCGATGACATGAAAGCGCAGGGCCGGCTCGGTCCTGTCGGGCTTGATGCCCCAGCAGGACGACACGTCGAAATAGACGGCAACCGGGACGACATCGCCCTTCGGCTTGCCGGCGGCGATCCTGAGATCCTTCATCGGGCACGGGTCCTGACTGACCACGACCTCGTCCTGCCCGGTCATGACGCCCTGTAGGTCGAGCAAGTCATCGCCCAGCGCCGCCATGCGGTAGATCTGCGAAAAGCTTCGGCTGTAGATCGATGTCAGCAGAACCTCGTCATAATAGTCGGTCGCCTGACTATTGCCCTCGATGCCATCGGCGACCTTCATCAGGGTGACGACGGGATCCTGCGGCTCGGCCGCCTGGGCGGCACCGGCGAACAGGGACAACGCCATAAAAAGCACGCGAAATCTCATATACCCAGCCCCCCTGCCGCATTGCCCGCGATTATTTTGCCATCGCCTCGAGTTCGGCACGCAGCGGCACGTCGTTGACGAAATGGATGTCATCGATCACGTAGCGTTTTTCGTCGACCTCGTCGTCCTCCTGCACCAGCCGGTAGAGGACTTCCGTGACCTCGTTCTTGCCCTCATACTCGCCGTCATAGCACCAGCTCCGCTTGAAGCCGACGAGCACCTCGGTCACGCCGCCCTTGGTCTGCGGCTTGCCGTAGGTGACATCCTTCGGCACGCAGCCCTCCTGGCCGCCCAAGACCGGATCGTAGTCGAGCAGCATGGTGTCATTCCCGCGCTTGGATGCCAGCAAGGCCTTCACATAGGCCTCGGTAAAGCCCTGGCTGAAAAAATTGAGCAGCATGCCGGCGGAAAAATAGTCGTCGTAGACCGCCTTGGCACTCGGCTCGACACCGGCATTGTAGCTCGCCATCTCGACCAGGAGCTTCACCGGCTCTTCCGGTTCGTTGGCCTGGGCTGGAGCACCGAGCAGCAGGAGCAAGCTGCCGGCCATCGTCAGTTTGTAGATCGCCGTCATGGCTTGGTCCTCGACAAGGTGGTTGGGCGGGCCGCTTATTGGGCGGCAATGATCTTCAGCTCGTCCTTGATCGAACTGCCGGAATTGCCGTCGACCACCGGATAGATGTCATCGATGACAGGCCGGCCGCGCTCCTCCACGACGTGGAAGATCAGCACCGTGTCCTTCTGATATTCGGCATCGGAGCCGAAGCATTTGCGGTTGTTGAACAGGGCCGTGACCTGGCCGTCGCCATCATCCTCGACGCGGATGTTCTCGAACGGACAACCATCCTGGCCACCGGCGATCGGGTCGTAGTCGAAGGGCGAGCCGGTCGTTTCGCCCTCCGGCAGATCGAAGGCCGGATGCTTGGACGCCTCGGTATAGACGGCGACAAAATCGGCGCTGAACAGACGGCCAAGATGGTCCTTGTCGAAGATGTCTTCGGACGACGGGTTCTCTGCCTTCCAGTTGCCGGCCGTGACCTTGATCACCTCCTTCACAGGCCCTGTCGGATCGGCAGCCAGCGCGGCGGTGGCGGACAGGCAGAGGGCAGCGACGAGCAGAAGCGCTTTCATGAACGGGGCATCCGGAAATACGAAAAAAACTGCCGCGACCTTACCGGCCGGCCGGCAAAACACAATGGCGGCACGGCCCTCAATGCCGTCCATTTTTGGGATCAATAAATCAGCAAAAAGGCGCAATGCGCGCCGGCCAGAGCTTTGCGTTCCGGGAGTGGAATGCTATAGCGCAACAGGTTTGAACTCAACATAGGGACATCCGTCCCCCTACCCACGACGAGGATATTCATGGACAAGATCAAGGTTGCCAACCCGGTCGTCGATCTCGACGGCGACGAGATGACCCGCATCATCTGGCAGTTCATCAAGGAAAAGCTGATCCTGCCCTATCTCGACCTGGATATCGAATATTACGACCTTTCGGTTGAAAACCGCGACGCCACCAGCGACCAGGTCACCATCGATGCGGCCCATGCCATCAACAAGCACGGCGTCGGCATCAAGTGCGCGACGATCACGCCGGACGAACAGCGCGTCAAGGAATTCAACCTCAAGGAAATGTGGAAGAGCCCGAACGGCACGATCCGCAACATTCTCGGCGGCGTGATCTTCCGCGAGCCGATCATCTGCAAGAACGTGCCGCGCCTCGTTCCGGGCTGGACCCAGCCGATCGTCGTCGGCCGCCACGCTTTCGGCGACCAGTACAAGGCCACCGACTTCAAATTCCCCGGCAAGGGCACGCTGACCATCAAGTTCGTGGGCGAAGACGGCGCGGTGATCGAGAAGGAAGTCTACAAGGCACCAGGCGCCGGCGTTGCGCTTGCCATGTACAACCTCGACGAATCGATCCGCGATTTCGCCCGCGCCTCGATGAACTACGGCCTGATGCGCAAGTGGCCGGTGTATCTGTCGACCAAGAACACCATCCTGAAGGCCTATGACGGCCGCTTCAAGGATATCTTCGAGGAAATCTACCAGGCCGAATTCAAGACCGAATTCGAAGCCGCCGGCATCACTTACGAACATCGCCTGATCGACGACATGGTCGCCTCGGCGCTGAAATGGTCGGGCGGCTATATCTGGGCCTGCAAGAACTATGACGGCGACGTCCAGTCCGACACGGTGGCACAGGGCTTCGGCTCGCTCGGCCTGATGACCTCGGTCCTGCTGTCGCCGGACGGCCGCACGGTGGAAGCCGAAGCGGCGCACGGCACGGTGACGCGCCACTACCGCCAGCACCAGAAGGGCCAGGAAACCTCCACCAACTCGATCGCCTCGATCTTCGCCTGGACGCGTGGCCTGGCGCACCGCGCCAAGCTCGACGACAATGCGGAACTGGCCAAGTTCTCCACGACGCTGGAAAAGGTCTGCATCGACACCGTCGAGGCCGGCTTCATGACCAAGGACCTGGCGCTGTTGATCGGCCCGGATCAGCCCTGGCTGTCGACCACCGCCTTCCTCGACAAGGTCGACGAGAACCTGCAGAAGGCGATGGCCGCTTAAACCGCCATCCACTCGGCTTTCCACGAAACCCGGCTTCGGCCGGGTTTTTTTGTGCGATTTTCGCCCAACAATCTTGATAGGTTGATCAAAGGCTGTTAGTGATTTTGGAACATAAGGGGAACATAACGAGGAGGCCTCATGACCGAGACACTGGTCCTCTATACCAATCCGATGTCACGCGGACGCATTGCGCGCTGGATGATCGAGGAAGTGGGCGTGCCATACCGCGCCGAGATCCTGCCATTTGGCCCGCCGATGAAGGCCGCGAACTATCGCGGTCTCAACCCGATGGGAAAGGTGCCGCTGGTGCGCCATGGCGAGGTGATCGTCACGGAATGTGCGGCGATCTGCAGCTATCTGGCCGATGCCTTCCCGGACGCGGGCCTGGCGCCGCCGACCACGGTGCGCGGCAGCTATTACCGCTGGCTGTTCTTCGCGGCCGGGCCGCTCGAAGCTGCCGTGTCCAACCGCAGCCTCGGCTTCGAGGTGCCGGCCGACAAACAAGGCATGATCGGCTACGGATCCTACGAGGATGTCATGGACACCCTGGAGATCGCCGTCTCGGCCAACCCTTACGTGGCGGGAAAGGCCTTTTCCGCCGCCGATGTCTATGTCGGCTCGCATATCGGCTGGGGCCTGCGCTTCGGCGGCATCGAGAAACGCCCGGCCTTCGTGGACTATCTGGCACGGGTCAGCGAACGGCCGGCCTTCAAGCGCGCCAATGCGCTGGACGATGCGGCCATGGCGCAGGTGGCCGGCTGACGGCTGGCGGCTGATTGAGACCGCACGGTCGTTTGTCGGCGATGGCTGAGGAGGATGGGTTGTCGATCCTCGCCAGTCGCGTCGAGCCCGCCGGACGCATTGCCAAATCGCCGGATTCAGGCTCCTATGGTCCGACCGGCCGGGGGGACTGCCGGGATGCCCGCAAACCGAGGCGCCTGACGCCATGCAATCCATTCTTGTGCCGAAGCTCGTCAGCGTTTTCCAGGAAGGATACAGTCTGCCGCGGCTGCGGGCCGATGCGATTGCCGGCCTGACGGTTGCCATCGTGGCACTGCCGCTCTCCATGGCGATTGCCATCGCCTCGGGCGTGACGCCGGATCGCGGCCTTTACACCGCCATTGTCGGCGGTTTCCTGGTCTCGCTGCTCGGCGGCAGCCGGCACCAGATCGGTGGGCCGGCCGGCGCCTTCATCGTGCTGGTGGCCGCCACCGTGTCGCGGCACGGCGTCGACGGGCTGGTGCTGGCCACCGCCATGGCCGGCCTGATGCTGATGGCGGCGGGATTCTTTCGGCTCGGCACCTATATCAAGTTCATCCCCTACCCCGTCACGGTCGGCTTTACCGCCGGCATCGCGGTGATCATCTTTGCCAGCCAGATCAGCGAGCTGTTCGGTCTGCAGCTGGCGGGAAAGGAGCCGGGACCGATCATCGACAAGCTGTTGGCGCTCATCGGCGCCTACCGGACGGTCAACCCGGCCGCGGTTGGCATTGCTGCGCTGACGATCGGCACGATCCTGATCCTGCGCCGTCTGCGGCCGAGCTGGCCAGGCCTGCTGATCGCCGTCGGTCTTGCCTCGGTTGCCGCTGCCGTGCTTGGCCTGCCGGTCGACACGATCGGCACGCGCTTCGGCGGCATCCCGCGCGGCCTGCCCGTGCCGGCTTTGCCGCACGTTTCCCTGGATCTGGCCAGCGCCGTCCTGCCGGATGCCATCGCGTTTGCCCTGCTCGGCGCCATCGAATCCCTGCTGTCGGCCGTGGTCGCCGACGGGATGACCGGCCGGCGGCATCGCTCCAATATGGAACTGGTGGCTCAAGGGATTGCCAATATCGGCTCGGCGCTGTTTGGCGGCATCTGCGTCACCGGCACCATTGCCCGCACCGCTACCAATGTGCGGGCCGGCGCCGTCAGCCCGGTCTCCGGCATGCTGCATGCAGGCTTCCTGCTGCTGTTCATGGTGATCGCGGCGCCGCTGGCGAGCTTCATCCCGCTGTCGGCGCTGGCCGGCGTGCTGGCGGTCGTTGCCTGGAACATGGTGGAAAAGCCCGCCTTTGCCGCCCTGATGCGCAGTTCCGGCGGCGATACGGTCGTGCTGCTGGTCACCTTCCTGCTGGTTATCTTCCGCGACCTGACCGAAGGCATCGTCGTCGGTTTCGCGCTGGGGGCGCTGCTGTTCATCGACCGCATGGGAAAAAGCGTCACCGTCACGCCGCACAGCCAGACCGACGATGAGGCCGAGACGCAAGCAGACGAAGACCGGGAGCGGCCCGTCGACAATACCGACAGCGATACCGTGATCTACCGCATCGGCGGCGCCTTCTTCTTCGGCGCGGCCGCCACTGTCGGCTCGGTGCTCGACCGGATCGCCGACCAGTACCGCAATTTCGTGCTGGATTGCTCGAATGTCTCCTTCATGGATTCCACCGCCGCCAATGTCATCGAAGGCACGATCCGCAAGGCGGAAAAGGCAGGCGTCGCGGTCTATATCGCCGGCGCCGGAGCGGACCTGCGCCGGCTGCTGGAGGCGCACGACGTCGTGGCACCGCGGGTCACCTATGTGGATGATATTGCAGCGGCGCGCGCCGACATCCGGATGCGCCGGCCGGCAGCAGCTGAGTAAGAACGCGCCACCGACCAGTGGGCCAAAGGCATCAGACTGCCGGCACAGTGCGCCAATCTCCCCTTCGTCATGGTCGGGCTTGACCCGACCATCGATAACCCGTTGAAAGATATGGATCCTCGGCTCAAGGCCGAGGATGACGCGAAGAGGCTAAACGTCTTTTCATCAAACACACGCCTCCGCCCGGTCGGTCGAAGGCGTTGTTATCGATCGTCCATCGCAGGCCTGCACGGCAGCGCCGCGAAAACTATCCGGCGATGGCGGCGGCCACCGCCTCGATCGCCTCACTGGCCTTTGTGCCATCCGGACCGCCGGCCTGGGCCATGTCGGCCCGTCCGCCGCCGCCCTTGCCGCCGAGCGCCACCGAGGCGGTGCGCACCAGGTCGACGGCGCTGACCCGGTCGGTCAGATCAGCCGTCACGGCCACCACGGCGCTGGCCTTGCCATCTTCGGAGACGGCAATCAGCGCCACGACGCCCGAGCCGAGGCCGGCCTTGCCTTCGTCGGCCATGGCCTTCAGATCCTTGGCTTCGACGCCGGCCACGACACGGCCGAGGAATTTTATGCCGTTGATGTCGCGGGTCGCATCGCTTGACCCCGCCTCGCCGCCGCCCATGGCCAGCTTGCGCTTGGCATCGGCCAGTTCGCGCTCCAGCTTGCGGCGCTCGTCCATCAGCGCATCGACGCGCGACAGCACTTCGGCCGGCTGAACTTTGAGCGTTGCGGCCAGCGACTTCATACGCTCGTCCTGCTCGGAGAGATAGGCGCGGGCTGCATCGCCGGTCACCGCCTCGATGCGGCGCACGCCGGCGCCGACGGCACTTTCCGACAGCAGGCGCACCAGGCCGATCTGACCGGTCGCCGAGACATGGGTGCCGCCGCACAGTTCGACCGAATAGGGCTTGCCGGCCTTGTCGCCGCGCACCGCCGTGCCCATCGACACGACGCGCACTTCATCGCCATATTTCTCGCCGAACAGCGCCATGGCGCCCTCGGCAATGGCATCGTCGACGCTCATCAGGCGGGTGGTGACGGCGGCATTCTGGATGATGATCTCGTTGGCCATATCCTCGACGATCTTCAGTTCCTCGGCCGACATCGGCTTGGGATGAGAGACGTCGAAGCGCAGCCGTTCGGGGGCGACCAGTGACCCCTTCTGCGACACATGGCTGCCGAGCACGTCGCGCATCGCCTCGTGCAGCAGATGTGTGGCGGAATGGTTGGCACGCAGGCGCGACCGCCTGGCGTGATCGACGGAAAGCGTAACGGGGTCGCCGACTTTCAGCGTGCCCTTGGCAACCGTGGCAATGTGCACGAACAGCCCTTCGCCGCGCTTCTGGGTGTCGGAGACTGTCGCCACGCTGCCACCTTCGGCAACGATCCGGCCGGCATCGCCCATCTGGCCGCCGGATTCGCCGTAGAACGGCGTCTGGTTGACGACGATCTGCACCGTCTCGCCTTCACCGACGCTGTCGACCGAGACGCCGTCGCGCACCAGGGCCTGGACGATGCCTTCGGCCGTCTCGGTATCGTAGCCGAGGAATTCGGTGGCGCCGTGCTTTTCGCGCAGCTCATACCAGATGGTTTCGGTGGCCTTGTCGCCGGAGCCGGCCCAATGGGAGCGGGCTTCGGTCTTCTGGCGCTGCATGGCATCGTTGAAGCCCATCAGGTCGACGCCGATCTCGCGGGCGCGCAGGGCATCCTGGGTCAGGTCGAGCGGGAAACCATAGGTGTCATAGAGCTTGAAGGCCGTCTCGCCGTCGAGGCTGTCGCCCTTCGACAGGCTGGAGGTCGCGTCCGACAGCAGCGACAGGCCGCGCTCGAGCGTCTTGCGGAACCGGGTTTCCTCAAGCTTCAGGGTTTCGGAAATCAGCGCTTCGGCGCGCAGCAGTTCCGGATAGGCGCGGCCCATCTGCTGGACCAGCACCGGCAGCAGCTTGTAGAGCATCGGCTCGCGCGAGCCGAGCAGTTCGGCATGGCGCATGGCGCGGCGCATGATGCGGCGCAGCACATAGCCGCGGCCTTCGTTGGACGGCAGCACGCCGTCGGCAATCAGGAAGGCGGCCGAGCGCAGGTGATCGGCGATGACCCGGTGGCTGGCACGGCGCTCGCCCTCGGCCTTGACGCCGGTCAGGTCCACCGATGCCTCGATCAGGGCGCGGAACAGGTCGATGTCGTAATTGTCGTGCACGCCCTGCAGGACGGCGGCGATGCGCTCCAGGCCCATGCCGGTATCGATCGACGGACGCGGCAGATCGACGCGCTGCTCCTTCGTCACCTGCTCATATTGCATGAACACGAGGTTCCAGATCTCGATGAAACGGTCGCCATCTTCTTCCGGCGAACCCGGAGGTCCGCCCCAGATGTGCTCGCCGTGGTCGTAGAAGATCTCCGAACAGGGACCGCAGGGGCCGGTATCGCCCATGGCCCAGAAATTGTCGCTGGTCGGGATGCGAATGATGCGGTGATCCGGCAGGCCGGCGATCTTCTTCCACAGATCGAAGGCCTCGTCGTCGGTATGATAGACGGTAACCGACAGGCGATTGCGGTCGATGCCGAATTCCTTGGTGATCAGGTTCCAGGCAAGCTCGATGGCGCGCTCCTTGAAATAGTCGCCGAACGAGAAATTGCCGAGCATTTCGAAGAAGGTATGATGGCGCGCGGTATAGCCGACATTGTCGAGGTCGTTGTGCTTGCCGCCGGCGCGCACGCATTTCTGGGCGGTAGCCGCCGTCGAATAGGGTCGCTGCTCCAGGCCAGTGAAAACGTTCTTGAACTGCACCATGCCGGCATTGGTGAACATCAGCGTCGGATCGTTGCGCGGCACCAGCGGGCTCGACGAAACGGCTTCGTGACCATTGGTCTTGAAATACTCGAGAAAGGTCGACCGGATGTCGTTTACGCCGCTCATGTCATGCCCTTTTATGCGTCCGGATGCCGGACAGACGTCAAAAATCAATGGCTTTTATCGGCTGCCATCGGCACTGTCCAGCCACGCCACGCAAAACCGGCCATACATCGCTCGATATATGGCCGGCCAGCATCAAAGTCAGGGTCTTATCGGCCAATGCCGGCGGACTTACATATCCGCGGCAGCGTCGCCATCGTCGGGCTCCGGCCCGCCGTTTTCGAGGAAACGCTCGGCGATCAGGCCGGCGTTCTGGCGCAGCGACAGCTCGATCTCATCGGCGAGCGCCGGATTGTCGCGCAGGAAGATCTTGGCATTCTCACGCCCCTGCCCGAGCCGCTGGCTGTTGTAGGAGAACCAAGCGCCGGATTTCTCGACGATGCCGGCCTTGACGCCGAGATCGACCAGTTCGCCGGTCTTCGAGACGCCTTCGCCATACATGATGTCGAACTCGACCTGCTTGAAGGGCGGCGCCATCTTGTTCTTGACGACCTTGACGCGGGTCTGGTTGCCGACCACCTCTTCGCGGTCCTTGACGGCGCCGATGCGGCGAATGTCGAGGCGCACAGAGGCATAGAACTTCAAGGCATTGCCGCCGGTGGTGGTTTCCGGCGAACCGAACATCACGCCGATCTTCATGCGGATCTGGTTGATGAAGATGACCATGGTATTGGAGCGCGAGATCGACGCCGTCAGCTTGCGCAGCGCCTGGCTCATCAGACGGGCCTGCAGACCCGGCAGGCTGTCGCCCATCTCGCCCTCGATTTCGGCGCGCGGCGTCAGTGCCGCGACGCTGTCGATGACCAGCACGTCGATGGCGCCGGAGCGCACCAGCGTATCGGTGATTTCAAGCGCCTGCTCGCCGGTATCGGGCTGCGAGATCAAGAGGTTCTGCAGGTCGACGCCGAGCTTGCGGGCATAGACCGGATCGAGCGCATGTTCGGCGTCGACGAAAGCGCAGATGCCGCCCTTCTTCTGGGCCTCGGCAATGGTCTGCAGGGCCATCGTCGTCTTGCCGGAGCTTTCCGGGCCAAAGATTTCGATGATACGTCCCTTCGGCAGACCGCCGACGCCGAGCGCAATATCCAGGCCGAGAGAGCCGGTCGAAACCGTCTCGATCTCAACGATATTCTCGTTCGAACCGAGTTTCATGATCGACCCCTTGCCGAACGAACGCTCGATCTGCGAAAGGGCCGCTTCCAATGCCTTGCTTTTGTCCACCGATTTGTCCTCTACGAGACGCAAAGAATTTTGTGCCATTTGATCCACCTTTAGGTTATTGAAGCCGCGGAGGCAATGAAGCTGTCTGTGGATGTTTTGTACATGATTTGTTCCGGTTTGGCAAGTCCCCATCAACACCCTGATTTCAATGGGAATTCCATGGCGTGTTCACGAAACGTCTCGACCGGTCCGCAGCGCGGTCGTCAAGGACCACCCGCAGAGGGTGATCGGCGCTCGGGACGGGGCGCGATTCGGATTTTCCATGGTCTTCAGGGATGGCTTCGATGAGCGGCGGCATCCTGGTTTTCGGTGGGGCGCATGTCGACAGACGGGGCCGGATCCATGGTGCGACCGTGCCCGGCGCCAGCAATCCCGGTCATTTCCTGGAAGAGCCCGGTGGCGGCGCCTTCAATGCCGCCCGGGCGCTCGCACGGCTTCAACACCGCACCGTGATGATATCGCCGAGGGGCGGCGATGCGGCCGGTGCGCAGGTGTCGGCGGCGGCGCTCAGCGCCGGGATCGACGATCGGCCCTTCGTGTTTCTCGACCGGGCCACGCCGAGCTATACGGCGATCCTGGAGCGTGACGGCAATCTGGTGGTCGCCATTGCCGACATGGATCTCTACCGGATGTTTTCACCGCGCCGCCTCAAGGTGCGTGCCGTGCGCGAGGCGATGTCTGCGGCCGGTGCCATCCTGTGCGATGCCAATCTTCCGGACGACACGCTGACGGCGATCACAAAAGCTGCCCGCGCCGAACAGATGCCGGTGTTTGCCATTGCCATCTCGCCGGTCAAGGTTCTGCATTTCCGCGCCAGTCTCGAAGGCCTGGATCTGCTGTTCATGAACGGCGCGGAGGCCGCATCCCTTGCCGGACGCCGGCCGGACGAACCCGGCGGCTGGCCGGCTCTGCTGCGCGCCGAAGGCTTGAGATCCGGCGTGATCACCAGCGGTGCACAGGCCGTCATCGCCTTTGACGAAACGTCGGCCTTCCGCCTGGCCCCGCCGCCGCTGGAGTGCATTGCCGATGTGACCGGCGCCGGAGACGGGCTGGCGGCCGGAACGATTGCCGGCCTGATGGCCGGCCTGCCGCTCAATCAGGCGCTTCGCCGCGGCGCGGCGCTGGCAGCGCTGACGCTGGAATCGCGCCATGCCACGGCCGAAAACCTTTCGCCGGCCCTGCTCGAAAGCCGAGTTGCTCTTGTGCCGGAGCCCGAATTGCTGTCATGAGACACCACTAGCAACCCATGGACACCCTATGACCAGAGCCATTTCCCCCCTGCTGCCCATCGTCTATTCGGCGGAAGTCACTGCCGCCAAGACGCGCGGCGCGCCGATCGTCGCGCTGGAATCGACCATCATCACCCATGGCATGCCTTATCCCGGCAATCTCGACATGGCGCTCAGCGTCGAAGAGATCATTCGCCAGCAGGGCGCCGTTCCGGCGACCATCGCGGTGATCGACGGCGTGCTGCATATCGGCCTGGAGCCAGATGTCATCAAGGCGCTGGCGCAGATGACCGACGTGATGAAGCTTTCGCGGGCCGATCTTGCCTTTGCCATTGCCGAGCGGCGCTCCGGCGCCACCACGGTCGCGGCAACCATGATCGCCGCCGCCAGGGCCGGCATTTCGGTGTTTGCGACCGGCGGCATCGGCGGCGTGCATCGCGGCGCCGAGGAAAGCTTCGACATTTCGGCTGATCTGGAAGAACTGGCCCGCACCGCCGTCATCGTCGTTTCGGCCGGCCCCAAGGCCATTCTCGACATTCCGAAAACCCTGGAAGTTCTGGAAACGCGCGGCGTTCCTGTTGTCACCTATGATAGCGAAGACTTCCCGGCCTTCTGGTCGCGCAGCTCGGGTCTCAAAAGCCCGCTGTCGGTGGCAAGCCCGGCAGCGATCGCCAATTTCCAGAAGGTCCGCGGCCAGCTCGGCATCGACGGCGGCATGCTGATTGCCAATCCCGTGCCGGAGGAATTCGAGATCGCCCGCGAGGAAATGGAAATCTATATCGGCCGGGCGCTGGCCAATGCCGAGCGCGAAGACGTTACCGGCAAGGACGTCACGCCCTATCTGCTCGACAATCTCTTCCACCTGACCGATGGCCGCAGCCTGAAGACCAATATCGCTCTGGTCGAGAACAATGCGCGCCTGGCCGCCGAAATCGCCGTGGCGATGATCTGACGAACAGGAAGACCTGAACAAACACCAGCGCCGCGGACGGGATGAAACCCGCCGCGGCGTTTTTCATGTCAAAGCCTCAGGCGTCGAGCATTTCGCGCACCGCGACGGCCAGCTGCTTCAGCGAGAAGGGCTTTGGCAGGAAGCCGAACTTGGCGTCGGCCGGCAGGTTGCGGGCAAAGGCGTCTTCCGCATAGCCCGAGACGAAGATGAACTTCATGTCCGGATAGTCCTTGCGCAATTCGCGCAGCAGCGACGGGCCGTCCATTTCCGGCATCACCACGTCGGAGACGACGATATCCACCGCGCCGTTCAGTTCCGCCATGATCTCTAGCGCCTCGACGCCCGATCCGGCCTCGTGGACCGTGTAGCCGCGGGTCTCCAGCATGCGCTTGCCGCCGCGGCGCACCGCTTCCTCGTCCTCGACCAACAGCACGACGGCCGATTTGCCGGTGAGGTCGGCTGGTTCCTTTTCCGAACCGCTGTTGGAGGAACTCGCGATCGCCGGTGTCGCCTGCGCCTCTGTGGTCGGATCGAGCGGACCCAGCCGATCTTCGGGCACCGCTTCCATCACATGGCGCGGCAGGAAGACCCGAAACGCGGTACCCTTGCCGACCTCGGAATCGGTGAAGATATAGCCGCCGGACTGCTTGATGATGCCGTAGACCATGGCCAGTCCCAGCCCGGTGCCCTTGCCGACATCCTTGGTGGTGAAGAAGGGCTCGAAGATCTTGTCGAGAATTTCAGGCGCGATGCCGGTGCCGGTATCGGCCACCTCGACCAGCACGAATTCCTCGTCCGGCAGCAGCCGATAGTTGAAGGCGGCGGCCTGAAGCGGGCTGACATTGCGGGTGCTCAGCGTAATGGTGCCGCCGTCCGGCATGGCGTCGCGGGCATTGACGCAGAGATTGATCAGCACCTGCTCGAACTGCGACAGGTCCGCCTTGACCGGCCAGAGATCCCGTCCGTAGTCGACCTTCAGCTTGACATTGGTGCCCGAAATCAGCCGATCGACCAGCATGCGCAGGTCGCCGATCACGTCGGTCAGATTGAGCACGGTCGGCCGCATGGTCTGCTTGCGCGAAAAGGCCAGCAGTTGGCGGACCAGAACGGCGGCGCGGTTGGCATTGCGCTTGATTTCCATCAGGTCGGCGAAGCTGGCATCGGCTGGGCGCGCCTGCAGCAGCAGATGATCGGAGGACAGCAGGATGGCCGTCAGCACATTGTTGAAATCATGGGCGATGCCGCCCGCCAGCGTGCCGACAGCATTCATCTTCTGCGTCTGGGCCATCTGGGTTTCCAGGGCCTTCTGGTCGGTGACATCGACGGCATAGACGATGGCCGCCTCTTCGGGCGCCTCGTCGCTCTGGTCGATCACCGCGTTGACGTAGAAGCGGAAATACCTGAGGTCGTTGGTCGGGTGGCGGGAATCGATCGGGGCGATATCGACCTGACGGTCGCGCGCCGAGGCCAGCGCCTGGGCAAAACGCTCGCGGTCGCTGTCGTGGAAGATCACCTCGAGGTGGACGCGGCGCTCGACGTCGTCACGCGATACGATGTCGGAGAACAGTTTCAGGAACGGCGCATTGGTCCTCAGAATCCGGCCTTCGCCGTCCACCGAGGCAATGGCCATCGGGGTATTGTTGAAAAACCGGGTGAAGCGCATCGAAGCGACGGAGTCCGAGCGGTCGGCAGCGCCGCCCTCCTGCCGCGCCAGCACGATCGTCCGGCTTTCGCCAGGCGCGCCATCACGGGCCGAGCGCACCCGGTGCACCAGCCGTGCCGGAAAGCTGCGGCCGTCGACGCGGCGCAGGTCGAGATCGAGGGTTTCGGTCTTCGACAGGCCGGGTTCGGCCTGCACCGACTGGATCAGCGCCATGCCCTCGCCGGCCACCAGATCGGCGATATAGATCGAGCCCGGCGAAAACTGGGTGAGATCGATGCCCAGCCATTCGGCAAGCGTAGCATTCAGATAGAAGATCTCGCCCTTGCGCCCGGCGGAAAAGAAGCCGGCCGGCGCGTGATCCAGATAATCGATGGCGTTCTGCAATTCCTTGAAGAAGCGCTCCTGGTCGTCGCGCTCCGAGGTGATGTCGGCGATCTGCCAGATATGCAGGGTGCGATGGGCGGCATCGCCGTCCAAGAGCCGCGCCTTCAGGCGGTACCAGTGGGCGCCGGAGCCATTGTCGGAAAACAGGCCGAGCGGCTTCAGCAGCCGGAACTCTTCCGACCCCTCCTTGCCTTCGCGCAGGTTGTTGGTCAGCCGGTAAAGTGCCTCGCCGGCCTCGCGGTGGCGCGACAGCAGGGCTTCCAGCGTCTGGACTTCGGTCGCCTTGCGGGCCCCCGTCATGCGGCCATAGGCGGCATTGGCGTAGATGATGCGACCCTTGTCGTCGGCCACCAGCGCACCTTCCGGCAGGGTGTCGAGGAAATTGCGGCCAAGCCCGTCCGTCTGGGTCTGCGGCATGACCTCGATGAAGCCGATGATCGCCGAGACGAGAAAGAAGATGCCGACCATGGCCAGGATGCCGAGGACGCCGAGCACCACTTCGTTTTCCAGCGAATCCTTGAAGACCACGAAGGAGGTGGCTGCCGCGAGAAGAACGACCGCCAGCACGATGATGCGCATCGCCGCGCCGGAACGGGCCCGGCGATCCACCAGTGGCCCTGCACTCTCGTCGGCCTGCCGCTTTGTCGTCATACGCCCCTCGCTGGTGGTCCGATACGCACCCTGTCGATCCGAATGGTCGGATTAAAGGGAATCGGCCTTGTCACAATACCCTTAGCAATTTGCAACTGGCGCAAAAAGCTCCGGCAGGGCACAAACAGACCGTCAATACACAGGCAATACGTAAGCAGTCCCATAGGATCGCCGCATTTGGCGTGAATCTTTGGAATGGCCTCGCCCGTGCCAAATACAATGATCGCTGGACAACGATCGCATTGCCTTGCTTGAACGACGGAAAAGTCGTTCTAGTACATAAACATGAGATAGGAGCCCGGGACAATGCTGGACGAACTGATGGCCGCCTACGGCAATCGCTTTATCTTTGCCGCCGTCGGCGTTTGCGTCGCATTTGTCGTTCTGGTCATCGTCCTGTGGCTGATGCGCAACCGTGCCTCGTCTCCCTTCGTGCGCGGTGGCCGCAACCGGCAACCGCGCCTGCAGGTGCTGGATGCCGCAGCGGTCGATGCCCGCCGCCGTCTGGTGCTGATCCGGCGCGACAATATCGAACATCTGATCATGATCGGCGGGCCGACCGATATCGTCATCGAAAGCGGCATTGGCGAACCGAAAGCCTATCTCGCCGGTGAACTGTCGCAACCGCTTGCGGTACCGTCCCCAGCGCCGACGCTGGGCGTGCTTGAGCAGCGCATGCCGCAGGTGGCCCCGGAAACAATGCCGCAGGCGCTTGCGGAAGCCGTCGCGCAGCCGGCCGAACCGGCGCCTGTCGCCAGACGGCCATTGGCCCCGGCACCCGTGCAGCCGCCCGTCGAGAGACCGGCGCCCGACAGCGTCCGCGCCGCGGCCCGCCCAAGGGCACCAGCCCAGCCGTCGCCACGGCGTCTCGCGACGCCGCCCGCCGAACCGCCGGCCCTTGCGCCGCGCACGGCCGCAGCCGCCTCTCCGGCGGCAGTTCCCCCTCCGGCAACCCCTGCCCCTCCCGCCCCAGCGGCGCCTTCGGCAGCGTTGGCCCCGGCACCAGCGGTCACATCCGTTGCGGTACCGGTTCCGGCAGCCGTTGCAGCACCTGTCGTGGCTACGCCCGCGGTTCGCGACGTCGTGATGCCGGTGCAGACACCGCAGCCGGTTGCCGAAGAGCCCGTTGTGGTCGAACCCCCGGCCAGGATTTCGGTCGAGCCGCCGGTAAGGGTCGAGGCAAGCGCTGCAGCGCCTGTGCTGTATGACACGGCACGTGCGCCGCAGCCATCGTCTCTGACCCAGCCTTTCCCGGCGTCTCGCTTCACCTCGCCGCCCGCGCGCCCAGAACCGCCCGCGCGCACGGAACCGGAGATGGATCAGCCGGACACCATCCAGGCCAGCGGCAACCTGCCGATCGGCGATGCCGCCGATATTCTCGATGCGGCCCGCAGCCGAGTTCTGCAGCCACAGCCGGAGCCCTTTTCGGCCTCGCGCTTCCAGGAGCAATCGGCCAGCTTCGAGCCGGACGCCGCGCCGACGGTCACACCTGCTCAGGTGCGCACGCCGGAATTCAGCGAATTCGAACGGGTGCTGGAAGAGGAAATGGCGTCCCATATGGCGGCCGACCCGAGATTGGCCAAGAGCCTGTCGGGACTAGGGCCCGTGCCTGTATATGCGCCGGCAGACGCCAAGCCGACGCCGGTTGCAGGCGCTGGCGAAGAGCAGAACATCCAAAAGGAAATCGCCCGGATTTTTGGCGAGATGTCGGCCAGCCGCAATGGCTGACGGCATCTTTGCTATGGGCTGCAAGGGACGGCGCGGTCTTTGCGACAGCTGGATCGGTTCGCTGCAAGGCAGCTTCAACCGGCCGCTTTCCCCACAGACACTCTGCAGGGAAAAGCGCCGGTCTCAAGCCTGATCCGGATTATTCGTCGCGATAGACTTTTTCGCGGCGCTCGTGGCGTTCCTGGGCCTCGATCGACAGGGTGGCGATCGGGCGGGCGTCCAGACGCTTCAGACCGATCGGCTCGCCCGTCTCCTCGCAGAACCCGTAGGTTCCGTCATCAAGGCGCTGCAGGGCGGAATCGATCTTGGAAATCAGCTTGCGCTGGCGATCGCGAGCCCGAAGCTCGATCGCCCGATCGGTTTCCGAAGACGCCCGGTCGGCAAGGTCTGGATGATTGGCGCTTTCCTCGGCAAGATGGCCGAGCGTTTCCCGCGCCTCCCGCAGGATGTCGTTTTTCCATGCGATCAGTTTTGCGCGGAAATATGCCTTCTGATTGGCATTCATGAACTCATCGTCTTCCGAGAGCACATAGTTGCTAAGATTGATCTTCTCACTCAACGCGATTCTCCTGAAGAACATCTCAATTGGCGGGTGTATATCCTTTCAAAACGTCCCGTTCAAGCCTTATGACCACCGTTAAGGCATTTTTAAATCTGTCACAAAAATCAGCTAAACGATTATTTTTTCATCATTTTTCCTTTGGGCGCCGCCGAGATGGCATATTCGGCCCCTCCCCGACCCTCTGCGGTGACGCGATCCGCACCAGCTTTCGGTTGACGGAGCTCCCGGACAAAAGCTAGTGCAATGGGAGGAAGCTCTGCAGCGGAACCTGAACGAATGAACCTCGTATCGCCGCCCCCTTATCGGATCTATCTTCTGCGGCACGCCAAGTCCGACTGGGCCAAGCCCGGCGAACGGGATTTCGACCGCGCGCTCAGCAATAGCGGCTTTGCCGAGGCCGAGATGGTCGCCGTGACGGCTGCCGCAAAAGCCTATAGGCCCGACCTGGTGATCAGCTCGACGGCGCTGCGCTGCCGGCAGACGGCCGACGCCATCAAGCGCAATCTGCCGGGATCCATGCCGTTCCGCTTCCTCGACGAACTCTACAACGCCCCGGCCGACACCTATTTCGAGGTGCTGTCCGGGCTCGGCAATGTGCGCTCGGTCATGCTGATCGGCCACAATCCGGC
Organism: Rhizobium sp. CG5; assembly: GCF_023701945.1. GTDB lineage: Bacteria > Pseudomonadota > Alphaproteobacteria > Rhizobiales > Rhizobiaceae > Allorhizobium. Next base: position 82,453 of record NZ_JABAEF010000022.1, read on the forward strand.
GATGGAAGAGGTGCTGGAAACGCTGGTCGGCACTGCGGCACTGCAGGCGGCGATCCCCGATGGCTATCCGACGGCAGGGCTTGCCGTCCTTGATCACGCGCCCGACACTGCGGCGGGGTCCGCAAAACCCTGGCGGCTCACCGATTTCCTGACCCACTGACGGCCCTTCGCCGACCCTTCGCAAATCCGCCGGCCCAGTGCCTTGGCCGGCAAAGGCCGCAGCCGCTCCTTTCATTTGGCGAGCCACTTGCCTATATCCGGGGCAACCACCATTCGGGAATGTCGATTTGCCCCCATCCCTCACCAGTTTTGCCGACGAAGCGCTGATCGCCCTGGACAACCTGTCCGATCGGGCGGCCAACCTGGTCAATCCGTCGATCCGTCTTGGCGTGACGGGCCTGTCGCGGTCCGGCAAGACCGTTTTCATCTCGTCCCTCGTGCACAATCTGCTGCATGGCGGCCGGCTGCCGCTGTTCGAGCCGCTGCAATCCGGCCGCATCGCCTCGGTGCGGCTCGAGCAGCAGCCCGACGACGCCGTGCCGCGCTTCCAGTACGAGGATCATATCCGCGCCCTGGTCAAGGACCGTATCTGGCCGGATTCGACCCGCGCCATTTCCGAACTGCGGCTGATCATCGACTATCAGAGCGCCAGCGGCTGGAACCGCATGTTCTCATCCGGCCGGCTGGCGATCGACATTGTCGACTATCCCGGTGAATGGCTGCTCGATCTGCCGCTGCTGGGACAGGACTTTGCGACCTTCAGCGACAATACCCTGTCGCTGGCACAGACGGGCGTGCGCGCCGAACTGGCGCGCGCCTGGCTTTCGCTCAATGCCACCGTGGATCCCGACGGCCCGGCCGATGAAATGGTGGCGCGCGAATTGGCAACGGCCTTTGCCGCCTATCTCAAGGCTTGCAAATCCGACGAGCGATCGCTGTCGACGCTACCGCCCGGCCGCTTCCTGATGCCCGGCGACCTCGACGGCTCGCCGGCGCTGACCTTTGCGCCGCTGATGCCCGATCCGCAGAAGCGGCCGCAGAAGGGCACGCTGAGAGCGATGATGGAGCGCCGCTACGAGGCCTACAAGACGGTGGTGGTCAAACCGTTCTTCCGCGAGCACTTCGCGCGGCTCGACCGGCAGATCGTGCTGGTCGACGCGCTGCAGGCGATCAACCGCGGCCCGGAGGCCGTGCAGGACCTGGAACGGGCGCTGGCCGACGTGCTGGCCTGTTTCCGGCCCGGCAGCAACAGTCTGCTGATGAGCCTGATCGGCCGGCGCATCGACCGGGTGCTGGTGGCGGCCACCAAGGCCGATCACCTGCATCACGAAAGCCATGACCGGCTGGAAGCCATCACCCGGCGCCTCGTCGACCGGGCCATCCAGACGATCGGCATGACCGGCGCCGGCATCGACGTCATGGCGCTGGCCTCGGTGCGTGCCACGCGCGAGGCCAATGTCAAGCAGGACGGCCATACCTTGCCGGTTATCGTCGGCACGCCGATGGCCGGCGAGACGATCGGCCCGGACCGCTTTGACGGCACGCGCAAGACGGCGGTCTTTCCGGGCGACCTGCCGGAGGATCCGCAGACGCTGTTCCGGTCGCTCGACGATCCGGATCGCCATTCCGACCTGCCCGATCTCAACATCGTGCGCTTCCGTCCGCCGCAGCTCGAAGAGACCGGCGGCGGCATTACCCTGTCGGTGCCGCATATCCGCCTCGACCGCGCCCTGCAGTTCCTGTTTGGAGATCGTCTGGCATGAGCAAGCCTCCCTCCACCGTGCCGCCCAGCGGTCGCCGCCCTGCCTCGTTTTCGATCGAGCCGGAGGAAAGACCGCGCCTGGCTGCAGCCCCATCCCGCGCGCCGCGCAGCTTCGACGACCATATCGACATCATCCCGGACGAATCCGATCCCTTTCTGTCTGAAGACGTGGAGGCGCTGGACATTCCGGTGGCAGCGCCACGCCGCAAACGGTTCTCCTTCATCAAGCTGGCTTTCGGTGCCTTTTCGATCCTGATTTCGCTGGCGCTCAGCTTGTGGGTCGACGGCCTGATCCGCGATCTGTTTGCCCGCTCCGACTGGCTCGGCTATGGCGCGATCGGCGTTCTCGCGGTCGGCCTGCTGGCGCTTATGATTGCGATCGGCCGCGAACTGGCCGGTCTCTATCGCCTGGAGGCGGTGCAGACGATCAAGGAGCATGCGGTGAAGGCGGCGAGCGGCAATCGCATGGCCGAGGCGCGCACCGTCGTCAAAGGGCTGGAAAGACTGGTCGCCAGCCGCCCCGAGACCGCCAAGGGCCGCGCCACGCTGAAGGCCGCCGAAGACGATATCATCGATGCGCCGCACCTGATCGACCTGGCCGAGCGGGAACTGCTGAAGCCGCTCGACATCCAGGCCCGCGCCCTGATCCTGCATGCCTCGAAGCGCGTTTCGGTCGTCACCGCCGTCAGCCCGCGCGCCGTGGTCGATCTCGCCTATGTGCTGTTCGAAGTGGTGCGGCTGGTTCGCACGATGGCAGAACTCTATGGCGGGCGGCCCGGATCGCTCGGCATGCTGCGGCTGTTGCGGGGTGTCGTGGCGCATCTGGCGGTGACCGGCTCGATCGCCGTCGGAGATGGCCTGGCGCAGCAGATTCTCGGCCATGGCCTGGCATCGCGCCTGTCAGCCCGGCTCGGCGAAGGCGTGATCAACGGGCTGATGACGGCGCGGATCGGCATCGCCGCCATGGATCTTTGCCGCCCCCTGCCCTTCAAGGCCTTGAAAAGACCCGGAATTGGCGATTTCATCGGCGACCTCACACCCAATCTCTCCGGCGGTTCCAAGCCCTCGAAAGGCTGAGATCAGCGGCGGAAACTCTTGTCGGCGGCGGCTTTCATGGTTAACAGCAATGAAGCGTTAACCATTTCAACCCTATATTGCGGCATGTATTTCAGTCGTCCGCGTCAAGGAAAGCCGATGTCGTATCGCTTGTTTCCGCTCTTCGGCACTCTTGCCATCGTTTCCACCATCCTCGCTCCGGCCTCGGTCGCCGATGCGTCGTCGCGCGATCGGCAATTCTTCGAGTCGGTTGGCGGGCTGTGGAGCGGCCCGGGCGAAATCGTCGCCGGCAAGTACAAAGGCACGAAATTCACCTGCAACCTGACCGGCGAGCCGGCAGAGGGAAAATCGACCGGCATCAAGCTGGACGGCACCTGCCGCGTCGGCATGTTCTCGCAGCCGATGACCGCCGTCATCTCGCAGAACGGCAACAGCTATAGCGGCCAGTTCCTCGATGGCGCCGCCGGCAAGGGCCTCGACATCGTCTCGGGTTCGGTCACAGGCGACAAGGTCGTGATGGGCATCAACCGCGCCAAGCTGAACGGCGCCATGGTGGCCCGTCTTGCCGACGAAACGGCCATGCACATCACCATTTCCGTGAAGGTCGAAGACCGCATGATCCCGGTGATCGGCCTGAAGCTCAACCGCAAGGTCGACCCCATCGCCGTCGGCTCGATTTCGAAGTGATTTCTTAGCTGACCGACGGCGCCCAATCACAGTCCGGCTCGGCGCTCCAACGCATCGACACGTTCCGACAGGTCACGGGACAAGATGCTGTTCTGCAGGCCGCTCTGGATCGCCGTCAGAATGTCGTTATACTGGCTCCGAGCCTCGATCCGCAAGTCCCGGATATGGTTGGAATTGCCATCCACGACGGTCTCGATCTCGTCTATTCGATGAAGAACGGCCTGGAGCCGTTGGTTGGCTTCGGCTCGGAACTGCCCCAACTCAGATTTCACATCGAGTAGGTCGCTTCTCAGCTGAATATTCTGCCGTGATAGCTTCAGGAACTCCGCCTCGAAGCGCCCAACAGACTCAAGATTGCCAGCAACGCGTTCATTGAGCGTCTTCATCCCGTCAATGACGAGCGAAAGCTGGGTCATCAGACGTTTCTGAAATTCGGCATCTTCGGACATCGTTCGCTTTCCGCTTCGATGCCCCAAATATATGGCTTTCCGGGACAAGACACAACCGGGTGTGCCCGGAGCCACATCCTGGTCTCAGCTTCAGCCCGGCACCGCCATCTTCCACCAATCGCCGTCAGGATCGGCCACCAGAATGCCGGCCTGGTCTGTCTCAGACAGCCAGAGATCGACCGGGCGGCCGTTGATCTCAAGATCCGGGGCGATGTCGGCCAGCGGCATCAGCACGAAGGCGCGCTCCAGCATGCGCGGATGGGGCAGGACCAGCGTCTCGGTCTGCATCTGCACACCCTCGTAGGTCAGGATGTCGATATCGAGGGTCCTTGGCCCCCAGCGCTCCAGGCGCACCCGCTTCATCGCCCGTTCGAGATCCAGACAGACGGTCAGAAGCTCCTGCGGCGGCAAGAGGGTTCGCACCAGGGCACAGCTGTTGAAAAAATCCGCCTGGTCGGTCTTGCCCCAGGGCGGCGTCCGGTAGAGCCTCGACACCGTGATCACTTCGCAATCGTCCCGCGCGTCCAGCGCCTGAAGGGCTGTTGCCATGGCCTGCACGGGATCGCCGATATTGCCGCCCAGCCCAAGGGCGGCGCTTTTCCAGGGTCGTTCAGCGGGAATGGTCAACACTGACCTGCACATAATCGAGGATGCCGGGCACGGGCGCGCTCGGCTTTCTGACGGTGATCCGGGCACGCTCGATGCCGTCGAAACGGGCCAGCAGTGCCTTGGCGATATCGAGCGCCAGCGCCTCGATCAGAAACCGCCTGGCGCCGGTGACAATCTCCTCGATCACCTTGAAGGCGATGCCGTAGTCGACCGTTGTTCCGATATCATCCGTCTCCAGCGCACCCCCGGATTTGACGTCCAGGACGGCGTCGACGAAAAACCGCTGGCCGAGGAATTCCTCCTCATCGTGCAAGCCGTGGCGGGCGAAAAACGCGCAGTTCTTCAATGTGATCGTGTAGAGGTCGGTCATGCGGATCGTCCTTCTTGAACCAGAGATTGCGCTGTTATCATAGCATCCGCCACGGCCAGGGCGTCCCGGTTGATCGCGACATTATGGACCCGGAAAATCGCCGCGCCTTTGAGGCGCAGCAGAGCGGAAGTGGCAGCGGTCGCCGCATCCCGCTCAGCCGCAGCCCGCCCGGTCAGGGTGCCGAGAAACCGCTTTCGCGACGTGCCGGCCAAAAGCGGATAGCCGAAGCCATGCAGCTCCTCGAAGCGGGCCATCAGTTGCAGGTTCTCCTCGACCGTCTCCTTGGCAAAGCCGAAGCCCGGATCGAGCACGATGGTCGAAGGCGCCATGCCGGCAGCCTGTGCGATCTGCAGCGAGCGATTGAGATAGTCGAACTGATCGGCAATCACATCGGCAAGGGCGTGACGGCCACGGCCGGTATGCATGACGCAGGCGCCGGCGCCGGTCGCCGCTGCGACCTTGGCGATATCAGGCTCTTTCTGCAAGCCATAGACATCGTTGATGATATGGGCGCCGGCAGCGATCGCAAGGCGGGCCGTCTCGGCGCGATAGGTATCGACGGAGATCAGGGCGTCGGTGTCGCGCGCCAGCCGCTCGATCACCGGCAGGATACGGTCCTGCTCCTGTTGCGCACTGACGGGCGAGGCGCCGGGACGGGTCGATTCACCACCGATGTCGAGAATGTCGGCCCCTTCTTCCAGGCACAGCCTGGCGTGTTCGACCGCCTGCTCGACGCTTGCATGGGCGCCACCATCGGAAAACGAATCGGGCGTGACGTTGACGATCGCCATCAGCCTTGCCGTGGCGCCAAGATCGAGGGCGCGTCCATGCGCCAGTTGCCAGGCGACCGTCTTGAATGTCACGAATTGTCATCCTTCCAAACAGGAAAGTCGCGTTTACGATATTGCACTTGCGCAGGCTATGCCCCAAGGTCACGTCGAATTCAACACTGCGGATGCACAGAATGACAAGAGTGAGCGGCCTTATGGCCAGCATCACAGCAGCAGCGCTTCTGGCGGTCATGAGTTCCGTCGCCAGCGCCGAAATGATCTCGCAGAAGACGATCAGCTATTTCCAGATCGGCGGACGGACGGCCGAGGACCTCGACCGGGAACTGGAGCGCCACGGACCGTTCACCAAGAGCACCGGTTCCCGTCATCCCGGCGCGACCGAGATCAAATTTGGCGGCGAATTGACCTATGTCGAGAGCAACGGACGCTGTTCGATCGGCTCGATCAAGGTGACGCTGGAAACCCGGATTATTCTGCCGAGTTGGAAAAACCGCCGGAAGGCCGACCGGGACCTGGGCCTGATCTGGGATACGCTGTCGCGTGACATCAAGCGCCACGAAGAGCGTCATGCCGAGATTGCCCGGCAGCACGCCAGGAAACTGGAATCCGCCTTGCAGCGGCTGCGCCCGCAGCGCAATTGCGACATTATGCAGGACAAGGTCGCCGAGGCGACGGCAAAATCGGTCGAAGCCCATGACAGCGACCAGATTCGCTTCGACCGGGTCGAATCAGCCAATTTCGAAAACCGCATGCTGCGCTTACTGCAATACCGGCTTTCACGGCAATCGCGCTGAGCGCCAAGGCGCCCTGACCCTCAAAATTTACCAGATGGAACACGGGTTGCATCGAAACCTGTGCGAAACTTGCGATAGTCCCTGTGAATAACGGGCAATTTCTCAGCGTAGCACTTGCTAAAAAACTTAAATACAACTGTCATGACAGTGTCATTCAGCAGTTCAGCCGTTGTGTTGTCTTCCCGAGTTCTCCTGGCGCATCCTGGTGCCGCAGGTGTTCCTCCCTCGCCTGATGGCGATGCGCCCCTCTGCCTCGCTCCCCGTTCCTACGGAGAGCGGGGCTTTTTTTGCGCTCAGGCCTGGCGCTCGGGAACATGCACGACAAGGCCGTCCAGCCCCGCCGCCACCTTGATCTGACAGGAGAGACGGGAATTCGGCCTGACATCGACGGCGAAATCCAGCATGTCTTCTTCCATCGGGGTCGGTGCGCCGACGGCCGCCACCCAGGCGTCATCGACATAGACATGACAGGTGGCGCAGGCGCAGGCGCCGCCGCATTCGGCCTCGATGCCGGGCACGGAATTGCGGACCGCATTTTCCATGACGGTTGATCCCACGGCCGCGTCGAGTTCGAAACGCGTTCCGTCAAAGGCAACGATGGTCAGTTGTGTCATAAACTCGGTATCCAGACTTTTGCCAATTTAAAACCGGCGAAGTCATCCAACAAATCCCCAGGCCAGTCAACCTTAAGGCCGGGTAAAAAGGCCGGCATCGCGGTGGTCCGCCGCCGTTCGGCAAGGGCCATTCAGGTCCGGTCTGTCGACCGGTCCTGCCGCCCCTGCCCGCTGGCATGGTGGTCGATCAGGGCGCTCGATCAGCGGCAGAGTTTCAGAATGAAATTTTCCGCCTCGATGACGGCCGCGCCGACAGCGGCGAGGTTTGCAGCGTCGCCGCCACGATCCTCGACATCACCGGCAGCCTCGGACACCCGGAACGCACCGACGGCAAGGGCTGCACCTTTCAGGCGGTGCGCGGTGGCGCGAACCGTGTCGCTATTGTCTTCGATCAGGCCCTGCAGACAGCCACGGGCCTGGCGAGCGAACATCTGCAGCACTTCGATTTCCAGCGCCTTGTCCCCCATGGTCTGGGTGGCGAGATGGACGAGGTCGATCGGTCGTGCTCTTGAGGGGCAACGGCTGCCGGAATTGTCGGGAGCGTCGAAGGCGATGTTGAGGGCTGCCATGGCCAAGTTGTCCTTTTCTTGTTTTGATTTATGCTGCGATCCTGGCGCTTAACCGTGGGAATCCGGTTAAATTGGGAACAGCCCCCAGGAAAAGTTAACGACATGGTTAATTTCCATTAAATGCCGCTAAAATATGACTTTTCGCTAAGATTTAGGGTTTAAAAATTGTTAACAAGTGCCTGACGCCTTTAGGATTGGCATAGTCGGTTAATTGTAACAACATCGCGAATGTGTCACTACGATACGGATGGATTGGGCTTAAGGCGCAGAGCTTTGCCCCAAGACCGGACGGTGATATGAAAATTTCATCATTTCGCAGCAGAAAGCGGAAAGCCGGGATTGGATCCTGTCGGGAAATTGCGAACTGCGTAGCGGCGGGAGCGGAATTTCAGTGTTAGCCGTATTTGCCGCGCCCCTCCTGCAGGCGGCTTCTGGGAGCGTGGCAAGAACGGCCGTGTAGACGGTAACGAGGCGTAACTCTATGGCGAACAACAAGATTAGCGAATCGATTGACGATAGCGCTTTTCAGGCTCTTGAAGCGGCCTTGCGGATCGAATTCGACGAAGACGAGACGCCGGCGCCAGAGAAGAAACCAGCGCCTGATGCACCGGAGGCCAAAGTGTCCGACACATCCAATCAGCGCCCTGCCAGTGCCCGGCAGACCGAACAGCGCCAGGCGAACCGGAGTGCGCCGCCACGCGGACCGCTGTCACCGGAGCCTGCTCCGAAGGCCCCGGCCTTTGCCCCCGCCAATGACGCCTCGCGGCGCTCCTCCTCCGCCATCCTGAAATCGCTCGAAGGCGCATCGATGCGCTCGGCGCTGCGCAATGCCACGCTGGTTTCGGTGGTCTGGGCGCTCGGTGCGGTCGGTCTTTCGCAATTGTTGTACGGCGCCCAGTTCTGGGCTGCCGCAACGGTTGCCGATTTCGTCGCCATGCCGGGCGTCGTTGCCATCCTGGTCGGCACGGTCCTGCCGGTCTTCCTGTTCTTCGCCTTCGCCATCATGATGGCGCGCGCCCAGGACCTGCGTAATGTCGCCCGCTCCATGGCCGAGGTCGCCCTGCGCCTGTCCGAACCCGAGACCATTGCCTCCGAGCGCATCATGACCGTCGGCCAGGCGGTTCGTCGCGAAGTGTCGGCGATGAACGAAGGCATCGAGCGCACCATCGCCCGGGCCACCGAGCTCGAGACCCTCGTGCATTCGGAAGTGACGGCGCTGGAGCGCAGCTACACCGACAACGAATTGCGCGTCCGCGGCCTGGTTCATGAACTGGGCTCGGAACGGGACGCCATCGTCAATCATGCCGAGCGGATCCGCACCTCGATCGTCGGCGCGCACGAGCAGCTCAAGGAAGAGTTGTCGCTGGCAACCGAGGAAATCTCGGTTCGGCTGGCGACCTCCGGCGAAGCGTTTGCCTCGATGATCGATACGCGCGCCGCAGCCTTGATGGAGCGGTCCGATAATGCCGCGACCGCACTTGGCAGCCTGCTGACCGCCAAGACCGACGATCTGGTGCAGACGCTCGGCGCTGCCGGTTTCTCGCTGACGACCGAATTCGACACGCGCCTGCAGGGCCTGACATCGACCCTGTCGCAGCACGGCCAGGAGCTGCTCAGCCAGTTCGAGACGCGGGCTTCGTCGCTCGACGCCAATACCGAGAAGCTCAACGAGGCGCTCAGCGAGCGGGCAAAGCAGCTCAACGAGACGCTGATCGCCCGCACCCGCGAAATCGCCGACAGCCTGTCCAGCGGCGAAGCCAGCCTGACCGGTTCGCTCGACGGCGTTCTGTCCAAGCTCAATGCTTCGCTTGAAGAAAAGAGCGCAACCTTCCGCCAGAGCCTGCAATCGAGCGCCGATGATGCGATCGTCGATCTCGACCTGCGCTCCGGCCTGTTCGAAGATCGCCTGCAGGCGACGATCGGCCAGGTCAATACGGCTTTCGATGACCGCGTCGCAGAATTTGCCAGCGCCTTCGACCAGCGTGCCGGATCGCTGGACAGCAAGCTGATGGAAAGCCTTGCCCGCATCAACGAGACGCTGAGCGGCGGTTCCGAGGCGATCGACGGCATCCTGAATTCCAGCATCGAGCGGCTTGGCTCCAGCCTGACCGACCAGTCCTTTGCCCTGGCCGTGGCCTTTGGCAGCGGCCAGGACGGCATCGACGAGGTCCTGGCGTCGCGCACCCAGGAAATTGCCACAGCCCTTGACCGCAGCACCCAGGAGCTTGCGACCACGCTCGGCCGCGGCGCTGAAGACGTGGCGACGAATCTTACCCGCGGCAACCAGGAACTGGTCGCCAATCTTGATCGTGGCAATCAAGAGCTGTCGACAAACCTTGGTCGCAGCAACTTGGAACTGGCCGCCAACCTCGAGCGTGGCACCCATGAGATTGCAACGACCCTGGCGCGCAGCACCCAGGAGATCGGCGAGAACCTGACGGCGGCCCATCAGCGGATCGACATCGTCCTCGCCGAGCGCAGCGATGCCCTCTACCACGCCCTGTCGTCCAACCAGACCCGCTTCGAAGAAACCCTGGGCAGCCGTTCGGAAGCGATCCTCAATTCGCTGTCGGGCAACCAGGAGCGTTTCGCCGAAATCCTCGACACCAGCACCGGCACCATCGTCAACACCATGGCGGCCACCGAAGGCCGGCTGGCCGAGACGCTGGACCGTAAGGCGCAGGCGATCATCGAGACGGTCGCCGATGCGGACAACCGCATCGAAGCGGCGTTCAGCAACAAGGCCGAAGCGATCCGCAGCGCCTATGTGGAAAACCAGGAGCGGCTCGATCTGTCGCTCACGGCCCATGCCGATCATCTGTCGAATACCCTCAATGCCAGCGGCACGAGAGTAGAAACGGCACTCGGCGACGGCATCCAGCGCATCGAGAGCGGCCTTCAGGCTGGCGTCTCGCATCTGGAAGGCACTCTCGGCGATACCCATGAGCGCATCCGCTCGACGCTCGACCAGCGCAGCAGTGCCATCCTGCTGGCCCTCAACGAGGCTCGCGAACAGCTCGAAACCACGCTGAACGAACAGGGCACGTCGATCGGCGCCACCGTCGCTGCCAGCACCGGCATGCTCGAAATGACGCTGGAAGATCATCAGGACGCCCTGCGCCTGGCGATCGACGCCAGCGGCCAGGCCCTTGACGAGCGCCTGCGCGGCACCGCCGGCGCCATCACCGGCCAGCTTGGTGAAGCGGCCGCCGAGATCACCCGGACGGCCGAGGACTTCTCGGCCCGCGTCGCCGGCTCGGTCGGCGGCATGGCCAATCGGCTTGACGAAACCAGCACCCGCATCGAAGTCAGCCTCGGCACGCTCGAGGAGCGCATTCGCAACGGCCTCGACGGCGTCGATGCCCGCGTCGGTGATGCCGGGGAAAAATTCGCCGAAAAGCTGGCCGACAAGGTCTCCGAGATCGAGCGCGTCAGCGGCGATGCGACGGCACGGATCGCCCAGACGCTCGACGACGGAACGGCGCGCGTCGCCGAGACCTTCGACAGCCGTACGGCGATGATCGACGAACGCCTGTCGACGATGGATCGGGCGCTCAATATCGGCCTGCAGAACGTCAACAGCACGATCGAAGGCAAGGCGGCGGGTCTTGCCGCAAGCCTGCGTGGCGCCGTGGCGGATGCCGCCAAGGAGCTCGACAGCGAGGCGCTGCGGTCGGCCGAACTGTTGAACAAGACCGGCTCGGATTTCGCCGACACGATCGGCGCCAAGCATGCCGAATTCAGCCGCTCGGTCGAGGAACGCTCGCAGGAGCTTTCCGCCCGGATCTCCGAAACCCAGAGCCGTCTGGCCGGCCAGACCGTGGCGCTCGCCCAGAGCTTCTCCGAGGCCGGCGACGCCATCGTGCGCAAGGTTGCCGATGCCGAAGCGCTGGTCGGCAATCGCGTCTCCAGCATTGCCAACACGCTCAGCGACGCCGAACAGGCACTGGAAGCGCGGGCTGCCTCGATCAAGGCATCCCTGTCCGGCAGCACGAGCGAGATCGCCTCGACGCTGGAGGCGGCCGAAACCGCGCTTGACGCCAGGGCCGCATCCATTCGCGCCGCCCTGTCCGGCAGCACCGACGAGATCCATGCCACGCTCGAGACTGTCGACAAGGCGCTGGAAGCGCGCGGCAACGCCATCCGTTCGGCACTCGACGAGCGGACCCGCGATCTGAATTCGATGCTGTCGAGCCGCTCGGCCGAACTGTCGCGCCTGATCGACGAGAAGGCCAAGCCGACCGTTGCCGAGTTTGCCGATATCGGCCGCGAGGCCGCGGAGCGGATCTCCTCGGCTGCCGAAGAGAGCGCTCAGCGGCTGCGGTCCGAGAACAGCGTGATGATCGATGCGATCGCCGCCCGCGCCTCGCACGCCGCGCAACAGCTTGGCGCTGCGGAAGACAGCCTGGCGGCCAGTGCCGGCAGCATGATCAACCGGCTTGCCGAGAGCAATTCAAGCATCACCGCCCTGGTCGACCAGGCCGCCGAAACGCTCTATGCCGCCGACCGGCAGTTTGGTGCAACCACCGACCGCCTGGCGGAAACCACATCGAAGGCAGCCGACCTGCTATCGACCTCCGGTCGCCTGCTCGACGGCAAGCTGGAAAAGCTGTCGGCCGTCTCCAACGAGGCGCTGGCGCAGGTCACCGGCATCGTCAGCCGCTTCGGCGACCATTCCAAGGTGCTTGGCCAGGCCTCCGAGCTGTTGGGCGCTGCCCAGTCGAACCTCGCCGGCACGCTTGAAGAACGCCAGCAGGCGCTGCGCGACCTTTCGGTCGGCCTCGTCAAGCGGTCGGAAGAGATCGAAATCACCATGAAGACGCTCGCCAATATGGTCGACACGGCTTTCGAGCGGGCCGAGCAGCGCTCCGGCCAGGTGGCTGGAAACCTGCGCCAGAGCATCCAGTCGTCGTTCACCGATATCGGCCAGATCCTCGGCGAGACCGAGAAGAAGGCCCAGGCCACGGCCGGTACCATGCGCGATGCGCTGATCTCGGCGGGCGAAGACGCCAATCGTGCCATCGAGAAGACGCTGACGGATGCGGAAAAGCGCTCCACGCAGCTGACCCAGCGGCTGCAGGGCGGCCTGTCCGCCTCGCTGTCGGATGTCGACCGTATCCTCGAAGAGGCCGGTCGCAAGTCGGATGGCGCTGCCAACCACATGCGCGAAGCGGTGCGTCAGTCGGTCGAGGAGGCGCTTGGCCGCTTCTCCGGCGCAACGGAAGAGATCCGCAAGTCGGCCATCGACATCCGCAAGGAACTGGACCTGACCCGCAACGAGCTGAAGCGCGGCGCCTTCGATCTTCCCGAGGAAGCCAAGGAAAGTGCGACCGCCATGCGGCGTGCCGTCGCCGAACAGATCAAGGCGCTGCAGGACATTTCGCAGCTGGTCGGCAAGTCGAGCCAGCATATGGAGATCTCCGAGCCGGTGGCCCGCACCCTTGCCCAGGCGCGCCCGGTGGAGCCACCGGCTCGGAGATCTCCATATGCTGGCTCGACTTGCCGACCAGCTGCGAAA
>NZ_JABAEF010000023.1 GCF_023701945.1 Rhizobium sp. CG5
CGACAATGTGAAGATCGACTACGTCAACCGTGACGCCTGCAAAGCGTGCCATCTGCGCGAACGCTGTACCAAGGCCTTCCGCCGCGTCTCGCGACTTGAGAACGAGGCGGTGCTCGACCGCATGGCGACACTTCTTGCCGCCCGGCCCGACATTCTGGACCAACGGCGCGAAAGCGTCGAGCACCCGTTCGGAACGATCAAGCAGTGGATGTATCAGGGCGCGTTCCTCATGCGCAGGCTGGAAAACGTCCGCGGGGAGTTCAGCCTGACAGCGCCCGCCTACAACATAAAAAGAGCCATCACCCTTGTCGGCGTTCCTGGCCTCATCGCCGCTGTGCGAGCATGATAGCCCCACTGTGCGCACTTTCTGAACCAAATGGCGCATTCAAAAACGCTCAAAACGCCTTGTCGGGCTCTTTGGACATCGAAATCAGGGAAATCTGGATGCCTGCAGAGTTCCGGACACTCAACAGCGCATGCCATCATTCAATCCAAAGAGTTTTCGGACAATCTGTGGGAATTCTGCGACAGGAGCGCCCTGCCTTATTTTTGCCCGAAGCGGTATCGCTAGAAACAAATCGCTCAAGGCTTTACAGTCAAGCTTGAAAAGGCGGTAAGCGGCTCTCGCTTTTCGGTTCCGAACTTCCAAAGATTCTGGAAAGGCACACAATGATACGCAGGTTTTCTCTTGTTCTCGCCAGCGCATTGATGAGTGCAACCGCGATGAGCATTGTCTATTCCTCTGTGGCCCCAGCGGAAGCCGCCAATGAAACCACTTACAAGGAATTAGCGATTTTCGGCGAAGTGCTGGAGCGTGTCCGGGCGCAATATGTGACGCCGCCAACGGATGAGCAGCTTATCGAGAATGCCATCAACGGCATGCTGTCCTCGCTTGACCCGCATTCCAGTTTCATGAATGCGAAGGATGCCGACGATACGCGCACCCAGATCAAAGGTGAGTTTGGCGGCCTCGGTATCCAGGTGACCATGGAGAACGAACTGGTCAAGGTGATCGCCCCCATGGACGATACACCTGCAGCGAAGGCTGGTGTTCTCGCTGGTGATTATATTTCCGAGATCGACGGCCAGCCCGTGCGCGGCCTGAAGCTGGAGGAAGCGGTTGAGAAGATGCGCGGACCGGTCAATACACCCATCAAATTGACACTCATCCGGGAGGGTGCTGACAAGCCGATCGAATTGATAATCGTGCGCGACATTATCGCCGTGGAGGCCGTGAAATTCCGCGTCGAAAACGATGTCGGTTATCTCCGTGTCATCTCCTTCACGCAGAAGACCTATGACGACCTGGAAGCCGCGATCATCAAGATTAAGAAAGATGTTCCGGCCGACAAGCTGAGGGGCTATGTGCTCGACCTGCGCCTGAATCCGGGCGGTCTGCTGGATCAGGCCATCAATGTTTCGGATGCGTTTCTTGAGCGCGGTGAAGTTGTTTCCACCCGAGGCCGTACCCCCGATGAGACCCGTCGCTACAGCGCAACCGCTGGCGACCTGACCGATGGCAAACCTGTTATTGTGCTGGTCAACGGGGGTTCTGCTTCAGCCTCGGAGATCGTCGCTGGCGCGTTGCAGGATTTGCGCCGCGCGACCGTCGTTGGAACACGCTCTTTCGGTAAGGGGTCCGTCCAGACGATTATCCCCATGGGCGATGTGGGCGCGCTCCGTCTAACGACGGCGCTTTATTACACGCCGTCCGGGAAATCCATTCAAGGGACCGGTATTACGCCGGACATTACAGTCGAACAGCCGCTGCCACCCGAATTACTGGGCAAGCTGAAAAACGCCGGCGAATCGAGACTGCGCGGTCACATCCAGGGTCAAAGCGAGACGGAAGACGGCTCTGGTTCCTCGGCCTATGTGCCGCCAGAGGCCGAGGGCGACCTTCAGCTTCAGTACGCATTGGAACTGCTGCGCGGCGAGAAGATCGATCCAGCCTTCCCGCCGAGTCCGGAAAAAGCGCTTTCCTTCAAGAAAAGAACCCCGCCCGCCGATAGACTCTGTACTTTGTCGCGTAAATCCTAATTTTGCAGCGCTGCAAAAGTCGGGCTAACATATCGAGCAAATGTCGGGATTTTCGTGACAACTGGACATTCTATAAAATTCATGGCACTGGTTTAGGCATGAATTACAGCGCCGCCCATAGCCTGCTCCTAAGCACCTTCGCTTGACGAGGGTGGGTTAGCGCGCGCGCTTTTGTATGTAACCCGCCGAAGAGGCGGGTTTTTTATTGCTCTCTCTTCGGCCAAATCAACCGGTAGAGACAATCATGGCCTACGATCCCAAGCGCATCGAGCCCAAGTGGCAGGACTATTGGCACACGAACGCAACGTTCCGAACCGGAGAAGATCGCTCCAAGCCGAAATATTACGTGCTCGACATGTTTCCGTATCCCTCGGGGGAAGGCCTGCATGTCGGCCACCCTGAAGGCTATACCGCGACCGATATCGTCGCGCGCTACAAGCGGATGGCGGGTTTCAACGTACTGCATCCGATGGGCTGGGATGCCTATGGATTGCCGGCAGAACGTTATGCTGTGCGCACGGGTGTACACCCCGCAATTACCACCAAGACCAATATTGCCAATTTCAAGAGCCAAGTGCAGCGGCTGGGCTTTTCCTATGACTGGAGCCGCGAATTCTCCACCACAGATCCCGACTTCGTCCGCTGGACGCAGTGGATCTTCCTCAAGCTCTACGAACGTGGCCTTGCCTATCAGGCAGAGGTACCGGTCAACTGGTGCCCAGCGCAGGGGACGGTGCTGGCGAACGAAGAGGTAAAGGACGGCAAATATGTGGAGACCGGCGAGCCAGTCGAGCGCCGCCTCATGCGACAATGGATGCTCAAAATCACGGACTATGCCGACCGGCTGCTGGAGGACCTGGACGGACTCGAATGGCCCGAGGGCATCAAAACCATGCAGCGTAACTGGATCGGCCGTTCCGAAGGGGCGGAGATTGCTTTTGTCCTTGAAGGGCATGGGGATCGCCTCACCGTCTACACGACCCGGCCGGAGACTATCTGGGGGGCGACCTTCCTTGTGCTGTCGCCCGAGCATCCCATGGTGTCAGCAATCACGAGCCCAGCGCAGCGGGATGCGGTGCAGGGCTATCTCACCCGCACTGCGGCGCTGAGCGATATCGAAAAATTGCAGGAGCCCGACAAGACCGGCGTATTCACTGGCGCATACGCCATTAATCCCGCGACGGGCCGGCCGATACCGGTCTGGATCGCTGATTATGTGCTAATGGGCTATGGCACGGGCACCATCATGGCGGTACCCGCCCATGACATTCGTGACCACACGTTCGCACGCACTTTCGGACTGCCGATCGTAGAGGTCATCGCGGCAGCGGCGGGAACCAATATTAAAGAGGAGGCTTGGGAGGGCGAGGGCCGCCTGGTCAATTCAGGGGACTGGACCGGTTTCGACTCACAGACGGCGAAGCAGGCCGTCATCGCCTGGGTTGAAGAGCGAGGCGATGGGCGAGGCCGGACGCAATATCGCCTGCGTGACTGGCTGTTCTCGCGGCAACGATATTGGGGTGAACCCTTTCCAATCTTGCACCGAGTGGATGGCACGATTGTGCCGCTGCCAGAGGATGCCTTGCCGTTGCTGGCGCCGGAACTGGATGACTACAAGCCGACGGAGACCGGTGATCCGCCGCTGGCGCGGGCCGAGAACTGGGTGCGCACGAGCGATCCCGCGACCGGCCTGAACGCGCTACGAGAAATAAATACAATGCCGCAGTGGGCGGGCTCTTGCTGGTATTACCTGCGCTTTGCCGATCCAAAAAATGCCGTGGCACCGATCGACCGGGAGGTGGAGAAATACTGGCTGCCCGTCGATCTTTATGTCGGCGGAGCCGAGCATGCTGTGTTGCACCTGCTCTATGCCCGCTTCTGGCACAAGGTACTCTTCGATATCGGCGTTGTATCGACCAAAGAGCCATTCAAGAAGCTCTTCAACCAAGGCATGATACTGGCCTTCTCTTATCGTGATGCCTCCGGGAAGTATTATCGTCCCGATGATGTCAGCGAGCACAACGGCCAATGGTTTGCGGGCAACATGCCGGTCAGCCAGCAGGTCGCGAAGATGTCCAAGTCCAAGTTCAACGTTGTCAATCCGGACGAGGTGATCGATCTCTACGGCGCCGATTCCATGCGACTCTACGAGATGTTCATGGGACCTCTCGACGTGGCCAAACCGTGGCAGATGTCAGGCGTCGCAGGCGTCAGCCGCTTCCTGCATCGCGTTTGGCGCATGGTTTCGAACGCTGCGGATGGCCTGAACGACCAGATCTGCGATACACAGCCAGCATCCGATATCGCCCGCCTGGAGCACAAGACCATCCGCGCAGTCAGCGAGGATATCGAAGCGATGCGATTCAACACGGGGATCTCCAAGTTGATGGAGATGTCGAACGCATTGATAGCGCTGGAGCGAAGGCCACGAGCGGCGGTGGAGACCTTCGTGCTGCTACTCGCTCCCTTCGCGCCCCATATCTGCGAGGAATTATGGTGTATTCTGGGTCACAAGGCGTCTGTTGCGTATGCACCTTGGCCGTCATTCGACGAAGATTTGGCTGAGGATGAGCGTCGGGAATATGTTGTCCAAATCAATGGCAAGCTGCGTCACAAAGTGTTCGCCGCCCCGGGTCTGTCTACCACTGCTCTTCTGAGTGCCGTTAAGAATGATCCGCGTGTGAGTGCCCTGCTTGAAGGCAAACAGATAAAAAAAGAAATTGTGGTACCCGACCGCCTCGTGAATTTTGTCGTGAGAGATTGATTGTCGCAAATATCCTGAATTTTGAGGTAGATTATGGCCCTAACCCAAGATCAATTTTTTCAAGCCGTCGCATCGCGACAAATCCCACGAGTAAGAATTGCAGGCATTGTTGTGAACGATGGGAAAGTGCTCGTTCAAAAGCCTGCCGATGATCCGTCTTCGTGTTACGCCTTTATTGGTGGCGAATACGAAGTGGGCGACACCTTCGAGACCCGGCTTAGAAAGGAGTTCGAGGAAGAGACGAATGCCCGCGTTGTAGCGGCACGATACCTTTTCTGCGTCGAGAACCACTTTCGTTATAATGGCCATCACATTCAGCAGGCTGAGCACTTTTTCCTAGTGTCGCTGGATCGGCATGATATCACCAGTCATGAGGATCACCTCACACAGCACTGGCTGCCGCTTGCTGATTTGCCGAACGCCGATCTTCGCCCTTTTGTCGTGCGAGATGCCATGGCTTCAGGTAGCTACTTGACCGATAGGCACCTCATCCAAATGCCGGAATAGCTCGCAGAAATCCTGATTTTGCGGCGTTGCAAACGTTTGGCTAATATATCAAACAAAATTCGGGTGATTTCCGACAAAGGTGACGACTGCTTTCGCCCTTTGCAGACATGTTGGCACATGATAGCCAAGACTATCGCCTTTGCAGACCCGCAGGATCAGGGATTTTGAGAAAAGCTCTTGTTATCGTCGATATGCAGATGTACTCGCAGGACCGCCTCGATAGCGGGCGGGATCATGTCCATGGCGATGCCATCGTCAAGATCGCCGCACTAGCTGCGAAGTTTCGTAAGGACGGTGAGAAGGTAGTCCATGTTCATCATGGCGACCTCGATCCGACATCGCCGATGTACCCAGGCGCACCAGCGCAACGTGTGATGCCAGGCGTCGAACCCCTTTGCGGGGAACCAGTTTTTGTCAAAAGCACATCATCGCCCTTTGCATCGACCGACATTGAAAACTATCTCCGTGACAATCGCATCGAGACTCTCGTCGTCACAGGTGCCGTTGCAGGCTATTGTATCAATACGACCGTTCGAGTTGGGTCGGATCTTGGGTTCACTATGATCGTGGTCCGCGATGCCGTCATGGGCTTCGACCTTCCCGAGGAAAACCTGTCTGCTCGCGCGATTTTTGATGTCACCATGGCCCATCTCAAATCCGATTTCGCCAATGTTGTCGATAGCGCCGAAATCATGGCGCCCCTTAGCGAATGACCGCTGTTGGCAAATCGGGCGTTCTTGTCGCAAATTCCTAATTTTGCAGCGATGCAAAAGTCGGCCTAACTTATCGAGCAAAATCCGGGATTTTCGCGACAACTACCGAGGAACGCCGTGTCGGATGTAATTTCGCTTGAAGAAGGCCGACGCGCGTTCGGAGCGAACAGCGAAGCTTATAATGATGCAAGGCCCGCCTATCCGCCGCGCGTCTTTGATATTTTGCGCGATCAAGGCGCAGCGTCGCAAACGGCTAGAGTTTTCGAAATTGGGGCGGGGACAGGACAGGCAACCGCGCCGTTACTTGCCTTGGGCTGCACGATAACCGCTATCGAACCGGACGCGCGGCTTGCCACGACGCTGGGTGATCGATTGAAGCACTACAGTTCGTCACTGACCATCATGCAATCCTCATTCGAGGACAGTTTGCTGCCTTCTGCCGGTTTCGACCTCGGCGTCGCCGCCATGGCTTTTCACTGGCTCAAGCAAGATAGCGCGCTTGCCAAGGTGTTTCGGCTTTTGCGGCCGGGCGGTTGGTGGGCCATGTGGTGGACAGTCTTTGGCGATCCGGCTGGCATGGACCCGTTCCAGCGCCGAACTCAGGCGCTTTTCCAACCGCTGAGCCGCAGCCCCTCCCATGCGGCCGGCTCCAATCGGCCGTTCGCGCTCGACAAAGACGTGCGGATGGCCGAGTTGCAAGCGGCGGGTTTCAGGCACGCCACATATGAGGAAATCAGGTGGGCCCCAGCTCTAACGACCCGACAGATCGTAGGGCTAACGGCAACGTTCTCGCCGGTCGCCCGCCTGCCTGAAGCGGAACGATCCCGGTTCCTAAACGAGATCGGACGCATCGCGGATGAGGAATTCGACGGGCACGTTCGCCGGAACTTTGTCACGGCCATTTACCTCGCCCGCAAACCTGAAGAAATGTCGCGGAAATCCTGACTTTTTCAGCATTGATCCGTCGCTCTCGAACACAGCTGTCATCCACTTGATATGTGAAGCCTGCTAATCAGCACTTTTCATTGTTATGGCAGGCCTTATGCGGTTCTCGGGACCCGACAGGAAAATCATCGGTGTCCTCTTTGTCCTTGCTGTGACGCAGGTCATCGGGTGGGGTACGGTCAGCCTTCCCGCGATCATCGGCCGGCAGGTTGCCGCCGATCTTGGTATGAACATTGAGGCGGTCTTCGCTGGCACTTCGATCCTGTGTGTCATCATGGGCCTGTGGGCTCCGGTGTTGGCGAAGGGATTTATGCGGTTCGGCGCCCGCCGCGTAATGATGGCCGGGGCTGTTCTCGCTGCGCCCGGCTTTGTGCTGCTTTCCGTTTCAACAGGGCCAGTGCTCTATTTCGCCGCCTGGGTGATCCTGGGCACGGCCGGCAGC
Source organism: Rhizobium sp. CG5 (assembly GCF_023701945.1). Taxonomy (GTDB): domain Bacteria; phylum Pseudomonadota; class Alphaproteobacteria; order Rhizobiales; family Rhizobiaceae; genus Allorhizobium. Next base: position 7,412 of record NZ_JABAEF010000023.1, read on the forward strand.
GCCACACTAACCACAGCCGCCTATATCATGCTCAATGAGATCGCCGGACGAAATGCCAAGAGCGCCATCGGCGCACTCATGTTGATAACGGGGCTGTCTAGCAGCATCTTCTGGCCGACCACAGCATTTCTCTCCGAAGTTATTGGCTGGCGTGGCGTCTGCCTCGCCTATGCTGGAATGATGGTGCTGGTTTGCCTGCCGTTCTATTTCTTCGGCTTGCCGCGCAGGGCATCTCCGGGTGAGGCTGTAAGCCCCTCAGAGCCGGCAATCGGGCAGACGACTATTGCACGCAAAGGCACTTTCGCGCTGATCGTGACGGCCATCGCCCTCAATGCCTTCGTTACCTTCGGGTTTTCTGCCGTACTGATCGAACTCTTGCAGGCGGAGGGACTACCAACGTCCCAAGCGATTGCCTTTGGCTCGATGCTGGGGGTAATTCAGGTGTGTGCTCGCGGACTGGATTTCGTGGGTGGCGGTCGATGGGATGGGATCACCACCGGCCTGGTCGCCGGTATCGGCCTGCCCGTCGCCATGCTGCTGCTCATCGTGGGCGATGGCACCTATTGGACAATCGCCGGCTTCATCCTGATTTATGGCCTGGGCAGCGGTGCGCTGGCGGTGTCCCGGGCCACCATCCCTTTGGTATTCTACGACAAGGCCGAATTTGCCAAGGCAACGTCGCGCATCGCACTGCCGCTCAATCTGATTTCGGCCGCATCACCTCCGATCCTTATCAGTTTGCTGACACAGTCTGGCAGTCACGTCCTTCTTGGCCTTGCCACACTATGTTCATGCGGCGCGCTCCTGAGCCTGTTTTTGCTCAGCCGCCGCCGGCCATCGGTCGACGCAATAGTGTTGCAGAACGCCTACAGAGCGTCCAAAAACCCTTTTGGCTGAATGATGGCCTGCACTTTTCAATGCCGGAACTCTACGGGTGAAGAGATTTCCCTGATTTCGATGTCCAAAGAGCCCGACAAGGCGTTTTGAGCGTTTTTGAATGCGCCATTTGGTTCAGAAAGTGCGCACAGTGGGGCTATCATGCTCGCACAGCGGCGATGAGGCCAGGAACGCCGACAAGGGTGATGGCTCTTTTTATGTTGTAGGCGAGCGCTGTCAGGCTGAACTCCCCGCGGACGTTTTCCAGCCTGCGCATGAGGAACGCGCCCTGATACATCCACTGCTTGATCGTTCCGAACGGGTGCTCGACGCTTTCGCGCCGTTGGTCCAGAATGTCGGGCCGGGCGGCAAGAAGTGTCGCCATGCGGTCAAGCACCGCCTCGTTCTCAAGGCGCGACACGCGACGGAAGCTTCTTGTGCAGCGTTCCCGCAGGCTGCACGCCTTGCAGGCGTCGCGGTTGACGTAGTCGATTTTCACATTGTCTCGGGACTTGCCGAAGTGACGGGGTGAGAGCACCTGGTCTGCGGGGCAAAGGTAGATGTCCTTGTCCGGGTCATAGCGGAATTGCTCCTTGGAGAAGAACCCCTCGGCCACGGCCGGACCACGGATCGGTTTGGGAACATAGGCGGTGATGCCGGCCTTCTCGCATGCTTCGATATCTTCGATCTTGAAGTAGCCGCGGTCGGCCACCGCCTCGATCCTGTCAACGCCGCGCGTCTCCATCGCCGCCTCGACCGTCGGTGCAAGAAGCCCCATGTCCAGGACCTGATTGCAGACCTCCTGCGCGGCGATAAGCTTGTGCTTCACATCCACGGCAAGCTGGATGTTGTAGCCGACGCCCACCTTCGTCATGCGGGCCATGGCACGGGCATCCGGATCGGTCAGCGAGATCTGGTCCTCACCGGTCTTGTCCAACTCGTCCAGCAGCGCCTTGTGGCGATCCCGCTTGCCTTGGATCGCCGCGATCTTTTCCGCGAGTTTGCCATCGCCGCGGCCGGAACCATTGCCGTTGGCGCTGGCTTTCTCCTCTTGCGCATCACCCTCATCGAGCCGCTTCATGTAATCGGCCAGTTTCTCGTCGGCTTCGCGGATGAACTTCGTCAATGCTCCCCGTGTGACGTTGCGATCCTTGTTGTTCACTGCCTTGATGCGCGTGCCATCGACCGCCAGAAGCTCTCGCCCGAACAGATCAAGCTGCCGGCAGAGAATGACGAACTCCCGGAACACCTGATTGAAAGCCGGCCGGTTCACACGGCGGAAATCGGCGATGGTGCGGAAGTCGGGCTTCAGGTGCCGCAGCAGCCAGATCACTTCGATATTGCGATGGGCCTCTGCCTCCAGCCGCCGGCTGGATCGCACCCGGTTGATGTAGCCGTACACGTAGAGCTTCAAAAGATCGGCCGGATCATAACCCGGGCGGCCGGTCTCCTTCGCCGTCACACGGATGAAACCAGCTTTCGCTAGGTCCAACTGATCAACGAAGGCTTCGATGAAGCGGACCGGGTTGTCCGGCCCAACGTAATCATTGACCGCCTCCGGCAGAAGCAGCAATTGCGCGCGATCTGTTCCCGAAAGATGTGCCATGGTAAAGTCTACCATAGACGACTAAATTCGGGAATCCCGGAGGATGTTTTCAAACACTCTGGAAGAATTTCGCGACAGCAGCCCAGCACAATTTTCGGAGGGGAAGATTTGCCCAAAAAGCCAACCAACAAATTGCTGTATGACGCCATTAAGGACCGAGGCACGGCTTATCTGATGGTCTTTCGCGAACTCAAAGCCCGCTACGGCGAAGATGAAGCCAAGGATGTGATGCGAAGTGCAAGCCGCGCCCACGGTCTTTATATCGGCAAATCGCTCGCGGGCTGCGCCCCGAGGGACTTTGAATGTATGGCAAGAGGCTTCGCGAAATCACCAGATGACGGGTCAGTGTTTTGCCCGGACATTAGGCGGCTCGACAGCACATGCCTCGAAGTGAAGATGATGGCATGCCCAATCAAGGACGCATGGGTGGACGCTGGATGCAGCCAAGAGGAAATCGTCACCTTGCTTTACTGCGCCTCCGCGCTTGACGAGGCGACTCTGGAAGCGGCGGGCTTCGACTTTGAGATTGAACTCTGGTCCCCCGGACAGGAAGGCTGCTGCCTGACCCGGATTACAAAGAAGACTGAACTGTGAACCGCAGGCGAGTTGGTAAAACGAAATTCTAATGCGTGATTTTAACTTTGAGTTTTCAGACGGTCTGCCCAATTAAAGCGACACTTGTTTTCCTGACTTTGCGACATCGCAGAATAGGGAGTTTTGTGGCAGCCGCAATGTCCGGTGTTGGCGCTTCTGCGCCATGACGGCCGTCGGCCCAAACCGGTCATCACATGTGATCGGGCATCTGGGCGATGCCATTCTTGGAATATTGCCATGTGTGGCAGCAGATGATACTGGTAGATATGGACCGAAACGTAACCAACAGCTCAGTTATGATGATGCCGCGCTCATAGCGTGGCGGGTTTCGTGCATCCATACTGCACCAGTGACCGCCCTAGAGGCGGTCTTTTCATTGGTCGATCCGTCTCGCGGGCAATTTAGCCTCGAAAGGATACATCAATGAGTAGCTCAGCTATATACATCACGACCTCCATTCCATACGTCAACGCAGCGCCTCACGTTGGCTTTGCCTTGGAACTTGTTCAGGCAGACGCCTACGCACGTCATCTTCGCCTTTTGGGGCACGATGTCAGGTTCCAATGCGGCACCGATGACAATAGTCTCAAGAATGTTAGAGCAGCAGAGGTGGCTGGTTTTCCGGTCACGGAGTTTGTGAATTCCAATGCCGACAGGTTCGAAAGGCTGGGAGTTCAACTTAAAATCTCGAATGACGAATTTATCCGCACCTCGAATAATCTGTCTCATGTCGCATGCGTCCACCGCCTCTGGAACGCATGCGCTTCAAGTGGCGATCTCTACCGCAAGTCTTACGAGGGTCTCTACTGCTTGGGTTGTGAGGAGTTTTACGATCCAGCCGAACTCGATAACGGCCGATGCCCCGAGCACGGTGTTCCGCTCGAAAACGTCAAAGAAGAGAACTGGTTTTTCCGGTTGTCCCGCTATCGCGACCGTATTTTAGAACTCGTTGAAACTGACACCCTGAAGATAGTTCCGAGCCACCGTCGTAACGAAGTGCTCGCCCTGTTGCGACGAGGCCTCTTCGACATCAGTGTGTCGCGCGGTGCTGAGCGGTCGCGGGGGTGGGGCGTCCCTGTTCCGGGTGGAGATGAAGTCGTCTATGTGTGGTTTGATGCCCTCGCGAATTACCTGACGGGACTGGGGTACGGCTCCGATGAACGTCTTTTCGAGCGTTACTGGTGCGGAGAAGGCGAGCGTATCCATGTTGTCGGAAAGGGGATTTCAAAGTTTCATGCCGTTTACTGGGTAGCTATTCTGTTATCAGCTGGCTTGCCACCACCGTCCTCAATTCTCATCCACGGCTATGTCACTGTGGATGGGAGGAAAATCGGCAAGTCCGCAGGAAATGGTATTGATCCAGAGCGGATTATACAGGCCTACGGCACCCCTGATGCGCTTCGCTATTATCTACTTCGACATGTGCGTTGTAGCGACGACGGAGACTTCTCTGAGGATCGCCTAGAGGCTGCATGGTCGGGCGAACTAGCAGCCCAGCTTGGAAACTTAACGAACCGCGTCGTAGCACTTCTCGCGACGTCGTTCGGCGGAATTGTTCCTCCCGTCCAAGACAGCGATTTTGTACGAGAAGCAATGCAGCTCCCATCCACGGTGGCGAGGGCGTTCGAGAGATACGAGCTTCATGTTGGGGTTTCTGAAATTTTCGCTTTCTTGGGTGAGGCAAATCGGCAATTCACAAAGAGAGCACCATGGGCGGATGCCAAAGCGCTGGGCGGTGACCTGCCCGCAGAGGATCGTCACATAACGATAGATCGCCTTAGCTCGTCCCTTGCCGAACAAGTATTTGGGCTCGCAATCGTGGCCCGAAGCCTTCTTCCCTTTTTGCCGACGGCAGCCACGGAGTTGCATACGAAGCTCGGCCTTCAGCTCCCTGAAAAATATCGGGATCGTATATTCGTCGATGGAGCGAAAACTGCATCTGGAGCGGTGCTCTTTCCTCGAAGGGGAGCGTAGCGATAAAGACGGAGAGAGCGAACAATGGCGGCTTCACGGCCGCCATTTTTGTCGCGAGAGTCCATGACCGCAAATGGCGGGAAGCTGAAGACCCCGGTCGGCCCATTGCGGTCATTGAAACACGGACCGCACAGTCAGCCACCCATCGCCAGCAGATTTTGATGAGACGCTTCCAATCGTTGCGGTTGCGAAATTCAGTCGATCACAAGATTGCCAGCGGTCATCGGACGGTCTATTGAAAAATCGAACTTAGAGGCCCGACATGAACATGGTTCCGAAGATTGCAGAACGGCGACGCTGAAGCTCTCAACGCTTCCGCGCTCCTTCACTCATGCAATTTCAGGAAATGATCCATGTCCGTAAAATCGGCCGCGCTCGCCGCCCTTGCTTCCGCATATGAACTGAACGGCCTCGAAGCCGCCCCCTCCATCGTCCGGTCGACCAGACCCGAGTTCGGCGATCTTCAATGCAACGACATGATGCGGCTGGCGAAATCCGCGGGCGAGAACCCGCGCGTGCTTGCGGCCGAAGTCGCAGAGGCAGCCCGGAGTGCTCTTTTCGAGGACGTGTCTGTCGCCGGCCCAGGTTTCGTGAACTTCCGGCTGGCCGATGCAACCGTTGCCGCGGAAGCAAGCGCCATGCTTGCCGATCCGTCGCTCGCCGCAGAGAAGGTGGAGCCGATGCGGACGGTCATTGACTTTGGCGGACCCAACGTCGCCAAGGCACTGCATGTCGGCCATCTGCGTTCCTTCGTCATCGGGGAGAGCCTGCGGCGCATCCTCGTGGAGATCGGTCACGACGTTCTGTCCGACATTCACCTTGGCGATTGGGGTCTCCAAATGGGCAAGCTTCTTCTGGGTGCATCTCAGGCCGCGGGATGGAAGGCAGGTGACCCCACATTCTTCATCGATCCATCGGCATTTGATGCCATGACCGTCGAGGAGCTAGGCGCCCTTTACAAGTCGGGTAATGCTGCCTGCGAGGACGAGGCTTCGCTTGCGCTCGCGCGGATGCTGACCACGAAACTGCAGGACGGAGATCCGCTTCTGGCAGAGGCCTGGGCGCGCATGCGGGCCATTTCCCTTGCATCGATCTCCGCCACGGCGGAGATGCTCGGCGCGCATTTCGATCTATTCAAAGGCGAAAGCGATGCGCATGCGGAAGTCGCGCCCATGCTCGACGATCTCACCACCCGCGGGCTGGCGCGCGCGAGCGATGGGGCTCTTGTCATCGACGTCTCCGGTGACTGGCTTCCGGACAATGTGCCACCTCTGCTTCTCCAGAAGAGAGACGGCGCGGCCCTTTACGGTACCACCGATCTCGCAACACTCCGGCAGCGGGTGCGTGACATCGGCGCGCAGCAGATCGTTTACTGCACTGACGATCGGCAGGCACTCCATATCGCCAGCGTGTTTTCGGCGGCGCGCACGGCAGGCTATGCCGATGGCGTCGAATTACGGCACGTGACCTTCGGTACAGTCCGCGGCAATGACGGCAAGCCCTTCAAGACCCGTGACGGGTCGGCAGCCTCGCTCGGTGACATGATCGATCTTGCGCTCGCCAAATCGTCTGAAAAGGTCACCGACAGCCAAGCAACCACGGTTGTGGGCCTTGGCGCGTTGAAGTTCGCCGACCTCTCCACACCAAGAAAGACAGGCTACATCTTCGATATCGACAAGATGACCTCCTTCGAGGGACGGACCGGACCGTATATTCAATACGCCTACGCCCGGATCTGCTCGATCCTCGACAAGGCTGCGGAGGCCGGCGTCGTTCCAGACGAGACAGTCTCGATCAGGCATCCATCGGAACGTGCCGTCCTGATGGAATGCCTCTGGTATCCGCACGCACTTTCGGAGGCAGCGCGACAGCTCGAGTCTTTCGAAATCGCCGATAGGGCCTACCAGGTGGCGGATGCGTTCAGCCGCTTCTACACAGATTGCCCGGTGCTGAAGGCGGACGATCCGTCGGGACGGCTTGCCACGTGCAAGCTGGTCGCAAGGGTTATCGGAAAGTGTCTTGAGCTTCTTGGAATGGAAGCTGTGCGGCGTATGTAAGGTCCATTGGTTTGACGGCTTCCGGCCCAATCCGGTCATTCTTGCGGGATAGGCGTTCCCTGATGAAAAACCATCTGCCAACGGCCCGAACCCAGTTTCCAGATCGAGCTACGCAGAGTTTCAAAGTTTTTAGGCGCTTCGTCTGCAACGCGAATGCTTCGATAAGTCACCAGGACCACGTCGCTTGAGAGCGAGGTGACAGAGAAATCGGCTACCTGCGGCACAATGTTTGATCCCGACGAGCCTTCGCTCGCGAGTGTATCAACCGTGATCTGCTTGTTATAGACCCGACCCGATTTCCCGAATTCAAAAAACTCATCGGCCAGACGGTCTGTGACTTGTTGGGGCGACATCCTTGTATCGGGACGATGGAGGCTAGTTTCCAAGCGGTAGAAAAGATCAGCGTCGGGTTCTGTGAATGACATGAAAGCTCCAACCATCGGTGTGACAGCACGATGATACACAGATACATCGACGGTTCGATGTCCGCCAATGGCGCATGGTGGAAGTCGATCCTAACCCGTCTTCTACGGGCTGAGATGGCGGAGAACGAAATCCGCTCGATCTTCAACCGCTACCTTCGGCAGGATAAATGTTTCATACCCAAGCTCGCGGTACGCGATCACTAGGCGATCGTATTCTGCAATCGCCTCGGCTAGATCGTGTTGCCGCTCCTTTTCGGTCACATAGATCTCTGGCCAAGGGGGCGTCATAAAAACTCTCTCGTGGTAGCGGTCATGTGACGCCAGCAAATTCCGCGCTGGACCGCCTGTCGCATGCTCAAGCGCCACCGCCGCGTCCACCAAACCACGGTCAAAGAAGACCCAGCCGGCTTCGCTGCTCATCCGTCTTCGGTCCTCAGCCGCGAGATTTATCGCCCGTTTGGCGAAAGCCGTAAGGTCGACCCAGGGCAGTCCATGCCCATCGCCGCGTAGCTCCTCATCCACGATCCGGCGGCCAGGCTCCGGTACGACGGCAAATCCCCTTCGGTCCAACTCGGCGAGGAGGGTTGACTTCCCGCCACCTGAGCAGCCTGAAAGCACGATCTGTCGAAAGCTCATGTTATCTCTCGTTCGATATCTGCTCTTGCGGGGTCTTAATAAGCCTGCAAGGCCATCGCCGCTTCTCTCTGTGACGCCTTTTGGCGCATTCTTGCCATCCATATCGCAGCGCCATTTTTCGGAATGGCCAATTGAGCTTGGTCAATGTGCGAGGACAACACCTCTTACTCAGGAACGCTGGTCTCAGCCGGAAAACCTCCTCTGCTCATGTCTGAGGCCCCATACATCGCGCTTAGCCACGGAAATCGTTTAAGTAATGGCGAACGCGCAGGCTGCGCCAATCAGGCGCACCTCGCGCAAACGCGTCATAAGCCCCTGAAAACACACAACCGAACGAAGGCGCACATCGCCTGCTTTTATCTAGCCTTCCTAATCGGTCGACTTTTTGGTGTGCTTTCCATGGCGGCAACCTTTCCTGTTGTTGATTGAAATCCATCATGTTTGACGCTGCAGGACGACATCGATCGCGGCGCAAGTGAACATGGACACGCCGGTAGCCATACCGCACGCGTGTCTCGCAAATCTCCTTGATGCGTCTTTCGAGTGGGGCCCGTCCGCTGCGCCGGGACTTGTAGTGGTAGTTGGGTGTGTCGAACCTCAGGACCTTCCAGGCCGGCCGGATCGATATGCCCCAATTCACCATCCCGTCGATCAGCTGTCGCTGCCGGTCAGGCCTCGGTGCTTTTGGAGGATGACGTCCTGGAGCATCTCGCAGTCCAACGTCAGACAGGCGACGATCTTCTTGAGCCGGGCATTCTCATCTTCCAGAGCCTTCAACCGGCCCATCTCGTCGGGCAACAGACCCGCATACTTCTTGCGCCAATTGAAATACGTCGCCTGGCTGATCCCCGCCTTCCGGCAGATCGCGGCCAAACGGCACGCTGTCGTCGCCCTGCTTCAAATGAACGCTTTCTGAGCGTCCGAAAACCTCGATGCCTTCATGCTTCCGTTCCTGTTCCCAGCGAGGAAATTACCGCGGCAAAATCCAGTTATGAACGGTCCAGGTTTTGGGGATCAGAGCAGGTCGGGCCACATTCGGTCGTGCCAGTGTCGGCTGCCAGAGCCTCGATCCTGGCATGGGCTTTAAGAACGCCTAGGACAGCAGAGGCCGCCTCCTCCCCCTTTTTCACAAAGTGATCGTGGAAGAATTCCCGTTGTGGACCCGCGTCATGGTAATGGTGAGGTGTCAACGAGACAGAGAGGACAGGGACATCCATCTCAAGGCCAACCGTCATCAGGCCTTCGACGACCGTAGCCGCAACGAATTCGTGTCGATAGATTCCTCCATCGACCACAAGGGCTGCACATACAATCGCATCGTATCGGCCTGTCTTTGCCATCTTTCTCGCGGCCAGCGGCAACTCAAACGCGCCTGGTACGTCCACAACGTCGATAGTGTGGCTGGCCATTGCAGATTTGAATCCCAGGAGGGCCTGCTCAACTGTTTCGGCATGCCACGAAGCTTTGATGAACGCTATGCGATATGTGCTGGTATTTCTGGTCTCCATTTTCGTTCTCCTGGCTATGCAACCTGAGGCAGCGTCATGATGCTTCGATTGAAATAAATCAGGGGCATACTCCCTCTTTCACCGCTGGCGATGTGAACGTCGCAAACGAAAATTGTGTGAGTTCCCGATCGTATTGTTTCATGAACGGAGCAGCTGAAGCGTGCGCACGCCCCTTCCAGGGCCGGCTGGCCCAGTTCGTCAACAGTCCATTGACCTATCTCGAACCGCTTCTCCGGCGAGACCTGGCCACCGAAGGCGGCGGCTACGGCCTCCTGACCCTCGGACAGAATGTTCAAACTAAGTCGGCCGTTTTCCAGAACGACCGGGTGCGCGGAGGCCGTCGTATTAACACAAACGAGAAGTCGGGGCGGTTCTTGGCATACGGAACAGGCCGCCGTGACCGTGAGACCACCACGCCCGGCCTTGCCGTCGGTTGTGACGACTTTGACGGCTGCTGCCATCATCGCCATCGCGTCCTTGAAACGGTCCGCGTTTGCGGCACCAATTTTCATATCAATCAACATATGAGTCCCCATCTGGATTGAAGGAAGGATCCGGCAAGCCGGATCCTGATCGTCGGGATGGTTATTCGGCGGCAACCGGTGCAGCATTGGAGAACGCGTTTCGGTATGCGGCACCCGGATGATTGTCGGGAAGCAGCGGGCCCCGTCCGAACAGCTTCTGGCGAAGCGGGCCTTCGTCATAGTCCCGTTGAGCCAAGCCGCGCCCCTGAAGCACCGGCGTCACATGGTCGATGAAATCGAGATAGGTCTCGGGATGAAGCTGGCAGATCATGTTGATGCCATCCACGCCCGCGTCCTGCCACCGCTCGAGCTCATCAGCAATGGTTTCCGGCGTGCCCACGATGCGGCAGTTATAGGAGAGCGCGTTGGCGACTTCCTTCACTGTCGCCTTCTCGCCGTTCGACTTGCCCATTTCTATCATACGCGCATAGCCCTGAAGGCCATCGAGACCGGACTCGTCAACCGGCTTGTCGGGATCAAGATTAGACAGATCGACGCCCATATCGCGGCTCACATGGGCGGCGAGCCCTTCGTAAAGGACCCACTCGTCGATTTCCGCAGCTTTCCGGGCAGCCTCTTCCATGGTGCTGCCGACCACGAATGACAAACCCTGGATAAATTTCAGGTCCTCGGGTCCCCGTCCAACCTGTTCGGCAACCTTTTTTGTACCGGCGATGCCAATACGAGCGCCATTCACATTGGGATAGAGAATGAAGGTGCCCTCAGCGTGCTGCGCAGCAAATTGGCTGCCGCGTTTGGAGGCGCCGGCTTGGTAAAGCATGGGCGTGCGTTGGGGCGATGGCGCCACCAGATGCGGTCCCTGGACCTTGTATCGCTCGCCGACGTGATTGATATGATGCACCTTCGTGTGCTCACTGAACACGCCTCTCTCACGGTCGGCGACCATCGCGCCGGCTTCCCATGATCCTTCGAAGAGCTTGTAGACGACGTCCATATATTCATCCGCCCAGTCGTAGCGCTGGTCGTGCGGAACGATCTTGTCATGTCCGAAATTGCGAGCTGCATTATCGGTCACGCTTGTCACGATGTTCCAGCCAATTCGTCCGCGGCTGATGTGGTCGAGCGTAGAGGCCTTCTTCGCGAAGGCGAAGGGATGTTCGGAAAGGATCGAGCTCGTGAACACCAGGCCGAGGTTCTTTGTTATTCCGGCGAGGGCGGCGCAAAGCGTGAAGGTGTCATTGCAGGGCATGTGGAGCCCCTGTTCGAAATAGGCGTCCCACTTGCCGTCATAGGCCGGATCGATACCAAGGATGTCGGCGAAAAAGATCGCGTCGAACTTTCCCTCTTCGAGTCTTCTGACAAGGTTTGCCCACGTGTCAAAGTCATTGAACTTCGCGAGCTGGCTCCGCGGATGCCGCCATGTGCCGTGATAGATATGCGAGGGCACGTTCATGGTGAAGCAGTTGAAAATCATACGTTTGCGCATCTTGCTGTTCCCTTTGGTTATCGTTGGTCTGGAACCCAAAAGCTATGCGGCACTGCAGCAATCGTCTTGCCTTAAAGAGAACACTGTCTGTTCTGAGCGTGCAAAAAATCGGCTTCTGGCAGATGGTTTTTCGGGAGTGACGGGCAGAAGCGGATTTCCAGGTGCCGTCATGGAGGAGACGACACCAGCTTGGCGTGGATTGGCCTTCCCAAGGTTATCGGTAGCGGAAATTGCGAGGCCAAGATCGGGCCACCGGCATTCGAAACGACGTGGGAACGTGTGTCGCTGTATGTGTGGGCCGTGCGCATGCTTCGTCCTCAAGGCGGAACAGGAGTTTGCAAACGTCATTCCGGAGGCGTTCAGCCCAGAGGCTCAAGAAAATGGCCGAAACGGTCTCTCTTGGAGGCGAGATAGACCGAGTTCGACGCGTTGACCGCGCCAATCAATCCTCGCCGGCGAGAAACCACGATTCCGGCCGCCACCAGCTTCGAAACCTTCGCGGGATTGTTCGTCAGAAGCTCAACTTTCGTCAGCTCGAGATCACGAAGGATGGCCGCAGCCGCTTCAAATTCACGAGCATCGACCGCAAAGCCGAGTTGCTCGTTGGCATCCAATGTATCGAGGCCTGAGTCCTGCAGGGCATATGCGGCGATCTTGTTTGCCAGCCCGATACCTCTTCCTTCGTGGCCGCGCAGATAGACCATACATCCAGATCCGGTTTCTCCGATGATCCTCAGAGCACTGTCCAGTTGTTCGCCGCAGTCGCATCGAAGGGATCCAAAGGCCTCTCCGGTCAGGCATTCGGAGTGCACGCGGACGATTGGTAACTCCTGCCGCTCGGGCTGTCCGCAGACCATTGCGAGATGTTCAATGCCTGAGAAAACGTCACGATAGGCAACCGCTCTGAAGAGGCCGTATCGGGATGGCATTGCGGCTTCAGAGTATCGAACGAGACGTGTCTCCTGTGGAGGGGGCATCCGTATGGTCTCCTGTCCTCGGTTGGTCCATCGGCGTTCGGCACCGGTAACGCCGAACGCCGCAATCCGCCCGACCCGGGCAGGGCGGGCTGTCCGGGTCTTCGCTTTCGTTCCGGGACGTTATTCCGCGGCAACCGCAGTTGCGTTGGAGTATCTCTTGTCCCAGTCGGCGACGGTGCCGATGCTTTCCATCGACTTTTCGAACACGACGGTCTCGTCCTCCATGATCGCACGGGGATTGAACCCTTCGTCGGCGATAACGCCATGGACGCGACGCCGCTGCATTCCCATGTTGCCCCCATCATAGATCGGCAAGACGGAGGCTTCGCGGAGATAGCGCCCGAAGGCGTATTCAGTGCTCAGGCTGTTGACGCCGACGACCTGCATGCATTTGTAGATAACGTCGAACATCGCCTCGGTCGTATTGATCTTGCACATGGCGCCAACAAGTTCGGCATGCTGCTCGTGCTTGTCGAGGTAGTCCGACGTGCGCCAGCAGAAGTAACGGGCCGACTCGATCTTCGCTGCGCAGTCTCCCAGAATGTAACCCACATTCTGGAAGCGGATGATCGGCGTCAGCGAACCTGCTGTATTGTTCTTGCAAAACTTCAGAGCAAGTTCGTAGGCGGAGCGAGCCATCCCGACGGCGGCGATGCCTGCGACCGGGCCGGACCAGGCGAAGTTCCGGTTGATGACGAAGTCGCCATTGCCTTCCGCACCCGGCAGGAGGTTCTCGACGGGTACGCGCGCGTTATTGAAGGTGATTAACGCATTGGATGCGGTACGGTGACCCTCCTTGTTGACAAACTGATAGCTTATGCCGGGCGTGCCGCGCTCTACGACGATCGCGGAAAGACCCTTGGTGCCGCCAGCATCCGGGTCGGTGCGGACGATCACGGTCTGGGCATTGACGCCCTTGGCATCCCACCCGCCTGCCGACGACCATTTCTTTTGGCCATTCAGGACGAAGTGATCGCCATCGCGGACCGCCGTCAGTCCGATACCCGCAGGCCTCGGGAACGGATTGTCGAAGTTGGCGGTGCCGCCCGTGCCGCCCGGCGGCTCACCCGCAGTCCAGCCGCCGAGGAATTCACCCGTCGGATCCGAAGTTGCCGCTCCGATGAAGCGCTTTTTTTGCTCCTCCGTGCCGTACCAGGATACCGGCATCAGGCCGAGGCCGTTGCAAAGGACAGTGCATGCGAAACCGGGATCGATTGCGCAGATTTCCTCGGCGGCAATGGTAAAGTCCAAGCACGACATACCGCCGCCGCCGTATTCCTTCGGCAGCATCGCCATGGCGATGCCAGCCTTGTAAGCCTCGATATAAGCTCCCTTGGTCATGGCATGCGCTACCAGCGGATCGGGTTCGCGATCAGCGTCCGGAACCACCGGCGCAAGGATGTTTTCCGCAAACTCGCGTGCCGTCGCCTGAATTCTTCGCTGTTCAGGTGACATTGTGAAGTCAATTGCCATTGAAGTTCCCCTTATGAACGGCCGTCCGGTATGGCCGGCCTCTGATGCGTCCTTCGTCATGCCGGACGTGGATGCAGGCTTACGGTACTTTTGGCATAAAAAAATGTCAAAACATTTTTATGTTGAAAAAGTAAGCAGTTGTGCTTAAATTCTGATCGAAATGCTTCTCGGGGCAGATGTTGTTAAATGGCTGGTGCGCCTTTATAAAAAGCCGGTGTATCGAAGGGGATTGAATGATGCTCAGCGGAGGAGGGACCCAGCGACGACTGCTCGCACAGCTTCTTGATGTCAAAAACGGTCTTTCGATCGATGATCTGGCACAGCGGCTCGATATCAGTCGGACGGCAGTCAAACAGCATCTTTCTGGGCTTGAGCGGGACGGCTATGTGGCGCGCGGAACCGCGCGCAAGACGGCCGGGCGTCCGGAGCAGACCTTCGTCCTTACTGACGACGGGATCGACGTATTTCCCAAGCAGTATTCGTGGTTTTCCCGGGTGCTTCTGCAAACCCTGAGGTCGCGCATCGGCGAGGCCGATCTCGGGGAATTCATGTTCAATCTCGGCGTCGACATGTCCGCTGCGGCCCTGCCGCGCATCACTGGAAAAACCAGGAGCGAGCGCATTTTAGAGATCGTCCGTATCATGAACGAGACAGGGTTTGTCGCGCAGGCAATCGAGGGTGATGCCGGAAGCCTTGCTCGCATCGCATGCAAGAACTGCGTCTATCATGATCTGGCGAAGGATCATCCAGAAGTCTGTCGATTTGACATCGGCTTTATCAGTGGACTGATGGGGGCGGATGTGGAGCAGGAAGAGTGCATGCAGCGGGATGAAGGACAAGTCTGTCGGTTCCGCTTCATTCCTTATGCCTAGCCAACTCTCGTTAGATCAGTGTCTTATCGAAGGGAGTGGCGGCAAGGTCCATGAAGGCTCGTGGATCGAAGTCATCATGGCGCATCACGGTCCAGATTTTCCGCATTTGCATCCCCATATTGCCAGCGTCGTACAAAGGGAAGACTGCCGCTTCGCGGAGGTAGCGCTCGACAGGGTGTCGGCGATCCAGCGCATTAACGCCCATCACTTTCATCGCACGAAAAACCGCGTCGAACAGCGTTTCTCCACAGAAAACCTTCGCCATAGCGCAGATGGCATGACCATGGCTTTCATTGCTGTCCAAGTAGTGCGCGGCCTTCCAGGCGAAAGCGCGGCACGCTTCGACCTTCATGGCGATGTCCGCAAGCGAATAGCCCACGGCCTGGTGGTTTATGATTGGCGTCGGCCCTCCTCCCGTGTAATTTTTGGACCATTCGAGTACATATTCGTAGGCGGAGCGGGCAACTCCGACAGCTGCGATCGCCGCAACGGGGCCAGACCATGTGAACGCCCGCGAAATCGCCAGGTCGCCCTGTCCGATCGCGAAGGCGTTTTCTTCTGGAACCCGGCAGTCCCTGAACACGATCGAGTTGTTCTGGCAGATGCGGTGGCCCAGCTTCGAGATAGGTTCCTCATACTCAACTCCGGCCGTGCCCCTGGGAATGATGATCGCCGACAGCCCTTCATTCCCGCCAAGCTCCGATGCCGTTCGGACGATACAGACGTTCACATTCGCTCCGGCGAGGTCCCAACCGCCCGCGTTACATGGCCAGTATTTATGCCCATTGAGAACATACTCGCCGTTCGCCCGGTCATGCTTGGCTGTCAGGGATATCCCCGCGGGCCAAGGTGCCGGATTGTCAAAATTTGCGGTGCCCCCAGGCGATCCCGCAGCTTCGCTGACAGTCCATGCGGCAAGATACTCGCCGCGAGGATCACCCGTCGCAGGCACAAGCCATCTCTGCTTCTGCTCCTCGGAGCCGAACCACACAAGCGGCATCAGGGCAAGACCGTTGACGAGCAGGATCGTGGCAAAACCTGGGTCTACGGCGCAGATTTCTTCAGCGACCACCTGAAGGTCGAGGTTGCTGATTCCGCCTCCTCCGTACTGCTTGGGAATAAAGCCGGTTGCAAAGCCAAGCTTGTATGATTCAATGTAGGCGCCCTTGACCTCCTGAAAGGCCCGTTGCGGGTCCGGTTCTTCGTCGGCCTTCCTAATCCGCGGTGCGAGGATATCGTTCGCAAACTCCCGCGCAATGGATTGCAGGCGCTTCTGGTTGACGGAGAGCGTGAAGTCTATGGCCATGAAGGTCTCCAGAGTTCTTGCTCAAGATAATGCAATCCCCGTGCCAGGACATCGAAGTCCGCATCCCCGAGCGGCCCGTGGAATGCGACAGAGGACGCTTCGCCAGCCGATTGGCATGCAAATTGCCTATCTCTTCCCGAAACGGGAACGTCGGAGGCGACAGTATGGCATCCTGGAATGCAAGCGAATTGCCCGAGCGGGACCGCTTCCCCTATTGGAAGGAAGTTCTGTGCGAAGCCTATATTGCACTGAACCCCACCCTTGAGGGTGAACGACCCTTCCGTGGAGAGGTTCGGGCACACCTTCTCGATTCGATCAACGTGACCACAATCTCTTCGAGCAGGCAGAAAGTCCATCGCCGGCGTCTGGAAATCAGCCGCATGCCGCAAGAAGTCTACTTTCTCAATTTCCAGATGAAGGGGCAGTGTCGGATGATGCAGGGCGGCAGAGAAGCGCTGCTGGAGCCAGGCGATTTTTCGCTGGTGGATTCAACCCAACCTTATCTCAATGACTACTGCAGTGATGATTGGACTCAGTACTCCTTCCGTATTCCGAGAGCTTTGCTCAAACCTCTGCTGAGGCAACCCGACAAGCAGACGGCCATCAAGATTACGAACGCGAATCCGATCGCATCCGTCGCCGGGGATTATTTGAAGTCCATAGCGCGGAACGTGGAACAAATCGAAACCGCTGCAACCCCAATAGCGAACCACATTGTCGAACTGGTCGCTATGGCTGCCGGAGTTTCCGTAGGCGCAGAAGACCGTGCTCGCGGGGCGCTGAGGGCGCAGCTTTCGCGATCTCTTGTCCGGTTCATCGGTGCAAACGCCGCGGATCCTGAACTGACGCCCGCCAAGGCAGCTCAGCACTTCAGAATATCCGTCCGATACGTGCACCTTCTCCTTGAGGAAAGCGGTGAGACTTTCAGCCGCCTGCTGCTCAGGCGTCGTTTGGAGCGATGTGCCGACGATCTCCGTGCCGAGGCTGTCGGCTCGATCGGTGAGATAGCCTTTCGTTGGGGATTCAACGATCTCTCGCATTTCAGCAGAACTTTCAGGGGCCATTTCGGAGTGGCTCCCCGGGACTACAGGAGCCGGTAAGTTGCGCGCGCAGGTTCGCGCTAACATAGCGCCTGCGAGGCTTCCCCCAGGCTCTTGGCCCGCATGACGCGCGCCACCCGCTTCTGATTGAAGAGGTGACCACCTGACGCCGTGCGGCGCCATAGGAACGAAGCTTGTTGGTGACGAATCGCTTGGGGGTAAGCCTCCGGTGGAGGACGAGGGTTGTCCTGCTTGTGCTTTCAGTCCTAGCGCCTCTCAACTCCATGGAAGCAGTTGGGTCTCAACCGTTGTGTCACGAACGACTCGCGAACGACCAGCGAGGCTCGCTGACGGCACGCAATCCCATTTTCTGGCCACGCCTCGTTAATCGGGTTTAAGCCTCTTCGTCGTAGAGCACTTGAATGAACCCACATGTGTCACTCAGTGCCGCGGATATTGTTTTCCCCGTGATCATGACCGTTCTTTTGGGCGTTCAGCTATGGCGGCGCGGCCATTTTCGACACGAGCTGCTAGGTAAAATTGGACTAACAGCGGTCATCCTGGCGATGGTCGGGGTATCCTTTGCGAACCTCTTCTATCAAGGCGTTCTGCAGGTGAGAGCTTGGCCAACGGTCGGTTTATTCGACCAAGTCGTGGTGACACCTGCTGGGGATGTATACGCGAAGATCAAAGACCCCATCCTGGGGCGGGCATATCGGGTGCAACGCTGTAGTTGCCGCGGGGAGTTCATGGCAGCCTTTCAACCGGACAACCAAGGTGGATTGTTCAAGATTGGTGCCAATTCCGACGACACGCTGAGCATCTACAGCGTCAGAAACGACTCGATTGACACCTTTGCAGGCGACGGCACCTTTCTCCATAGGCGCGTAGTGGACAGCGAAGGCATGCCGTTCAATTTCCTCAATTCTGGCCCGTCAGTGACGAGAGCCAATAACTGCGAATTCGTTATGGACCCAGTTTCCGGTCAGCCAGCAGTCAAAAACACCGCTGGCGTGTGGCCGCTGGAAAGCGGCGATTGGATGCTTGAACACGCGCTTAGCCGTCAGAACATCATAGGCGCTGCGGCTCTTGGGATTCTGTTTCTGGTGATTTCCCATGTCAGAAGGCGCAACCGGATGAAAAACCGCCCCCTATATGGGAGCGGCGGGGCCCTTATTCTGGAACGGGTTGCGCGGCCTGCCTTCAAATCTCTACAGTCAGCAAATGTCGGTCTCGGTCAAAACCTGCCCGACCATGACGAATCCGTTGGCACACATTGTGTGTCAGATGGCGCTCGCCAGGCGGTCCTCGATATAGGCCTGCAGCAAGGTCTGCGACACCGGCCCCGGCTTGCCGTCGCCCACCGGTTGACCGTCTATGCGGGTGACCGGCATGACGAAATTGGTGGCCGAGGTGATGAAGACTTCGGCCGCATCCTTTGCTTCCGCCGGCGTGAAACCGCGTTCCTCGACGGTCAGACCGGCGCGCCTGGCCAGATCCAGCACCGAGCCGCGGGTAATGCCATGCAAAAGGGCATTGGAGAGATCGCGGGTGACCAGCGTTCCAGCCTTGGTGACGATATGGGCGTTCGAGGAGCTGGCCTCGGTGATAAAACCATTCTCGACGAAGAAGGCGTCGTCGGCGCCCTGTTTCTGGGCCTCCATCTTGGCCAGCGACGAATAGAGCAGCTGCACCGTCTTGATCTGGCGTTGCTCCCATCGGCCTTCCAGCATGGTGATGACCGAAATGCCCTTGCCCCATTTCGGGTTGCCGAGCACCGGGCGGCTCTGGGTGAACATCACGAAGGTCGGGATCAGGTCATTGGTGAACAGGAAGTCGCGATCCTGGGCGCCGCGCGAGATCTGCAGATAGATCAGGCCGTCGGTCATGCCGTTCCGGGCAAGGATTTCGCGGTGCAGGGCCAGCATGTCCTCGTCGGAAACGGGGGCGGCAATGTTCAGCGAGGCCAGCGAGCGCTTCAGGCGGCCGGCATGGCCGGCATAGTCGATCAGCTTTCCACCGATCACGGCGGTGACCTCGTAAATGGCATCGGCAAACATGAAGCCGCGGTCAAAGACCGAAACCTTGGCCTCCGTTTCCGGCAACCATTGGCCGTTGAGATAGACAGTACGGGTCATGATGGGCAGTTCTCCCGAAGAGTTGGCACGACGCCCGCAGGCGCGCTTCTTGGCATATCGTGCGGATGAGTCCATAGCGTCAACTTATAGAAATATAAGAAGCCGTTGTAAATTGCATTTGCATCCAATGGCTTAGCTGTTCAGCTTGGCAACCCTCCCCCACGTTTCATCGACGCCCGACAGTTTGTTGTGCATAAAAAATAGACCTGCTCGTTCAGCGGCGAAAAAAGCGCCATAGCCTCTGGCCTATTGGGAATACGTCCTGTATACCGAAAATGCAAATGCCAATTTTCGCATGGCCGCCGCTCCCAAGGGCTGGCCGCAGAATGATAAAAGAGGGGTTACCGCACCATGAAGAACATGCTCCGTGCCGGCCTGGCCGTGCTTCTCGCCAGCCTCGCCGCACCCGCTGTCGCAGAAACGGCCTGGGATATGTCGGTCGTATGGCCGCCCGGCAATTTCCACACCAAGAATGCCATGAAATTTGCCGAAACGGTCAAGGACGTCACCAAGGGCGAAGTGGTCATCACCGTGCATTCCGGTGGCGCGCTTGGCATCAAGGGGCCTGAGGGCATGGCAGCGGTTCGCGACGGCATCGTGCCGGTCGCCGACATCCTGATGAGCCAGCAGGTCGGCGAAGCGCCGGTGCTGGGCATCGAAACCCTGCCCTATCTGGCGCCGACCATGCCGGATCTGGCGCTGCTGCACAAATTCTTCCGCCCGAAGATCGAGGAGGTCGCCACCTCGATGAACCAGAAGCTGCTCTACATGGTGCCATGGCCGGGCCAGGCAGTCTATTCGCCGAACAAGATCGAGACGATCGAAGACCTGAAGGGCCTGACGATCCGCGTTGTCGACGCCAATGGCCACAACTTCTTCAATGCGCTGGGTGCAGCACCCGTCCAGATGCCATGGGGTGAGGTTGTACCCTCGCTGGCGGCCGGCACGATCAAGGGCGTGACGACCTCGTCCTCATCGGGCGTCGACGGCGCGTTCTGGGAATTCACCAAGAACATGAGCACCTTCAACTGGCAGGCATCGAGCAACATCGTCACCGTCAACCTGGACGCCTGGAACGCCCTGTCGCCGGAAAACCAGAAGGCGATCGAAGCCGCCTCCAAGACGCTTGAAGGCGAGTTCTGGCTGGTCAGCCGCGCCGAAGATGACGCCAAGCTGGCCATCCTGAAAGACAAGGGCATTGACGTCTCCGCGCCGTCGCCGGAGTTGAAGGCCGCCCTGATCGAACGGGCAAAGCCGCTCTGGGAGGAGTTCAAGACCCGCGTTCCGGACGCCGCTCCCTATATCGACGCCTATCTGAAGGCCCAGAACTGACGCCATCGTCCGACATTCGTCGTCACCGATCCCAAGCGGTGACGACGACCCCTTGTCAGCGCCTTCCGGAGAATGGCCATGGATCCCAGCCCATCCCAACGCTTTTCACGCGTGATCGACCCGATCGATGCCTTGACGTCGCTTGGCAACGGTCTTGCAGCCCTCTGCCTGCTTGGCATTTTCGCGCTGATTGCCGGAGAAATCCTGCTGCGCAACATTCTCGGCTTTTCCTTGAGCTTTTCCTGGGACGTTGCTGCCTATCTGATGGGGGCCTGCTTCATGCTCGCAGGCGCCAGCGCCCTGAAATCCGGCAGCCATGTCCGGGTGACGGCGATCGCCGAAATGCTTCCCCTTCGCGGCGCCCGCTGGATTGAGATGGCCGCCTGCCTGATCGGCCTTGCCATTTCCATCGCTCTTTGCCACGCCCTGATCGAAATGGCGTTTCTCTCCTATCAGCGCGGCTCGACCTCCGCATCGGTGATCCGCACCCCGCTGATCTGGCCGCAAGCCGTGATCGCGCTCGGCGCCGTGCTCCTCTGCCTGCAGATGCTGGCGCAATGCCTGAGATTGCTGCGCGGTGAAGCACTGACCACCGGACCGGGACTGGAATAGACCATGGGAAAGATTTCACTCAGCCTTCTCGGCCTGATGACCCTGATTCTCGGCACCGGCGTCTGGATCGGCCTCGGCCTGATCGGCACTGCCGCCGGCCTGCTGATGCTCTACCGGCCCAATCTGCCGTTTTCAAAACTGCTGGCCCAGCAGACCTGGAACACCCTGGTCTCGCCGGAAATGCTGGCGCTGCCGCTGTTCATCTTCATGGCCGACCTGCTGTTCCGCACCAAGATCTCCGAGGCGCTGTTTTCGGGCCTCGCCCCCTGGCTGCGGCGCGTGCCCGGACGACTCAGCCATATCACGGTGCTCGGCTGCACGCTGTTTGCCTCGGTCTGCGGCTCGTCTGCGGCCACCACGGCCACCGTCGGCCGGATCACCGCGAAGGAGCTGATCTCGCGCGGCTATGACCGCGATCTGGTCACCGGCAGCCTGGCTGGCGCCGGCACGCTCGGCTTTTTGATCCCACCCTCGACCATCATGATCATCTACGGCGTGATGGCTGAGGAATCCATCCTTCGGCTGTTCATGGCCGGCATCCTGCCAGGTCTCCTGATGGCGGCCGCCTATATGGGCTATATCGGCATCCGCGCCTATCTGAAGCCGTCACTTGTCGGCGTCACCCCGCCCTCGACGACACTGCGCGAAAAGCTCGTGGCACTGAAGGATCTGGGCCCCCTGCTAATGCTGATCATCGGCGTCGTCGGCTCGATGTATGGCGGCTTCGCCTCGCCCACCGAGGCGGCCGCGGTCGGGGTCGGCGGCTCCATGCTGATCGGCTTCTGGCAGAGGACGCTCAACCTGCAGCGCCTGATGGAAGCCGCCCGTCAGGCGGCCGACAGCTGCGCCATGATCGGCCTGATCATGGTCGGTGCCATGTTCCTCTCCACCACGATCGGCTATCTCGGCATGCCGGCCTATATCGCCGGAATGATCGAAGGCTGGGGTCTGTCGCCCTTCGCGCTGATCGTCGTGCTGCTGATCTTCTACATCATTCTCGGCACGGTCATGGAAGGGCTCGGCTGCATCGTCATGACCCTGCCGATCACGCTTCCCCTGGTCATGGCGGCGGGCTATAGCAAGGTCTGGTTCGGGATCTTCATCGTGATCGTAGTGGAAATGGCGCAGATTTCACCGCCGGTCGGCTTCAACCTGACCGTCATCCAGCGGCTGACCGGCGACAGCATGGCGCGCATCACCCGGGCCACGATGCCGTTCTTCTTCATCATGGCGGGCTTCGTGATCCTGATTGCGCTGTTTCCGGGCATTGTCATGCTGGTGCCTGATATGATGAGCAGGCCGTAAGGTGCCATGGGCTTGGGGGAGGCTATGACCATGCGAATTCTGCCCTGCGGCGACAGGGCGCTCTGCGTCGAGCTGTCCGACAAGATCGATGAGGCGGTGAATGCCCGTATCATCGATCTGGCGGCAGCGCTTTCGGCTGATCCGATCAGCGGCATCGAGGAAACGGTGCCGACCTATCGTTCCTTGATGGTGCTCTACGATCCGGCGATCATCCGCGGCAAGGATCTGTCCCTGCGGCTTGAAGAGCGCCTGTCCGCCCTGCAGCCCGGCCACACCTCCGGCCGGCTGTTTTCGGTGCCGGTGCGCTATGGCGGACCGGTCGGCCTCGATCTCGACGATCTGGCCGCGATGAAGGACATGAGCGTGGACGGCTTGATCGCGCTGCATGCCTCGGTGGACTACCGGGTCTACATGATCGGCTTTGCACCGGGTTTTGCCTATCTCGGCGGCCTGCCGGATGCCCTGCACACGCCGCGTCTGGCGGTGCCACGCCAGCATGTCGCCGCCGGCGCGATCGGCATCGGCGGCAAGCAGGCCAATATCAATTCGGTGGCGGGTCCCAGCGGCTGGCGTTTTCTCGGCCAGACGCCGGTGCGCCTGTTCGATCCGTCCCGAGACCAAGCCTTCCTGCTGAAGGCCGGCGACCGGGTCCGGTTCCGGCCGATCGACGCTGCGGAAGAGGCCGATCTGGCGGCGCAGATTGCCGCCGGCGCGCCAGGTCTTGAGGAGATCGCGGCATGAGTGGGTTCCTGACAATCCTGCGGCCCGGCATGATGATGACGGTGCAGGATGCCGGCCGCTTCGGTCTGCTGCATCAGGGCGTCTCCGCCAGCGGCGCCATGGACCCGGACGCCTACCGGATCGCCAATGCCCTGGTCAGCAACGATGCGGGTTCCGCCGTGCTCGAATTCGCCATCATGGGCGGGGCGCTCAGCGTCAGCCGCGATTGCCGGATCGCGATCACCGGCGGCGCCTGCGACATCCGCATCGGCGACCGGGTTCTGCCGGGTTGGGAAAGCCATTGGCTGAAGGCCGGCGAAATTTTGACCATCGGCGCTTTGCGCGATGCCACCTGGGGCTATGTCGCCGTGTCGGGCGGCATTGACACCGCACCGGTGCTCGGCAGCCGATCCACCCACCTGCGCACGGCACTCGGCGGCCACCAGGGCCGGCTGTTGGCGGCAGACGACGCTTTGCCGCTCGGGCGCGAACCGGAGCGCGACTGCCTGTGTCTTGGTCGGCCGTTTCGCCGGGCCATCGGACCGATCCGCGTGGTGGCAGGGCCGCAGGACGACTATTTTTCGAAAGAGATCTGGCAGCGTCTTCTGACCGAAAGCTTCTCCGTCGGCACGATGCGCGACCGCATGGCAGCGATGCTGGATGGACCGTCGCTGCCGGCGATCCGGGGCCACGATATCGTCTCGGATGGAACGCTGGCCGGCTCGCTACAGGTGCCGTCGAGCGGCCGGCCGATCGTGCTGATGGCCGACCGGCAGACGACCGGCGGCTACCCGAAGATTGCCACCATCATCTCCGCCGATCTCGGCCGCTTCGCGCAGATGCCCTCAGGCCGGGCTTTCCGGTTTCGCGCCGTCTCCGCAGAACAGGCGGAAGATGTCGGTTTGCGAGCCGCCCGCGAGCTTTCGGATGTGATCGCGACGCTGATCCCGGCCGAAACGGATGTCGAGACGGCGATGGAGGAGATGGCATCATGACCCAGCCCCTGGCCCGCCAGGCCCGCGAGCGCATCGTCGAGATGATCCTGTCGGGGGATCTGTCGGCGGGCGATACGCTGTCGGAAGACAAGCTTGGCAAGCTGCTCGACATGTCGCGCACCCCCGTGCGTGAAGCGATGAAGCATCTGGAAGCCGAAGGGCTTGCCGCCCGCGACGGACGCTTTCTCAAGGTTCGCCACATCGGGGCCGATGAGGTCCGCGAGATCTTCTTCCTGCGCGACACGCTGGAAAGCTATGGCGCCCGACAGGCCGTCCGGCTGTCGCCGGCGGTGCTCGGCGCCATGCGGGCGCGGGTCGAGGCGGTGATGGCAGCCGGACCGGGCGAAGAGCAATGGCGGGTCGATGACGATTTCCATCGCATGATCGCCTCGGCCAGCGGCAACCCGCTGCTGGTCTCCACCGTCGAGGCGCTGCGCCTGCGAACCTGCATCTTCGACCATGGCCGGATCCCCGAGCGCTTCCTGAAGGGCTGCCACGAACATCTGGCGATCCTCGCGGCTTTGTCCGCCGGCCAGGCCGAGGAGGCTGCAAGCCGGATGTCCTACCACATTCTCCAGGCACGCGACGCCGTGCTGATCCATCTTCAAAACCGCATGGGGCTCCCGAAGTCATGAAATGCCTGATCCTACAGCCCGTCCATGCCGATGGGCTAGCCCTGCTTGAGGAAGCCGGGATTACGCCGGTGATCTGCCCGGACCCGTCGCTGGACACGGTGCAGAAACTCGTGCCCGGCTGCGTGGCGGCGATCACCCGCGATATCGGCTTCCCGGCCGCCTATTTCGAGAAAGCCGACGCGCTGAAGGTCATTGTCGTGCATGGGGCCGGCCATGATGCCGTCGACAAGCAGGCGGCCCTCGCACATGGCGTGCTGGTCTGCAATTCACCGGGCTTCAACGCACGATCGGTGTCGGAACTGGCGCTGGGCCTCAGCCTTTCGGCAGCCCGGCTGATCCCGGCCGCCGATCGCGACGAGCGGGCCGGTCACCACGGGTTCCGCGAGCGCGAGCGCTTCAGCGAATTGTCCGGCAAGACGGCGCTGATCATCGGCTTCGGCGCCACGGGTGCCGGCCTTGCCCATATGCTGAAGGCCGCACTCGGCATGCGGGTGATGGTCTATTCGCCGCGGGCGCCGGACCTCAACGGCTTCGAGCGCGTCGCCACCCTGGCCGAAGGCCTTGCCCAGGCCGACCTGATTTCGCTGCACACCCCGATGCGGCCGGAAACCCGGCATCTGATCAACGCCGAAACGCTGAGGCTGACCAAGCCGGGTGCGATCCTGATCAATACGGCGCGCGCCGGGCTTGTCGACGAGGCAGCGCTCGCAGCGGCGATCGATGAGGGCCGCATCGCCGCCGCCGGTCTCGACGTCTATAGCCATGACGCCCCGCAGGGACCGCTTGGCGCGTCCAGCCGCGTCATCTTCACCCCGCATCTGGGCGGTGCAACGCTGGAAGCCCTGAAGCGCACGGCGGTCGGCTCTGCCCGCAACGTGCTGACGGCGCTCGCCGGCCAGACACCGGCCACTGCGCTCAATGCGCCGATCGGGGCCTTTGCTGCCCGCGACGAAAGGAAAGTGTCATGATCGAAGCGATGATCGCCGATATCATCGAGCGCGTGAACCGGCTGAGCCTGCCTGGCCCCGGCTTCACCCGCCCATCCTACAGCCCGCTGGAAACGCAAGCCCATGCCATCATCGCCGAGAAGGCGGAAGCGCTTGGCATGACCGTGACGCGGGATGCCGGCTCCAATCTCTTCGCCCGCCTTCCCGGCCGCGACCGGGCAGCCCCTGCCCTCTATATCGGCTCCCATCTCGATACCGTCGCCATGGGCGGCGCCTATGACGGGGTGGCCGGCGTGGCCGGCGCAATGGCGCTGGCGGCGCATTTCGTCAACAGTGGCGAAACCCCGCCGGTCGATCTGGTCGTCACCGTCACACGGGCCGAGGAAAGCGTCTGGTTTCCGGTGTCCTATATCGGCTCGCGCGCCGCACTCGGCCGGCTGACGGCGCCGGAGATGGAGGCATGCCGCATCGATAGCGGCCAGACGCTCGCCCATCACATGCGTCTTGAGGGCGGCGACCCGGACGCAGTGCTGAGAGGTCCGGGACTGACGAGCGCCCGTTTTATCGAGATCCATATCGAGCAGGGGCCGGTGCTGCTGAAGGCGGACGAGCCCTTTGCGCTTGTCAGCGGTGTGCGCGGCGGGCTGCGCTATCGCCAGGCGGGCATCGACGGTATCTGGGCCCATTCGGGCGGCGCGCCGCGCAGCGAGCGGGCGGACGCGGTCTTTGCCTTCGCCGATCTGGTGACCGCGCTCGATCGCCTTTGGGGGGAGATGCTGGAGAGCGGACACGATTGCGCCGTCACGTTCGGCAGGGTCGATGCAGCCAGCGACGAGCATGCCTTTGCCAAGGTGCCGGGCCGGCTGGAATTCTGTGTCGACATCAGATCCGGCGACGATGCCGTGCTCGACCGGATGGATGCGGCCCTGAAAGCCGAGATCGCAGCGATCGAAGCAAAGCGCGGCGTGCGCTTTCGGCTGGGGGCACAGTCGCGCAGCAAGCCGAGCGCCCTGTCCGCGTCGCTGAACGACCGGATCCTCGCCGGTGCCGGGGCGCTCGACCTGTCGCCGCGCATCATGCTGTCTGGCGGCGGCCATGATGCGGCAGCCTTTGCGGCGGCCGGCTGGGACTCCACCATGCTGTTCATCCGCAACTGGAACGGCAGCCACAATCCCGACGAGGGCATGGACGAGAAGGACCTGGCGCTGGCCGTGCGGGCGCTGGCGGAAACCTTTGCCGACCGGCAGGGCCGGCCATGACGGACACCATAGACGGCACGCCCCGCATCGAGGTCAACGAGAAGGATACGCTGGCCGACCGGATCTACCACGATATCAAGCGGCGCATCCTGGAAGGCGGCATCGCCAGCGGCGAGAGCCTCAGCGAAAACCAGCTGGCGGCGGAAGCCGGCGCCTCGCGCACGCCGCTGAGGGTCGCGCTGGCGCGTCTTGAGCAAGAGGGCGTGATTGCCCGGCTTGCCAATGGCACCCTGGCGGTCCAGCCCGTCACCGTGGAGCAATTGCTCAACATCGTGCAGTTGCGCCGTCTTCTGGAGGGGGCCGCTGCCGCCCGTGCGGCGGAGATGGCGCGCAGCACCGGTCTGCACCCGGCGCTGGCTGCCGTCAAAGAGGTGACCGAGACCTATGCCAATGGCAAAGCCACCGCCTTTGACGAGTTCTGGAAGCATGACGATGCCTTTCATACCGCCGTCGCCCATGCCGCCGGCCTGACGCTCTGGCCAGCCATGCTGTCGGAACTGCGCGAGACGGCACGGCGCTGCACCATTACCCGGACCCATGACCGCTTCACCGAGCAGGCCAAGGAGCACCTGGCCGTCATCGCCGCCATTGAAGCCGGCGACGCGCACAGTGCGCGCGCTGCGATGGAAACTCATTTCGCCAGCGTGCGAACCCGGTTCCTCGATTGGCTGGCCAGGCCATGACGAAGGCCAGAACCGGAACAAGGACAATCGGACGGGAGACCAGACGTGCATGAACTGACCTATCTTCGCGGGACCGAGGCGGCCTTTCCCGCAGAAGAATTTGCCAAGCGCGAGGTGCAGGCGCGCCAGCGTATCAAGGACGCCGGACATGAGGCGCTTGTCGTCACGGGGCCGGAGAATATCTACTGGCTGACCGGGCGCCAGACCGCCGGCTATTTTGCCTTTCAGGCCTTGATTCTGCCCGTCGAAGGCGCGCCGGTGCTACTGGTCCGACAGCTGGAATTGCCCGGCGCCATCGCCAATACCTGGCTGACCGACATCGTCGCCTATCAGGATGGTGAAAACCCGGCACAGGTCCTGGCGTCCACCCTGGTGAGGCTTGGCATCGCCCGGCCGGCTATCGAGAAAGCCGGCTGGTTCGTCTCACCCAATCTAATGGCCGAGATCGAGACGGCCATCGGCGCCGGTATGCTCTCCGACGGATCCACGCTGGTGGCGCCGCTGAGGATGCTGAAATCGACGGCCGAGCTCGACATGATCCGGCTGGCTGCCGGCTATGCGCAGGCCGGGCTTAAGGCCGGCCTTGCCACCTGCCGCAGCGGCGCGTCCGAAAACGAGGTCGCAGCCGCAATGTTGGCGGCATCCGTCTCTGCCGGGTCGGAAACCTTCGGCATGGAGCCGCTGGTCTCGTCGGGCCCGCGCAGCGGCTTGCCGCACATGACCTGGCGCCGTCGGCTGATGGAGGATGGCGATGCCGTCTTCCTGGAAATGGCCGGCAGCCATGCCCGGTACCATTCGGCGCTGATGCGCACGGCGTTTATCGGACCGGTCCCGGACGAGGTCAGCGCCATGATGGAGTGTGCGTTGAAGGCGCTGGATGCCGCCCTTGCCGAGATCCGTCCGGGCGCCTCCTGCGCCATGCCGCACGAGGCCGCCCAGACGGTGATCGATGCGGCCGGCTATACCAACGCCTTCCGCAAGCGCATCGGCTATTCCATGGGGGTCGCCTTTGCGCCGGACTGGGGCGAAGGCGGCATGCTCAGCCTGTTTACCGGCACCGATGTGCTGCTTGAGCCCGGCATGGTCTTTCACCTGCCCGCGACGCTGCGCGCCTTCGGGCGCTTTACCGTCGGCGCGTCCGAAACCGTGATCGTCACGGATCACGGCTGCGACATTCTCTCCACCCTTCCCCGCGGCATCACCGTGTGCTGAAACAGCAAAACATCCAAGGAGCTTCCATGCGTTCTCTCTTCCATCTCGCCTATCACATCACCGATCTCGACGAGGCGCGCGCATTCTACGGCGGCGTGCTCGGTTGCACTGAGGGCCGTTCGACCGACACCTGGGTCGATTTCGACTTTTTCGGACACCAGATCTCGCTGCATCTCGGCAAGCCGTTTGAAGTCACCCGTACCGGCAAGGTCGGCGACCACATGGTGATGATGCCGCATCTCGGTGTCGTCCTGCCGCTCGAAGACTGGCTGGCCCTGTCGGACCGGCTGGTCAAGGCCGGCATCGCCTTCGACATTCCGCCGGTCATCCGCTTTGCCGGCGAACCGGGCGAACAGCGCACGATGTTCTTCTTCGACCCTTCCGGCAATCCGATCGAGGTCAAGGGCTTCAAGGACTTCGACAGCGTTTTCGCGCACTGATCAAAAGAACAAAAGGGAAGATACCGGCATGCTGCCACCCATCGCGCTCGTGACCCGTATGGACGAAACCTCGGAGCAGGACTGGCTCGATCGTCTGGCCAAGGCCATGCCGGGCGAGACGATCCGTCCGTTCCGGGATCTGACGCCCGAAGAGCGGCGGCTTGCCGAGATCGCCATTGTCGCCAATCCCGACCCGGCCGATGTGGCGGCCCTGCCCTGCCTGTCGTGGATCCACAGCCTGTGGGCCGGCGTCGAGCGGCTGGTCGCCGAACTTGGCGGCCTGGCACCGCCGATCGTCCGGCTTGTCGATCCGGAATTGTCGCGGGTGATGGCCGAAGCCGTACTGGCCTGGACCTATTACATCCACCGGGACATGCCCGCCTATCGCAAAAGCCAGCAGAACCGGCTGTGGCAGCCGCTCGACTACCGTCATCCGCGCGATGTCACGGTCGGCCTGCTGGGACTTGGTGCTCTGGGAACAGCCGCGGCAGGCCGCCTGACCGGCGCCGGCTTCAAGGTCTGCGGCTGGAGCCGCTCGCCGAAGGTGCTGGAGAGGGTCGAGACCGTCTGCGGCGACGATGGCCTGCGGCATGTGCTGGCAACGAGCGATATCATCGTCTGCCTGGTGCCGCTGACATCGGACACCCGCGGCCTGCTGAATACAGAGCGACTGGCTGTAATCAAGCCCGGCGCATCGATCATCAATTTCGCCCGCGGCGCCGTCATCACTAGCGACGCCCTGCTGGCCGCACTCGACAGCGGCCGGATCGCCCATGCGGTGCTGGATGTCTTCGAGCAGGAGCCCCTGCCCGCGGATGCCCGTTTCTGGGGCCACGACAGGGTCACCGTGCTGCCCCATATCTCGGCACCGACGACGCCGGAAACGGCCTGCGCCATCGTGGCCGCCAATGTGCATGCCTGGCGGGATCGCGGCGTGATGCCGGTAACCGTCGATCGCGATCGGGGATACTGAGTTGGTATAAGCAGAACGTATAATTCAACTCGAATTATAATAGGCAATTATATTGCACTGCGACATGACCCATGAAACGATGATCCCATAACAAGGCCGTAAAGGCCGACCTCACCACCAGCAGGAGAACATCATGAACCGCTTTTTCAAGTCCGGCATTGCCGGGCTGGCGCTTTGCTGCGCCTTGTCGCCGGCTTTCGCCGAGGGTACGATCAAGACCGCGCTCGACGGCACATTTGCGCCGCATGCCATGCCGACGCTCGACGGCAAGGTCGAGGGTTTCAATGTCGATCTCGTCAACCTGATCGGCGAACGCCTCGGCAAGACGGTTGACCTGACGTCTGCGCAGTTTTCCGGACTGATCCCGGCGCTGCAGGCCAAGACCTACGATTTTCTGGCAGCGCCGGTGACCGTCAATGCCGAACGCTCGGCGAACCTGCTCTTCACCGAAGGCTTCATGGACACCAATTTCGGCTTCGTCGTGCCGGCCGGTGCCCCGGACTATGCCTCGCTTGAGGATCTGAAGGGCAAGACCATCGCCGTCAACAAGGGGTCTGCCTATGACAGCTTCCTGCGCGGCAAGGAAGCCGAATACGGCTGGAAGATCGAGAGCTACGGCACCAATACCGATGCCGTCGCCGCCGTTCTGGCCGGCCGCGCCGATGCGAACCTCGCCGGTGCCACCGTGGCCGCCTGGGCGGTCAAGCAGAACCCGCAGCTGAAGCTATCTTATGAATATCCGACTGGCCTGGTCTGGGGGCTTGCCTTCCGCAAGGATGACGTCGAAGGCCGCAACCTGGTCGACAAGGCGATCGAATGCCTGAAGACCGATGGCTCGATGGCCAAGCTGTCGGAAAAATGGTTCGGCGTGACGCCCGTTGCCGGCACGACCATCGTCACGCCCACCAAGGGCTACGGCGTTCCGGGCTTCGACGGCTATGTCGAAGACGACCATGCACCGTCCTGCGCGCTGAAATAATCTGTTGCCGATCCGGCGCGGCCCCGTCGCGCCGGACCGATCTGAGCCTGCCCGGAGTTCGTGCCCATGTCCCATCATCCCATGCTTGAGATCGTCGCGCTGGAAAAGCGCTTCGGCACGAACACGATCCTCAAGGATATCAATCTGAGGGTCGCCGAAGGGGAACTGGTCTTCGTGATCGGCCCGTCCGGGTCCGGCAAGAGCACCATGCTGCGCTGCTGCAATCGGCTGGAAGAACCGTCCGGCGGCGACATCATCGTCAACGGCCGCAACATCATGAGCGGCACCGCCGCCGATCTCAACCGCATGCGCCTTCAGGTCGGCATGGTGTTCCAGGGCTTCCACCTCTATCCGCACATGACCGTTCTCGACAATGTCACGCTTGCCCAGCGCAAGGCCCTGAAGCGGTCCCGCGGGGATGCGGATACACGGGCGATGGACATGCTCGACAGCGTCGGCCTCGCCTACAAGGCCAAGGCCTATCCGTCCGAGCTGTCCGGCGGCCAGCAGCAGCGCGTGGCCATCGCCCGTGCGCTAGCACTCGATCCCAAGGTCATGCTGTTCGACGAGCCGACCTCGGCGCTTGACCCGGAACTGGTCGGCTCGGTGCTGAAGGTGATGAAGGACCTGCGCGACAAGGGCATGACCATGCTGGTGGTCAGCCACGAAATGGGCTTTGCCCGCGAGACCGCCGACCGCGTCGTCTTCATGGATGGCGGCGTGATTATCGAGGAAGGCACCCCGGACGAGATTTTTGGCGCGCCGAAGGCCGAGCGGACCCGTGCCTTCCTGTCACGTGTCAAGAACTGAGGCGGTTCCATGGACGGTCTCACCCGGTTTCTGACGACATTCTTCGATCCGGCGATGATGCAGGCCCATGCGCCGGCCGTGCTCGCGGGGGTCTGGGTCACCCTGAAGATCGGCCTGGCGGTGATCATCGCCGGTATCGCACTCGGCCTGCTGCTTGCCTGCCTGCGCACCTACGGGCGAAAGCTGGTCAATTTTCCGATCATCTGCTTTGCCGATATCTTTCGCGCCCTGCCGCCGCTGGTGCTGATCCTCATCCTCTATTTCGGCCTGCCGTCGGCGGGCGTGCTCCTGTCCGGGCCGATGGTGCTGTTCCTGGTCTTGAGCCTGACGCTGGCCGCCTTTGCCGAAGAGATCTTCTGGGCCGGCTTTTCCGCCATCGAGAAGGGCCAGTGGGAGGCCGGCATCGCCACCGGCCTTGGCTTCACCGGCACGCTCATCCATGTCGCCCTGCCCCAGGCCGTGCGTCTGGCCACCCCGCCGCTGGTCAACCGGGTTCTTGCCATCACCAAGATGACCGCACTCGGCTCGGTGATCGGCGTCGAGGAGGTGCTGTCGGCGGCCACCACCGCGCAGAGCTTCTCCGGCAGCGCCACGCCATTGTCGCTGGCGGCGATCGCCTATCTCATCATCTTCCTGCCTGTCGTCTTCCTGGCCCGCACCCTGGAATCCCGGCAGCGCTGGGGACGGCACTGAGAGGAGAGACACGATGCAGACCCTTCTCGACCAGTTCTTCAATATCTCCATCATGATCAAGACCATGCCGCTGATGCTGAAGGGTCTGGTGATGACCCTGAAACTCTGCGCCGCAGTGATCCTGCTCGGTCTTGTCGGCGGGCTCCTGGTGGCGCTCGGCAATCTCAGCCCGCGGCGTTGGCTGCGTCTGCCCTCGATCGTCTTCACCGACATTTTTCGCGCTTTGCCGCCGCTGGTTCTGCTGATCTTCATCTATTCCGGCCTGCCCTTTGCCGGCGTCGAGATCTCGCCCTTCACGGCGGTGGTGCTGGCCTTCTTCCTCAACAATTCCTCCTATTATGCCGAGGTCTACCGGGCCGGCATCCTCTCGGTGCCGAAGGGCCAGTTCGAGGCGGCGCGCTCCACCGGATTGTCGAAGGCGCAGGCGCTCATCCATGTCGTGCTGCCGCAGGCGGTGCGCAATGTGCTGCCGGACCTGCTGTCGAACACGATCGAAGTGGTCAAGCTCACTTCGCTGGCCTCCGCCGTCTCCTTTGCCGAACTGCTCTACAGCGCCAATATGGCGCGCTCCGTCACCTACAATGCCTCGCCGCTCGTGCTGGCGGCGCTGATCTATCTCGTCCTGCTCTGGCCTCTGGTGCGGCTTGTCAGCCGCTTCCAGCGACGGCTCGCGGCCTGACGCTCCACAAGACTTGAAAGGACATGACCATGACCCGAATGATGATCGCAGGCGCCCAGCTCGGTGCCATCCAGAAAGCCGACAACCGCGACAAGGTCGTGGCCCGCATGATCGATCTTTTGAACGAAGCGGCCGCCAAGGGCGCCGACATGGTGGTCTACCCGGAACTGGCGCTGACCACCTTCTTTCCGCGCTGGTACATGCCGGACCAGGCCGAGGTCGACACCTGGTTTGAAACGGAAATGCCCAACCATGCCACCATGCCGCTGTTCGAGCGGGCCCGCGATCTGAACGTCGCCGTCACCTTTGGATACGCCGAGCTGACGCCGGAGGGCCTGCACTACAACACCTCGATCATGACCAACCGCCGCGGCGAGATCATCGGCAAATATCGCAAGATTCATTTGCCAGGCCATGTCGAATACGATACGACGCGCGCCTTCCAGCACATGGAAAAACGCTATTTCCTGCCCGGCGATCTCGGCTTCAACGTCTGGCGCAACGAGGGCGTGGTGATGGGCATGGCGATCTGCAACGACCGGCGCTGGCCGGAGACCTTCCGCTGCCTGGGCCTGCAGGGTGTCGAACTGGTGACGATCGGCTACAACACGCCGTCGGTGAACAGCCAGATGAGCGTGGAAGGGCTGCCGCAGCGGCTGTTCCATTCGGAACTGTCGCTGCAGGCCGGCGCCTACCAGAACGCCACCTTCGTGGCCGGCATCGCCAAGGCCGGTCTTGAGGACGGACATCCGCTGATGGGCGGCTCGGTGATCGTCGATCCGGATGGCTTTGTTCTGGCGCGCGCCGAGACCGAAGAGGACGAGTTGATCCTGGCCGATTGCGACTTTTCCAAATGCGCCTTCGGCAAAACGACGATTTTCGACTTTGAGCGCCATCGCCGCATCGAGCATTATGGCCGCATCACCAGCCAGACCGGCGTGATTCTGGAAGTGTAGGGAGTATCTCCGTGACCGCTTACGATACCGTCATCCACGGGGGCCGGGTGGTCACCGCATCAGAGGTCTTCTTTGCCGATATCGGCATCCGCGACGGCCGGATTGCCGCACTCGCCGAGACGATCGAGGGCGGCGAGCGCCGCATCGACGCCACCGGCCGGTTGGTCATGCCCGGCGGCATCGAGGGCCATTGCCATATCGCCCAGGAAAGCTCGTCGGGCGTGATGACCGCCGACGACTATTATTCCGGATCGGTTTCGGCAGCCTTCGGCGGCAATTCCTCCTTCATTCCCTTTGCTGCCCAGCATCGCGGCCAGTCGATCGCCGAGGTGATTTCCACCTATGACGGCCGCGCCGCGCCCCATTCTGTCCTCGACTATTCCTATCACCTGATCATATCAGACCCGACGGCCGCCGTGCTGGCCGAACTGCCTGGCGTTTTTGCCCGCGGCATCACCTCGTTCAAGGTGTTCATGACCTATGACCTGATGAATATCGGCGATGGCGGCATGCTCGATATCCTGACGGTCGCCAAGGCCCATGGGGCGCTGACCATGGTCCATGCCGAGAACAACGATATGGTCAAATGGATGAACCGGCGGCTTGCCGCAGCCGGCCTGACCGCGCCAAAATACCATGCCATCAGCCGCCCGGAACTGGCCGAGGAAGAGGCGATCAACCGCGCCGTGTCGCTCGCCAAGCTGGTCGACGCCGCTCTGTTCATCGTCCATGTCTCGACCGCCGGTGGTGCGGAGATCGTGCGGCGGGAAAAGCTGGCCGGTGCCAAACTCTTTGCCGAGACCTGCCCGCAATATCTGGCGCTGACCCGCGCCGATCTCGACCGCCCCGGCATGGACGGCGCCAAATATATCTGCTCGCCGCCGCTGCGCGATACCAAGACCCAGGATGCCCTGTGGCGCCATATCCAGACCGGAACCTTCGAGAGCGTCTCGTCCGACCATGCGCCCTATCGGGCCGATGCCAGCGGCAAGTTCCTGAACGGCTCCGAGGTGCCCTATCCGAAGATCGCCAATGGCATGCCCGGCATTGCCATGCGGCTGCCCTATCTGTTCTCCGAGGGCGTGGTGAAGGGCCGCATCACTCTGCCGCAATTCGTGCAGCTATCGTCTGCCAATGCCGCAAGGACCTTTGGGCTGGACAAGAAAGGCGCCATCGCACCCGGATACGACGCCGATATTGCCATCTGGAATCCGGCCGAGACCCGCATCGCCACGCAGGCAGCCCAGCATGACAACATGGACTACACGCCTTTCGAGGGCATCGAGATCACCGGCTGGCCGGACCTGGTGATGAACCGCGGGACCATCGTGGTCGAGAAGGGCGAGCTGAAGGCCGAGCGCGGCCGCGGCCGGTTCGTCGCCCGCAAGCCGGTGGATCTCACCGGCATTCCCGGTCATCGCGCCGGCGAGCTGGACCCTGCCCGCAATTTCGGCGCGGAGATCGCCCCATGAGCGGACCGATCGTCGTCATCAATCCGAACAGCTCAGAAAGCGTCACCGAAGGTCTGCGCGAGGCGCTGGCCGGTTTTCAGTTTCCCAGCGGCCCGCTCATCGAATGCCTGACGATCGTCGAAGGCCCGCCCGGCGTCGTGACGCAGCGTGATGTCGACGAGGCGGCGCTGAACACCGCCAAGATCATCGAGGCACGCCCCGATGCCGGCGCCTTCGTGCTGGCCTGCTACTCGCAGCCGGGCCTTGATCTGGCCCGCTCGCTCACGTCAGTGCCGGTCTACGGCATCCAAGATGCCGGCGTTTTGGCCGCATTGGCGCGGGCCGATCTGTTCGGCGTCATTGCGGTGGCGGAGGCCTCCATTCCCCGCCACCTGCGCAACCTGCGGCGGCTCGGCGTCGACAACCGGCTGGCCGGGGAAGTGGCCCTGCAGGGCAATATCAACGTCGCCGACAGCGGTCATGGCGAGGAGAGTTTTGCCGCACTGCTGGAGGCTGGCGTTAAGCTCCGCGCGCTTGGCGCCGGGGCCGTGGTGCTGGGCTGCGCCGGCATGTCCGGCCATCGCGCCAGGCTCGAGGCAGAGCTCGGCGTTGCCGTCATCGATCCGACCCAGGCGGCGGTCGCCATGGCCTTCGGTCATCTCGTCACCGGCACCCCATGACCGAGCCCGCCACGCCACCGGATATCTCGCTGCGCCTGCTGGAAATCTTCGGCGCGATGATGCGGTGCGAGACGACGGTGGAGGCGGCCGAACAGCTCGGCATTTCGCAACCCGCCGTGTCGAACGGCATCCGCCAGCTGGAGAGCCAGCTCGGCGTCACGCTGTTCGAGCGCCTGCATCGCCGCCTGCAGCCGACGGAAGAAGCGCTGCTGCTCTACGAGGAAGTGCGCCCGGTCTTCGGCCTGCTGCGCGGCTTTTCGGCCCGCGCCCGCGACATGCGGCAGGGCTTGTCGGGACGGTTGCGGATCATCACCACGCCGCCGCTTGGCCATACCGTGGCGCCGGCGGCGCTGCGGACTTTCCTGAAGGACCGGCCCGACGTCTCGGTCTCCTACGATGTGCGGCGGCTGGAGCATGTGCTGGAGGCGGTGCAAAGCGGTGCGGCGGATCTCGGTCTGGCTTTGGGGCTCGACCGTCACCCGGCGGTCAACATCGAAGTCCTGGCCCGCACCCATATGGTGGCCCTGGTGCCGCTGGACGGATTGCTGGCGGAAAAGAGCATCGTCTCGGCCAGCGACCTCTCCCCCGGCAGCTTCATCGGCCTTGAGGCGGAATCGCGCATGGGGCAGATCCTGCGCCATGCCTTCGAGCGAGACGGCGCCCATTACGATCCGCGCGTCGAAGTGCGCTACTGCTCGACCGCAGCGGTGCTGGCGGATACAGGCATCGGCGCTGCCGTCATCGATCCCTACAGCGCAGCCTTCCAGCGCAAGACCCATATGGTGTCGCGGCCCTTTCAGCCGCCGAGCGAAGTCTGTGCCGTAATGCTGACCCGCAAGGGCGTACCGCGCTCACGACTTCTGCATGCCTTCATCTCCGAGCTGAAACAGGCCATCGCCGATTTCGACGTCAAGGCCGCATAGGCAGACTGTGTATGTCCGACATTGTCTCTAGCGCCTGCTGGTGGCGAACTGGCATAGGTGATCTGCAACACGCCCCACAATCGGGTACAATTCCCCCTCAGTGAATAGCGGCGTTCAGGATTGCTGTCGCAGTCGCGTCCTCGCGGGAAAATTCCGCTGCAATCGTGCCTCCTTTGGCAACCAGAATGCGATCGGAGAGATCGAGTATCTCCGGCAGGTATGAGGAAATCAGGATGACGCCGGCGCCGCTCTCGGCAAAATCGCGGATGATCTTGCGGATTTCCGCAATCGCGCCAACATCGACGCCGCGCGTCGGCTCGTCGAAGATGACCAGCCGCGGCTTCTGGGCAAGCGACTTGGCGATGACGACCTTTTGCTGGTTGCCGCCGGACAGATGCAGCACCGACTGGTTCTCGCCGATGCTGCGGATCGAAAGCCGCTCAGACCAGGTTCGGGCCAGATCGCGCAGCCTGTCGAAGGGAACGACAAATTTGCCACGACCAAACTTGGCAAGCCAGCCAAGCTCGATGTTCTGGCGGATGCTCATCGTCTCAAAAAAGCCGTCCAGCTTGCGATCCTCGCTCACATAGGCGATGCCGTCGGCGACGGCGTGCGCCGGCAGCGAATACCGGACCTCACGACCGTCCAGCCAGATCCTCCCGCCACCGAAATTGCGCTTGGTATGGCCCATGACGACCTTGGCCATCTCACTGCGGCCTGAGCCGATCAGGCCGGCTATGCCGGTAATCTCACCCGGGAAGACCGAGAAGGACATGTTATTGACCATGCTCCCCATGCGCAGGTTCTCGACGCGCAGGACAGGCAGAGCGGAGCCCGGGCGTTGCCTTGACGGTGACGACCGGTCGGTTGGATCGAGCAGATCTTCTCCGACCATGTGGCGAATGAGGAGCGGCCGGTCGAAATCGGTGGCAGGCCCTGAAGCGACCAGACGTCCGTTGCGCAGAACCGAGATGCGATCGGCATGGGTCAGCGCCTCCTCCAGGGCGTGGGAAATGAAGATCATCGCCACGCCGCGCTTCTTCAGCGAGACCATCAACTCGAACAGATGGTCGGTTTCCTCAGGCGTCAAAGCGGCCGTCGGCTCGTCCAGAATAATCACGCGCGCATCATTGAGCACGGCGCGGGCAATTTCGACCATCTGGCGCTTGGCCGCCGACAGCGAGCCCGCCAATTGGCTGGGATCGACGTTGAAGTTCAGTCGTTGCAGCACCTGCCGTGCCGCATTGCGAACCTTGCGGACGGAATTGAAGGTGCGCTCGCGGCCAAGAACGATGTTCTGCGCGACCGTCAATTGCGGCACGAGGCTGGTTTCCTGATAGACCATCGAAATGCCGCGACGGCTGGCATCCTTGGGTGCCGAGAAATTCACAGCCTCGCCATCGACCCACAGCTGCCCATCCGACGGCGTGACAACGCCGGCAATCAGCTTGCACAGGGTTGATTTTCCGGCGCCGTTTTCGCCGGCCAGGGCGTGGATCTCGCCCGGATACAATTCAAAGCTGACGCCATCCAGAGCGGCAATGCCGCCATACCGTTTGGTTGCATTTTCCAGACGGATTATAGGCTTTGGCTGAAGATCTGTCATGTCAGGGGGCCCAGGTTGAGGATTTCACCGCTCGCCTGGCTGACGGCGATCACGTCGCCGTTCCAGATGACGGCATCGCTGATGGCGTGCCGGCGACCATTGGCCCGGGATTGCAGCGAGCCTGTCGGCATAAGGGTCTCATCGAGCGTGATCAGCAGTCCGTAGGAAAAGGACGGCGCCCAGGGCTTGATCTCGCCGAACAGGCGCGTTGCGCCGAGTTCGATGGGGAAGTCGTGGCTGAATTCCGGACTGGCACGCGGGGAGATCCAGTGCCGTGGGTCGATCGTTGCCTTCATCTCGTCGACGAAGCCATGCTCCGTGCGCAGGAATTCGATCAGCGGATCGCGCCTCGAGAGACAGGCGAGCAGATAGCCCTGCGGCGTCTTGCGCAGACGCCCGAGATAGGCCGGGAAGCCGCCCCGAAGCACCCGGCCGGATGTATCGATGGCACGGGTGGTATCAAGCTCGGTGACGATCAAGCCCCCGCTTTCATCCCGGCAAATGCCCATGGGGCAGCTGAGGTTTCGGGAGATGACCCGGGTCGCGCCATCCCTGGTTTGTGCGGTGACTGACCCCGTCCGTGCCGCATCCCAGGGCGCCATGGCCAGCGCCTCGTTGGCGCAGGTATAGCCATTCCGGACGACCGCAATTTCATCTTCGGAAAGAAACAGGCAATCGCAGGCG
This sequence comes from Rhizobium sp. CG5, assembly GCF_023701945.1. Classification (GTDB taxonomy): domain Bacteria; phylum Pseudomonadota; class Alphaproteobacteria; order Rhizobiales; family Rhizobiaceae; genus Allorhizobium. Next base: position 47,439 of record NZ_JABAEF010000023.1, read on the forward strand.
CAACCAGCGTCGGCTGTCGCTGGAGCCGCCCATAGCAGCGACTGGCCCTGACGGTTGTGGATCCGGACTTCGCCGTTTTCCAGACCGACGGCGACAAGGCCGCCCGGGCTGACGGCAAGGGCCGTGACGGGGTGGTCCAGTACGATCCACGGGCTTGGCATGTCGCCCCAGCGATCGGCCGACCAGACCGATGATCCCGAAGAGATCAGCAGCGCCCCATCGGCCGAAACCGCCAGCGCATCGGGCCGGGTGATGGCAATGGCCTCAGCCTCATCGAGACGGCTGTTGGGGCCAAGGATGCCTTCGAGCGTCATGGCCGGGGGCTCCGCGGCGCGCGATTTGAACAAGAAGCTCATGATTTGCCCCAATAGCTGTCAGGCCCGTTCCAGCCCGGATTGGCGTGGTCAAGCACCAGCCGGCCGATCTTGTTGTTGGTCACGCCGCCCAGATAAAGAGCGCCCTCATGCTCGCGCATCGAGGTGATCATGTAGAGCGGCCCGCTTGCATCATCCCAGAGGGCGTCGATGATCCGCCCGCCGGCATCGATCTTCAGCACGCCGCCAATGTTGAGATTGCCGAACAACCAGTTGGTCGGGGGCACACGCTTGGTCATGCGGCGCCGCAGCCCCGGATGCTTCATGGCAAGGTCGATCACCGGGTTGCGCATGCCCGCCAGCGCGATCCAGTAGCCGCCGTCCGATGAACGATTGATGTTGTCGGGATACCCCGGAAGTCCGTCGAGGAAGATCCGGGGTCCGGCCTTCAGATCGGCGAGGTCGAAAGCAAGGATCGCGCAATCCCATGTGCTGGCGACAAGGAGATGACGGCCGTCATGGGTCAGGCAGACGCCATTGGGGAAGACGAGATTGTCGCAGACGGTCCGGGTCTTGCGGGTCGCCGGGTCGAAGCTCAGCAATCGCCCATTGGGCCGCCCCTCCAAGAGGTCGAGGCCCCAGTTCTCGATGTCGTAGCGTTTGGTGGCATCGGTGAAGTAGATGACACCGTCGGGCGCGATGTCGAGATCGTCGGCCATGCGGATGACGGTATCGTCCTGGACGCTGAACAGCGAGCGTTCCGTCTGGTCGGTCAGCAGTTCGACGGTGCCGTCCATGGCAACGCGGACAAGACCCATGCCGGCGACGCAGGCGACGATCCTGCCGTCGCGGTCAAACGCCAGGCCAAGCGGTCGCCCGCCAATCTTGGCAAGCGGCTCGACGCGAGCGCCGTCACCCGCCGCAAGCCGCATGATATAGCCGTCGCGCGTGCCACAATAAAGATTGCCGTCACGGTCGAGGATGACGTCTTCCGGACCGTCCACTTCGCCGGCGGCTAAGAGCGTTGCATGGCCGAGCTTTGGCGCTGTCTCATGGGGCATCAAGCCGGCCATGCCCTTGACGGATGCAACGCTCAGCCTGACCGGATCGAGATAGGCCGAGGCGAGCAGGCGATGACGGTTCTTGCGGAAACGCACATCGATTGCAAGGATCGCAACCAGGATGGCGCCCATGCAGAACTGCACAAAATCGCCGCGCAGGCCCGCATTGATCAGGGCATTGTTGAGGATATAGACGGTCAGAAAGCCGACCAGCACCGACACCACGGCGCCTCGTCCCGGCACGAAACCGCCCAGTCCGACAACGAGCGCCGTCAGCGCGAAGAATTCCATGCCGATACCGGTGTCGGAGCCGATGCTGTTCTGCCGGGCGGCGAAAAGGAAACCGGCCATTCCGACAATCAGGCCGGCCAGAACATAGGCGAGAAAGATCGTCAGTTTGACATGGATGCCGCCATGGCGGGCGGCCTTGCGATTGCCGCCGACCGCCAGCACATGCCAGCCGAAACGCAACTGGCGAAACATCACGAAGATAGCAATGGCGACGGCAAGCAGCACCCAGAAGCCGACCGGCATGGTCAGCAGTTTCTCGAAGCCGATGAAGTCCCAGGTATCGTCGATGCGGGCGCTTGTCGAAATCTCCACCAGGCTTGACTGCGAGGCAAGCGTGTAGAGACCGCGCACGGTGATCATCGTGCCGAGCGTGGTTAAGAGTGCGCCGCAGCCGACGATGCCGGCCAGCAACCCGTTGACGGCACCGATAAGCGCGCCGCAGACAAGGCTGAGGCCGAGAACGGCCGGCACGGGCAGCCCCAGGATGTGGAAGCCGTACAACGCCGCAAAGGCCGACATGGCGAAGTTCGAGCCGACCGAAAGATCGATCCCGCCGACAGCGACGACAACCAGCAGCGCCAGTACGATCAGGCCGCCGTCCGCAGCATACTGGGCGAGATTGCGCAGGTTTGATGCGACGAAGTAGTCCTCGGTCGTCAGCACGACACCCACGAGCACGCACAGAAATGCGGAAAAGGGGATCGCGCTCTCGACCCATCCCTTCGACAAGATGTCCGAGATGATCCGCCGGGACGAGAGCACGACAAGCGGCACCTGTCGCTTCGGCAAACGGGAGAGATCGATCGTTGCGGTCATTGCCGGGTCCGTCACTATGAAGCATGCAGGATGGGCCGACCCCATGCGGGGCCGGCCAGTTGCTCAGATGCCGTTACATCTTCCAGCACAGGTCGGACGAATAGCTCTCGCCGGCCTTGATGATCTTCATCGGCGACTCGATGGAGAGCATGGCGCCATCAGGGCCGGTCGCGCCCTGCAGCAGCAGGTCGATGAGTGTGCCGGCATCGCGGCCCTGGCCATCGGCGTCGTAGCTCCAGATGCGATCGAGAACCTTGTCTTCGACCGCCTTGCAGGCCACCGAATCGCCACCGCCGGTCGCATAGACAAGCACTTTGTCCTCCAGGCCGGCATCCTTGACGGCATTGCCGGCACCCATCGTGTGCACGTCCCAGTGGCCGAAGATGGCGCAGAGATCGGCATGTTGCTGCAGCACCGTTGCGGTGATCTGGCGGGCCTTTTCCGGCTCCCAGTCGGAGGCCTGGTTGGAGACGACCGAGATTTCCGGATGCTGCTCGAACACCTTGAAGGCGGCCTCGTTCATGATGACGCTGTCGGCCGCGGTCAACTGTCCGGGGATGATCGCCACCTTGCCGGACTTGCCGCTGCCCGTACCGCATTCCTTGACGATGTCTTCTGCGACTTCGCGGCCGATCCGCTCCCAATTGGCCCCGACGAAGGCAGACGACGGCTGATTGGACTGTAGGTTGATCTGCAGCACCTTGATGCCATCTGCTTCTGCCTGCTTGATTTGACGCGACAGCAGCTGCACGGTTGGATTGTGCACGACGAGCAGGTCCGGCTTTTCGCTGATGGCTTTGGCCAGTAGCTCCGACATAGCGCCGGTATTGAAGGCGGCGTCCCGCACGTCAATGGAGTATCCATAGATCGCCGCATGCTCCCTCATGCGGCGAACCCAGCCTTCGGTGAGGGAAACGCCCATCGAAATCGGCACGAAAATTACTTTCTTGCCCGCGATGCTGGTTTCGGCCCGCGCAGCCCCCCCGGCTGCGAGTGCCGCGCATGCACCGATCAGCGCTGCCGACAGGCTCACGCGAAGTCGTCTTCCCAATCTGTTCAACATAGTCTCCTCCTTGGTTGAATGGCATTCTTCAGAGATCGCCAACGGTGTCCGTCTCGGTATCGCGGGGGTTGAGAAAACGGTCGGCCACGATGGCCGTGATCAGGACAAGGCCCTTCAGCACATCTTGTGTCTGGGTCGAGAAATCGAGCAAGGTCATGCCGTTACGCAGCACCGCGATGAGAGCAACCCCGATCAGGATACTGCCCACTCCACCGCGCCCTCCCCGCAGCGGAATACCGCCGAGAACCACGACGAGGATGACCTCGAACAGCAGGCTGCCATTGGTGACAGTGCGGAAATCGACGGTACCGCTGACCGAGGCGACCACCAGACCCGCTATCAGCGCGGTCAGCGCGGCGAAGACATAGATCATCAGCGTGGTGGTGCGGACCGGCAGACCGGTCAGGCGGGCGGCCTGAAAATTGTCACCCATGGCGTAGACGGTCCGTCCAGGAATGGAATAGCGCAGCAGCAGCCAGGTGATGGCCAGCGTCATGGCCATCAGCATGACCGGCACCGTGAAGCCTGGAAACAGGCTGGAGGATAGAAACGTGACGGCAGGGTTGCTCTTGGGCAGCAACAGCAGGTATTCGCCGCGAAGGATGGCGAAACGGAAAAGCCCTGTTATCAGCATGGCAGATGCCAGCGTTGCCAGCATGGGCGGGATTTCTGCGTAGGCGGTCAGCCAACCGTTCACGAGCCCGACCGCGACCATGGCAAGCACGGTCAGCGCAAATGCGCTCGGCCCGTTCAGTCCGGCATTGATCAGAATGCTGAAGGTGGCAGCGCCTGCCACCATCTGGGCGATCAAGGAGAGATCAAGGCCGCGCGAGATGATGACGACGGCCATCCCGCAGCTGAGGATCACCAGCGACGCGGAGTTCGAGACCACCACGCGCAGATTGCCAAGCGTCGCAAAACCGTCAATTGTCGCAGAGAAGACGATAACCAGCAGAACTGTTGCCGCCAAGACGACGGCTCCCAGCACATTTGCCTTGTCCTTGCGCCGTGCCAAAACCATCGAGAGATCAACCATGATCGCTCGCCTCTCCAGCGCGCGTGGTGGGCTCGGACTCGCGCCTTTCCGGGATTTTGGCATTTGCCCGGACAGCCCCGCCAGCCTGTGCGATTGCCAGGACACGCAGGCCATCCCTATCTACGATACGCCGTTCGTCGCCCTTCATCAGCATCTCCCCCAACGCGGTCTCCCCACCGCGTCCACCTCCAAACAGCTGGGCAGCCATTCGGAGACATACTCTTACCGTACCGTGTGCTTCCGACATCCGGTGACGACCCGCCGCCATTGCGGCATGCAGCCGTCCCATCGACTCTGCCTTTCCGGCAACAAGTCGGTCAACGGACGCTACATGTCGCATACATTTCACTAACGCACAAGAGAGTGAATATTGACTTAGGCATCAAGCTGGCTCATTTATGGCGCCAGTGGCCGCAGCGTGGGAATGCGGCCGGGAAGGAATTCATGCATCGCCTTATGCTCCATATCCGTCCGTGGCGATCGGTCTTTCGCCGCGCATGTCCAGGTCACGTGCAGTCCGCGGACTTCACGCCCGGAGGGTGGCAATGATCGACGGCAGCATGCAACCTTTTTCGCTGACGCTCGACAAATTCCTCGTTCACGGCGCAAAATGGCACGACAGGGCGGAAGTGGTGACGGCGCAGCCGAATGGAGGGGTACAGCGTGTCACCTACAAGGACCTGCTGGAGCGTGCCCGCCGCCTGTCGGCATTGTTGCAGAACCGCTCCATAAGGGCGGGCGACCGGGTCGCGACACTGGCATGGAATACCGCGGCCCATGTCGAGGCATGGTATGGCATCGTCGGCATCGGGGCGGTTTGCCACACGCTCAACCCGCGGCTTGCACCTGCCGACATCGCCGCCATGCTCAGGCAGTCTCAGGCGCCCATCCTGATCGTCAGTGCGGACTTGGCCAACCTCGCTCAGACCGTGGCGGAAGCTGCCCCTGATGTGACCTCTATCCTGATCATCGATGGCGAAGCAGCGGTCGGCAGCGGCGGAAGCGGCATCCGGCCGGAAACCCTGGAACGGCAGCTTGGCCAAAACGACGGTGCTTTGGTGGAGTGGGGCCAGTTTGACGAAACAGCGCCCAGCGGCCTCTGCTTCACCTCCGGTACAACGGGAGCGCCCAAGGGCGTCACCTACACACACCGGTCCAGCTATCTTCATACCTTGCGGCTGCTGCAGGCGGATGTCTTCGCCATCAGTGCCAGGGATACCATCCTGGCATGTGTGCCGATGTTCCATGCCAATGCCTGGGGACTGCCGTTTGCAGCGCCGGCTGTCGGCGCAAGGCTTGTGCTTCCCGGTCGGCGGGCCGACGGCGAAAGCCTTGCCAAGCTGATCAATCAGGAAAAAGTGACGCTTGCTGTCGGCGTGCCGACCGTCTGGCTCGGCCTGGTCGAGTATCTGGAGACCCATGGCGGGGAGGTCCCGTCCTTGCAGCGCATCCTGGTCGGCGGCACGGCCCTTCCGCCGGCACTGATGGAGCGGATCGAAGCCCGCCTTGGTGTCCGGATCCAGACCAGTTGGGGCATGACAGAGCTGTCGCCGTCCGGAACGGTCGCCGATCCGCTTGCCGATCCGCGCGATGCCGCCCTGTCCGGCAAGCCGGCGATCGGCCTGGATCTTTTGCTGACCGACGCCGAGGGACAACCTTTGCCCGATCAGCGCAATGTCGAGGGTCATCTGCGCGTGCGCGGCGCCGCCGTGGTCGAACGCTATTTCGGCCAGGACACGGTGGCAACGGATGCCGATGGCTGGTTTGTCACCGGAGACCTCGCCCGCATCAATGCAGACGGACAACTGATCATCACCGGTCGCTCCAAGGATCTCATCAAGTCCGGCGGCGAGTGGATCAATCCGGCCGAAATCGAGGCCATTGTCGGCGCCTTGCCGCAGGTGTCGCTCGCCGCCGTCATCGGCTGCATCGATCTGAAATGGGGGGAGCGCCCCCTGCTGCTGGTCGAGATGCGCCGCGACGAAGAGGCCTCAGACGCCGAACTGCTTTCTTCGCTGAAGGGACGGGTCGCGTCCTGGTGGATCCCGGACCGGGTGATCCGGCTGAATTCCATGCCGCGGGCGCCGACGGGCAAGATCGACAAGATGCAGTTGCGACATCAGTACGGCAACGCCTCGGGGTGGCCACAAGGAGCAGGATCATGAGAGAAGCCGTCATCGTCAGCACAGCCCGCACGGGTATCGGCAAAGCCTATCGCGGTGCATTGAATGCCACCAAATCGCCCAGCCTGACCGGCCACGTCCTTGCCAGGGCCATCGACCGGGCGGGAATCGAAGCGGGTGAGATCGAGGATTTCGTTCTCGGCACGGTGCTGTCGGCCGGCACCGCCGGGATGAACCTGGCGCGCAACGGCCTATTCGCTGCGGGCTGCCCGGCCTCTGTTTCTGGCCAGACCATGGATCGCCAGTGCGCCTCCGGACTGATGGCGATTGCCACCGCCGCCAAGCAGATCATCGTTGATGGCATGGATGTCGTCGCGGCCGGCGGACAGGAAAACATCTCTGCCGTGCAGGATACCTACTTCGCCTGGGGACTGAAGGAGGCCGACCCGGCAGTCGTCGCCCGTGTTCCCCATGCCTATATGCCGATGCTGCAAACGGCTGAATTCGTCGCGCACAAATACGGCATCAGCCGCGAGGCGCAGGATGCCTATGCGCTGCAGTCCCAGCAACGCACCGCAGCAGCCCAGGCTGCCGGGCGGTTCGATGCCGAGATCGTGCCGTTCGCCACCACCATGCGGATCAAGGACAAGATCACCGGAGACATCGTCGAACAGGCCGTGACACTCGACCGCGATGAAGGCAACCGGCCGGAGACGACGGCCGAGGGGCTGGCTGGGCTCAAGCCTGTCGTCGAGGGTGGCGTGATCACCGCGGGCAATGCCAGCCAGTTGTCCGACGGCGCATCGGTCTCCATCCTGATGGATGCAAAACTGGCGGAGCAACGCGGGCTCGAACCGCTCGGCATCTATCTTGGCATGGCGGTCGCCGGCTGCGCACCGGAGGAAATGGGCATTGGCCCGATCCACGCCATTCCGAAGCTGCTCAAGCAGCACGGACTGCAGATCCGTGACATCGGGTTGTGGGAGTTGAACGAAGCCTTTGCCGTGCAAGCACTTTATTGCAGGGACTTCCTTGAGATCGACCCGGACATCTACAACGTCAATGGCGGCGGCATCTCGATCGGTCACCCCTACGGCATGACCGGTGCACGGCTCGTCGGCCATGCGCTGATCGAGGGCCGGAGACGCGGTGTGCGCTACGTGGTGGTCACCATGTGCGTCGGCGGCGGCATGGGGGCGGCCGGATTGTTCGAGATCAATCCCTGACGGACGCGAGACCTGCGCGGCGGACAGTGTGCGGTGGAGATTGACGCGCACTGTCCGTCGCGCCATTAATCGATGCGGACAAATGTCGCTCACCGTCACGCCTCCCGCATGGCTAAACGGCCCTGACCACGTCATGCGAGGCGACGTCCAGCAGGGCCGGGCTCAGCGCTTTGTTCGACCATCCGTGCCGATCCGGCAGTGCTAGCAGAGAGGTCCTTAATTGCCCGTTGAACGCAAAACCCCGCCGAAGAGGTCTGTGAGGGCCGAACGGCGCGCTGACATGATCGAGCAGATCCTCGACACTGCAGAAAGCCTGTTTTCCAGGCATGGGCTTCACGGTGTGACGCTAAAGGATGTCGCCAAGAGCATCGGTGTCCACCATACGCTGATCAACTACTATTTCGACGACAAGAAGCAGCTGTTCGACGCCGTCTTCGCTCGCCGTGCCTCGGTGACCAGCGAACGACGCATGATGATGCTCGACGCATACGATGCGGCCACGAAAGGAAATCCGACCGTCGAGGGTGCTCTGCGTGCCTTCCTCGATACAGACCTGGATCTCTATATCGAGGGCGGCGAGAACTGGAAGAACTATGCGGCGCTGGGCGCCCAGGTCGCCAACACCCCGGAATGGGGGGCGGAGATGATGGACAAGCACTTCGACCCCGTGGTGCTTCGGCTGATCGGCATCCTCAGGAAAGCGCTGCCGAACTGTGCGGAGGAAGACATCTTCTGGGGCTATCACTTCGTGACCGGCGCTTTGATGCTGACCCTCGCGCGCACGGGGCGCATCGACAAGCTTTCGGGGGGCTTGTGCCGCTCGGACGATCTTGTTGCGGTGAAATTGCGCATGGCGACCTTCATGGCGGCAGGATTCAATGCGATCTGCCAGCAGCCCCCGGACGCCGGGGCAGCCCCTTCGCCAAAGGCGTAATGTCGTTGAATGGTGATCGCAGCGCAGCAAAGCCATAAACATCGCTTGCAAGAATATCACTAATTCACTAGTGAGTGAATGTAATCCATTGACCAGAGCGGGAGGAATGGCATGAAGCTCAAGGGCCGCACGGCGATCGTCACCGGCGCAGGGGGAGGGCTTGGCCGTTGCCACGCGCTGCAGCTGGCAGACCTGGGTGCCAGCGTCGTCATCAACGACCTCAGCGAGGCTGCAGCCCAGGCGGTAGCGGACGAGGTTGTCGCCAAGGGGGGCGATGCGATCGCCTTCACCGCATCCGTGACTGACGAGACCCGGGTGGCGGACATGGTCCAGGCCGCGATGGGCCGCTGGGGTCGCATCGACATCCTCGTCAACAACGCCGGAATTCTGCGCGACAAGAGTTTTGCCAAGATGGACATGGCGGATTTCCGTTTGGTGATCGAAGTCCACCTCATGGGGGCTGTGGTCTGCTCCAAGGCGGTCTGGGACATCATGCGCGAACAGCAATATGGCCGTATCGTCATGACCACGTCGTCTTCAGGCCTTTATGGCAATTTCGGTCAGTCGAACTACGGCGCCGCGAAGATGGCCCTGGTCGGTCTGATGCAGACCCTGGCCATCGAGGGCGAAAAACACAATATCCGCGTCAATTCGCTGGCCCCGACCGCCGCGACATCGATGACCGAGGGCCTGCTTTCGGCCGAGGCGCTCGCTCTGCTCGGACCCGAGCGGGTCAGCCTTGGACTTTTGGCACTGGTTGGCGACGATGCGCCGACACGGGCGATCCTGTGCGCCGGCGCCGGCCATTTTGCCGCAGCCAACATTACGCTGACGACAGGCGTGCAGATCGCAGGCGGCCCGCAGGCCGCAGATGATGTCGCCGCATCCTGGAGCAGGATCAGCGATCGCAAGGGAGAGATCGTTCCGGCCTATGGCTTCATACAGGCCGAACGCGAGCTTGAGAACGCGGGGCGCTCGATACCGATCCTTGCACGCGGTTAAAATCGGCCGCCCCGCAAAAGCGCCACGTGACACCGTGACCGAACCAACCCGGCGGCATCTCCCGGTTACACCGACTCCCGCTCGACGAGGGCACATTCGACCTTCAACTGGTCGTGGCTGCTCTTCAGGCCGCCGGCGATGTCGTAGATCATCTCCACCGCCATGGCGCCCATTTCGAACAGCGGCAGGTGCAGGGTCGTGAGCGGCGGGCGGATGAACTGCCCCTCTGCTTGGGGCGGACACGGTAGCGTTGCTGGGATGAGAATGGCGGGGGGGGCATCACGGTATCGATACCTCACCCCCCTCATTTCTGTCTAAAGCTGCACCCCGCGCGTCAACGCGCCGTCGACGACAAGATTGGTGCCATAGATGAAACTTGCCGCCGGACTGGCCAGAAACGCGACGGCATTGGCGATCTCCTGCGGCGTTGCCATTCGCCCTGTTGGGTTCAATGCCAGTGACGCGGCAAACAACTCCGGATTGTTCTTCTCGATAGTCTCCCACACACCGCCGGCGAAATAGGTATTGCCGGGAGACACCGTGTTGGCACGGATGCCCTTGGGCGCCAGCGAGTAGGCCAGCCCTTGCGTGTAATGGGTCAGCGCGGCCTTGAACGCGCCATAGGGACCGGCCGCGAAATCGATCTCTCGGCCTGAGACGGAGGCGATCGTAACAATCGACGGTGCCTTGCTTTTTTCCAGATAGGGCATCGCCGCATTGACCAGCCTGACGGTCCCCATCATGTCGACATCGAAGCCCTGCCTCCAGCTCTCCTCGTCATTGCCGATCGACAGTGCGCTGACATTGGCAACGACGATATCGATGCCGCCGAAGAGACCGGCTGCCTGCTCCACCCAGGACGAGATGGCACGGCCGTCCGCGACATCGACGCATCCACCCAGGGTGGCAACTCCTTGTTCAGAAAGACGCGCCGCCACCGTCTTCACCTCGTCGGAATTGCGGCTGCAGATCGCCACATCCGCCCCTTCCGACGCCAGCGTTTCGGCAATCTTCAGCCCGATCCCGCGCGTTCCACCCGTCACCACGGCCCGCAGGCCTTTCAAACCCAGATCCATCTGCTTCCCCTTTCTTGGGCTGTCTCGCAGCGCCTATACGCGCATAGGATCCGACCCTCTTTCGCAGTGCGTCAAGACGGATTCGGCACCGCAAAAAAAGTTGAAATCGGCCGCTTGACATCGCAGCTGCAAACGGTCAGCTTAATTACGCGGCGCCAAGCAAAGATGCTTAAATTTGCGCCAAAACTGGGAAATCTGTTTCATTGCATGGCAACGGCGCCGCCTCCAGCGAAAGCTGGCTGGTCTAACCTTGTGGCTGCCGGAACATGATCAGAGAATACCCCGTCGGACTGCTGTTTTCCACTACAGGCTCGTACGCCACCGTTTGCAGATCGATGCTGAACGGCGCGAGGCTTGCCGTCGAACAGATCAACCAGGACCCGGATTTTGGCGTCAGGCTGACGCCGATCGAACGCAATCCCGGCTGCGATCTGGCGGCCTATGCCCCTTCGGTCGAAGAGTTGATCGGCAACGGGGTCAGGAACATTGTCGGCTGCTACACATCGTCGAGCCGCAAGGAAGTCATTCCCGTCTTCGAAAAGCGCGACGCGCTTCTCTGGTACCCGACCCATTACGAAGGCTTCGAGAGTTCGGCCAACGTCATCTACACCGGTGCCGCACCGAACCACCACATGCTGCCGCTCGTCGAGTATTTCACCCGCCACATCGGGCGACGGGTGTTCTGCGTCGGGTCCAACTATATCTGGGCCTGGGAAAGCAACCGCGTTCTGCGCGAGGAACTGGCGTTGCGGCGCGGCACCGTGGTCGGCGAGCGCTATCTCGCCGTCGGCGAGACGGATTTCGACAGCATCATCCAGTCGATCTTCACGGCGGATCCCGACATCGTCTTCAACTCGCTGATCGGCGAATCGGCCTACGCCTTCTTCCGCGCATTCCGCGCCGCCTGCAAGAAGCGCGGCATCGACCAGGCCCGGCGTTACCCGGTGGCAAGCTGCAACCTGTCTGAACCGGAGCTGGAGAGCATCGGTCCGGATGCGGTGGCCGGCCATCTCAGTTCCAGCGTCTACTTTGCCTCGATCGATACGCGCGAAAATCATCGCTTTGTCGCCAGGTACAACGCCGCCTTTGCGCAAGAGAAAGTCCCGTCCGCCGAGGCGGAAGCCGCCTACACGGCCGTCATCCTGCTGGCACAGTCGCTTCGCGAGGCGGGCAGCGATGCCCTTCAGAACGTCAAGTCCTGCGCCGCGCGCCAACGCTTCACGGCACCCCAGGGAGACGTCGCGATCGACCCCGGCACATTCCATGCATACCTGACGCCGCGCATCGGGCGCTCGAGGCAGGATGGCCAGTTCGATATCGTCTATGATGCAGGGTGCCCCGTCGCTCCCGATCCCTACCTGATCAACTCCACATCCACGCTTGAGGCTGCGTCACGCCGCCCTACCCTGAGGATCGTGTCATGAGCTCCAACCGCTATGTACAGAATTTTCGCCAACGCCGAGCGCTTCTTCTGAGCAACGATCCGCGGGCAACGGAGACCCTGTCGACAATGGTGACGCGGCTCGGCATGGCATTCGAGCCGCTTTCACCGGCCCATGGCGAGTTCCGCGCCATGCTGAAAGCTGCTGATGCACAACACGACGTGCTGTTTGTCGATGGTGATCTCAATCTCTTTCCGGAAATGGGCCAGGGCACGGAAAGCGATCTGCCGCAGATCCCGGTTATCGGTCTGGTCGGCATCGAGGCCCCCAGTCGCTTGCGGACCCTGATGCAGTTCGGCGCGACCGCCTTCCTGTCCAAGCCCGTCCACAGCGGCTCGATCTTTTCGGCGCTCTACCTGGCCATCAACACGTTCGAGCAGAAGGTGGATCTGCGCCTGTCGATCCAGGAACTCGAAAGGCGCCGACGGTATCGCCGACACGTCATCAAGGCGGTGACGATGGTGATGAAAACCCATTCCCTCGACGATGAGGGAGCGTTCGCCGTGCTCCGGAAGGAAAGCATGCGCGCACGTCTCAGCCTGGAAGCCTATTGTGAAGGCGTCGTCCAACGAAGCACGGCGCAAACCATTGACGACAAGGAACCTGACAAGAAGCAGGCCGTCGCCGACTAGCCACCCCACCTCCATGGAGAACAGAATGATGAAGACGCTTAACGGCGCCATGACGGCGCTTGGCCTGATTTTGCTTTGCTCCAGTGCGGCCAACGCCCAGGAGCCGATAAAACTCGGCGTACTCGAAGACCAGTCCGGCGACTTTGCTGCAGCCACGATCGGCAAGGTCCACGGCATCGAACTGGCAGCCGAAGAGATCAACGCAGCGGGCGGCATTGCCGGCCGGCCTCTTGAGCTGGTGGTCTACGACACCCAGTCCGACAACACCCGCTATCAGGAATTCATGCGCCGCGTGCTTCAGCGCGACAAGGTGGATGCGGTCTTTGCCGGCTTCTCATCCGCCTCCCGCGAGGCCTACCGGCCAATCGTCAACCAATTCGATGCGCTTGCCTTCTACAACAACCAGTATGAAGGCGGTGTCTGCGACGCCAACATGATCGTCACCGGCGCGGTCCCGGAACAGCAGTTCTCGACCCTCCTGCCCTACATGATGGAGACCTACGGCAAGAAGGTCTATACCATCGCCGCGGACTACAATTTCGGCCAGATCTCGGCCGAATGGGTGCGCAACATCGTCAAGGAAAACGGCGGGGAAATGGTCGGCGAAGAGTTCGTCCCGCTCGGCGTCTCGCAGTTCTCGCAGACCATCCAGAACATCCAGGCCGCCAAGCCGGACTTCATCGTGACGCTTCTGGTCGGCACCGCCCAGGCCTCCTATTACGAGCAGGCGGCAGCGGCGAACGTGAACCTGCCGATGGGATCGTCCGTCAATGTCGGCCAGGGCTACGAGCACAAGCGCTTCAAGCCGCCGAGCCTCGCCAACATGTATGCCACCGTCAACTGGATCGAGGAAGTCGATAACCCAGCATCGAAGGCCTTCGTCGAGAAGTGGCACAAGAAGTTCCCGAACGAGCCCTATATCAACCAGGAAGCGGAAAACTCCTATCTCGCCGTCCAGCTCTACAAGCAGATGGTCGAACGGGCCGGGGGATCGACCAAGAAGGACGACCTGCGCAAGGTCATCGCCCAGGGGGACGTCTGCTACGACGCGCCGGAAGGCAAGGTCTGCCTTGATCCGAAGAGCCAGCACATGTCGCACACGATCTACCTGGCCAAGGTCAATGACGACCATTCGATCAGCTTCCCCAAGGTCTGGAACGACATCAAGCCCTACTGGCTGGGTGAGGCAGGCTGCGATCTGACGAAGAACGATCCAAGCGCACAGTATACCCCGTCCAGCCCGCCGCCGGCTGCAAACTGACGCCGATGCGGCCGGGCTCGGTCCGGCCGCATCTCAAAACGTTTCGCAGCCCCATGCAGACGCAAGGAACGCCCTCGCCATGACCGTTCTCTTTTCTCTTTTCAGCTTCGTCTATCAGACAGGCGACGCCTTTGCCTTCCTGGTTCTCTCGGCCTGCGGGCTAGCGATCATCTTCGGCATGATGGGCGTGATCAATCTGGCCCATGGCGAATTCATCATGTGCGGTGCCTATGTCTGCTCTGCGACGGCGCGGGCCGGCCTGCCGCTGCCGCTCGCCATTGTCTGCGGCGCGCTGGCTGCCGGCATGGCCGGAATGGTGATCGAGCGGATCATCATTCGCCCCCTTTACGACCGCCCACTGGACACGATCGTTGCCACCTGGGGCGTTTCGATGATCGTCACCCAGGGCACCCTGATCCTCCTCGGGTCCACCATGCAAGGGACCGGCACGCCGTTCGGCAGCTTTGCCGTCGGCCCCTATTCCTATTCGATCTACCGCGTCGTGCTGATGGCGGCAGCGCTCGCAACACTCGGCCTTCTGTGGCTCGGCTTTACCAAGACCCGCTTCGGCGTTTTGGCAAGGGCCACGATCCAGGTCCCGCACATCGCCCAGGCGCTCGGCGTCAATACCGGCCTCGTCTACAGCCTCACCTTCGGCCTTGGCGCCGCATTGGCCGGCCTTGCAGGGGGGCTTTACGCCCCGACCATGACCCTCGTTCCGACGATGGGCGCAGCCTTCGTCGTCGAGGCATTCGTCACGGTTGTCGTCGGGGGCGCCGACATCTTCTTAGGGACCGCGCCCGCCGCCCTGATCCTCGGAGCGGTGAAGGCCGCGCTGACCTCCTGGCAGGGCCAACTCGCCGGCCAGATCGGCCTCCTCGTCGCCGTCATCATCGTCATCCGCATCCTGCCGCGCGGTATTTCCGGCTGGATCCTTCGTGAGAGAGCCTGACACCCATGCAAAAAGCCAATCCCTTGTCGAATGCGCTAAGGCTGCTGCAGGGACCGCAGACCTTCGGCCGCGGCAAATCCTTCTGGGCCGCCTTCACGGTGGTCGTGGCCCTCGCCTGCGCCTATCCCCTGTTTGCCGACGGCTATGATGTCGGCAACAACGTCTATTTCTTCAACTGGGCATTCATGGCTCTCGGCCTCAGCCTGATCTGGGGCTATGGCGGAACCCTGAGTTTTGGCCAGACGGCTTTCTTCGGCGTCGCCGGTTACACTTACGGGATCATCTCGATCAATTTCGGCGATGCCTACGGGCTGACACTCTTCGCCCTGATCGCATCCGTCGCGACAGCTGCGCTGCTGGCAGCGGTTCTCGGCTACTTTCTGTTCTTCGGCCGCATCAGCGGCGTATTCCTCGGCATCGTCACGCTATCGGTTACGCTGGTCCTGGAGCGTTTCATGGCGCAGACCGCCGGTCCAGAATGGCGGATCGGAACCGCACGGCTGAATGGCTATAACGGCATGGGCGGAATGCCCTCGCTGACCATCCCGTGGTTCGACGGCGATATCGTGCTCTTTCCCGACATCCAGCTCTATTACGTCACGCTGGCACTGCTGATCGTCTGTTACCTCGGCCTGCGCATTCTGGTGAACTCGCGCTTCGGCAATGTTCTGGTCGCCATCCGCGAAAATCCGCAACGGGCCGAAATGCTGGGCTATGACATCCGCGTCTATCAGCTCGTCACCTTCGTCATCGGCTCGGCGCTGGCCGGCCTCTCCGGCGTGCTCTATACGTCCTGGGGCAACTATATCACGCCCGCCTCGATGGGCATGACGGCGGCGGCCCTGCCGATCGTCTGGGTTGCGGTCGGCGGTCGAGGCGACCTCACGACCACCGTGATCGGCACCGTCATCGTGCTGGCCGGGTTCCAGGCCCTCACCATTCACGGCAGCCAATATGCTCTGGTCGTGATGGGCGTGCTGCTGGTGCTGACCGTGCTGATCGCCCCGCGTGGCCTGATCTTCGGCATTTTTGCCCTTGCTTCGGGTCTGTTCAATCGCAAGTCAGCCGGTCGCGGAGAACAGCCATGACGATTCTCGAAACACGCGACCTCAACAAATGGTTCGGTGGCCTGCATGTCACGGGTGGCATCGACTTTGCCCTGGAGCCGGGTGAAATCCACTGCCTGATCGGCCCGAACGGCGCCGGCAAGAGCACCTTCTTCCGCCTGATCCTCGGAGAGCACCTGCCGACCAGCGGCCAGATCCTCTACGAAGGCGCCGATATCACCCGGGCGAAGTCGTTCGAGCGCATCCGCCGCGGCATCAGCGTCAAGTTCCAGGTCCCGGGCATCTTCAAGGCGCTCAGCGTGCGCCAGAACCTGCAGATCGCCCTGCAGCATCATCGCCATCCCTCCGAACTCAATGAGGAGATTGATCGGCTGCTCGAATTCCTCAAGCTGACGGAAGCGCGCAGCCAACTTGCCGGCAACCTGAGCCACGGCCAGAAGCAGTGGCTGGAGATCGGCATGGCGGTCGGCCTGAAGCCTCGCCTCCTGCTGCTCGACGAACCCACGGCGGGGATGACCCCGGACGAGACGGCCGCGACCGGCGAAATGGTCCAGGCCCTCAACCGGGACGGCGTCACGGTGCTCGCCGTTGAACATGACATGGCCTTCGTCCGCCAGATCGCCCACAAGGTCACGGTCCTCCACTTCGGCAAGATCTTTGCGCAGGGCACGATCGACGAGATCGTCGCCGACGAACGGGTGGCGGCCATTTATCTCGGAGACACCGCCCATGCGTAGCGAAGTGCTTCTCAATACCGTCGGCCTGTGGTCGGGCTATGGCGGAAAGCCGGTTCTGCAAGGCATCGACATAGATGTTCGCGAGGGCGAGATCGTCGCGGTCATCGGCCGTAATGGCGTTGGAAAATCGACGCTCATGAAAAGCCTGATCGGTCTTCTTCCCCGCGACAAGGGCTCGGTGGTCTTCCGTGGCTCGGCGATTGACACGATACCGGCCTACAAACGGGCGCGGCTCGGCATCGGCTATGTGCCGCAGGGACGCGATGTCTTCCCGCGGCTGAGCGTCATCGAAAACCTGATGGTCGGTGAACAGATCAGCGGCAAGCGTGCCACGGCAGACGACATCGAGACGGTCTTTACCTATTTCCCGATCCTCAAGGAGCGCCGAAACCAGCCAGCCGGAACGATGTCCGGAGGACAGCAGCAGCAGCTTGCGATCGGCCGCGTGCTGATCGGCAAGCCGTCGCTGATCCTGCTCGACGAGCCGTCCGAAGGCATCCAGCCCAACATCGTCCAGGACATCGCCCGCATCATGGTCGAGCTCAACCGAACGACCGGCGTGACCGTCGTCTTCGTCGAGCAGAATATCGAGATGATCCGCGCGATGGCACAGCGCTGCTACGTCATCGACAAGGGGCGCATTACACACGAGATCATGCCGGAAACGTTGGAGGACCGCGATGCTGTCCGCCGCTATCTGGCCGTCTGATACCTGAAAACAGCAAAATGAGCGAATAAAGGAGCGCACCCATGAGCTGGTTCGACGAAACGATCATGGCCCGCAAGGGCGTCGCCAAGGGCAAGATCGGGGAGACCTACAGCATTACCGAGGAGAGCCAGGGCAAGTACCACTATGTCTATGGTGCCTATGTCGATCCGGTGCTGACCGTCGATCCGGGTTCGGTTGTCTCGGCGGAAACCCACGATGCCTTCGAAGGGGCGATCCAACACGAAACGGACATCCCGTCCCAGATCCTCAATTTCCCCTTCCTCAACCCCCAGAACGGTCCGATCTATGTGAACGGCGCCGAAAAGGGCGATTGCCTCGCCGTCTATATCAAGAGCGTCGTGCCGCGCGGGCCTCAGCCGCGCGGAACCACGGTCATCATGCCGGAATTCGGCGGCCTGGTTCCGACCGCTGATACGGCCATGCTGACCGCACCCCTGCCCGAGCGGGTCCGCAAACTGCATGTCGATGCGCAGACGGGTGTGAAGTGGAGCGACAAGATCACACTCCCCTATGAGCCCTTCATCGGCACGATCGGGACCGCACCGGAAATCGAAGCGATTTCCTCGCTCGTTCCCGATTACTACGGCGGCAACATGGACCTTCCCGACATCTGCCCCGATACGGTGATCTACCTGCCGGTCAACACCAAGGGCGCCTATCTCTACCTCGGGGATTGCCATGCCGCGCAGGGCGACGGCGAACTTTGTGGCGTAGCAATTGAGCACCCGACCGTGACCACCGTTCAGATCGACCTGATCAAGGGCTGGACCATCAAGACGCCACGCCTTGAGAACGACCGCTTCTACATGACGATCGGCTCGGCACGGCCGATGGAGGATGCGGCCCGCAGCGCATACCGCGAGCTGATCCGCTGGATGGCTGCCGATTTCGGCTTCGACGAGATCGACGCCTACATGCTGCTGACCCAATGCGGTCGCGTGCGCCTCGGCAACATGGTCGACCCGAAATACACGGTCGGCGCCTCGGTGCTGAAATCGATCGTCGGCATTGCTGCCTGATCGACGCGTGTTGCGGACCGCCCGATATCCGGGCGGTCCATTCCGTCCCGATGGAGATTTTGATGACCGCCCCGTTCAAGGCAGCAGCCGTGCAATTCGAACCTCATTTCGGTGAGAAGACCCGAAATCTGAATGCGCTTTTGGCACTCGTTGAGGAGGCCGCCAGTAACGGCGCGAAACTGATCACCACGCCGGAAATGGGAACCACCGGCTATTGCTGGTACGACCGAGCAGAGGTCGCCCCTTTCGTCGAGACGATTCCGGGTCCAAGCACCGACCTCTTTGTGGAACTGGCCCGCAGACACGATTGCTACATCGTCATCGGCCTTCCCGAAGTCGATAAAGAGACGAACCTCTACTACAATTCGGCGGCGCTGATCGGTCCAGATGGCGTCGTCGGGGTGCATCGCAAGACCCATCCCTATATTTCCGAGCCGAAATGGGCCGCATCCGGCGATCTCGGCCACAAAGTCTTCGAGACGAAGATCGGCCGCATCGCCATGCTCATCTGCATGGACATCCACTTCATCGAGACGGCGCGGCTGGCGGGTCTCGGCGGAGCCGACGTGATCTGCCACATATCGAACTGGCTGGCCGAGCGGACCCCCGCTCCCTACTGGATCAGCCGGGCCCACGAGAACGGCTGCTATCTGATGGAGAGCAACCGCTGGGGTCTGGAACGCGGCGTGCAGTTTTCCGGCGGCAGTTGCATCATCGCTCCGGATGCCGAAATCCTCGATGTCGTCGACGATGGCGACGGGATTGCCTACGGAACCATAGATCCGGCCAGAGCGCGTCAGAGGCTTGTTTGCGGCGAGCCGGTGATGACCCAGCGTCGTCCGGACCTCTACATGGAACTGATGACCAACACGTTCAGCTGGAATCCGAGAGACTTCTTCAGCCTCTACGGCCACCAGCCAATTCCGGAGGGCCGTCCGGGACGCATTGCGGTTGGCGAACTGGCGCCATCGGCAGATATTGCGGAAAACCTGCGATCCCTTCTGGAATTGGCGGAAGACGCCAAGACCCGGGGCGCGGAACTCGTCGTCTTTCCGGCTCTCGCCCTGACCGGTTCGAGCGATCCCGCGGCTGCGGCAATCCCGGCAACCCATGACGCCCTGCAGTCCCTCAAAGCATTGTCCGACCGGTTAGACATCTCCATCGTCGCCGGCTTTGCCGAGAAGAGTGACGACGCGCTTTACAGCAGCGCCGTCATCACGACGCCGAACCGCCCGATCACCCTCTGCCGCCAGATCCACTTGACCGAAAGCGAGCAGACCTGGGCTAAGCCCGGCCACGAATTCTGCGTGCTTGACCTGTCTTTCGGACGGATTGGCATCATGATCGGCCATGATGCGGCCTTTCCGGAAACCGCCCGCATCCTGGCCCTCAGGGGCTGCGATCTCATCTGCTGCCCATCCCGCATCGAAACCGGTTTCCACTTCGGACACGAGGGCAGCGCGGTGCGCCAACCCGATCCGATCCCGTTCGGCAGCGACCCGGTGCATTGGCATCATTACCGGGTGCGCGCCGGCGAAAACAATTGCTACCTGGCCTTCGCCAACACGAGGAGCACGGCCAGCAATGCCTCCGGCCTGAGCGGCATTTTCGGCCCGGATACCTTCGCCTTTCCGAGACGGGAGGCGATCATCGGTGACGGCGCGCTCGCCGTGGCCGACATCGATCTGACCAGTACCGGCCCCACCTACCCAACCAATGTCGCGCGTCGCAAAGATCTGGTCCTCATGCGACAGCCGCATCACTACACGGCGCTGGTAAGATGACGCCCCCTAGCCCGGACGTCGGGCGACCAGGTTACTCTCGATCAGGGCGTGATAGGCAGGGCCGGTCCGCGCAACGCCGCGTCATGGGGCGGCTTGTGCATCGCTCCGTCGCGTCTGGCTCCGTTAAGATGCGTACGGTATTATAAAGATTAGTAAAGTTTCAATGCCTGACGGATTTCCGCTTAAATTTGGCCATCTTGCGCCGTCCTTTGTCCCCTTGAAACAAGGAGACCACGCGATGAAGAAGATACTTTCTATTTGTCTGATCTTGCTGAGTTCCAGCACGATGGCATCGACAGCGTCGGCACAAGGGGGGCCAATGCCCAATGGCACCATGGACCAGTTCGACGTTGCGCAGAACGCGACAGGGTATTGGAACGGCTATCATGGCGACCCAGGCCCGCGAAACGGATTTCGCCAAGGCCCCGACGGATGGTGGTATCCGCTGGCAGCCTTTGCCGCCGGCGCTATCGTCGGCGGTGCTGTTGCCGCAGACGACGTCCCGCCGCCGCCACCGCCGGGATATGAACCGCCGCCACGCGCATATCGCCCACCGCCGGCCTACCGCGCCCAGGCTTTCCCGCCCGAGCATTATGCATGGTGTGGGAAGCGCTACCGCAGCTACTTCCCGTCGGACAACAGCTACGTGCCAAGGGTCGGTGTCCGCGCCCAATGCGTTTCTCCCTATAACTAGGGATTGACTTCGTGTTCATCCTGGCCGCGACTTGTATTTGCGGCCAGGATGTTGCATTCAGCCCGGACGTCCGGCTGCGAGCCTCTTCCATCCCCTCGTCTGATGCCGGGTCGGCCGCGGTTGAAGCGGCCATCGCTGCGTTTTTTGAGCTTCCGGCGCTCTCCGGAAGATGCGAAGACCGCCTTGGCAACTTTGCCCGGATCTCGGAAATGGCGCCCTCACACTCGAAACCCATTGCGGTTTACACGGTACTCCAGGCGCCGGAGGCTTTGGAAGGAAACCACGATGTTCAAACCGGCAATCCTTGCCATCGTGTTCATGATCACGTCCTCCGCGGTTTGCCCAGCCCAGCAAACCGATGCAGCGGCTGCGAAGACCGAGACTACCGAAGCCATTGATCGCGTCCTGCAACTGCTGACCGACACCGGCCAGCGCGAGACGCTGGTCCAGCAACTGAAGGACCTTCGCGAAACCCAGGCAGACCCGGCTCCGGCCGCCCCCGCCCAGGACGCCGATAAGGGCGATCAAGCCGCCGAACAAACTGCTGATCAAACCACGGATCAAGCGAAGGGCGAGGCCGCGGACCAATCCGCGGTTTTGACCAATGACGGGTTGCTGGCGGCCATTCTCGACTGGGCCTCCAGCCTGAGCCGCGATCTTCCCAGAGCGACTTTCGGCGTTCCCATCGAGACAAAACTGGACCAGGCCGGTCGAGACCTGGATCGTCGCCTGGATGATCCAGGACTGGTGACCCAGATGCTCCGGTTTGGGCTGTGGGCGGCAGCAGGATGGGCCCTCGTCTTTGCCATCGGCTATCTGGCAACACGCCTCCTGAAAACCAAAAGCGCCCGTCTCGATGACCTGTTGCGAACCGGCTTGCCGGATCTCAAGACCATGCTTCTGCGCCTTGTCGTAACCCTTATCCCGATTGCGCTGGCATTCCTTGCGTCGATGCTGTGGCCTCTGGCCTCTGTTCTGCCCGACAATCAGAAGCTGATTGCGGCAGTCCTGCCCTTGCCGCTGTTGCTGGCCATTGCCGCCGCCCGCCTGGCGTCGGACGGACTTTTGTTGCTGGCCCGCACGCGTGGCCGGCGACTGGTGGCTTACGCCCGCCGAAAAATTCCGGCCTGGCTGACGGTCGGGATCTTCATTGCTCTGATGAGCCCGGTCTCCGACAGCCCTCCCATTCGCACCGCCATCGGCAATTCCTGCAGCGATATCTTGTCGCTCGTGCTTGACCTGACAGCTGCGGGCGTGGCGATCGCCTTCTCGATCCGCCATCGGCGCACCGTGCGGTCGCTGATCCTCAAGCGTAACCGTGTATCGAAAGAGCCCGCAAGCTTTGTCGGTCAGTCGCTGTCGTTCCTCGGCGAGAGCTGGCAGATGCTGTTCTACGGTCTTGTCATTTTCACGCTCGTGGCACGACTGCTCGGCGCAAAGACCGATAATTTCATCCTGCAGGCGGGCGGATCGATTGTCGTTGTCGTTGTCGCGGGGCTGTTAAACGCCTCCCTCCAGCGGGCGTTCGAGCTGATCTTTCGAAACGCTGCGATGCGGAGCCGTGGATCCGGATCGATCTCTCTACAGTTTTTGCGCATCGCCAAGGGCATTCTTCACCTCGCCCTGATCTTCCTGGCGAGCTGGATATGTCTGTTGACCTGGGGCTTTGACGTCGCCGGCTGGATGGCATCCGAGGTTGGCTCCGCAGTCATCCGACCGATCTTGTCGATCTTGGGTTCGGCAGTGTTCACCTGGGTCATGTGGATCCTGCTGGACCATTTCATTTCGGTTGCCCTGATGCCGACCGACGCAAAAGGTCGAAGCCGGGATCGCTCGGCTCGGCTGCAGACCCTGCTTCCGCTGGTGCGCAATTTCGGCTTCGTCACCCTTGCCACCCTGACCGTCATCGCGGCTTTGGCCAATCTCGGGATCAATGTTGCGCCGCTGCTCGCCGGTGCCGGCGTCATGGGCATTGCCATCGGTTTTGGAGCACAGCAACTCGTCCAGGACGTGATCACCGGTCTGTTCATCCTGATCGAAGACACGATTGCCATAGGAGACGTCATCGACACAGGCGATCGCCGCGGCACCGTGGAGGCCATGACCATTCGCACCCTCAGGGTGCGCGATGCGGATGGCGCCCTACACTCGATCCCGTTTTCAAGCCTCAAGGCGGTCAAGAACAGCTCGCGCAATTTCGCGGTGCTGACGGTTTCGGTCGATGTGCCCTACGCGTCGGATGTCGATGAGGCCATTCGCGTTCTGTACAGACTGGGCAGAGACCTTGCCGCCGACCCGCTCTACGGCAAGAGGATGATTTCTCCCATTGAAGTCAACGGTGTTGAGACGTTCAACAGCGACATGGTGACGATTACAGCGACGATCAGAACGAAGCCGCTACAGCAGGCCTCCGTTCGACGGGAATTCAATCGCAGATGGGTTGATCACCTCAAGAGCCTCTCGCCAAAATCGCCGGACCCCGCTTGATCACAACGGATTCTCTAGCGGTGCGAAGTGGACTTGTTTCGGAAAAGTGGAGAGGCACGCTTCAGTATCTGCCGTTCCTGCCGAAGCATTTCGGTCTCCCGGCGTAACCGTCGGCCGCCATGTCTTCAGGAGCAGCGGACCCTGCATGCCTGCAACCGGCTGCAGGACCGGCGGCGCGGTGGAGAGCGTTGGCCCCGTCCGCGCTCAGCGCTGGTAGGGGCCCGTGAGGCCCATCGCCTCGATAAGCCGCGAAAGACGGTTGGTGCCGCTCATAAGCCGTTCACCGTTGGCTTCGGCAATGGCCGCACGATCTTCGTCGGAGGCGTCTGCGACAGCACTCCAGAGACGCGCCTGCTCGGATAAAAGGGCAGCAAGCTCGGAGACTTCGCCACTGGACTGGAAGACGTCGACAAGGCGCTGCACCGTGACGGCCCCGATGCCGTCAGGCGTCTTGCTGCCGGCAGAGCGATACCCCGCCGGCAAGGTGCCTTTGAGGTTCGTGACTTTCTTTTCGACAATCGCGGCATAGACCTGGTCCACAGCCTGCCGGGCACCGGCAACACGCGATGGATGGTCTGTATCGGCTGCGGCGTGGGGCAGGAGTTCGATACTGTCCGGGAAATCGCCCACAAGGCGGAGGTAGGGAACCATCGGGCCGCTCAGCTCCCCCGTCGCCATAGTCTTGAACAGGTCCGCATCGATTGCGGCGTGGCGCACCTGGCCGGTGGCCAGCCCATTGGCCAGCGCATCGACATCCACCAGCTCACCGCGGTCATAGTTCACGACGACCGCACCCTGTGCCATAGCGGAGAGCACGTCACTGTTGACCAGCCCGGCATTGGCGTAGCGGCCGGTTTCCGCATTGAGGCTGCCGAGGCCGACATGGACGCTGAGCACGTGGGCACCTGCTGCCGCCGCCGCGATGGTCTCGCCATAAACGAAGCCCTCGGCCTCGATCCATCTGCGGTGGCGGGCGCGTGCATGGATGACGACGTGCATGCCGAAAGCACGCGCCAGCTTGGCCACTTCGCGGCCGATATTGCCGTAACCAATGACGGCGATCGTCTTGCCTTCGAGCTTCTCCGTCGGATAGTCGCGCAGGTCGCGGCCTGTATCGAAGTCGCCCCTGGCGACACGATCGTGGAGAACATCGACGCGCAGGTCCGGCAGCACCTTGAGGATGGCCTTCAAGACCATCTGAGCAGTCGCCCGGCTGTTGATCCCGGGCGTATTCATCAGCGGCGCCGTCCCGCCCTCGCCTCCGCCGCCGCCCCAGGAGAGCGAGCCCATATTGCCGGTACCGGCGCCGATGCGGACGCCGCCGAGCGGGAAGATGGTGCCGGCCGGAAGGACGGTGGCAGCCGCGATCACGGCATCATACTGTCCCTTCCCCGCTGCAGCCATAAGCTCGTCGCCGGTGCTGAGGTCCGGCTGATAGAAGAAGTGGAGCGCGCCCGGTTTCAGCGGACCGGCCTGTTCGACAGCGCTAAAATGGAAGGCGCCACCCCTGGATTCAATGTAGGCTTTCGCCTCCGACGGATCCGGCTGGCCGCAGGGCCCAAGCTTCAGGCCGATCAGGTCACAGATCAGCACCTTGTAGGCGCGAGCAGGATCAAATTCATTGCCGGTGGATGGAAAGGCAGTAACGCTGGCCATAGGATGCTCGTCTGGTTCGATTGTAATTTCGGCGATCAGAAGCGGTTGACGCGGAACGGCTTCAGATCGACAGACGTCGGCAGATCGGCAGCCATCTCGGAGACCAGCTTGCCCGTCACCGCGCCACCGATCAAGCCTTGGTGGCCATGGCCGAAGGCATAGATGACATTGCGGAACCGTGTAGCCCTATCAATGACCGGGATGCTGTCCGGCGTGCCGGGCCGGTGGCCCATCCAGCGCGAGACTTCGCCAACGTCAAGGTTCCTGAACATGGGCCTGGCCTGCTTCAGGAGAATATCGGCGCGCTCCAGGTTCGCAGGCGCATTGAGGCCCGCGAATTCCACGTTGCCGGCAATTCGCAGGCCGTCTTCCATCGGCGAGGCGACGAACTTCTTGTCTGCCGAGATCGTCTGGATCTTCAGGCCGGTATCGGCGCCCTTAAGCATGATGTGGTAACCGCGCTCCGTCTCGAAAGGAATGCGGTCACCCAGCTGGCGGGCGAGTTCGGCAGACCATGCGCCTGCGGCGATGACGACCTTGTCGACCGGCAGTACCGTGCCGTTGTCCAGCCGGAGCGCCTTCGGACCATCCGGCCCCATCTCGAAGCCCTTGACCTTGGCGCGGATGTATCTGGCACCCTGCCGGGTGGCGTTGGCGGCGAGCGATGCGACCAGCCGGCCAGGATTGGGGCACTGGCCCTGCTCCGGCAGGTAGACCGCGCTGTTGAAGATGGGCGCCAGCGCCGGCTCCAGATCGCGGATCTCGCCGGCATTGAGGATATCGACCTTGACGCCGTGGGAGCGCCGCAGGCCAAGACCATAGGCGCCGCCGGCCGGGCCATCGGCACTTTCGTAGACGAAAAGCTGGCCACGCTTCTGCAGCAGATCCTCGCAGCCCGCTTCCTTCATAAGGGGCTCGTAGGCCTCGTAGGTATAGCGATGCAGCGCCCGCATCGCCGCCGAGATCACGTCGACGCGCGGCTTGCGGCTGGCTTCGAGGAAGCGCAGCAGCCATGGCAGGGCATGCGGCAGGTAGGAAAGGCGGACGATCAATGGGCCCTCGGGGTCCATCAACCATTTCGGGACATTCTTCATGACGCCGGGCATCGAATTGGGGATGCACGAGCCGGGGCAGATACCGCCGGCATTGCCATAGGAGCACTGTTCCTCCGAGCCCGGAAGCGCGTGGTCGACAACCTCGACCTCGAACCCCTGCTTCAGCAGATAGTTGGCGGTGCAAACGCCGATAATGCCGGAGCCGATGACCGTGACCTTGCCGCGGCGGGCGGGCTGTGAAACTGCCGTCATGAAAATGGATTCCCGTCCAGGATTAGGGAGTGATCTCGCTTGCCGTGCCGGCGCGGAATGCCGTCAGTCCGCGGGAAACGGCCTGCTGCATCATGCGGAAGTCCGACAGGTAGGCCATGAAGCGGTAGCCCATCTTGCGCATGTCGATGCCATAGGCAACCGAGCCGCAATGGATGCCGGGGATGACGCCGGCTTCCTTGCACTTGGCAGCGATGTATTCGATCGCCTCATAGACGGCCGGATAGCGCGGATCGAAGCCGGGGGCTTCGCCCATGGTGACGGCCAAATCCGACGGACCGACGAAAATGGCGTCGAGATGCGGCGTCTTGAGGATGTCCTCGAGGTTTTTCACGGCTTCCGCGCTTTCGATCATTGCCATTGTGACGACAGTGTCGTTGGCATGCTGGAAGTAGTCCGAGCCGGCATAGAGCGAGGCACGCAGCGGACCGACGCTGCGGCCACCCTGCGGAAAGTAGCGGCATGCCTTGACGAAGGCAGCAGCTTCTTCGGCCGTGTTGACCATCGGGCAGATGACGCCGTAGGCGCCGGCGTCAAGAACCTTGCCGATGATCGACGGATCGTTCCACGGCACGCGGACGAAGGGTGCGGTGTCGGTGATCGAGATCGCCTGAAGCATCGGAACCATGTCGGTATAGTCGGTGGCGCCGTGCTGGAGATCGATGGTCAGGGCGTCAAAGCCCTGCTGTGCCATCAGTTCGGCCGAGATCGACGATGGGATGGCCAGCCAGCCGGTAACGACTTCGCCGCCGGCTGCCCAGATGTCTTTTGCCTTGTTTCTACGCATGGTTTGATCCTTCCGGTTTCAGGAGTTGAGAATGAGATCGGCGGCCTTCTCGGCCATGGCGATCGTCGTAATGTTGGTATTTGCGGCAACGATTGTCGGCATGATCGAAGCATCGACGACCCGCAGGCCTTGCACGCCGCGCACCCGGCACTTCGCGTCCAAGACGGCCAGCGGGTCGCTGTCGACACCCATCTTGCAGGTGCCGGAGACGTGCCAGCCGGACCAGACCGATTCCTTGACCCAGTCGATAATCAGCTCTTCGTTCTGCATCATCGCGTGCATGCGGTCGGTGGTGCCGAACTTCCGCTTGAGCAAAGTCTCTCGGAAAAGCGGTAGGTAGTCGAACATGTAAGCGGCAGACGCCGTCTTGATCCAGTTGGAGGGCTTGCGAACGCTGAGCGCACGGGCCTCGTCACTGTAACCGGCGAGGAACCAGGTATTGACGTGCTGGCGGACCTCTGGTGCTTCCATGATCTTGTAAAGGCGCTTGAAGCCATCGACGAGCCGCATCAGGTCGCGGCCGTCGGATGCAAGGTTCAGGTCGACAATCGGTTCTTCCTCGGCAGAAGCGTTCTTCAGCGTTACAGTTCCACGCGAATAGGATTTGTTGACGCAGACATTGAGCGCACCCATTGCCTTGCCGAGCGGATGCCAGCCGGCACGATTGACCGGCATCATCAGCATGTCGCCGGTGTGACAATCCGCGTAATCCGACGAATAGCGCACGCCGAGGAAGATATGGCGACGCTGGCCAGGACGCAGCCGGGCCGACTTCTTGAAGTGCGCCGCAACCGCGATGTGCGGATGGTCCGTGAGATTCTCGCCGACGCCCTGCCTGTCTGCGACAACCTCGATCCCTAAAGCCTTCAACTGCGCTGCCGGGCCAATGCCGGCACGCAGCAGGATGGCCGGTGAATGCAGCGCACCGGCGCAGATGATCACCTCGCCAGCATTGTAGACTTTTGTCTGAGCATCGATCGTCACCCGGACACCGGTGAAACGCGTGCCCTCATTGACCAGACCTTCGACAAAGGCATTGGCAAAGATGTGAAGGTTCTGGCGGGCGCGGACGGCCTTGTCGAGATATCCGATGGCCGTGGAGACACGACGATCGTTCTCGTTCGAAAGCGGCAAGGGGAAGGAACCGTCCTCGAAGCTGCCGTTATAGTCCGGCCGATAGGGATAGTCTTTCTCGGTCTGCTTAAAGACCGATTTGGTGAATCCGCCCCAGTCCTCGGGAAAAACGCGGCGGATCGGAATAGGGCCCGTCTTGTTGTGGAGGTCGCCGTCGAAGTCGAGATCGCGCTCAAGCTTTTTCAGGTAAGGCAGCATGCCCTCCCAGCCCCAGCCTTCCAAGCCAAGGGATTGCCACTCGTCATAATCGTGCGGCAGGCCGCGAACGGCGAACTGGCCGTTGATGCTCGATCCGCCACCCATGACCTTCGCCTGTTCCAGCTTGGCCGTCTTCGGCGGCTGGGAATTCAGCTTCGGCGAGCGATTGTAGACGCGCAGGCCCGTCCAATGGAACCGTGGGTCGAAATACGAAAGACCTGGATAGCTGTCGGCGATGACGTCGGGGACATCGTCTGGCGGGGTATCGGGTCCAGCCTCGAAGAGCGCCACCTGCTTAGTGCCGTTCTCCGAGAGGCGACTGGCGAGGACGGCACCGGCCGAGCCGCCGCCCACGATCACATAATCATATTGCATTGTATCTGCTCGCTCAGGCGTAATTGACCCAGATGGCTTTCTGGCGAAGGTAGGCTTCGATGCCGGCGCGGCCCATGTCCTTGCCGAAGCCCGAACCCTTGTAGCCGCCGGCCTGGTAGGTGAATTCAGGGCCGCGACCGTGCTGATTGACCCAGACCATCCCGGCCTCAATGCCGTCGGCAGCCTTGAGCGCCTTTTTCATGTCGCTGGTGTGGATGCTGGCCGCGAGACCGTAGACCGGATGAGCGGCCAGCTGCAGACCCTCTTGCAGATCAGAGAAGGTGCGCACGGTCAGGACCGGGCCGAAGAACTCGTCCTTGAAGCCGATATTGTCGTCGGAGACGTTCTCGAGGATCGTCGGCGCGAAGAAGCAGCCTTCGTTGCGGCTTTCCAGAACGCCGCCACCGGTGACGACCGAGCCGCCTTCCGAGATCGTCTGGCGAACCATGCCGTCGATCCGGTCCAGCTGTTTGCGGCTGATGATCGGCGCATAGGTCGTCGTTTCGTCCCAGGTCGGGCCGGCCTTGATCGCCTTCGTACGCTCGATCAGCTTTTCGACCAGCGCCCCGGCAATCTTGTCCTCAACGATGAGGCGCGAACCGGCGGTGCAGACTTGGCCGGCATTTGCCATGAAGGCGGCGGCAACGCGGGTGGCGACCATATCGAGGTCGCCCGCATCGGCCAGAACCAGCTGCGGGCTCTTTCCGCCCAGCTCCAGCGTAACCGGCTTGATACCGGACTGCGCTGCCAGCGACATGATGGCCGCGCCGGTCTGGGTCGAGCCGGTAAACGATATCATCATGATATCAGGGTGGCGGACAATCGCCGCACCCGTCGTGTGGCCGTAGCCGTTGACGACGTTGAAGAGACCCTTCGGAACACCGGCCTGGGCTGCAAGTTCGGCCATCGCCAGAAGCGAGTGCGGAGTGAGTTCCGACGTTTTCATGACAATGGCGTTGCCGGCGGCAAGTGCCGGGGCAAACTTCCATGCCGCCGTGATCATCGGGAAGTTCCAGGGAACGATCGCGCCGACGATGCCGTAAGGCTCGTGCTTCAGGATGCTGAGCGTGTCTTCCTGCGTCGCCGTGACGATGCCTTCGATCTTGTCGCAATATTCGGCGTAGAAGCGGACGACGCCAGCAGTACGGACGGCGTCGCCGGTGATCGTACCGGAAACGAGGCGGCTGGAGCCGAGGGCTTCGAGCTGTCCGAGATAGGTGGCGTTCTGCTCGATCAGGCTGGCGAAACGGTTCAGGATCGCGGCGCGTTCGCGCGGCACGATCTTGCCCCAGCGGCTTTCCTTCAAGGCAACCTTTGCGGCATCCACGGCGCGCTGGACGGCCGCGTCGCCGCCATCCGTCAGGGTGCCTATCTGCTGCAGGTCGGAGGGGCGCAGGACAATGATTTCCTCGCCCGGCAGGTCAACATACTGGCCGCCGATGTGGTGGCCCTTGGGGATGGTGACGGTATTCGGATCGAAACTCAGTGACATCGGGTCTTTCCTTCCGCGGGTCGCAACGCGGCTCCGCACGGTGTGCATGGGCGGCCAGTTGCGGACGCCCATCAAAATCGATGGAGACGAAGGCGCCGGAACCTGGCGCCTTCCGTTAGCCCCGCTGCGCCTCGCGCGCCTCGAGGAACGGCCGAAGCAGATCGGCAGATTCATGGAAGCGGCCGACGAAACTCTTCAGCCGCGGATGGATGGGGTGCAGCAGCACGTTGTTCGGAGCGCCCTGCTCTGCAATTAGCCCCTGGTCGAGGAAGACGACGCGGTCGGCAATCTCGAAGGCAAAACCCAGCTCGTGGGTGACGATGACCATGGTCATGCCGCTTTTGGCCAGCTCCACCATTGCCTTCATGACTTCGCCGACGAGTTCCGGATCGAGCGCCGATGTCGGTTCGTCGAACAGCATCACCTTCGGCTGCATGGCCATGGCGCGGGCAATCGCCACGCGCTGCTGCTGGCCGCCGGAGAGTTGGCGCGGGAACTTGTCGACATGCTGGGCAAGGCCCATGAGGTCAAGAAGCCGCAGTGCTGCGCTACGCACCTTGTCTTTCGGCTCGCGCTTCACGGTCACCGGACCCTCCATGACATTGGCAAGCGCCGTCATATGCGGGAAGAGATTGAACTGCTGGAAGACCATCCCGGTCTTGGAGCGAATACGGTTGACCTCGGACGGTGCGATCAGGCTGCCGCCATGGTTGTTTGCCTCGACGTGGAAGATAACCTCGTCATCGATGATGATGCTGCCGCTGGTGGGCGTATTGAGCAGGTTGATGCAGCGCAGAAGCGATGTCTTGCCGGAGCCGCTGGCGCCGATCAGCACGACCACTTCGCCCTGCTTGACTTCAAGATCGACGCCCTTGAGGACGTGCTTGTCGGCAAACTGCAGGCAGATGCGGTCGAGCCGTAGAACATTCCTGTCGGTTTCCGTGGCGGCGGCTGCGGTCATTTCGGTGTTGGACACGCTCATCTTGCACCTATTCCGCTTTTTTCAATTTTTCTGGCGATCAGCGTCAGCGGCACCAGGATGATCAGGAATATCGCGCCGACGGCGGTGTAGATTTCCATGGGCTTGTAGGTGAAGCTGCTGATGTAGCTGGCCTGGTAGAGAAGATCCGGCACGGTGATCATCGAAAGGAGCGTGGTGTTCTTCATCTGGATGATCGACTGGCCGGCAAGCGGCGGGATCATGCGGCGGAAGGCCTGAGGCAGGATCACGCGGCGCATGCGCTGGCCATAGGACATGCCGATGGCGGTTGCCGCATCCGTCTGGCCCTGATCGATCGACAAGACGCCGCCCCGCAGAATCTCGGCATAGAACGAGCCGGTGTAGCAGGAAAGCGCGATGAAGCCGGCCCAGAATTTCGAGATATTGATGCCCGCGAAGATCGGCAGTGCGTAGTAGACCCAGAGCAGGGTGACGAGCAGCGGTATGTTGCGGAAGAATTCAACATAGATGCGGCCGATCCAGGTCAGGGCACGATAGGGGCTCAGTTGGATCAGGCCCATGACGAGGCCGAGCACCATGCCGGCGGCAATCGTGATGACCGTGAAATAGAGGGTGACCAGCAAGCCCTGCCAAAGCAGACCCATATTGTCGGTAATGACGGTGTAGTCGAACATGGCAGTCCTCACAGAGATCCGTGTGGATGTCTTTCAGCGTGTCTGGATGGAATGGACCGCCGCCGACAGAGGGCGACGGCGGTCCGCCTGGGGTCTTAGAAGCTGAATTCCTTCGGCAGGATCGACAGGTCGATACCACGGTCGGTCCAGGACTTCGCCAGACGGCCCTGAGCGATGCCAAGCGAACGCTCCTGCTGGACCCAATTGGTCAGGAAGTTGATGTAGCCGGCATTTCCTGGCTTGCGGGCAACGGCCAGCGTGGCCGGGTTGCGCAGGATAGGCTGCGGCAGCGACACATCGCCGATCTTCTGGGTCGAAACTTCAAGCGCGTCGAAGACAGCCAGCAGGACGGCGTCGGCACGGTTCGACTGCAGTTCCATCAGGGCGAGGCCACGGTCTTCAACTGGGGTGATCTTTGCCTTCGGCAGCAGCGCCTGGGCGACGATCTGCATCGTCGAGCCCTTCTGGACGACGATCGTCTTGGACGGATCGTTCAGTTCTTCCCATGTCTTCACCGTCTTGCCCTTCGGCGTGAGCACTGCCCAGGCGTCGGTGAAAAGAGGTTCCCAGAGATAGTCAACGACGAGGCCGCGCTTAGGGTTCGGGTTTACGCCGATGGCGACGTCGATCTTGTTGGACTGGAAGTCGGCGGCAAGGTTGCCCCAGGTGGTTTCGACAGGCTCAAGCGTGACTCCGAGTGCCGTGGCGATCTCACCGAGGAAATCGTAATAGAAGCCGCTCCACTTGCCGGTCGTGCGGTCCTTGATATAGCCGGGTTCTTCGCCGGTCATGACCGGCACCTTCAACACGCCGCTGGCGCGGATCTCGTTGATGACCGTGTTTGGATCGTTTTCGTCGGCATGGGCGGTCACCGGCGCGACCAGCATGCTGAGGCCGATTGCGGCCGCCGCGATGATATTGCGAATGGTATTAAACATCATGTTCCCCTTTTTCTTGGTAGGTTCAGTTATCGGCAGAGAAATCCCTGCGAGAGCGGATCACCCGCCTCGAAGCAAATGGTCTGGGTCGAGGTGATGAAGGCGGCGCCCTCGACTTCGACGATCGTTGCGTCATGCCCATGGGCCTCGACATGGGCGGCGGCCCGCGCCTGAAACGTAATTCCGAGGATGTTGCGGGCGAAATAGGTCTGGTCACGGGTCAGAAGACCCTTGTTCAGCAGATGTGTCATCCGGGCCGACGTGCCCGTGCCGCAGGGCGAGCGGTCGAACTTGTTGGATTCCAGCACCAGGAAATGCGTGGCCGTATCGGCACCATCAGCGGTGTAAAAAAGCACACTCGGCGCCGCGGATCCGGCAAACAGCGGCAGCTTCTCGGTCTCAGCCTTGATCGCAGACTTGATCTCCGAGCCAGCCTGCATCAGCGCCGAGGCATTGGCCGGGACCAGCTCGTAGCCAAGCGTCGCGGCATCGACAAGCGCGTACCACATGCCGCCGTAGACGATGGCTGCATCGACACCGCCGATGCCGTCGACTTCGACGTGCAGATTGTCAAGACCGACATAGCTCGGGACGTTGGCTACCCGAACGCGCTCGAGCGATCCGTCAACGGCCCAGACGAGGCCAACGGTAACAATGCCAGCCGGCGTCTCCAGGGTGAAACGATCACCCATTTCGGCCGTGATCTGGCCGCTAAAGGCCAGCGTCTTGGCAAAGCCGATCGTCCCATGGCCACACATATCGAGATAGACATAGGAGGAAATAAAAAAGGCGCCGTAGTCCGCCACCTCGGAGGCCACCGGCACAGCGCCGACCATTGCGGCGTGGCCGCGCGGCTCGTGCAGCAGGGCGGGACGCAGGTGATCGAGCCGCTCTCGGAAATCGTCGCGCTTCTCGCGGACCGTCTTGCCCTGCAGCTTGGGAATGCCGCTGAGGATGACGCGAGTGGGATGACCGGCGGTATGGGAATCGATAACGCTGAAGGACGCCGAGAGATTGATCATGATCAGCCCCGCCCGAACGCTTCACGAATGCCGTCGCGCATCGTCTGCCAGATCTCGTGAATGAGCTTTTCAGTGATGGCCTTGGCCGCCTGCCCGTCACCGGCGATGATCGCCTCGCAGATGCGCGTGGTGTCATCCAGGGACAACTGCATCATCTGCGGGTTCTGCTCATAGGCATGGAAACGGTAGCGAAGCGCCTGCTTTTCCAAGCCGCCGAGCAGCCGCATCAACGTCTTGTTGCCGGCAAGTGTGTAGTGGATGAACGAGCCCCTCACATCCGTGATGAAAAACTCGCGGGCGTCATTGCGCAGCTGGGCGCTCTTGAGATCCGCAAGCAAGCCTTTGTATTCGCTCTTCTTGGCAGCTTCGTCGGCTTCCGCCGCCTGCTGGGCGACCAGGCCTTCGAGGGGTATGCGGCACATGTAGATCTCGTCGAAATCCTTTTGAGACATCGGCGAAACCCAAATCCCGCGGCGCGCCTCGCGGGTCACCAGGCCATCGCGCTCCAGCAATCGCAGCGCTTCACGCACCGGGGAGCGGCTGACACCGTATCGCTCGGCGACCATTTCCTCCGTCAATCGCTCCCGCGACTTGAGACGACCGAAAATGATTTCCTCCTCCAAAATCTCCGCAAGATTTTCAGGAATGGCGACCGACAATTTTTGAATTCGAGCTAAAATCATATCGACACCATACTGTATACAATGTACGAGTCAACACGAGTTGCCGCTAATTTTTGCATGGCGCAATAACGGGCATGTTGCGTTGGTTTGTAGGCCATCGGCCGCTCCTATGTGGGTCGGGTGGGAAAATGGAAGGACTGGACATGTACAAGGAAAAGATCGAACTGCTGATCGATGGCGTCTGGTGCCAGGGATCGGAAGGCAAGACGGAAGATTTGATCAATCCGGCGACGGAAGAAGTGCTGGCCACCGTGCCCCATGCTTCCCCTGCCGACCTTGATCGTGCCTTGCGCGCATCGCTCTCCGGCTTCAAGGTCTGGAGGGCAATGACGGCGATACAGCGCTGGACCATCATGGACAAGGCAGCCTCGCTGATCGAGCAGCGCAAGCCGGATATCGCCAGGACATTGACGCTGGAAAACGGCAAGGCGATTGGCGAGTCGATCGGGGAAGTGCAGTTCGCAGCGGACGCGACCCGCTGGTATGGCGAGGAAGGCAAGCGCGCCTATGGTCGCATCGTACCCGCCCGCCTGCCGGGCGTTCGCCAGATGGTCTTCAAGGAGCCGGTTGGCCCCGTTGTCGCCTTCGCGGCCTGGAATTTTCCAGCCAGCAACGTCATCCGTAAGATCTCGGGCGCTCTTGGCGCCGGCTGCTCGATCATCCTCAAACCGGCCGAAGAAACGCCAGGCACGGCTGTCGCCATCGCCCGTTGCTTTCAGGATGCAGGCCTGCCGGCCGGCGTTCTGAACATTGTTTTCGGCGTTCCCGGCGAGGTTTCCTCCCACTTGATTGCATCGCCTATCCCGAAGAAGGTCTCGCTGACTGGCTCGACTGCCGTCGGCAAGCTGCTGCAGAAGCAGGCGGCAGATACGCTGAAGCGCTGCACGATGGAACTCGGCGGTCATTCGCCGGTCATCGTCCATGAAGACGCCGATCTGGAAAAGACGCTCGATACCGTCGTCCTTTTCAAGTTCCGCAATGCCGGCCAGGTCTGCACCTCGCCGACCCGCTTCTATGTGCATGAATCGATCTACAAGAACTTTATCGACGGCTTCGCCGCCCGCGCCTCAAGGATCAAGGTCGGCAATGGTCTCGAAGATGGTATCCAGATGGGGCCGATGATCGCACCGCGTCGCCTCGACGCCATGGACAGCCTCGTGGCCGACGCCAAAGCCAAGGGCGCCGATATCGTCACCGGCGGCCAGCGGCTCGGCAATAAGGGCTACTTCTACTCGCCGACGCTGCTGGCCAACGTGCCCGACAATGCGCGGATCATGTTGGACGAGCCCTTCGGCCCGCTGGCGCCGACCACCAGCTTCTCGACCTTTGACGATGTGATGGAGCGGGCCAACTCCGTTCCCTACGGCCTCGCATCCTTTGTCTTCACCCGCAATCTCAACCTGGCCCAGAAGACCGAAATGGCTCTCGAAGCCGGCATGGTGGGTGTAAACCACATGATGGTCTCCACCCCGGAGACCCCGTTTGGCGGCGTCAACGAATCTGGTTACGGTTCGGAAAGCGGCATTGAAGGCTTGGATGCCTATCTCAGGACGAAGTTCGTCACGGAGATGTAATCAATTCTCTGCGCACGTTTTCCACCACGGAGAGCGATGCCGAAAGGATCTGTCGCCCAATGGGCGGCAGATCTTCGTTGCGCGCACTCATGCGCAAGCACCTCGGCGTTGCGTAAAGCGAGCCGTGCCGCATTCCTAAATTTTTCTCAGGTCGAGAGTCCCAGGACCCGAAAACCAATCGTCTACACCACGAGCGGATTGATGAGCCGCTCCCGATGCCATGCCGGAAAGCCCGAAGGGACGCGGTTTTCCGAGATGGAGGCACGGAGATCAGGTGGTGGACTGCGGCGCCTTGAACGCCGCACGATTGGGGGTTTTGATGGGTAATAACATTTTCGTCTCGCGTGGGACACGGGCAGGCCTGCGGGCGATCCTTCTGGCGGGCACAGCACTTGTCGTGCTGAACCCGGCCATGCCGGCAATGGCAGAGACCGCCGCCGCACAGGCGACGGCGCAATCGATCTCGGTACCGGCCGGGCCGTTGACGCCGGCGTTGAACAGCCTCGCCGCGCAGACGGGCCTGCAGATCCTCTTCGACGCCTCGCTCGCCTCGGGCAGGACGACCGCAGGCGTCAGCGGCACACTTTCTCCGGAACAGGCCCTGTCGACCGTACTCGCCGGCACCGGCGTCGATGCTCGTTTCGCCGGCAGCAACCAGGTGACGCTTTCGGCAGGTGCCACGGCGACGACAGGCTCGGTTCCGGACGGCGTGACGGAACTGGAGGCCATCACGGTCTACGGGGCACGCAACGCGACCACGCTCCAGGGCACGACGAGCAGCGTCGCCATTTTGAACGCCGAGAGCCTGGCGGAGAGCCAGATCCGCACCACGCAGGAGACCTATCGCCGCATGGCAAACGTGCTGGACAGCGCCACGGTCAATGCCGGTTTCGTCATCCGCGGCATGAGCTCCGAAGGCCTGGTATCGTCGGGCGGACCCGCCGGCTCGCTCTATATCGATGGCATCCTCCAGACCAGGTACAATGCCCGTTTCGGCGCGCGCAACCTCTGGGACGTCGAACAGGTCGAGGTCTATCGCGGCCCGCAGTCGACGCTGTCCGGCCGTGCGGCCATGACCGGGGCGATCTACATCAAATCCAAGGACCCGACTTTTGAGAAGGAAGGGGAGATTTCCACGACGATCGGCAGCAACGATCTTGTGGGCTCGGCCTTCATGTACAATACGCCTGTCGTCGAGGACCAGATTGCGCTGCGCATTTCTGGCGCTTTCGAACGTTCGCATGCCGAGCCCAGCTATTCCGACTTCAAGAGTTTCGACAATTACGACGAGTTGACGACGGATATCAGCGGCGTCCTGCGCGCCAAACTGCTGCTCACACCGTCGGAACTGCCGGACACCCGCGCACTGCTCACCTATTCCTATTCGAAGGATCGACCGAACGACGCGCTTGTCGGCCTTTATTCGGGCCGCGGCGATTTCAACAACAATCCCGTCACCTATACGGAATATCGCTGGACCGAGGTGCACAATCTCGGGCTCGAGGTCACGCACGACATTTCCGACACGCTGCGCTTTACCTCGCAGACCGGCTATCAATTCGGCATCAACAACCGGCGCTCCGTTGATTATGGCACCGAAGGCGTCGTCAACGGCATTACCGGCGAGGACGACAACTCCATTTTGACCCAGGAATTCCGCCTGAACTACGAAGGCGAGCGCTGGAAATGGGTGACCGGCGTCTATGGCAGCTACGAAAAGTGGGATGGCGCCACGGATATCGTTGCCTTCGACTACTACCAGCAGAATGACACGCAGCACCGCACAACGGCGAATCTGGCCGTGTTCGGTGAAGCCACCTACGAATTTGCGCCGACCTGGTTTGCGACGCTGGGCGGACGCCTGGATTACCTGAACGACAAGGACCATCAGCAGAATTATTCCGGTCTGATCGATGCCAACCCTGTCCTGACCGGCGACCCGACGCACCTTACCGAACTCAATTTCGTGCCGAAGGTCGGCATATCCAAGGAATTCGGCGACAATCATACGGTCGGCCTCACCTACACCCAAGGCTTCCGCTCGGGTGGGTCCTATTACGACCGCGTGACGGGCGAACTCGGCACCTATGACCCGGAATACTCCCAGAACTTCGAACTCTCGTACAAGGGAATACTGATCGACGACCGGCTGAGGCTGAATGCCAATCTCTTCTATACGAAATACGACGATCAGCAGGTCGAGATCCGCCCCGATCCCTCCATCCCCGGCTACCGCATCATTTCGAATGCCGCCACGTCGCGGGCATGGGGTTTCGAGATCGAACCGACCTTCGAGGTCACCGATCAGTTCACCACCTTCGCGTCGATCGGCTACCTGAACACCAAGTTCATCGACTTCAACCACGCAGCACTCAGCGAACCGCAGGACGGCAAGTCTTTCCCCGAAGCACCGGAATGGAGCCTGGGCTTTGGCGGCCGCTATGAGTTCGACAACGGCGTCTTCATCGGTGCCGATGCGAAATACACCACCAGCTATAATTCGCGCTTCGGCACGAATGGCATGTACAAGATCGACCCGCGCTTCCTTGTGAACGCACAGGTGGGCCTCAAGAAGAACAATTGGGAAGTCACCGCCTTCGCAGAGAACCTGACGGACGAGAAGTATTACACGATCATCGATCCCGATTATTCGCTGCCCTATGCCCAGGCCGGCAAGCGCCGCTCCTTCGGCTTGAACCTGCGGACGAAGTTCTGATTGCCCAGGCTGCGGGACACAATCCCGCAGCCATTTTCAACTGCTGGCGACGAAATGGTGTCCATCTTGCGCTTCTGTCTCGCTCTATTCGCTTTCCTTCTTCCGGTGTCGTTTGCCGATGCGGCCTGCAGCGGCAAGGCCGTCAGCGAGGGGGTCTACAATCCACCCTTCTGCATCCCGACGGAGCCTAAACGGATCGTCACCCTCGATCCGCTGATCACGCTTGGAATGCTGATCGAGCTCAAGGCACCTGTCGTTGCAACCCCCTATGTGGCGATCACTGAGGACGAAGTCCTCAACGTGGTGAAAGCCAGAGAGATGGTCGATCTCGGCAATCCCAGGGAGCCAAGTCTCGAGCGGCTCGCCGTGCTGAAGCCGGATCTGATCATCGGTTCGGCCGAGGCGCATTCGGCCATCTACGAGCAGGCTGCCAAGATTGCGCCGACGGTCCTGTTCAAGCATATGGACTGGAAGAGATATCTGCAGCGCCTCTCCCAAGTGACGGGCCGCGAAGGCGCGGCCAATGCGTCGCTTGAGGCCTACGAGACCCGCGTCGCGGCGATCCGCGAGCGGATGAAGGACAAGAAACTGACCGTCTCGACCGTCCGTTTGGCACCGGATCGCTTTGTGGTCTTCGTCGACGGACCAGATGCCTACGCCCCTTTTTCCGTACTGCATGAGGCAGGCGTAAAGCGCACCGCTTACGAGACGGTCACCGATGGGACGATCATCAAGCGGCCGGATTGGGAGGAACTTGCCAATCTGGACGGCGACGTGCTGCTCTATGTGTCCGCCAGCGGCTTCGAGAGCGGTCCGGACGACGCTCTCGAAAAGCAGGTGACCGAAAACCCGCTGTGGCAATTGCTGCCCGCTGTCCAGGCCGGACGCGCCCATCGGGTCGATCGCGGTCCCTGGCAGAGCTTCCATGGCATCGCCTCGGCGAACCGCATCCTCGACGACGTCGAGCGCTACATCCTGGCTGATCAATGAGCCACCGGAAGACCGGGCGCATGGCATCGACGCAGGGCGGACGATTGCTCGCCGTCGCGGCCCTGCTCTGTCTGCTGGTTCTTGCCGCCCTGAGCGCCATTGCGCTCGGCACGGTGACCATGCCGCCTTTTACCATCCTATCTGCAATCCTAGCCTTCGATGGCTCGCGAGACCACCTCCTCGTGACCTCCATTCGCCTGCCCCGCGTGCTCGCGGCGCTGCTCGCCGGCAGTGCACTCGCCGTCTCCGGCGCCATCATGCAGGCAGTGACGAACAACCCGCTTGCCTCGCCTGGCCTGCTCGGCATCAATGCCGGCGCAGCCTTCGCGGTCGTTTCCGTGATGGCGCTCTTCGGCGCAGGCGTCGCCGATCTCTATATCTGGTTCGCCTTTCTTGGCGCCGCCATCGCTGCGATCATCGTGTATGCACTGGGCTCGTTGGGTACGGCCGGGCGCTCACCGCTCGGGCTCGTGCTGGCCGGCGTCATCGTCGCGACCTTCCTGACCTCGCTCACCACCGCCGTGCTGATCTTCGACCAGAGCACGCTCGATGCCGTTCGCCTCTGGACCGCCGGCTCGGTGACGGGGCGAACCATGGCGCAGGTCAGAACAGTTGCGCCTTATATCGTCATCGGCCTCATCGCTGCCTTGCCGCTCGGTCGGCATTTGACGACGCTCAGTCTCGGGGCGGATGCCTCGCGCTCGCTCGGGCAGAACCCGATCGTCTGGCGCGGCGCATCGGTTGTCATCGTCATCCTGCTTGCGGGCGGCGCCGTGGCACTCGCCGGACCGATCGGCTTCGTCGGCCTCGTGGTCCCGCATATCGTGCGGATGTGTATCGGCGTCGATTATCGCTGGGTTGTTCCCTTCTCGGCGCTCGGCGGTGCACTGCTGGTGGTCGTCGCCGATATGCTCGGCCGGCTCGTCTTTGGCAGCCAGAGCTTTCCAGTCGGCGTGACGATCGCGCTCGTTGGCGCACCGTTCTTCCTCTATCTCGCCCGAATGCGGCTGAGGGGCAAGACATGATCCGACTTTTCGCCGCCCTCACGCTTGTACTCGGCGTCCTGGTTGCCGCGAGTCTCGCCTTCGGCGATGTGTCCCTGACCTGGCAGGAACTCTACCAAGCCCTGACCGGAACGGGCGATCCCAATTCGCAGAGCACGATGATTGTCTTTGACCTTCGCCTGCCGCGCGTCCTTCTCGCCCTCCTCGTCGGTGTCGCGCTTGCCACGGCCGGAACGATGACGCTGGCCATCATGCGCAATCCGCTGGCCGAACCGGGCGTTCTGGGCATCAACAGCGGCGCGGCAGCAGCGGCCATGGCGGTCATCGTCCTGGTCCAGGATCCTCCCGTCGCGCTGTTGCAGGCGGCAGGCTTCCTGGGCGCAGCGGCGATGGCGCTCGCGGTCTACGGGCTCGCCTGGCGCGGCGGCACATCCTCGCTTCGCATCATCCTGATTGGCATTGGACTGTCCTCGCTCGCCACGGCCGGTACGACCTTCCTGTCCGCCTTTGGCGATATCGGCGACGTACAGCGGGCGATGGTCTGGCTGGCGGGCAGTGTCTACGATGCCAACATGGTCAAGGTGAAACTGCTTGGCCTCTGGCTCATTGTCCCCGTCACGCTTGCCCTCCTCGCCGCGCGCGAGCTGGATCTCATCCGCTTCGGTGACAATTCCGCAAAGAGCCTCGGACAGCCGGTTGATCTCGTGCGGGGCCTGGTGATCGTGCTCGTCACAGTGCTTTCGGGCGCGGCCGTGGCCGTCTCCGGTCTCATCGGCTTCGTCGGCCTCATCGCGCCGCATATTGCACGCCGCCTGGTCGGGGCGTCGCACGGTCGGATACTTCCGGTCGCAGCACTTATCGGCGCCTGCCTTGTCGTCTCCGCCGATCTCATCGGACGCATCATTCTGCCGCCGGCGCAACTTCCGGCCGGCATCGTCACCGGGCTCGTCGGGGGCCCCTTTTTCGCCTATCTTCTCTGGAGACGCCGCAGTGACCATGGATGAGAAACGCTCGGCCAAGATCACCGGAAGCGGAGTCGACATCGATTATGGCCAACGCCGCATCGTCGACAAACTCGATCTCGACATCCCGGAACGGAGCTTTACCGCGCTGATCGGCCCGAATGGCAGCGGCAAGTCCACGATCCTGCGCACCTTCGCAGCGCTCATGAAGCCTTCCGGCGGCAATATCCTGCTGGATGGCCGCGACTTGACCGATCTCTCCACCCGAGATGTCGCGCGAAAGGTGGGCGTACTGCTGCAGGGGCCGGTCGCACCGGAGGGGTTGACGGTTGCCGATCTCGTGCGGCAAGGCCGCTATCCGCACCAATCGCTGTTTGGCCGCTGGTCTGCCAATGACCAGAAAGCCTCCGACGAGGCGCTGATGCTGACCGGCACGACGGATCTTTCCGACCGCTTGCTCGACAGCCTTTCCGGCGGTCAGCGCCAACGCGCCTGGATCGCCATGACGCTGGCGCAGCAGGGTGAAGTGCTTCTGCTTGATGAACCGACTACCTATCTCGATCTTGAACATCAAATAGAACTGATGAACCTCATTACAATGCTCGTTGAAAAACACGGCAAGACGGTTGTCGCAGTTCTGCACGACATCAATCAGGCGGCGCGCTTTGCCGACCATATCGTCCTTTTGAAGGGTGGCAGGATTACCGCGGCCGGGAAGCCCGATACGGTCATCTCCGCCGAGACAATCTTCGACGTGTTCAATGTCAAGACGGTGGTGATCCGCGATCCGGTTGCCGGAACGCCGCTCTGCATCCCGCTCTGAGCCCATCATAGCCGTTACAGAAATGTCACACGTCTTGTGCTTTTGAATAAATCGCCGGTGCCTTGCCAAATCGTCGTACGAAGCAGGCAAACGGAATCGGGCAACGAAATCAGACGTAAAGATGAGTTTTACAGTCTTGATTTAACCAAAGATCGTTTGTTAGTTTTGAATTCTTCTAACCTGTTGCACTTGCACGTTTTTTTGAGATCCGTTAGCCATCTTGTCATAAAGGTTCGGCTATCTTTGCTTGAGCCTGACTGTTGGTTTGGGAACTGTGTGCCGATGTCGAGCTCCTCCTCCACGCCCCTTGTCTGGGACAGTGTTGACAGCAG
The DNA here is from genome assembly GCF_023701945.1 of Rhizobium sp. CG5. Lineage (GTDB taxonomy): Bacteria > Pseudomonadota > Alphaproteobacteria > Rhizobiales > Rhizobiaceae > Allorhizobium. Next base: position 90,832 of record NZ_JABAEF010000023.1, read on the forward strand.
CGAGTTGCTGAACCGGGCCATGGAAGCCCACTATGCGGAGATCACCAATGCCGTGCGTCGGCGGGGCCATCCCAGCTCCACCGCCCGCGATGTGGTGCACGATCTTTATATAAAGCTCGCCGCCAGGCCGGAGGTTCTCCACAACAAGCGGTCGATCAAGGCCTTTCTCTGCCGCGCCGCGATCAATCTCGGCATAGACCGTCAGCGCCGGGAAACCAAGGAGGCCCGGCTCTTCTCCGGCTCCGAGCGCGAAGCGCTGTCGGTGGCAAGCAGCGGGCACGCGCCGGACCACTTGCTCGAAATCGAAGCGCGGCTTGCGATCCTGCGCGAGGCGATCGCGGAACTGCCGGAACGACGCCGGGTCGTGTTCGTTCTGCACCGCCTTCATCATCTGACGCCGGACCAGATCAGCGCCAGGCTCAACATTTCAAGAAACATGGTGGACCGGCACCTGCGTCGCGCCTTCGCCCATTGCCTTGACCGTATTCTCTAGATTGGCAAAAGATCGCCATTGCGGGCGCAATATCGCTACATGCCCAGGCTTGAACTGATCTAAGAGTCCCAAACGGACGACGTCGAACGTCTAGAGGTCAAAGGATGCGTCTGGAGATGCCTATGCCGGTCAACGGAGCAAATAACACTCAGAGAAAGCGGAACCGCGAGGCGGCCGACTGGATCCTGCGCAATGGCAACCCGAGCCAGTCGCCAGAGGAACGCGCCCGCTTCAAGGAATGGCTCGAGCACGATCCGGAAAACTGTCGGACCTACAGCGCCGCCGAACGGCTGATGGGGGACGCCCGCCGGGCGATCCAATCCGATCCTGCTCTGACCAATATCGAGGTCCGCCCTCAGAGCATGGCAAAGCCGATTGCCGCGACGATGGTCGTGGCAGCGCTTGCGACCGGCGCCTTCTTTGCCCTTGATGGACCGCTGTATCTGGAGGCGGACATGATTGCCGGGACGGACGAGATGCCGGTACGCACATTGGAGGACGGGTCCGTGGTGCAGCTCAATGCCTCCTCGGCGATTGCCGTGGATTTCACCGAGGAGCGCCGCGTCATCCGCCTTCTTCACGGCCAAGCTTTCTTCCAGGTCGCCCACGCGCCCGAACGACCTTTTACGGTCGTGGCGGGGGAGGCAAAGGTGACGGCGCTCGGCACCGCGTTCGACGTGCGCTACGGCCATGACGACACGGAAGTGACCGTGACGGAAAACACGGTGCAGATCGAGTTCGACGAACAGCGCGCCGGCGCCGTTCGCGTCACGCAGGGCGAGCAGGCGGTTTATGACTATGCGAATGCGGAGACCGTCGTCTCACCGGTCGATGGTCTTGTGGCGCTCGCCTGGAAGCGCGGACAAATCGCCGTGGACAATGCACCGCTCTCCTATGTGGTTGAGGAGATGAACCGGCATTTCTACGGCCGGATCGTCGTTGCCGGCTCGGCATTGGCCAATCGCCGCGTCAGCGGCACGATCAAGGTTGCAGACACCGATGACGCGCTTGCCTTCGTAACCATGGCCCTCGGGGTGAAGACGACACGCCTCGGCCCCCTGATCGTCATTCGCAGGTAGGCAGGATTAGAGGGCATCGTCGCGCGACGGCGTAAACGTGTCCTCGGCGCAAGCGAACCCAGCCAGGCTGCGACGTAACCATCGGTCACTTGTGGTGCACGCATGAGCATGAAGAAGGCTCAACCCGAGCACAGACACCAAGATCCTGCGGCCAGTCCCTCGAACTGTGCGGGGTAAAGAAATACGGCCGCCTCAGTGAGGCGGCCGCAGTGTTCTTTTCCGTCGCGTCAGTTGCTTTGCGGCGGTGGTGGTGGCGGAGGCGGTGGGGTCGGGCAC
>NZ_JABAEF010000024.1 GCF_023701945.1 Rhizobium sp. CG5
GCCCGGCCCTGAATAGCCTGCCGCCGGAGCTTGATGCGCTGGTCGAGACGGTCGCCGACTGGACCAAGGCGGCCGACCTTTCGGCCGTGCTTTTCGACGGGACGACAGCGGCGCTCATTGAAACCGCGACGGCCGCAGCTGAGCGCGACGGCGCCATCGTTCCGGTCTATCCCCGGGGCCAGGACGGCGACTATCCGCTGCTGCGCCTGATCGAGGAACGCTCGGTCAGCATCAACACCACAGCGGCCGGCGGCAATGCCAACCTGATGACGATCGGCTAGTCATTCTACCGAAAGCTGGCCAGCCACGGCGCGTCTGCGCCGTGCGAAACGGCGGCAGCAAGATGATGCACGGGACTTGCCTCGGCGAGTAACGTTCACCCCCCTCTGTCCTGCCGGACATCTCCCCCTCAAGGGGGGAGATCGGATTGGCGACGCCGCCCATTCTTGAAACTGTCGTTATCGCGGTCGGTTGAGATCGAGCGCGCAACCACTCTGCCGATCTCCCCCCTTGAGGGGGAGATGCCTGGCAAGGCAGAGGGGGGTGATCGCCAATGATGGCTCATCGAGCGAACGTGAGCCGGCTCAGCTCTTCGAAAACACGTAATCCGTTTCCTGCACCAGCACCTCGCCGGGCCGCAGCACGGCATTCGGAAAACCCGGCTGATTGATCGCATCCGGCCAGACCTGGGTTTCCAGGCAGAAGCCGGCGAATTTGCCGTAAGTGCGGCCTTCGTGGCCGGGGACGGCGACGTTCAGCTTGGTGCCGGCATAGAACTGCACGCCGGGTTCGGTGGTGCGCACTTCCAGCGTCACGCCGGAATTGATGCTGCGGGCCAGCGCCACGCTGCGCTTGGGCACGCGCTCGCTCGACAGGCAGAAATTGTGATCAAACAGCACCTGCGCGCCATCGACGAAGCGGGCCATCGGCGACATCTGGCGGAAATCGAACGGCGTGCCGGCAACCGGCCGCTGCTCGCCGGTCGGAATGAGCTTGTCGTCGACGGGGAGATAATGATCGGCGGCGATCATCAGGTCGTGCTCCAGCGCATCCGGCCGGCCGTCGAGATTGAAATAGGTGTGCTGGCAGATATTGGCGAGCGTCGCACGATCGGTGGTCGAGCGATAGACGACCGATAGCACGCCCTCCTCCTTCAGCTGGTAGGTCGCCGTCACGGTGCAGGTGCCGGGATAACCGGCGCGGCCATCCGGGTCGACGATCTCCAGCACCACCCGGTCCTCGGCCAGATCGACGATCTGCCAGTTGCGCTTGGCAATGCCGTCCTTGCCGCCATGCAGATGATTGTAGCCACCCTCATTGCATTCGAGCTGGTAGTCCTGACCGTCCAGCGTGAACTTGCCGCCGGCAATCCGGTTGGAACAACGTCCCGGTGTCGCCCCGAAATAGGACGAATAAAGCGGATAATCCTCGAACCGCTCGAACCCGAGGGTCAGTGGCGGGGCATGGCCTTCGAGCCGCAGATCCTGGATGACGGCGCCCCAGGTCATCACGCTGGCCGACAGCCCGCCGCCCTGCAGATGCACCCGATAGACCGTTTCGCCCGTGGCGGTCTGTCCGAAGACTTCTTTTTCCATGCTCAATGTCTCATCCCTCGTTGTGTCGGCCGCCGGCGGCCGCCTTATATCCATGAAACCCGGAGCGGGGCTGACCCAGGTTACCGCGACAATTCCCGGGCCGCGTCCTCAAGTCCGCCCAGCGTCAGCGGATGCATGCGCCCGGCCATCAGCCGTCCGATCAGCCCCACAGACGTGGTATAGCCCCAGTATTCCTGTTTCAGCGGATTGAGCCAGAGGGTTTTTCGAAAATGCGCCGTGACGCGGTTGAGCCAGACGGCGCCCGGCTCGGGGTTCCAGTGCTCCACCGAGCCGCCGGCCTGGGTGATCTCATAGGGGCTCATCGCGGCGTCGCCGACAAAAATCACCCGGTAATCCGCCCCATAGGTGCGCAGGATCTCGTCGGTGGCCACGGTCTCGCCATGGCGCCGCCGGTTGTCCTTCCAAACCCGCTCGTAGAGGCAATTGTGGAAGTAGAAATGCTCCATGTGCCGGAATTCCGAGCGGGCCGCCGAAAACAGCTCCTCGACGCTGCGCACATGATCGTCCATCGATCCGCCGATATCGAAGAACATCAGCAACTTGACCGCGTTGCGGCGCTCCGGCCGGGTCTGCACGTCGAGATAACCGTGCTCGGCGGTCGAGCGGATCGTACCGGCCAGGTCGAATTCCTCAGCCGCACCCTGCCGGATGAATCGCCGCAGCCGGCGCAGCGCCACCTTGATGTTGCGGGTGCCAAGTTCGACCGTATCGTCGAGATTGCGGAAATCGCGCCTGTCCCAGACCTTGACCGCCCGGCGGTGGCGCGATCCGTCCTGGCCGATGCGCACGCCTTCGGGATTATAGCCATAGGCGCCGAACGGCGAGGTGCCGGCTGTGCCGATCCATTTCGAACCGCCCTGGTGGCGGCCCTTCTGCTCCTCAAGCCGCTGGCGCAGCGTCTCCATCAGCGCCTCGAAGCCGCCGAGGCTCTCGATCAGCGCCTTGTCCTCGTCGCTCAGGTGCTTTTCGGCGAGCTTGCGCAGCCAGTCCTCGGGGATCGCAACGGTCTCCACGCCATCGCCGTCGCCGCCGGCAAGCGCCTCGAGGCCCTTGAAGCTCTCGGCGAACACCTGATCGAAGCGATCGATATGGCGTTCGTCCTTGATGAGCGTCGCCCGCGCCAGGAAGTAGAAGGCCTCGACGTCGAAATCCACAAGCCCTTCCTGCACGCCTTCGAGCAGGGTCAGGAATTCCCGGAGCGTCACCGGGATCCTGGCCTGTCGGAGTTTCAGGAAAAAGGGGAGGAACATCGGCACCCAGGGCTCAGCCTGCCTCCGCTTCCGACGTCGTTCCAATCTTCGTCAGATCATAGGCCGTCGTCTGGTAGATCTCGTTGATCCAGTTGCCGAAGAACAGATGGGCATGGCTGCGCCAGCGGTTGAGCGGCGCAAGCTCGGGATCGTTGTGCGGGAAGTAGTCATGCGGCATCTTGATCGGGATGCCGGCCTGCACGTCGCGGAAATATTCGTCGGCCAGCGATGTCGAATCATATTCGACATGGTTGAACATATAGAGCCGGTTGCCGGCCTTCTCATGCACCAGGCAGACGCCCATCTCGTCGGATTCCATCAGGATTTCCAGCCCCGGTACTTTTTCGATGTCAGTGCGGCGCACCTCGGTCCAGCGCGACACCGGCACCTGGAAATCGTCGGAAAAGCCGTTGAGATAGACCGAGGAGGGCTTCAGGTTGCGGTGGCGATAGACGCCGAACGCCTTCTGCTTCAAGGCCTGCTTGGGCACCTTGTGGAAATGGTAGATCGCCGCCATGCCGCCCCAGCAGACATTGAGCGTCGAATGGACGTTGGTCGCCGTCCAGTCGAAGATCTGCTGCATTTCGCTCCAATAGGTCACATCCTCATAGGGCATCGTCTCGACCGGCGCGCCGGTGATGATGAAGCCGTCGAACTTGCGGTCCTTCACTTCGTCCCAGGTCTGGTAGAAGGACAGGAGATGCTCTTCCGAGGTGTTCTTGGCTTTGTGGCCACCGACCCGCACGAGCGTGAATTCCACCTGCAGCGGCGAGGCACCGACCAGGCGCGCCATCTGCACTTCGGTCTTGATCTTGTTGGGCATCAGATTGAGCAGGCCGATCTGCAGGGGGCGGATATCCTGGCGGATCGCCGCCGTTTCGCTCATCACCCGCACGCCCTCATGCACGAGGGTCTCGAAGGCGGGCAGGGTATCGGGAATCTTGATCGGCATCTGTCTTACTTCCAGCATCGGCGGGCTGTGCCGCACAATAAAAAACCGGCCGCGATATCGCAACCGGTCCTCGGGAAGTCAGACTTTCCTCGGCCCTTTAGCGATTTTTTTAACGTGGCTGCAAGCCGGCCGGCCAAATCACCACAACGGAAAATTTCTTACGCCTGAGCAGGCTTCGGGTCAATGAAAAACCATGCTGCACCGCCGCCGCAGGCCGTTCGTACCTTTACCGGCCCTCGCGACGCGCCATGAAGGCCAGCCGCTCGAACAGATGCACGTCCTGCTCGTTCTTCAAGAGGGCGCCGTGCAATTTGGGCAGCGCGTGGCTGGCATCGGCGCGCAGGTCGGCGGGATCGATATCGTCGGCGACCAGCAGCCGGATCCAGTCGAGCGCCTCCGACGTCGACGGCCGTTTTTTGAGGCCCGGCGTCTCGCGGATCTCGTAAAAGCGCGTCAGCGCGCTGCGCACCAGGGCCTGCTTGATGCCGGGATAGTGAACCTCGACGATCCGCGCCAGCGTTTCGGCTTCCGGGAAACGGATATAGTGGAAGAAGCAGCGGCGCAGAAAGGCGTCCGGCAGTTCCTTCTCGTTGTTGGAGGTAATGATCACGATCGGCCGCACCTGGGCGGCCACCGTCTCGCCGGTCTCGTAGACATGGAATTCCATGCGGTCGAGTTCCTGCAGCAGGTCGTTGGGAAACTCGATATCGGCCTTGTCGATCTCGTCGATCAACAGCACGACTTTCCGGTCGGTGGCAAAGGCCTGCCACAGCTTGCCGCGGCGGATGTAATTGCCGACATCGTTGACGCGCTGGTCGCCGAGCTGGCTGTCGCGCAGGCGCGACACGGCATCGTATTCGTAAAGCCCCTGCTGCGCCTTGGTCGTCGACTTGATGTTCCATTCGATCATCTCGAGATCGAGCGATTTGGCCACCTGGCGGGCCAGCTCGGTCTTGCCGGTTCCGGGTTCACCCTTGACCAGCAGCGGCCGCTCCAGCCGGATCGCGGCATTGACCGCCACCATCAGATCCTTGTCGGCGATATAGTCGTCGGTTCCGCGGAACTGTCCCTGGAATTGCATCGTCACTCTTTCCGCAATGGTCGTCAGCGGGCAAATTAGTGACTGCCCGGGAGGGGTGCAAGCCTGATTAAATGCAGCGGCTCGGCACAGTTTTCCGTTTTAGCCCTTGTATTGCGGCGTGAACCTGTCAGGGTGAAAAATGAATACGTCCACCGATTGGCTGGGCGCGCCCTTGCGGGCAAAAAGAGGAATTGGCGCATTGTCCGGATGCGCCGCCTTTTCAAAATTTCGATAGCCGAACAACCGATCTCGCTGAATTTCCAGGTTTGGCGATGCGGAGGGTGACACCGGGCGCAGGGTAGAGAGATGCAGACGAGCGCCGTACTGATCGGCAGCCGACCGCATTTTGAGCCAGGGGCCTTAGGAGAAGACCGATGAGCAGGCACCTGTACAAGGCCGGCGACCATATCGTTTTGAAGGATGGACCGGTGCGAACCGCGAAACCCTCGGGCGATTGCCGGATTCTGGCAGCCATGCCGGAATCTCAGGGCAGCCGGCGGTACAGGATACGGTTCGAAGCCGAGAATTTCGACCGCAGCATTGCCGAGGACGAGATCGATTCCGGGCGTTCGCCAGAGACAGGCAGCACGCCCTCGCCAAACATCAAAGGATCAGATACATGGCTAAAGGCCAGCAGCGTACGAACAAGGAAGTGAGAAAGCCGAAGAAGGACAAGGAAAAGCCTTCTTCCGCGGCCGCCTCGCCTTTTCAGTCGCAGATGAAAAACGCAGAAACCCCGAAGAATGGTAAGCCGCGCTGATTTCAGCGCATCTTTTGTTTATAACCGCCAATGTGCCCGCCGGACCTCGTCCGGCTTTCGCGTTTGGGCAACGGCCCGCCAAGGAGAGAAAGTGCAAGTTCTAGTCCGAGACAACAATGTCGAACAGGCCCTTCGGGTTCTGAAGAAGAAGATGCAGCGCGAAGGCCTGTTTCGCGAAATGAAGGCCCGTTCGGCCTATGAGAAGCCTTCCGAGAAGCGCGCCCGCGAAAAGGCCGAGGCCATTCGCCGGACCCGCAAGCTGGCGCGCAAGCAATTGCAGCGCGAAGGCCTGCTGCCGGCCCCGAAGAAAAAGGTGTTTGGCGCGGCTCCGGCACGCTGATTTCGGCAAAGGCGTTCCGACCTGCGGCCTGCAACGCGGAACGCCCTTTCCCTTCTGCCCCCAGATGCGCTATGGGCTTGGCCCATGACGCAGAACACCTTCACCATCCTGCTGGGCGGCAACCTGACCCTGACCGATCGCCTCATGGCATCAGTTGCGGGCAGCCGTTTCATCGCGGCTGACGGCGGCATGCGCCATGCCGCCATGCTGGGTGCCACGCCGGAATTGTGGGTCGGCGATTTCGACAGCAGTTCAGACACGCTGGTCAAAGATTTTCCCGACGTCGAGAAAATGCCCTACCCGGCTGCCAAGAACGAAACTGACGGTGCCATCGCTGTCGACGAAGCGCTGAAGCGGGGCGCGACAGAATTGATCCTCGCCGGCGCCCTGGGCGGCGAACGCTCCGATCACGCGCTGATGCATTTGCTGCAGGGCGTGGAATTGGCCAGGCGCGGGCTGAAGCTGATGCTGACCTCGGGCGAGGAGGAAGCCTATCCTTTGCTGGCCGGCGATATGACCGTCGACCTTCCGGAAGGTTCCCTGTTTTCCGTTCTCGGTTTCACCGATCTCCGCGGACTGTCGATCCGCAATGCGCGTTATCCGCTTGTTGATTTCACGCTGCCGTTCGGCTCGTCCCGCACCATTTCCAATGTCGCCAACGGCATGATCGCGCTGTCGCTGCAAAGCGGCGATGCGGTGCTGTTGGCCAGACCTTTTGATCTCTCAGGAGCTTGAGCCCTTGGCGCCTCCCATTTTGAAACTCGACGATATCTTCCTCTCCTTCGGCGGCGCGCCGCTGTTGAACGGCGCATCCCTGCAGGTGGAGCCCGGCGACAAGATCTGCCTTGTCGGCCGCAACGGCTCCGGCAAATCGACGATGATGAAGATCGCCGCCGGCCTGGTGGAAGCCCAGTCGGGGGAAGTCTTCCGCCATCCCTCCTCGACCATCCGCTATCTGGAACAGGCCCCCGACTTCGGCGACTTCAAGACCGTGCTGGCCTATGCCGAAGCGGGCCTCGGGCCGGGCGACGATCCCTACCGCGTCACCTATCTACTGGAGCATCTGGGCTTGAGCGGCCAGGAAGACCCGGCGAGCCTCTCGGGCGGCGAAGCCCGCCGCGCAGCGCTCGCCCGCGTGCTGGCGCCGGAACCCGATATCCTGATGCTCGACGAGCCGACCAACCATCTCGACCTGCCGACCATCGAATGGCTGGAAAGCGAGCTGCAGAAGACCCGCAGCGCGCTTGTGCTGATCTCCCATGACCGGCGTTTCCTGGAAAAGGTCTCGACCGCCACCGTCTGGCTCGATCGCGGCCTGTCGCGGCGGCTCAGCCGCGGCTTTGGCCATTTCGAGGAATGGCGCGACAAGGTTCTGGAAGAGGAAGAGATCGAGCAGCACAAGCTCGGCAAGGAGATCCAGCGCGAGGAGCACTGGCTGCGTTATGGCGTGACGGCGCGCCGCAAGCGCAACATGCGGCGTCTCGGCAATCTGCAGAGCCTGCGCGCCGATTATCGCGGCCACAAGGGACCGCAGGGCACCATCACGGCTGCCGTCACCGAAGGCCGCGAATCCGGCAAGCTGGTGATCGAGGCGGACCGCATCACCAAGACCTATGGCGAGCGGACCATTGTCGCGCCCTTTTCGATCCGCGTGCATCGCGGCGATTGCATCGGCCTGATCGGCCCGAACGGCGCCGGCAAGACGACTCTTCTGAAAATGCTGACCGGCCAGATGAAGCCCGATAGCGGCATGGTCAAGCTCGGCACCAATCTCGAAATCGCCGTTCTCGACCAGAAGCGCGAGGACCTGAACCTCGAGGATACGCTGGCCCATTACCTGACCGACGGACGTGGCGACAATCTGCTGGTCAACGGCGAGCAGAAGCATGTGACCGGCTACATGAAGGACTTCCTGTTCCAGCCGGAACAGGCCCGCACGCCGATCCGCAACCTGTCCGGCGGCGAACGCGCCCGGCTGATGCTGGCCCGCATCATGGCGCGGCCCTCCAACCTGCTGATCCTCGACGAGCCAACCAACGACCTCGACATCGAGACGCTCGACCTGCTGCAGGAAATCGTCGCCGGCTATCCCGGCACGGTCATTCTCGTCAGCCATGACCGCGACTTCCTCGACCGCACCGTGACCTCGACCATCGCGCCTGCCGATCCCGACGCGCCCGACGGCCGCTGGATCGAATATGCCGGCGGCTATTCCGACATGCTGGCGCAGCGCAAGGGCGCAGAAGACGAACGCAAGCGCGCCGAGAAGGCCGAAAAGGCCAAGACCTCGGATGGCGCGGCCAAATCTTCCGACGGCGGCAACAAGGGGAAAGTCAAACTCTCCTTCAAGCAGAAATTCGCGCTCGAAACCCTGCCCAAGGAGATGGCCAAGGCACAAGCGGAGATCGCCGCCCACGAGGCGAAGATGGCCGATCCGAAACTCTTCACCAAGGACCCCGCGACCTTCAACAAGCTTGCCGCCGAGACCGAAAAGCTGCGCGCCGATATCGCCCGCATGGAAGAGGAATGGCTGGAACTGGAAATGCTACGCGAGGAGATCGAGGGATAAGACTGCTTATGCCTCGACCGGCTCCAGTCTAAGATGCAGCAGGCGTGGCTTGACGGCATCGAGATAGACGCTGGAACGGCCGATATAGATCAGTGTCGACCCGGACAGTCCTGCCAGGATGTCGGTCAGGATGGTGCTGGTGTCCGATTCGAGGCCTTCCAACACATCGTTGAAGATGATCCAACGCGGCTGCCGCAGCAGGATATTGGCAAAGGCCAACGCCATCTGCTCGTCCTTGTCGAGCAGGCGATCCCAACGCGGTGTCTCATCCAGCATGCCCGTCAGCCGTTCAAGCCCGACCCGCGTCAAGGCGTCGGTGAGCGCCGCATCGCCATAACCTGCCGGGTCGAGCGGATAGCTCAGCAATTCGCGAAGCGGCCCCTCCGGCAGGTAGCCGGACTGCGGCACGAACAGAACCTGGTCTTCCTCGGGCATCAGGATCGTGCCGCTGCCGGAACGCCAAAGACCGGCCAGCGCATGAAACAACAGCTTGCGGTTCACCCCCTGGTCGCCATTGATCATGATCCGCTCACCGAAGCGGATCACCGGTTGCGCCTCCTCGATGCCGAATCGGCCCTTGGCCGCGGGATCGGCGACGTCCGGGGAAATGACCAGATCGATCAGCTTCAATTCGCCGAACGCCCCCGGCATCACCGTGACCTGCGGACCGGTCGGCTCGGCGCTGTCCTGGTCCGTAAGCGCAGCGCGCAGCGACATCACCCGCATCAGCGCGGCCCGCCAGTCGGCGATCACCCCGAAATTGTCGACATACCAGCGCAGGGCCGAATAGACCTGGTTGAAGGCGGCGGCCGCCATCATCAGCCCGCCGAAGGTCATCGTCCCGGTGAAATAGGCCGGCGCCGCGATCAGGATCGGCACGATGGTGGCGAGCCAGCCGAAGCCAGCGGAAATCCAGGTGAGGTTGGTCAGCGAGATCGCCAGATGGCGGATGATACCCAGCACATTGTCGATCTTGCCATGGATGCGGTGACGCTCGGTTTCCTCGCTGCGCGCCAGCGCAATGGCCTCGAGATGCTCGTTGGCACGCATCAGCGACGAGCGCAGATCGGCTTCACGGCTGTAGCGCTCGGCATTGAGACTGGCCAGTCGCGAGCCGACCAGATTGCTGCTGATGGACGCGGCCCCGGCATAAAGGATAGCACCCCAGACCATATAACCCGGAATGGCGAAGCTGCGTCCGCCGATCTCAAAGACGAAATCGCTCGACAATTGCCACAAAACGCCAATGAAACTGACCAGCAGGATGGTCGATTGCACCAGACCGATCGACAGGGTCGTGGTCATTTCCGACAGCTTGCGGGCATCCTCGTGCAGGCGCTGGTCGGGATTGACGCCGAACGGGCTCGACACCGACAGGCGGTAGGCGCGGCGGCCTTTAAGCCACTGGTCGACGATGTCGCGCGACAGCCCTTCGCGCATATAGAGCGCCGCCATCTGGTTGAGCCAGGTCTGGATGACGTTGAGAACCAGCAGGAATCCGGCAATCACTCCGAAATTTTTCAATTGTGCCAGGAATTCCGTGAGGTTGCGCTGTTCGATCGCATTATAGAAGGGCGCGTTCCACTGGTTAAGCAGGACCTGCGCATAGACCGTCATGAGAATGATCGCCAGCAGCGCCGTGGCCACCGCCATGACCTTGTAGCGCACGGCCGATTCCCGGAACGACTGCGCGGCGACCTTCAACTGCTGCGCCAGCGGCAGTTCGGCTGTCGGCGGAAGGATCGGCGGTGGCGTGGTCTCGTCAGGGGCAAATATCGGCATCAAGCACTCTCAAACGGCTCGCCATCAGATAAGCATGCTGACCGTTCATGTCCATGGGCGGCGGGACCCTTGCAAGGCTGATGGTGCCACGCTATGACTAAATTTGCTCTAACGGGGTGCTTTTGTCTGCAAACGGACATGGGCTGAGAGGCGTCGAACGCTAACCCGCGGAACCTGATCCGGCTAACACCGGCGGAGGGATTAGACGCGCATGATGAATGACGCCCTTTTCCCGACATTTGACACCATTTGAAGGGGCGTACCATGCCGACACTGAAACCCGTGCTGACCATCTGCGGCTTTGCCGCCGTTCTGCTTGCCACCACCGCCGTCCAGGCGGCCGACAAGGTGCTGACCGTCTATACCTATGAGAGCTTCATCTCCGAATGGGGTCCGGGACCGAAGATCAAGGCGGCCTTTGAGAAAACCTGCGGCTGCACGGTGGATTTCGTCGGCGTCGCCGATGGCGTGGCGCTGCTGACCCGGCTGAAGCTCGAAGGCGAGAGCACGAAAGCCGATATCGTGCTCGGCATCGACACCAATCTGGTGGAAGAGGCCAAGGCGACCGGCCTGTTTGCACCGCATGGCGTCGATACCGCTGCCGTCACCGTGCCCGGCGGTTTTGCCGACGATACCTTCATTCCCTATGATTACGGCCACTTCGCTGTCGTCTACGACAGCGAGACCCTGAAGACGCCGCCCACCAGCATGAAGGAGCTGGTCGAAGGCGATCCGTCGCAGAAGATCGTCATCGAGGACCCGCGCACCTCGACACCCGGCCTCGGCCTGCTGCTCTGGGTCAAATCGATCTATGGCGACAAGGCCGACGAGGCCTGGGCCAAGCTCAAGGGGCGCATCCTGACGGTAACGCCCGGCTGGTCGGAGGCCTATGGCCTGTTTACCAAGGGTGAAGTGCCGATGGTGCTGTCCTACACCACCTCGCCGGCCTATCACATGATCGCCGAGAACACCGATCGTTACCAGGCGGCCGCCTTTTCGGAAGGCCATTACATTCAAATCGAAGTGGCAGGCCTGCTGAAGACTGCGCCGCAGAAGGATCTCGCCCGCGATTTCCTCAAATTCACCATCAGCCCGGCCTTCCAGGACGAGATCCCCACCAACAACTGGATGATGCCGGCCGCCCCGACCTCGCAGCCCCTGCCCGACGCCTTCGCCAAGCTGGTATCGCCGACCAAGACCTTCCTGATGGCGCCTGAAGAGGTGGCCAAAAACCGCAAGGCCTGGATTGACGAATGGCAGGCCGCCATGACGCTGAACTGAACCGATGCTGACCAGGCGCGAGCGGTGGACGGCGATTGCCGGCGGGACCTTGAGCCTTGCCGGCCTTTTGCTGTTCATCGCTGCCGCCGTCGTCTCCTTGCTGATGATCGGCACGGAGACCGGCAGCAGACCGGCATTCATGGACCCGGTCGTGCTGTCGATCCTGCGGTTCACGCTGCTGCAGGCGGCGCTCTCGACAGCGCTGTCGCTGCTGTTTGCCCTGCCGGTGGCGCGCGCCCTGGCCCGCCAGCCGCAGTTCTGGGGCCGCCGCTGGCTGGTCCGCCTGCTCGCCTTGCCCATGGGTCTGCCGGTGCTGATCGGCGCACTCGGCCTGATCGGCGTCTGGGGCCGGCAGGGCGTGGTCAATGACGGCCTGCGATGGATCGGCATCAGCGAGCCCTTCAGCATCTATGGCCTCAGTGGCATCCTGCTCGCCCATGTGTTCTTCAACATGCCGCTGGCGGCCCGGCTGATGCTGGCGGGGCTGGAGCGGGTTCCGGCGGAATATTGGCAGATGAGCGCCAGCCTTGGCATGCGGCCCCTCTCGGTCTTCCGCTTCATCGAATGGCCGGCCCTGCGGCCGCTGCTGCCGGGCATAGCCGGCCTGATCTTCATGCTCTGCGCCACCAGTTTCACGCTGGTTCTGGTGCTGGGCGGCGGACCGGCGGCGACGACCATCGAAGTGGCGATCTACCAGGCGCTGCGCTTCGATTTCGATCCGGGCCGCGCCGTCTCGCTGGCGCTGCTGCAGATCGCCCTCACGGCGTTTGTTCTCGGCGCCATGGCCCTCTTCCCGAACCCGCAGGATCAGGCCCGGACGGATGGCCATGCGACACGACGCTTCGACGGCAAATCGCCTGCGGCCCGATTGGCCGATACGGCGATGCTGACCGTCGCCTTTCTGTTCCTGGCAGCACCTCTGGCCGCCATCACCCTGTCCGGACTGCAATCCGATCTGCCGAAACTCGTGTCGCAGCCGGCATTTCTGAAAGCCGCAGCCACCAGCCTCGCCATCGCCTTCAGCGCCGCCCTGCTGTCGCTGGCCGTCAGCATGGCCTTCATCGAGGCCCGGGCAGCGCTGGGCATGGGGCCTCGCGCGCATGTCTTGGCGAGGGTCCTGTCGACCGCCATTGCCGCCGCCTCCTTCCTGGTCTTTCTGGTGCCGGCCATCGTTCTGGCCACCGGCTGGTTCCTGCTGCTGAGACCAGCCGGCGATATCGGCCGGTTTGCGCCGGTCCTCGTCGTCGTCATCAACATGCTGATGGCCCTGCCCTTCACCATGCGCGTGCTGGCGCCGGCCGTCGAGATCCATCGCCACCGCACGACAAGGCTTTGCGCCAGCTTGGGCATTTCCGGCCTGGCCCGCTGGCGGTTGATCGACTGGCCGGCTCTGAAACGACCGTTCTTGACCGCCCTGTCCTTTGCCATGGCCCTGTCGCTCGGCGATCTCGGCGCCGTCGCTCTGTTCGGTTCGGAAAACCTCACCACCCTGCCCTGGCTGATCTACAGCCGCATGGGCAATTATCGCAGCGACGATGCCGACGGGCTGGCCCTGCTCCTGGGCCTGGTCTGCCTGGCGCTGACGATTGCCGGAACCAGCGGCGCAAGCGCGCAAGTGCGGGAGAAACAGTGAGATGAGCCGGACCATTGCCGTCCAGATGGACAATGTCGGCCTGCGGCTTGGATCGCGCGCCTTCCATTTCGACGTCAGCCTGGAGGAAGGCACGATCACCTCGGTGGCCGGACCGTCCGGCTCGGGAAAATCGACCCTGCTCAATCTGGTCGCCGGCTTCGAGCAGCCCGACAGCGGCCGCGTGCTGATCGGAGGCACCGACGTAACCGGTCGTCACCCGGCCGAGCGGCCGGTTTCGATCGTCTTTCAGGACAACAATCTGTTTGCCCATCTCGATCTCTTCACCAATGTCGGGCTCGGTATCAATCCGTCGCTGAGGCTCGCCGCCCAGGATCGGGCCGCGGTCTCCTCGGCCCTCGCCCGCGTCGGCCTGCCAGGCTACGAGCGACGGATGCCGGCGACGCTTTCGGGCGGCGAGCGGCAGCGTGCGGCGTTCGCCCGGGCGCTGGTGCGTCGCAAGCCGGTCCTGCTGCTCGACGAACCCTTTGCCGCCCTCGACCCAGGCCTGCGCGCGTCGATGGCCGATCTGCTGATCGAAATGCACCAGGAGACCGGCATCACGGTGCTGATCGTCAGCCACGACCCGCAGGAGGTTTTCCGCCTGTCGCAGAACGTTCTGTTCGTCGTCGACGGACGCATCGCGGTCGATGCCTCGCGCGAGGATTTCTTTGCGATCTCCGGAAATCTCGAGGTCGACGCCTTTCGCGGGAACGGGCCACCGTAATCCGGCCGCGCATGGTCGGCATCGGTCGATCGGTTGTTGAAAAAAGGGACGGGACGGTGCGATCGTGCATCGGATTGAGACGGTCGAACATTCAGCGCAACCGCCGCGCCTTATTTTCGACGCGGCCGAATGGCATGCGCAAACCCACTGTCCCATCTTCGATCAACGGGTTAGGGCTTCCTTATCTACACCAGCATCTTGTTCGGCGTACACTTTTATCCATATGCAGTAAATGAGGTTAAATGTCTCGAAGGGGATCGACAGACCTTCGCCAATCGGCCAGATGCTGGGGGCAAGCTCCACAACGGGTCCGTTGAATTCACTCACAGGGGCATGATGATTCGAAAAGATGCGGGGCATGGTCATTACTAGCGCAAATGCCGTCAGGTCTTCGGGACGGCGCTTTCTGCTGTCGGGCATTGCCCGGCCGCTGACGGTGTTGGTCGCCACCAGCGTCCTGCTGTCCGGCTGCCAGTCGCTTTTCGATCAGTCCTACGAACCGAATGTTTCACCGTCGAACAATCCGCAGATCGTCGAGGAAGTGCAGAAGAATGATCCGCGAGCCCAGATGGGGGCGCGGGAACATCCGCGCATTGTGGCGAGCTATGGCGGCGAATATCACGATGAGAAGACCGAGAAGCTGGTCGCCCGCATTGCCGGTGCCTTGACCGCCGTTTCGGAAAACCCCAACCAGTCCTATCGTATCACCATTCTCAATTCGCCGGCCATCAATGCCTTCGCGCTGCCGGGCGGCTATCTCTATGTGACGCGCGGGCTCCTGGCGCTTGCCAACGATGCGTCGGAAGTGGCAGCCGTGCTGAGCCATGAAATGGCCCATGTGACCGCCAATCACGGCATCGAGCGCCAGCGGCGCGAAGAGGCCGAAGTGATCGCCAGCCGCGTCGTCGCCGAAGTGCTGTCGAGCGATCTGGCCGGCAAACAGGCGCTGGCGCGCGGCAAGCTGCGGCTGGCCGCCTTCTCCCGCCAGCAGGAATTGCAGGCCGACGTGATCGGCGTGCGCATGCTCGGCGAGGCCGGCTATGATCCCTATGCCGCCGCACGCTTCCTCGATTCCATGGCCAATTACAGCCATTTCACCTCCGTCGATCCGGACGCCGACCAGAGCCTCGACTTCTTGTCGAGCCATCCGAATGCCCCGCAGCGCGTCGAACTGGCGCGCCGCCACGCACGGGCCTTCGGACCGGAGGGCACCCACGGCGAAAGCGGTCGCGAATATTACCTGAACGGCATCGACGGGCTGCTCTATGGCGACAGCCCGCAAGAGGGCTATGTCCGCGGCCAGACTTTCCTGCACGGCAGCCTTGGCATCCGTTTCGAAGTGCCGGCCGGCTTCCAGATTGACAACAAGGTGGAGGCGGTGCTGGCAACGGGCGCCGGCGACGTCGCCATCCGCTTCGATGGTGTGGCCGACGACCAGAAGCGCACCCTGACCAACTATATTTCCAGCGGATGGGTGACCGGCCTGCTGCCCGAGACGATCAAGGAAACCACGGTCAACGGCCTGGAAGCGGCAACCGCCCGCGCCTCGGCCGAGCGCTGGGATTTCGACATCACCGTGATCCGCATTGGCTCGCAGATCTTCCGCTTCCTGACGGCTGTGCCGAAAGGCAGCCCGCTGCTGCAGCCGACCGCCGATACGCTGAGGGCCACCTTCCGGCGCATCACGCCGCAGGAGGCCCAGTCGCTGAAGCCTTTGCGCATCCGCGTGGTGACGGTCAAGCCGGGAGAAACGATCGGCACGCTCGCCGCCCGCATGATGGGCACCGAGCGCAAGCTCGACCTGTTCAAGATGATCAATGCGTTACAGACCGGCTCGACCTTGCCCCCCGGGACACGGGTCAAGCTGATTACCGAATAGACCGCACGGTCTGGCTGGCCGTCACCCGGCCATATGCGGATCGGCGGTCACAAGGGCTGATTTCAGCTTTTCCAGCGCCCGGCTCTCGATCTGCCGCACGCGCTCCTTGGAAATGCCGAGCTGGGTTCCAAGCTCCTCCAGCGTCGCACCATCCTCCGACAGCCGTCGGGCGCGGATGATCTTGACTTCCCGCTCATTGAGCTGGGTCATTGCGCCGTTCAGCCACTGCAGCCGACGTTCGCCGTCGATCATGCCGCTGACCTGCTCGTCCGGCGGCATGTCGTCGCTGGCCAGCATGTCGAGCTTTTCGCCGCCGTCCGGGCTTCCAGCCGACAGCGGCGCCTGCAGCGAACTGTCATTGCCTGCAAGCCTTGCATCCATGGTCTGCACGTCCTTAAGGCTGACGCCGAGCGCGCTGGCGATTTCCTGATGGATGGCCTGCTCCGTCAGTTGGCTGTCGCCCTGCGCCAGCTTGGCGCGCAGACGGCGCAGGTTGAAGAACAGCGCCTTCTGCGAGGAACTCGTGCCACCGCGCACGATCGACCAGTTGCGCAGGATATAATCCTGCATCGAGGCCCTGATCCACCAGCCGGCATAGGTCGAGAAGCGCACATCGCGGGCCGGCTCGAACCGGGCAGCAGCCTCGAGCAGGCCGACATAGCCTTCCTGGATGAGATCGCTGATCGGCAGGCCGAAGCCACGGAATTTGGACGCCATGGCGATCACCAGGCGCATATGGGCCAGAGCAATCTGGTTGCGCGCCTGTTGGTCCTGACCTTCCTTCCAGCGGATGGCAAGGTCGCGTTCTTCCTCGCGGGCAAGATAGGGGGCGGCCATGGCGTATTTGATCAGTCGCCTGTCGGCCTGCATGGTGTTCATCGATCCCTCCATTCGGCAATTGCAACGAACAATCTGGCAATCAAAATTCGCAGTTAAGACGATATGACAAAAGACAATACGCTTCAGCCGAATGACTGGATTTGCCGCCGGAACTGACGGGAGCAAGATTTCTTCCGCAACCTCGGCTGTAAGCCTGCTTTCAGCTTCCGTAAAACGCCGGACCGTGGGGAAAGTTCCCGCCTTCAGGACTGGGGATGGGATGGACCAGACGACCAGGCACAAAAAAACCCGGCCAAGGCCGGGCTTTTTCGAAAACAGGCGGTCGCAGCAGCCTATGCGGCTTCTTCCTGGGCATCCTCTTCGTCAACCGCCTTGCCCCGCTTTGGGCCTTTGGCAAGATTGACTTCGACCAGACGAACGGCCTCGGTTTCCGACATCTTGTTCACAGCCGCGATTTCGCGCGCCATGCGATCAAGAGCAGCTTCGTAAAGCTGGCGCTCGGAATAGGACTGTTCAGGCTGATGCTCGGCACGATACAGATCGCGAACCACCTCGGCGATCGAGATCAGGTCGCCGGAATTGATCTTCGCATCATATTCCTGCGCACGACGAGACCACATTGTCCGCTTGACGCGAGCCTTACCTTGCACGACGCGCAGGGCCCGCTCGACGAAATCGGTCTCCGACAGCTTGCGCATGCCGATGCTGACGGCCTTGGCCACCGGCACCTTAAGGCGCATCTTGTCCTTTTCGAAATCGATTACAAAAAGCTCCAGTTTCATACCGGCAACTTCCTGCTCTTCGATCGCAGTGATTGTGCCGACGCCATGAGCCGGATATACGATTGCTTCGCCGGTCTTGAAGCCTTGACGCATTGAAGATTTTTTCTGCTGGGTGGTCATTCGTTTCAAAAACTCCCTGTTACGCTCCTGGCATCACGCCAAGACCGGGTCAGTCAGGCCCGGATGAGACGGGGGACACCGTCGGGTGACTCCATTCTGGTCCAAACACGAATGGGCAAACAAAACCCCTCGACGCTTCGGTGACCCGCCAACCATATCGTCGAATATGTCACGGATACCGCGTTCGGTTATTTGAGAGCTTTCGTGATAGTTTTGGGCACGCAAATGCCCGCAAAGTGGAACAGTCTGAAAACACTATCATAAAAATATGAGGAAATCAATATTTTACTGTAGTGGCACCGCAGCGCAACACCGCCGCACCCAGCAAAGGGGCGGCCTGCGGCAATCTCCAGTCAAAACCTGGCGGGCCCATACGGACCGCATCCTCAATCGCCCGTGCCGGGCTTGGGCGAGAAGTACTTTTCGAACTTTCCGGTCTCGCCGTCCAGTTCCTTGGCCTCCGGCAGGGCGTCGCGCTTGGTGGTGATGTTCGGCCAGACCTGCGCATATTCGGCGTTGATCTTCAGCCACTTGTCGAGGCCCGGCTCGGTATCGGGCTTGATGGCTTCAGCCGGACATTCCGGCTCGCAGACGCCACAGTCGATGCATTCATCGGGATGGATGACGAGGAAATTCTCGCCCTCGTAGAAACAGTCGACCGGGCAGACTTCGACGCAATCGGTATATTTGCAGCGGATACAATTGTCGGTCACAATATACGTCATGCGGCACTCCAGAAATCTTCGCTTGCCAAGGACACACAGCTGCGATGCCGGCTGCCCAAAAGATGATGAGGTCTTTCAACAAGGCACGCGGCGGCAAAAACGCCGCGCGGCGTGGTTCGACAGGGCTGTGAGCTAATGCTTTCGCAGGCCTATAGCAAGGATAAATCGTCCTGAAAATAGGCGTGCTGCGGCAGACTATTCTATTCTTCGGTCCAGGGCTCGTCCCAGCGCAGCCGATCGATGGCCCGGCGTTCGCGTTTGGTCGGTCGGCCCGCGCCCGGCATGCGCACGGCCTGGTCAAGCGACGAGGGCCTCGAACCGGGAACGACAGGCGGCGACACGTCCTCATAGAGCAGCCGGGCCTCCTCGTAAGGTCCGCGCCGCTCGCCGATCTGGCGGACGACCACCACGAGATTGTGCACGGGCCTGGTGATCTCGAGGCGGTCGCCGGGCCGAAGGGCGAGGCTCGGCTGCTTAATCTTGCGGCCGTTGACCGAAACCAGGCCGGACACGACCTGACCCTGAGCAAGCGTCCGCGACTTGGCCAGACGCGCGAAAAACAACCATTTGTCGATGCGCTGCTGCGAACCGGGGGATGATTGGTTTTCGCCCATGGCCTACTTCTTCATCTGCTCCTTGAGAGCGGCAAGCTTGGCGAAGGGTGAATCCGGATCGATCGGCTTCTCCTTGCGGGGTGGCTTGGCCTCGAAGCGCTGGGCCTGCGACTTTGCGTCGCGGTCCGGACGATTGGACCGCTCGGGCCGATCCTGCCGGTCCGGACGATCGGAACGGGCGCCCTGCTTGCCGCGGCCGCCGTCCTTGTCGCGCGGCTTGCCGGGCTGGCCCTCGCGGCGACGATCCTCGCGGCGACCTTCCGGCGGCGCGTCGCTCTTGACGGCTTCGCCCTGGTTGGGATTGCGGTTGCCGCGGCGCTCGCCGCCATGCGGACGGGCCGGACGCTGTCCGTCGCCACGTCCACCCGGACGCCAGAGCAGAACCGGCTTCGGTTCGGCCACGGGTTCAGCCGGAGCTTCGACTTCGGTGCCGGCGGCAACAGGAGCCGCGGTCTCGTCTTCCGCCACAGCCGGTTCCGCGGCAACATCCGCGACCGTCTCGACAACGGCTTCGGCAGGGGCCGTCTCGGCCGGAGCAGCGTCGGTCTCGGTGCTGGCATCGGCATCGTCATGGTCAGCGTTTTCGGCATCGGCCTCGCCCGTCGATACGGACTCGCCGGTGGCGGGGGCTGCGGCTGAAGCCGGTGCCGCGGACGCATCCTGACCGGCCAGGAAGGCCTGCGCTTCTTCAGCCTTAACGCTGTCGGCCCGATAGCCGAGGCCCTTCAGGATCTCTTCCATGTCGTCCGGCGTCGCGCCGAGAATGGACAGCATCGAGGTTGTCGTGACGAACCGGCGACCGTCATAGGCGCCGTCCGGCCGCGACGGCTGGCCGGGCTTCCACTGCAGCAGCGGCCGGATCAGATCGGCCAGGCGCTCCAGGATGTCGATGCGCACCGCACGCTTGCCGAGGAACCGGAAGCCCGCCAGCTTGTAGAACATGCGCTCATAGCTCGGGTCGGTGACGACCGATGTCCGGCCAGCCGCCAGCACGGGAATAAGGTCACCATAGCCCGGCTTGTCGAGACCGTCATTCTTCAGCGCCCAGAGCAGGGTGATGAGTTCGGCCGGGGCCGGCTTCAACAGCGCCGGCATGAAGATGTGATAGGCGCCGAAGCGGACGCCATAGCGACGCATCGAGGCGCGGGCGTCCTGATCGAGCGACTTGACGTCGTCGGAGACATCGCGACGGAACAGCACGCCGAGGTTTTCCACGAGCTGGAAGGCCAGGCCCTTGGCCAGACCCTGCAGGTCCTCGGCACGCGACAGGTCGTCCAGCGGCTTCAGCACCGTCGAGATATGGTGGTTCACATAACGCTCGATACGGGCGACGACATGGTCGCGGGCATTTCCGGTCAATTGCTCGTCAGCCAGCAGAAGCACGCGCGGATGCAGCATGTGGTCGCTGCCGGTCAGGCGCGCCACGGGATCGCCGACCCAGCGCACCAGTCCGTCCGCGCTGATCGCCAGATCGCTGTTGCCGGACGCATGCAGGCGTGCCGCCCGTGCCTCGAATTCCAGTCCGAGCGCTTTCTGCGCGGCCGTCTGCACGGCCCTCGCATCCGGTCCGTCGGTTCCAGAAATGGGCGTGAACCGGAAACCGGCAAGTTGCCCCATGTGATGTCCCTCGACGAAGACATCGCCATTTACACTGATCTCAGCTTCCAGCATCGCATTCTCTCTCAAGCGCTTCATGAGCACAGATGTCCTGCGATCAACAAAGCGTTTCGTCAACCTTTCATGTAGCGCATCGGACAAACGATCTTCGATTTCCCGTGTCTTTTCTTGCCAGTGTGTCGGATCGGCAAGCCAACCGGGTCGGTTTGACACATAAGTCCAGGTTCTGATCTGTGCGATTCGCGCCGAAAGCGTATCGATTTCACCATCTGTCCGATCGGCGCGACGCACCTGTTCGGCCAGAAAAGTCTCGTTCACGGTGCCATGCCTGGCCAGATCTGAAAAGAGGGTAGAGATCAGATCGGCATGCTGGGCTGGCGTAATCCGCCGATAATCCGGCAGGGCGCAGGCGTCCCACAACAATCCAACCCGCTCCGGCCGGTCGGCCAGATCGGTGATTTCGGGATAGCGCGACAGATATTCGAGCGCCTGCTGGTCGATGGCCGGCAGGGCCCGGGTGAGGCCACCGATCTTCGGCACATCGTCCAGGCTGCGCCTGAGTGCGGCGATGGACGAGAAATCGAAGGCGGCGGTGCGCCATTGCAGGACCTTGACCGGATCGAAATGATGGCTTTCCAGCCGCTCGACCATCTCCTCGTCGAACGGGTCGACCCGGCCGGTGACGCCAAAGGTGCCGTCTTTCAGGTGACGACCGGCGCGGCCGGCGATCTGGCCGAGTTCGCCGGAATTCAAGTTTCGGAACTGATAGCCGTCGAACTTGCGGTCCTGGGCAAAGGCAACATGGTCGACATCGAGATTGAGGCCCATGCCGATCGCATCGGTCGCCACGAGGTAATCGACATCGCCGGACTGGTAGAGGCCGACCTGGGCATTGCGCGTGCGGGGGCTGAGCGCCCCCAGCACGACGGCCGCCCCGCCGCGCTGCCGGCGGATCAGCTCGGCAATCGCGTAGACTTCGTCTGCCGAGAAGGCGACGATGGCCGTTCGATGCGGCAAACGGGTGATCTTCTTCTGGCCGGCATAAAAGAGCTGCGACAGCCGTGGCCGCTCGACAATGGTTATGCCCGGCAGGAGCTGCTGGAGAATGGGCTTCATGGTGGCCGAGCCGAGCAACAAGGTCTCCTCCCGGCCACGCAAATGCAGCAGACGGTCGGTAAAGATATGGCCGCGCTCCAGATCGCCCGCCAGCTGGATCTCGTCGATCGCCACGAAGGAGGCCTTGGTCTCGCGCGGCATCGCTTCCACGGTGCAGACCGAAAAGCGCGCCTTGGGCGGCGAGATCTTCTCCTCGCCGGTCACCAGCGCGACATTGGCAACCCCGACCCGCTCGACGACGCGGGTGTAAACCTCGCGGGCGAGCAGACGCAGCGGCAGACCGATCATCCCGGATCCATGCGCCACCATGCGCTCGATGGCATAGTGGGTCTTGCCCGTATTGGTCGGCCCCAGCACGGCAATGACGCTGCGGCCGCTGAGGATCATGGGTTGCGAGGTCAAGGCACGCTCCAGTCTGCAATGGCGGTTGCAACGGCCCGTAACAGGGCCGGCAACCAGGCCAACACATGGCGATGATCACCGGCAAAGGCAAGACAGGAATTCCGCGGCGGGACGAAGGCCTCAGAAAACACTGCGATTCCACCACTGATTGCATCTCGAAAGATCTGCTGTTTCAGGATTCGGAACAGGGCCCGAACGAATCAGCGACGAATCGCTGACTCGGGATGATTCAGCCTTTGTTCACGGCTATATCTTGTGTCCTGCGCGGGCAATTTCCACGACATGCTGAATCCTCCCTGCAACCGGATCTGCACGGCAGACGTTAATCTTTGACGACTCCGCTGCGCGCGCCGGAAACGACCGGCGGCGCGATTTAACTATTTGCTAATATTGATGATTTCACCAGCCAGTGGCATGTGGACGAGGTTAACGCGCCTCGCAAGACACCGCGCGACCAAAGCCGGAACGAATCAGCGACGAATCACCGACTCCAGCATGTTCCGCCTCTGTTCACCACAATATCTAGAGGGGAAACGACAGCTGCCCCATAGGCCGGCGCCTGTTTCAGGTCCACCGTTAACCCAGCGCCCCATGAAAGTGCCGCAACCATAGCGATTCGAACCCGCATCGGCGACCCTCCCGGCGCCACCCGACGGGATCCAGATCCCGCCGCTTCCACCGGCGCCGAGAGAATTTGATCAGGCATGGAACAATGATCGCCGCCACGCATTCTCTGGGTACAAATCGATAACAAACAATGGAGAGGGATCCCATGTTAGGCACAATTCTCGTCGTCGTCGTCATCCTGCTTTTGATTGGCGCCCTTCCGAACTGGGGCCACAGCCGCAGCTGGGGTTATGGCCCATCGGGCGGCCTTGGACTTGTCGTCCTCATCCTGATCATTCTGCTGCTGATGGGCAGAATCTGACGTCAACTCTGTCAACCGGCTTAGAAGGAGCATCATCATGATCAAGAAATTTGTACTGGGACTGGCACTCGTCGGAGCCCTCGCCTCCTGCACCCAGACTGAAAAAGGCGCCTCGATCGGTGCCGCATCCGGCGCCGTGATCGGCGGCGTGGCCACGAATTCCTGGGGCGGCGCAGCCGTTGGCGCGGCCGTCGGCGGTGTTGCCGGTGCCCTCATTGGCCAGTCGCAGGAACGTCCGGGCTACTGCATCTATCGCGACCGCAACGGCCGCCGTTACGAGGACCGTTGCCGCTAACAACAGGCGACACGACAATCCGAAAAGCCGCCGCATCCCGGCGGCTTTTTGCTGTTCGCGAATGCCCCGTTAACCCTTTGGCCAAAGCCGGAACGAATCAGCGACGAATCACAGACACGCCGGCTTTCCCGGTTTGTTCACCGCTAGATCATGTGGAAAAACAATTGGTTAACCATAGGATTCGGTCATATTCGGCCGTCCTGGCGCCTGTCCTGCTGACGTCTGTTAACCTGCAAGGCCCAACTGTCGACGCAAGGCGGAATACTGGACAGGGCTGGTATCGCTGAAGGCTTCTTCACGTGACGAGACGATGTCGTCGAAGCTGATCGGCGCGGAAAACTGGCTGACGGTGAAATCGAAGCGCTCGCCCGCGATGCGATTGTAGAAATGCGTGCCGCCCGGCGTCCGCGTCATCAGGATATCGCCACCGAACAGATCCTGTGCCACCAGACTTGTCACGCTGCATTGGCCCTTGGCAGGGTTCTCAACCGTCCAGCTTGAGGCGGTGTCACACGACCAGGCTTGGGCCAGTGCACGGCCAAAATCTGCCGGCGTGGCATACCGTACTGTCATGCGGGCCTCCATATCAAAACATCAGCCGGCCATCCCGAGCCGGCTGATCCGAAACGTGATGGGTTGGACTACACGAAGAACTGCCCGCCATTGGCCGAAATGGTCGAGCCGGTGATGAATCCGGCATCATCGGAAGCGAGAAACACCACGCAACGGGCGATTTCCTCAGGCTCGCCAAGCCGGCCCACCGGGATCTGCGGGATGATCCGCTCGGTCAGCACCTTTTCCGGGATGGCCCGCACCATTTCCGTGCCGATATAGCCCGGGCAGACCGCATTGACGGTAATGCCCTTGGCAGCCCCTTCCTGGGCCAGCGCCTTGGTAAAGCCGAGATCGCCGGCCTTGGCCGCCGAATAATTGACCTGGCCCATCTGGCCCTTCTGGCCGTTGATCGAGGAGATCGAGATAATGCGCCCGAAACTGCGGTCACGCATCCCCGGCCAGATCGGATGGGTCATGTTGAACAGGCCGGAGAGATTGGTGCTGATCACCTCGTTCCACTGCTGCGGCGTCATCTTGTGGAACATCGCGTCGCGGGTGATGCCGGCATTGTTGACCAGGACCTCGACCGGTCCGAGCGCTGCCTCGACCGCGCCGACGCCGGCCACGCAGGCCTCGTAATCGGAAACGTCCCATTTGAAAACGGCAATGCCGGTCTCCGCCTCAAACGCCTTGGCCTTTTCGTCATTGCCCGCGTAATTCGCCGCAACCGTGTAGCCGGCCGCCTTGAGCGCCACCGAAATGGCCGCCCCGATCCCACGGGTTCCGCCCGTCACCAGTGCTACCCTGCTCATATCCGTTTTCCTCCCTTGCCTCATTTTGCTGTGCCCGGATCTTCCGTCCGGTTGTTTTGAATGATCTCAGTGACAATTGGCCGACAGGTGCGCTACCCGATTGATCGGGCAAGCCACCCGTCGACAGATTTAACGCAGAAGACTCAGAACGCCTCGACGCACAGGGCGATGCCCATGCCGCCGCCGATGCACAGCGTGGCAAGACCCTTCTTGGCACCGCGGCGCTTCATCTCG
Organism: Rhizobium sp. CG5; assembly: GCF_023701945.1. Taxonomy (GTDB): domain Bacteria; phylum Pseudomonadota; class Alphaproteobacteria; order Rhizobiales; family Rhizobiaceae; genus Allorhizobium. The sequence goes on from NZ_JABAEF010000024.1 coordinate 24,908, forward strand.
AATAGCAGCGTGTTGAGAATGCGGGCGCCGGACGCGCCGACCGGATGGCCGATGGCAATGGCCCCGCCATTGACGTTGACGATCGACGGATCCCAGCCGAGATCCTTATTGACCGCGCAGGCTTGGGCCGCAAAGGCCTCGTTGGCCTCAACCAGATCGAGATCATTGACGCTCCAGCCGGCCTTTTCCAGCGCCTTGCGCGAAGCCGGGATGGGACCCGTGCCCATGATCTTCGGATCGACCCCGGCCGTCGCCCAGGAGATGATGCGGGCGAGCGGCGCGATACCGCGGCGCGAGGCCTCAGCCTCCGACATCAGCAAGGTGGCGGCGGCACCGTCATTGATCCCCGAGGCATTGCCGGCCGTGACCGTGCCTTCCTTGTCGAAAGCGGGCTTCAGCTTGGTCATGCTGTCGATCGTCGTGCCGGCGCGGATATATTCGTCCGCATCGACGGTCACGTCGCCCTTGCGGCCGGGCACGATGAACGGAACGATCTCATCCTTGAAACGGCCAGCCAGCTGTGCGGCTTCGGCCTTATTCTGCGAGGCAACCGCAAAAGCATCCTGCTCGTCGCGCGTCAGCTGCCATTGCCGGGCGACATTCTCAGCGGTCACACCCATGTGATAGCCATAGAAGGCATCGGTCAGGCCATCCTTGATCATGGTGTCGATCATCTTCATGTCGCCCATCTTCACACCGGCGCGCAGATGCGCGCAATGGGGCGCCAAGGACATCGACTCCTGGCCGCCGGCGATGATGATCTTGGCATCGCCCGTGGCGATCTGCTGCATGCCGAGTGCCACGGCGCGCAGGCCCGAGCCGCACAGCTGGTTCATGCCCCAGGCGGTGGTTTCCTGGGGAATGCCGGCCTTCATTGCCGCTTGGCGTGCCGGGTTCTGGCCCTGGCCGGCCGTCAGGATCTGTCCGAGGATGACTTCGTCGACTTCACCCGCCTCGACGCCGGCCCGCTCGAGCACGGCCTTGATCGCCACGGCGCCAAGATCATGGGCCGCCACATTGGCAAATGCCCCGTTGAAGGACCCGACAGCTGTGCGGGCGGCACTGGCGATGACGATGGATGGATTGGTCATGGACGTCTCCTCACTTTTCTTTTGCTCTGCACCGAAACTGACAAAGCTTTTGGCCGGTGTCAAACAGGAAGACACGGCCCGGTTTCATTCCTTAGTTGTGCCGGCATCGGAATACCTGACATTCGTCAAGCGCGACTTCTGCAACGCACAAAGAGATTGTCACAACGCGCCCTTTGCGCTTACACTTGGCGCGGGAAGAGCAAAAACAATGATAGTATCTGGGGTCAGGAGACAAAAATGGCAAAAGCCGATGGCGAAATCGTTATCAAGAAATATGCCAATCGACGCCTCTACAATACGGGTACCAGCACCTATGTGACGCTGGAAGACCTGGCGACAATGGTGAAGAAGGGTGAGGAATTCACCGTACAGGATGCCAAGTCGGGGGACGACATCACCCATTCCGTCCTGACGCAGATTATTTTCGAGCAGGAATCCAAGACGGGCAATACGCTTCTGCCGATTTCCTTCCTGCGCCAGCTGATCAGTTATTACGGCGATCAGATGCAGATGGTGGTTCCGAGCTTTCTTGAGCACTCGATGAAGGCCTTCACCGAACAGCAGGTGCAGATGCGCGAGCAGATGACCAAAGCCTTCGGCGAGCCGCTGTCGAAAAATATCCAGACGCCGATCCAGCTGATGGAAGACCAGGTCAAGCGCAACACCGACATGTTCCACCAGGCCATGCAGATGTTCTCGCCCTTCCTGACGCCGCAGCCGCCGAAGGAAACCAAGAAGGCCGAAGCCAAGGATATCGATGAGCTGAAGGAACAGCTTCGCAACCTTCAGACCAAACTCGACAACCTGTAAAATCTACAGAGCCAGGAGAGCGGCCGGCAGCAGCGCCGTTCTCCTGCCGATCCCCGCCAAGTATTGGGCCGAATGCGTCAAAGGCCAATCGACACGTCGCGACCGGCCGTGCGGATCGACACGGCAAAGCCACCGACCACGTCGATGAACGTGATGATCATCAGGATGAAGAAGATCTGCGTCGCCGCCCCCTGCAGGAGCAGGAACTCGACCAGGAACGCGATGAACACCAGCATCGACAGCATGTGGTTGACCAGCGAACCCGATCCGTGACGGGTGCTTTTGAGGATTTCCACGAACAGGATCGCCAGCGCCACCAGGATGAACAGGTCGCCCATCGACAAGGTCCAGATGGCGCCCGAGAGCATGGCGAGCGACAGGATTTCACTGTCCAGCACAGCAATGCCGCCTTGCCCGAACAATCCCATCATGGCGAGATTGTAGAGAACAAACGGAACGATCATCAGCGGAAATGCAGCAATCATGAAAGTCTACCTCGCGGAAACAAAACAATATTGTCTTGTTCTTACATAACGCAGGATTTGCGGCGGAGGAATGACGTCATGAAAAAAGAAAAGGCCGGCACAAGCCGACCTTTTTTCATAACAAGGATACGCGCAAGTCTTATGCGCTTTCCTTCGGCGTCAGAACCTGGCGACCGCGATACATACCGGTCTTCAGATCGATATGGTGCGGGCGACGCAGTTCGCCGGAGTTCTTGTCCTCGACATAGGTCGGGGCCTTGAGGCCGTCAGCAGAGCGGCGCATACCGCGCTTCGACGGGCTTGTTTTTCTTTTAGGTACAGCCATTTCAACTACTCCACATGACGGACAAAACGGAAAACCCGGCCCAGATGAGGCCAAACAGCATCCGTCTCGATCTCGGAATTTTGCGCGCTTATACATGCCACGCAGGGCTTTGACCAGTCCCCCGGCCATATTTTTTGCGGCCGGGGCCGGCAATGTCGGCTCAGGCCTCGTCTTCGGGGACGATCCAGGTTTCGGCGAGTGCTGCCTCGCGCCACTTGATCCAGGCGGGATGGGCCTGCATGGCCGCCATGTAGTCGAGCGTATCGGCATTGCGCGTCAGGTCGTAAATCGCCAGACGACTGACCACCGGCGCAAACATCGCGTCCGCCCCACAGAAGGCGCCGAACAGGAAGGGGCCGCCCGAGCGGGCCCGCTGCTCCCGCCAGATCGTCTCGATGCGCGCAACATCGCCCATCACGCCGTCCGGCAAGGCCATGGCGCCGGCCGGCCGGCGCATGTTCATCGGGCAGGCATTGCGCAGTGCCCGGAAGCCCGACAGCATTTCCATGGAAATCGACCGTGCCACGGCCCTGTCGCCGCGATCTGACGGCCAGAGGCCGGCATCCGGATAGACCTCGGCGGCATATTCGATGATCGCCAGCGATTCCCAGACGCGCACATCGCCATGATAGAGGATCGGCACGCGGCCGGTCGGCGAGATCTCCTTGATGCGCGGATTGTCGGCCGGGAAATCGAAGGGGATCAACCGCTCCTCGAAGTCGATACCTGCCGCGGTCAGGGCGATCCAGGGCCGAAGCGACCAGGAAGAATAGTTCTTGTTGCCGATATAGAGGGTAAAATCGCTCATGATGTGACCCCTGCGCTGACTGTCCTTGCCCTGATCCTAGGCCACTTTGGCCGCCGCGACCAACGCCGTTTGCTGAACTCAATCATAAAGACATTTGATATAAGCCCCGGACCGCTTGGCCCGGCGATCCACCAGATTGGCCAGCCGCTTCATGCCATTGCCCGGCTTGCCCGCCACCCTTTCGATCGGGTTGGGCAAGGATACGGCCAGCAGGGCCGCCTGGCGCGCCGAAAGCTTCGACGCCGGGACCTTGAAATGATATTGGGCGGCAGCCTCTGCCCCGTAGATCCCCGGTCCCCATTCGGCGATGTTGAGATAAAGCTCCATCGTGCGCTTCTTCGGCCAGATGAAATCCGCCGCAAGGGCGATCGGCAGTTCCGCCCCCTTGCGCAGGAAGGACCGACTGTTCCACAGGAACAGGTTCTTGACCGTCTGCATCGGAATGGTGCTGGCGCCGCGCGTTGCCTCGCCGGCCAGAGCATCATCGACCACCGCCCGCATCTGCTCCCAGTCGATGCCGTTATGGGCGCAGAACTGGCCATCCTCCGACATCATCACCGCCTGCACCAGATTGGGCGAAATATCCTCGAACTCCACCCATTGGCGATCGTAACCGCGCATCAGCAGGAGATCGGCGATCATCAGTGTCGAAACAGGCCGGACGAGCTCGATCCGGTAGACGAGGATCAGCCCGAAAGGCAGAAGGCAGAGAATGACCAGAACCAGCAGGATCCGTCGCAGGATGCGCCCGATGCCCCACGGCTTGCGGGTCTCTCTGATGTCACCACCCTCTTCCGGCTCGATATCAATCGTCAATGTCCAACCGCCTGAGTTTGCAATGCCGCTGCATTTCATACCGGTCAAACCGCGTCATGACCAGATCACCGACCGAAGGAAGCCGCCGTCACCACAGATTCCCGTTGCGCCACCCCCGTCCGCCATGGCAAACAGCCCGCCATGGATCAGGGGACCGACATTTTCGAGCGCCGCCTTCGCGACATCGCCTCGCGAACCGAGGCGCTTTTGTCGCAAGTGCTGAGCTCCGAGACCTTGCCCCAGGAAATCCGCCGCCCGGACACGCTGCTTCAGGCGATGCGCCACGGCGTGCTGAACGGCGGCAAACGGCTGAGACCTTTTCTGGTGATAGAAAGTGCTGCGCTGTTCGACGGCCATGAACAGGCCGCCCTCCGGGTGGGCGCAGCGCTGGAATGCCTGCATTGCTATTCCCTCGTCCACGACGATCTGCCGGCCATGGACGACGACGACCTGCGGCGCGGCAAGCCGACCGTGCATATTGCCTTCGACGAGGCGACCGCCATCCTGGCCGGCGACAGCCTGCTGACGCTGGCCTTCGACGTGATTGCCGCCCCGGAAACCGAGGTGTCGGACAAAGCCAAGACCGAGCTGGTGCTGGCGCTGGCCCGCGCTGCCGGCCTCGGCGGCATGGCCGGCGGCCAGGCGCTCGATCTGGCTGCGGAAAAGCAGACGCCCGATGAGGCCGGTATCGTCACCCTGCAGGCGATGAAGACGGGTGCACTGCTGCGCTTTGCCTGCGAGGCCGGCGCCATCATCGCCGGAGCGCCGGCGCCGGACCGTCAGCGCCTTCGACAGTTCGGCGAGAGGATCGGCAGGGCTTTTCAACTGGCCGACGACCTGCTGGACCTGACCGCCGATGCCGCCACCATGGGCAAGGCGACCGGCAAGGATGCGGCCCGCGGCAAGGGCACGCTGGTGGCCGTGCATGGCCAGGCCTGGGCCGAGACCGAACTGGACCGCCTGGTCGCCGAAGCGACGGATCTTCTGACCGTCTACGGTTCGAAGGCCGGCATGCTGGTCGAGACCGCCCGGTTCGTGGCCAACCGGAAAAGCTGACGGCAAAACCTCTCTCGCCCGGACAATCCATCACCCAAACGCAGGCTTCGATCAAATCAACTGACGTGTTCCGGCCGCTCTTTCGGATATGATCACCGCTTGCAACAGCCGTGCCCCGGAGACCCTATGAACGAGATTGTCCAGAACCTGCCGCAGATCATGGCGACCTATCTCGTCTATGTGGTTGCCGTGATCAGTCCCGGCCCGGCGACCTTGGCCATTGTCTCGACGTCGATTGCGCAGGGCCGGCGGGCCGGACTGACCATGGCGGCCGGCGTTTTTGCCGGCTCCTTTACCTGGGCCATGGCCGCCTCGCTGGGCCTGGCGGCTCTGCTCACCCATTATGCGCAATTGCTGCAGATTCTCAAAATTGCCGGTGGCCTTTACCTGCTCTATCTCGCCTACAAGGCTCTGCGATCGGCTTTGCGCAAGACGGAGACGCTGCCTGCCGCCGGCAGCGCCTCGCCAAGGACGCTGAAGCAGACATTCCTGCGCGGCTACGCCATCCACCTCACCAATCCAAAGGCGATCCTTGGCTGGCTGGCGATGATTTCGATCGGCCTGCCGGCCCATGCGTCGATCGCAACGGTCGGCTTCATCGTCGGCGGATGCCTGGCGACCGGTTTGTCGGTCTTTACCGGCTATGCCCTGCTGTTTTCCACCGCCGGCGCCCTGGCCGTCTATCGCCGGGCCCGGCGCGGCATCGAAGGCACGATGGCGCTGCTCTTCGGCGTTGCCGGGGTCAAGCTGCTAACCGCTCGACTTTGAACCACGCAAACGAAAACGGCGCCGCCCGAAGGCGACGCCGCGAAGGCAGTCGTGAAAGCCGGATCAGCCCTTGATGGGAGCGATCTGGATCTCGACACGGCGGTTCTGGGCGCGGCCGTCGGGCGAAGCGTTGGAGGCCACCGGCTGGCTGGGGCCGAAGCCGAGCGCCGACACGCGCCGCTGGTCGACACCTTGACTGCTCAGGTAATTGGCAACCGAATAGGCGCGGCGTTCCGAGAGTGCCTGGTTATGAGCGGCACTGCCGGTCGAATCGGTATGACCGTTGACGTCGATCAGGGTCTTGTTGAACTTGCGCAGCACGATCGCCACCGAGTTCAGCGTTGCGTAGAACTGCGGCATGACCTGGTCCTGGTCGGTTGCAAACGTGATGTTCGACGGCATGTTGAGGATGATGCGGTCGCCGACACGGGTCACCGAAATGCCGGTGCCCTGCAGCTGGGCGCGCAGTTCGGCCTCCTGATTGTCCATGTAATTGCCGATCGCACCCCCGGCCAGCGCCCCGATACCGGCACCGATCAGCGCGGCGTCGCGGCGGCCGGTCGAGGACCCGCCGACGGCAAGGCCGCCAAGCGCGCCGACGGTGGCGCCCAGCATGGCACCGCCTGCCGTGTTCGACATCTTCTGTTCGCCCGTATAGGGGTCGGTCGTGGTGCAGGCACTGAGAAAGCTGCCGGCAAGGGCGAGGATCATGAATTTCTTTAGCATCGCATAGTCACTCCATGGCGTCCTGATACCGTCAACACAGCAATTGCGGCGGAATGAAGAAAATGGCCGGCGGCCTATTCGGCAGCCGTTTTATGGCCGTAGCGTTTTTCAATATAGCCGATGACCAGCGCTTCGAAATCGCCGGCGATATTGGGACCACGCAGCGTCAGCGCCTTTTCCCCATCGATGAATACGGGGGCGGCCGGATTCTCCCCCGTGCCGGGCAGCGAGATGCCGATATCGGCATGCTTGCTTTCGCCGGGACCGTTGACGATGCAGCCCATGACCGCAACATTGAGACCCTCGACGCCGGGATATTTCTCGCGCCACACCGGCATGTTCTTGCGCAGGTCGTCCTGGATGCGCTGCGCCAGTTCCTGGAACACCGTCGACGTGGTGCGCCCGCAGCCGGGACAGGCGGCAACGACCGGCACGAACTGCCGGAAACCCATGACCTGCAGGATCTCCTGCGCCACCTGCACCTCACGGGTGCGGTCGCCGTTCGGCTCAGGCGTGAGCGACACGCGGATGGTATCGCCGATGCCATGCTGCAGCACGTAACCCATGGCCGCCGACGAGGCGACGATGCCCTTGGTACCCATCCCCGCCTCGGTCAGCCCCAGATGCAAAGCGTGATCGGAGCGGGCTGCAATCATCGAATAGACGGCGATCAGGTCCTGCACCTGGCTCACCTTGGCCGACAGGATGATGCGGTTGCGCGCCAGGCCGATCTCTTCGGCCAGCTCCGCAGAGATCAGCGCCGACTGCACGATCGCCTCGCGCGTCACCTGCCGGGCCGACAGCGGAAAGCCCTCGGCCTGGTTGCGATCCATCAGGGTGGTCAGCAGTTCCTGATCGAGCGACCCCCAGTTGACACCGATGCGCACCGGCTTGTCGTAGCGGATCGCCATTTCGATGATGTCGGCGAACTGCTTGTCCTTCTTGTCCTTGAAGCCGACATTGCCCGGATTGATGCGGTATTTGGCCAGCGCCTCGGCACAGGCCGGATGATCCGCCAGCAGCCGATGACCGATATAATGGAAATCGCCGATCAACGGCACATCCATGCCGAGCCGCAGCAGGCGCTCGCGGATCTTCGGCACGGCGGCCGCACTTTCGTCGCGGTCGACGGTGATGCGCACGATCTCGGAACCGGCCTTGTAGAGGGCCGCCACCTGGGCCACTGTCGCATCCACATCGGCCGTATCGGTATTGGTCATCGACTGCACGACGACCGGTGCCCCACCGCCAACGATCACGCCGCCGACATCGACGGCCACCGATGCGCGGCGCGGTTTGGGATCAAAGTCTTCAGCTTGCGCCATGGTCATGCTCTCGAAGCGCGGAAATCTGACATTTCAGGTGGATCAAACATGCCCTCTTGTCAACAGCATGGCAAAGGGGACGCGTGTCGACAAGAGATTGACGGAGTCACATTTGCCGTATCGCCGATGGGATATTCCCGGGTCAATCCTGCTTGATCCGGTCCGCATAACGCGCCAGGCCGGACAACAGCAGCACGACGACATTGAGCAGCGAGACGCAGGTGAAGACCACCGACAGCGACACATGCTCGGCGATGAAGCCGATCAGCGACGGGGCGAACAGGATGCCGGAATAGCCCATGGTCGTCACCACCGACAAACCGATGCCCGGTGCCATGCCCGGCAGGTTGCCGGCCGCCGAAAAGGCGATCGGCACCATGTTGGAAATGCCGATGCCGGCCACCGCAAAGCCGATGATCGCCACGATGGCATTGGGTGCCAGACCGGCAATGACAAGGCCGGTCAGCGATAGAACCGTACAGGTGCGCAGCGTGGCGACCGCCCCGAAACGGTCGCGCACCAGATCGCCGGCAAACCGCATGACCGCCATGGTCATGGAGAAGGCGGCAAACCCGAAGCCGGACACGGCAACCGACGCACCAAGCTCATTGCGCAGATAGAGCGCCCCCCAATCCAGCACCGCTCCTTCGGGGATCATCGAAAACAGGGCGATCAGGCCGACCAGCCAGGGCAGCGGCGACAGGGGCAGCCGGGCACGCTTATGACCTTCGGCGGCATGCGGCCTGTCGGCCAGGATCAGCGGCCAGGCGATGGCAAACAGGCCGGCGGCGATGGCGGTCACCACCACGGCATGGGTGACCGGCCCGAACCGGGCGATCAACAGACCGCCGAGCGCCGCACCGAATAGGCCGCCGAGGCTCCAGAAGGCATGGCAGGACGACATGATCGATCGCCGCATCTGCCGCTCGACCTCGACGGCATTGACGTTCATCGCCACATCCATCGCCCCGGTCAGTCCGCCGAACAGAAAGATCGCCACACCCGCCGTCCAGACATTGCCGACCAGCGTGACGCCAAGCAATGTCGGCAGGAACAGGATGGTCGTCACTTCCACGACATGCCTGGACCCAAAGCGGGCGATCTGGCCTCCCGCCAGCGGCATCAGGATGAGCGACCCCAGGCCGAAGACCAGCAGCATGATCCCGAGACTGCTTTCCGACAGGGCCAGCCGCGCCGCGAATTCGGGAATCTTCGTCGCCCAGGACCCGATGACAAAACCATTCAACAGAAACAGCAGCGACACCGCGACCCGAGTACGGGGTAGTTTAATACTGAGCATGGATCAAAAGTCCTGTGGCGCGGGAAATACCAAGTCTCGATAACGGCTCGAAAATTATTTAAATCGATTGAAATCGCAACCGCAAAAGCTTCGGTGCGTCTCACATTTTATGTCGCCCCGACATGCTGTTTCGAAAGCGGACGATCAGTTTTTGTTGGAGTGCGCCAGCAGCGCCGACAGCCTGCCGGACAGGAAGGTGCGTATCCCGTCGTCATTGCGCACGTTAGCGGCAAAATCCGTCCGCAGCGAATACAGAAGCGCCTCGATCTCCTCCATCGATGCCGGTAGCCGATCGGGCTCGAAGAGCCTGGCAAAGTCTCCGCGAGCCCGCATCTGGAAGGTTCCTGCCTGATACTCGCTGGCACCGAACGTATAGACCGGCTTTCCATGCAGAAGCGCCTCGGCGCCGACGCTGGAATTCACCACGCAAACCGCGCAGGATTTCGAGATCAGGCCATGGATCGACTCCTGGCTGACCGAAAAAAGCCCCCGCCGTTCGCCCCGGCGGAGCACATGTGCGACCTCCCAGGACCGACACAGCGGATGACGCTTGACCACCACCGGGATGTTCCTCGCCCGGCAGGCCAGGCTGACCTCCTCGAGCATGTCGAACATATGCACATGCGCCAACCGCTGCACCGCGTCATCGACCACCTGCAGGGCCACGAAGACATGGGGAGGGGCCGTAGGGCGGGCGGGGTCCTGATCGGGCTGCTCGTATTTCGACTGATTTCCAGCGATCAGCGCCAGGCGTTCGCCCGCGACGAAGGATTGGATTGCGGCACGGTCGATCGGCTGGGCCGGCAAGGGACACTTCGAAAAGTCGGACCAGCCGGAATATCCCGCCGTATCGACGCTGAAATAGGACCGTCGGTCGGTTTCCTTGACATGCAGCCCCTGCTTCGACGTTCCGACACTGTGGTAGGCGATATACGGACCGCTGTCTCCTGACAGAGTTCCGTGCTTTGCCAGTCGCGCCGCCACCCTGTACGGCGTCTGACGGGTATCGAGATCTTCAAAAACCAAGCGGAAGACTGTGCGGATATCGCTGCGAAAGCCGGGATAGTCCCGGAGATTCGAGCGAAACGCCGCACCGGGAATATGCACCGTTAGGCAGCCGGGCGTGCCATCGACGGCCTCACCCCGGGCGCGCCGCCGCAGATCCTGGCGTGCCGCGTCGATGGCAGGGCGCCAGGGCGCGCATTCGGCTTTCAGGGCCCCGACCTCGCGACACAGTTCTTCCGCCCCACCGATGCCCGCTCTTTGCCCGTTCTCCGCAAGCTCCGCTGCCTTGTCCAGATCAAACACGGCCATATGGAACTGCACGAGTTCGCTCAGGAAGGCAGGGCGCCTGCCCATTCGGCGCTCAACATCTACGGCAGCCGCAAAGGCGCGCCGCAGCAAGCGGCGAAAGGATCGTTCGTCGCCTGAACTTTCGGCGATCATGGCAACATTCAGCGGAAAACTCGGCATGTACGGCGCAACCCGCATGACGAATGACGCGAGCACGACGCTCTCCCATGCGGCGCGATCCCGGACCGAGGGGCCGCAGCCCAACAGACGACTCATCGGCGAGAAGGCCAGCCACGCCTTCAATCCGTCGTGCCGTCGGATCCAAGCCTCGCCGGCATCAATCAGGGAACTCATGGTCAATGGTATTCTCAACAGGTCCAGGAAGGTCTTTGACGAACGGCATGGTACGCGGCTCGGAGCGACCATGGACCGCATTGCGCAACAGTTCCGGACGGCTACCCTCGCCTGCCTAAGGGCGGACGAAGGCCGAGCACGGATCCGGCTGCGTGCCGGACGCGACCGGCTAAGCCCGGTCGCGAATGTTGTAATAGCTCATCGTCAGCACGCCCCAGACGAATAGGCCTGCCAGCAGAACAAGGAACGAGTTCAGCCAACGAGCTGGGTACTGGGCCAGTTCCGACAGGGTCGGATTGACGAAAACAGCCAGATAACGCTGCTTGCCATTGGCATCCATTCTGGCCGATTCCATGCTGGCCAAAGCGGCCGTATAGGTCCGCTCGGCAAATTCTCGTTCGGTCTCGAGCTGTTCGTAGACCTGGAGGCGCCCCGCCACGTCCTGACCGGCCGGCTGGCCATTGGCCGCCTGGCCCGTCGCGCCGCCGCTGCCGAGCCGCTGACGTTCGAAGTCGATCTGCTTTTCGATGCTGCCGATCGTGGCCTTCAGGACCCGGATCCGCGGCGTGTCTTCGCCCATCTGGGCGCGCGCCGTCGAAAGATCAGCATTCAGAGAAGCCAACTTCTGCTCCAGTCCGCCGACCAACTGGGTCGCCAGCTTTGCTCCCTCGATGGGATCGACTTCCTGGGAAACGTCGCGGAATTCGCGCAAGGCGATCCGGGCATCAGCCAGACGCTTCTCCGCCAGCAGAATTTCCGATCGAGCGGTCTTGAGAACTTCCTCGCGGGCCTTCATCGACAGATCGTTAATCAGCGCTTCGCAGCGCGCCAGAACGAAATTGGTAATTTCTTGTGACTGCGCCGGATCGAACGACTTGATTTCCAGCTGCATGATGCCGGAACTCATGTCAAAATTCATGGATGCCATGCGACGCCAGTAAGCAAGCTTGTCCTCGATCGGCAGGTGTTTGCCGATGCCGTAGACGAAGTCTGCGCCGCGTCTCTTGAACAGGTCTTCAAGGTTGAAATGCTGGTCAAGCTCCGCGACCATGCGTTCGCTCATGACATAGTCCATGAGGATATAGGAATCAGACGCCGTGTTGGTACTGGAAGATTGCGCGAACATGCCCAGAATATCCGAGGCGGCTCCCACCGAATCGATACTTCTCACCGAAAACGATGCCGAGGAATGATACTGGTCCGCAGCCACGAACAACATGTAGCTCGTGCCCACAACTGCCGGAGCAACAACCAGACCCAGGAACGAAGCCGCAATCACCATATGGCGCAGTTTCAGGCGCGCCAGCAGCGTCTTCTTCTGCTTGGGAGACGCAACGCGTTGCTTGCCGGGGGCGTCTAGGAGACTCTCCAGAACCCGGACATTGGGATGGCTTCCCTGGCGGGTCGCTCTTTCCGGGCTCCGCTTCTCAACAGCAGCGGCAGCCTGCCTGACGGGACGCGCGGAACCTTTTCCGGAAATATCCTTTACGTTGTCCATCAGCTTTCCTTCATATTCTTATTGTGGGCGCGAATAGCGTCTTCGACATCATCGAAATAAGACAATTTGCCTTTTTCCAGGACGATGCCGCATGTGCAATATTCTCTGATCGTACTCGTGCTGTGCGAGACCATCACAACATCGGAGCTCTGCAACTTCGTCTCGAACACCTGCCGGCATTTTTTCTTGAAATTCACATCGCCGACAGCGGTCACTTCATCGACGAGATAATAGTCGAATTCTACTCCCATGCTGACGCCGAAGGCAAGGCGTGCCTTCATGCCCGAAGAGTAGCTTCCAACCGGCGCCCGAAAGAAGGCCCCGAGTTCTGCAAAATCCTCGACATAGGCGATGAGAGCCTCGCTGTCGACACCATAGATCCGGGCAACGAAGCGAACGCTCTGCTCGCCCGTCATGTTAGGCTGAAAACTACCAGCAAAGCCGAGCGGCCAGGATGTCTTGCCGCGCTTGACGATACGGCCACTGTCCAGTCGAATAGTTCCTGCCAGCAGACGAAGCATTGTCGATTTGCCAGCACCATTCCGGCCAAGCAAACCGACGCTTTTGCCGCGCTGAATCGTCAGAGACACGTGATCAAGAATAGGCTTTCGCACATTCTTCGCATAAACGATCTTGGTTGCATCTTCCAATCTGATCATTCGTTTCTCAATACTCTCGACGATCTCGTAAAGATCAGCATTCCCAAAAACAGTGCACAAAAGATGAAGGTATACATGTAATCGATGTTCAACGCATCGCCACGATATTCAGGATAGAAGCCGGTCCGAAATAAAATGACGACATGAACAATAGGGTTAAGCAATAATACCTCACGAAACGGATGAGGAATATGATCGGGCAGGAAGAAAACCCCTGACATAAGCATGAGCGGTTTCGTGACGATTCCGTATATTTTTTCGTAAAGCGCAGAGCGGGCAAACAGGACCGCGTTTCCCATGCCGATACCCAGTGCGAGAAGGCTTGCCGCCGTTGTCGCCTCCAGAATCGCCAGCCAGTTAAGGGCTGGTGCATTGTGCAACGTCAAAAGAATCGCACCGAGGATAATGAAGGCGACCACCGACATTGTCCCAAACTGAAGGAAGAAGCGCGCCGTGACGGTATCGATGGGTGCCACGTTCGGATAATTGAGCAAAGCTTTATTGCCCTTCACGGCGCTGCTGAGATAGTTCACGGTCGAACTGTAGAAATTGAAGGCGATATAGCCAGTGGCAAAAAACAGCGGAAAGCTGGTGCCAAGCGCCGGCGCGCGGGCTATGACCTGAAACAGCAATGTCAGCAGCGCAACATGCGCCGCAGGATCCAGCAGCGCCCAGATATAGCCGCCGGGCTTGCTGCCGAACCGCGTCGACATCTCGCGAATCAACAAAGCCGACACGATCCGCGTATGCGCCTGCAAATACATATATATCAACGCCCGGTGGTTGCCGCGGATCCAAAACGGCCTGCGCTTACTCTTAAATCGCAATCTGCGATATGAAAAATACTATATTCATATCATTATGGCGAACTTTAGTCAGCCCCGAGCGTTGCCTGTCGAAATCCGTCACCAAGTCGAAGCCTCTTGTTGGGATTGGCAACCATTGGTCTTTCCAACACAACTCGCAGTCAATAGGAATTGACGCCCAAACTTTGCTTCTCTAAGTGACTATCTATCGAAGTTATGGGGCGTCGGGTGAAATGCCGCGACGGCTCGTGCCCTAAAGCTCGGAAAAATTGCGTTTGGATAGATGAGTGTAGAAATCATTGGGCGGGCTTGTGTCGCGCCAGGGGCGAATTCGCCTGAAGAGCTTTTCGAGTTGTTGCGTGCCGGTACCTGCACGGTTTCCACTGTGCCTGGAGATCGGTGGGATCTTGCGCGTTTCTGGCATCCAGAAATGGGCGTCCCAGGCAAGTACTACACCTATTCCGCAGGCGTTCTGGACGATATCTATGGGTTTGACCCGGTGCTGTTCGGCATCTCGCGGCGCGAAGCCATGTTCATGGATCCGCAGCAACGGCTGCTGCTGGAACTGACATGGCGCGCCCTTGAGGACGCCAATATTCCGGTCAGCAGTCTGCATGGCGAAAACGTTGCCGTCTATGTCGGCGCCTCCAGCCTCGACCACGGCAATCTTTCCGTCGAAGACCCCGCAGCTCCCGGCCCGCATTTCATGACCGGCAACACGCTTTCGGTCGTCGCCAACCGCATTTCTCACGTCTTTGGGTTGAACGGCCCGAGCCTGACCGTCGATACGGCTTGCTCCTCATCGTTGGTGGCTCTTGATCACGCCGTGCGGGCGCTGAACGCCGGAGAAGTCGATACCGCCATTGTCGGCGGCGTCAACATCCTCGTCCATCCCCTGCCTTTCGTCGGCTTTGCCCAGGCCCGCATGCTGTCCATGGACGGCCTGTGCAAGGCCTATGACAATGACGGCATCGGCTATGTCCGCGCTGAAGGCGCCGCCATTCTGGTGCTGCGCCGCAGTGATCGTGCGGCTCTTGAAGGCGACCGCAGTCACGCGACGATCGTCGCCAGCGGAACCAATGCCGCCGGCCGCACCAACGGCATTTCGCTGCCGTCGCGCGAAGCGCAGGCAGCCCTGCTGACCGCTGTTTATGTCGACAACGAGATCGATCCGGATCAGGTCGCCTTTATCGAAGGCCACGGAACCGGCACCAAGGTCGGCGATCCCGCCGAAGTCTGGTCCCTTGGCACGGTCATCGGCTCGAGGCGCAAGGCACCGATCCCGATCGGCTCGATCAAGACGAATATCGGCCACGCCGAACCCGCATCCGGTCTTCTGGGTGTGATGAAGGCCATGATGGCGCTGGAGAACGACTATCTTCCGGCATCGCTGCATTTCCACACGCCCAATGATTCGATTGATTTCGAAGGCCTGAACGTCCGAGTGGCCAGTGAGGCGATCGAGCTTGAAAAAAGTGCCAAGCCCCGGCTGGCGGGTATCAATTCGTTCGGCTTTGGCGGTGCCAACGCCCATGTCGTCATCTCTGATCCGAAGAAAAAGCCGTCTGCGACCGGCGCGAAGAAGGCCGCTGCAGCCCCGCTGTTCATGGCAAGCGCCCATACCGCAGAAAGCCTTGCCCAGTTGCTGAAGGGCTATTCAGCGCGATTCTCGGCGGCAGCCGACAGCAACGAGGCCGCGGCCGTCATTTCGGCCGCAGGCAGCAGCAGATCCGCGTTGCGCCACCGGTTTGTCGCCAGAGGCAGCACGGAGGAGATTGTTGCCGCGGTTGACGCCCATCTGGCATCTCCCGGCTCGGGACGAGGCGAAGTCGGAGAATCCATGTCGCGCGACCCCAAGGTGGCGCTGGTTTTCTCCGGTAACGGCTCGCAGTGGGCCGGCATGGGGCTCGACGCCTTCGCGTCAAATGCTGAATTTCGCGCCTGTTTCTCGAAGATCGCCGCGCTTTTCAAGAACCATTCCGATATCGACCTGATCGAGGCCCTGTCCGATCCGGCGCTGGATGAAAAGCTGTCGGATACCATGCTTGCCCAGCCGCTGCTGTTTGCGGTGCAGGCAGCCTTGTCGGATGCGCTTGTTGCCATGGGGTTGAACGTCACGGCAACTTACGGTCATTCCGTCGGCGAAGTGGCCGCGGCCTATGCCGCCGGCGCTCTCAGCCTGGAAGATGCCGTATCGGTGATTGCCAAGCGCTCCCTGCACCAGGCGGTCCTGGCCGGCGAGGGCACGATGGCGGCCGTGAAACTCGGCGAGGATGCAGCGCTTGAGCTTATCCGCGCGCTGGAACTGGACGAACTCTTCGTTGCCGCGGTCAACGCGCCGAACTCGGTGACCATTTCGGGGTCCTACGACCAGATCAAGTTGCTCCGCGAAAAGGCGCGCAAGCGCAAGGTCGCGGTCCAGCTTCTCGATATCAACTATCCCTTCCATCACCCGCTCATCGACAAGGCAAAGGCGGCATTCTTCGGTGACGCTCCGAAAATCTCGCCGCGCAACTCGAAGATCGAGTTCATCTCGACCGTCACGGGTGCGACCCTGCAGGGCGAGGCGCTGACGCCGGAATACTGGTGGCAGAATGTTCGCCAGCCGGTGAAATTCCTGCAGGCCACCGAAGCGGCCATCGCTCTCGGCTGCAACGTATTCCTGGAAGTCTCGCCGCGGCCCATCCTTTCGGGCTATATCAGCGATATCGCCCAGCAGGTTTCTGCCGCCGTCAACGTCGTACCGACCCTCCAGCGCGAGGAAAACAAGGACGGCCAGGATCCGGTGTCGCAATCCATGGCGCGCGCTGTGGCTTTCGGCGCGGCTATCGATGAAAAACAGGTGTTCGGCAAGCGCGACGCCTTTGTGTCGCTGCCCGTGCTGCCGTTCGACAAGACCGATCTCCATCCCGAATCGACCAGCGACCGCGCCGATATCTTCGGCCGCACCCACCAGCAGGGCTACACGCTGGCCGGCTGGCGGGTGGACCCCAATGGCACGAACTGGAAGAACCATGTCGATGCCTATCTCTTCCCGGATCTGGCCGAGCATGTGGTGGACGATCGCGCCATCCTGCCCGGCAGCGGTTTCATCGAGATCGCTCTGTCGGCCGCACGCCTGCACTTCTCAAGCGATCATATCGAGATCTCGAACCTCGAAATCGTGCGCCCGCTGGAACTGAGCAAGAACCGTCTGTTCGAACTCTCGACGATCATCTCGACGGAGACCGGCGATCTGCAAATCCGCTCGCGCGAGCGGCTCAGCGAAGACGACTGGGCGGTGCATGCCGTGGCCCGTGTCCGCAAGCTGACGGCTTCGGAACACAGCGAACCCGTTGATTTTGCCCTTGAGCCTGTCACCGCCATCGTCGATGCCGCCAAGGCCTATCGCACCGCCGCCAATTTCGGCCTCGACTACGGTCCGCGCTTCCAGCTGATGGAAAAGGCGACATGCTACGGCGACCGCCTGGTCGCCGTCGAACTGCGCGAGCCGGCCGAAGCCGGGCATCCGCTGCTGCAGTACAATCTCAATCCGCTCTCTGTCGATGCCGTGTTCCATGGCCTCGTCGCTCTGTTCGACCGCTTCAGCGGCGAGCATGGCGGCGCGCCCTACATTCCGGTGCGCTTCGGGCGCATTCGCATCGCAGCCGTCGGCAAGACGGTCCGCAAGGCCATGGTCGAAATCGAGCGCATAAGCTCGGCCTCGATCAAGGCCAACTTCCATCTGCTCGACGACAATGGCGTGCGCATTGCGACGCTTGCCGATTGCCGTTTCAAGAGAACCTATCTGAAGCAGCACAAGTCGCTGGATGCCCTGTCCTTCCATTACGAGAAGGTCCCGTTGCAGTTGACCAAGCCCAATGCGGTCCTGGCGGCATCGGACATCCAACGCCAGTCGCCTTTCTTTGCGCCGGGTGACGACGGGCAGCTCGACAACGAAACCTTCCTGTTCAACGCGGCGGTCTTCCGCGCCCTGCATGACATCGCCGTCAAGCTCGGCAACGGCCGCGACACGCTCGACATCGACGCCTTGCCGCAGGACCCGGATTTCCGTCGTTTCCTGGTCAACGGGCTGCATCTGTTGGCCGACGCCGGCTTTGCCGCCTATGCCGACGGCGTATGGACATTCGAGAAGGATTGTCCCTTGCCGGCCGTTTCGGAAGTGCTGGGCGAACTCTATTCCGGCAGTCCCGATCGCACCGTCGAAATCGTTTTGATCAACGATGTCTATCGGGAAGTCCTCGACAGGCTCGACGACGCTGAACCCGCAGAAGATGAGGAACGCGAAGACGCGCGCGCGCCGTCCTTCATCAGCGAGGCGACGCTCGATCATTTCGCAATCCATTCCAACATCGCCAAGAACCGCATGCGGCTTCTGCAGGATGCGCTGCGCAATTGCCTGGTGCAGAACGAAGGCGCTGATCGATCGCTGCGGATCCTCGAGCTTGGCAGCAGCTCGTCCCACTTCAGCCGGGAGCTTGCCGACATTGCCGCGACCCATGCCGCAAGCCTGACGATCTACGAGCCGGACGCCGGTGCCCGCCGCAATCTCGAGATTGCCTTTGAAACCGACGCCAATGTCCAGATCATCGACCGCAAGCAGTTCGATACCCTGCAGTCGATCGACATCGTACTGAGCGCATCCGACGATCTGCACGACATTCTCGATGCGGACATTGCCAATCATTTTGCCACGGGCCGCCTTTCCTCGGTGGAATTGTTCCTGGCAACCCAGTCAGCACCCGGTGTCGCCAACGATTTCGCGTTCGGTCTCAGCAAGGGCTGGTTCGCTCGCAGCCTGAACACGGAATTCCCGATCGGCCGTTTGCTAAGCGCTGCGGAATGGCAGAAGCGGCTCGAAGGAATGGGCTTCAAGCTGGCCGAGGTCGCGGCGCGCGATCTTCCGGGCGGCAGCCTGATCCTGATGGAAGCGCTCGGCCGCCCCCCCTCTACCGCCGTCGAAATATCCGCTGCGGCCGAAGAGACGGTACCCGGCGGCTCATGCATCGTGCTGCACGATGCACGCCTGGGAACCGCGCAAGTGCTCTCGGCGGCCCTGTCGCTTGGACGCAATGATATTGTTCCGGTGCTGACAGCAGGCGATCTGGAGATCGACAAGCGGTCGATCCTCGATGCCATCGAGCAGAATGCCGGCAAGCTGCGCGGCGTGATCTGCCTGTCGCCGCCGGCCGCATCGACGAACGATGACACCTCGGCTGTTCTGCAGGACCGCGTTCTGGCGCTGAGCGCGCTGGCCGCTGCCTTTACCGAATATCAGGGCAGACCCGGCGCCGCCAAGACACCGGTTCGCCTGGTGGTCGTCGCTCCCGGTGGTGCGCCGGTCAGGGAACCAGGATCCACCCAAGCCACCAGCGCCGTCAATTCGGGTCTTTGGGCTTTTGCGCGTGTCTTGCGCAACGAATACGAGATCTTCGATGTTCGCTCGGTCGACGCGAATGCCGATGCCCCCGAACGCCTGCTCGATGTCGCCTTCAAGACGCTCGACCTGAATGGCCCCAATCGCGAATGGCTGCTGGACGAGACGAGCGGCACCCTGTCCGAACTTCGCATCGTTCCAGGCGCCAGCGTCCAGGCTGTACAAACGACCCGCCAGTTCGAAGCTGCGGTGATCCGCCAGCAGGTGCCGTCGCAGGTCACCAGCATCCGTTGGGAAAATTGCGCGACGCCGCAGATCGGTCCGTCGGACGTCCTGGTCAAGGTTGCCGCGACCGGCCTGAACTTCCGCGACGTGATGTGGGCCATGGGCATGCTGCCCGAAGAGGCCCTGGAGGACGGCTTTGCCGGCGCCTCGATCGGCATGGAATTCTCCGGCGAAGTGGTGTCTGTCGGCAACGGGATCACCGATCTTGTGCCGGGTGACAATGTCATGGCCATTGCCGCTGCAGCCTTTTCCACCCATGTCAGCGTCGATCGCGCCGGCGTTGCCAAATTGCCGGCCGGCATCGACCCGGTTTCGGCCGCCACCATTCCGGTGGTCTTCCTGACGGCCTATTACGCGATCAACGAGCTTGGCCGCATGCGCCCCAACGAGACCATTCTGATCCACGGTGCTGCCGGCGGCGTTGGACTGGCCGCTCTTCAGGTGGCAAAGCATGCCGGCGCCAAGGTCATTGCCACAGCCGGCACCCAGGAGAAGCGACGCTTCCTCGAAACGCTGGGCGCCGATCATGTGTTCGATTCCCGTTCGCTCGGCTTCGTGCAGGATGTTCTCGACGTCACCGGCGGTCAGGGCGTCGATCTGGTGCTGAATTCCCTGTTCGGCGAAGCGATGGAACAGAGCCTCTCGCTGGTCAAGCCGTTCGGCCGATTCCTCGAGCTTGGCAAGCGTGACTATTACGCCGACAGCAAGATCGGCCTGCGTCCGTTCCGCCGCAATGTCAGCTATTTCGGCATCGATGCGGATCAACTCCTGGTCCTGCATCCCGACCTGTCACGCCGCATGCTGACCGAAATCGGCGCGCTGTTCGAGCAGGGCATTTTCTCGCCACTGCCGTTCCGCTCCTTCGAGTTCGACGAGATCGGCGATGCCTTCCGTTTGATGCAGAATGCCGGCCATATCGGCAAGATCGTCGTTCTGCCGCCGGTGTCCGGTCGCGACCGGATCGCCACCCGGCCGGTCCGCAGCATGACGGTCGATCCGCACGGCATGCATCTCGTGGCCGGCGGCATCGGCGGCTTCGGGCTCGTGGCAGCGGAATGGCTCGTCGAAAAGGGCGCCAGACATATCGCCTTGTGCTCGCGTCGCGGCACGGCCGACGACGATACGACAGCGGCAATCGCCCGCTGGACGCAGATGGGCGTCAAGACCGAGCTGCACGCCTGCGACGTCACCAAGGAAAGCGATGTCGCCGCCATGCTGAAGGCCTTGCGTGCCAAGGCTCCGCTGAAGACGGTCATCCATGCCGCAATGGTGCTGGATGATGCCTTCATCGCCAACCTCAACAAGGACAGAAACCGTCCGGTCATCGACGTGAAAGCCAAGGGCGGGGCCATCCTCGACAAGCTGACCCGCGCCGATAGCCTCGACAATTTCATCCTCTTCTCCTCCGTGACGACGCTGGTCGGCAATCCGGGACAGGCGAACTACGTGGCGGCTAATGGTTACCTCGAAGGTTTGGCCCGGGCGCGGCGCGCCGAAAACCTGCCGGCCCTGGCCGTCGGTTTCGGCGCTATTGCCGATGCCGGCTATCTGGCGCGCAATGCCGAAGTCAACCAGCGGCTTGGCCGTCGGATCGGCAAGACGGCGCTCGACGCCCGCGATGCCCTGTCAGCGGTCGAGCAGTATATCGCCTCGGCGCCCGATACGGTCGACGCCGCGGTGGTGATGATCTCGGAATTCGACTGGGCGGCAGCGCATGCCCTGCCGGTGGTCAACGAGGCCCTGTTCGAGGTCGTCATGCGCCGGGCCTCCCAGCTTTCTGCCGGGATGGAGAGCGGCGAGATCGATCTGCCGTCGATGGTCGAGGGCAAATCGCAACTGGAAGCCCAGGATGCGCTGTTCAACGTCATCGCCAGCGAGATCGCCAATACCCTGCGGGTACCGAAGGAAAACATCACGCTCGACAGCGTCCTGAAGGAGATCGGCCTCGACAGTCTGATGGCAGTTGAACTTGGCCTGAACTTCGAACAGAATACCGGCTTTGATATGCCTCTGAGCAGCTTGGCCGATAACGCGACGGTTGGCGACGTGACCCGAAGGTTGTATGAGAAGGTCAGCGCGAGAAGCAGATCGACCGATGGCGACGAAGACGTCTCGGCCGATATACAGATTATCGACGACCTGAGCCGCCGTCACGCCGGTCAAGGACAATAAATGCCCGTTGCGTGACCCGATACCGCATTGGAGTACGCAGCCTATGAACGAGAACAAGCGGCAGGATCTTCTGAACCGGATGCGCGGCCTGCAGAAGGACGTTGAACGCGGCCGCGTCGTGCGCAGCGAACAGGCTGCAACGCAGACATTCGTTCGGAGCCAGCCGGCCTTTACCGACCTTGCCGAATACAAGCAGGTCGCCATGCAGCAGTTTGCCAGCCAGCAGCTCGGCATGGAGAACCCGTTCTATAGGGCCCATGAAGGAGCGAGCGGCGCCACGGCGCAGATCGGCGGAAAAAGCTTCGACAACTTTGCGTCCTACGACTATCTCGGGCTCAATCAGCATCCCCGCGTCATCGCTCATGCCAGCAAGGCGCTGGCCGATTTCGGCGTGTCGGCGTCGGCAAGCCGCGTGGTCGCCGGCGAACGCACCATTCATGGCGAGCTCGAAGCGTCGCTTGCCGAGATCTACCAGACGGAAGCCGCCGTCTGTTTCGTCAGCGGCTACTTGACCAATGTTGCAGCGATTGGCTGTCTCATGGGTCCGAAGGACCTGGTGATCCATGACGAGTTCATCCATAACAGCGCCCTGACCGGCATCAAGCTGTCGGGTGCCAACCGGCGCTTCTTCAAGCACAATGATTGCGCCGATCTGGAGCGCATCCTGCTGTCGCTTGCCGGCGACTATGAACGGATCCTGGTGATCAGCGAAGGCATCTATTCGATGGACGGCGACATCGCCGACCTGCCGGGCCTTCTGCGCCTGAAAAAGCAGTTCAATTTCTGGCTGATGATGGACGAGGCCCATTCTCTCGGCGTTTTGGGCGACACCGGCCGCGGCATTTTCGAGCATTACGATGTTGCCTCCAGCGAAGTCGATATCTGGATGGGCACGCTGTCCAAGACCACCTGCAGCTGCGGCGGCTACATTGCCGGCAGCAAGGCGCTGATCACCCTGTTGAAGGCGCAAGCCGGCGGCTTCGTCTACAGCGTCGGCCTTGCCCCGGCGCTTGCGGCCGCGGCAATCGCCAGCCTCGACATCCTGCGCGAAGAACCCCGCCGCACCCATGCCCTGCGTCGCAACAGCCAGTCCTTCCTGGAACATGCCAAAGAGCGCGGTCTGGATACCGGCCTCAGCGAGGGTTATTCGGTCGTGCCGGTCCTGGTGGCCGATTCGCTGCGCTCGGTGCAGCTTTCCAATGAACTCTTCGCCGCCGGCGTCAATGTCCTGCCGATCATCTATCCGGCCGTGCCGGAAGGGCTGGCGCGCCTGCGCTTCTTTATCACCAGCGCCCATACCGAAGAGCAGATCAAGCGGACCGTCGACCTGACAGCAGAAATCCTCGGGCGGCTGAAGGAACAGAACTTTGGCATCGGCTCCATGGATGTGAAGCTGGTCATGGCGCAGCTTGCCAAGCTCTAGCGCGCTTTCTGCCGCCATAGGGACAGGCAAGGGTTGGGCAATCGCGGAAGGCAGGCGGGCTTGACCGGCAGTCACGTCATCATATCAGGCGGTTCCAGCGGCATTGGCCTGGCGCTGGCGGCGATCTATCTCAGCAACGGCAACCGCGTCACGCTGATCGGCCGCTCGGCGGAACGGCTGCGGAATGCAGCCGATCGCTTGCAGGCGACCCAGGCATCGAGCGCGGCTCGCCTCCACCTTAAAGCCGTCGATGTCTCGGATGCCGCAGCTTTGGCCACGGCGATCCACGACGCCGAAGCGGCTTTCGGCCCCTGCGATATCCTGATCACATCGGCAGGCATAGTGACGCCCGGTTTCCTGGAGACTTTGGACGCCCACGCCGCGCGCGAGCAGATCGACACCAACCTGATCGGCACGATCAATGCGACGCAGGCCGTCTACGCCGGGATGCGGCAACGCGGCAGGGGCACGATTCTGTTGGTATCATCGGCCGCTGCCTTGATCGGCATTCCGGGCTATGCCACCTATTGCGCCTCGAAAGCCGGCCTGACGGGCTTTGCCGAGGCCCTGCGCATGGAGGCGGAGCCGGCCGGCATTCATGTGGCGATCTGCTACCCACCCGACACCGACACGCCGCAACTGGCTGGCGAACTGGCGCATCGCCCGCCGGAAGCCGAAATCATCATGGGACATGTCAAGCCGTGGCCTGCAGACAAGGTCGCCGCGCGCATCGTAAGAGGTCTCGATCAAGGTCGGCACGAGATCTTTTTCGGCCTGACCCTGCATCTGCTCGCCCGCTTCGGCTCGCTGGTCAAACCGATCCTGACCTGGTGGTTCCTGCGCCGGATGCGTCGATAGACAGTTCCGCTTCGTAGCGGAAATGCGAGCGATCCGGCGGGCTGTCGACGGGTAACAGGTCCACCTCCTCGAACAGCCGCTGCGCCATCGCGTCGGCACCGGTCTGCATCGCTTCTCGGCCGATCAAGCCGCCGCGCACCTGGATGGTTCTCGCCATGGCCCTGACCAGCACTGACGGCATGTCCGGTTCGGGCGGCGTCGGCGCCTGCCAGAAGCTGGCAAGGCTTGCGTGATGGGTGAGCCCCGCCACATCATAGACCGCCGGCGCCAGCGCGATCACTGGCTTGTGCGCCAGAAGCGCCGTCAGGCCGACCGTCGAATTGACCGTCACGACGCCGACGGAGCGGGCAATCAAGCTATCGAGATCACCGCCGTCGATCAGGTCGATCCGGCCCTCGACGCCATGATGCCGCGCCAGTTGGCCGATCCGTGTGCTCCATCGGCTGAGACCGTTGTCGATCGGGTGAACCTTGAACAGCAGTCGCGTTGTCAGCGGGGCATGGCGGGCGAAAGAACCGATCACGGCGGCGACCAGCTTGAAAAGATCGCCCATCGGGGCATGGACGCGGATCTGGTAATCGCCCGGCAGTTGCAGCGGAAACAGGAAGAAATCAGGCGATCCGGCGCGATAACGCTGTTCCACGCGCCGGGCCGACCGACTGCGCCAGGGCACGGTGAGGGCCTTGCCAATCCAGCCCGCATATTCGACCAGCGGATGCACCGCGCCATGGGCGCGATAATGCGGATGAACCAGCCAGCCGAGCATGACATTCGGAATGTGGAAGGCCAGATCGTAAAGGGCATAGGTGAGGAAGCTGCTGGCAAAGCGCTTGTCGACCGGCGGGTCCGCCTGCCCCTCGGCCAGCGTTCGGATGCTGGTCGCATCGGCCGGA
Organism: Rhizobium sp. CG5; assembly: GCF_023701945.1. Taxonomy (GTDB): domain Bacteria; phylum Pseudomonadota; class Alphaproteobacteria; order Rhizobiales; family Rhizobiaceae; genus Allorhizobium. Next base: position 50,036 of record NZ_JABAEF010000024.1, read on the forward strand.
AAGCACGACTTGCTCGACATCCCGAAGGGCTCGAGCGTCAGCCAGTCCGGACGCAGGTAGCCGTGCTCGAAAATATGCGCCTTGATCCTGAGATGCCGGGCAACCGCCACGGCCGCGGCATGCCTTGGCCGCCCGTCTCCCAGCATGACGATGTCCGTGACGCCGTTCTCGGTCACGTAGCGCGTGAGGAAATCCGGCCACTCGGCCGGCCGGCCGGTAAACCAGTCGGCCTTGCGCGGCCACCAGAAGCCGGCATCACCCAGACAGAAATGGATCTTCAGGACCTTGGCGCCGCGCCGCTCGGCCGCCCGGGCCAGGTCCTTTAGGAAGGGGGAAGCCGGTCCTTGCAGGAAAAGAAGGGTCAAATGCCGCATCCCACACACTTATATTCTTGTTCATCGGTTACCAGCCTTCTATACTGAAAACATCGGTGACTGGAACCATTTACCCAGTCTCGACGAGAGGGGCCAATCTGGCCGGAAAGCCATTGCTTGGCTCTCGTCGGGACTTGCCATGAGTTCCCCTTTGGACAGAATGTTGCATGCGTGAATGTTCCATGAAATCGGGAAGCTCCGTATAATGGGGCCTTCCTCGCCTGACCGATCGATTCTTTTCCTGCAAGGCCCTCCCTCAACATTCTGGCGACAACTGTCGGACGCCTTTGAGGCGAGCGGCGTGGCGACCCACAGGGTCAATTTCTCCCTCGGCGACCGGCTCTACTGGCAAAAGCCCGGCGCGCTGAATTTTCGCGGCTCCATCGCCCGCTGGCCCGACTATCTGAAGGCGCTGATCGAACGCGAGAACGTCTCCGATATTCTCTATTATGCCGACCAGTTGCCCTACCATCGCATCGCCTATGACGTCGCGCAGCAGCTTGGTATCCGCTGTCATGCCGTCGAATTCGGCTATCTGCGGCCCGACTGGATCACGCTTGAGCGGGATGGAATGGGCCGTCACTCCCATTTTCCCAACGATCCTGCAACGGTCTCGGCTATCGCCGGCAAGGTGGCCGCGCCGGATCTCGAGGTCAAATATGCCCACACCTTCGGCCAGGAGGCGTTTAATGAGGTTGTCTACAACCTCCTGTCCTTCTTCGGCCGTCCGTTCTATCCGCTCTACAGGGCCGACAAATACTATTCCGCCTTGGTGGACTATCTGCCATGGCTCTGGCGCTCCTTCACAACGCCTTCGGTCCTGCCGGACGATTTTCTCAGCGGCGACCATCCTCCCTTCTATCTGGCAGCCCTGCAACTCCAGAGCGATTACCAGATCAGGGCCAATTCACCCTATCGGCATCTCCGCGAGATGCTGGAAGAGGTGATCGCTTCGTTTGCAGCCTTCGCGCCGAGAAACAGCAACCTGATCTTCAAGCAGCATCCGCTGGACAACGGCCTCGAGCGCTGGGGCCGCAGCATCAGCCGGATTGCCAAGGCGCACGGCGTGGAAGATCGGATCATCTTCATCGAGCACGGCAATCTCAATGCAATTTTGAGACAGGCAAAAGGCGTCATCGTCGTCAATTCGACCGTCGGAATCCACAGCCTGCGCGTCCACAAACCGACCATTGCGCTCGGTTGTGCCATCTACGATGTCCCCGGATTGACCCACCAGACCGGCCTCGACGACTTCTGGGATCACCCCGCACCGGTCGATCTGAAGCTGCTGGAAGACTTCATTACGGCGCTTGCGGCAACCGTTCAGGTGAAGGGCAACTTCTACAATACCGAGGGACGAAAGGTCGCGATCGACGAAATCGTCTCGCGGATCCTGTCCGTCACCGTCAACCAGCCCGATGCTTTCATCCAACCGCCGCCCCGCTTCACCTCTCCCAAAGGACTCGCCAAGCGCATAAATTCGGATTAAGGAGACAGCGGCAAAATCGATGGACACGGAATATGTTAGGTTCGCGATGATATTGTAATTGGTGTGGGTGGAATTTGTTATTTTGCCTATGCTATGGAGTGTCCGCCGGCCATGTGCCGGTTGAGGGAGACGAAACTTGAAGCGGTTCATTGTTGCCATCATCTGCGTCGGCCTTGCGGGTTGCGAAGCAGTTCCCGGGGCAGGCCCCCTCGCCTCGTCCATCAATTCACAAGCCGGAAAATCCACAAGCGAACTGAACCACGCCAACGGCACCGTCTTTGATATCATCGATGTCGACGCCAGGGCGGCCCAGATGGTTGCCAATTTTTCGGCAGAAATGCTGAAGCGCCGCTTCGGGATCGGCGGCGGCGCGCAAAGCGCCGTGATCGGCGTCGGCGATCACCTGAAAGTAACCATTTTCGAAGCCGGCGCCGATGGCCTGTTTTCGACATCCGAATCCAAGCAGACCGGCCTCGATGTCGTCGTGCAGCCCGATGGCAAGGCCTCCATTCCCTATGTGGGACTGGTGTCGTTTAACGGGAAAACCCTCGAACAGGCCCGCCAGTCCATCCTCAGCGCTCTGGTCAACAAGGCTGTCGAGCCGGATGTCATCGTCACAAGCGTCAGCACTGAGTCCCGCAAAGTTGCCGTCTCGGGCGCCGTCGGCAGCCCGTCCATGGTGCCGCTCGGTCTTGTCGGCGAAAGAATTACCGAAGTCATCGCCAAGGCTGGCGGACCGAGCAAGGAACCCTACGAGTCCTATGTCACGCTGGTGCGCAACCAGAAGACTGGCACCGTGCTTCTGCAGTCGATCATCCAGAACCCGTCGGAAAACATCTTCGTCGAGCCGAAGGACCAGCTTTTCGTCACCCACGATCCGCGAACCTTCACCGCACTTGGCGAGTTCGGCAAGAATGCCCGCGTTCCCTTTGCAGCCAATGATCTCAACCTGCTTGAGGCCATCGCCCTGGCAGGCGGCGGCAGCGATGACAGCAGCGACGCCAAGGGCTATTTCGTCTTCCGCTATGAAGAGCCCGAAATCGTTGCCGACCTCCTGTCCCCGGATCGCTTCCACGACCTGGTCAGCAAGGGCATGCGGCCGAACAAGGAAGGCCGCTATCCGATCGTCTACCGCTTCGACATGTCTGTCGCCGACAGCCTGATCATCGGCCAGAGCTTCCCGGTCAAGAACCGCGACGTCATCTATGCGTCACGCCATCCGTCGGTCGACATTTCGAAATTCATGAAGGTCATCGCTCAGCCGATCGCGTCGGCACGCCTGGTGGATCAGATCGTACAGTAAGTCAGGACCGGCTTTGCCGGCAGACATCCAATTCCAGGAAGCCCGGAGCGCCCGATCAGCGCTCCGGGCTTTTTTCATGTCAGTGGCGGAAATGCCGGACGCCGGTAAACACCATGGTGACACCATGCTCGTCGGCCGCGGCAATGACGTCTGCATCACGCATGGAACCGCCCGGCTGGATGACGGCCGTGGCTCCCGCGGCGATGGCGGCCAGCAGACCGTCGGCAAACGGATAGAAGGCCTCGGAGGCCACGGCAGAACCGCGTGTCAGCGGCTCGGCAAGCCCCAGCGCCTTGGCCGCATCTTCCGCCTTCATCGCCGCGATCCGAGCGGAATCGACGCGGCTCATCTGGCCGGCGCCGATGCCGGCCGTCTGGCCGTCCTTGGCATAGATCACCGCGTTCGATTTCACATGCTTGGCGATCTTGAAGGCAAACTTCATGTCTTCCAGCTCGGTCGCGGTCGGCGCGCGCTTCGTCACGACCTTGAGATCGAGATCCTCGACCACGACATTGTCGCGTGATTGCACCAGCAGACCGCCGGAGACGGTCTTGGCCGTGATGCCGGGGGCGCGTGGATCGGCAAGGCTTCCCGTTACCAGCAGTCGCAGGTTGGCCTTGCGGGCGATGATCGCCTTTGCCTCATCCGAGACAGCGGGAGCAACGATGACCTCGGTAAAGAGCTTGACAATCTCCTCGGCCGTCTCGGCATCGAGCGTCTGGTTGAGCGCGATGATCCCGCCGAAGGCCGACACCGGATCGCAGGCCAGCGCCCGCTTGTAGGCGTCCAGCAGGCTCGTGCCGGTCGCCACGCCGCAGGGGTTGGCGTGCTTGATGATCGCGCAGGCCGGACCATTCTCGGGCAGAAATTCCGAGACCAGCTCGAAAGCCGCGTCCGTATCGTTGATGTTGTTGTAGGACAACTGCTTGCCCTGCAGCAGTTGCGCCGTCGAGACACCGGGCCGATTGTCGCCGGAGACGTAGAAGCCGGCGCTCTGGTGCGGGTTTTCGCCATAGCGCATCGCTTCCTTCAAGACGCCGCCAACGGTGCGATAGGCCGGCATGTCGATGGCCAGCGCCTCGGCAAACCAGTTGGAGATCGCCGTGTCATAGGCCGCCGTCCGGGCATAGGCCTTGGCGGCGAGCTTCTGGCGGAAGGCATAGCTGGTCTCGCCATGGCCGGCCTGCAATTCCGAAAGCAGTACGGCATAGTCGGCGGGATCGGTCAGGACGGTCACATAGGCATGGTTCTTGGCAGACGCCCGGATCATCGCCGGCCCGCCGATATCGATATTCTCGACCGTCGTCGGATAGTCGCCGCCGGCGGCCCGCACGGCTTCGAACGGATAGAGGTTGATGACGGCGAGATCGATGCTGTCGATCTTATGCTCGGCCATCGCCGCGATATGCTCGGCGTCGTCGCGGATCGCCAGCAGGCCACCATGCACGCCGGGATGCAGGGTCTTCACCCGTCCGTCCATGATCTCAGGAAAACCCGTCACTTCGGACACGTCGACCGCCGGCAGGCCGGCCGCGATGATGGCCTTGTAGGTCCCGCCGGTCGAGATCAGCCGGATGCCCATGTCGCTGAGCGCCCGCGCCAGATCGATGATGCCGTCCTTGTCGGAAACCGACAGCAGCGCCGTGCGGATTTTGACTTTGTCCGGAATGGGGGTTTTCTTGGATACAACGGCCATATGCGCTCGCTCCGATCATCGATGCCTGAGACGCTACCCGCGGGTGACGCCCGGTTCATGCGCCGCCTAGCACAGCTGGCCCGGCGAGGAAACAGGCGCGCGGCGAGAACCCCGATTTTCGGGGAATTGGCGGGTTAAAGACGGTAACAAGAGCCGGATAGCCGACCGGCAACACGGCCTATCTCAAGCCTGCCGGGACAGAAACCACCAGATTTCCGGACTGGAAAAGGCAAGCTCGATCTGCTCCGAGGGCTGGACGCCGGACACCGCAGCAAAGAACACGTCTTCGGCAATTGCCGGTTGGCCGGCCGGCGCCGAAAACACCCAGGTCTCCCCGTCCGGGGCCACCAGCCGCACGCTGTGTTCGTCGAGCGGTATCAGAACGATGGCAGGATGGACATGGAAGCGGGCGACGGCCGGCTCCTTGAGAGCCTTGCTCAAAGGTTCGCCGGAGGCCTGCAGAAACCGATCCCTGCCGACAATCTTGGTTCCCGTGGCATTGATCCGGATTTCCCGCTCATGCAGCAGGCCAAACGGATCGAGATAGCCGTCGTGGATCGCCGACAGATGATCGCTGCCGTCAGTGCCCGTGCCGCGTTTGACATCGACTTTGCCGACCCCGCCGATGATCCGCGGCCCCAGATAGCGCGATCGGGCGATCCGGCTGGACGACATGTCGCCGACGGTGACGGTGGAATGGGCAGCCGTCGCCCGCGCCATCTGCCGTAATTTCTCGCCGGCAAAGCGCGGCGAACCGGAATTGATGATGAATCGATGTTTGCCCGACGACATCTCGAACGACAGCGTGCCGGCATGGGCGGTCTTGGACAGATCGCCGGGCGGCGGCGGGCCGGTATCGACGATCAGGACCGTGCCGCCTGCCGAAAGGCGGTGAAAATGCGTGTGCGGCAAGGCCTTGAACGGCTGGCCGGCGGTCTCGTCATAGCGCAGCACCGACATCAGATCATTGGCAAGTGTCGATGTGGCACCATTGAACAGCGCCAGGGCGCCATCCTGATGCCGGAAGAACCGCAAGGCCGGATACATCCGGTCGATCGCCGGAATCAGCCGGGCCGGCACGTCATGGCCGAGATTGATATAGGTCTGGCGCAGCGGCAGCAGATCGAACAGCAGCTCCAGCGCGGATTGCGGATTGCGCGAGATATGCCCGCCATCGGGCAGAATCTGCCGATCGATTTCCGCATCGAGATGGCGCGACGCGCGCCGGATGCCGCGCGCGCTGGAAAACATCGAGACGGAGGCCATGGCCAGGGCGATCCGGATCCGCAACCGCACCATACCGTCGTCCGAGTGATCGGCAATCCGGTTCAGATAGCGCACCTGGAAGGCCAGGTTCTTCAGGAAGCGGCGATAGAAGCCGCCATCGGCCTCCTGCAGGACGACGGGCGAATGGGACAGCCAGGCGATGATCCGCTGGGCAACGACATCCGTTTCCCAGGCAACCCCGTGGATGCGCCTGCCATGCAGGCCGATCCAGTCGTCGACGATGGCACGGGCATTGGCGCAGGCTGCCGCCGATTTATCGGCCCTTAGATGGCGCAACCAGGCAAAGGAATGCAATCTCATGGCAAAGAGATGGGAGGGAAGCTCAAGAGCGAAGGGCGACTGATCGCCGCATTCCAACACCCGTCCGGCCAGCGGAAAACGCCCGTCGAGGATTTCTTCGGCGACGAAGGGATCGACGACCCGCAGATCCGTCGGCGCAACGATCAGACGGCTGGGGGCACCGCCCGAAAACCGCCAGGCATAGAGACGCCCAACCGCCAAATGTCGGCTAAGCGTCCGCCAGGTTTCCCGGATATAGAGCAGCGGCAGTGTCTGGCGTTCGGTGATTCGCATCGTCGTTCCATGCTGTCGCTGCAGCCGGCTAAGCCGGAGACGGACGAGAGCGAGCAACAGCACAAGTGCCAATCATCGACCCGGTCGAGTGCCCGGCGATAGCCCTGCACACATCCCATCTCCAACAGAGCGAGCCGCCCGCCCGACTGCCAGAAGCGGGTCGGACGTGCGGATTCTCTATTGTCTATAAGTTAACACTTAAGATGAATATTTCATTAAACGCGGCGCAATTGGCAGGCGTAGAAGCCGTCAAGCCCGCCGGCAAAGCCATCATCGGCCGGCAGCATGGCCGGCGTGGTGCGAAATTCGCCCAGTGGCGTGATCGCCGCTTCGAGACCCGGCCAGTCCTGCGCGAGGGCCGCAACGCGCTCGAACTGCGGATTGTCGGCAAGCACGCGAGAAACGACTGCCTCACCTTCCAGCGGATCGAGCGAACAGTTGGAAAACACCACCGAACCGCCCGGCCGGACCAGGGTCAGCGCATGGCGAAGCAGCTTTTCCTGCACTTCGGCCAGCTTTTCGATATCGGCAAGCCCCTTGGTCCATAAGACGTCGGGGTGGCGACGCGTCGTGCCGGTCGAGGAGCACGGCGCATCGAGCAGCACGGCGTCGAACCGCTCGTCAGGTTTGTAGTCAAGCAGATTGGCCTGCACGATCTCCGCGGCATAACCGAGCCTGTCGAGATTGCCCTTGAGCCGCGTGATGCGGCTGGCCGACTGTTCGACGGCGGTGACATTAGCGCCGTGCTGCACGAGCTGCGCCGTCTTGCCGCCGGGTGCGGCGCAAAGGTCGGCGGCGCGCTTGCCGGCAAGGTCGCCGAACATCAGGACCGGAATCGCGGCGGCAGCATCCTGCACCCACCATTCACCCTCCGCAAAACCCTCAAGCGAGGGGATCGAGCCGCGGAAATCGGCAAGCCGGACGCCGCCGGTCGGCAGCAGCTTGCCGTTGAGCTTTTCCGCCCAGAGCTCCGGAGAGGATTTCACCGTCAGGTCGATGGCGGCCGGCACCATCTGGGCGGCGGCCATCTTTTCCGCTTGCTCCTGGCCATAGGCCTTCACCAGCCGGCTGAAGAACCAGTGCGGCATGCAAACAACGGACGAAACCTGCTGAAGCAGCGCCTGCTTTTCCCGCCCGAGACGGCGAAGAACGGCATTGACCACTTTGGCAAAGCGCCGGTTGCGCGGATCGCGATTAGCCTGTTCCACGGCAAGGTCGACCGCCGAGTGATCCGGGACGTCGAGAAACAGCATCTGCGCGGCGGCCACCACCATCAGATGATGCAGGGCGCGTGCGCCATCCGGCAGCGGCGCATCGAGCAGCATGTCGAGAATGGCATCGATGCGCGGCAGAGCACGCAGCGCGCTGTGCAAAATGGCCCGCACCAGGGCGCGGTCGGCATCACCGAGCGCCCGATAGGCCGCATTGCCGGTCTGGGCGTCCATCATGCCGTCGAGAGGGGTCTTCCGGTCGACGACGGCCGCCAGCAGCTTGGCAGCAGTCATTCTGGCTTCAAGGCCCGGCTTCATGTCATAGGTGTCGGCATCGCCGAACCCTCTGCCATGGCGCTGAGCGCCTTTTCTGCCCGAATTGTTCTTACCGGATGTCTCGTTCAATCCCAGGGTCCCTTTGGCGGTTGCGAACCACCGCGTCCCCAGCCGGAATCCGGAACGGAGCGCGATTTGCGCCGGGGCATATCAGGCTGCGGGGCATCCGTCGACCTTGGCTGTGTCGGGACCGACATTTGCTGGAGCGCTGCAATGCGGTTTTCGGTATTCGGATGGGTCGAAAACAGATTGTCCATGCGCTCGCCGCTCAGCGGATTGATGATGAACATATGGGCCGTAGCCGGATTGCGCTCGGCATCGGGATTGTGCACCACCGCCGCTTCCCCGGCAATCTTCTGGAGGGCCGAGGCCAGCCACAGCGGATTGCCGCAAATTTCCGCGCCGCGCCGGTCGGCGGCATATTCCCGGGTCCGGCTGATCGCCATCTGCACCAGCATGGCCGCGAACGGTGCCACGACCATCGCCACCAGGATGCCGATAATGCCGAAGCCGCCATTGTTGCCGTCTCGCCGCCCGCCAAACAGGAAGGCGAAATTGCCAAGCATCGAGATCGCCCCGGCAAAGGTTGCGGTGATCGTCATGATCAGCGTGTCGCGGTTTTCGACATGGGCGAGCTCGTGGGCCATCACGGCGGCCACTTCCTGCGGCGTCAGCTTGCGCAGCAGCCCGGTCGATGCCGCAACGGCAGCATTCTGCGGATTGCGGCCCGTTGCGAACGCATTGGGCTGCGGGCTGTCGAAGATGTAGACCTTCGGCATCGGCAGGCCGGCATTGCGGGCCAGGTCACGAATCGTCGCATAGAACTCGGGCGCGTTGCTTTCGTCGACTTCCTGCGCATGATAGGTCGACAGGACCATGCGGTCGGAATTCCAGTAGGAGAAGAAATTCATCCCCGCGGCGACGACGAAGGCGATCAGCATGCCGCTCTGGCCGCCGATCAGATATCCGACCCCCATGAACAGTGCTGTCATGAAAGCCAGCAGCATGGCAGTCCGCATGAAGTTCATCATTGTTCTCCGCGTTGAACCGGGCGATGCGGCGACAGGTTTTTCTGGACCGCCGATCCTCTTATGATTTAAAAATAGATATGACATTTTCAATATTCGGCGAAGCGAAAGCGATCATGACCAACGATAATGTCCCTGAAAACGAACGATTGGCAGGTCCAGCGCCCGGCACTGAACCCATTCCACCGCGGCCACCGCTCTCCGCGGCCGCCAGGCGCGCGCTGGCAGAAGCCGAGGAACGGCGCCGGGCAGAGCTCCCAAAAGAGCCGCCGGAGGAAATTGGCGGGCGCGGCGGTGCCGATCCGGCCCGCTTCGGCGACTGGGAAATCAAGGGCAGGGCCATCGATTTTTAAGGCTGTCGCCGGCCAGCGAAGCGCTGGGTAACGGCGGCAGCGATAAATCGGCGAGAGGCAGGCTTTGCTATGCCGGCAAATCAGCTTAGTTTGGCGCGATGGCCACAGGGCGACAGGCCGGATCCAGGAGCACGATGACAAGCAGGGCGAGGAGTTTTGCCGACCGGCGCAAGGCGCACGCCGCCGGCCTGCTGTCGGCAGCCCTGCTGGTACTGGGATCAACCATGATCGCGGCAGACCACGCCGGGGCGCAGGCGCCTGATGCAGCACCCAATGTGCAGCCTGCCGCCCCCGTGCCTGCCGCAGCAGCGCCGGAAGACCCATCAACGGCACTACGAGAAAAGCGCGACGAGGTCGGGCGCGAGTTGCAGGACCTGTCCCAGACCCTGAAGCTCTCCGAACAGAAGGCGACGGAACTGCAGCAGGGCATTGCAGCCCTCGAGAAGACCGCCGGCAGCCTGCGCGAGGCTTTGATCGAATCCGCCACCCGTCGAAAGGATCTGGAAAAGGCGATCGCTGCCAGCGAGACCAAGCTTGCCGAATACGGCCTGCGCGAGGACGGGATCCGCAAGTCCTTCCACGAGCGTCGCGGCACGCTGGCCGAAGTGCTGGCGGCCCTGCAGCGCATGGGACGCAATCCGCCGCCGGCCCTGTTGGTCAGCCCCGACGATGCGCTCGCATCGGTGCGCACCGCCATCCTATTGGGCGCTGTCGTGCCCGGCATCCGCAAGGAAACCGACGAACTGGCCAGCGACCTGCACGATCTGGCCAGCCTCAGGGTGTCGATCCAGTCGGAGAAAACCACGCTGCTCGCCACGCTGCAAAGCCGGCAGGAGGAGGAGCGCCGCATGGATCTGCTGCTTGTCGAGAACGACAAGCTCAGCCGCAAGAGTGCCGCGCAACTGGAAGAGGAGCGCCGGCACTCCGAGGACCTGGCGAAAAAGGCCGTCAGCCTGGAAGGCTTGATCGGCTCGCTCGAAAACGAGATCGCCTCGGTGCGCGAAGCCATGGACGTGGCGCGCCTTGAGGAGGAGAAACGCCGGCAGCAGACCGAGGAACAACGCCAGCGGGCGCGCGATTTGGCCGCGACCACATTGCCCGATAAAAACCGCATTGCGCCAGCATATTCCTTCGCCGAACTGAAGTCCAAACTCGAGCTTCCCGCGGCAGGCGAAATCCTGCGGCGGTTCGGTGATCCGGATGGTACGGGCCATCCCGCAAAGGGCATGGTGATCGCCTCTTCAGCGGGGTCCGTGGTAACTGCGCCGGCCGATGCCATGGTGGTATATGCGGGAGAATTTCGCAGTTATGGCCAGATGGTCATCCTCAATACGGGCGAGGGGTATCATATCGTCCTGTCCGGAATGGACCGCGTCAACACACGGGCAGGCAAATTTGTGCTGTCCGGCGAGCCGATCGCGGTGATGGGCGAAAAAAGAGTGGCGAGCGCGACGGCATTGGCGCTGGAAACGGATCGCCCAACGCTTTACATAGAATTTAGAAAAGACGGCACGTCGGTTGATTCTCGGCCATGGTGGGTCGAACAGAACTCCGGAAAGGTACGCAATGATACGTAGGGCTTCTCTTATGCTCGTCGGGGCGCTGATGGGTGCGACAGCGATGAGCGTTCTTTATTCCGCGGGCATCCCGGCCGAGGCCGCGGGCACGTCAACCTATAAGGAACTGTCGATTTTCGGCGACGTCTTCGAGCGGATCCGCTCGCAATACGTCACGCCGCCGGATGAGGAAAAGTTGGTGGAGAATGCCATCAACGGCATGCTCAGCTCGCTCGATCCCCATTCCAGCTACATGAATGCCAAGGATGCGGCAGACATGCAGACCCAGACCAAGGGTGAATTCGGCGGCATCGGCATCGAAGTCACCATGGAAGACGAACTGGTCAAGGTGATCACGCCGATCGACGACACGCCCGGCGCCCGCGCCGGTATCCTGGCCGGCGACTTCATTTCCGAGATCAATGGCGAGGCCGTTCGCGGCCTGCAGCTTCCCGCCGCGGTCGAAAAGATGCGCGGCGCCGTCAATACGCCGATCAAGCTGACCATCCTGCGCAAGGGCGCCGACAAGCCGATCGACATCACTGTCGTTCGCGAAATCATCCCGATCCGGGCCGTCAAGTCGCGCGTCGAAGGCGATGTCGGCTATCTCCGGGTGATCTCGTTCACCGACAAGACCTATGACGATCTGGAAGCAGCCATCGTCAAGATCAAGGCGGAAGTGCCGGCCGACAAGCTGAAGGGCTACGTGCTCGATCTGCGGCTCAACCCGGGCGGTCTGCTGGACCAGGCGATCTACGTCTCGGACGCCTTCCTCGAACGCGGCGAAGTCGTATCGACCCGCTCGCGCGATCCGGAAGACACCCGCCGCTTCAATGCCAGCGCCGGCGACCTGACAGACGGCAAGCCGCTGATCGTGCTGGTCAACGGCGGATCGGCCTCGGCCTCGGAAATCGTTGCAGGCGCGCTGCAGGACCTGCGTCGCGCCACGGTTCTCGGCACCCGCTCGTTCGGCAAGGGCTCCGTCCAGACCATCATTCCGATGGGCGAAAAGGGTGCGCTGCGCCTGACGACGGCGCTCTATTACACGCCGTCCGGCAAGTCGATCCAGGGCACCGGCATCAAGCCCGACATCATCGTCGAGCAGCCGCTGCCGGAAGAACTGCAGGGTCGCGTCAGGGCTGAAGGCGAATCGGCACTGCCGGGTCACATCCAGGGCCAGAGCGAGACCGACGAGGGCTCCGGCTCCGTCGCCTACGTGCCGCCGGAAGCCAAGGATGACATCCAGCTCAACGAGGCGCTCGACCTGCTGCGCGGTGCCAAGACGGATCCGTCCTTCCCGCCGGACCCGAACAAGGCTGTCGTCGAAAAGTAAGCCGAAAACTTCGGGTGCCGGTTGCAGATGCGGCCGGCACCTTTTTCATGGTCGCTTGGCCACCGTGCGTCGAGCGGAGACAGCATAGGCAGTCCGGCCGGCCAGTACGCGCAGGACGACGGGAACGGATACGGGGCTTGGGCGCAGATCTTCATGCACCACTGGGGCAGAACCGCCGGACTGCGGCTGCCGGATCGCGCCGCATCTCGCCATCCCTGATCAGCGGCATTGTCGCCGTATCGACAATTCTCGGCCTGTCGATCTATGCCTCCGTGATGCCGGAGGCGCTACAAAAGACAGCCTCCCTCCCGCAAACACCGCCCGTCGAGCAGCCGGCCGATAGCGCCGCAGCCGACGGCAATGCGGCGCGCCGCCCAAGCTCTACAGGCCAGCTTTCGGCCCGCGCTCCCCATTCCGGCGCCAATGTGGAGAGCACCACCATGCCCGACGGCAGCGTGGTGACCAAATTCACGCCCCGCCCGCGCGGCGAGACCGGACCGGCGCTGATCGACGCGCCACGCATCGGCCAGGATCCGCGCATGGCGGCCATGCCCAACGAAGACCTGCTGGAGGATACCGTCTACGGACCGATTCCGGTCATCGGGCCGGACGGCCTGCGGCCGGTCGAGCAATATGCAAGACCCTGGTCCGGCGCCCGCGGCACCCGCATCGCCATCGTCGTGAGCGGGCTCGGCCTCAGCCAGACCGGCACGCAGCGCGCCATCAAGCAATTGCCCGAGGAGGTCACGCTCGCCTTTGCCGCCACCGGCAACAGCCTGCAGCGCTGGATGAAGGAGGCACGCAATGCCGGCCACGAGATCCTGCTGCAGATCCCCCTGGAGCCGTTCGATTACCCCGCCAACGACCCCGGCCGTGGCACTTTGCGGGTCGACCACTCCGCCGCCGACAATCTGGACGATCTGCACCAGTCCATGGCGAGCATCACCAATTATACCGGCGTGATGAACTACATGGGCGCGCGCTTCCTCGCCGATGCCGATGCCCTGGACCCCGTGATGCGCGACATTGCCGACCGCGGCCTGCTGTTTCTGGACGACGGCTCGTCGGCCCAGTCGCTGGTCGGCCAATATGCCAAGACGCTGGACATGCCCCATGCCTTCGCCGACATGCAACTGGACGACCAACTGGACGAGCGGGCGATCCTGACCCGGCTCGACGAGTTGGAGCGCATCGCCCGCAAGAACGGCACGGCCATCGGCACGGCCTCGGCCTTTGACGAGAGCATTGCGGCAATCCGAAAATGGAGCGAAGAAGCCACCCTGCGCGGCATCGAGATCGTAGGCGTCTCGGCCATCGCCACCGACATGCAACGGTAAGGACCGATATGACCCGAAACGTAGTGACAGCAAGCGATCTGCCGTACCGACCCTGCGTCGGCATCATGGTGCTGAACCCCGCCGGCCTGGTCTGGGCGGGGCAACGCATTCCCATTGCCAATTCCGAATATGACGGCTCGTCGCAGCTCTGGCAGATGCCGCAGGGCGGGATCGACAAGGGAGAAGACCCCCTCGCCGCCGCCTACCGCGAGCTTTACGAGGAAACCGGCATGACATCGGTAACCCTGCTGGCCGAGGCTCAGGACTGGATCAATTACGATCTGCCGCCCGAGTTGATCGGCATCGGCCTCAAGGGACGATACCGCGGCCAGACCCAGCGCTGGTTCGCCTTCCGCTTCGACGGCGACGAAAGCGAGATCGCCATCAATCCGCCGCCCGGTGGCGAGCATGCCGAATTCGACGCCTGGGAATGGAAGCCGATGCACGTTCTTCCGGATCTGATCGTGCCGTTCAAGCGCCAGGTCTATGAGCGCGTCGTCGGTGCCTTCCAGCATCTGGTCGCTTGAAACACCGGACAGCAGGAACAGAAAAGGCCGGGTCGCAAGGGCCCGGCCAGTTCCAGAACGATTGGCGATATCGCCGTGTTATTCAGCCGCGTCCGCCGATTCCGCATTGAGTTGGCCGTAGCGCTCTTCGCCGATCTTGTTGAGCAGGTCCAGCTGGGTTTCCAGGAAGTCGATATGACCTTCCTCGTCCGTCAGCAGCGCTTCGAACAGAGCCATGGTGACATAATCGCCGGCGGCGTGACAGATTTCGCGGGACTTCTTGTAGGCCGCGCGCGCATCGTATTCGCCGGCGAGGTCGGCTTCGAGCACTTCCTTGACGTTCTGGCCGATGCGCAGCGGCGCGAGCGCCTGCAGATTGGGATGGCCTTCGAGGAAGATGATGCGGTCGATCAGCTTGTCGGCATGCTGCATCTCTTCGATCGACTCGGCGCGTTCCTTCTTCGCCAGCTTGGTGTAGCCCCAATCATTGAGCAGCCGGTAATGCAGCCAATATTGATTGACAGCTCCGAGCTCGAGAAAAAGAGCCTCATTCAAGCGTTCGATGACTTGCGCTTCACCCTTCATATCAATTGCTTCCTATGCTTGCGTTATGATGACGCGATGAAAGCAGGAATAAGCCGCGAAGTCGAGAGTTTTCTAGAATCATTCCAGAACTAGGCGGGGGAAAAAGTACGCCGCCAAAGGCCTGCGTCAGCGCCATCGCAGGCGATCAGGCTGCCGAGACCGTGCGCTGGCGCCGATCCAGGATCGCCGTTTTCTGTTCCTGATGAAAACGCTTGAGCCGCTCGATGAAATCGATCACCTCCACGCCGTCGGAATTGCGCGCTGCGTGATAGGCTTCGGTTGTGGAAACGATGAGATCGACGACGGTGGGGAAACAGCCGCAGCAGCGACCGCGCTTGGACATGGCATGATACACCTTCGCCGGGACGATCAGCTGCCAACAGTCCTCATCGAGAAGCTCTGTGATGACGCCTCGGATGTCCTGATCGGTGATGTAATTGCAGCTGCAAACCAGCATGGGAGTACGCGCCCGTCAAACATGACATTCAGTCTCTCCTTTGTGCTAAAGAAGATGCTCTTTGTCAAGATAGTTTGTGATCTGGCGCTAATGAAGAGCCAAATTGCGGCGAGCCGGACGACCTATATCCGATGATAGGGATGGCCGGACAGGATCGTGACAGAGCGATAGAGCTGCTCGGCAATCAGAATGCGCACCAGCTGGTGCGGCCAGGTCATGCGGCCGAGATTGAGCGCAATGCCGGCCTTCTGCCGCAGATCGGGATCCAGCCCATCCGCTCCCCCGATGAGGATTGCCATGTCGCGCTGGCTGCGATCGCGATGGCTGCCGATGAACTCGGCAAATTCCGGACTGTCCATGGCCTTGCCACGCTCGTCGAGCGCGATCAGGAAGGCGCCGTCCGGCAAGGCCTTTTCCAGCAGGCCTGCCTCTTCGCGCTTGCGGGTTGCGGCATTGCCGGCGCGGCTCTCGACGATCTCGACCGTTCGCGAGAATTCCAGCCCGCAGGCCGGCCCTGCCTTGGCAAACCGGTCGAGGTAACGGGACGCAAGATCCTTCTCGGGGCCAGCCTTCAGCCGGCCTACGGCAAAGATGCCAATTCGCATGTCCGCTCCTTGCAAGGTATCCGCAACAATCCAGGCGGCGGCCGGGGATGACCTCCGCTGCCGCTGGTATTGGACCCTTTCCCGTCGAATCTCAACCGAGATCCGCTGGAGCGGTCAGTGCAAGCGTCCCTCTTCGATCTCCGGCGTGGCCCACATTCTTTCGATATTGTAGAACTCGCGGATTTCGGGGCGGAACACATGCACGATGATGTCACCGGTGTCGATCAGCACCCAGTCGCCGGCCTCGAGACCCTCGACGCGCGCAGCGCCCAGGCCTTCATCCTTGAGATCGGAGATCAGATGTTCGCAGATCGCCATGACATGGCGGTTCGAACGGCCGGAGACGACGATCATGTAATCGCCCAGCGCGGACTTGCCTGCAATGTTGATGGTGACGATATCTTCTGCTTTCGAGTCCTCGAGACTTGCGAGAACCAGCTCAAGCTCGCGGGCTGCGGCATCGACGCCACGTTCCGGGCTTTGCGGGATGACGATGGACGTCCTTCCCTTGGTGTGTACTGTTGTCAGAGTTCTTCCTTTCCTGGGTATAACAGAACAGCACGTCTGCGATTCGCGCACCTGGCGCCAACCACCGTTAAAAGGTGGCACCGAATCGTTAATCTTTCAAGGGCGGGCAATCGAAACTCCGCCAGCGCTCAAAGGCCGGGCGGCACAGGACCGTCTCAGGGCTGTTTTGCTTCCCTGAGCGCCGTTGAGCTCAGGGCCGAGCGGGGGCCGTGGATGAAGGTCCAGGACGGCGCGGTCTTCTTCCACAAGGCCCCGGCATCGTCCTCGTCGATCCGGGCATAATCGAAGGTTCTGGCCATTTTCGAAGACAGGTAGGACAGGGTCGAGCCCGGACGATCGATGACGGCAATCGGAAAGGTCAGTGCGATGCGCTGCCATTGCTGCCAGTGATGAAAGGACTTCAGATTGTCCGCCCCCATGATCCAGACGAAATGCGCATGGGGATTGCGCGCCTTGACATGGGACAGGGTCTTGGCGGTGTAGCTGCTGCCCAGCGACGTCTCGAATGCCGTGACCTTGATGCGCGGATTGGTCGCGAAGGTTTCGCAGAGCGCCAGCCGCTCGGCAAGCGGCGCCAGGTTGCTGCGGCTTTTCAGCGGATTGCCGGGGGTGACGATCCACCAGAGCTGGTCCAGCCGCAGGCGCCGCAGCGCAATCTCGGCGACCAGCCCGTGGCCCTGGTGCGGTGGATTAAAGGAGCCGCCGAACAGGCCGACCACCATGCCGCGCTCGGTATGCGGCATGCGCAGATAGTGGTTGGCAATGCCGGTCTCTGTCACGTCAGGGCCGGATCTGCCCGGTGCCATGCACCCGGTAATTGAAGGATGTCAGCTGCTCGACGCCGACCGGCCCGCGGGCATGCATCTTGCCGGTGGCAATGCCGATTTCGGCGCCCATGCCGAATTCGCCGCCATCGGCAAACTGCGTCGAGGCATTGTGCAGCAGGATCGCCGAATCGACCTCGTTGAAGAAGCGCTCAACGACCTCGGGATCGTCGGCAATCACCGCTTCGGTATGGTTCGACGAATATTTGCCGATATGGGCAATCGCCCCGGAAATGCCATCCACCACCGCAACCGCAATGATGGCATCGAGATATTCGGTCCGCCAGTCCTCGTCGGTGGCCGGCTTGAAGCCCGCAAAGACCTTCAGAACGGTTGGCGAGGCGCGAACCTCGCAACCCGCCTCGGTCAAGGCTTCGAGGATCGGCATCAGATGGCTGCCGATCGCTGCGCTGTCGACCAGCAGGGTCTCGGCAGCGCCGCAGATCCCGGTGCGCCGCATCTTCGAATTGACGACGATGGCTTTCGCCATTTCGACATCGGACGAGGCATCGACATAGATGTGGCAAAGCCCTTCCAGATGCGCAAACACCGGCACCCTCGCCTCCGCCTGGACACGCGCCACAAGGCTCTTGCCGCCGCGCGGCACGATCACGTCGATCGTCCCGGTAAGGCCGCCGAGCATAGCGCCGACCGCAGCGCGATCGGTGATCGGAACCAGCTGGATAGCATGCTCTGGAAGTCCGGCCTGCAGCAGGCCCTCCACCAGGCAGGCATGGATAGCATGCGATGAATGGGCCGAATCCGACCCGCCGCGCAGGATCACCGCATTGCCGGATTTGAGGCACAGGGCACCGGCATCAGCCGTTACGTTCGGGCGGCTCTCATAAATGACGCCGATGACGCCAAGCGGCGTGCGCACGCGCTCGATCTGCAGACCGTTCGGCCGATCCCAGGCGGCGATGACGTCGCCCACCGGATCTTTCAGCCCGGCGATTTCGCGGATACCACCGGCCATGGCCAGGATTCGCTCCTCGGTCAGGGTCAGGCGGTCGAGGAAGGAGGCGGCAAGGCCGGAAGAAGCCGCGTTGTCGAGATCGACGGCATTGGCGGCCAGAATGGTATCCTTGCTGGACACGATGGCATTCGCCATGGCATCCAGCGCCCGGTTCTTCTGCTCGGTCGAGGCAATGGCCAGCGGTCGCGCCGCAGCCTTCGCCCTGCGGCCGATCTCCAGCATCAGGGCATCGACGTCATGGTTTTCGGAAACCTTGTCAAGCATCGGCTTTGTCCTTCTTCTCGGCTGAACGGACATCGACCCTTTGGGCCGTTTCGGTCATGACGAGATCGTCGCGATGGATCATGGCGGCGCGGCCGGCATAACCCAGAATGGCTTCGATCTCTGCGGATTTGCGCCCGGTAATCTGGCGTGCCTCATCGGCATCGTAACCGGCAAGGCCTCGGGCGATTTCCCGTCCCTCGACGCCGATCACCGCCACGGTATCGCCACGGCCGAACTGGCCGGCAACCAGACGCACGCCGGCCGGCAGCAGGCTCTTGCCCGAGCGCAGCGCTGCCTGCGCGCCGGCATCGACATGCACTTCGCCGGCCGGCTGCAATTGCCCGGCGATCCAGGTCTTGCGCGCCGTCACCGGCGTTCCGGACGGCGCAAACCACGACGAGCGGGCGCCGGTCTCGATGGCCTTGAGCGGATGGTCCGTCTTGCCCGAGGCGATGATCATGGCGCAGCCGGCGCTGGTGGCAATCTTGCCGGCGTCGATCTTGGTGCGCATGCCACCGCGCGACAATTCCGATGCCGCGCCGCCCGCCATCGCCTCGATCTCCGGCGTGATGGCGGCAATCGTCTCCAGGAAACGGGCCTCGGGATCGAGATGCGGCGGCGCCGTGTAAAGCCCGTCGATGTCGGACAGCAGCACCAGCAGGTCCGCGCCGGTCATGGTGGCGACCCGCGCCGCCAGCCGGTCATTGTCGCCATAGCGGATTTCCGTGGTGGCGACCGTGTCGTTCTCGTTGATGATCGGCACGGCGCCGAGCTTCAGCAACTGGTTGATCGTCGCCCGGCCATTGAGATAGCGGCGCCGCTCCTCGGTATCGCCGAGCGTCAGCAGAATCTGCCCGGCCACGATCGCCGAATGCGACAGGCTTTCCGACCAGGCGCGCGCCAGCGCGATCTGGCCGACGGCCGCCGCTGCCTGGCTTTCTTCCAGTTTCAGGGCCCCGGCCGGCACTTTGAGCACCGAGCGGCCCAGTGCGATCGCCCCGGAGGACACCACCAGCACATCGACGCCACTCGCCTTCAAGGCCGCAATATCGGCGCACATCGCATCGAGCCAGGCCGTCTTCAGGCCCGTCGCCCGATCGACCAGCAGGGCCGAACCGATCTTGATGACAATCCGCCGATAACTGGCGAGCGATTTGCGGCCGGTCTTCATGTCACTCGTCGTCGCCCAGATCCGGAGCCGGATCATGCCTTTGCTTGCTGCGATCGGGAAGCGCCGATTCGCGTCCCGCACCTGCCATGACGATCACGTCGCGCAGGGCCCGCAGCGCATCCGTCATGCCCGCACCGGTGATCGCCGACAGCAGCATGGGCGTCTGGCCGCAGGCCTTTTCAAGCTCCTTGGCCTTCTTCTTCAGTTCCTTTTCGTCCAGCACGTCGATCTGCGACAGGGCGACGATTTCCGGCTTGCCGAGCAGATCGCCGCCATAGGCCTCCAGCTCGGTCTTCACCGTCTTGTAGGCCTTGCCGACCTTTTCTTCCTGGGCCGAAACCAGATGCAGCAGCACGCGGGTGCGCTCGACATGGCCGAGGAACCGGTCGCCGATGCCGACACCCTCATGGGCGCCTTCGATCAGGCCCGGAATATCGGCGAGGATGAATTCGCGCCCGTCGATCGTTGCAACCCCGAGATTGGGATGCAGCGTCGTGAACGGGTAATTGGCGATCTTCGGCCGCGCCCGGGTCACCGCAGCCAGGAAGGTCGACTTACCGGCATTCGGCAGGCCGACGAGGCCGGCATCGGCAATCAGCTTCAGCCGCAGCCAGATGGTCTTTTCCTCGCCCTCCTGGCCGGGATTGGCCCAGTTCGGCGCCTGGTTGGTCGACGACTTGAAATGGGTATTGCCGAAACCGCCATTGCCGCCGGCGGCCAGCCGGAAGCGCTGCCCTTCCTGCGTCAGATCGATGATCAGGGTTTCCTTGTCCTCTTCCAGCACCTGGGTGCCGACCGGCACTTTCAGCGTCACATCGGCGCCATTGGCGCCGGTACGGTTGCGCCCCATGCCATGGGTGCCGATGGTCGCCTTGAAATGCTGCTGGAAGCGAAAATCGATCAGCGTGTTCAGCCCGTTGACCGCCTCGATCCACACATCGCCGCCGCGCCCGCCATCGCCGCCGTCCGGCCCGCCGAACTCGATGAACTTCTCGCGCCGGAACGAAACGGCGCCCGCGCCGCCGTCACCAGACCGGATGTAGACCTTTGTCTCGTCGAGAAATTTCATTTTATTGCCGTTCGTTGCGTGTCAGGGTGGGCGCTCGATTGCCATCTTCGATATAGCCGGTTGCAGCAGAGGTCAAAGATTATCATGAAGTTCGCGAGCTATAACATACAGTTTGGGTTCGGTCTTGATGGGAAATATGACCTCGCCCGCATCGCTGCAAGCCTGCAAGGTGCCGATGTGATTGCCCTTCAGGAGGTGACCCGAGGCTTCCACAGGAACGGTCATGCCGACCTTCCGGTCCTCCTCGCCGACCTCTTCCCGGACTATTATTGGGTCTACGGTCCGGCCTGCGACCTGCATCTCGACAGTACCGTGGTCGACGGCCGCCGCATCGACCGGCGCTTCCAGTTCGGCAACATGGTGCTGTCGCGCTGGCCGATCCTGGCCAATCGCCTGCTCCTTCTGCCGCGCAGCCGCACCATCGACAAGCTCAACCTGCAGCGCGGCGCAACCGAGGCCGTCATCACCACGCCGGACGGTCCGTTGCGCGTCTATTCCGTGCATCTCGACCATATCTCCCCCGACGAGCGCATCGCCCAGATCCGCTATCTGAAAGACCGCGCCCTTCACTATGCATGCGAAGGCGGGGCGCTGAGCGGCGCCAGCGAATTCGGCGTGTCCGGTCCGCCGATCCCCGACGACTTCCTGATCATGGGCGACTTCAACATGGAACCGGAATCGCCGGAATATTGCGAGATGGCCGGCCGCTTCGATGCCTATTACGGCCGGACGCTGCGGGCAAACCAGCCGGTCGACGCGCAAGGCCGCGCCGGTGGACGGGCCTCCGACAGCTATACCTGGATGAATCCGGACGATCGCAGCCGTCGCATGCATCTCGATTATGGCTTTCTCAGTGGAAACCTGGCGCCGAAGCTCGTCGGCAGCCATGTCGATCTGGCGGCAGAAGGCTCCGACCATTTCCCGCTCTGGGTGGAAATCGGCTGATGGCCGGGCCGCTTTGCCGCCCGGCCATCCTGTCTAAAGGCGTGCCGCCGGCCGGAATCCGGCCTGCGTCAACTCGGTCTCGATATGCGGCGCCACGGCGTTGCGCGCCAGCGAATAGAGATCGCCGCAGCCCCTGACCGAAAAGCCGAGCTTTTCCTGAATGCGCAGCGAGGCCGTATTGTCCGCAAACGCGCCGGAATAAAGCGTCACATCCGGCATGCGCCGGAAGAAGCGCTCGATCGCCGCAGACGAAGCCTCGCTCATCAGCCCCTTGCCCCAGTAATAGCGGTTCAGCCAATAGCCGAGATGCCAGAGGCCGTGGCGCAGCTCCAGGCCGACGACGCCGATATGCACGTCGTCCCCGGCGGTAATCGCCAGGGCCCAGTCCGGTGTCAGCCCTGAGCGCACCCGGCTCAGCCAGTCCGCAGCATCCTGCCGATCATAGGGAGCCGGCACGCGCGACAGCATGCGCGCCACCTGAAAATCGGCAAGCGACTGGGCAATGGCATCCCCATCGCCGGGACGGTGCGGCCGAAGCATCAGCCGCGCCGTCTGGATTTCAGGGCAGGGTCCGGGCGCGCGGACCGAAGGTCTGTCCAGCAGATCCATCACCGCATCTCCCCCCAGCTCTTCAGCGACATCCAGGTCTTGCGGTCCAGCCGGTACCATTCGACCGGCACCATGCCGCCCATGGCGAGGTTGCCGACCATGCCGGAGCCCTGGAACTGGAAGCCGCATTTCTGGATGACCCGCCGTGACGCGATATTGGTGACGCGGCAGCGCGCATCGATATGGTCGATGTCGCGGGTGCGAAACGCCATGTCGATCAGCGCATGAGCGGCCTCCGTGCCATAACCCTTGTTCCAATAGGGCTCGCCCAGCCAATAACCGAGCTCCAGGGCCTCGTCATGCTGATGGGGCTCCAGCGCGCAGCAACCGAGGAATTCGCCGTTTTCCGCTTTGGTAATGGCGTAGACGCATTTGCCGATCTCGCCAATATTGGTACGTCGCACGAAATCGGCGGCGTCCGTTGCCGTGTAGGGATGCGGCATGCGAGACACCATCGTGGCGATGGCGGCGTTATTGGCGAGATGGGCAAGGGCGTCGATGTCTTCTGCGTGGGGGGCGCGCAGGACGAGCCTTTGCGACAGTAAGACGGGGCAATCGCTTCTTAACCGATCCGGCCTCAGCCGATCTTCGGGCGACCGCAATTGGTCTACCCGTAACAATTCGCTTTGCATGGTACAGTCTCCTTCGTTGGAAAAAAGGCATGAAAAAAGGGAGATGGGTGGTGCCCCATCTCCCCTTTTGTCTAGACTGAACCTGGTACGGTCAGCCGGGTCGATGAGACACCGGCTGCATTGTACGCTACCGGTTTTATTCTGCTGCTTCCGCCGCTTTCGGCATCACGGACACGTAGACGCGGCCATTGGCCTTGGTACGGTAGGCGACATTACCTTCGATCAGTGCAAAGACGGTATGGTCCTTGCCGAGACCGACATTGCTGCCCGGATGCCACTGCGTGCCGCGCTGACGCACGATAATGTTGCCCGGAACGACGACTTCGCCGCCGAACTTCTTCACGCCAAGGCGCTTGGAATTCGAATCGCGACCGTTGCGCGACGAACCGCCAGCTTTTTTGTGTGCCATGGGAGTTCTCCTTTAAACTTGGTTTCGCGTTGGGCCGTTAAGCGGCGACAATGTCCGTGATACGGACGACGGTGTGATGCTGACGATGGCCGCGCGAACGCTTGGAGTTCTGGCGACGGCGCTTCTTGAAAGCAATGACCTTCTTGCCGCGGTTCTGCTCAACGACTTCCGCCTTGACCAGGGCGCCTGCCACGAAGGGCGCGCCGATGGTTGCATCGGCACCGACGCCGACCATCAGGATCTCGTTGAATTCGATGATATCACCAGCAACGGCTTCCAGCTTTTCGATGGTGAGCACGTCATTGGCAGCAACGCGGTACTGTTTACCGCCGGTCTTGATGACTGCGAACATTGGTTATCCTTTCATGTTCGTTCCAGCTCTGTCCGGTGAAATCCGAACGGCTGTCTTTTTATCAGTCGGAGTTGAGCGGACTTTTTTCCGACAGCGACAGGCTGTCTTCATCGGTCCGCCGGTGAGCCCTGCGCCAAGCGCCAGGAAAACAAGGCACAGTGAGCCCATGCCTAATTCACCGCTCGCATACGTGAGGCGCAAAAACCTGTCAAGATGAAAGCACGAGATAGTTCGATATTCGCCCTTGCAAGCCCGACATTTGCCCGCTATGTAACGCCCGCGCCGACCAAGCGCCGACCAGAACGACCGGAGAGGTGGCTGAGTGGTCGAAAGCACCGCACTCGAAATGCGGCGTGCCTGCAAGGGCACCGTGGGTTCGAATCCCACCCTCTCCGCCATTATTCTGTGAAAATTGAATAGGTTCAGGACTTGATTGCCGTCGCGGAGCTTGGCGTATTGTGCGCTTTACCGTGCAGGCGACTTCGAAAGGCCACGCTTGAGGCGTAGCAGCACTCAAATCATCGAGAAATGCCTCAGCGCTTCTTTGATCGCCTCTTCTCTCTTCTGAGGACATGGATATTTCCTGTTATTCGGATCAAGTCGATTGAAGGCGATGCGACTCGTTTTTCCATCTCGCGCTTTCATGTCGGCGGTCCAGCAGCTCTTGGGCACGAAATTGTGCCGCTCTTTGACCCATGCTTGGATTTTTTTGTAAGTCGCCACTCGTGTCATCTCAACAATTCCAGAAACGGATCGGGTTCTGAATATGTTTCAAATCCGGGTTGGTGACACGCTTCCCACGCTCTCCCACGTATAGATCCCATATTTCCTTCTCGGCTTGCTTGCCGACGAAGCCGATGCGATGGCTCTCTGAACCATCGGCATAAGAGATTGTCGGAAAATTCTTCTGCGTGGCCTGCATCCATTTTTCTGGCTGGAATGCGCCAACAACGATACCTCTAACGACCGCCAGCACATATTCTGCCTTCTCCGCACGCGCCTTTGAAATCCTCCAGCAGTAGCGAACGAGGTTGTAAATGGCTTCCCGATCAGATCGATCTTCAAGTTTGTTGATGTTGATAAGGATAAGGCGATGCGCTGGTTCTGAAGGGAGTTCCGGTAGCGCATACTTATCGATCAGTTCCAAATGGTTCATTGGTCCACGATCGCTACTTGCGTGTCCGCCTTGGATGTTGGTCAGGCCAGGATAAGCATCGATCAAAGCGGCTTCGACCTCAAAGACGGCGTCATCTGGTATTTCGTGCCGATGAATTACATGCAATACATCCAAGCCTGCATTTTTGATCGCACGAATGCGATCAAGCTTTGCGCCAAGCTGCTGGGAGGCATCATCAAGGATCGTCGGTGATCCTGCTGCATGGTCGAAAACGCGGTTGTTTCGCCCCTTGCCAACGTAAAAGGTTTCGCCGTTTCGCGGGTCAATCAAGCGATAAACGTAATTGCCAAGCTTTTCACAAACCTCGAGCGGGAAGCACTGCATCGATGACATTGAAAACCTCTTTTGATGGGCATTTTCGCATTCAAGGATGCAGTTCGCAACGATAAATTGTGCTCCGGGATAGTCCTTGGCACCCCTCCACCCATCCCCCGGAAATCCTCCGCGCTACTCCGCATTGACCGCCAGCCATTTCTCCAGCTCCACGATGACGCTCAGTCGGAGGCTCGAATTTCGGGCCAGCGCCAGGGTCAGCGAGCGGTCCTCGGCGAGGAAGCCCATTTCTGCCATGACATCGGCCGGGCGCAGGCCGCGCCGGATCATGATGGCCTTGATGCGCTCCACGGTGGCGGGCAGCAGGTAGCGGCCGGTGGCGATCGGCGGGGGCGGTGACGGCGGCATCGCCGCCTGGGCTCCCGGGCCCATGCCGGCCGGGGCGGCAACAAGGGCGCCGTCTGTTTCGGCAAGCCAGGACAGGAAGGCGCGGCGATCGTCGTCCGTCGCCTTTTTCCAGGAATTCTTCAGCTTCTGCAGGCGGGTGCGCTCGCCGGTCAGCCCGGCCATCTGCATGGCGCGCGGCAGCGACGGGATGCGTCCGGCCAGGAAATCGACGTAAAGGCCCGGATATTCGGCCTTCAGCCGTTCCTCGTCTTCGGCACTGTCGCGTTTCGGTTTCTTGGACATTTGATCATCCGGGACTGGTTTCATCCGTCGGCTCGAACCTGCCGCCCGATCGCGGTATAGATTTTTGGGCAGCGGCCGGAAGCACAACGAAGGAGATAGGGCGCCTGGCGAAAAGCGGAACACTCGCGGCCCGCTTTAACGCAGGCGCCCCGACGAGGCGAGGAAAAAAGCAGGGGCCGCTGGCCAAACCTGTGCCGGCACCAGCCGTCACGGTGATGGCGCCGGCGATAGACTGGTCGCCTCGTCCTCTCCAAGGATCACCACCCGTCCGGCGGTGAGGTCGACCACCATGGCCAGAATGGCCGCCAAATCGGCCTGCGGCAGGGCCAGCGTCAGTTCGACCCCCTCGCTGACGAAGGCTTCGTGATCGATCCGCACATCGGCGCAGCCAAGCAGGCGCGACTTCACCAGGCTGAAATCGGAAAACGGGCAGCGGATGACCGATTTGAGCCGCAGAACGATCGGCTGCTTGTCGGCAACCCTGAGGCAGGTCGCGGCGGTGCCGCCATAGGCCCGCATCAGGCCGCCGCTGCCCAGCAGAATGCCGCCGAACCAGCGGGTGACGACCACCGCGACGCCATCGAGCGCCTGGCCGTCGATCGCCTGCAGGATGGGTTTTCCCGCCGTGCCGCTCGGCTCGCCATCGTCGCTGAAGCGATAGGCCTGTCCGACGCGCCAGGCCCAGCAATTGTGGTTGGCACCGGTATCCGCATAGGCCGCGATGAAATCCCGCACCGCCTGTTCGCTGTCCACCGGTCCGGCCAAGGCCCGAAACCGGCTTTTCTTGATCTCCTGCGCAAAGGTCTCGATGCGCTGCAGGCTGTGGAGCGTGCGCGTCAAGCCTGCCCGCCATAGTCTTCGTCGCTGACATGCTCCAGCCAGTCGACCGATGTGCCGTCCAGCGCTTCCTGCAGGGCGATATGGGTCATCGCAGTGGTTGCCGTGGCGCCGTGCCAGTGTTTCTCGCCCGGCGGAATCCAGATCACGTCGCCCGGCCGGATCTCCTGCAGCGGCCCGTCCCATGTGCGCGCCCAGCCCATGCCGGAGGTGACGATCAGCGTCTGTCCGAGCGGATGGGTGTGCCATGCCGTGCGGGCGCCCGGTTCGAACGTGACCGATACGGCCCGGATGCGGGCCGGCGCCGGCGCCTCGTGCAGCGCGTCCTGGCGCACCGCGCCGGTGAAATAGTCCGCAGGCGGCACGCTCGACGGCCGTGATCCGCAACGCTTGATATCCATATCCGTTCTCTCCTTTTTGCGAGCGACCAAGCCTATCACCCCCAGGCGGCCGGAGGAAACGGACCGTTTTCGCAAAGAGTGCCAAGACGCCCGCACAGGCGAGCATCGACGTGACCGGCTTTGCAATTTGCCGGCAGAGCAGATAGCTCTCTGGCCAGACGAATCGGTTACGCCACATCGGGACGGGCCATGGATCTGCCCGCTTGGAATGGCGCGGCTTCTGCCACCGACGACCGATGAAAAACCGATCCAACGAGGAAACCCTGATGCCGAACTGTCTCTTGCCTGTCGTTCTGGGCGTCACCCTCGCCGTCGGCGCGGTCTCCTCAGCCTATGGCGACGACTACACCGCCTACAGCAACACGGCCGAGAGCATCACCGGCAATATTGCCATGGATGATTTCAGCCTGGTCTTCCAGAATGGCGAGGAGTTGATCTTCGACCAGCTCATAGCCGACCATTTCGTCGTCGATGGCGAACGGGTTCCGGCTTCCGTCTTCAGCGTCCAGAATCCGTCCGACCCCGAACTGGAAAACGGCAATCAATTGTGCGGCATGGGCGACGTCACCTATATCGCCAACTGGGCGGCCGGCGAAGGTCTTTCGGCCGTGGCCGTCTTCACCGGCAAGGCGCCGCCGACATCAAGCGACGAGATGTGCGCATCCTACATCTACCAGGACTAACCCGCGCGCCGAGCAGAGCTGTGCCGATCTCAAGCCCGGCGCAAGCGTGCGGCCCTATCGTGGCACCCCACAGTCGGGATGAGCCGCGACAGAGAAGAAGGACCATGAGATGTCGAACGAACCGGACCACGCGATCGAGCGGCTGATCGAAATGGCCGATCTCTCCTTCCTGGAAGAGAAAGCCGACGAACTCACCGATATCCTGGTCGAAGCCCTGAACGAGGCCTTCCGCATCCTGCACGACGACCAGCGATCGACCACCCTGCACTGAGCAAGACTTGCCTGCCCATGCCGATCGCCCTAGAACGAGGCGATACCTTGAAGCCACAGTGGCTCGGCGCATGAAGTTAAGTCCATGACACCAAAGCAGATCGCAATTGTCGGCGGCGGCCCGGCCGGCCTGATGGCGGCCGACATCCTGTCTGCGGCGGGTCATCGGGTGACGGTCTATGAGTCGATGCCGACGGTCGGACGCAAGTTTCTGCTGGCCGGCAAATCGGGACTGAACCTCACCCATTCGGAAGACTACGACGTCTTCGCCTCCCGCTTCGGGGCGGCCGGTGCCCGCCTGCGCCCGGCCCTTGATGGTTTGCCGCCGGAAGATATCCGCGCCTGGGCAGCGGCGCTTGGAACCGAAACCTTCGTCGGCACATCGGGACGTGTCTTTCCCAAGGCCATGAAGGCATCCCCCCTGCTGCGGGCATGGCTGGCGCGGCTGGAAAGCCAGGGCTTGGTGATCCGGACCCGGCATCGCTGGACCGGATGGAGAAACGGTGCCCTCAGCTTCGAGACCCCGCACGGCACCCTTATGATAGAGCCGGATGCGACCCTTCTGGCGCTCGGCGGCGCAAGTTGGCCGCGATTGGGATCGGATGCCGCCTGGACGGCATGGCTGAGTGCACGGTCGATCGATATCAAAGCGTTCAGGCCGGCCAATTGCGGCTTTGATGTCGCATGGAGCGATCTCTTCCGGCAGCGCTTTGCCGGCGCACCGATCAAGTCTGTGACAGCAAGCTCGCCCGCTGGAACCATGTCGGGCGAATTCGTCGTGACGGAAACCGGCATCGAGGGCAGCCTCGTCTATGCCCATGCGGCGGCCCTGCGCGACCAGCTTGAAAGTTCAGGCCAGGCGGCCCTGATCCTCGACTTTGTCCCCGGCAGAACAGCAGAACGGCTGGAGGCCGACCTGTCCCGCCAGGACAGCAAGGCCAGTTTCGCCAACCGGCTGCGCAAGGGCGCCGGTCTCGACGGCGTGAAGGCGGCGATGCTGCGCGACATCATGCCCGAGGCCAACCGGTTACAACCGGATGCGCTGGCAAAGCGGCTGAAGACCCTGCCGCTCCCCGTCCTGCGATGCCGGCCGATCGCCGAGGCCATCTCCTCGGCCGGCGGCGTCGCCTGGGCGGGTGTCGACGAGCGATATATGCTGAAGACGGCGCCCGGTGTTTTCGTGGCCGGCGAAATGCTGGATTGGGAGGCCCCGACCGGGGGCTATCTTCTGACGTCCTGCCTTGCCACCGGAAAGGCCGCGGCAATCGGCATCGAGGCCTGGCTGCACATATGACGCCCATGGCGGGAACGGCAATTGCCGGCCGGTGCGACAAGCTGCCACCTGCCAAACGCTCCGCCGGACCTGCAATGCCGCGCGACAGGCTTGAATCTGCCACATTAAAGATTTACGTAACTCCACATTGAAATGGTTTGATCAGATGTCAGCATAGTAATGTGCTGTGTGTGCTCAAGACGAGAGAGCACTGCCATTGATGGCCGACGATTGCGCAACATTTCCAGCCCACACCCGGCTTCTCGACCGGCTGCCCTGCAGCCACGATGCGTGGAACACCGCTTGCATCAAAGCGTTGCACACACAGGCCCATGCCGGGCTTCGGCCTTCACCCCACCGTTTTTCCTTCACCCAGAAAGCAAGCCAAAGCTCATGAACGCGATGCCCACCCTCGAGCATCCCAAAGGCCCGGACGAAAAAGCCTGGCTGAAGATTTTGTCCAAGTACCGCGAACCCAGCCCGGGACGCAGCACGTTCGAACTGATCGTCACCGTGGTGCCCTTTGCCGTGCTCTGGGCCTTGACTTGGGCCGCGGTCCACTACGGCTATTGGCTGGGTCTGGTCCTGATCATTCCGGCGGCGGGTTTTCTGCTGCGCCTTTTCATGATCCAGCACGATTGCGGGCACGGCTCATTTTTTGCGCGGCGCTCGGTCGATGACTGGACGGGCCGCCTGATCGGCATCCTGACGCTGACGCCCTACGATTACTGGCGGCGCGCCCATGCCGCCCATCATGCTTCGGCTGGCAATCTCGACGAGCGCGGCATCGGCGACATAACGACGCTGACGGTCGAGGAATATGCCGCCCTGTCGAAGCGCCAGCGGCTTGCCTATCGCCTCTACCGGCATCCCCTGGTGATGTTCGGCATCGGCCCGGCATTTCTCTTCCTGTTCAAGCAGCGCCTGCCCTTCGGCATGATGCGGTCCGGCCTCAGCCCCTGGGTTTCCACCATGGCGACCAATGCCGCCGTTGCTGTTCTGGCCGGCCTGCTGATCTGGGCTGTCGGCCTGGTTCCGTTCCTTCTGGTTCACCTGCCGATCGTCATTCTGGCCGCAACGGCCGGCATCTGGCTGTTCTATGTGCAGCATCAGTTCGAGGACACCCACTGGTCCAAGAAGCCGGAATGGCAATTCCAGGAGGCAGCCCTGCACGGCGCGTCGCACTATGATCTTCCGCCCGTGCTGCGCTGGATGACCGGCAATATCGGCATCCACCATGTCCATCATTTGTCGAGCCGGGTACCGTATTATCGCCTGCCGGAAGTGCTGAAGGACCATCCGGAACTGGCGAACCTCGGCCGCATCACGATCATGGATAGCCTGCGTTGCGTCAAGCTCGTCCTTTGGGATGAAAGCAGCCGCCGGCTCATTTCGTTCCGCGATGCCCGCCCCCGCCTGGCGGGTCTTCAGGCAGCGTAAAATAGCGGGCGCCCCCAGAGGCGCCCGCTCAAGATTTGGCGGGGAAGCCAATCCCCGCTGCAGGACGGCGGGGCCGTAACTAACGCGCCCCGACACCACCCAAAATTTGGTTGTCTACACCAATTAATTGTCGCAATACGCGATACGTGGCCCTCTGCTCTTAACGCTCCGTTAACTTTGTTATCAGACATTACAGTCAAGATAGATCACCAAACGAAGCGACTTCATACAGCTTCCGAGCTACCGCTCCGCTGATCGAACGGCTGCATGACGCAGATCGAAATAAAAAATCCCAAAAATATCATCTTATAGCGTTCAATGCGGAGCACACCCGCGTGTTCTCTATAACAATTCGTAAACAATTCTTTCCCCGACTGGGAATTTGGAGCGGAACGTGCGCGTTGTTTTGATTGACGACAGCAAATCGGTATTATTCGCGCTGGAAGCAGCGCTAAAGGATTTGGTCGACATCACCACAGAGACGTTTCTCGATCCTGAGATGGCCTTGCTGGTCTGCAGGACGACGGTCTTTGACATCGTTCTCGTGGACTACACGATGCCCAAGATGAACGGCATCGAAGTCATCCGCAGCCTGCGGCGGCAGCCGCACTACAGCCACGTCCCGATCATGATGATCACCTCGGAAACCGAGCGCAGCATCCGGCTGGAGGCAATCGAAGCTGGCGCCACGGAATTTTTGAGCAAGCCGATCGATACCATCGAGTTGAAGGCGCGGGTCCGCAATCTGCTGGCCTTGCGACAGGCGCAGCTGGAACTGTCGGCGCGCGCCAAAGGACTGACGGCCATCGTTGCCAATGCCACCTTGAAGCTCGTCGCCCGCGAAGAGGAAATCATCTGGCGACTGGCGCGGGCCATCGAGTACCGCGATGGCCATACCGGCGAGCATGTCTCGCGCGTCGCCCATATCTGCCGGTTGCTGGCTGAAGACCTCGGATTGGACGAGACATCGTGCCGGATGATCTATCTGGCAGCACCGCTGCACGATGTCGGCAAGATCGGCATCGCCGATGACATTCTTCGCAAACCCGGGCGCCTGACGGCGGACGAACTGGAACAGATGCGCAGGCATGTTGAGATCGGCGTGAGCATCCTTGAGCACGGCTCGTCCGATCTCATTCGCGTCGCCGAGACCATTGCCGGCGGACATCATGAAAAGTGGGACGGAACGGGATACCCGAACCGGCTTTCCGGCGAGCAGATCCCGATTGAAGCCCGAATCGCCGCGGTGGCGGATGTGTTCGAGGCCTTGTGCTCTGAGCGGCCTTACAAGAAGGCCTGGTCCGTGGACGAGGCCTACCAGTACATTCTCGCCAACAGCGGGCTGCATTTCGACCCACGCTGCGTGGATGCCTTCGTCCACCAGTGGCCAGCCATCTCGGCGTTGATGGCGGAACAAGCCGATGCCGAAACGGAGAGCGGCGCGTCGCCCTCCATCAATAGCCTTGCGTCCAGTTCATCCAAACTTGCCCCCAAGCGGGCCTAGGGAATGCCGATGTCAAACGAAACCGCTCCACATACGCTGACACTGCCCCAATCTCTGTCGATCCGAAACGCGCAGGCCGTGCGCGAGCAATTGCTGAGCGGCCTTACGGAAAGCAGCAGCGTCCTCATCGACATCCCAGAGGGCGCCGATGCGGACCTCAGCTTCATCCAGGTGCTGGAGGCCTCGCGCCGCCACGCCCAAACCTACGGCAAGTCGATCGCCCTGAAGAACCCAGCCAGCGGCCGCGTGCTTGATACCCTCAGACGAGGCGGTTTCCTGACGGATATGGATGCCGCCGCCTGCCAGTTCTGGTTCCATCGGAAGGAAATACAATGAGTGCGAACATTCTCACGGTTGACGATTCAGCCAGTATCCGGATGACGACAAAAATCGCGCTGACCAATGCCGGCTATCAGGTGACCGAGGCCGTCGATGGCCTTGACGGCCTGAACAAGGCGAAATCGGCCAGCTTCGACCTGATTGTCACCGATCTTAACATGCCGAACATGAACGGTCTTGCCATGATTGAAGCGCTGCGCAAGTCGCCCGCTCACACAGGCATACCGATCATCTTTCTGACAACGGAATCCGATGCCGACATAAAAAGCCGCGCCAAGGCCGCCGGCGCCACCGGCTGGATCACCAAGCCTTTCGATTCGGAACAACTGGTCAAGATCGCACGAAAGGTCCTCGGCAGATGAACACAATGGATCCCATCCAGGTCTTTCGGACAGAAGCAGCCGAACTGTTCGAGCAGATCGAAGACGGCCTGCTGGACCTGCTGCACAATCTCTCCGACCAGGATCAAATCGACGCGGTCTTTCGCGGCCTTCATACGCTGAAGGGATCGGGAGCCATGTTCGGGTTTGAGGCCCTGGCCGCCTTCACCCACCATTGCGAGACCGCCTTCGACCGGGTGCGCAAGGGCGAAGTGCCCGCCACCAGCGAATTGGTGGCTGCCGTGCTGGAAGCACAGGATCACATGCGTTCGCTGGTCGACACCCCGAACGGCGATCATGAAGAAACGGGGCGCCAGCTTCTGTCCAAGCTGCAGGCCGCAGTCGGCGGACAGAAGGCCCCGACAGCTGCGACAACGACGGTTGCCGCCGCTGCCTCCGCCAAGGCCGAGGCCCCCGCCGAAAGCACCACCTGGCAGATCGATTTCAAGCTGCCCATTAATGCCATGGCCAACGGCACCAATCCCTTAGGCCTGCTCGACGAACTCGCCGAGCTTGGCGAATGCACCATCAAGGTGGACAATTCGGCCATCCCTTCGCTGGCCGAACTCGACCCTTCAGACCTGCATCTGGCATGGAAGGTCACGCTGACCACTGCCCAGCCGCGCTCGGCCATCGACGATGTCTTCATTTTCGTCATGGACGACATGCAGCTTGACATCACGACGGTTAAGCCCGGCGCTCCCGCCGAGCCGGTGCGCCAGGAAACCGCCGTTGTCGTCGCCGAAGAGCCTGCTCTTGAACGGCGCAGCCAGGCCATACCGGCTGCAGCCGATGCCAAGCAGAACAAGGGCGCCGAGAATGTCCGCGTACCTGCCGAACGCTTGGACGAACTGATGGACCGCGTCGGCGAGTTGGTGATTGCCCAGTCCCGCTTGTCGCAGCTGGCCAATGCCAGCGCCGATATCCAGCTACGCGCCGTCTCGGAAGACGTTGAACGCCTCTCGGGCGAGCTGCGCGACACCATGATGGTACTGCGCATGGTGCCCGTCGGCAGTCTGTTCGGACGTTTCCGGCGCCTGGTTCACGACCTTGCCCGCGAAACCGGCAAGACGATCGAACTTGAGACGGAAGGCGAAACCACCGAGGTCGACAAGACGGTGGTCGAGCGCCTCGCCGATCCGCTGGTGCATCTGGTGCGCAATTCCATCGACCACGGCCTGGAAACGCCGGACGAGCGCATTGCCGCTGGCAAGGATCCGGCTGGCCGCGTGCTGCTGTCGGCCCGCCAGTCCGGCGGCGAGGTGATCATCACCATCAAGGACGACGGCCGCGGCATCAACCGCGAACGGGTGCGGGCCAAGGCCGAATCCTCCGGCCTCGTCCAGCCCGGTGCCGTGCTCTCCGACCAGGAACTGCTGCAGCTGATCTTCCAGCCCGGCTTCTCGACCGCCCAGCAGGTCACCAACCTGTCGGGCCGCGGCGTCGGCATGGACGTGGTGAAGAAAACGGTCGATGCGCTTCGCGGCGTGATCGACGTCAAGAGCAATCCGGGCCTCGGATCCGAGGTGGCGCTGCGAATCCCGCTGACACTTGCCATCATCGACGGCTTGTTGGTCCGGGTCGGCAATGGCTGCTACGTCATCCCACTCTCCACCGTGGAAGAATGCCTCGAACTTTCGCTGGAAGACGATCTGCGCTCGCGCGGCCGCAGCTTCATATCGCTGCGGGACAATCTCGTTCCGTTTATCCGGCTACGCGATCTGTTCCGCACCGGCATCAAGCCAGATCCCTTCCAGAAGATCGTGGTCATATCCACCGGCAGTGAACGGGTCGGCCTGGTCGTCGACCAGATCATCGGCGATCACCAGACCGTCATCAAATCCCTATCCAAGCTCCACCACGATGTCGCCACCTTCTCCGGCGCGACCATCCTGGGCGATGGTAGCGTGGCCCTAATCCTCGATGTCGCCCATCTGGTCGTGTCGGGACAGCAGCAGGAGGCGCAGTTGCGTGCAGCAGGATGAGTGAAGCTCTGAGAAAAACCCCAACCCCCAACGGCGGCACCGTCGATGAAATCGAGATTCTCACCTTCGACCTTGGCGGCGAGACCTTCGCCTTCGACGCCATCATCGTTCAGGAAATTCTCGACCTCCTGCCGGAAACCGCCGTCCCAGGCAGCCGCCCCTTCGTGGCCAGCGTCATCAACTTTCGCGGCAAGGTCATTCCGCTGGCCGACATCCGGCTGGCCTTCGGCATGGATGCCACCAAGACCACGATCGATAGCCGGATCATCGTCATCCAGCTCGATATCGAGGGCGAACCGACGCTGATCGGCGTCAGGACAGACAAGGTCCATGAGGTGACGACGCTGGCCAAATCGGCCGGCGAGCCACCACCCAGCGTGGGCATGCGATGGCGCCCTGACTTCATCGAATGCCTTGTCCGTCGGGACAGCGAGTTCATTATTATTCCAAACCTGCAAGCCATTTTTTCCGCCCAGCATGAGCGCAACACCGCGCCCGCGCATTCGGCCTAAAGTACGAGAGGGTTTCGTTATGCGTGCTACCATTAAGTTAAAGTTGGCCATGGCATTTGGCTTCGTAATTGTGATGCTGATCTCTGTTGCCGCCCTTGGCGTCATCAGCCTGGGCGAACTCAACAAGACGCTTCAAACGGTCGTCGAAGGGCCAGCCGCACGCCTCAACCTGGCGCAGAACATGAACAATGCTCAACTCCAGCAGTTGCGCCAGCAGAAGAACATGCTGCTTGCCACGGACATGAAGGCCGTCCAGGAATACGGCCTGAAGGCGGAAGGCTTCCGCAAGGAGTTCGATACGGCGTACGAGTCTGTATTGCTGCTCGCCACCGAACAGGGCAAGGTTCTGTGGAGCAAGCTCAGCGGCTTTGAAACGGAATATCGCAAGCAGGACGACGCAATCCGCGCCATGATCCTGGCCGGCAACCAACCGGGTGCCCTGAACCTTTCGTCCACGGAAAACCGCGCGACCGTCAACGAGATCGACCAGTTGCTGACGGAAATCATTGAGCTTGAAACCTCGCGCCTGGAAGATGCCAAGGTAGAGGCCGGTGCCAACTACGCGCAGACACGCACCATTATGCTGACGGTCGCCGGTATCGCCTTGGTGATCGCCGTGATCTCCGCCGTCTGGATTGCCCTGTCGATCAACCGTGGCTTGCGCAATGCGGTCACAGCGGTTCAAACCGTGGCCGATGGCGACCTGACATCGCTCGCTACCGTCACCACGCGAGACGAAATTGGCGACCTGCTGGGCTACGTCAATACCATGATCGAACGCCTGCGTGGCGTAGTTGGCGATGCGCTGGCCGCAGCCGACAATGTATCGTCCGGCAGCCAGGAACTGTCGGCAAGCTCCGAGCAGCTGTCGCAGGGCGCCACCGAACAGGCCTCCTCGGCCGAAGAAGCCTCTGCCTCGATGGAACAGATGGCCGCCAACATCAAGCAGAACGCCGACAACGCCGCCCAGACCGAAAAGATCGCCCGCCAGTCGTCGAAGGACGCCGAAGCGAGCGGCGAGGCCGTCAGCCGCGCCGTCGGCGCCATGCGCACGATCGCCGAGAAGATCTCGATCGTCCAGGAAATCGCCCGCCAGACCGACCTGCTTGCTCTGAACGCCGCGGTCGAAG
>NZ_JABAEF010000025.1 GCF_023701945.1 Rhizobium sp. CG5
TCGGTCTCTCGGTCTTCGGCACGCTGAAACACGGCAAGACCGATGCCGCCTCGCTGGAGCCGGCCGCCAAACACAAGCCGATCGCCTATCCACGGCCGGATGGTGTGCTGACCTTCGACCGCCTGTCGTCGGTCTTCCTGTCCAACACCAACCATGAGGAGGACCAGCCGGTGCACCTCAAGGTCAAGGACATGCAGCTGCAGAAGCGCTCCGAACACGACATCTATGCGGGGCCCTCGACCCGCTACTGTCCGGCCGGCGTCTACGAATGGGTGGAAAAGGACGGCGAGGACGTTTTCGTCATCAACGCCCAGAACTGCGTGCACTGCAAAACCTGCGACATCAAGGACTCGAACCAGAACATCACCTGGGTACCGCCACAAGGCGGCGAAGGGCCGGTCTATCAGAACATGTGAATCATGAGAACAAAGAAGGAAAATCCTCGTATAAGCAACGATAGAGATCTTGCTTCGAAGCCGAAGAGTCTGTCCGGCTTTGTGGTTGAATGAGCCGAAACGTGGCCCAGCACGGCAGGGGCAAGCCATTGGCCGTAACCGCGACACCGAGGTGTTTGCGTCGACCTCTGGGGGGCCTGGCGTCAGGATCTGGCCGGAGCCGCTCCTGCCGATTGATGGCCAATCAGCTCGGCGTAAAATCCGCCCAGGCTCATCAGATCACGGTGTTTTCCCCGTTCGACGATCCGCCCGTCCCGCATCACCAGGATTTGGTCGGCTGCCTGAATGGTCGATAGCCGGTGGGCGATGATGAGGGTTGTCCTGTTGATCATAAGCTCGTCGAGTGCTGCTCGCACATGCGCTTCGCTCGCCGCATCGAGATGAGAGGTGGCCTCGTCCAGGATCAGCACCGGCGCATTCTTAAGGAATGCCCGGGCAATTGAAATGCGCTGTCTTTGTCCACCGGATAGCTGAACGCCTCGTTCTCCAACAGGCGTTTCGAGACCGGCTGGCAGTGATGCAACAAAATCCGTAAGGGCAGCGCGCTGGATAGCCAGGTCCAGGTCTTCCTGGGTGGCATCTGGACGAGCAAGCCGAATGTTTTCGGCCAAGGTCGCATTGAACAGGTATGTGTCCTGCGCGACGAGCGCGATATGCTCGCGAAGACTGTTGAGGGTGATTTCGCGCAAGTCATGGCCATCGATTGTAATGCGCCCCTGCTGTGGATCCCAGAAGCGCAGCACCAGGTTTGCGATCGTCGTCTTGCCGGCGCCCGACGAGCCGACGAGGGCGATCCGCGCGCCGGCTGGCACCTTGAAATCAATCTCCTCAAGCACGGTAGATCCCGTCTTGTCGTAGGAAAAGCTGACGTTCGAAAATTCCAGTTCGGATCCACTGGTCGAACCGGGCAGGAGCTTAGGTCCGTCAGTAACCAGAATGGGTTCGACATGGACCGCATGGACGCGCCGCGTGGACGCGATCGAGTCGGCGAGCTGTCGTGCGGCCTGCGCCAGTTCCGATACCGGCAGGAAGGCCGCCGACGACAGGAGGGCGACGAGCGGGAGAAGCGTTGGCTCGAAGGCGTGGCTGTGGATCATAAAGGCCGCAGTGACCAGCACGGCTGTTGATCCAAGGGCGGAAACCACCTCCTGCTTGGCCGTCTGGAACGACAGGTCAGCATTGAGCGCCACTCTCGTGCGCTGATATTCGGAAGTTTGATCGTGAAAGAGCTTCCGGCGCGCAGCAACCGCGCGAAAGGCAATGAGCTCGCCCATGCCTTGCACGGTGTCGACGACGAAGGCGTTGAGACCACCCAGTTCGGTGCGAGCCTGACCGCCAAGAGCATCCACCTTGCGTCTCTCAGACACCGGCGCGAGCGCTGCATACACCAGGAACGGCAGCAGCACGACCGCCGTTGGCCAAGCTATGAAGGCGAGAGCGATCAGAACGGTCAGTGGTATCAGGAGCGCCACCATCGCCGGCGCCACAACGTGAGCGAAGAAGTATTCGACCGTCTCGACGTCCTGCGTCCCGAGCGAAACAAGATCACCCGAGCGCCGCTTCAGAAGATAGGCGGGTGCAAGCTTTTCCAGCGCGTAATATAGATCGACCCGCATCTGGGCGAGCAAACTGTAGGCCATGTCGTGGGACCGCCAGGATTCGTTCCACTGCAAGAATGCCGCCAGAGGCACCAGAGCCGCCATCCAAATGAGATAGGCTCCGAACGGTGTGCCCGTCTTAATTGCCGCCACCGTCAGAGCACTGAGCGTGCTGACGCCGATCAAAGCATAGACGCGTCCCACGCCGGACGTGACCGTCAGGACCAGTTGCTTGCGCCAGGGTCCAATCAATCTGAACAACGTCCCGAGGGTCTGGAATGCCGTGAGACCCGCAGCGATCCTCTCACCTTCTGTCGATTGAGGCTTTGCCGGGGTTGTCTGTACGATCTCGGCCGCGCGTTGCTTTTCGGGTGCTACGACCGTGTTGAAGTCGAGCAGGGCGTTACTCTCGCTCAGTTGAACCTGCTCGGCCATGAGTTTCCGGTACGGGCCG
The DNA here is from genome assembly GCF_023701945.1 of Rhizobium sp. CG5. Classification (GTDB taxonomy): domain Bacteria; phylum Pseudomonadota; class Alphaproteobacteria; order Rhizobiales; family Rhizobiaceae; genus Allorhizobium. Next base: position 2,508 of record NZ_JABAEF010000025.1, read on the forward strand.
TCGCGCGCGATCAGTTCGGCATGCGTGCCGCTATCGGCGATAAGGCCATCGGAAACCACGAGGATACGGTCAGCGTCGATCACGCTCGACAGGCGATGGGCGAGCACGATGGTCGTCCGCTCCCTGGAGAGATCATCGAGCGAGGCCTGGATGATGCTCTCGTTCTCGGCATCGACTGACGAGAGTGCCTCATCGAGGATGAGGATGGGAGCGTCCCTCAGGACCGCACGGGCAATCGCGATGCGCTGTCTCTGGCCCCCGGAAAGTCGCAGACCGCGCTCCCCGATGATCGTACGATAGCCCTCTGGCAGGGCGGTGATGAACGTGTGAGCGTTCGCTGCCTGCGCGGCGGCCTCAACCTCGTCTGCTGTCGCATTGGGGCGGGCAATACGGATGTTGTCTTCGACAGCACCATAAAAGAGATAGGTATCCTGTTGCACGACGGCGATCTGGTCACGGATGTGATCGGCGGCCAGCGCCGTGACATCATGCCCACCAATGCGGATTGTGCCGGTATCAGCGTCATAGAACCGCAGCAGAAGCTTGACGATGGTCGATTTGCCCGAGCCACTGTAGCCGACAATGCCGATGCGCTCGCCCGCCTTAACCTCGAACGATATGCCCTTCAAGGCCGCTCCACGTTCGTCCGAATAGCTGAACCGCACATTCTCAAATGATAGCGACGGCTCGATTTCCGGAGTAGCGAACGTCTCGCGCGGCGGGCGCGGCGGGGTCGCCTGCAGTAATGCCTTGATGCCCACGGCGGCTGCGTTGGCCATCATCCCCCTATGGAGCAGGGAGCGCAGATCGCGCAAGGGCCGGAACACCTCGGTCCCTGCCATCAGAACGATGAGCAAGGCCTCGATACTCATTTCTCCATGGCTGACGCGCCAGGCGCCAAGCGCAATGGCGGCAGCCGCACCGCCGGCGATGGCGAGGTCCGTGAATGCCCGGCTCATAAGGGCGGCTTGCAGGACAAACAGTGTGCTGTCGGCCAACTGGTTTGCCTTCAGGGCAAGCCGCTCGCCGAACGCGGCACTCTGGCCGAACGCCTTGAGGGTCGGCAAGCCTTGTACGGCATCGAGAAAATCCGCACCGAAAGCTTTGAACGAGCGTACTCGGCGCAAGGTCGACTGTTCGCCGATACGCTTGAGGACCACCGGAAAGATCAAGGCGAGAATAGCGGCCACCGAGATCACGGCGGCAACGGGGACATCCCAGAACGACAGGACAGCAAACAGCAGCACTGGCGCCAGAAAGGCGATGGCGACCTGTGGGATAAACTGGCCGAAAAACGCCTGGAGCTGTTCGACACCATCGATCGTCGACAGGGCGATGCTACCCGTCCTTCGTTCTGCGAGCCATGCAGGCCCCAGACGAACGATCTGGTCGAAGAGGCTGAGCCTTACCCGATCCTGAATAAGGGCTGCCGTACGATGCGCGACCATGGCGCGCCAGTATTCGAGACCCATGCGCGACAGGATAACCGCCAGCAGTGCGACAATGGCAACCAACTGATCGGCCAGTGGGGCGCCTTCGAACAGACGCGCGATCAGCCAGCCGAGGATGATGAATCTTGCGATCCCAAACGCGAGCGAGACAAATCCGAGGGCGATGGCCGCGGCGATGCGAGCCCGGAAGCCCTTGGTCGCTGCCCAGAGCTGGGCGTCAAAATGCATGCTTATATCCTCACGAGCCGTCACGATCGTAGTGAATGCTACAAGTATCTTTTTTTTGGCGTAGTGCGTAATGTTAACTACGTCAAGTATGAAGCGTGTCCGGTGTCGATCTCGTGACATCGATCAACGTCGCCGGGGCGTTGTCTTCCGCCACCATCAGCATGCGGCGGTCCGCGATCGCCGTGCTCAGGTCCTGATCATGGGTGATGAGCAGAATGGCCAGTTCGTCCTCATCGGCGATTTTGCGTAGATGCCGGACAACCTGCTCCTGCACCGGCGGATCGAGGCGCGACGTCGGCTCGTCGGCAATCAGCATCGTCGGCCTCATCGCCAGAATGCGGACCAGTGCCAGGCGTTGCGCTTCACCACCGCTGATCTGGCTTGGGCGGCGATTGAGCAGGTCGTACCGCAGGCCAAAGCGCTGCATCAATCCATTGACTTCGTTGAAGCCGCGGTCGCCGTCTGGCAGGCGGCGCAGGTCTTGGAGGCTGCGTCCGAGTGATTGCCATGGCGCGAACACCCGTGTCGGATCCTGATGGAGTTTTTGAAAGGAGCCGCCGCGCTCGGCTGTCGGCCGCCTTATGGTCCCAGCAAGTGGCGAGGTCTGTCCGAGCAACGTTCGGCCAAGGGTGGTCTTTCCGATGCCACTCTTGCCCAGAAGCGCCGAAATATGCCCGGCATGGCAATGGAAACTCACATCGTCCGCCAGAATTCTTTTGCCAATACCGATGCGGAGATGATCAGTCTCAATAACTTTCGCAGTCGTTGAGCGCGCATAGGGGCGGTGTCCCCACGTTGCGGGATCGCTCGCTATGTATCGACGCGCATAGTCCGTGCGGGGATCCCTCAGAATCTCCTTCGCAGGTCCGGATTCCATGATCGAGCGTTCATCGAGAAAGGCGATCTGATCGGCCAGTGACCGCACAAGCGCGATATCGTGGGTGATAAGGAGAATCGCACGACCGCTCTTCCGCAATGCACTGAAGACCTGGGCCACAACGTCGCGCCGATCTGCATCGAGACCCTTTGTCGGTTCGTCGGCGAGGATGATGTCGGCACTGGTCACGGAAGCGATCGCCGCCATCACGCGCTGGGCCATGCCGCCAGACAATTCGAATGGACGCTTGCCGTGATGTTCAGCATCAAGTTGCATGGTGCGAAGCGCTGCGATGGCTTCGTGCGACCGTCGTGGCGAGTGAATTTGCTCGGCGACCTGAGACTTTGCGCTGAGCAGAGGCGCAAGTGCATTGAGCGGCTCCTGCGGCAGCAGGAAGAGGTCTTTTGCCCATAGAGACCGAAGTGCTGTGCGGTCGGCTGCGTCATGGACTCGACCATTGACGATGATGCGGCCAGAGACCGAAACGCCGCTCGGCATGAGGCCCATGATCGCACTGCCGATCAGACTTTTGCCGCTGCCGGTCTCCCCGAGAACGGCGAGGATTTCGCCAGCAGCGACGCTGAGCGAGAGGTTTTCCACGATGATACGATCAGCCGTTGCGATCGTCAGTCGTTCGACAGCAAGGGTGCTCACAAGGCAACCTCCTCGGTGCCTTGGCGGCGGGCGCTGTAATATTCGCCGATCAGCGTTGCCGAGAGCGTGCAGACCAGAATGGCCCCGGCCGGGGCCAGCACCATGTGGGGTGATGACCTGAAGAAAGTCATGGTTCCTGCGATCATCCCGCCCCATTCGGCTTCCGGCGGTCGAAGGCCAAGACCGAGGAAGCCGACCGACGAAATCGTCAGGACATTGGCGCCAACCGTCAGGGCGCCAAGGGAGGAAAGATAGGGAGCTATTGCCGGCAATACATGCGTGCGGAAGATGTAGACCGAACGGAACCCGAGCAGGCGGGACGCCTCGACATGATCGGTTGCCAGTTCACGCGCTGTTATCGCAGCGGTGAGACGGGCAAAGCCTGGCCATTGCGACATCCACAGACCAAAGAGGATCGGACCGATACCGCCTCCCAACAGGCCCGAGACCAGGATGACGAACAAGAGGCTGGGGCAGGCGATGATCACGTCGGATAGGCGCATGATGATCTGCCTCGTCCAGCCGGTTCGAAACGCGGCTAGAAATCCGAGCACCAGGCCGGTGGCCAGCGAGGCGACCACACCGGCAAAGGCAATACCGAGCGATATGCGTGTTCCTTTAATCAGCCGAGCGACGATTGACCGACCAAGATTGTCGGCGCCCAAAAGATATTCGGTGGACGGAGAAGCATAGGCTGCACCGAGATCCTGGCGGTTGGGGTCGACCGTCAGCAGGTGTGGCCCGAACAACCCCACCAGCAGCATCACAGCCAAAGGCATGAATCCAAAAAGCACGATCGAACGTGGCGGCATGCGCCGGGGCTTGATGGCAACTCGATCGAGCGATGAAAACGTCATGGCTGTTGGCCCGCCACATACAGTCGCGGATCGAGCAGCCTTACCGCGATGTCGCTGAGGCCATTGATTGCGACTACGGAGATGCCAATGAGCAACCCTGCACCCATTGCCATCGGTATGTCCGCCGCCAGAACGCTATCGATCAGCCGTGTTCCGAGACCGTCGAGGTTGAACAGCACATCGATGACGACCAGACCGCCGATCGTATGAGCGACCAGCGGTCCGCAATAGGCAATCACCGGCACGAGTGTCGGCCGCAATGCATGCGAAAAGATGATCCGCAGCCAGCTCTGGCCCTTGATCCGCCCATAGGTCGGATAGAAGTCCTGCATCGCTTGCACCACGGCGTTGCGGACCACGCGCGAAAGCTCCGGAAGGAGCGCAAGCGCAAGCGTGCAGGAGGGAAGGATCGCATAACCGGGCAGGTTATTGCCGGCCGCCGGCAGCCAGCGCAGGCCAATGGCAAATATCGTAATCAGAATGATGCCGAGCAAGAACGACGGCACTGATGACAATACCGCGGAAACGGCTAGAAATCCTCGATCGACAATGCTGCCTCGCCGCACCCCGGCCGCAAAACCTATCAGCAGGCTGAGGAAAAGAGCGATGCTGACACCAATGATCGCAATGCTCACAGTCGTCTGAAAACTGTGCCACACCTCAGGCGTGACCTCGCGGCCACTGATCATCGAGCGCCCTAGCTGGCCGGTGAACACGGAGCCAACCCACCGGCCATATTGCAGAATGACGGGCTGATCCAGGCCCGTTATCTGGCGCGCCTGATCAACGGTTTGCAGGGAAATCCGTTCACCATAACGAGCCTCCGCAACCCGAAACGCAATATCGCCGGGGGCCATCTGCACTGCGACAAAGGCGAGGCTGGCGACGGCAAACGCAACGCCCACCGCTGCCAGCAGATGACTGACGATCGCCCCGGCAATGCCGCGCATGGCAGGCATACCTCAGCCAGCCCATTGGACGCGGTCAATCCAGAAGCTCACCTCGAGGGCATCGATCGGCACGCTGTCGAACGCGATTCGATCGGAAATCGACACGTTGTAATCGTACCAGACCACCGGAATGACCGGCAGATCGCCGTTCAAGAGCGCGCGAATCTTTTTGCGGGATGCTGTGCGCTGGTCCTCGTTGCGGGCGGCAAGATACTCGCTCAGGGCGCTTTCCATGTCCGGATTGCGGTAGTTCACGCCGCTCCACACAGCATTCGCTGCATTGCTTTCGGCATAATCCAGGACGAGAGTAGCGACCGGATCGGGCACCGCCCCGTAGTTGCGACGCGTAAGACCGAACTGGAAGCTCCCTTTTGCGATGGATTCCAGCACCTGCCCCTGATTGCCGTTTTCGAGCTTGACCTCAATGCCGAGCTCGGCAAGTTGCGCCTGGATCGCCTCCGCCAGAGATTTCACTTCCGGCTGCTTGCCGACAATCATCGTAAACGAGAAGCGCGCTCCTTCGCGGGTCAGGACGCCGTCCGGCCCCTTGGTCCAGCCGGCCCCAGCCAATAGCCGCCCGGCCTCTTCGACGTTGCGTTCGATCTGCGGCAGATCGGGATCGTACCAGTCGGGAAAGGCGGCAGAGAAGAGCTGGTTGGCTGCGGCTTTTGGATTGCCGAACAGTGCCTTGGCAATCCCCTGCCGGTCCAAGGCCAATGAGATTGCCCGACGCTCAGCTGGGTCATCGAAGCGCACGTCCCCCGCATTGACGAAGACACCGTTGATCCGTGCCGTCTGGACCTGCTTGACGCGGACATTTCCGCTACCCTCTACCCGGTCGCGCAACGCCTGCGGTAGACCGAGAACCAGATCAACTTGTCCCGCCTCTGCCATGTTTGCAATCGTGTCGGGCGAGGTGGCGCCGGTGAAATGAACTCGTTCGATGTGCGCTGGCGTTCCCCAATAGTCGGAGAAGGCTTCCAGATCCACCGAGGTTTTGCCCTCGATCCGGGTGATTTTGTAAGGGCCCGTGCCGATGATTTGTTTCACGGTCCCGTCAGGTCCAAAAGAGGACTTTGCCAGAATGACCGCGGGGCCGTCCGTGAAAAAATCCGCGACCAGACTGAACGGCTGCTTCAGGGTGACGACAACCGCCTGACCGTCGATGTTGACCGATGAAATCGGCAACTGCGGCACCATTTCTGTGTTGTTACGCGACTTGCGCATGGCCTCGATCGCGTCGCGAACCAGTTCCGGGGTCAACGCGCTGCCGTCATGAAAGCGCACGCCTTCGCGGATGACGAAGGTCCAGTTCAGGCCGTCGTCGCTGACCGACCAGCTTTTGGCGAGTTCGGGAGCAAGCTTGCCGTTGGGATCGATCGTCACCAACGTCTCGGCGACCCGAAGCCTGCGGAAATGGTAACTGGTGTCCGCCAGTTCGAGGCTGGTGATCTCGCGAGGCGAGGTGATCTGGAGGACCCGTTCTTCCTTCGCCAGGGCGGTGCGGCCAAGCACTGTGGTGGCGGCGCCGAGCACCACGGACGCGGCAAGGACCGCTCTTCGGGAAATCATCAGTAAGCTCCTCTGGTTAAACTCGACATGACAACCCTGCCAGGACCAGGTTTCAGCCTGTCCGGCGTATCGCTGCCCGTGGAATGACGTCGTGTTTCGGAGCCCGACCACTACGCAGCGTAGTGTCAATTACCATTCATGATCAAAATCATCAAGTTTAATTTGCGCCAGAATTCCTGATTCAGGCGGCCATCATGCGCGTATTAGGATTTCGATCCGTTCCGGCTGAGTGAAATGTAGTGCTGACGACGTCCGCCCAGTCTTTAGGACCGTTGATCCAGGTCACTGCGAAAATCGCGCAGTCGGCGCGCTGCATCCATGGCACGGTCCGGGCCAAGCTGGGTCAGAGACAGGACAAGCGTCTCAAGGGCAAGTAGGATCGTTCCGTAGAACGTCATATTGCCGACCTCGGTTCGTGGCACCTCCAGAACCGCCTCAGCCCCGACCGCCAAACGACCGGCCGGGTTGTCGGTGATGACGATCAGGATCCCACCAAGACGTTGTAGCTCCTGCTTGATGAGGAGGCTCTCCTTGTGAACCTTGCCGTAGGCGAGGAGGATTACCGCATCGCCCGGCTCCAGGCCCAATAGAGCGTCCGCGAAGGCGTGGCCCGTGCCCTCCATCACGAAACTCGAACGACCAATCCGGCCAAGATGTGTGGCGGTTTGCTGCGCCAGGCGAATAAGCGGGCCACCCCCATGAAGGCCGATCCGGCTGGCATTATTCAGGAGCAGCGCCGCGGACTGAAACTGCTCTGGCAATCCCGGTCTTGAGAGTTTTTCAAGCGTTCTGGTGTAGGCCTCGACCACGAGTTGGAGGGGAGGCCGGCTTCGATCCTGCGTCAACTCACTCAAGGTCACGCCCACCTTGTCGACCGGTGTGCGCGTACCCTCATCGAGTTTCTCTGCGATCACGGTCTTCAGGTGAGGTAGCCCATCGAAGCCAAGCGATTGGATCGAGCGGATCACGGTTGCGTCTGATGCATCGATCTTCGCAGCAAGCTCGAGTGCGGAGCTGACAAGCACGGCGTTTGGGTGTCGCTCGATATAATCCAGAAGCCGAGTGGCGGCGGCGCTCAGATTTTGTCTCTGCTGCACTTCAAACAATGCCATTCCAACATCCGTTCTGGAGCGCCCTCGAAGGGCTGAGCGCCATAACTAGCTCGAACGGGGAACGAATTCCAGCTGCAGGAATGTTTCACGGTTCTCGCGACACCAATTGGTCGAAGTGCAGCGTTATACAATGCCGCGGACTTGCCCGGGATGTCGATGGTCGCGAGGCGCTCGACGTCCTCCAAGCTGTGGCTTTGCCAAGACAGCCTCGCCAATTATTTACGGAAATGAAACTCTCGATTTGTTGGTCTGTCCATAGATGGCGTGCCATAGCCCTCTTCAGCTAAATTACTGAGGCTAATGTCACATATTTTACGCGGCTTGGCGTAAGCCGCCTGAGTGCCGTGGTTCGAGTTCTTTCAAGGCGACTGGTTTCTATCACCCTCCAAATCAGATTTTTCTTGGCTATGTAGGAGCCACCACAAATTTACGCATCTCAAATCCCTATGGAACCTGCGACCGTCGAATTTCGCGTTCAGGCGTTCAATAAGTTGATCTTCCGACACACCTAAAACTGCAGAGGCCTCCTCAAGAGTCAGCTCAACGTCCTGCGGGAAGAGTGGCAGAGGTCGCGTGTTGAGCGCGGCCTTTGCCAGCTTGCAAAGCCTTTCCATTGCTGGCGCGACGGAAGCGGAACCCGGTATAGCTCGAAGAAACTCCAATTCAGGAGCCCGCCTTTCTCCTCGGATTTCTATCAGTCCGATCAGGACCCTATCCGAAGTGTATCGTTCAAGCTTCGCAGACAGGCGATGACCGATAGCGGCGTAAGAAGACCGGTCCGCGGGTTTTCCGGATTGGGAATCCCCTCGATCGTCATAGAGAAGCGCGCGATATCGGAGTCCACGCTGATACGATGGGTGTTGCGGTGCACACTGGGATCGGCAAACAGCCTCACCTGTGTTCTCTCGGGTCCAATGCCTGCCATTGCCAGTGCCGCCGCAACGTTGACATTTGCGGGGAAGCCGACAGCAGCATCAAGCGCGTTGCCTTCAAAAATGCAGACCGGTTCCGTCAAGCCATCCAGTTCGATGCCGTGCGCGATGAGGTGCGGTGCTCCGCTCCACCCCTTTGGTGCCTTGCGTGTCTCAATGACCGCACTGTGGATAGTCCCCTGAGCCGCGGCTCTAACGGCATCAAGGCCGATGATAGCGCCGGTCGGCACAATGATGCGCGCTCCGGAACGCTTGGCCTCGTCGACCAGCTCCATATTGCGCATTAATGCGCCGCCAGAGCAGGCGACCAAAGTGCGGCCGGCGGCGACGGCTGGTCTTGCGATGTCGAGAAAGGCCGCCGCCGGCGCGGCCTCGATAATGATATCCGCATCCACAATGTCTGCGAGCACGGCTCTGATGGAAGGTACGGTATTGAAGGTCGAAACGGCCTGGCGGGCTTTTTCACTGTCCCGGGAGGCAACCGCGATAAGTTTGAAACCGGGAACCTTGCCCTGGTCCAGGCTGCGGGCGACCGACAGACCAATGGCACCAAGGCCGGCAATAGCAACGGTTGTGACTTTCAATGTGGGCTCCATTTTGAAATCGGCAAAAGTCTTGCTTGCATCAGGCGTCGTCGCGCGCCTGCAACGCGTTCGAAGGGCAGAGTGGTTCAAGTCGGCGCAAGAGAGACCCACGCGCCGTTTTGCTCGCTCGATGCCAGACATGCTTCGATAAAGCGGACCCCCTTCACGCCATCGTCAATGGTCGGATACATCACCGCCGGATCGACCGGAGCCCCGCTGCGCGCCGCATGGATGGCGTGGGCGGCCTCGGTGTAGATCGTCGCGAAGGCTTCGAGATAGCCTTCCGGGTGGCCGCCCGGGATGCGGGTGACGCGGGCGGCGGCAGCGCCGGCACCGGCCCCGCCGCGGGTGATCAGCTGCTTGGGCTCGCCGAGCCGTGTCAGCCACAGATAGTTCGGATCGGCCTGCACCCATTCGAGCCCGGCCTTGGCGCCATAGACGCGTACCTTCAGGCCGTTCTCGTTGCCCGGCGCCACCTGGCTGCACCACAGCAACCCCTTGGCCGGCCGGTCGGAGCCTTTTGCCTTGAAGCGCAGCATGACATGGGCATTGTCGTCGAGCCTGCGGCCTTCGACAAAGGTGTGCACGTCGGCGGCCAGCTCGTCGAGGGTGAGGCCAGAGATGAAGCAGCCGAGATTATAGGCATGGGTGCCGATATCGCCGGTCGAGCCGCCGAGGCCCGATTGCGCCGGATCGGTGCGCCACACCGCCTGCTTGGCGCCGGTCTGCTCGACCGCCTCGGTCAGCCAGTCCTGCGGATATTCCATCTGCACCAGCCGGATCTCGCCCAATTCGCCGTTTTGCACCAGCTCGCGGGCATGGCGCACCATGGGATAGCCGGTGTAATTGTGGGTGAGGATGAACAATGCCTTGGACTGGTCGGCCACGGTTTTGAGCTTCAGCGCATCGTCGAGCGTCGAGGTCAGCGGCTTGTCGCAGATGACATGGATGCCGCGCTCCAGAAAGGCTTTTGCCGCGGGATAATGCACATGGTTGGGCGTGACGATCGACACCGCCTCGATACCGTCGGGCCGCGCAGATTCCTTGTCTGCCATCTCCTCGAAGCTTCCATAACAACGGGCCGGATCGAGGCCGAGCTCAAGGCCGGAAGCCAGCGACTTTTCCGCTGTCGACGATAGCGCGCCGGCGACGAGATCGAAGCGGTCGTCCAGCCGCGCCGCCATGCGATGCACGCCGCCGATAAACGCCCCCGCCCCGCCGCCGACCATGCCGAGACGGATTTTCGGGGCACGCGATGGGGTTTTTCCGGCTTCGATGGTCATGGGTTTCCTCCTTTGAAATCTAATCTTGTGCCAAGGGGTTACCCCCCTCTGTCACTCCGTGACATCTCCCCCTCAAGGGGGGAGATTGGCCGCGGGCATTGTGCCCTTCTGGGGTAATGCGGCGACGGCTCCATCCGATCTCCCCCCTTGAGGGGGAGATGCCCGGCAGGGCCGAGGGGGGTAGCCCGATACACGAACGCCTGCAGCCCCCCTCATCTGCCCTGTCGGGCATCTTCTCTCCGCCGGGGAGAAGAGGGAACTAAAGCCCCAGCATGCGCCGGTTGGCCGCGTCGTCGGTGCCGCTGGCGGCAAAGTCGTCGAAGGCTTTCTCGGTGACGCGGATGATGTGGGCCTTGACGAATTCGGCCCCTTCGCGGGCGCCGTCTTCCGGATGCTTTAGCGCGCATTCCCATTCGACCACGGCCCAGCCGTCGAAATCATTGGCCGCCATTTTTGAAAAGATCGCGCCGAAATCCACCTGCCCGTCGCCCAGCGAGCGGAAGCGCCCGGCCCGTCCGACCCAGCCCTGGTAGCCGCCATAGACGCCCTGCCGGCCGGTCGGGTTGAACTCCGCGTCCTTGACGTGGAACATCTTGATGCGGTCCTTGTAGATGTCGATATTGTCGAGATAATCCAGGCACTGCAGCACATAATGCGAGGGATCGTAGAGCATGTTGGCGCGGCGGTGGTTCTTCACCCGCTCCAGGAACATCTCGAAGGTCACCCCGTCATGCAGGTCTTCGCCCGGATGGATTTCGTAGCACACGTCGACGCCATGCGCCTCGGCATGGTCGAGGATCGGCGTCCAGCGCTTGGCCAGCTCGTCGAAGGCGGCCTCGACCAGGCCGGCCGGGCGCTGCGGCCAGGGATAGAGGAACGGCCAGGCGAGCGCCCCGGAAAAGGTTGCATGGGCGGAAATGCCCATATGCCGCGAGGCGGTGATCGCCATCTTGACCTGTTCGACCGCCCAGGCCTGGCGCGCCTTCGGATTGCCGCGCACTTCCGGTGCCGCAAAACCGTCGAAAGCCTCGTCATAGGCCGGGTGGACGGCGACCAGCTGGCCCTGCAGATGGGTCGACAGCTCGGTCACCTCGACGCCATTGCCGCGCGCCACGCCTAAAAATTCGTCGCAATAATCCTTGGACGCGGCCGCCTTCTTGAGATCGAACAGCTGGCCGGCCCAGGTTGGCACCTGCACGCCGAGATAGCCCTTGTCGGCCGCCCATTGGGTAATGCCGTCCCAGGTGTCGAACGGTGCCGTATCGCCGGCGAACTGGCCGAGAAACAGGGCTGGGCCCTTGATCGTTTTCATAACTTCTCCGTTCGCGGGCCGGTAGAGCTCCACGTTTGCGCGTTGATGTCTCGCTATGTCAGGCCTGACCGCGCCCGACGACGACGAGGGCAGAAGAGGGTTGATCGCCAACCCTGCGAACACGATGCGGCAGGTGGCCGGGAAAAATCAGGCTGTCGCCTTCGTCGAGAACAAAGCCCCGATCCGGAAACCGGATCTCGATAGAGCCGGACAAGGTCAGCAGGAATTCCTCGCCCGCATGTGCCGATTCCGGCCGGTGGGCTGTAAATTCGGTCTCCGGATGGATGATAAAGGCGCTCAAGGACGAGGAATTGCCGCTCAAGGATTGCAGCATGCCGCCGCCCTCTTCGCCACCGATTGGAACGCGCTCGCTTTTGCGTGTGACATGGATCACGTCGGAAGCGATTTGCTCTCCGAGCAGTTCTCCCATCGGGACGCCCAAGGCTTCCGAGAGCTTGAGCAATGTCGCGACGGTTGGAGACTTCATGCCACGCTCCAGGCGAGACAAATAGCCTTTGTCGGTCGCTGCAAGAGTTGCCAGTGCGTCGAGCGTCAAGTTACGTGCCTTGCGCAGTGTCTTGATTCTCATGCCAAGCGAAGTTTTTGCCGCCAAAATCATAAATCAATCACCAAGCGTTCCGATGCGCAGCCCGAGACGCAGGACAGGAGATGGGTCATCCTGCGGTCCGGCGACAAAATAAGATCCCTGTGGACGGGGTCACCCTGAAGCCAGGCCAGCTCGCATACCCCACAGATACCGCCCTCACACGAACTATCGACCTTCTTGCCGATGCGAAGAAGCGCTTTCAACAGGCTTTCGCCGCTGCCGACCTCCGCCGTCACGCCCGATTTCTTCAACTCGACGGTGTATGGGCGGGCATTGGCAGCCGGGGCGAGTTTCGGGGGGAGGAAATACTCGATCTGGGCATGGTCTTGCGGCCAGGCCATCGTCTGCTCCTGAAATGCATCGATCATCGACTGCGGCCCGCAGCAATAGGCTGCAACCGAAGCATCAGGCTGAGCCAGAATGTCCGAAAGATTCGGGCGGCGGCCGGTCGAGGTGTCATAGGTCCTCAATCGTCCGTGGTCGATCCAGCCTTTGTAGTCCTGAACGATGTCCATCGGGCCACGATGGAGAACATGGAGCTGCCAATCAAGACCAAGTCGTTCCAAAACATGCGCCATCGACAAGAATGGCGTGATCCCAATGCCGCCGGCGATCATGATGTGCCGTGTTGCGCTCTCGACAATCCTGAAGCCCGTTCTGGGGAATGATGAATAGACGATGGCACCCTCTGTCAGCTGCTCATGCAACCAGACGCTGCCGCCGCGGGATGTCTCTGAGCGTTTCACCGCGATCTGCCACTGGTTTTCAACGGCCGGATCCCCGCAGAGACTGTAAACCCGGGTTCCGACGTCAGGGATATGAACCTCGATATGTGCTCCTGGGCGCACAGCAGGCAGCCGCCACCTGTCCGGGTCGCATAGCGATAGCCGGCGCACGCCGCCGCCCATATCGTCGATCCTATCGACCTTCAACGTAATCAGTTGCGGCATTTAGGCGGGCCTTATCTCGTCTTCGAGGCGAATGACGCCGCCAATCAAAATGCGGCAGTTCAATCCGGATCTGTGGACCATGGGATTGAACACCGGCTTGCCGAGAATCTCCTCGATATGCTTGCAGGGAACCGACAGCCGGGTTGCCTCAAAAAGGCACTCGCCGACATAAAAGCGGCGATGGACGAGCCAGTTCAAGGGTACGCCCCTGGTGGTCACATTGCGCCGGTGATCTTCAGGCCGCATCGTGATCTTGTAGTCGCGCTCTATCGCATCGAGCGTCTCGGCTTCAAAAAAGGTGATCTGGCGACCGTCCTCCGGCTTCTGCGAGTAAAAACCTTCCTCCCGGCCAAGGCAATAACGGTCCCCGGCAATGCCTTTGCCAGCGATGAGCTCCAGTTCGTTGTCCGAACTCATGGGCAAAAATGCCCTAGGTGTTTTGTGTAAGCCGATTACCCGGCCATTCCATGCGTGGGTCATAATCTCTGATGCCAAGTGGACAATATGTTGTCTTAAGGACATAATTTATAAATCAGAAGCAGGCAAGGCACGATGACCATTTTCTTGTGGTGACTCGATCGGGGCACTCGTTGTCACCGCTAGAGACCAATTTTATAGGGTAAGGCGATATATCTATGCAGATATATCGATTGCAATGATGGGATTGTCTCTTTATGCGCAGAAACAACATGTTGTCTATTTTCCAAATTTTTTGGTTGCTTTTGGAATTTTGTTGATCCTTAATCCACCCAGACGGCAAAATAAAAAAGGGAACATGTGATGAAATGCAGCCTCTTTAGAAGTCGCCTGTTTGCAGGCGCATGTCTGGCCATGACCGGTCTGTCGGTCCTGCCGACATTTGTTTTCGCACAAGAAGCAGACGTCATCCACTTCTGGACATCCGGGGCAGAGGCAAAGGCGGTCAAAGCCATTGCCGACGCCTACACCCAGAGGGGTGGGAAATGGATCGATAGCGCCGTTGTCGGCGGTCCTGCTGCGCGTGCCGCCGCCATCAACCGCATCGCTGGCGGAAACCCTCCGACGGCCATGCAGTGGACCAGCGTGCTTGCGCTTCGCGACCTCGCAAGCCAGGATCTGATCGCCTACCTCGACGACGACGCTGCAAAGGGCAACTGGAAGGCTGTGCTTCCTCCCCTTCTGTATGACCGGATTTCCTATGACGGCCATGTGATAGCGGCGCCGCTGAACATCCAGGCGTCCAACATGATGTTCTACAGCACCAAGATCTTCGCCGACCTGAAGATCGAACCTCCCAAGACTTGGGACGCGTTTTTTGTTGTCGCCGATAAGATCAAGGCTGCGGGCCTGACTGCGTTGGCGATCGGTATCCAGCGCCCCCAGATGCATTACTTGTTTCAGTCGGTCCTTCTGGGAACTGGCGGCAGTGATCACTATCGCAAGGTCTGGGTCGATCACGACACCGATGCGGCCGCTGATGCCAGCACGGTCAAGGCCTTCGAGGTTCTGCGCGGCCTGACCAACTACGTCGACTCCGGCAGCCCGAACCGCAAGTGGAACGATACGTCCTATTTGGTACAGAAGAACCAGGCTGCTATGCAGATCATCGGCGATTGGGCCAAGGCAGAGTTCGTCGTGGCCGGCATGACGCCGGGCAAGGAGTTCGGCTGCACGCTCGCGCCTGGTAACGAGAACCATCTCATCACGATCGTCGATCTGATGGCTTTCCCGGCATCCGACCAGAAAGCAGCACGTGAGAAGCTTGTCGACACGGTGATGGATCCGGCAGTCCAGGTATCGTTCAATTCGATCAAGGGCAGCTTGCCGTCGCGCACCGATGCGAAGATTGCCAATCTCGATATGTGCGGTGCGCTGACCGAGAATGTCGTGCGGCAATCACCACAGAACCTCGTGCCCGGCTATTCCGGCGTGTTCAGTGGCGATACCGAAGGTGCGATCGGCGATCTGATCGTTCAATACTGGAACGACCCGAAAATCACTGCGCAGGACGCTGCAAAGAAGCTTGCCGACATCCTGAGCAAGATCGACAAGTGATCGCTGGGAAGATCATGTCAATACGAAATTTGCAGGCCAAGCTGGCGGTATTGCCGACGGTTGTCGTCATTGCGGTATGCTTCCTCGGAAGCATTTGCTGGACCGCCTACATCTCGCTGACCCGCTCGGGTATCATGCCGAACTACACGTTCGTCGGCTTCCAGCAATATGTCAGGCTGTTTTCCACCGAACGCTGGATCGTGTCCTTCGGCAACATGTTCATTTTCGGCGGCCTCATGGTCGCCGGAACCCTTGTCCTCGGCGTCGGCCTGGCGATCATGATCGACAGCAAGATCCGGTTCGAATCCATATTTCGCACGATTTTCCTCTACCCCTTGTCGCTTAGCTACATCGTCACGGGTCTGATCTGGCAATGGCTGCTGACGCCGTCGATCGGGGTGCAGCAGTTCGTTCGCAGCCTCGGCTGGGAAAGTTTTACGTTCGACTGGATCATCCAGAAGGATTACGCGATCTACACGCTCGTTTTTGCGGCAGTGTGGCATCAGGCTGGCCTTATCATGGCCATCATCCTGGCCGGACTGCGCGGGGTGGACGAGGAAATCTGGAGAGCCACCAGGCTCGACGGCATCTCCAAGGCCCGGGTTTATGCCCAGGTGGTTCTGCCCATGCTGAAGCCGCTGATCATGACCTGCGTCGTCCTGCTGGCGATCGCCGTTGTCAAAAGCTACGACCTCGTCGTTGCCATGACCGATGGCGGCCCTGGAAACTCATCGGATCTGCCAGGTCGGTTCGTCATCGACTACACGTTCGAACGCGCCAATCTCGGCCTCGCCTCGGCTGCCGCGATCACCATGCTGATCACCATTGTCGCGGTCATAACCCCATTGTTCTACACCAGGAAGGGGCAGCAGTAATGGCGACATTCGACCGTACTGCCGGGTCGCCATTGGCCTACAAGCTGGCGATCTATGTGATCCTTATTCTCGTCGCGGCGGCATTTCTGCTGCCCCTATTCGTGATGGTCGTTACCGCTCTCAAGCCGATGGATGAAATCCGATCCGGATCGATCTTCTCGTTGCCGGTGCAGCCGAGCCTCGATCATTTTGGCAAGGCCTGGTTTTCGGCGTGCTCAGGCCTTTCCTGTTCGGGCTTAAGCGAAGGGTTCTGGAACTCGATCAAGATCGTGGTTCCTGCAACGGCGCTTTCGGTGCTGGCGGGCGCCGTAACCGGATATGCCCTAGCGATGTGGCCGTTCCGCGGGGCAAAGGCTGTGATGACGGCGTTGATGATCGTCGCATTCATTCCCTATCAGGTGATCCTCTATCCGATCGTGCGGATCTTCAGCACGGTCGGCCTGTACAACTCGCTGCCCGGCATCATCCTTATTCACATCATCTTCGGACTTCCGGTCATGACGATGATCTTCAAGAACTATTACATTGGCCTGCCGCAAGAACTGATCAAAGCGGCGCGGATCGATGGTGCCGGGTTCACGAGGATCTTCGTGAGCATCATCCTTCCAATGTCGCCGGGCATTCTCGCAGTCACGACGATGATGCAGTTCACCGCCATCTGGAACGACTACCTGCTTGGCCTGATCTTCGCGGGTCGTGACAACCTGCCGATGACGGTGCAGCTCAACAACATCGTTCACGTCTCCATGGGCGAGATCGAATACAACGTGAACATGGCTGCCACGCTTCTGACGGCGCTGCCTCCGCTCCTCCTCTATCTCCTGTCCGGCCGCTATTTCGTGCAGGGCATCACCGCTGGCGCGGTCAAAGGATAACCCGATGTCTGGAATTTGCATCAAGGATCTCAACAAGTGGCACGGCCCGCTGCACGTGCTGCAGTCCATCGACCTTCAGATCGATCCCGGCGAGTTCATCGTCCTGCTTGGGCCCTCGGGTTGCGGCAAGTCGACGCTTCTGAACGCCATCGCCGGCCTCGAGCCCATCAATAGCGGTTCGATTGACATCGGTGGCACCGATGTCACCGACGTTGATCCGAGCCGACGCGGCATTGCAATGGTGTTTCAATCCTACGCGCTCTACCCAACCATGTCGGTGCGAAAGAACCTGTCCTTCGGCCTGACGGTCAACAAGGTCCCCAAGGCCACGATCAACGAGCGTGTCCATCGCGTTGCCAAGATGCTGCAGATCGAATCCTACCTCGACCGCAAACCTGCCGCCCTGTCCGGCGGGCAGCGTCAGCGCGTCGCCATCGGCCGCGCTCTCGTTCGTGAATCCAGCGTCTGCCTGTTCGACGAGCCTCTGTCCAACCTGGACGCCAAGCTGCGCACCGAGACGCGGGGCGAACTCAAGCGGCTGCATGCCTCTCTGGGTGCGACAATGCTTTACGTCACGCATGACCAGATCGAGGCGATGACCTTGGCAACCCGCGTCGCGGTCATGAAGGGTGGCAGGGTCGAACAATATGCGCCGCCGGAGGAACTCTACGAGAGGCCGGCCACGCTTTTTGTCGCGGGCTTTGTCGGCTCGCCTTCCATGAGCTTTCTGCAGGCGACGCTCAACAGCGACCGGACGCTCGATTTTGGCAGCCTGTCTCTCGATATGGGAGCTTATCCCTTTACCGCGCCGATGTCTGGCAAGGTCGTCCTCGGCTTGCGGCCCGAGCATATAACAATTGTCGAGGACCCGAGCCAACGGGGGATCGACGTGACGACCTTGTTTATCGAGCCGATGGGCGCGGACACGCTGTGCTGGTTCGAGGTCGAAGGCCAGAAATTCTCCGCACGGCTGAACCCGGTTCTTGCCCGTACACTCGGCAAGACTGCGCGCGTTCAGTTCGCACTCGAACGCGCGTCGTTGTTCGATGCCGCCACTGAAAAAAGGATTTGAAATGACCAAAGGCACTGCAGAACCGACACTCTCCGTCCAGCTTTATACGCTGCGGGAACTCGGCGAACTGGACCTCATTCTGGATGCCGTCGAGGGCGCCGGATATCGCAATGTTGAACTGATCGGCACTCATCTGGATGACGCCGGGGGTCTGGCGGCAAAGCTTGCTGCCCGGGGGCTCTCTGCATCGTCCAGCCATGTCAGTATGGCGGCGCTGCGCGAAAAACCGGAGGCCATCCTCGATGCGTGCCACACGCTCGGCTTCGAGCACCTGTTCATGCCCTCGGTGCCGGCGCCGGAGAGACTGTCGCCAGCCGCCTATTGGCAGGATCTGGGCCTGGAACTCGGCAAGCTTGCAGACCGTTTCGCCACATCCGGCATTCGGCTCGGTTATCACAATCACAATTGGGAAATGGTCGAGAAGGAGGACGGCCGGATCGCCCTCGACATCCTGTTCGATGCCGCAGGCGCCAGCCCGCTTTCATGGGAGGCCGATATCGCCTGGATCGTTCGCGGTGGGCTTGATCCGCACAAAGTGGTGCCGCAGCACAAGGGCCGTATGGCCGCCGCTCATGTCAAGGACCTGGCTGCGGATGGCCAGAACCTCGATGAAGCGGGCTGGGCCGATGTGGGCCATGGCGTGCTCAACTGGACCAAACTGTGGCAGCTCTGCCTCGACAACGGTGCCGGCCTGATGGTCGTCGAACATGACAAGCCGCTCGATCCGGTCAAGTCCGTCACCAACAGCTTCAACTATATCACGCGCAAAAAGGTTTGACATGCAAGCGACGACGATTGGCATCATCGGATGCGGGGTCATCAGCAATTCCTATTTGACGGGCGCTGCACGGTCCAAGATTCTCACCGTCAAGGGTGTCGCCGACCTGCGCCGCGAGGCGGCCGAGGCAAGGGCTGCCGAACACAATTGCCAGGCGATGACGGTCGAGGAACTGCTGGCAGATCCCGAAATCGAGATCGTCATCAACCTGACGATTCCTGGTGCTCATGCGGAGATCGACGGCAAGATCATCGAGTCGGGCAAGCACGTCTATTCGGAAAAGCCGTTGGTCGCCAGCCTGGGCGATGCAAAGCCGGTTCTGGACGCGGCCGAAGCCAAGGGATTGCGTGTCGGCTGCGCACCGGACACCTTTCTGGGGGCAAGCCACCAAGCCTGCAGGCGGGCGATCGATGACGGCCTGATCGGCAGGGTGATCGGCGGCAGTGTCTGTGTTGCAACGCGTGGCATGGAACACTGGCATCCCGATCCTCGCTTTTTCTACAAGCTGGGCGGCGGTCCGCACCTCGATATCGGGCCCTACTACATCACCCAATTGGTCAATCTGCTCGGCCCCGTCGCCTCGGTTTCGGCGATGGCGACCAAGGGGTTCGAGACGCGCACGATTACCAGCGACGCGCTGAACGGCACGCAGTTCGAGGTCGAGGTGCCGACGACGATCAATGGCAGCCTGCTGTTCAGGTCCGGCGCCAATCTAGCGATCACCACATCCTGGGATGTGATGAGCACAAGGCGGCCGGGCATCGAAATCTACGGCACGGAAGGCAGCCTGCAGAACCCCGATCCGAATTTCTTCGGTGGCGTTCCTGAAGTCGCGGTGCATGGTGAGCCGTGGAAGGCATTGGCGACCGAGGAGTTCGCTTTCGGCACGAACAACCGCACCACCCGGGCGGGGCGCGAGGTTGCCGATTACCGCATCATCGGCCTCATCGACATGGCGGCGGCGATCCGGGAAAAGCGCGAGCACCGCGCCAACGGCAAGCTGGCCTTGCATGTGCTTGAAGTGCTCGACGCGCTCGAAGAGTCATCGCGAACCGGCATGCATGTCAAAATCGGCAGGCTGTGCGAACAGCCATTGCCTGTGTCGAAAGGCCAGGACGAAAGCGTGTTTCTCGGCTGAATTTCATTTTCGCGAAACAGCATCAACGATGTTGGACGGGCGGCGGTGCGGGTAGTGCCCCGCCACCGAGAACCTGCGACCAAAGGGTAAGGGACGATGGCGACCGACCGCATTGAATACTATTTCTGGATCAACTCCGACTGGGCCTATTTCGGAAACCCGCGCCTTGCCGAGATTGCCGAAAAATACAGTCTCGCGATCGATTATTATCCGATCGATTTCACGACTGTCTTCGACAGGACGGGTGGACTGAAGCTGCCTCTGCGCGCAAAAGAGCGGCAGGACTACCGCTTGCTGGAGATGGTGCGCTACCGCGACATTCTCGGCATGCCGATCAATCTTAAGCCGAAATATCCGGCAACAAACGCGCAACTTCCGTCGTTTTTTGTGATTGCCGCGCAAAAGCTGGGTCTGCCGCTGCATGCCCTCGTCCACCGGATTATGATTGCCCGCTGGGTGGAAGACCGCAACATCGAGGATATGGCCGTCCTGACCGACATCAGCGACAGCCTCGAATTGCCAACCAGGGAGATTGCCGCCCTTTCGAGCGCCGTGGAGATCAGCGAGACGTACTTCCGATATACCGAGGAGGCGATCGGCAAGGGCGTGTTCGGTGCGCCGTTCTATTTCTTCGATGGAGAAGGGTTCTGGGGACAGGACAGGCTTGAGCTGCTGGAGAGGAAAATCCAACTGTCCGGCCTTCCTGTAAAACCTGAAAAATAAACCTTCGCGATCGGCGGAAGCGGTGATCCAAGCCGCGGCACGCCTTGTCTCATCAGCCTCGGTTCAAGCATCAGGATTTTCTTGCAGACGGCTTGCGAAAGTCCCGCAGGATGAAGGCATTGCCGCTACCCATTGCTTCAGAAAATTTTGTGCTTTGCGTCTGCGACATTCGATACTCGCTTGCGCCTGCCGGTGGGTGTTGCCGTGGCTTCTAGCGCAATATCGCGTTGCATGGCCTCGACGCGGCGTTTCCTGGCGCTGGCGATGTGGCGGCGCATCATGATTTCGGCGAGATCAGCATCCCGGTCGACAATGGCGTCGTAGATGCGCTTGTGCTCCACCACGGCACGCTGACGCAGCTCGAAGCTGTCATTGCGGCTGCGATAAAGGCGCAAAAGCGGATAGAGTTCTTCACAGAGCAGCTTTATCAGCAGATCGTTCTGGCTGGATTGGGCAATCTGGAAATGGAAGTCCCTGTCGACGGTGCCCAGCGCATTGTGTTGCCCTGGCTCCAGCCCTGCAAGCCCGGCCTCGTGGTGTTCGATCGTTTCACGCAGCCTGACGAAATCGGAAGGCGTCATTTTGATCGCCGCTTCTCGCGCAGCAAGGCCTTCCAGCATTTCGCGCACACTGAAGAGGGAAGACAGTGTTTCCGGGGTGGCTTCGGTCACCCGCGCCCCCTGGTTTGCGGTACGAGTTATCAAACGACGCTCTTGAAGCCGATGCATGGCTTCTCTGAGCGGACCGCGACTGACGCCGAACCGTTGGGCCAGCGCCGGTTCGCTGATTTTCGAGCCCAGAGGAATTTCCCCCATGAGAATGGCCTCGGTGAGTTGGTGAAACAGTCGCTCAGCCAGGGTTCCCTCTGCGTCCATGCCGCCGTGCTGAATATCCGCCGTCTGCATCTTGATGTGATCCATACCCAATGGCTGCCTCATGTCGTCTTGGAGCGCAATATTACGGTCGTTTGGCCGGTTTGATAAGCCTTGACGTCAATTGCGATTGCCTGCCAGCAGGCGATGAATGGAGGGACCTGCAAGCACAACGTAAATTGTGCGAAAGACATGGCAGGTCACGACGAATGCGACTTCGATATTGGCTGCAAAGGCGATGATGCTCATCTCAGCAAAGCCGCCGGGCGCAAAAGCCAGAAACAACGCGGCAAATGATTGATGGACGAGAATGCTGGTGGCCTCTGCGGCCGCGAGCGCCAGACCGATGAGGATCGAGGTCCAGAAAACGCCTTGTATCAGAGCAAGACGTGCTTCGTGAAACTTGATGCCGGCAAATCGCGCGCCGGTGATGCAGCCGATGATGACCTGCATCCCGGCCACCAGCCACGCAGGTGGGGCAACGGCGGTTATCGCCACGCCATGGGCACAGGCGCTGAACAGCAAAGGCATGATCATGATACCGCCAAAAGAGCGCAAGGGACGCCCCGCCACGTATCCAAGTCCCGCGCATGCCAGCAAGATCAGCCAGTCGGCGGCGCTGGCAGAGGTGCGGTCGGCAACGGGTGCGGCGCCCCTCGCGAGATTGACATCCGTCATCAACATCAAGAGAATCGGTACGACAGACACGACGATGATGATGCGGACCGAATGAACGAGCACCAGCTTGCGGACATCTGCGCCGAACTGCCCGCCCAGCAGTGTCATTTCGCCAAGCCCACCCGGCATGGAGGCGAAAATGGCGGTTGAGCGATCATAGCCAAGCCGACGGAAAAAATAGAAGCCGCAGGTGGTGACCAGTAGAAAGAAGATGACCAGTATCGGCACCAGAACCCACCAACTGGTGATCGTCTGCGCGACCACTGGCGTGAATGCGCTTCCGGCCATAACGCCGATGACCGGGCGCGCGCCATCGCGGAAAATGGGCGGTAAGACCCGGCTTCGGTCGTAGAAGGAAAGAAGTGCTGCCCCGAACATCGCTCCCAATGTCCAGGGCAGTGGAAGATGGAGCAGGCGGAACAGAAGTCCGCCTGCAACCCCCGCTGCCAGGACCAGCAGGACAGTGAGGGTTTTTGCCCTGAGAGGCATCAATTGGCAGCCAATCCCAATGCGCTCAGGATTTCTTTGGCACTGGCCGTCTCTTTCTGGATGAAGGCCTGATAGTCTGCCTCATTCAGATACATGTCGAGCCAGCCGCGTTCCTGTAGGATCTGTTTCCAGCGTGGTGTTTCTTTCATCTTCTCGACAAAGTCCGAAATTGCTTTGGCCTGGGCCTCATCGAGGCTTTTGTGGACCGAAATACCGCGCCAATTGGCGAAGACAACGTCGTAGCCGAGTTCGCGCAGGGTTGGTGCATCCACGCCCGGTAGACGTTCAGGCGAGGCTACGGCGAGAATCTTCAACTTTCCGGCCTGGACCTGCGTCAGGAAGTCCTGCAGCCCGCCGCCCACAACCGTTGCCTGACCGTTCAACGCCGATACCACGACCTCGCCCGTGTTCGGGTGCGGAATGAAGTTGACCTGCTTTGGCTCTAGGCCAGCCTGTTTTGCAAGGCGAGCGAAGAAGATGTTTTCGGTCGATCCGGGCGATCCGCCACCCCAGGCGACGCTTCCCGGATTGGCCTTGAACGTCTCCATCAGATCCTTGAAGGACTTGAGGTCGGAATCGGCGCGCGTCGCGATCACCTCATATTCGCCTGCCAATCGCACCAGCGGGCGCACATCTGCCAGGGTTACAGGTGTCTTGTTGGTCAGCGGGAAAAACACTGTACCGGCACCTTGCACGACGATGGCGTTGCCATTGCCTTCCTTGCTGGTCACGAATTGCGAGATCGCGACAAAGCCGCCGCCGCCGGGGATGTTGGTGACTTTGACGGACGGCGCCAACTTTTCGAGGCGAACCGTCTCTTCGATGGCGCGCGCCACCTGGTCCAGCCCGCTGCCCGGTCCGCCTGGCACGGTCACATCGAGGTTTTTGATACTTTGCGCTCCGGCTTGCAATGCCGGCATGGCAAGAGTGGTGGCAAAAGCTGCCAGTAACAGTCTGCGTGAGATCATCGAACGTTTCCTCCCATGTCGATGGTTGCTGAAAAATGTGTGGTGGACTGTGCGCTGTGGCGCTGCACAAGACCCGCGGCCTCCTCCCGAAACCTGATCTCATTGGCGATCATGCCATTGAGATTGACGAGTTCATTGTAGTCATCGAGCGGCATAAGCCCGGTTTCGACCGATGCCAGCGAGCCTCCGGCGGCAAGCGATCGCAAAGTCGCATCAACCGCGTGCGCGGCGGCAAACAGCGATATCGATGGCATGCTGATCGTGGCGACACCTTGCGCCTTCAACGCCGCGATATCCGTGAAGCGCTGCCGCGCCGCTTGAGAAAGCGTTGCCATAAATTCGCAAGGGATCTCTTCCATGCAGCGGGCAATTTCCTCCGGCCTGTCCACCCCTTGCGGCTTGGCGAGATCTGCGCCGGCTTCGAGATAGAGCTTGCAACGCATGATCGCTTCATCAAGTCCGAGAGTGGAACGGGAATCCGTGCGTGCAATGATGACGAGGTCAGGATCGCGGCGGGCGGCGACGGCTGCACGAATTTTGGCGACCATTTCTTCCACCTGAATGACATCCTTGCCTGGCAGATATCCGCAGCGGTTGGGAAAGCTCTGGTCGCCGAGCATGATCGCCGAAACGCCTGCCGTCTCGAAACTGCGGACCATCTGCGTCACGTTATGCACATCCCCGAAGCCGGTATCGGCATCGACGGAGACGGGGATATTCACCGCCGCGCAGATGCGACCGTAATGCTCCGCATAATCGCGCATGTTGGACTGCCCCATATCCGCGCCGGCCATCATCGTGCCGATGGCGGAAAACCCACCGCCACCGATCAGCTTGAAGCCTGCACGTTCGGCAATTCTGGCCGACAAGGCATCGTAGACGCCGGGCATGACGTGTCCTGCGCGGTCACGGATGAGTTTTCGATATTCGGCTCTAGGCGACATTGTGACTTCCGTTTGTTCAAGGGGCCGGGGCACCACCGGGCGCCGGGTCGTTGGAGCGGCGAAGGCGCATGAGAGTTGGGACAAAGATGATCGCGGCTGCCAGGGCCAGCATGACGGCCGAGGCGGGATGGGTCAGAAACACCGTCCAGTCACCCTGACTAATGGCAAGCGAACGGCGCATCTGTTGTTCGATCATCGGTCCAAGAATGAGGCCAAGAATGCAGGGCACGATCGGGACCTCCAGAACCCGACAGAAGAAGCCTATGATGCCGATGAGCCAAAGCAGGAAGAGATCGACCGCATTGCCGTTGATGCTGTAGGTGCCCAGCGATGCCAGCACCAGAATGCCGCCATAGAGCCAGGGCTTGGGGATCGACAGCAGCTTGACCCAGATGCCCACCATCGGCAGGTTGAGGATGAGCAGCAGCACGTTGCCGATGTAGAGGCTGGCAATCAGACCCCAGACCAGATCACTATTGCTTTCAAACAGCATCGGGCCGGGTCGCAGGCCATATTGCTGGAAGGCGGCAAGCAGAACTGCAGCTGTCGTGGAGGTTGGCAAGCCGAGCGCCAGCAGTGGTGACAATGCACCAGCCGCAGAGGCATTGTTGGCGGCTTCCGGCCCGGCGACGCCTTCGATGGCACCCTTGCCGAATTCTTCCGGCTTACGGGACAGCTTCTTTTCCAGCGTGTAGGACAGAATGGTCGGCAATTCGCTCCCTCCGGCGGGAATGGCGCCGATCGGGAAGCCGATGAGAGTGCCACGCAGCCAGGGCTTCCAGGATCGCGACCAGTCCTCCCGGCTCATCCAGATCGATCCCTTCAATGCATGGATCTTGTCGGCGACGCCGCCTTCGCGTGCCGCGACGAACAGCGCTTCGCCCACAGCGAACAATCCGACGGCAACGACGACCGTATCAATCCCATCCAGGAGTTCGATGATGCCGAAGGTAAAGCGTTCCTGCCCTGTTTGCGGGTCAAGGCCGATCGAGCCGAGAAACAGCCCGAAGCACAGGGCGGCGATCCCTTTGCCGATCGAGCTGCCCATGACGGTCGTGACCGTCGCGAGCGACAATATCATCAACGCGAAATAGTCCGGCGCCGTCAGCATGAGCGCGACGTTGACGAGAAGCGGCGCCGCGAAGGTAAGGCCAATCGTTGCGATCGTTCCGGCAACGAAAGAGCCTATTGCAGCGGTGGCCAATGCCTGGGCGCCGCGACCCCTGCGGGCCATCGCATTGCCATCAAGCGCCGTCATCATTGCGCCGGCTTCACCCGGCGTATTCAGTAAGATGGATGCCGTGGAGCCGCCATACTGGGCGCCGTAGTAGATTCCGGCGAACATGATGAAAGCTGATATGGGATCGAGGCCAAGCGTGAGCGGCATGAGAAGCGCCACCGTGGTTGCCGGGCCGATACCCGGCAGCACGCCGATTGCGGTTCCCAAGGTTACGCCCAGCAGCGACCAGCCGACATTGGCGGGGGTCAGGGCAATGGCAAAGCCATTCATCAGATCGAAAAATGTATCCATTTTGGCCGGACCTACTGATTGGCAGGGAGAATCGGCGCAAGAATGCCGAGCGGAAGATCGAGGCCGAGCCCCCAGTTGAAGGCGAAAAGAATCAAGGCCGACAGCACCAAGCCGAAGAACCCATTCACGACCAGCCGGCGATTGCCGAACGCCCAGGCACCGGACGTGAAGACAATGGCCGCCATCGGCACCCATCCAACGCGCTTGATGAGCAGGGCTTCGACAAGCAGGGCGGCAGAGATGACGATGACCGGCCAGAAATTGTTTCTCTCTTGGTCATCGGTCGGCTCTGGATCGACGCTCATGCTTTCGAGGCCGATCATGATGGCGGCAATCACGAAGCCGCTGCCTATGATCATGGGAAATACGGCAGGGCCTACGGCGTCGTAGCCAAAGCCGCCTTTGATCGTGCGAGCGGTCAGGAATACCGCGACGCCGATCGCGAAAATTACAATGCCGAGTATGGCGGCTGGCCAATTTCTGACAGTCATAGCTCCTCCCATGCCGTCAATCAAAGTCTGCTGAACTAAGTCGATGAGATAAAATCTGTCAACACATTTAAGCATTGAAGGCGAAAAAATCCTTCAGAATGGCTAAAATGGCTATATATGTTGACATATAAGCTGCCCTATGGGACAGAAGCCCTCTGAGGAACAGGGAGGATAGAAATGCATCTTCGCCCCGAGGTCATATCCGGTCGCATGAGTTCAGAGCTTAGGCGCCAGCTGCGGGAAGACCGCAAACCGCTTGTCGGCATTTCTGGTGCAACACCGCACCATGCCCAACTGACGGAAGCCGCAGGCTTTCGCCTGTTTTTCCATTCCGGATCGCAGGCAGCCGCCCATATCATGGGTATGCCGGACGCCGGCCTCATGACGCTGACGGAGGCGACCGATAACATCAGGCGCATCTGTCAGTCGATTTCCATTCCGGTTATTGCCGATTGCGAAACGGGTTTCGGCAATGTGGTGAATACCACGCGCGCCGTGCATGAGTTCATCACTGCCGGCGTCGCGGGCTTTTTTCTGGAAGACCAGACATTTCCCAAGCGCTGCGGCTTCACGAAGGGCGTAGAGGTGGTGTCGATATCTGAGGCGAGCGCCAAGTATCGGGCCGCCTGCGCCAAACGCGACGATCTTGATCCGGACGTTGTCGTCATCGCCCGAACGGATTCGCGGGCTGCCGTGGGCGGAAGCGTCGATGAAGTCTTGCGCCGCTGCGAGGCCTATCTAACCTGCGGTGTCGATATGCTGATGGTTATGGCATTGCAGAGCCGCGAAGAAATGCAGCGCGTATTGGAGGCTTTTCCGGAGGTCGCGATCTACATCAATGCAAGTTCCGTGAAGCCTGCGCTGTCGACGGCGGAATATGAAGCAAGTGGCGCTGCGGTCTACAATATTTCCATCTCGAAGGTCTCTCAATTGATGATGGAAGCCTTCCTGCGGGATTGCCGTGAGCGGCAAGCGGATGCGTTCAACGATTTCATGGAGACGCAGAAGCAATCGAAGCTCGGCACCTTCTCCTATCTGGAACTGACCGGCTTTCCGGCGGTGCTGGACATCGAGAAACGTTTTCTACCCGAAGAAAGGCTGGCCAAATATGCCGGTTCGTTGGGGGAATACGATCCAAGGGGATAAAGGATTTGGTCGGCGGGGCTGTGAAGCATCGGGATTGAACATGCCAATCGGCAATGTCGAATGGGTTTCTCTCCTCAACCAGCTCGTCTGCGTGCCGAACAGGATCCGGCACGCAGACGTTACTGTGACCGAACCCGCACTCAGACCAGGCCTGGCACCACAAACACAAGCCAGGCGACGATCGGGCCGATGATGGCGATGAGCGCACTGTAGATCAGCAATTGCCGCAGCACCTGCGGTCGCCGGTCATCCGGCGCGTTGGCAACCACCAGCGCGCCATTGGTGGAAAACGGGCTGGTATCGACGATCGTCGTGGAGATGGCGATGGCCGCGACGACCCCGACGGCGCTGATGTGACCTTGCAGAAGGAACGGCACGGCGAGTGGAATAATGGCGCCGAGCAGTGCGGTCGATGAGGCGAAGGCCGAAACGATGGCACCGGTAAAGCAGAGCAGCAGCGCCACCAGCAGCGGCATGCCGAGGCTCGAAATGCCATGCGCCACGTAGTCGACGGTGCCTGCCTTTTCCATCACGCCGACATAGGTGATAATGCCTGAGATCAGCAGCACCGTGGACCAGCTGACCTTGTCGATTGCAGCCTTCTGCGTCGTTGGAGACAGCAGCGCAAGCACCACCGCGACGGTCATTGCGACGAGGCCGACGTTGAACTTGAAGACCAGCGCGCCGATGCCCAGCGCGGTCAACCCGACCAGGGTCATGATCCGTTCGCTGTTCAGGCGCAGCGTTGTCGCGGTGTCGGCCGCCGTGCCGTAGGCATGCTCCCGGATCGGCTTGGCAGGTGTGCCGCCGTGGCCGCGGATTGCTTCCGTCACGCCTTCCGGATGCAGTTCCGGCAGAGGGCCGAGTGATGCGGATGCCTGCTTCAGCACCTTGGCGCCGCCGAAGACGAAGAAGACCAACACGGCAATCGCCAGGTTGAAGAAGAAGCTGGACAGGAACAGCGACGTCGGCGCCAAGGGCAGGCCGGCCTTTGCAACGATCTGGTTGGTGATGCCGCCGTAGATACTGATAGGCGAAAAGCCGCCAGCCTGCGCACCATGGATGACCATCAGGCCCATCATGACAGGATGGATACGGTACTGCACGGCAAAACTGAGGGCAACGGGCGCAAGGATGGCGACCGCCGCAGGCCCGAGAGCGCCGAAGCCGGTGATGATGGCGGCGACGAGAAACATCACCCAGGGGATGAGGCCGATCCGGCCGCGCACCATGCGCACGGCGCCTTCGACGAGCCAGTCGATCGTGCCATTGATCTGGGCTATGCCGAAAAGATAGGTGACGGCGACAAGCGTCAGGAACAGGTCACTTGGAAAACCGGCAAAAATATCGTTGGTTTTCATGCCGATCACCATGGTGCCGAGCACGAAGGCGCCGGCAAATGCCAGTGCGCCCATATTGATCGGCTGGATCGTCGCGATGATGAACATCGCAATGAGCAGCCCTATGGATAACAATTCTATACCCATGATTCCCCTCCCTCCGGCGCCTCCAGCGCCTTAGTCGTTGTTTTCGAATTGATGTGGAATAGCGACGCCCTCCTCCCGAGAGCGCTGCCGGTCTATGTCCTCGTGTAGAGATCGGCGTATTGCTGGCGCAGGACGTTTTTCTGCACCTTGCCCATGGTGTTGCGCGGCAGGTCTTCGGCGAAAATCACCCGCTTGGGCTGCTTGTAGCGAGCGAGCCGATCCGTCAGCGCGCCGAGAACCTCTTTCTCGTCGAGCACGACACCGGGCTTGCAAACCACAACGGCCGTGACGCCTTCGCCGAAATCCGGATGCGGCACGCCGATGACCGCGCTCTCCACCACGCCGACGATCTGATCGATCTCGCCCTCGACCTCCTTCGGATAGATGTTGTATCCGCCCGAAATCACCAGGTCCTTGCCGCGGCCGACGATGTGGACATAACCCGCCGGATCGATCTTGCCCAGATCGCCGCTGATGAAGAAACCGTCGGCGGTAAATTCGGCGGCGGTTTTTTCCGGCATGCGCCAATAGCCCTTGAACACATTCGGCCCCTTGATCTCGATCATGCCGGTTTCATCGGCCGGCAACACCTTTCCGGTGGCCGGATCGGTGACGCGCACCGTCACTCCCGGCAGCGGGAAGCCGACGGTTCCGGCAATCCGTTCCCCGTCATAGGGGTTCGAGGTGTTCATGTTCGTTTCGGTCATGCCGTAGCGTTCGAGGATGGCGTGACCGGTGCGGTTCTTGAACTCGACATGGGTTTCCGCCAGAAGCGGCGCGGAACCGGAAATGAACAGGCGCATGGTCGAGACCGCGTGATGATCCAGCCGCGGGTTCTGAAGAAGGCGCACGTAGAAGGTCGGTACGCCCATCATAAGCGTCGCCTGCGGCATCAGCGACAGGACTTCGTCCGGATCGAATTTCGGCAGCAGGAACATCGATGCGCCGGACAGCAGGGTGACGTTGGTCGCAACGAAAAGCCCATGCGTATGGAAGATCGGCAAGGCGTGGATCAACCGGTCGTCGGCCGTGACCCGCCAGACGTCCCGCAAGGTCAATGCGTTGGAGAGGAGATTGCCATGGGTGAGCATCGCGCCCTTGGAGCGCCCGGTGGTTCCGGACGTATAAAGGATCGCGGCCAGATCGTCAGTCCCGCGCGAGGCGTCGACGAAATCAGGCTGCTCGTCCTTGGCAAGGTCCATCAGCGAGCCGCTGCCATCAGCGTTGAGCGTCTCGACGATCGCACCGTGTGGCTTGGCGACGGTCTCGACGCTGTCGCGCGTGGCGGCGGGCACGACGACGAGCCGGGGCTGCGCATCGCCGATGAAATAATCGAGTTCGTTGAGCGTATAGGCGGTGTTGAGCGGCAGGTAGACCGCGCCGCTGCGCAGGCAGGCGAGGTAGAGGATCAGGGCTTCCGCACTTTTGTCGACCTGAACAGCCACCCGATCACCGGGGCGGATGCCCAGGGCATCGATAGTGTTTGCGATCCGCCCGGACAGCGCCAGCACGTCCTCATAATTCCAGGAGCGCCCGCCATTCATCATGATGAACGGCGCATCGCTGCGGGCGGCCGCCTTTATGGCGTCGAAAAGATGGTTGCTCATTGTTGCCCTCCTCCAATTCTGTGCATTACGATCTGCGCTTGCCCTGAAAGCCGGCTGCGCCTGCCACTGCATTGGGCTCGCCATGCTGCTTCAACAGGTTCCTGACGACCGGCGAGGCGGCAACTTCGCCGCGCTGCGCCAGCGCCTCGTGGTTGGCGACGATATCGTCGAGCTTGTAGAGATAATTCACCATCAGCCCGTGCGCCTGTTGCATGGCCTTTGCCGAGCGGTCACCGAGGAAATTCAGTCTCTCGAGTCGGGCGCCATTGCCGAGGTGGAAACGGGCGACGGGATCGATCGGGCGACCGTCCGCGGTCTTGGCCGTGAGAAAATAGCGCGCCGCCATCGGCAGCAAGGCGCGCTCGACCTTCAAAACCTTATCCTCGTCGCCGGTCCAGATGGGATCATCCAAGAGTGCCAGCGCCGCCCGGTCCGTATCCGACAGCAGCGGATCGCTCTCTGCGGTCCGGATCGAGGAAAGCCAGCGCGCAAAGCCCGGCACGGGCGACAGGGTAACGAAATTCTTCAGGCCCGGCAGATCCCTGCGCAGATCGTCGACGACCTGCTTGATGAGGAAATTGCCGAAGGAAATGCCGCGCAGGCCATCCTGGCAATTGGAGATCGAATAGAAGACGGCGGTCGTCGCCTCGCCGGCGGCAATCTGCAGCCGACCCTCATCCAGGACCTCATGTATCGTGTTGGGTACCGTGCGCGTCAGAGCAACCTCGACAAAGACGAGGGGTTCGTCGGCAAGCCGCGGATGGAAGAACGCAAAGCATCGCCGGTCGGAGGGTGCAAGCCGGCGGCGGAGTTCCTCCCAGCCGGCAATCTCGTGCACCGCCTCATAGGCGATGATCTTTTCCAGGATATTGGCCGGCGTCGACCAGTCTATCGGCCTCAGTGTGAGGAAACCCCGATTGAACCAGGACCCGAAGAGATGGGTGAAATCAGCGTCGAGCGCCTGAAAACCATTTGCCGTCTCCTTGAACTGCAGAAGCTGCTCGCGCATCCGCACAAGTTTCGCCGTGCCGCTTGGCGCCTGGTTCAACCGGCGCAACAGTTCCTGCCGCCGCGGTTCGGCCGCCTGGTGAAGAGCAATGATCGCCGCGGCACTCTCGTCTGTGCGGTAGGTGTCGATCGCCCGTGCGAGTTTCGCCTTATCGGGACCGAACCTGTCGGACAGCAATTGGAAAAACTGCCGGGCGCCATCTGCGTCGAGAACGCTCCAGCGGTCGAGAATCTCGGCGGCAAGAGCCATGCCCGAGGCTTCGCCGCGGCTCGACAGCAGCATCTCGCAGAGCGTCTCTGTATCCGCTTCAACGGCCACGTCCGCAACGCGCGATCCGGAGAACAAAAGCTTGCGCCCGCGATCGGTAATGCTCTGGAGCATGTCCGTAAAGAAGGAGGTTTCAGACATGCCTGTGCTCCCATGATCCCACGTCAGACCTGCGGCAACCGCTTTGGCTTCCCATGGCCCGCGTTTGCAGCTAGCATGTAATCAATCAAAGATGGTACACAATGTCAAGAATCTTGTATACAAGAGTATCATCCTCGCATGATGGAGCGCGTATATGTCCGAAAATGTTGGCCGGTGGCTCCGGGATGAGATTGAAGACGCCATTCTTTCCAACGAATTCGCCCCCGGCGAACGGCTCGACGAAATGGTGCTTGCCACCCGCTTCGGCGTGTCGAGAACGCCGGTACGCGAAGCGCTGATGCAACTGGACGCCATCGGGCTGATTGAGATCCGGCCTCGAAGAGGCGCAGTTGTCGTCGATCCGGGACCTCACCGCGTCTTTGAGATGTTCGAGGTCATGGCCGAGATGGAGGGTCTGGCCGGCTCGCTCGCCGCCCGGCGGCTGAACGAGGCCTCGCGCGAGGCGATCAAGTCGACGCACGGCCGGTGCGAGCAATCGGCCAAATCCGGTAACAGCGACGCCTATTATTATGACAACGAGGATTTTCATAAGGCCATCTACGCGGCGAGCCGCAGCGATTTCCTCGAAGAGCAGTGCACGCAGCTGCATCGGCGTCTTCGCCCTTACCGAAGGCTGCAGCTGCGCGTGCGCAATCGCCTGTCGACATCGTTCAAGGAGCATTGCGCTATCGTCGAGGCGATCTTCGCCGGCGACGGAGATGAGGCGCGTCGCCTGCTTCGCTCGCATGTCGGTATCCAGGGCGAGCGGTTCAGCGATCTCGTGGCAAACATGGCGGCCAGATAGTCGAGAAGATGTCGCCGCCAGGAATATTAAGGCGTAGCCACGCCACATTGATAGCCAGTCGACATAACTGCGTTTCAGTGCACTCCTAAGGCCGATTCTGGCTGAGTATCGGCGACGGGAGTTGAACACTGGAACGCATCACCCTTATAGACACGACGCCGGCGGGAGTTGGGCGATCCCGCAATCGAATTGGATGTCAAAGCAGTTTTGCGCGAAACCAGCAGCTTAGCAAAATCCGGTCATACCAGAGGTTCGAAACGGCTCAAGGCGACGCAACTGGCGAAATCAGGCCCGGTATCGGCTAAGCAGATTGCAAATGCTTTGTCTGTCGAGGCCGTGACGCAAAGCAAGGTTCATCAGAATTCGGCTTTTGGGGCCATCCAGCCAGCCGGTATCGTGCAGGCCGCGTCCGAGAAGATCCATCTCGCTTCCGATAAAACCGTAGGTGGAGCGCAGAACCTGACCGGAACCGGTGCGCGACGACAGGAAGACCGGGATAGTATCAGCAATCTGGCCCAGTTTTTCGGCGGTTTCCGGGTTTGAGTGCCCACCGCCGAGCCCTTCAATGACCAGCCCCTGAACCCCGCCATTCCTGTCGAAATCAAGTATCTGGCAATCGAAGTCGAGTGTCAGTGAAACGAGAGCGACCTTTGCAGGCAGCGCCTCCGGCAACCGTGCAATGTGTCCGCCGCTTGGTACCGATGCAACGATGATGACATCCTCTTCCGAAACCCAGCCGACAGGGCCTGCGTTGGGCGAGGAAAAGGCCGCCACGCTGGATGTATGCTGCTTTTTGACAAAACGGGCGGCATGGATCTGGTCGGTGAAAACCACAAGCACCCCATGCCCGGCGGCTTTCGGCGATGAGGCCACCCGTGCTGCCGCCAGCATATTGGCCGGGCCATCGGCACTTGCCACCGAAGGGTTGCGCATCGCCCCGGTCACGACGACAGGAATTGACACGTCAAGCAGCAGATCGAGTGCGAAAGCCACCTCCTCGATGGTGTCGGTCCCTTGCGTGATGACCACACCTTTCGCCCCCCCTTTGGCCTCGGCATCTTCGATGGCCGACGCCAGCGCCTCCAGATCGTCGAATGTCAGATGCGCACCTGGCTTCTGGCGAAAGCTTACGGCCTCGATATCGAAATCCGACAGGCCCGGAACGGCACGGACCAGGTCGGCTGCATCGAGCGTGGGAACTGCGCCGGGCTTGTCGCCCGGCACCATTGCGATCGTGCCGCCCAAGGCGAAGACGACGATCCTGTCCGTCAGATGTGCGGCGCTGGAACTCATCGGTGTCTCTCCCTGCTCAGCGCTGCGCGAGTGCCTTGTCGGGCGCCGCCGTAATAGTGGTGACGGCAAACATCTCGACGAAATCAGTCACATAGGCGCAAAGGCGTTCGAATGCCTGCTTGCCGCGCTCCGCCGAACTGTTGGACACATCGGCCCAGGCGCCGCTGGCATTGACCTCGCAGGATATCGGGAAAAGCCCGACCTTGCTGTCCTTGAAGATGAATTTGGACGAGCCGACTGCTTCCAGACCTGCCACGGGGTTGAGATGGGCCGAGAACCGCTGGTCGAGGCGGATATCGTCGCCGTTCAGATGCGCAATCAGCGACATCAGGGGCTCGCCGCCATGGCCTGCGGATTTCTTGCTATCGCCGGCAAAGACATCGGCGGCGACATCGCGGACGACTTCCAGCGGATCGATCAGCGCAAGCTCGGCCAGCGCCTCGCGGTGCATCTTGCGACCGATGATTTCCAGCGGTTGGATGTTCTGACGATGGCAATTGAACATCACGATGCGGCGAAAGCCGTTGCGCGCCGCTTCGCGCACCACGGTTTCGACCATGTCGCTGAACAGCGCTTCCGGCAGCGTGAACGTGCCGGGCGAGCCATCATGCATTTCCGACAGCCCATAATGCAGGGTCGGCATCACCAGGGCATTGGTTTTTTCCGCCACGGCCAGCGCCATGCGCTCGGCGATGATGAAATCGCAACCGAGCAACTGGTGCGGGCCGTTGCTCTCCACAGTCCC
This sequence comes from Rhizobium sp. CG5, assembly GCF_023701945.1. Lineage (GTDB taxonomy): Bacteria > Pseudomonadota > Alphaproteobacteria > Rhizobiales > Rhizobiaceae > Allorhizobium. The sequence goes on from NZ_JABAEF010000025.1 coordinate 37,845, forward strand.
GATCGGCAAAAGCAGAACCGTACCGGCCTTTGCGGCGGCTGCGACTTCAAGATTGGTGAGGTATGGCAGATAGGTCTTTTTCATGCCGCATGTTCCTGGCTTGTCGAAATTTTCCGTGAAGCGGCAACCTGTGCGGCCAGCGCCGAGATGATGATGCCGCTCGGCGTTGCAATCAGCATCACGCCCTTGCCATCCGAAAGGCGTCTGTACATCGCCTCATCCGGTACATGTCCCTGAAGGCTATGACCGGTGTACTTGCCCGCCGCCTTGGCTTTTTTGACGACATCGGCAACGATGGGGAGAATGTCGGTCATCGGCGGCATGCCCATGGACTGGCGCAGATCCTTGGCGCCGACATCGATGAAATCGAGGGCCGGATGGGCAAGGATGGCATCGAGATTATCGATCGCTGCCGCCTCTTCGATGATGGCGCCCAGCATGATCTCGGCATTGACCCTTTTCATCCACTCGCCCTCATCGGTTTCGTGGCCGAAATTACCCGAACGCCCGAGTGCATAGACCGTGCGGCTGCCCTGAGGGTGGTAGAACAGCATGTCGGCGATTTCATCGAGATCCGCCGCACTCCTGACGCGGGCAATATTGAAGCCCTGCACACCGGCTGACAGAAGCGGGTCGATGAGTTGAGCCGATCCGCGACCGATGCGCGCAATCGGCGTCATACCGTATAAAAGCGTGGTGCGGATGAGATCTGCGGCCTCGCGCACCGTGAAAGGCTCGTGCTCGATATCGACGACGATGAAATCGCAGCCCGCAAGCCCGGCCATTTCGACGATCTCGTGCGAATAAAGCCGCATGACCGCACCGAAGCACGTCTCGCCGCGCGCGAGCTTCTCCCGAAGGAGGTTTTTCGAAGGTGTTTCCATAATATATACTCCCCGATTAGTCTTGTGCGATGAGCCAGCCGTCTTTTTTCGACCAGCAGGCCAGCGCCTTTGCAGAAATGGCGATGTCCCTGTTCGAGGAAGGCTCCACGGCCTCGACCGGATATCCTCCCATATCGAACGTGTATTCAGTCGAGGTGCCGAGAAAGACCTTGTCCTTCACCTGCACCGGACAACTGTTTTCGTCAGGATTTTCAGCCTGGCGAATGCGGATCTGGTTCGATCTCAGGGCAAGGCGGGCGGGCTGCCCGACAACGGGCGCAAAGCCCAGCACCCGTTGAACTTCCAGCAATGTGTCGTGACCCTTCAGCTCGCAAAAGATCGCGGTCTCGCCGATTTCCCGCACCGTCACCGGCAGCTTCGAGCAGCCGCCGATGAAATCGAGCGCAAAGCGGGAGGCGGGGTCGTCATAGATGCGGCGGGGTTCGCCGATATCCGAGAGCACACCCTGCGACATAACTGCGATGCGATCTGACATCGCCAGCGCTTCTTCCTGATCATGGGTCACGAAGATGGTGGCAACAGACATCAGCCGCTGTATGCGTCGCAGCTCGTGCTGCATGCGCGATCTCAGATGCCGATCGAGCGCTGCGAAAGGCTCGTCCAGAAGCAGCACGGCCGGTCTGGTGGCAAGGGCTCTGGCCAGGGCAACGCGCTGGCGCTGCCCTCCGCTGAGTTCGCCAGGCAACCTGTCGCGGTAATCGCCGAGGCCGACCATCTCCAGCATTTCCGAAACGCGTTCTGCGATTTCAGCGGAGGATTTGCGGCGCATCTCCAGCCCGTAGCCGACGTTACGGGCCACATTCATGTGGGGGAACAGGGCATAATCCTGAAAGACCACCCCCATTTCGCGCTGGTTGGGGGGAACACGGGTGAGATCCCTGCCATTGACGATGATCTCGCCGCTGACCGGCCGCTCAAGCCCCGCCACCAGGCGCAAGGTCGTCGATTTTCCGCAGCCGCTTGGCCCCAGAAGCGAAACGAACTCACCGGGCGCCACCGAAAGGTCGATGCCCTTGACCACCGTCTCGCCGCCATAGGAGGCGACGACCTTTCGCAATTCCAGCGCGCAACCGTTTGGCATGTCTGGCATCATCGCGCGACGTCACTGTTAAACATTTTGGTGAGATCGGCGATATGCGCCTGGGTCAGCTGCGGCAGCAGCACCAGTTTTTCGAGATCGGCGGCATTTGGCACGACGCGCTTCAGCTTCTCCGGCACATTGGGCGTGACGAGGCGATTGACGGGGGCCGAGCCGATCTCAGCGGCCCACAGGTCCTGGATTTCCGGCGACAGCATGATGTCGATAAAGGCGTGGCCAAGTTCCGGCGCCGGGCTGTCCTTGACCGGCACAAGGCAATTGAGGCTGTAGAAAGCGCCCTGCGAGGGAACGGTGCAATCCAGCGGCGCATCGCGGTTGATCCAGTCGGTAAGAAAGCGGGTCTTGTTGAAGCACACGCCGACATCGCCATTGGCCAGCAGCGGCATGACCTCCTGGGATCGGCTATAGATCATCTTGATCCGATCACGATAGTTCGCCAGATAGCGGATGCCGCCCTCAAGGTCGGTCATCGCCTCGGCCAGCGGCTTGCCTGAACCGGCGGCCGATGCGGCGGCGAGAAATTCAAGCCCGATATTCGAACCGCTGGCGGGAAAGGCGGTCAGTGCCACCTTGTCGTCGGCGAAGATGGCCGCATAGGTCTTTGGTGCCTCGGACCAGATCTTCGTGTTGAAGGTCAGGGTATCCGCACTCAAAATAAAGCTGACGATCTTGCCGTCCGCGGCAAGCGCCTTGGGCATCACATCCTTGAGGTTCGGGATATTGGCAACCGTTGCTGGTTCGACCAGATCTTCCTCAAGGGCCTGGTTTGCGAAACTGAGATCGAGCGTTGCCGCAATGAAGGTCGGGCGGCGGCGCTGCACACGCATGGCCGAGAGCACCTGCGAGGAGGATGATTGTTGCGTCTTGAGTTCGACCTTGTATCGCTCCTTCATGATCGGGGCGACCTTTGCCAGCACAAGCTTTTCGACCGAGGCGTCGGGCAGGGTTACGAGAACCTGCATCCCTTCCTGCCCAAAGGCGCGGTTGGCGATAAAGGGTGCGGCAAGGCTGCCGATAGCGACCGTCTTCAGAAATGTGCGGCGAGTTGCATTCAAGTCCATGCTATTGTTTTTCATGTTTATTCCCCTTTTTCTGTGGTTTTGTGTCTGCTGGATTATCTGTCGGACTTTTGGACCAGGTATTTTCCGAACAACGCGATCAAGACGACCGAGAACAGAATGAGCGCCGTCGAGACCGCCATCAGCACAGGGCTGAGGGCCTGCTCTGCCTGGTTGTACAGAACCACCGGCAATGGCGGTGTCAGCGGGTCCTGGAGGAACGCCGAGATGTTGTAGTTGTCGAAAGAAATCAGGAAGGCGAACAGCGTCGCCGAGAGAACGCTGGGCATGGCGAGTGGTGCGAGGATGGTGCGGAATGCCTGCCACGGATTGGCGCCCAGCGTGCGGCTGGCTGCCCATAGATTACGGTCGAACGTTTCAAGTGCTGGCAGAATACTGCGAAGCGCATAGGGAAAACTGATGACGAGGTGGCCGATGATCAGTCCGGTAAAGTAATCCGCCGACCAGACGGTGCTGAAAAACAACAGCAGTGCAAGTCCGACGACGATGGACGGCAGGACAAGCGGCAGCATCAGAAAGCTGGTGACATAAGCCCGGCCCGGAATGATCCGCAATGTCAGCCCGATCGCCGACATCAGCGCAAGCGATACGGAGATCACCGTGACGATGGCCGCCAGTTTCAGGCTGTAGAGCAGCGAGGATATGAGATTGGGAACCTCGTTGAATGCGCCATACCATTTGAGTGTGAAGCCCTGGGGCGGAAACTTTGCATAGGCGGTTTCGCCAAAGGACGAGATGATGATGGCCAGCATCGGCAACAGCAGAACGATAACTCCGAAGCCGGTGGCGATGTAGCGGATCCAGTCTGTTGCCGGCATGGAAGCCAGCTTTCGGATATCAGGAGCGCGGAGCATAGAACTTTGCCTTCCTGTCCATCCACGCCTGGTAAACCGACATGGTGACGATAACGATGGCGAGAAGGACGACAGCAATCACCGCCCCGGTTATCCAGTTGGCAAGCGCGAACATCTGCTGGCCAAGGAGCGTGGTGATGACCAGATACCCCTGTCCACCCAGCAGCCCCGGCGTCACGAATGCCGTCATATTCAGCGTGAATGCCACAACGGAGCCGGCGGCAATAGCCGGAACGAGCAGCGGCAAGGTCACGGTTCTGGTCATCGCCAGCCGGGTTGCCCCCAGGGTCGATGCCGCGTCCAGCAATCGTCGGTCGATGCGGGCAATGCCGGTTGCCAGCGGCAGAATGACGAAAGGCAGGACGAAATAGGCGTTGCCGATGATCAGTGCTGCCGGGCCATAGAGAAACTCCACCGGACGCGACACGATGCCGAGCGTGAGCAGCAGCGCATTCAGCGGACCTTCACGCCCCAGCACCATGATCACGCCATAGGCCCGCACCACGCCGCTCGTCGTCATGGGAAGCAGGGCAATCGATATCAACAGCCGCCGCATCATCGGGCCGCCTCTGGCGATCGAGATCGCATAGGGATAGGCCACGACCAGGGCGATGATGGTGCTGGCAATCGAGATCCAGAAAGACCGCCATATGACGCGCAACGAGGTCGGGTCGAGGAAGAAATCGATGTAGTGCTTGAGCGTGAACCCCGCCCCGTCGAGGACGCTGGCATCCGCCGCCGAAAAGCTGAGGCGCAGCACCTGAAGGAGCGGCCAGACATAGGTGAACAGCAACAGCAGGATGGTGGGAACCACCAGCAGCGCCGGACTTGCCAGAACGCTCCGGCCGAGATTGCCGGATCGCATCGAAATCGTTTCCCTGTCGCTCATATCAACGCCCTCTATGGGCTTCGATCAGGTCTTTCAGCCATGAGCGGTCAAACGTGCCTGCGGCAATTTCGGCCAGCAGGCGCTGTTCCGCTGCCAGCTGGGCGGTTGCCTTTTCCAGCACAGTGTCCGCCTCGTCGGGGCGCACGGCGACCACGCCATCGGCATCCCCGATGATGATGTCGCCGGGGCTGACCGTCATTCCGCCGATGGAAACGGTGGCTCCGACATTGCCGGGGCCGTTCTTATAGGGGCCGCGATGGGAGATGGAGCGGGCGAAACATGGAAAGTCGGCCTCCTTGAACGAACCGGCGTCGCGGATGGCGCCATCGACGACGAAGCCCGCAATGCCGCGGCTTTTTGCGTAGCGCATCATGATTTCGCCCATCAGCGCACCCGTCTCGTGCCCGCCGCCATCAATGACGATCACATCGCCCGGCTCGGCTAGATCGAGCGAAAGATGGACGAAAAGGTTGTCGCCGGGACGGGTCTGCACGGTGAATGCCCGGCCACAAAGAGGCCGGTCGCCATGAATGGGTGACAAACCCACCGCGCCGCGCAAGCGGTCCAGATTGTCGCTGACAAGGGTCGTCGAAAGGCCGGCGAACTGCCGGACAAGAGTATCCTCAACCATCTTTTTGTTCCCTGTTATCGTGCTTGACAGGGAACTTGCTTCAATGGTCACTATATTAAAAGCGAATTAATCGAGACTTAAGCTGTCGTATTTTTCTAGTATCCGGGGAACATCATGATAACGTTGAAGCAAATTGAGGCATTTCATTGCGTTGCCCGTTTGGGAGGCATCGGCAAGGCTGCCGAAAGGCTCAATACGACCGAATCGACGATATCCAAACGACTTCAAGAGTTTGAACTTGCGCTGCAAATAGACGTGTTCGAGCGCGCCGGGCGCTCACTCACGCTCAGCCCCACAGGCCGCCGCATTCTTCTGCTGTGCGAAAAGATGCTGGATACGCGTACCGAAATCATGGAGGCAACAGCGCTTTCTCCCTCTCAAGGGAGCATATTGCGGCTCGGCATTACCGAGCTGGTATCGGCGCTTTATCTGGAAAAGATGCTGGAGGAATTCGGCGCCCGTTTTCCGGGCGTGCAGGTGGATCCGACTGTCGGATTGAACGATTTTCTTGTCGACGGCCTGCGACACAATACGCTTGATCTCATTGTGTGTCCTTCGCTGCCGATGCGTGCAGGCGAGTTCAAGTACATCATCCTCACCGAGAGCCGGTCAAAATGGATGTGCAGCCCAAAATTACTGCCGCAAGGCAAAATCGACACCATTGCCGAACTGGCAAAGCTGCCGCTCATATTACAGCCGCGAGCGTCGCGTTTCCATGAAATGCTGATCGATTTCTTTCAACAGCGCGGGCTATACCCCTCACGGATCCTGACCGCCTCGAACCTTGCGGGCCTGCGCGATTTCGCCGCAGCAGGTCTTGGCGCTGCCGCCTTGCCACCGGCCTTCTGTCGCGCCGAGCTCGCCAGTGGCCGGTTGCAGATCATTCGCACGCCCTATCAGCCGCCATCGCTGCAATACGCGGTTTTTCATAATCGCACGACAACCAGCCCGTTGATAATCCAGGCGGCAACTGTTGTCTCTGAAATCATTGGTGAATCAGCATTTCAATAATGCCTCTGAGCTGTTTGAGCCCAAGGTCAAAACGTGGATCTGTTGAATTTCGCCTCGAAGAAATCGATGTGAGCGGAGACGGCCTGAACCCATTTCAAGGCTCCCCAATAGACCGGCAGGTCCTTGGGCGGGTTGCGCCAGCCGGGGCCTGGGCCGATGAAGGCCACCTCGGTTCCGGCCGGAATTTTCCACGGTTCGCTCTGTCCACATTTGGTGAGCTTCACCTGCGGAAACCGCGATGTGATCAGCGCGCCAAATTCCTCGCCCAAGCCATTTGCCAAATTCACCACCGGACCCTCCCGTTTCATTCCATGCGCACAGCGCGGACCGACCCGGCCTCACTGCCTGCCTGGACGGTTTCTAGCAGAAAAATATACGTGATATAATTTTTAATATATGAAACCGGAATATTTCGTATATGAAAGTCGCCAGGAGGAAATTCAGCATGAAAATTCGCCAGCCGCTTTCCCGGCTCGTTGCAGATCAGATCCGCGATCACATCTCCAATGGTGTGCTTCTGCCCGGGCAGAAGCTGAACGAGCGCGAGATCATGGACCGGATGGGGATCACCCGCACGCCGCTGCGTGAGGCGATGTCGATCCTGGTGGGTGAGAAGCTGGTCGAGATGTCGCCGAATCGCGGCGCGATCATCACCACGCTGACCGATGCCGACATCAAATCCATGCTCGAAGTGCGCGGCATGTTCGAATATCGGGCCGCCGAACTGGCGGTCGGGCGCGTCACCGATGCCGAGGTCGATCACCTGGCAGGCCTCTGCGAAAAGATGGATGGGTTGCGGCTGGCGAACAATCCGAACGACTGGTGGGCCACCAACCGTCTGTTCCACAAGACGATAGTGGTGCTGAGCGGCAACCCGGTGCTGATCGATTATTACGCGAATATTTCGCTGCGCATGACGGTCTACAATTATTTCAACCGTCTGGGCGTCACCACCACCGATCGCTGGGAAAGCTCTGAGGAGGAGCACCGGCAGATCGTTGAGATGCTGCGGCGGAGGGATGGCCCTGGTCTCGGTGCGGTGCTGGAACAGCACTTGCTGAGCTCATGGCTCGTCGCACGTCAGATCGTGCAAACGCATGGGAGGGAGGCGGAGCTGTTTTCCTCCCGGTTCCGGGAGTTGAGGACGGCGCAAGCCGAACGGGAGAGGTAACTACGCATGAAAATCGTGAAGGCCGAAATTTTCGACATCGAATGCCCCAAGCGGCCGCCATGGCACCCGGTGCTGTTGCGACTGGAGACAGACGAAGGTCTGATGGGCGTCGGCGAAGCGGCCATGGCTTATGGCATCGGCCGCAGTGCGGCCGCGCATATGGTCAAGAATTTGGTCGAGTCATTTGCCATGGGCGCTGACCCGATGTCGAACGAACTTCTGTGGGAGCGGATGTACCGTGAATCCTTCTGGGGTCTCGGTGGTGGCGCCGTGGTGTTTGCCGGCATCAGCGCCATCGACATGGCCTGCTGGGATATCAAGGGCAAGGCCGCCGGCCTGCCGGTCTACAAGCTGCTGGGCGGCAAGACCAATCCGACGCTGCGCTCCTATGCCAGCCAGCTGCAGTTCGGCTGGGGGCAGGAGAAGGTCGAAAGCCTGACGGATCCGAAGGCCTATGCGGATGCCGCTCTTCGTGCCGTCGCCGAAGGCTATACCTGCGTCAAGGTCGATCCGCTGATGTTCGATGCCGGTGGCAAGCGTCATTACGATCTGACGCGGATGTTCCAGCCGAAGCAGATCCGGATGTATGTGGAGCGTCTCGAAGCCATTCGTGATGCCGTCGGCAGCGATATCGACATCATTCTGGAGGTGCATGGCGCAACGAGTGCGACATCGGCGCTGCAGATCGCGCGGGCCTGCGAACATTTGGATATCTTCTACTACGAAGAGCCGGTGAACTACCAGAATTCCCGTCTGCACGACAAGGTGGCGCGCGGTACCCGCATACCGATTGCCGGCGGCGAACGCATCTATACCCGCTCGGGCTTACGGCCCTATCTCGAAGACCAGAGCCTTGACGTCATCCAGCCGGATATCGGCCTGACGGGCGGCCTGACCGAAGCGAAGAAGGTCTGCGATTACGCCCATATGTACGATGTCGGCGTGCAGGCACATGTCTGCGGCAGCCCGATCTCGACGGCGGCAGCGCTGCATCTGGAAACCGTGATCCCGAACTTCACGATCCACGAGCACCATACCTACGCGCAGAAATCCTGGAACATCGAACTCTGCGACGTGGACCTGCAGCCGGAACGCGGAACGTTCACTGTTCCGGAAACCGCGGGCCTCGGCATCGGTCTCAACGATGCGGTCGTCTACAAATCTCCGAACATCGTCATGAAGGCATAAGCACAAAGGCATCCGAGGAGGCGCAATTCCGGCCGCGTGAGGACGGCCGGGATTGTGAAAAGTAGAGTGCACAAGGGAGGAACCTGTCGTGCTGTTGAAGACATTGAAAATGACTGCCGCTTCGATCGCAATCGGTGTGGCAATGATGCCGATGGCTACCACGACCTTTGCCGCCGACAAGACGATGACCGGCGGTTTCGCCGTCGGTCCGGGCGGTTTTCCCGGCAATTGCAATCCCTTGATGGCAACGACCGGTTACATGGCGCTTACCCTCGCCTATGAGCCGCTGGTCGTCTATGACAAGGCCTTGCAGAAGGTCGTCGGCAAACGGGCAGCCAGCTACGACATCAGCGCCGACCGGCTGACCTACACATTCAAGCTGGTGCCGACAGCCAAATGGCGTGACGGCCAGCCTTTCACCTCCAAAACGCCAGATGCTGGAGGGGGATATCCCCTCGCCCCTGTCGCCGCCCTCGGGCTGTGTATTCCGGACCCGCTGTCCTGACGCAATGCCGATGTGCGCGCAAAGTGTGCCGCCGCTTGTCGAAGTGTCGCCGGGGCATCTGAAGGCGTGTTGGCGCGAGGATATTTCGGGTCCACCGATGGCGGCGGGGCCCATGCTGGAGCGCAACAGCGTGGCAGAGCCGGCATGAATGCCGGATCGGCTATGATTTTTGAAATGAAAGGGAACGCACAATGGATAATGACAATGCTAATCCGGTCCGTATCGGGATCATCGGCGACGGCTTCATGAAGCCCTTCTATTTCAAGGAGGCCTTAGAGACCGAGATGCCCGGTCGGGCATTCGTGATCGAGACGATGGAGCTTGGCTGGCCGATCGAGCGTAATATCACCAAGGTCGATCCGACCTTGCCGGTCGGCGAATTTGTCGGCCGCCCGGAGCAGTTTTACGATTTCATCAGCGGCTGCGAGATCCTGATCTGCCATCTGGCGCCGGTCATCCGCGATACGTTCGAGGCATCGCCCGATCTGAAGTTCATCGCCGTCTCGCGCGGCGGGCCGATCAATATCGACATGGCGGCGGCCAAGGATTTCGGCGTCAAGGTATCGAATTCGCCCGGCCGCAATGCGTCGGCGGTGGCCGAATTCGCGATGGCATCAATGCTGGCAGAAATCCGCAATCTCACCCGCGGCCATGTGGCGCTGATGAATGGCGATTATCGTGGCGATCTGTACCATGAGGAAATCACCGGTCGCGAACTGTGCGAAATGACGGTGGGCGTGATCGGTTACGGCGAAGTCGGTAGCCGTGTCGTCAAGATGCTGAGACCGTTCGGATGCAAGATCATCGTCTGCGATCCCTACAAGCAGCTGACCCGCGACGATGCCGACGATGGCGTGACAACCTCCGATCTCGACACTTTGTTGGCTCAGAGCGATGTCGTGACCCTGCATCCGCGCGTCACGACAGAGACGCGTGGCATGATGAGCGCCGAGAAGTTCGCGCTGATGAAGGACGGCAGTTATTTCGTCAACACGGCGCGCGGGCCGCTGGTCGATTACAATGCGCTTTATGACGCGCTGACCTCGGGCAAGCTGCGCGGTTGCGCCCTGGACACGTTCGAAAAGGAGCCGCCGCCGGCGGACTGGCCTCTGCTGAAGCTGCAGAACGTGACGCTGTCGCCGCATATTGCCGGCGCTTCACGATTCACCATCCGCAAGGCGGCCTCCCAGATTGCCGGCGATGTGCGCCGCTTCCTGGATAAAGAGGCGCTTCGTTACCCCTGCAACTGACAGGTTCTTCAACACAGGCGGCGTGCCGGGCGGCACGCCGTAACGACGACCATAGGGTAAATGGCAATGAACGATCCGATATACGACCTCTTCATCATCGGTGGTGGCATCAATGGCTGCGGCATTGCCCGCGATGCAGCCGGGCGCGGATATTCGGTGGCTCTGGCCGAACAGACGGACTTTGCCGCCGGCACGTCATCGGCTGCCACCAAGCTGATTCATGGCGGCTTGCGTTATCTAGAGCACTACGAGTTCCGGCTGGTCCGTGAGGCGCTGACGGAACGGGAAGTCCTCTGGGCGATGGCGCCGCATATCATCCGGCCGATGCGTTTTGTCCTGCCTTACCACAAGGGTGGTGTCCGGCCTGCGTGGCTGATCAGGCTTGGGCTTTTTCTCTACGACCATATCGGCGGCCGCAAGCTGCTTCCGGCGACCCGGTCGATTGACATGCGGTGCGATCCACTGCGCAAGCCGTTGAAACCAATCTTCTCCCAGGCGTTCGAATATTCCGATGGCTGGGTGGATGATGCACGGCTGGTGGTGCTGAATGCCCGTGACGCGCAGGCACGGGGGGCCGCCATTCTCAGCCGGACCCGCGTGATCTCAGCCCGGCGTGACAGAGATCTCTGGCGGATCGAAGTCGAAGCTAATGGAAAAAGGGTGGAGCACAAAGCGCGGATGCTGGTGAATGCGGCTGGCCCCTGGGTCGACAAGGTGCTCGGCGAAGCGCTGGGACGCGACGACGCTCACAATGTCCGGCTGGTGCAGGGCAGCCATATCGTCATCCGTCGCAAGTTCGAGGATGAGCGGGCGCTGTTTTTCCAGAATCCGGATGGGCGGATTATCTTTGCAATTCCCTATGAAGGCGAGTTCACGCTGATCGGCACGACCGACCGCGACTATACCGGTGACCCGGCCAAGGTTGAGATCACCGATGCCGAGGTGGACTATCTTTGCGCGGCATCGAGCGAATATTTCATTGAGCCGGTCACACCAGCCGATATCGTCTGGACCTATTCCGGCGTCCGGCCGCTGTTCGACGATGGCGCGACAGCAGCGCAGGAGGCGACGCGCGATTATGTGCTGAAGCTGGAAGAGGTCGCGGGTGAGGCGCCGGTGCTGCATGTCTTTGGCGGCAAGCTAACGACCTATCGCCGCCTTGCCGAACACGCGCTGCAGAAGATCGCGTCCGGGATCGGTGCCAAGGGCAGGCCATGGACGGCGTCATCGCATCTGCCGGGTGGTGATTTTCCGGCAACTGGGTTTTCCGATGCGCTCGCCGATCTGCGCAAAGCCTATCCGTTTCTTACAGCAGCCCATTCCAGGCGGCTGCTACGGCTTTACGGCACGGATGTTCGGGAGATGCTGAAGGGTGCTGGCAGCATGGTGGACCTCGGCCAGCATTTTGGCGTCGATCTCTACGAATGCGAAGTTCGCTGGCTGATGGTGAAGGAATGGGCGTTTACGGCGCAGGATATCCTCTGGCGGCGGACCAAGCTTGGTCTGCATCTGACTGCCGATAAGGTTCAGGCGCTCGATGGGTATCTGCGCGATCATGCCAAAACGGGCGAGCCAGCACCGGTCGCCTGAAGCGTTTCCCCAAGTATCGAGGAAAAGGGGCGGCCGATATCGGCCCGCCCTTATGGCTTGTCTGCCATCCAGATGTTCGGCACGATTTCAGAGCTGTAACCGCTGATGAAGGAATTCTGGCTACCGTCATTCTTGAAGGCGTGGCGGTTGATACGGCCGATATTGCCCCCGTAGACATGGATCGAGACCGACGGCTTGGTCTTCAGGCCGTTTTGGACCTGATGGATATCGCCGATCGTCGGCGAGACCATGTCGATCTGGCCGCTTTCAAGATATTCCAGATCGCCAATCTTGTGCATGGCGCCGAATTCCTGCTGGTAACGCTGCGAGATTTCCGAGCCGCGCAGCACGCCGAGCAGGCCCCAGACCGTGTGGTCATGGATCGGCGTTTCCTGGCCCGGCCCCCAGACAAAGCTAACAATAGAGAACCGCTCTTTGGGGTCGCAATGTAGCAGATACTGGCTGTAGCGGTCCGGATTGGGTTTGGCGAACATGTCCGGTAGCCACTGGTCGGTGCGCAGCAAGTCCTGCATCAGCGGATGCGCCGCCTGCAGCATCACCGCCTCGTCGGGATCGCGGTCGGCCAAGTCGGTCAGATCCTTCACGAAGTCTCTGAAGTTCTTGATGCTCATCACGCCACCTTTTCTTGCACCGGGACGGCAGGCTTGCCCGCCTCCAGAGACGCGATGATCTCGGCGTTATGTTCGCCAAGCGCCGGGGGATTTTGTCGGATCTTCAACGTTTCGCCATCCAGCCGCACCGGCGAACCGAAGGTGCGGGCGGTCACGCCGCCGGGGAGCTCGATATTCTGGATCCAGCCCATGGCCTCGACCTGAGGGTCGGAAAGTGCTGCGGCATAATCGTTGATCGGTGCGCAGGGAACGCCAGCAGCGCGGAACTTCTCCAGCCATTCGGCCGAGGAGCTTTTGGCGAAGACTCCTTCCAGCAGGATGCGCAATTCGACCTGATGGATCGCCCTGTCGCTGTTCGTCTTGAACCGCGGATCAAGCGGCAGATCTGTACGCCCGACGATCTCGCAGACGGATCTCCAAAGTTTGTCGTTTCCTGCTGCCATAACAAAATGCCCGTCGCCGGATTTGAAAGCTTCATAAGGCGCATTGCGCGGATGCGCAGCTCCCATTTTCCGCGGCGAAACGCCTGTTCCAAAATATTCCGAAGTCTGCAGTGCCGCAACGCCTAACGTGGCGCCGAGCAGGGAAATGTCGATAAATCGGCCCTTTCCGTCAATGCCGACCTGGCGCAGCGCACTCGAAATCGAGAAGGCTGCATAAAGCCCAGTCGAAAAGTCGCTGATCGGCACGCCGCATTTCACCGGTCCGCCATTGTCCTCGCCGGTAACGCTGATGACGCCGGCCATCGCCTGGATGGTGACGTCAAAACCGCCTTCCGCCGCACGCGGCCCGGTCTGGCCGAAACCGGAGATCGAGGCGTAAACAAGAGCCGGGTTGATACGGCTGAGCTGGGTGTAACCGAGCCCGAGCCGATCCATCACGCCTGGCCGATTATTCTCCACCACGACATCCGCCTCGGAGCAGAGCTTTAGCGCGATTTCCTTACCTTCCGGGCTCTTGAGATCCAGTGCCAGTGACCGTTTGTTGCGGTTAAGAGAGGCGAAGTTTTCGCTGTAACCGTTATTGATTGGCGGCCATTTTCGCATGCCGTCGCCGCCATCGACATTCTCGATCTTTATCACGTCGGCACCGAAATCGGCCAGCAGCATGGCGCAGAAGGGGCCGGCCGCGACCTGACAGAATTCAATCACCTTGATGCCCTGCAGAGGCAGTTCACGTTCATTCATCAAGGGTCTCCTCCCGTGGAGCGCAATCCGGTTTTGACGCAATTCCAGATGTTCCAAATAATGATACATTGTATCGAATATTGGCGATTAAAGATCAAGTCATGCCGTTTGTCCATCGAAACTTTGCATCGACACGGCCCTGGGGGACGTGACAATCTCAAAGGTGTATTCTAATAAATGAAACACAGGGTCGAATATTGAACTCGATCTGATGCCGATCCGGCATGGATTTTTCGTTTGAAGGGCGGCCATGGATACCACTTTCGTCAAGGGCCTTACGCTGATCGAACTGCTCGCCAACAGCGACGAACCGCGCGGCGTGACCAGCCTTGCGCGGGAGCTGGATCTGACCAAAAGCAATGTGCACCGGCTGCTGACAACGCTGGTGGCGACTGGTTATGTGCGGCGCAATGATGCGAATGCCAGTTACGAACTGTCATCCAAGGTCTGGGAAATCGGGCTCAAGGTCGGTTCGCGCTTCAATCTGGCAAAGATCGCCCGTCCGCACATGACGCAGCTTGCCGAATTGACCGGTGAATCCGTGCATCTCTCGGTGCTGGACATGGCGGAAGTGGTCTATATGGACAAGATCGAGAGCCTGCAGCCGATCCGCTCCTATACCAGCGTCGGCGGGCGGGCACCGGCCTGGTGCGTGGCGACCGGCAAGGCGATGCTGGCGCAATTACCACCCGAGACTTTGCGGCTGCGGCTGACGCAGCCGCTCACCGCCTTCACCGACCAGACGATGACCGACGCTGATGTGTTGGCAGCGGAATTCGCTGCTATCCGCAAGCAGGGTTATGCGGTCAACCGTGGGGAGTGGCGCGACGGCGTGTTTGGCATCGCGTCGGCAATATCGGATGCGACAGGCCGGGTGGTGGGTGCAATCGGCATTTCCGGCCCCGGCACGCGGTTCAAGCCGCGCGAAATCAAATCATGGGGGTTGATGGTCGTAGAGGCGGCGCAGGCCGTATCGCGATTGGTCGGAGGAACCGGGAGAGGCGATTGACATGGTAGCTTTGAGTGTAACCGAAGGCGACACGCCTCGGAGTGTATCGGTGGTCGAAAGGGACGGGCGGCATCATCTGATTATCGATCGGGCCGCTAAGGGCAATGCGCTGAGTTCCGAGATCGTGGCAGACCTCTGCGCCGGTTTCGACCGGTGCCTGGATGAGGGCGCAAGAGTAATCGTGCTGGAGGGGCAGGGCAAACATTTCTGCACCGGTTTCGACCTCTCGACGCTTGAGAGCGAGACGGATGCGAGCCTGCTTTTGCGGTTTGTCGAGATCGAAAAGCTGCTGCAGAAGGTGCATTCTTCGCCTGTGATGACGGTGGCGATCGGCAAGGGACGGTGTTTTGGCGCCGGCGCCGATCTGTTTGTCAGTTGCGATCGGCGCATTGCGCTTGAGGGGGCAAGTTTCTCCTTTCCGGGCGCGGCGTTCGGGTTGGTGCTCGGCACCTCGCGGCTTGCCGGTCGGATCGGGCGCGACAATGCGCGGACCTGCTTGACGGGCGGGTTGACGCTAACGGACCAAGCGGCGTTGGCGCAAGGTCTGGCGACCGATATCGTTGCTGCGGATGGCCTGGAGGAGCTGTTGTCTGGAATTGGCATTGCCGGCCATCGGTTGGAGGCGGAGACGGTGAAAGCGCTTTACGTGGCAACCGACGCTGCGGATTATGATGCTGATCTCGCCAGTCTGGTGCGATCCGCAAGCCGGGTCGGGATCAGGGAGCGGATCAGGATTTATCGGGACAAGGTGAAGGCGGCATGAGGTTGCGAAGATCGGGGCCGTTGCGGCGAGGTTGTCTGCTCTCCCCCCGACAGCAGCTGGGGTGAGGCTCGTCTCATCCACTTGCGGTTGACAAGCGATAATGCGGAATTTTTGCAGATGGCCCAAGGGCCTGAGGTATGATCGCGGCCAATATGGGCAGAAATTGCCCTGAAGTTGGTATTTTGTGACGGTCGACGGGGAATCTGCGTCGGTGCCGGGATAGGAGAGGCGGCGTGTTTTTCGGCCGGAAATCTCAACCTCCGAGGGCCAGCCGGATGGTCCTTGCCGCTTCCATCACGTCACTGGAAAACTGCTTGATCTGCTTGCGCTTCAGGCGCGAATCCGGACCCGACATGCCGATGGCGCCAACAAGCTCACCGGATCTATCTGTGATAGCGCAGGCGCAAGCGGCAATGCCTTCTCGCCACTCGCCGTGATAGATCGCGGCATAGCCCTGCTGGCGCACCAGTTTGATGTCGGCCAGCAGTTCGGCGACGCTTTTTTTCGATGATGAAGTATGGGGCTTAATCAGGGGTTCGAACCTGTCGAGATAACTGTCGGGCAACTCCGCCAGCATGGCCTTGCCGGTGGCCACCGTCCATGCGGGGGCGCGCGACCCGACACTGGTATGGGCGCGGATGTGGTGAGAGCCCTCGATCTTGTCGAGATAGACCACATCTGTGTCTTCAAGGATCGAGAGATGGATGGTCTCGCCCGTCTTTTCAGACAGTTTCAGCATGGCGGGGCGGGCGAGCGTAGTGACGTCCATCCGCCGGATGACATTGCTGCCCAGCTGCCAGATCTTGGTGGTCAGTTCATAGGTACTGTATCTGGGAAGCTGCCGGACGTATCCCTGATCGGTCAGCGTCGCCAGCATACGGTGGACATTGCTCCTGGTCAGCTCAAGCTGCACCGAAAGGTCGGTGACGCTGCGCGGACAGTCGCTATTGGCCAGCGTTTCCAGAAGCCGCAACCCTTTGACAAATGCCTTATCCATAACTTGCGCACTGCTTTCTGAACCAGACCAGCATTATATCACAATCCCGTTACCAATGCATGCTCACTCAGAATGGGTGGGGAGGACGCGCTCCGGAACCGGTCGCCCGGAGCGCATGCCATCAGCTCATCTGGCTGACGAAGCGGGTTTCAAGATAGGCCTGTGTCGCCTCGGACCCGCCTTCGGTGCCGTAACCCGAGTCCTTGATGCCGCCGAAGGGGACTTCCGGCAGCGCAAGACCGTTATGGTTGATGCTGAGCATGCCCGCTTCCATCTGCCGGCCGAGCGCGTGCGCTGTCTTGATGGAGCCGGTGAAGGCGTAGGATGCCAGGCCGAAGGGCAGGCGGTTGGCTTCCTCGATCGCTTCGTCATAATGCTTAAAGCGATTGACGATTGCGACCGGCCCGAAGGGCTCGTCATTCATGATTTCGGCCGAGATCGGCACATTGGCCAGCACTGTCGGTTCGAAGAAATGGCCCTTGTTGCCGATCCGCCGGCCGCCGGTCTTCAGTTCGGCGCCGCGCGCGACGGCATCGCCGATCATCGCCTCGATGGCGGTCATCCGACGCTCATTGGCAAGCGGGCCCATCTGTGTGTCGGCATCGAAGCCGTTGCCGACCTTGATGGCCTGCGCGGCCTTGACCATGCCGTCGAGAAACTGGTCGGCAACGCCGTCCTGCACCAGGAAGCGGGTGGGTGCGACGCAAACCTGGCCGGCATTGCGGAATTTCGAGGCGGCAGACACTTCGATCGCCTTGCCGATATCGGCATCGTCGAACACGAGGACCGGCGCGTGGCCGCCAAGTTCCATCGTTGCACGCTTCATGTGCAGCCCGGCAAGTGCGGCCAGATGCTTGCCGATCGGAGTCGAGCCGGTAAACGAGATCTTGCGGATCACCGGATGCGGGATCAGGTATTCGGAGATCTCCGACGCCTTGCCGTTGACCAGATTGACGACACCCGCCGGAACGCCGGCATCGGCGAAGGCGCGGATCAGTTCTGCGGGCGAGGCCGGCGTCTCATGCGGCGCCTTGACGATGATCGAACATCCGGTGGCGACTGCCGCTGACAATTTGCGCACCACCTGGTTGATCGGAAAGTTCCAGGGCGTAAAGGCGGCAACTGGCCCAACCGGCAGCTTGATCGCCATCTGTGACACACCGCTGATCCGGGCCGGAATGATCTGGCCATAGGTGCGGCGTGCTTCCTCGGCGAACCAGTCGATAATGTCGGCGCCGCTCAAAACCTCGGCCTTTGACTGCGCAAGCGGCTTGCCCTGCTCGCGGGTCATCAGGAAGGCGATCCGGTCGGCGCGTTCACGCAGGATATCCGCCGCCTTGCGCATGATCTTCGAGCGCTCGAAGGGGGAGGTGTCGCGCCAGATCCTGAAGCCCCGGTCGGCCGCGGCGAGCGCAAGGTCGAGATCCTCCTTGCGGGCGCGGGCAATGTTGCCGATCACCTCTTCGGTGGCCGGATCCGTGACGGGAAGGGTTTCGCCCTTCAGCGCATGGCGCCACTCGCCGTCGATGAAAAGCAGGACGTCGGGATAGGTCTGCATGAGAATACCAAAGTTCCAATCAACAGGTGCAAGGGGAAAAGGGCCGCGACTTAGGCCGCGGCCTTCGGTGATGTTATTGGGCCAGAAGCGCGTTCAGCTTTTCCTGGGCATATTCTTCATTGGTGGACTTGCCGTCTGGCGAAGGCGCACCCCAGTAGTCGGCACTCCATTCGACCGCCTGCTTGACGTTGTCCGGGTTGTTGCCCCAAAGGCGGCTGACCTGCGGATCGGCGGCCTCGTAGACGAGCGGCGAGGGGACCGGCACCGGATAGGCGGTGGAAAGCGCTGCTGCACGGTCGGCTTCAAGCCGGTAGGACAGCAGTTTCAACGCATTTTCCGGATTGGGAGACCCTTTAGGGATCGCGAAGAAGTCGTAGTAGATAAAGCCCTGATTCCAGGTCATGTTGACCGGGGCGCCTTCGTTGACGATGAGGTTGTTGATGCGTCCGGCATAGGCCATGCACATGTCGGCTTCACCATCGAGCATCAGCTGGGGCGCCTGGGCTGACGTCGTCCACCACTTGCTGACGGACGGCTTGATCTCGGCGATCTTCTTCAAGGCCCGGTCCATGTCGATCGGGTACAGCTTGTCCTTGGCGACGCCATCGGCCATCAGGGCTGCTTCGAACACGAAGCGGGACCAGCCGGGCATGCAGCGCTTACCGGGAAACGCCTTGACGTCCCAGAAGTCGGCCCAGTTGTTCGGTTTGGTCTTGGTGTACTTATCGGTATTATAGGCGAGGGCGACGCCGATCACCTGCAGCGCCACACCCTTTTTTCGCTTCAGGTTGTCGGGCATGGTGGCCAGCGTTTTCTGGGCGCCTTCGGACAGCTTGCTGTAATCGATATCGAGCAGGCAGCAATCGCCGAGCAGCTTGGTTTCCTGGTCGAAGATGAAGGTCAGGTCCCAGCCGGCCTTGCCGGTCGCACCCTGCGCCTTGATCTTCGGGCCGCTGCGCGCTTCCTGCACGGTGACGACCTTGATGCCGGTTTCCTTCTCGAAGGGATCGTACATGATCTTGCGCAGCGCTTCGCCATAAGCGCCGCCCGGATCCTGCATGATCACTTCTTTGCTCTGGGCGGCGGCTCCCGTAATGCCGCCCAGCGTGATTGCCGTTGCCAGCAATCCCGTGGCTACGCTTGCTTTCAGTACTCCCATGACATGTCTCCTCAGCATGTTGGCTTTCCTCCTCTTGGACTTGGTATGCGGTGTTATACGGCGGCACGCTTGGGGCCGGCCAGAACCGGCCGTGCAAGCAGGATACCGCCGACGACCAGAAGCACTTCCAGTGTCGACACGACGGCGAGCACCGGATTGAGCTGGTAGTTCACGTCTGCCCACAAACGCAGGGGCAGGGTCTTCAGCTGGGCGCTCGATAGGAAGAGCGACAGCACGAGTTCGTCGAACGAATGCAGGAAGGCAAAGAAGCTTGCCGCCGCAAGGCCGGGCCCGATCGCCGGCAGCGTCACCTTGCGGAACACCGTCAGCGGCGAAGCGCCGTGGATGGCGGCGGCCTGTTCCAGCTTGCTGTCGACGCCCTGCAGGCTGGCGGCGATGATCACCACGACCAGCGGAATGCCACCGATCGCATGGGCGCCTGCCAGTCCGAACATCGAGCCGATCAGGTCGAAATGCAGGAACAGGCTGTATAGCGAAAGGCCCAGCACGACGGGTGGCACGATGATCGGACTGACCAGCAGCAGCATGATCGCGGTCTTGCTCTTGATCGAACTGCGTACGATTCCCATGGCCGCCGAGGCGCCGAACACGACCGCGATGAAGGCGGACATGGCGGCAATCGTCAGCGACGCGGTAAAGGCCGCCATCCATTCCGAATCGGAGAAAAACTTCTCGTACCACCGCAGGGAAAAGCCTGGCGGGGGGAACGTCAGGAAACTGGCGCTGCTGAACGAGATGATGATGACGACGATGATCGGCAGGATCAGCATCAGGATCACCAGCCCGCCCATGGCGCGCACCGTCCATTCGCCGGCGCTGGCGGGCAGCCTGCCAAGCAGCCGCAGGAGCGGCCAGCCGATCGTGTCGGCCGCCATCATGCCCAATGTGTTGCCGCGGGCAGCCTTGCTCCCTTTTGGGGTCGTCGGCTTCGCGTCGGTGAGCTTTCCGCCGCCCCAGATGAATTCGAAGCCCAGGAACCTGCCGGCCACACCAACCACGATCAGCGTGATGAGAAGGAGCACGACGGCCAGAGCCTGCAGAAACCCTTCGCTGGTCAGGAAGTCCGCCTGCTGCGTGATGTGCATGGCAAACATCTGGTCACCGGGGCCACCCAGCAGGGTCGGCGTGATGAAGAAGCCGAGTGCGGTGACGAAGACCAGAAGGAAGCCGGCCCCCATGCCGGGCATGGTCAGCGGCAGGAGCACACGCCAGAAGACGGCGATCGGCCCGGCTCCGCTTGCCAGGGCCGCGCGTGTCAGACCCTGGTCGATGCGCGAAACACTCGAATAGATGCTCAGGACCATCAGCGGCAGAAGCACTGCGGTCATTCCGAGAAGCACGCTGCCCCGGTTGAACAGCAGCTGCGCCGGCTCCTGGAAGATGCCAAGCCACATGGCGATCTTGTTGAGCGGCCCGTTGCGGCCGAGCAGGACCATCCACGCATAGGTGCGGATCAGGATGGCGATGAAATAGGGGAGTACGACGGCCGTCGCGACGAGCACCTGAACGATGCCGCGGCTGCGGTGGATCAGCAGCGCGGTCGGATACCCGAAGACAAGGCAGAGCCCGGCCACCGTAAAGGAAATCTCCATGGTCCGCACGAGCGACTGCCAGTAGAGCGGCACGGAAAAGACCCGTTCGAAATGCGTCGACCAGGTTGGTCCGCCGACACTCAGGCGGAAAAGGTCGATCAGCGGCCAAACGTAGATGAAGGCCAGGAAGGCTGCTGCCGGTATCAGCAGCAGCGCCGGGTTCTTCAACCGCTCCGACAGCGTCTGTCTTTCAGGTCTTGTGGACGGGAAATCGGTTGCCGCCAGGGTCATGACAGCACCCAGCAATCTTCCGCGTCCCAGCGCGCGTAGAGCTTTTCGCCGATCTCGGGAAGCCGGCGGGCCTGGGTGTCGGGGCAGCGGATCAACAGTTTCTCGCCGCCCTCCATCTCCGCCTCGATGCGCAGCAGTTCACCGAGGAACAGCGCGGATGTGACGGTGACGGGAAGTGCGTTGGGAGACAGGGTATCGCTGATGGCGATGCGTTCGGGGCGCACAAGGACGGTTGCGCGGCCAACCATGTCGGGATTGCGGCTTTCCGCTTCAAAAGTGTGGCCGGCGCGGTTCTTCAGCACCAGGCGCGTGCCGCGCCGCTGCACCAGTTCCGCATCGATGAGGTTGGATTCGCCGACAAAGGAGGCGACGAATTTGGTGGCCGGATGGCGGTAGATTTCGACAGGACTTGCGATCTGCACAATCTTTCCGGCATCGAGCACGGCAATTCGGTCGCTGAGCGTCAGCGCCTCGCCCTGGTCGTGAGTGACAAAAAGGATAGTGCTGCCGATCGTGCGGTGCAGTTCGCGGATCTCGATCTGGATCGATTCGCGCAGGCGGCGGTCGAGCGCGCTGAGCGGCTCGTCCATCAGCACGACGCGGGGCCGCATGACGATGGCACGGGCGATCGCGACGCGCTGCTGCTGGCCGCCGCTCATCTGGTTCGGCATCTTGGTCGCGTGTTCGGACAGCCGCATCACTTCCAGCGTTTCGGCGACGCGCCTGTTGGTCGTTTCGCGATCGATGCCTGCCATCCGCATCGGAAAGGCGACGTTCTGGGTGACGGTCATGTTGGGGAAGAGTGCGTAGCTCTGGAACACCATGCCGAAACCCCGCTTGTGCGGCGGCACATTCTGGACCGGCTTGCTGTCCACCAGGATACGACCGGAATTGACCTTCTGGAAACCGGCGACGAGGTTGAGCAGCGTGGTCTTGCCACTGCCGGATGGGCCAAGCAGGGTGATGAATTCACCGGCGGCAACATCCAGGTTGATGTCGTCCACGGCAACAAAGCTACCATAGGTCTTGCCGACATGGTCGATGCATATACTGGCGCCGATAGCCGGCGCGAGGGCTGATTGTCGTTTCGATGCTGGCACGGTCTTGTTTTGCGAGTCGTGCGAACCCTCGCGGCGCTCTGCGCGCCACGTTGAAGTCTCTGCCATGGTCTCCTCCCACGCGTTCTAATATTTAGAACAATATTTCATAAATAGCTTATTCGGGATCCATCACTTGTCAAGCGGGTGATTCCCCGGTTCTCACAAGATGGTGTGACGAACAGTTTCGAAACGGTGATTGACAGACACCCGAACCGGGGTTTATTGTGAAATTCAGAATTATGTTCCAAATAATGGAACACAAAAAAGATTGGCGTGTTGCAGCGGAGGAGCCTCGTTGAGGCGCTGCAGCGAAATCCGGCGTCCGCCGGCGGGTTGGAGGATGGTGTGCTGAAGGATCTGCACGAACTTGCACGTCAGGTGGAGGACGGTATGTGCGTGGTGCTGCCGGTCGATTATGCCGGCGTGTCGATGGCGATGACCCGGCCCTTGATTTCCCATGGTGCCCGCAATCTTCGCCTTGTCTGCGTTCCGACTGGCGGCCTTCAGGCCGATATGCTGATCGGGGCGGGGCTGGTTGGATCGGTTGAAACCAGTGCGATGTCGCTCGGCGAGGCTGGTGGTGCACCTCGTTTCAACCAGGCCGTCAAGGACGGAACGATCACCATTCACGATGCCACGTGCCCTGCCATTCATGCCGGGCTGCTGGCGGCTCAGAAGGGCAGTCCCTTCACGGCGATGCGCGGGCTGATCGGTACCGACGTGCTCGCCAACCGTCCGGATTGGCGGGTGATCGACAACCCCTTTGCGGAAAGCCCGGACCCGGTCGTTCTGATCCCCGCAATCCATCCGGATATCGCGATATTTCATGCGCCTGTTGCCGACCGGTTCGGCAATGTCTGGATCGGACGGCGCCGCGAGTTGGCCAGCATGGCCTATGCCTCGAAGAACACCATCGTCACCGTCGAGCGGATCGTCGACCACAGTCTGCTGGCGGATGAACAGAGTGCCGCGGGCACGCTGCCGGCGCTTTATATCAGCCATATCGGCCTCGCACCGCGCGGCGCCTGGCCCTACGGCCTGTGGGGCGAATATCCGGTGGATGGGGCAGAGTTGCTGGCATACGCCAAGGCCGCCCGCAGCGCCGAAGGTTTTGCGCAGTACGTGGGATCGACTGCGATGGAGCCGGCACAATGAGAACGCCTCTTGCGCGCGAGACGCTGATTTATACCATTGCCCGGCTTCTCGATGGCGTCCGTCATGTGGCCGTCGGCGCATCCTCGCCGATGCCGGCCGCCGGCGCCATGCTGCGGCGGGCTCTGAACGAACATGAAAAGCGGGAGCAGGTCCGCATATCGATCCTCGGATCGGTGGAGCACAACTTTTTCACCAATGGTTCGGTGGAACTGTTCGATTGTGCCGGCCAGGGCCGGATCGATGCCTTTTTCCTCGGCGGAGGCCAGATCGATGGCGCCGGCAATGTCAATCTGGTTGGGGTTGGTGACTATCCGCAGTCCAGCGTGCGCTGGCCCGGTTCATTCGGCTCGGCCTATCTCTATTTCGTCGTGCCGCGCGTCATCCTGTTTCGCGAGGAGCATTCGCCGCGGGTCTTCGTCGATAAGGTGGATTTCATCAGTGCGCCGGGAACGAGCGAGCCTGGCGTCTACCGTACCGGCGGCCCCTACGCTCTGCTGACCAGCAAGGCGCTGTTCCATTTCGACAAAGAGCGGCCGGGTTTCACGCTGGAAAGCGTCCATGCCGGCAGCGACCTGACAGACGTCACCGAAGCGACCGGCTTTTCGTTCGAGCATGCTGAGAGCCCTGAGACGACACCCGGCCCCGACGATATCGCCTTCGACCTCCTGAGAGGCCGCGTTCTCGGCGAACTGGCCGAAACCTACCCGGAATTCGCCACCCAGATGCGCCGCGACATTGCCGCGCAATCGGAGCCGGCGTTGAAAACAATGGGAATGAGATCATGACTACACAGATACCGAACACCGGCTCGCTTGCCGGGCTGAAGGTGATCGATGCCAGCCGCGTGCTGGGCGGACCCTATGCCGGCCAGGTTCTGGCGGATCACGGCGCCGACGTGATCAAGGTCGAGCCGCCGGGCGGCGACGAGACGCGCGGCTGGGGACCACCCTTCCATGACGGTGCTGCCAGCTATTTTCTCGGGCTGAACCGCAACAAGCGCGGCATGGCGCTCGACCTGGCAAAGCCGGCCGGTCAGGAATTGCTGTTGCATCTGCTTGAAACGGCCGATGTCCTGATCGAAAACTTCAAGGCGGGCACGCTGGAGAGGTGGGGTTTGACACGCGAGATGATGACGGAGCGGTTTCCGAGGCTCGTGCATTGCCGCATTTCCGGCTTTGGCGGCGACGGCCCGCTGGGCGGTCTGCCCGGTTACGACGCGGCGATCCAGGCCTCCTGCGGCATCATGAGCGTCAATGGCGAACGCGGCGGCGATCCGTTACGCGTCGGGCTGCCGGTGGTGGACATGGTGACCGGCCTCAATGCCGTCATCGGCATCACCCTGGCGCTCAACGAGCGGGCGGTCAGCGGCAAGGGCCAGTTCGTCGAAACGACGCTTTACGACTGCGGCATTTCGCTGCTGCATCCGCATCTGCCGAACTACTATCTCTCGGGCAAGGTGCCAGGGCCGTCCGGCAATGCCCATCCGAATATCTGCCCCTATGACACGTTTGCCACGGCGACCGATCCGATCTTTCTGGCGGTCGGCAACAACCGGCAGTTCGTCATCCTGTGCAAGATGATCGGCCGGCCCGATCTTGCGGACGATCCGAAATTCTCCACCAACGAACATCGCAACAACAATCGCGATGCTCTGAAAGTGGAGCTCGAGCTTGGCCTGTCCTCGTTCGACTGCAGCACCATCGCCAAGGATCTGATTGAGACCGGCGTCCCCTGCGGCGCTGTCCGCAGCATCGACCAGGTGGTGGCCGATCCGCATACGATCCACCGCGAGATGGTGATCGACATCGATGAATTCCGCGGCACGGGCAGCCCGATCAAGATGTCGCGCACGCCGGCCAGCTACCGGATGAAGCCGCCGGGTTATGCCCAGCACACGGCGGAAATTCTTCAAGAATACGGTGTCGAGGCGGAACGTTATGCCGACGTTCTGCCCGGACAAGAACCCAATATCGCAAACAGGGCGAAAACCGCATGAGCGACGAACTTTCCCTCCGCACCGAACTGATCGAAGCCTGCCGCTCCATGAACCGGCTCGGCATTAACAAGGGTACAGCCGGCAATATCAGCGTCCGTCACGGAGACGGTTTCCTGATTTCGCCAACCGGCATTCCCTATGACAAGTTGGCGCCGGAACATGTGGTCGCCATGCAGTGGGACGCGACCTACAAGGGGGATGTCCTGCCCTCCAGCGAATGGCGGTTCCACCGTGATATCCTGATGGCGCGGCCGGATCTGCACGCGGTCGTGCATACCCATTCCACCTATGCGACCTCGGTGAGTATTCTGGAAAAGGACATCCCGGCGATCCACTATTCGATTGCCGGTGCCGGTGGCCCTTCGATCCGCTGTGCGCCTTACGAGATTTTCGGATCGCAGGAACTGGCCGACCGGGTGGTGGAAGCCCTCCAGGATAGGCGTGCCTGCCTGATGGCGCATCATGGGGTGATCGCCGGGCATGGGTCGATCGCTCGCGCTCTGGCATTGGCGGTGACTGTCGAGGAACTCGCCCACCAATACCTGCTTTGCCTGCCGTTCGGCGAGCCGCCGGTGCTGACCGATGGCCAGATCGCGGCGGTGCTGGAAAAGTTCAAGACCTATGGCCAGCAGAGCAATACCGCGCTCGAAGGCCTGCGGCACGCATCCTGATCCAGAAGGCAAATCCCGTGGACGATCTGATATTCTGCCTCGATTCAGGCACGACGACGGTCAAGGCTGCCGCCTTCGACACGCGTGGCCGGCTTGTCGTCGTGACGGAGCGCGCCAACGGCGCGCTGCGCCGCGAGGGACTGCAGGTCGAGCAGGATATGCTGGTGTCGCGGGACGATGCGCTTGCGGTATTGAAGGATTGTGTATCGCAGACACAGGGCACGGCGATCGGTCTCGTGGTCACCGGTCAGGGCGACGGGCTATGGCCTGTCGACCGGCATGGCGACCCCGTCGGACGGGCAATGACATGGCTGGATGGCCGCAGCCGCTCGCTCGTCTCAAGGCTTGATGGCCGCTGCGTTCTCACCTGCGTCGAGAAACTGACCTCGGTTCGTCCAACCGCCGCAACGCAGAGCGTCCAGCTGCTGTGGCTGCAGCTCAACGAGCCGGAGCGCTATGAACAGGTGGCGCATGTGCTGCGCATCAAGGAATGGCTGTTCCTATGCCTGACCGGTGAAGTCAGGGCCGAGCCGACATCGCTTCTGCATACCTGGGGCAATTGGCGGACCGGTGAACTCATAACCGAGATCGATCAGGTCCTCGGGCTGAAGAGGGGGACGTCGCTTGTTCCCGACATGCAGCCGATCGGCGAGTGCGTCGCCGGTTTGTCCGACGATCTGGCGCGTGATCTCGGCCTGCCGTCCGGCCTGCCGGTGCTGATGGGGCCGGGAGACGTACAGGCGAGTATGATCGGGCTTGGCCTTGGGCTGCGGCAGAATGTCGATCGCTGCTCGATCTTCGGCACCAGCGCCATCCATGCCTGCCTGATCGAGGACCCCTCAGAAATCCGCAACAAGCCCTCCGGCGCGCTGATCCAGCCTTTCGCAATCGGCGGGTATTTCTGCTCCTATCCGAGCTTCAATGGAACGACGCTGTTTGAACATGTGGCGCGGCTGACCGGCCGCGCGGACCTGTCGCGCGGCGCAAAGCCGGCGTTCTCGAGCCTTATCATGCATCCGTTCTTCGAGCCCGGCGGCGAGCGGTCGCCCTATACGACGCCACATGCCAAGGGTGCGATGATCGGCCTGACATCGGCCACGACGCCGGAGCAGATCGCCTGGGCGGCACGTGAGGCACTGGTCTTTCTCGCCCGCAAGAGCCACGACATGATGGCCGAAGGCGGCGGCGCGATCGCGCTTGGCGGCGGGCTTGCCGCCGACAATGCGTTCACGTCGTTCATGGCGACGTCGAACCTTCGCGACGTGCATCGCACCACGACCGGCCATGCCAGCCTCAAGGGTGTTGGCTCGCTCGGGGCGATGCATCTGCTCGGTGCATCGCGGCAGACGCTCGGTGACGACTGGATCGGCCCCGCCGATGATGTGTCCCGGCCGGAACAGGGCGCAGTCGCCGATTACGCGCAGCGCAAATATGCGCTGTTCCTCACTCTCGTCGACGCAATCGAGCCGCGATGGGCTGAACTTTCGGCACTGGCCGAACTCTCTGCAACCCAGACCAAGGACAATGCCTGATGAACGGTGCCGACCTTTTGTGCGAAACACTGCTCGCTAACGATATCGATGTCTGCTTTGCCAATCCCGGCACCTCGGAGATGCACTTCGTGGCAGCGCTCGACAGGCAGCCAAGGATGCGCTGCGTGCTCGGCCTGTTTGAGGGCGTGGTGACGGGGGCTGCCGACGGCTACGCCCGCATGGCCGACAAACCGGCCGCGACGCTTCTGCATCTCGGCCCCGGTCTGGCGAACGGTCTTGCCAATCTGCACAACGCCCGGCGGGCCAATACGCCGATCGTCAATATCGTCGGTGATCATGCCACCTATCACCTGAAATATGATGCACCGCTCACCTCGGACATCGAATCGCTTGCCTGGCCGATGTCGGGCTGGGTCCAGCGCATCGGTTCGGCCGACGAGGTCGGACGGGCGACCGGCGAGGCGATCGTCGTCGCGCGCAGGCCGCCGGGGGCGGTCTCGACGCTGATCCTGCCGGCGGACACGGCCTGGGGCGACGTTTCCGTGCCTCTTCCTGCTGCCGTCGAACTGGCGGCGGCGTCCCCTCCGGACGAGGACCTGCTGCGCCAGGCGGCCGTCGCCTTGCGGTCGGATAAAAACACAAAGATTCTCGTCTCCGGTCTGGCACTGCGCGAGAAAAGCCTTGAGGTCCTCAGCCGGATCGCGCTGGCCACCGGTGCGCGGCTGATGGCGCAGCAGTCCAACGGGCGCATGCAGCGCGGTGCCGGCCGAGTGCCGGTCGATCGGGTGCCCTATGTGATCGAAAAGGCGGTCGAGTGCTTTGCGCAAACGGAACAGGTGATCCTGATCGGCGCCAAGGCTCCGGTCGGGTTCTTCGCCTATCCGGGAAAGCCGAGCAGCATGTTGCCGGACAGCTGTGCCGTGCTCGACATGGCGCCGGGAGCGGTCGATATCGCGCAGGCGATCGTCATGCTCGCCGACGCGCTTGGAGTATCGCGCGATGTGACGCCGCAATTGTCAGCCCGCGAGACGCCGGCCATGCCGACCGGAGCACTGACGCCGGAGGCGATCTCCGTAGCACTTGCCCATTTCATGCCTGCAAACGCCGTCATCTGCGACGAATCGGTGTCGTCCGGCCGCGATTTCTTCCGGCACACCTACGGCGCGGAACCGCATGACTTCCTGCAACTGACCGGCGGCGCGATCGGCATGGGATTGCCGCTGGCCACGGGTGCGGCGATCGCCTGCCCGGATCGCAAGATTATCGGCCTGCAGGCGGATGGCAGCGGCATGTACACCGTGCAGGCGCTGTGGACGCAGGCGCGCGAAAGGCTCGACACACTGACCATCGTGTTCGCCAACCGTCGCTACCAGATCCTGCATGGCGAACTGGTCAATGTCGGCGCAGGTGCCGCTGGCCACAATGCCAGCCGGATGCTCGATCTCGTCGATCCGACACTCGACTGGGTCGGCATGGCAAACAGCATGGGCGTTGAAGCGGCGCGGGCCGAAACGGCCGATCAGTTTGCGGATATTCTGAAGAGCGCCTGCGCGCGAAAAGGGCCGTTCCTGATCGAGGCGGTGATATGAACAGAACACAAGAAAACCAAGGTAAGGTGTATCATGGCTGACATCAAGCGCATCCCGCATTGCAGCCACTGGGGTGCCTATACGCTGCTGGTGGACGGGAACGAGATTGTCGCCGTCGAGCCGTTCCAGCACGATCCTTCGCCCTCGCCGATCATCCACTCGGTCAAGGAATGGGCCAATCCAGAGCGCCGCGTTCTGCGGCCAATGGTGCGTTCCGGCTGGCTGGAAAAGCGCGAGAAAAGTGATACGAGCGGCCGCGGCAGCGAGACCTTCGTTCCTGTAAGCTGGGATGAGGCGCTGGATCTGGTGGCGGGTGAGATCACCCGTGTCAGCAGGACTTACGGCAATGAGGCGCTCTTTGCCGGCTCCTATGGCTGGACCAGCTGCGGCCGGTTTCATCATGCCTCGACGCTGCTCAAGCGCACCCTCAATATGGTTGGTGGTTTCACCGGCCATGTGGATACCTACAGCATTGCCGCTGGGCCGGTAATCCTGCGCCATACGCTGGGCAGCGATGTCGCCTGCGGCGGCCAGGCCAATACGCTGGACGGGATCAGCGAGAATACCGAAACCCTGATCATCTTCGGTTCGCTGTCGCCGCGCACGGCGCAGAGCGAAGCGGGCGGTCTTGGCGCTCATCGTCTGGAGGGTTACCTTAAGCGGATGGCCGAGCGGAATGTCCGCGTCATCCTCGTGTCGCCGCTAAAAGACGACCTGCCGGACTGGATCGACGCCGAATGGTGGCCGATCAGGCCGAATACCGATACCGCGCTGATGCTCGGTCTGGCCGGCGAAATTGTCAAGGCCGATGCCCATGACGCCGAATTCCTCGAGCGTTGCTGCAGCGGATCCGACACGTTCCTCGATTACCTCACCGGTAAAAGTGACGGCGAGCGCAAGGATGCGGCCTGGGCTGCGGCGATCACCGGCCTCGACCGCGACAAGATCGCCGACCTTGCTAAGGTGATGGTCAAGACGCGCAGCATGATTACCGTCAGCTGGAGCTTGCAGCGCGCCCATCACGGCGAACAGCCGTTCTGGGCCGGGCTCGGCTTGGCCGCCGTGGCCGGACAGATCGGGCTTCCCGGCGGTGGCGTTGGTTATGGCTATGCTTCGCTTGGCGGCGTAGGCGCGCCTTTCGGTATCGGCAAGTCGCCGGCCATGTCCGTCGGGCGCAAGGCGATCGACAGCTTTATTCCGGTCGCTCGTATCACCGACATGCTGCTCTATCCGGGCAAGGGTTACACTTACGAGGGCAAGGAGCGCACCTATCCGGATGTGAAGCTGGTCTACTGGGCCGGTGGTAACCCGTTCCATCATCACCAGGATCTCAACCGGCTGATGCAGGGCTGGCAGAGCCCGGAAACCATCATCGTGCAGGATCCGATGTTCACGCCGACGGCGCGTCGCGCCGATATCATCCTGCCGGCCTCGACCTCGATCGAGCGCAACGATCTGGCTGGTAACAAACGTTCCGATTTCATTCTGGCCATGCACAAGGCGATTTCGCCGATCGGCGCGGCACGCTCAGATTTCGACATCTTCAATGGTCTTGCGGAAAAACTCGGCGTTGCCGACGCCTTCAACGAAGGCCGCGACGAGATGGGCTGGATTCGCCATGTTTATGACCTGTCGCGCAAGGATGCGAAGGACAGGCTCGATTTCGACATGCCGGATTTCGAGACGTTCTGGGAACAGGGTTACGCGCGGGTGCCGGTGAAGGAGAACCACACCTATCTGGCCGAATACCGGGTGAACCCTGAAGCGCATCCGCTGGCGACAGAATCCGGCAGGATCGTACTCGGCAGCAGGATGCTGGAAAAGCTCGATTATGACGATTGCCGCAGTCATCCGGCCTGGATCGAACCGGCCGAGTGGCTCGGAAGCGTCGATCCGGAAAACCAACTGCATCTGATCTCGCACCAGCCGGCAGGGCGGCTTCACAGCCAGCTCGAGACCGGATCGGAAAGCCGCCGGCTCAAAAAGAACGGACGCGAGGTCGTTCGCGTCAATCCGCAGGATGCGGCACGCTTCGGTATCGGGCAGGACCAGACGGTGCGATTGTGGAACGAGCGTGGCCAGTGCCTGGCGACAGCCGATGTGGCGGACAGTGTGCGACCCGGCGTGGTCGTGCTGCCGACCGGAGCATGGTTCACGCCGACCGGCAACAACGGGCTCGAAATCTCGGGCAATCCGAATGTGCTGACGCTCGATGTTCCGACCTCGAAATTCGGTCAGGGCTGCTCGGCCCATACCTGTATCGTCAGCATCGAGCCTTATGTCGGAGAGGTGCCCGATGCGATCACCCATTACCAGCAGGCGCTTTCGGTTGCCGTCGGCAATTAACGCCATCATCCTTGGAGGAGGACATTATGAACGCCCCAGCTATCAGCCGTTTCCCGGTACCGGAGATCAAGGATCTGCCCGAGGATATCCGTGACCGAATCCTTGCCGTGCAGGAAAAGTCCGGTTTCGTGCCGAACGTGTTCCTGACACTTGCCTATCGGCCGGACGAGTTCAGGGCGTTTTTTGCCTATCATGATGCTTTGATGGACAAGCCCGGCAAAATCACCAAGGCCGAGCGCGAGATGATCGTAGTGGCCACGAGCAATGCCAACCAGTGCCAGTATTGCGTCGTGGCGCATGGCGCCATCTTGCGCATCCGCGCCAAAAATCCGCTGATCGCCGACCAGGTCGCTATCAACTACCGCAAGGCGGATATCACGCCACGTCAGATGGCGATGATCGATTTCGCCATGAAGGTCTCAGCGCGTGCCTACGAGGTCAGCGACGACGACATCGCCGTCCTTGAATCGCATGGTCTCTCCATGGACGACGCCTGGGATATCGCAGCGATCTCTGCCTTTTTCGGAATGTCGAATCGCCTCGCCAACGTCACCAGCATGCGTCCGAATGACGAGTTCTATTCGCTTGGACGCTGATGCCGTTGGTGTACGCGACCGTGCAGCGTTTTCCGTGCGTTACGACGTCGGAAAAAACAGGAGAGTTTTGATGGCCCTGGGTTACAAGGACATGCTGGCGCAGGCCGAGGCCGTGGTGACGTCGGTCAGCGTGAACGACGTGGCAGCCGCTGCGGGCGGAGAGGACATGGTCCTTATCGATATTCGCGACATCCGTGAACTGGAACGAGACGGTATGATCGAACATGCCGTGCACGCGCCGCGCGGCATGCTGGAATTCTGGATCGATCCGGAAAGCCCTTATCACAAGCCGGTCTTTGCCCGCGGCAAGACCTTCGTGTTCTACTGCGCATCCGGCTGGCGTTCGCTGCTGGCGGCGCGCACGGCGCAGGAGATGGGGCTGCAATCGCGCAGCATGCGCGGTGGTTTCAGCGCGTGGAAGGAGGCCGGCAAGCCGGTCGCCGATCGGAAGGCGCGCTGATTTTTCTCAGGAAACAAGATTTGAACAACGAAAGATACGAGATGACCAAGGCTTTTACCGCCATGATGATCGAGGATGTCGACGGCAAGCCGAAGGCGGCGCTGCGCGAGCTTACGATCGATGCCCTGCCGGACCACGACGTTCTGGTCGAAATCGAATATTCCAGCCTGAATTACAAGGACGGCCTGGCGATTGCCGGCAAGGGCCGCATCGCGCGCCGCCTCCCCATGGTCGGCGGCATCGATCTGGCTGGCACGGTGGTGCAGTCCCGCTGCGGCGACTGGAAGACGGGCGATCGCGTCGTTGTCAACGGCTGGGGCCTGTCCGAGACCGAATGGGGTGGATACGCCCGGTTCCAGCGCCTGAAGCCGGAATGGCTGATCCGCCTGCCCGAAGCGCTGAGCTTCGAGCAGGCCATGGCGGTCGGCACCGCCGGTTATACGGCGGCGCTCTGCGTCAACGCGCTCGAAGACTGGGGCGTCGTCGAAAAGGGTGGACGTGAGGTGATCGTCACCGGCGCGGCGGGCGGTGTCGGTTCGGTTGCGATCTCGCTTTTGTCGCGGCGCGGCTATAACGTCACCGCATCGACAGGCCGTCCCGAGACCCACGACTATCTGAAATCGCTCGGCGCGATCTCCTTCGTGGATCGCGCCGCATTGTCGGAAAAGGGCGGTGCACTCCAGAAGGAACGCTGGGCTGGCGGCGTTGATACGGTCGGCTCGACCACGCTTGCCAACGTGCTGGCTCAGACGGTCTATGGAGGCGCTATCACCGCCTGCGGACTGGCGGGCGGTGCGGATCTTCCCTGTACCGTCATGCCGCATATCCTGCGCAGTGTGGCACTGATCGGCGTCGATTCCGTCATGGCACCGCATGCGAAGCGCCAGCGCGCCTGGGAGCTTCTGGCTGAAAGCCTGGATGCCGCTAAGCTCGCGGAAATGACTACGGTGGAGCCGATGAGCAATCTTCCGGCTCTGGCGGAAGCCATCATTGCCGGCAAAATCCGCGGACGTGTCGTCATCAAGGTTGCATAGGCTGTCACAAACGGCAGCTTGAATGCATGTGGGAGGATTGCGATGACAAACAAGTACGACGACGGTCTTGAGCGCTGCGAGGCCAATCACAGCGCGATGACGCCCATCACATATCTGGAACGGGCGGCGCGCACCTTCCCCTCCCGCACCGCCGTGATCCATGGATCACGGCGGATCAGCTATGCGCAATTCTGGGTCAACTGCCAGCGGCTCGCCTCCGCACTGTCCCAGCACGGCATCGGCAAGGGTGATACCGTCACCGTGATGCTGTCGAACACACCCCCCATGCTGGAGGCCCACTACGGCGTTCCGATGGCCAACGGCGCGGTGCTGCACTCCATCAATACGCGTCTGGATGCCGATAGCATCGCCTTCCAGCTCGATCATGCGGAATCCAGGGTCGTCATCGTCGATACGGAGTTTTCCGACGTGATGAAACAGGCACTCAAGAACGCCAACGTCAAGCCGCTGGTTATCGATTTCGAGGACACGGAATATCCAGCC
Source organism: Rhizobium sp. CG5 (assembly GCF_023701945.1). GTDB lineage: Bacteria > Pseudomonadota > Alphaproteobacteria > Rhizobiales > Rhizobiaceae > Allorhizobium. The sequence goes on from NZ_JABAEF010000025.1 coordinate 72,110, forward strand.
GATGCGCCCTATCCAAAGGCAGCCACGATCGGCGACATGACCTATGAGGCGTTTCTCGCGGGCGGTGAGGAGGGCTTCGTCTGGACCACGCCGACCGACGAATGGGATGCAATCTCGCTGAACTACACGTCCGGTACCACCGGCAATCCCAAGGGTGTGGTCTACCATCATAGAGGCGCGGCGCTGGCGGCGTTGGCCAACAATATCCATGCGGGCATGGGCAAGCACCCGATCTATCTGTGGACGCTGCCCATGTTCCACTGCAATGGCTGGAGCTTTCCCTGGGCGGTCTCGGTCCAGGCGGGAACGCATGTCTGCCTTCGCTGGGTGCGCGCGAAATCGATCTACGACGCCATTGCCGATCACGGCGTTACGCATCTCTGCGGCGCGCCGATCGTGATGTCGGCGCTGGTCAATGCGGAGGAGTGTGATCGCCGCAGCTTTTCCCAGACCGTGACCTTCAACACCGCCGCCGCCCCACCGCCCGAAGTGGTCCTGTCTGCCATGGCAGAAGCTGGTTTCGACGTGACCCATATATACGGACTAACGGAAACCTATGGTCCAGCAGTGATCAATGAATGGAATTTCAACTGGGACGCACTGGATGGCGGACAGAAGGCGGCGAAGAAGGCGCGTCGGGGCGTGTCTTATTTGACGCTTTGCGTCCTTGCTGTGCTCGCCCCGCAGACCATGCACCCGTTTCCCGCCGATGGCGAGACGCTGGGTGAAGTGATGATGCGTGGCAATATCGTCATGAAGGGTTACCTGAAAAATCCGCAGGCGACCAGAGAAGCCTTTGCGGCCGGCTGGTTTCGCTCGGGCGACCTCGGCGTGATTCACTCGGATGGCTATCTCCAGCTCAAGGACCGCTCCAAGGATATAATCATTTCCGGCGGCGAAAACATCTCGTCTATCGAAGTCGAGGATGCGCTGTACAAGCATCCGGCGGTGGCGGTGGTGGGCGTGATCGCTAAGCCGCACGAGAAATGGGGAGAGACGCCCGTCGCCTTTGTGGAACTGAAGGCTGGACGGGTGGCCAGCGAACAGGAACTGATCGAGCATTGCCGGAGGCTTCTCGCGCGCTTTAAATGCCCAACGCGCGTTGTTTTCGCCGAGATCCCGAAGACATCCACTGGCAAGATCCAGAAATTCGCCATGCGCAAGATGGATCTATGAGATGACGTCGGAAGACATTCTGACCCGTTCCGTCGCAAGGGGTATCGCGACCCTGACGCTCAATCGTCCGGTGCACGGCAGCGCCACGGCCGCCGGTTGCCAGCTGATTACCACCTGCGATCTGGCAATCATGACCGACAACCTGCTGGACAACCAGCGAGAATGCATCGACGCCGTCCTGCAGAAACGGCGACCGCAGTGGCTGAACATCTAGGAAAAACAGGATGATTGATCGACGTCATATCGAGGCTCTTGGCCGGATTCTTGGCGAGAAGGGCATGCTCACCGATGAACAGGATATCGCGCCTTACCAGACCGGCATTCGTTTCGACCGGGGCGTTGCCGCACTGGTGCTGCGGCCGTGCAGCACGGATAAGGTGTCCGCATGCCTTGCCTATTGTGTCGGGGCGGGCATCGCGGTCGTCCCGCAATCGGGCAATACGGGCGTGGTTTCCGGTTCCACACCGGATGATTCCGGTAACCAGGTCGTGCTCAGCCTTGACCGTATGACAGAGGTGTTCGAGCTTGATATTGACAACCGCTCGCTGCGCGTGGGCGCGGGCATGCGGCTGTCCGAGGTCAACCGGCGACTGAAGCCGCACGGGCTTTTCTTCCCGATCGATCTGGGTGCGGATCCGGCCATCGGCGGCATGCTGGCCACCAATACGGGTGGTTCTCGCTTTTTGAAATACGGAGATGTCCGCCGCAATACCCTGGGCCTGACGGCGGTCCTGGCGGACGCGGAAGGCACGGTGGTCGATCTGGGCAGCGATCTGCGCAAGAATAATACCGGCCTCGACTGGAAGCAGATCTTCATAGGAACGTTCGGCGTGTTCGGTGTCGTCACTGAGGGCGTGCTCAATCTGGAACGGCTGCCGCGGCAGGTAGCGACGGCCTATCTCGTGCCGCGAAGCGCTGCCCATGTCATGCCGCTGCTGCAGATGATGGAGGACCGGCTCGGCGCCTATCTCTCGGCTTTCGAGGGCATGTCCGGCAACTCCATGCGCGCGGCGCTGGCGCATGTGCCGAGCTTACGCAATCCGTTTCAGGGCGGGGCGGTGCCCGATTACATGATCCTGACCGAATTGAGCCGCACCTGGGAGCGGCGCGACGGCGAGGAACCGCTTGAGGACGTGCTGAATGGGGTGCTGGCCGAAATCTTGGAAAGCGCGGAAGCGCCGCTTGCCGACGCTTACGTCGGCCCTGCCCACGAGATGTGGGCCATGCGGCATGCGCTGTCGGAGGGCGTCAAGTCTTATGGCAAGCTCACGGCGCTGGATGTGTCCTTCCGTCGTGGCGAGATCATGAATTTCTGCGAGCGGATGAAACGCGACATGCCGGTGCTCTTCCCCGAGGCCATCATCTGCGATTTCGGCCATATCGCCGATGGCGGCGTGCATCTGAATGTCGTGGTGCCTGAAACCGGTGCGCTGGCTGCGGACCCGACCTTCCAGGAGCGGTTGCGCGATTGGGTGTTCAAGGTGGCAGTGGAGGATTTCGGCGGCAGCTTCAGTGCCGAACATGGCATTGGCCGCAAGAACCAGGCCTATTACGATCTCTATACTCCTGATACGCTCAAGCGTCTGGCACGGGGCCTGAAGGCCATCACCTCGCCTGGCGAGATGGGCGTCGCGAAAATCGGATAGCGCGACGCCACGAGGGCCTGCGCATCAATGACGCTGTTGGCCGCTGAACAGGCTCGTGCCGAAGTAGCGCTCAGGCGGAAAGCGATGGAAGACCTTGCAGCATCGCCTTGATGCTGAGCACCTTGTGTTTATCGACGAGAACGGCATTAGGGTCGAAACCCCATCAAGCAATTGATGGAAGCTTGAGGCATCCGTGATCGTCGCTGCGATCGCACTGGCGGTAACCGGCCCGATACCCAGGCTTGTCGCCAGGCGTTGGCTGATCGCACTCGAACGGTGCCATCCGAGTATCGGCCGGTCCATCTCTTCGGTCTTCGTGCGAACATGGCGCAGTTACGCCCATCGGCCCAAGCCGGGTCGCGATGCATTTAGGGGGGCGCCAATCCTGGATTGAAATATTTTCAATTTGTCGGATTTGAAGGGGTGCGTTCCAAGTTCGGCCTGATTTTGTGCGGAATATCAACAAAGATCGGCATAAATTGGAACGTCATTTCTTTGACGGTTGGGAAAGTCAACCATACGCTTGAAGCGCTTCAATCGGCAAGGAAACGATAAAAAAAGGCCGCCCCACGATTACGGATGTCGCGCACGCCGCCGGTGTTTCCGTTGGCACGGTGTCCAATTTCCTCAATGGGACTGTGCCGGTCAAAGCCGAAACCGCCGAGATCGAGGCCAATGGCGGCCGCACGATTATTCACGAGACCTTCGAACTCAGCGAGATCGACCTCACCGCCAATATGGATATCGCGCCCGGCCCGGTGCGGTCATGCCTGCATATCGAGGGTTTCCACTATGAGCGGATGATGCCGTCGATTGCCCGCTTCCATGATGCCGGCTGGAATATCAGCCTTCACACCCCGGTCTGCCGGAAGGGTCGCGCAATCCAGAGGCCTTCGAGCGGCTCATCGGCCATGTCGACCTTACCTTCATCAACGACGATACGCTGCGGGAGATCTATTCCATCCGCACGCCGCTCGCCTCCATGATCGAGGAAGCCGCCCGTACGATCACGCGGGTCAAGTGGCGCGGCGACGTGGTGCTGACGTTAGGCGAATTCGGCGCTGTCGTCTTCCGCAAAGGCGGCGGCCCGCCGATCGAGGTGCCGGCACTGCCGGTCAGCCGCGTCGATGCGACCGGCGCTGGCGATGCATTCGCAGGCATTTTCCTGAGCCTCTGGCTGCATGGGCGACCGTTGGTGCTTTCCGACATCGGTGCGAATTCGCTACTGTTGCCGCCCGCTGTCTGGCTGCAGGGCAAGCCGGTTGCCAATCGCCTGAAGATCATTCGCGAGTGGACTAAGGCCGGCGGCGGCCTCGTCATGGCCGGCGGTTATTTCTCCTTCCAAGGCATCGACGGCAAGGCCCGTTGGCGCCGCACGCCGGTAGAAGAGGCGCTACCCGTCACCTGCCTTCCCTATGACGATCGGCTGGAAGTGCCGGATGGGTTCAAGGCGGTTGTCACGGGACCAAAGAACCACCCGATCCTGGCCGGCATCGAAGGCGAATGGCCGCTGCTTCTCGGTGCTAACGAGGTCGTCGTCAAGGAAGGTGATGGCGTTGAGGTGCTTGCCAGGCTTCCGGAAGAGGAGGGTGGTCATCCGCTTCTCGTCACCGGCAGTTACGGCAAGGGCCGCACCGTAGCCTGGACCTCCGATATCGGACCCCATTGGGTGCCGAACGAATTCGTCGCCTGGGCCGGCTACGCGACGATCTGGAAGAACATCCTTCGCTGGGCGAGCCAGACCAACTGATCCATCGCAAAGGATAGCACGATGACCGTACCCTTCCTGCGCGCAACCGGGATCACCAAACGCTTTGGCGCGCTTACCGCGCTGAAGGGGGTCGATCTCGAAATCAACGGTGGCGAGGTTCTGGCCCTTCTCGGCCACAACGGAGCCGGAAAATCCACCTTCATCAAGATTCTCGCCGGCGCTCATCCGCAGAGCGACGGCGAACTGCTGGTCGACGGCCAGCCGGTGCATTTCTCCTCCCCCAAGGATGCGGCAACGTCGGGTATCGCAACGATCTTCCAAGAACTGGCTTTGTCCGAGAACCTGTCGATCGCGGAAAACGTCTTTCTCGGGCGGGAGCTGAAGCGCACGGTGCTTGGGGTTCCGTTCCTGAGGCGAAAGGCGATGCGGGAACGGGTCGACGGCCTGCTGCACGAACTCGATGCCCATATTTCCGATCCGGAGGCGCCTGTCGGCAGTCTCTCGGACGGCCAGCGTCAAGCAGTGGCGATCTGCCGGGCGCTAGGACCGATCGACATTCACCAACTCCAGATCATGATTGCGGCGAGATGGATTAATCCTGTGAAGTGAATGGTCCTTCGTTCATAGCGCGTGGCGAAACGGCGAAAGTGTTTGAGGCGGTTGAAGCA
>NZ_JABAEF010000026.1 GCF_023701945.1 Rhizobium sp. CG5
GCCCGCCTCGTGCTCCTTCAGTATGCCGATAATCTGTTCGTCTGTGAAACGGTTGCGCTTCATTCTCTGGTCCTCTCAATAGGCCAGAGCTTACTTCAAAATGGATTAGTTCAGCGGGGCAAGGTCAAGCGGGGCAAGGTCAGAGACTTCCTGCAACACCGGCCGGCTTGCGAAGGGCAGATTTGTCAACGGCCAGAAACGCAAAAACCGCCCCGGTTATACCGAGGCGGAGATACTTTTATGTTTGAAGTGGTTGCGGGGGCGCACAACCAACGATACCGGCGATTAATTGCAAGCACTATTCCGCGGCTCGCGGCGTAGCAAAACGGGGTCCGGCGCGGCCTGGCGAACGTCCGCGCGAAAGGCGCTGACCCACCAAGAGTCACCGGTTTGACGAGCGAGGTCGATGCCCGTTACTCTTCTCCGTGTCTGACGCTAATTGGTCCTTGAGAATTTCGGGCTCTCATAACTCTTCGTAGCGTTTTTTCGCTGTATCACGGCCTGAACAAAGGTTGTATAAAGATGGCATTCCCTCGCAATGATGGATTGCGCACGGCAGACTGTGACCACCCATCAAGCCAATTTTTGGAATATTTATTGGTGAGTCATAAGTTCCAGTATTGGAGCATGGATTCGGGTCGGTCTTCGCGTTGATCGTGGTCAGTCCGACTTTCATCGGCTGGTTGTGAGGAGCTACCATATGGAAGAGCTTATCGAGGCTTATCTGGCGGCCTCGGCGAAACGCTTACCAGCTTGAATGTAAACGATGATATGGCTGGGCGTATCACCGCTATGGTCTGGCACGGCAAACTTGACGCCGGCATCCTTGCCGAAATGGCTCTAAGTCGATTTCCCGACGGATCGGACGGCGCGCGTGCTTCCCTGCCGGGTTTGATTGAGCTTCTGGCGCAATACACACCATCCTTGCGTGAAGAAGAAATCCCGCGGTCCAACCTTGCGGGATTTGCGCAGGTTTTAACTGATATTGCGGCCGTCACGGAAGCCGTTGGCAACCCGGCGATGGCGTATAATTTTTATGAGGTCATCGTTCATATTTTGGAAATTGGCGACTTTCCAGCCCTTGCCGTCGCTGAGAAACTCGACAGCTTGTCAAATCCGGACATGATTAACCAGCTTCATGGTGCAAAATGGCGGCTCGCTACGGAGCGGCTGCGTTACGCAATTGATAACAATGCCCATTGGCTTGCGGCGTTTGACGCTATCGAACTCGCGCTCACCTGCCTGGTTCCGCACCACGAACTTCGGCAGGGGCTATTCGAAAGACTCCAGGCGCGACTCCTGCACGCTGAGAACAACCCGCTTGGCGAATTGGCCTATGCCTTGCTCTTTGAAGCCCGGCCAGGCACTATCAGTGTATAAAAGCGGCGCAGCGCAATTTCAGCCATAGCTCAAAGTCAAGCTGGCCCCCTTCCGAAAGACTCTCATCTCGCAGCGATCGAGACGGTAGCGGCTGCCTTCGTACAAGCGACTACAGGTGATCTTCGGCTGAGCCTCTTGCCGACACAACCCATCGCACCAGCACCGCAAATCGACATACATGATTTACGGTCTCGGGACGATCGGCTGGCAAACGCGGTCCCGGTCGGCAGATCGTTAATTGCCGACCCCAAACGAACCGACGCGCTCCTCCTCGACATGGCGCATGAAATTGGCCACGCTGTTGTCCTCCAGGGCGCGCTGGGGGCACGACAGGCTCAATATCGCGCGGCGGTAACCTATTGCGAGCTTATGCTGCAGGGTCTCGCTGATCCGGATCGCGTGGATACTTCGCTGCATCGATTGCAAGCTCTGTCTGAACTTCCTGCGGGCGAGGCAGCGGCGGCGTTTGCCTACCGGCAGCTTGGAGCGGAGGAAAAGGCCGCCGCAGAGCGCGCGGTGTGTGCGCTCATGGCTTGAGGGCGTGTCGATGTATATCGAATTGCTATGCGATCCGAAGGACGACCCAAACAAGTTGAGATACTCGGCGACAGCAATTGCCTGCTTGAAAGCAATGAGCGGAATTCTCGATGCCCGGCGGCACGGAGTGTCTTCATCTTCTGGCACCCTCATTGAAATTCGTCTCATTGTCACTTTTGCTCGAAGCTAATTTTCGGCCGGGTGCTGCCGCATTGTGCGTAGATAAAATCATGAATGTAACCACCGGCGCTCAGAGCTATGGGCACGCCCGCGCATCTGGGCGTGCCCGCAGAAGCCCTATTCTCGTCGCACACGACATCGAATTGCGCCGCAAACATAGTCGCCGATGGGTGACCTAAATGTCCAAAATTGAAATTATAAAAACTGGACATGACCATCTTCTCAATTTCTTTGTAAGGGAGTGAACGGAGGCGAAAGGGCAGCCCTGTGGTGCTGTCAATCATGTCCTCGAAATCCTAGGCGAGATACCGGCTGCCAATAAGATTGAGCTCAACAACGCGTGGCAACAGGACAGACGTGCCCCAGACGAGATCACTCAAAATCAATTCGACTATTGCATGTTGTCATCCATACTGCAACGTCCTATAAAATTATCGTTCGATGCAGATTTGGGTATAGATATGGAGTTTGCACAACTCAGACATTTTGTGCTCCTGGCAGAGGTTTTACATTTCGGTCAATGCGCGCAAAAGCTCGGGATTGCCCAGCCTCACCTCAGCAGGTCGATCTCAAAACTAGAGAGCGAAATCGGGGTCAGGCTTTTCGACAGAACCAGTCGGCAGGTTTCATTGACCGACAGCGGTCGAGCATTTTTTGTCGAGGCTCGTGAAATACTAAAATCGGAACAGAGAGCGGTTCAACAGGCGCGGTTGGCAACCGCCAAGGAACGCCATCTCATTCGACTAGGATTCGTCTCCGCAGCCTCGTACATGCTTATGCCCAAGGCTATCCGCTTATCAACCACGATTGACAATACGCACTTCGAACTCCGCGAAGCGACAACCAACGAGCAGATCCAACTGCTCGACAACGGCCATCTCGATATAGGTCTCGGTCATCCGCCTATAGCGCCAAACAGCCGAATTAAATCAGACGTCTTCCTGGTAGATACCTTTGACGCCATCGTTCCAGAGGACCATTATCTTGCCCCACACGACAAAGTAGAATTCGGTCAATTGGCTCGTGAGCAGTTTATCATGTTCCCTGAAAGACAGGGCCCTATTTTATATGCGAAGATCCGCGAACTTTGTCACGCTGCAGGACACGAATTCTCCGTCATTCATGAAGCGTCACGACTTCAGACACAGCTTTTTCTTGTCGCGGCCGGCTTGGGCATCAGTCTGGTTCAATCACAGTCCTCCGCTATTCACGTTACCGGTACCAAGAGGTTAAAAATAGAGCCCTATCCCAGGGATTTGAACATCCAACTTGCCGCTTTCTGGGATGCGCGACGGCGGAATACACCCTTAAACAAATTTATCAACCACCTTAGAGCAATCGGCAAAGAGCAGACTAATATCAAAATTGATATCGAATAATTCCTAGATGACCATCGATGGTATCGATAGGATGTCGCATACTCCATTAGCCGCTCAAGGCCATTGATGGAGGTAAAGCAATGAAGCTGTTCAGATATATCGCGGTGACCATGATGCTTACCGCGTCACCCACCCAAGCTCATCATGGTTGGGGGTTCTATGCCACCGATCGCCCGATCTACCTAAGTGGGAAGATCACAGCCGTGGTTTGGCGTAATCCGCATCCTGAGATCGTCATCGACGTCACATCCGCCAGCGTTCCAGGGTCGTTCGCACAGCTGCCCATCCCCGCTGAACTTCGTGAACTCGGCTTTGACGATGTACTTGCGAAGACCGCGGCACCCGAGACGACCGGGGAATGGACGCTCGATCTCGCACCGATCAATAGATTAATGAGTTGGGGAATGCCACGGGAACCCAAAGTCGGTGACGAGATTCAGGCCGTGGCTTTTCCCTCATGCTCAGAGAAGAACGTTTCACGACCCGCCCTTATCGTAATTGATGGGATAGGTGTCCGCCAGCAATCGGTCGCATTGCCGGCGGGATGCAGCGGTCGTCCAAGGGGGTAAGCGGCAATGGATGCCTACTTGCACCTTGTTGAAACATGGCAACCTATACTGCAGTTTCGCAGCTCTGTTTGGGCCTATCCGATTGCAAGCTGGGTACACCTTATGGGCCTTGCCGTGCTTTTTGGGACCATCACCGCTGTTGATCTCGGCCTCATTGGGGTGGCCAAGAGCTTGAGAACGCAAACCATACGCTCAACCTTAATTCCAATGGCGCTCACCGGTTTCGGTATTGCCGTCGCGAGCGGCCTCTTGTTATTCGCCCCCGCAGCGCGAGAATACGCAAACAGCTCGTATTTTCTCCTGAAATTAGGCCTCATTGTTATCGCAGGAGCTAATGCCCTTCTCCTGCATCAAGTCTTAAGACGGGGGGTTCCAGATACCGCTATTGGATGCAAGCTTCTCGGCATAGCATCTATAGCGATATGGGGCATGGTAATCTTTTGCGGACGGATGCTGGCTTTCGGGTAACACATTTAAAATGTCCCGCACGTCAATGATGGATCAGATCTTTCCAGGCGGTTGCTGCAGTGACCGCCTGACTAAAACAACCCCAACTATTGACACTACCATTCCAGTGTTTTGAACAAGTGTCAGTGTTTCTCCGAAAATGATGAAGCTCAGTGCTGCAGCGATCGGGGGCGTTGACAAAACCAGCGATGTCACGCTGACGATATCCTGATTTCGGAGCAACCAGAGAAGGAGCACATACCCGCCTACCGACAATCCCATTGATGCCCAAAAAAGTGCGATCCACAGCACGGGATGAGATGACCAGGACCAAAGATCCCAAAATATTGCCGCTGACAGAGCCACCGCCGCCGCTCCAATATTTTGCAGAGCGCCCGCAGGTGCCAGATCGCATTGATTGAGCAACTTACTTTGTAAGAACGTTCCCAGCGTCACCGAGACAACCGCTATGGCCGCAGCAGAGTATCCGAGCCAATTCGCCTCCTGATCCGCAGCCGAAAACTGAGGCCCGAGCACCATGAACACACCCAGCGTTCCAACGATAAGCCCTTGCCAAACGAGACCTCGTGGTGGCGAACCCGACAGAAAGCTCACGACGACGGCGGTGATTGTGGGCTGGAATGCTCCGATTAGGGTCATGGCACCTACGCTCAAACCGGCTTCGACAGCGCGATAACCAGCGACTAAATAGCCCCCCTGAAGCAAGGCACCGGAAAGACAGTGCAATAAAATATGCTCCCTGTTGGGCCAAGTGGCACCGGAAACAGCACTCAAAATCGTGAAGAAACAAACAGCGATCGAGAACCGCATCAATAGGAAAACGCCGATCTCTGAAAAAGGACCTGCCGCTTTCGCGACTAGAAAGCCAGATGACCAACACAGAACCATCGCGACGGCGGCCAGGGATCGGTTAAGTCCAGAGCGTCGCATCGATCCGATGAAGATCGTCAAATCGCTGCCCCTTCTCCTCACGACAAGGCTTTGACCGCTTGAGCGGCGATCCGTAGAAGGTTGTCATCGTCATCTGGTCGACCAACAATCTGTAATCCGATAGGGAGACCGTCGCTACCGACGCCGGCAGGAATGGTAATCGCAGGACACCCAACAAAATTGGTCCACCAGAGGTTCGAAAGGTAACGTCGGGCGAAATCGGCACTCCCCTCAATCTCAGCAATGCGCGGCGCTACCATCGGAACAGTCGGCGAGAGTATGAAATCATACTTTTGAAAGATCTCTGAGCAATAGAGCGACGCCAGCCCTCGCTCATACATTGCAAGGGAATACTCGCTGCCCGTCCGCTTGCGGGCCCGGTCGAGGCGCTCACGGGTTTCAGCCGAGAATAGATGCTGCTGCTTCAGCGAACCCGCTCTCTCCATTTGAGCAAGCCTATCCGCATCCGAAATCACACCAAAAGCGGCCCGATAGGGGCTCATGTCGATCGTCTCTTGCTGCAGCGATGATGATGTCGACCCCCGCGATATCTGTTGAGCCGAATCGCGAGTGATCTTTAGTACGTCGATATCCGGAGGGCATTGCGGATCAAAAGTTGCAACCCATGCGAACCGAGGTGGCTGGCTTCCTCCGTGTGTGGCCCCGAGGTCAAGTTCATCCCGCGCTGGCAAGGTTTCCGGATCGGTGCGATCGTAGCCAGCCATATGGAAATGCAGTTTTGCGGTGAGGTCGACCGTGCGCGTGAAACTGCCGATGCCCGTGAAAAAGAGGTTCGTGCCGAAACTGCCTATCTTGGGCACTTTTCCATTTGAGGGGCAGAATCCGATGACCCCGCAAAAAGCTGCGGGTCCTCTGATTGAGCCTCCACTGTCGGTCGCGATGGAAGCATCCCCGACGCCGGCCGCGATAGCGGTGGCTGAACCGCCACTAGACCCACCAGCAGTTCGAGATCGATCAATAGGATTTAGGCACTCACCTCCCAACGGGCTCCGGGGTCGGACGTGCATTGCGAACTCTGCCAGATTACATTTTGCGAACACATCGACGCCCGCGTGCCGAAGTCGAGCAATCGGAACCGCATCATCGACGGGTTTAAACTCGGAGAAAGCCTGCGACCCTCCCGTCGTCAGGAGGTCCTTGGTGAAGAGGTCATCTTTGACCGACACTGTAATTCCGGACAGTGGGCCATCCCTCACATTACTCACGCCTTGATCGGATATGGCAAGAAAGGCGTGGTGCTTTTCCCGAAGCTCACGCGCCCTTAGTAGCAAGTCAGCTCGTTCTTGTAAAAAACCACGCGCATTCGACGATTTATCGAATGCCGCAACCGTGAGCGCTGCCGCTGTTCCAAAAAGTGCGTCTCTTCGTGTCAGCATTCTCTGGATGTCCTTATTATGAAGAAAGGCTCCTGGCCGCGATCAGCAGCCCCCGACCGCATTCTCGACTATCCGCGCTGACACTGCGTTTTCGATTGCTTGCATGATGTCAGTTGTCAGAAAATCCACTTTTTCCGTCGCGCCCAGATTCTCCACGAGTTGCTCGCGAGTGCTACCGCCAATAATCACAGTCGACACCATGGGCTGCTTGAGGCACCAGGCAAGGGCGAGTTGTGCGGGACTTATCTGAAGGTCGCCTGCTATGCGGGTCAGCACCTTCGACAAAGCGAGAATACGACTGCGGCTTTTGCCAAACGCAAGAGCTTGGACCCAACTCGTGCTCCGGTCATTCAACCGGCCGTCAGCTTCCGCTCGCTCATCATACCGACCGGACAAGATGCCTGAAGCGAGCGGTGACCAAGTCATCAACCCCAGTGAGGAGACCGCTCCGCCCCAGCCAACGAGCCGTTTATAAGTGTCCCGATGCACGACATTCAACTGTGGCTGTTCAATACTTGGACCAATGAGATGGTTTTTCCCTGCGATCTCGATCAGGCGTTCGATTTCCTCAGGCGGCCACTCGGACGTTCCCCAATAAAGAATTTTGCCTTGGAGGACGAGACTGTGCATTGTCCAGGCGAGTTCCTCAAGCGAGGTGTCGGGATCGTAACGGTGACAGAGCAGTATATCGATGTAATCCGTCTGTAGTCGTTGAAGAGAAGCGTCACATCCTGCCAAGATATGCTTGCGGCTCAGACCTTGCTGGGTTGGCCGAAGCGTCGCTCTTTTTTCCCGAGTCGTAGCGCCGAAATAGATTTTCGTGCAAATACAGTAAGCATCACGTGGAAAGGGACCCGTAGACAGGATATCTCCAATCAACAGCTCCACGTCTCCTCCTTCATAAGATTCTGCGGTGTCGATCAGATTGACACCGGCTTCGAGCGCATGATTGATATAGTCATGCGCATCGTTTCCCCAAATCTTCTTAGAGAGATTGAGCCAAGTCCCTACGGAGAGCGCAGACACTTTGAGAGATGTTTGGCCCAAACGTCGATACTGCATTTTAGACCCCCTATCTTGTGGGCTTATGATTATGCGACATCCACTCTGTTCGACGTCTCAGCGGGCAGGAGGCCCGTGATTTTTCCGGCAGAGCTCTTCCGGAAAGGCGATGTGTTGTAGCGGATCTCCAGAGGATAGACGTTGCGCGGAAATTCCTCGTGCAGCGCCCGGCCAATTTCTCTCCAAAGCTGTTGGATGACAAATCGGCTGCCTCTGCAGTGAAAGTGTACGACGAACCCCGCCCCGCGAAGCGTATCGGACGCGACAGCGACATAGAACTCAGCCTGCGAAAATCGCCGATTGAGAAATTCCTGGAGAAAATTAAGATCGGTATTTGCACCGTTTATCTGGATCACCCGGTCTAGCCGACCACAGAGAGCGAAGTGGCGCTCACCCGTGAACCGCACCAGATCGCCAGTGCGAACGTGCGGCAGCGCATTCGTAATCGCTTCGGCTGGACCTGTCCGAGGCTGAACACATCGGGGACCGGATACAATAAGCTCGGTCAGCAGGTCAGCCTCGGTGCGATTGGGAAGCACCTCCACGTCTGAAAACAATTCCCAGTCCTTCGGAAAGGACGATGTTCGCCGATGGGCAATCGCACCCGCCTCGGTCGATCCGTATATCTCCACACCATCGACCGTAAGGTCAGCCATGTCGACGACGGCGTCGACATACGCCGTTGAGATCGGACCGGCCGATTGCAAGATCGTCGTATGCTCGTTGCGCGAGAGCTTATCCCTGTCGCGCTCGATCGCTTTGTATGCCGCCGGTAAAGCAACGATGAGGAGCTTTCTTTCGGATCGGCTGATCGGACCGATGCCCAAAGAGATGGGGCAATACTGATAGGGAATGCCATGCCGAAGGGCGAACGCGAGACCACAGAAAAACCCGAAAGCATGATTCGCAGGTGCAAAGGAAATCACCTCGTTCGGAGTCGCTGGCATACAGCCAGAGACTGCCGCAACCTCCAGATCGACTTGACGAAGTGTCTTTGAAATAACCTTTGGCCTACCGGTCGAGCCCGACGTGCTAAAATATATCGTACTCGGAAGCTTCGAAAAGACTGGTTCTGCTCCTGCATCAGAAGACCAGGGACTAGTACGCAGTGAATCGTCAAGTTCCGATCGGAGGAGATTCGGGGAGCCTGGCTCAAAGATCTGCTCAACCAGTTCGTCGAAAGACAATGTTCTGACGTCCGTCATGAATAATCTCCTCTTGTCGTGGCGTAACGCTTGTCCTTATTTTGATGATTCGAGCGCTGTGTAGGATGTGCCAGGGACGACTACGCTCCTGCCAAAACGGCAGCATCGTCGAGCTTCTTCTCGCAAAACAACGCCAATGTGTTCAGGTCACGAAAATTGGTTTGAACATCGTCGCTGTATAGGTCGATCTGAAGATCGAACAGAATCTCGACCATTTCGACAAACTCGAGCGCGCGCAGGCTGTCAAAGTTGAGCTCTGCGATTTGTATAAAAGGGATATCAGCGGCGTCGTCAGCAATTGAAATACTGAAGTTATCGGTTATCCCTTGTGTGAGAGCTTTTCTAATCAGTTCAATCTCCATCTAGGCCACCCCTTGTTGGCGAGAATTTTCTGATGTCACATTGAGAAAATCATCCGGATTGACAGGTGCGAGGCCGACAAAGATGTATTCGTAGGACAATCCGTCCGCGAAGATTTCTCTCGTTTTTTCAAGAATTTCTCGCCTCCACTCTTTCGGTCGTTTCTGCGAAACTTCGATCGTCACTGAAGCAAAATTCCCGCTGATGCTCGGGCTGCGGTCGGCTAGTGACAATGGACCAGGATAAACATCCGACAGTTCTATGTGCTGCCAGATGAAGAGAAGGTGAGATAGCTTCACTCCCGAGCGACCGAAAACCACTGTAAGTCGACGCGTGATTTCCCGACGCTTCTGGGGTTCAGCGATGTTGCTAACAATGCGAACGGTTGGCATTTCGCGCTCCTCTATAAAACCAACTCGGGAAGCCGAAACAGCGGCTCGCCGAGTTTCCGGGAAAGGAGCCCGTGTAGTGGAAGGATAAGCGGGTCTTGCCGCGAGGCACCAAGCGGTGTCCAGCCGATGTATCCCTCACGGGTGATCAGCCGATCCAGGAAGCGTGAAATTTGCGCGGGAATTTCAAGACCGTTCGCCTGCAAGGCCAACACCGTTTGATAAGTAGCATATAGAGTAGGCGGACCGCCGAGTTGCTCGACATAACCGGACAACCGCATCCGCCGTGGCAGATGTTGCACCAGCGAAAGCCCGCCGTCCCTATCGCCGAGCTTGACAAGCAGCCGCGAGGCCTGCGCAGTTGACGATGTGGTGATGGGACCGTTGGGTACATTGGACCCAAGTCCTTCACGGATGCAGTTCCGGACGAACGATGTCAACCGCGCAACATCGACATGTTCGGCGAAAGGTTGTCCAAGAGATTCGAGGGCAGAAATAGCAGCGCTGGTTGACACGAGATCGGAGCCGCGACCTTGCCAGTAGCCAAACCCACCGTCCGGATTTTGTAGTCTCGAGATCCAGTTCGAGAGGCGTCCGGTGTCAGAAAACCGCCGTCCAGCATGGGCAAGAGCGACTGTCGCCCAAAGAGAGCAGCGGATTTCAGCACCCCGGCCCGGCATGTACATGATGCCGTCTTCCCAGGGCATATGCGCCCTTTGAAGCCACGCACTCAATTGCTCAACGCTATCGGTCTCTGCTTTGTTTACAGCTGAGAAAAGCGCTGATGCTGTCGTGAGCGCGTCACCGGCCGCTGACGGCTGCCGATATGTGTACCCGGCACCATCGACTGAAAAACTCTCGATTGCGCGCTGCACACGGTCCTTCTGACTGTCTTTGATCGTAACGTTCAGAGCTTGAAGAGCGCCAACAGCTGAGAAGTTTGCCCAAACATCAGATACTTCGTAATCCTCCCAACGCGCAAAACCTTCGGGCCGTTGGCGCTGGACGATCCAATTTTCGCATGCTTCTGGCTCCGAGGGCTGCCAGTTCTGTATTGTTAGTGCCTTTGTCGCCCTAAAGGTTGCCCACAGGCATGGAGTATATTCAGGCGAAAAACGAAATCCGCCGGACGGCGCCTGTTGCGACCGCAGCCAGCCGAGGAGGCGCTCATCATCCCATTTGACGTCGTGATCGAGCCCTGCTGCATGCTTTGCGTGTATCGCATAGTATGCGGCCCTTGTGTCGGTTTCCGCCGTCGCGATGTTCCAGGCAAGCCCGCCATCACCACGCTGAAGCCCTGAGAGCCAATCAGCTAACCTATGCCGGTTTGGAACCGGAAGCTGTAGTATCTCCTTGAAAACCCGGGTCGCATAATAGGTCGCCCAGACGTCTGCAGTCTGCCCCGGCATCATTGCAAAAGCGCCATCCTTGTCCTGAAGCGACGAAATCCATTCCACGAAAGGTTCGGTGGGGGCAACGGAATGGCCGATGTCAGCAAGCGTTTGACTGCAATAGAACGTTGCCCAAATGTCCGATGCGAGGCCGCGCTGCCATGAGAAGCTTCCGTCGGGATTCTGGCACGAATGAAGATATCCGGCGACGTGTTCGCGCTTTGCCAAATCAGGCAACCGGCCAATCCAACGCAGAGTACGAGTAGCCGCATAGGTGGCCCATAAGTCAGAGCCGAAAGTTCCAGCGCCGCCGTCAGCCGTCCTCAGAAATTCATAGGGCGGCGGAACGACCGCAGCTTGAGAGACCGCTACACTCATTTGCGTGCCTCCAAGATATTCGAGCGTTTCCAGTTTTTTAGACCAGCTCCGCTCTTTGTTGTAATCGGCAGCTGGCTGACGACCTCAACACGGACGTCGATACCGGCATCACCAAGTATACGGGTCGCATGCTGCATGATATGGTCGGTGGAAGAACCATCCGGCATTTGTTCAACGATCACCCGCGTGACCGATCCCTCTGCCATATCCAGCAAGTAACCTGTCACGTCTGGGATCTTGTAGATGTGGTTCTCTATGTCACCGGCGAGATAAGGCACATCCTTGATGAGGATCGCCTCCTCTTTTCGGCCAAGGACTTCCAGGCTGTGAAGGCCAGACTCTGGGGCCGTAATTGATACTGTGTCACCGGTTGCGATGCGCAGCATAGGCCGCGCAAATCCATGGAGCGATGAGATGATGAGTTCTCCTCGCGTGCCCTCCGCAAGCGGTGAGACCTCACCGTCATCATTTCGTAGCTCGCATAAAAACGAGTATTCGAGGACATTGAGCCGCCCGTTTCGACCCGCTGCCGCGATTGTACCTGTCTCCGTCGACCCATAACTGGCATTGTAGACTTCCGCCTGCCACCAATGGCCAAGTGAGCGCTTCAGGCTTTCTGTCACGACTTCGCCTGAAAGCATGATCTTGACGACACTGCTGGCAATATCATCAAAGCTCTTTCGCTGTCGAAGAACCCGTGTGAACTGCAACAGCGTGCCAGGTGCGCACCAAATGACGGTTGGTCGAAAATTTCGGAATAGGACTTCCATCCGATCCCAGGAAACTATGCCCTGCGTAAACGGGTAGCACCGCACTGCGGCAGACCCGATGATCTCACAGCAACCCGCTATTAAGTCGCCGATGGGCGCTATATCCGACGGCAGCAGCACAATGGACCGATCCGACCGATCGACGACCTCGCCCCAAAGCAATGAGACGCCGACATAATTCCAGACAATATCCTCAAAAGTACGTTTGGTCGGCGTCGGAACGCCTGTGGTTCCTGACGTCTCATAGTATTTTATGATTGACGCCACATCGGCTGCGTCGAATGCCGAATAGAATTCCTTGAAAGTCCTTTTGTTGACCGGGGTGATCGAATCAAATTTGTGTTTTGTAAAATTACCGATATGCCGGTAGTGCTCGCTGCGAGATGCCCTGTCCCATGCGGACGACAACCACTTGTCGGTTATCTCTCGGCGGAGATCTACATTGGTAGTGTTCCTGAATTGCAGGAGTTCATCGGCACATCGCCCGTGTAAATCGGAATGTTGAAATGGAAACGGGTAGCCCACTGCATTTCTCCAATCTGGTTTAATCGGCTATTCAAGAAACTCCATATGCAAGTCTGTTAATTCGGCATCTACACGGTGCCTTGCCCGTCTCATGGGGCGCAAATTTTCCTAGCTACGATGATACTGCTGCGACGCACAATCAATGCCAGAATTGTTATTGTGCGATGCAATATATGGAATGATTATAGGCGTTGATCTTTTTACGGCACTACGTACAGCCGTCCCAGCATCGCACCAGTCGTCGGGTCCGAAAGGCATATACTGACGATTGCGCCTGTATCGCTTTCAGAACTGGGTCGGCCATTTGCTTGAATGTGCTGCTCACGGGCGTGTAGAAAAGCCAAACCTGCTCATTGTGTCAGATGTGCAGGGTTGGACAACGCTCGACGGCGACCCCAGAGTTGCCGTGGACTGGACCTCGGTTGATTTCGCCCCATCGCAAATGTAGCCAAGATTACCGGGGAGCGCACATACGGCATCGCTCAGCCGGAGCATGCGCAGAGAACCGGTGATGTAATTTAGGCAACCTGGAAACTCCCGTGCCAACACCTTCGGAGCCTCATCGACGGCCGGATTGATGGCGTTGTCGGAGCAGATAAACAAGCGGTCGGCTCCCCGCTCTAGCCAGAGTGACTGATCCGAGAACTTTCGCTTAAGATCTGCAAGATTGCCGCTGGGGCATCCCAACGTTGTCTGAAAATCGATCTTGATATGTGGCGCACTGCCGAATTCACGTCCGAACCACTCATTAAAACGTTCGACACCTAGCCCGATGTACTCCGAGCAAACCGCTCCCAATATGAACCCACCCACTCCCCAGGCCGTTGTCCTGATGCTCATGGCGCTGGGGCAACCATATAGACGATACGAGCCCCCTCTACCGGGATTTCCAGCCTTAGCCATCCGCTAGCTTCGCTTATGCGGCACACAACACCGCCCTTGCCATCCTGAACAAACCCGCGTTTTTGCCCAGCGAATGCAGTCACACAATTGGCAACGAGATCGTCATTCTCCTTCAATAGGCTGGCGACAATGTCGGTTGCCTGGTTCAGATTGACGATGCTGCCCTCCACCTCCGACATTTTGATGAAATTGTCGAACCTACTGCGCAGGATATCCACCAATCCAGGCGGGCTGTCGGCATTACCTAGAAGTTCAGCCGAGGTAGAGTGAGGGCCCTGAATACTCTCCACTGCTATATCGCACCAGTTCTGGTCACGGACCTCAGTCGACCAACATGCCGCTGCGTTTTTTACCCACGCACCGTCCTCAGGTGGATCGTCCGGATTAAGATTGCAGGTACACTTCTCGCGAGTCGGATTTTCCGCCCCTGCCTCGCCTACCGGCCCCGCCAAGAACGAGATTGCTATCAGCAGGTACAGTAACCGCATGTCCTTGCCCCCAAACCAAGACCAATCCTACAAGGAACGCTTGCAAACACAACGTGCTAAAATGCCCGCGCGAAGGATCAAAACAACAAACAGCGCTGCCTGTTAAGCAACCAGGTTAGCCCGCGCTTTGCCTTCATTTCGAAGCTGGAAATGCGGTGGGTTGTTCCAAGATTGTCACCTTGGGCTGCATTTCGTCGGCACCGTGTCCGCTCGACCGCGTCAATCGCCACTTCAAGGCTCCCGCGCCGAACATGCTGTGGTTATCACGACCGACGGCCCGTCCATCGCGGCGGGTTCATCCACCATTCTGATCGCGGCGTGCAATATGTGTCGATCAAGTATTCCGAGCGACTGGCGGAAGCTGGCATCGAGCCTTCCGTCGGAAGTGTTGGCGACTCCTACGACAATGCTCTCGCCGAAACGATCAACGGCCTTTACAAGGCCGAGGTCATCCATCGCCGGGGACCATAGCGCAACTTCGAAGCCGTGGAGTTCGCCACACTCGAATGGGTGGATTGGTTCAACCACCGCCGTCTTCTGGAACCCATCGGAAACATCCCGCCAGCCGAGGCCGAAGACCGACATTACGCCATGCTGAAAGCGCCAGCCATGGCCGCATAACTTAAACCAACGGTCTCCGGCAAATCCGGCGCGGTTCAGGTTGTTTCCTAGCGCAAGCCTGACGTCTGTCAACGGGCCTTAAGCGGTCCGTTGTTATTGAGAAAATGTTTGGGAATCTCGGTTGGCTGATGCCTTGGGGACTGACATAGTCCATGATCCGCCAGGACGGAAATGACCCGACAATTGACAACCTTGTCGTGGTGACATTCCCCGATCATTCGTTTGAGTTCGACCTGCAGCGCCTGAAGCTGTGAGATACGCTTTTCGACTTCGATCAGATGTGCCCTGGCGATGGCGTCCGCCTCCACGCAGGAGGAGTTCGGGACCTCCGTCAGGTGCAGGAGATCACGGATTGCTTCGACTTCGAAACCGAGATCTCGCGCATGGCGGATGAAGCGCAGCCTGTCCACGGCGGAACGCTCATAGGATCGGCGGTTGCCCTCGGTGCGGGAGACAGCCGGCATCAGCCCGATCGTCTCGTAATAGCGGATCGTTGGGATCTTGACCTGGGCCTGCTTCGACAGCTCTCCGATGGTGATAGTCATGTGTTCTCCGTCTTTCGATGATCAATCCGATGCCTTGGGCCAGGAAGTATGAAGGTCGTCAATCACGAAACGATGGCTGTGCCGATACGCCGAAACCGAGATGCCGGAAGCAAGGTGTGGGTGATCTGGCGGAAGATCCGCATGGGAGTGTTCCAGAACCTCCGGATCGTCGG
Source organism: Rhizobium sp. CG5 (assembly GCF_023701945.1). GTDB lineage: Bacteria > Pseudomonadota > Alphaproteobacteria > Rhizobiales > Rhizobiaceae > Allorhizobium. The sequence goes on from NZ_JABAEF010000026.1 coordinate 15,651, forward strand.
CCGGCCACAGGACAACGGCAAGCATGAAGGCGAGCAGGCTGATGGCACCAAGCGCCGCCGCGGCAAGACTGACGCCGAGGAGCGCCGTTAGTCCACCGACCAGGGCATAGCCTGCCAGCCAGCAGAGATGCGATTGCATGACCTGCGTCGCGAAAAGACGCGGTAGACCGTCATAAGACGCCGATCGGCGAACAATCCTGCTCGCTGCGATCAATGAGAGGCTGTACCCGGCCCCCATTACCAGCCAAAGGGGCAGCAGTGCTGCCAGACCCTGCGTAATCGATTCGGCAAAAGTCAAAGCAGCCATGATGGCGCTTGCTCCAAGTATAGCAGTCCTGTCGGCGATCCTGCCGAGCAAGCGCGGCGAGACAATGGAGGAGGTCGCGGCACCGATACCGAAGGCGGCATAGGCAATTGCGGTATAGCGCTCGGAAAGGCCAAATTTGCCCTGCACCAGAACGACGGTATTGAGGAAGATCGTCGCGGCAGCGATGGCGACGGCGAGATCCGCGAAAACGAGGCCGCGCAGCCTCGGCGTCGCCAGATAGATGCGTATGCCGTCGAGCGCGGCGCGCCAGGGCGCGGTTTTGACTTGATCCACCGACCGTTTCGGCACCAAGGCCCCGGACAGGATCAGTGCCGCGATCACGAAGCCGCCGATGGTGAAGAAGAAAAGGCTTGAGGGGCTGACCGTCATCAGCAGCAGGCCCGCGATCATCGGGCTGACGAGCTGTTCCATCGAATAGGAAAGACGCGTCATGCCGACCGCTCGGGTGAATTCCTCCTCCTCGGGAAAGACGTCGCTGGTCACAGCCTGCATGAGAGGCACGAAGGCGGCCGTGGCGGCATGCATCAGAAAGACGAGTATGGTCGCTTGCCAGACGCTGTCGGAAAAGGGCAGGAAGGACACGACCACCGCCCTGAACAGACAGAGACCGATCAGGAGGAGGCGTCGATCCGTTTTCTGACCGAACCCAGCTGAGAGCGGCGCGATCGTGATGAAGGCCAGCATCTTCAGGATATAGAAGAGACCGATCAGAGCGCTAGCCTGATCTCCGGCCAGCGTGAAGGCGAAATAGGCGAGGCCGACAATGGTGATGCCGTTGCCCAGGAGGCCCAGCGTCTGGCCGCCGAACAGGAGCACGAAAGTCCGGTTGCCGAAGATCCCGCTCATGGCGCTGTCTGTCTATTCGGTTTGAGCTCCATGACGGGTACGGAATATTCGAGCAGCGAGCTGTAGGGCGTGAAACCGCATCTCAGCCAGAAAACTCGCCCCCCCGGATTGTTCTCGATGACCTCGAGCACGACGCGGTCTTCCGGATGGAACCGACTTTCGGCCAGCGCGCCGAAGGCGATCTGGCCCATTCCGTCTTGGCGATAGTGGCGCACGATATAGAACTGCCTGAGAAACACGCGCTGGTTTCCGGGATTGGTGGGATCGGCCTCACGCCGATGGGTCGCATAGCCTACGACCTCGTCGTCCAGCAGGAAAAGATCGACGCTCCACCCTTCCTGATCGACGAAGCGATGAAATCGCTCCTCCATCTCCGCGACGGTCATCGGGTTGCGATGGCCTTCGTCATCTGCAAGTTCTCGGTTCATCCGGGCCAGAAGCTGGAAGTCGCCAGGCTGATGGGGACGCAGCGTGACCTTGCCGGCGAACCGAAGCGGCTTAGCAGCTTCGCCTGCGCGCGATGGGTTTCCGCTTCCGGTGCTGTCGCCATGCGGGCCGAGATATTGCAGCACCCGGTCGCGCTCGGTCAGAATATGGCCGCGAAGCGCGCTGATTAGCCGGTCCGCGCTGCGTTCGCGCAAAGCGCCGTAGATCACCGCATGATCGGCCGCCGCATTGCGCAACTGCTCGGAATCCGGGTTCATCATCAGGTGAACGAGGCGAAGCTCGGTTGCCAGTTTACTGAAGGTCTCGGCGATGCGGAAATTATGGCCGGCCCTGCAAAGCGCCAGATGGAACTCGACATCCGCCTCGATCATCAGGCCGCGCGCGTTGGAAAGCGCCGCCGTCTCCGTATTTCTCAGCGCCTCCTCGATCGCACGCAAATCGTCGGGTGCGGCGATGCGGACGGCGTCATTGGCCGCGGTGCATTCCAGGATCTCGCGCAGGGCATAGATCTCCGCCACCTCGCGTTGGTTGAGCTTGCGGACATAGGAACCCCGATAGGCGAATGCCTCTAGTAGGCCCGCCTCCTGCAGCTGCTTGGAGGCCTCGCGCACTGGCCCACGACTGACATTGAGCCGTTCTGCGATCTCGACCTCGTTCAGCTTGTCGCCGGGACGAAGTTCTCCGCTCAATATGATGTTGGTGATCTCCTCGACTACTATTTGCGCCAAGGGCTTACGGACTGTCTGGACAATTTTGGGGACTGTGGATGGCATTCTGAATCCTCGTTGGCTGATGGCACACTAACATTCCAAAATGCAAAAGTGAAACTTTTTATTGTTGACAATTTAATGTTTAACGACAACATTTGGGGCACAGACGCTTCCGTCCGGAGCCACTTGGCCATGCCAACCTACGAAATTACCGCCGACCTCCTCTCAATCGCCAACAGGAATCTGTCGTGGCTTTTCACAGAGGATTTCAAGACTGAGCCGCTATGGTGGGATCTCGTGCAACCACAGAGAGTGCAAGCGACACTGCCGGAGAGCGCCGATCTCGTCATCGTCGGCGCGGGCATCTGCGGATTGAGCGCAGCCATGCGGGCGCTTGACCTGGGGGCGGATACCGTCGTCTTGGATGCGGGCCCGATTGCTGGTGGGGCGACATCGCGCAGCGGGGCCATGGTTTCCAGCGCCCAGAAACTCCTGATCAGCGGAGCGGCCGGCGACCTCGACAAGGACATCGTCGCCGACCTGATTGACGAGCACAACCAAGCCCTCGATCATATCAAGCAAACCAAGGCACGCGATGGCGTCGATACCGGTTTCCAAGCCAGCGGCAGGCTCTTTCTGGCGGCGGCCCCTCGCGACGTGGAGCGGTTTGCCGCGCATGCGCGCATCCTGAGGGAGCGCGGCGGCATGACGGCGCGTGTTGTAGAAGCACGTGACCTCGGTGGCGAGATCGACACGAGCCACTATCACGGCGGACTTCTGGTGGAGGAATTCGGCGGACTTCACCCTTCATTGTTCGCCAATTCGCTCGCGGCCAACATCCGCAGGCGCGGTGCGATCCTGCGTTCACATACACGGGTGATTGAAGTGATGCGAGACGGCAACGCCTTCCTCGTCAAGAGCAGCTCCGGAACAATCCGCGCGCGAAAAGTGCTGTTCGCTACTAATGGCTATACTGATACGGCCATGCCCGCGGTCAGGCGGCGCATCGCGCCCGTAGGTTCCTTCATGATCGCGACAGAGGAGTTGGGGAGCGACGAGGTCGCCAGATACATGCCGGGCATGCGGATGTACTCCGACACCAAGCGCAATCTCTGGTTTTTCCGCCCCTCGACCGATGGACGCCGCATCCTGTTCGGTGCGCGACCCGGCATTCTACCGCGCGATCCTCGCAACGCCGCCGTCCACCTGCACGGCTTCATGTCCGCCGTCTTCCCCGGTCTCAAAGCCACGCGGATAAGTCATGCGTGGACCGGAACTATAGCCATGACCCGTCTCCATGTTCAACATATCGGTGAGCGCGACGGCGTTTGGTTCGCGGTGGGATGCAACGGAAGCGGCATTACCATCATGCCCTGGCTCGGGCGCCTCGCGGTCGAGCGGATGCTCGGCCATCGCAACGCACCCACAGTGTTCGAGAGAATACCTTTCGGGATGATGCCAAATCTTGCTGGACTTCCTTGGTACGTCCCTTTCGCGGCTGGATATTTCGGCTTTCGCGACTGGCTGGACCGCAAACGGGCGGGACTTTGAATTGAAACGAGGGTCACGAACTTGACTGCGATAAATACATCTATCTCCGCTGGAGATGTTTCCGAATGGACATCCAGGGCCGACGCAATACGGCCGGAAGGTCGCGCATTCATTCACGGCAGATATCTTCCGGCGGCCAGCGGCAAGACATTCGATTGCATCAACCCAGCGACTGGCAAGACAATCGCGCAGGTCGCTTCCTGCGCTACGTCGGATGTCGATGCGGCCGTAAAATCCGCTCGCAAGGCCTTTGATACAGGGACATGGTCGCAATGCGATCCGTCCGAGCGACGCAAGTCCCTGATCAGACTTGCAGACCTGATCGAAGGCGCGCGGGAAGAACTGGCGCTGCTCGAAACGCTCGATACCGGCAAGCTCTTGCGGGATTCGCTGACACTGGACATTCCCGGTTCGGCGGATGTCTTCCGCTTCTTCGGCGAGGCCTGCGACAAGCTGCTTGACGAGGCCGTGCCGGCCGGATCGGAGGCATTGGCCACGATTACCCGCGAACCAGTGGGCATCGTCGGCGCGGTCGTGCCCTGGAACTTCCCGCTTAAGATGGCAGCCTGGAAATGCGCGCCCGCGCTTGCCGCGGGCAACAGCGTCATTCTCAAGCCTGCGGAACAGAGCCCGCTCACCGCGATCAGGATCGCCGCGCTCGCCGTGGAGGCTGGAATTCCCGAGGGCGTGTTCAATGTTCTGCCTGGTTTCGGACCCGAAGTCGGCGCGCCGATCGGCCTGCATTGCGACATCGACTGCGTCGGCTTCACGGGCTCGACGGAGATCGGCAAGCGGTTCATGACCTATGCCGGCCGGTCGAACATGAAGCGCATCTGGCTGGAATGCGGTGGCAAGAGCGCCTTCGTGGTCTTCCCGGACTGCAAGGATCTGAAAGCGGCGGCCCAGGCTGCTGCGGCCGGGATTTTCTTCAATCAGGGCGAAGTCTGCTCGGCGACGTCCCGCCTCTTCGTCCATGAAGACATCACCAAGGAATTAACCCCTCTCCTGCTCGAGGCTGCCATGGCCTATCAACCTGGAAACCCGCTCGATCAGGCGTCTGGCATGGGCGCAATGATCAGTGAGGAGCAAACGCAACGGGTGCTCGGCTATATCGAGAAGGGCCGCGGCGAAGCCGATATCCTCATCGGGGGCCATCGGATCTTGCAGGAGACCGGGGGTAGTTTCATCGCGCCGACCATCTTCAACGGAGTTTCCGCCCAAGCGGTGATCGCTACGGATGAGATCTTCGGCCCCGTGCTCTCCGTCATTCCGTTCAAGACCGAGGCCGAGGTCGTGGCGGCCGCCAACTCTTCCATATATGGCCTTGGGGCATCAGTCTGGACGAATGATCTCGACCGCGCCATCCGACTGTCGCGTGCCATGCATGTCGGCAGTGTCAGCATCAACACGGTGGACCATGTCGATCTGCGCACGCCCTTTGGCGGCGTCAAGCAATCCGGCAACGGCCGTGATCTATCGTTACATGCTTTCGACAAGTATTGCGATCTTAAGACAACATGGATCGCCCTACAGGGAGGTCCGGTATGAGCGCCATTACGCTACGCCGCGCGTCCGAAGCAGATCTTCTAAGGATCGCCAGCATGAATCGCGAACTCATCCAGGACGAAGGCCATCGTAACCCGATGACCCTGGTTCAGTTGGAGGATCGCGCCCGCGAATTCCTGTGCAAGGGAGACTGGTATATCGACCTTCTGGAAACGGATGGGAAGGTCGCCGGCTTCGCGACTTGGCGCGAGGAGGACGACATCACAGAGCTTTCCGGCAAGCGCATATATCTGCGGCAATTCTACATCGCCCGCGATGTGCGTGGCGGCGGGATGGGCCGACGAGCCTTCGAAGCGTTGATGTCGCAACGGTTTCCCCCCGATTCCCGTATTCTTCTTGAGGTGCTGCACAGCAATCCGGGAGGCCAGGAATTTTGGGCCAAGATGGATTTCACGCCCTATTCGCAGCTCGTAGAGCGGCGGTCTCCCGCAACAAAATCAAAATCTTAGCGTAAGGATCGAAAAATGACCCAACCTATCGGTGACGCAACTCGCATCGGGCGCGCAAGCGGCGCCAAGGCACCTGAATTTCAGGAGCTTTACGATTTCGATGCGGCCGCGCTGACACTGACCAGCGCCGTGTTTCCATATGACAGCCTGATCCACCGCGCCCATGTGGTGATGCTGGCGACCCAGGAAATCCTGACCAGAGACGAGGCTGGCGCGATCCTCGACGGCCTGAAATCCGTCGACAGTCTCGCCGCATCGGATGCGTCGCTTCGCACCTATCTTCCTTACGAAGCCGCGCTGAAGCGCGAAATCGGCGCGGTTGCCGGCAAAATGCATATCGGCCGCAGCCGCAACGACCTGGCCAATGCCGGTAAGCGCATGTTCCTTCGCGACCAGCTCCTGCGCACACTGACGGCGGTCATCGACCTTCGCGAAGCCGTAGTGAACAAGGCGGCGGATCATCTCGATACCGTCATGGTGGTCTATACGCAGCGCAAGGAAGCGCAACCGATCACGCTTGGCCATTACCTCATGGCGATTTCGGAGAACCTCGGCAAGAACGTCGACCGCTACCGCGAGCTGTATCCGCGCATCAACCAGTGCCCGCTCGGAGCTGCCGCGACCGCCGGTACGGGCTGGCCTCTGGATCGTGAGCTCACCGCCTCTCTCCTCGGATTCCAGGGGTTGGTCGTGAACAGTATTGAAGGCGTCGCAGGCTGGGATCATGTCGCCGAATTCGCGTTTGACAATGCGATCTTCCTGGCTGGGCTGAGCCGTCTCGCTTCCGAGATCCAGCTCTGGAGCACGGACGAGTACCAGATGGCCGAGCTGGATTCGTCCTTCGCGGGCACGAGCAGCATAATGCCGCAGAAGAAAAATCCTGACTCTTTAGAGCGAAGCCGTAAGGCAGCCTTCGCCGCTATGGGACCGCTGGTCAGTATCCTGACCTCGCTCAACGGCATCGAGTATCAGTACAGCGCTGCCCGCGTGGAACTCGAGCCCCGCTCGATCGATGCGCTGATCGCCGCAACCCACGCCATGACCGGCGTGGTGCGGACCCTCCACCCCAACAAGGAACAGATGCTGCGCTACGCAGCCGAAAACTACGCGACCATGACGGACCTTACCGACATGCTTGTACGCAGGATCGGCATCGACTACCGCGAGGCTCACGAGATCGTCGCACGCGTGGTGATCACCGCGATCGATCGCGGCATCAAGGCCAACCGGATCGACCTCGCACTGGTCCAGGAAGCGGCGATCGCCCAGATCGGCCACGAGATCAAGGTGACGGCCGAGGATATCACCGATGCGCTCGATCCGGTGAAGAACGTCCATCGGCGTAAAGGCATCGGCATGCCGGCGCCTGAATCGGTCAAGAACGCCATCGATGATGCCCGCATATCGCTCAAGCGCGACCGCGCCTGGGTCGAGCAAGCACTCGAAGGCATGGCAAGGGCAGAGCGCGAGCTGGAAGCTTCGTCGCTAAGGATCACCGGCTGACCCGCACATTCGAAACGGTCGGAGGCCGCATCAACGGCCTCCGACGGAAATGCCGAAATACTCGCCTGAAACCAAAAAACAAAAAGTTGAAAGAGGGGTATAAAAATAATGACCGAAGGCAGAAACAGACATTTCAAACTGATCGCTCGAACTCTTGCGATCTGTGCAGTCGTGGCGGCTCCGGCACTTGCCCAGACCAAGGGCGGCGACCTAACGGCCGTCATGCGCGCCGATCCGAAAGGCCTCATTCCGGCATTCCCACATGGCGGTGACACCCGCATTGTGGCCGCGAAGATCTTCGAGGGGCTCGTCGATTTCACCACCAAGCTCGAACCCGTTCCGGCGCTTGCCAAGAGCTGGGAGATTTCGAGCGACGGAACTGTTTATACTTTCAGGCTGCAATCCGGCGTAAAATGGCATGACGGCGAGCCGTTCACCTCCGCCGACGTCGTATTCAGCCTGAAGGAAATGCTGCCGGCGACCAATGCAGCCGCCAAGCAGGCGCTGACGCAAGTCAAATCCATCGAAGCGCCGAACGACGAGACGGTGGTGATCACGCTCAACCGGCCGGTACCGTTCTTCCTGATTCAGTTCCCCGGCCAGCAGATGCCGATCATGCCCAAGCATATCTACCAGGGCACAGACTATGCGAACAATCCGGCCAATGCCAAACCGATCGGCACTGGCCCGTTCAAGATGGCGGTCTGGCAACGCGGATCCTTCGTACGCATCGTGCGCAACGAAGATTACTGGAACCGGGAGCTTCCCTATCTGAACTCCATCACGTTCCGCATCATGCCGGATGCCGCATCACGCGGCATCGCGCTGGAAACAGGCGACGTGCAGGTATCGAGCTCGCTGGAACTGTCGAGCGCCGACATGTCGCGCTTTAAGCGCACCGGCGAACTCGAGATGAACTCCGCGGGCTGGGAGTATTTCGCGGCGCAGTCCATGCTGCATATCAATATGCGCAGCGCACCTCTCGACGACGTCAACGTCCGCAAGGCGCTCTATCACGCCATCGACCGGAAATTCGTTCTCGATAACGTCTGGGAAGGCGTCGGAAAAATTTCGACCGGTCCCGTCAGCGCCACCACGAAATACTATACGCCGAAGGTCACCAGCTACGATTTCGACGTCAAGAAGGCCAATGCGCTTCTGGATCAAGCGGGTATGAAGACCGGATCGGACGGAATGCGCGTCGGCAAGGACGGCAATCCTGTAAAGATCAAGCTGCTGATCCTTCCCGGCGAGCCCTATGGTCGCCTGGCCGAATACGTCCGCGAGGCATGGCGCAAGATCGGCGTCCAGACCGATCTTCAAACCTCGGACCTGGCAAACTGGTACGACAAAATGGCGAACTGGAACTACGACATTTCTATCGCCGCGCTCGGCCAGTTCGCCGATCCCGGTATCGGCAGCCGCAGCTATTATCATTCGGCCAATATCACCAAGGGCGTGATGTTCTCCAACATGGGCGGATATTCCAACCCCGAGGTCGACAAGCTCTATGACGAGGCTGCGACCGAGATGGACCCGGCAAAGCGGGCAGATCTCTATGCAAAGATCCAGAGCAAGATCGTAGACGACGTACCCGCGATCTGGCTGCTCGACCTGGAGCGGTTCACCATATCGCACAAGAAGGTGCATAATCTGGTGATGGATGCCTTCGGTCCGTGGGGCTCCTGGAGCCAGACCTATATCGACAAGTGAGGCCAGATGGAAACGCTTGGCTATATCGTAAGGCGCTTGTTCAAGGCCGCAGTGCTGCTGTTGGGCGTCGTCTCTCTGAACTTCCTGCTCATCAGGGCCATTCCCGGCGATCCCGCAACAGTGATCGCCGGGGAAAGCGGAATGTCAGACCCGGCCTTTGTGGATGCCATCCGCCGGATCTACGGACTGGACCAGCCTTTGCTGGCCCAGCTCAAGACCTACATCCTCAACACGCTGTCGCTGGATCTCGGACATTCTTACCGGTTGCAGAGCGACGTGTTGACACTGATCATCGACCGGCTCCCGGCGACGCTTGCGCTGACGGGTTCGGCCTTCGTGCTGTCGCTGGTTGTCGGCGTCGGCCTCGGCATGCTGGCTGGCGCAAAACCCGACAGCAAGCTCGACATCGGCATACGTTTCTTGACGCTGGCTCTCTATTCGATCCCCGTATTCTGGATCGGGCTGATGCTGATCCTGGTCTTTTCTCTGCAGCTCCGATGGCTCCCGGCCTCCGGAACCGGTTTCGAGTACGGCGAGGTGCCAAGCGTGGGGAAGTTCCTCTCGCATCTCATGCTCCCGGCCGTCACGCTTTCACTGTTCTACATCGCGGTCTACGTCCGGCTGGCGCGTACCTCAATTATCGACGTCACCCATCTCGATTTCGTCCGCACGGCCCGATCCAAGGGGCTGACCGGCGGCCAGATCATGCGACGTCACGTCCTGCCGAACTCGATGCTGCCGATCCTGACTATGGCTTCGCTCCAGGCCGGCAATCTGGTCAGCGGATCCATTGCGGTCGAGACCATTTTCGCATGGCCGGGCATCGGGCGGCTTGGATACGAAGCCCTCGTGCAGCGTGATTACAACATGCTTCTCGGCGTCTTCCTGACATCTGCCACGATGGTCCTCCTTCTCAACCTGGTCGCGGACGTGCTCTACGCCGTTGTCGACCCTAGAATCGAGTTGGCAAAATGAGCGATATCTACATGAGCCTTCAACCGGCCCGGGTCGGGACCGCCCGGGACTGGCAGCTGATCATCGGCTGCGCCATCCTCTTCATCCTCGCGGGCGCAGCGATCGCCGCACCGATCCTCGCGCCCTTCGGCCCCTGGGAACTGGCCGGCCGTGCCTATCTGCCGCCCTTATCCGGTCCACATCTTCTGGGAACGGACACGCTCGGCCGCGATGTCCTCTCAGGCGTCATCTACGGCGCGCGGGTTTCGCTGATCGTCGGTATCGCCTCGACGGCGGCGGCGATCATGATCGGCACCATCGTCGGTGGGCTAGCCGGTTATTTCGGCGGCATCGTCGACGACTTGCTGATGCGCTTTACAGAATTCCTGCAGACCATGCCCGGCCTTGCCCTGGCGCTGGTTATGGTCGCGGTCCTCGGCCCGTCCATGTGGTCGGTGGTCCTGGCGATCTCGCTTGTCACCTGGGCGCCGGTCGCACGCCTGATCCGGGCGGAATTCTTCTCGCTGCGCGGACGGGAATTCATCATGGCCGCCACGGTCATCGGCGAAAGCCACTGGAAGATCATAACGTCGCACATGCTGCCGAACGCGCTCGCGCCGATCATCTCAGTCGGTTCGCTGAAGGTTGCGAGCGGCATCCTGACGGAATCGACCATCAGCTTCCTCGGGCTCGGCGACGTCAACCGGATTTCCTGGGGCATGATGATCGGGATGGCGCAGAGCAATCTCCGCGATGCCTGGTGGATGAGCGTCTTTCCGGGACTTGCCCTCTTCGCGACGGTGCTGGCGCTGACCCTGATCTCTGATAGTCTCGCGCGCCTCTTGGGCATGCGCAAACAAAGCATGTTGTGAGGTGATGATGCTCAAGATCGAAAAACTCAGCGTTGGCCTGCCAGCGGGCGCAGACCGCCCCTTCGCGGTCCGCAACGTATCCCTGACCATTCCCCTCGGCACCACGCTTTGCGTCGTCGGCGAGTCCGGCTCGGGAAAATCGGTCATCGGCCAGACAATTGCCGGCCTTCAGCCGCATGTCCTGCGCAGTGCGACAAGCGGCTCGGTCATCCTGAACGACAGGAACCTGACCGCACTGACGGAACGCGAATGGCAGACGGTGCGGGGCTGCGATGTAGGCATGGTATTCCAGGAGCCGATGACGGCGCTCAACCCGCTCATGCCTGTCGGAAAGCAGATTGCCGAGGTTTTCCGCTCGCACGGCATGTCCTGCAGCAAGGCGGAAGCGCGCGACCGGGTGCATCATCTCCTCGAACGGGTCGGAATTCACGATCCGAAACGCATCGCCAATTCCTACAGCTTCCGGATTTCCGGCGGCCAGCGCCAGCGCGTGATGATCGCCATGGCCGTGGCTATGAAGCCGAAAGTTCTGATCGCAGATGAGCCTACAACGGCACTCGATGTCACGACGCAGCGCCAGGTCCTCGATCTGCTCGGCGACCTACAGTCAGAGACTGGAATGGCGCTGGTTTTCGTTACCCATGATTTCGGCATCGTCGCCGACATTGCCGACGACGTCGCGGTCATGCAGCATGGAGAACTCGTCGAATACGGCAAGCGGGACGAGATCCTGACACGGCCGCAACAGGCCTATACGCGCAAGCTGCTCGACGCCGTACCAAGGCTCGACGCCTGTCGGCCGATTGCTGCCGAGCGGCAGGCTCCGGTCGTCGATATCATTGGCCTCAGCAAGCGATATACGATCTCCGACGGCTTCCTGCGTCAGCGGCGAATTCACGCCCTGGACGATATCTCGTTCAAGATCTGCAAGGGCGAGGTCGTGTCACTCGTCGGAGAGTCCGGATCGGGAAAGTCGACCATTGCCCGCTGCCTGACACGGCTGCAATCGATCGACGGCGGCGAAATCAGGCTGGACGGCGTCAACATAATGTCGCTGAAGGGCGATGCATTGAAGGTTGCCCGCCGCCGCATCCAGATCATTTTCCAAGACCCTTACGGATCACTTGATCCGAGACAGCGCGTCATTGATGCCGTCGCGGCCGGGCCGATCGCCCATGGCACGTCCAAAAAGCAGGCCCACGCAGAAGCGGCCGATCTGCTCGGTCTGGTGGGTCTGGGCAGAACGGCGCTCGACCGTTACCCGCACGAGTTTTCGGGCGGGCAGCGGCAAAGAATCGGGATTGCCCGCGCGCTGGCCCTGAAGCCGGATCTCCTTATCGCCGACGAGGCCGTGTCTGCGCTGGATGTCACCGTTCAGGCGCAGGTACTTGATCTGCTCGCCAGCCTGCGCGATCAGCTCGGCTTGACCATGCTGTTCATCACACATGACCTGCGCGTAGCTGGCAAGGTCAGCGATCGCATCATCGTGTTGAAGCAGGGCAAGATCGTCGAGGAGGATTACGCGCGCACCATGTTCTCCTCGCCGCGCGAGGACTATACCCGCACATTGCTGACGACGATCCCCGGTCTGGGCACGATCTTCAATGATTGTACCTGCGATCCTCTCGGCAACGTCACGGCAAGGCATTAAGATGGTGAACGCCGATCTCTCCACCGTCATGCAATCCTGGCGCAAGGAACTGCATCGATTTCCGGAACTCGGCTACCAGGAGTTCACAACCGCCGAATTTCTGCAAGCCAGATTGTCGGAATTTGGACTGGAATTTTTCAGCGGCATTGCAGGCACAGGCATTGTCGCTCGGCTGGCCGGCCAAGGTCTTTCGCCGGCGATCGGTCTGAGAGCCGATATGGATGCGCTCCCAATTCAGGAACATACCGGCCTGGATTATGCCTCAACCAACACGGGCGTGATGCACGCGTGCGGCCATGACGGCCACATGGCCATGCTCCTCGGCGCGGCGCTCGAGATTTCACGCATGCCCCGCCCTCCTGGTGACGTGTATTTCATCTTCCAGCCTGCGGAAGAAATCGGCGCGGGCGCCAGGCGCATGATCGAGGACGGTCTCTTCAAGATAGCGCCGGTCGAAAAGATCTTCGGTCTGCACAACTGGCCGGATCTGCCACAAGGGCTGTTTTCCGTCTGCAACGGCGCGCAGATGGCGTCCGTCGACTATTTCGACGTCACCATTTCCGGCAAGGGCTGCCACGCCGCCATGCCGCACTCGGGCAATGACAGTCTTCTCGCGGCAAGCCAGATCCACCAGATGCTGCAGAGCATTGCGTCCCGCAATCTCGATCCATTGGAGAGCGGCGTGGTTTCGGTTACCCAGATTCACGGTGGGGAGGCCTATAACGTCCTGCCGGAAACGACGGTCATGCGGGGATGCACGCGCAGCCTCGCGGTCGCGGTTGGCCGTAAGATCGAGGCGAGGATGGCGGAGATTTGCGTCGGGGTGGCCGGTTCGCTCGGCGTAACCGTGCAGCTGGACTATCGCCATGGCTATCCGGTGCTCGTCAATACGAACGCCGAGGTAACTGTAGCCAAATCGGCAGCAGCGGCTTCTTTCGGGGGCTCGATGATCGATCTTGCGCCAAGCCCCTCCATGGCGTCCGAAGATTTTGCCTTCATGCTCAACGAGTGCCCCGGCGCATATGCATTTCTAGGTGCGGGCGATGATACAAATAGCAGGCTTCATAGCCCGGCCTATCGTTTCAACGATTCCATCCTGCCGCTCGGTGCGGACTGGTGGGTGACGCTCGCCCACCAGAACCGTGGCTGATATTTTTTATAACGGTGTTGGAATCCCTCTTGCTCCTCCAGTCGCTATACGAATTACGCTGCTCTCCAGTGAAAAGGAGATCGTCATGAATCAGATTGATTCCCGGGGTTTGAGTTCTGGTCAACCGCATACTTTCCGCGTCGAAGGCATGGATTGCGCCAGCTGCGCCGCGACTATAACAAAAGCTGTCGGGCAGTTGCCGGGTGTGTTCGACCTGAAAGTTTCCATTGGACGTGAAACCATGTCACTGATGCTCGACGAACGGCAGACACCCGTGGATCGTCTTGAGGCCGTCGTCAAGAAACTGGGCTTCAGGCCCAAGATATTGAGTGCCCCCGCGTCTGCCGCCGCCGAAGAAACGGCGGGAGGCTGCGGATGCGGCCACGATCACGGGCATAGCCACGGACATGATCATAGCCATGACCATGCGGGGCATTCCCATGCTGGTCACGAACTTCGCGACACACCGGCGATAGCCCAGAAAGCGGGAGAACTCGCCTATCGGGTCGAGGGCATGGATTGCGCCAGCTGCGCGGCCACCATCACCTCGGCGATCGGCAAGATGCCCGGCGTTTCCGGCATCAATATTTCCGTCGCGCGCGAGCGCATGACGCTGACCCTCGATGAGTCCACAACGCCGCGGGATACGCTCGAAGGCGCGATCCGTAAGCTCGGTTTCCGGCCGAGGCTGCAGCTGGAAGCCGCGACCGCGACCGTCACGCAGATACGACCTGTAGAATCCGTCGCATCGCTGGAGCCGGCGAAGTCGAACTCGAGTGGGCTTTGGGGCCAATCCAAGGTTCGTCATGCGGCCATGGGTCTATTATTGATCGCGTTGTCTTTTGCCGTCGGGCATTTCTATCCCGATTATGGCCGATATGCCTTCATGGCCACGACGCTTGTCACGCTATTCCCTATCGCCCGGCGGGCGTTCGTGGCGTTGCGGTTCGGCGTACCGTTCACGATCCAGATGCTGCTTACGCTAGCCGCCCTCGGCGCGCTCTTCATAGACGAGGGCGAAGAAGCCGCAATCGTCGTGCTGTTCTTCTCAATCGGGGAAGTGCTCGAAGGTCTTGCCGCCGCACGTGCCCGTTCTGGCATCAAGGCGCTCGGCTCCCTCATTCCGCGCGTGGCCACCGTCGAAGAAAATGGTCATCTCCGCGATATCGCTGCCGAAAGCCTACAGATCGGACAGACCATATTGTGCCGTCCAGGCGAACGCATCCCGGCCGATGGCGTGGTCATTTCGGGTTCGTCGAGCGTCGATGAATCCCCTATGACAGGCGAAAGCATCCCCGTTCCGAAAGAACCCGACAGCCGCGTCTTCGCCGGCTCCATCAATCACGATGCTCCCCTGCGCGTCCGTGTGGACCGGTCTGCAAACGACAATACGATCGCACGGATCATTGCACTGGTTGAAGAGGCTCAGGATTCCAAGGCGCCCACCGAACGCTTCATCGACTCTTTCTCCCGCATCTACATGCCGGCCATCGTCCTCATCGCGACCCTCGTCGCCGTCGTGCCGCCGCTTGTCGGCCTCGGCGATTGGGAAACCTGGATCTACCGAGCTCTTGCACTCCTTCTGATTGGTTGCCCCTGTGCGCTCGTCATCTCGGTTCCGGCTGCAATCGCTGCAAGCCTTGCCACCGGCACCAAGCGCGGCATGCTCATCAAGGGCGGCGCTGTCATCGAAGCTCTGGCGAAGGCGCAAGTCGTGGCCTTCGACAAGACAGGTACCCTCACCCAGGGCAAGCCGCAGGTAACCGAGGTTATCGCCGCCAGTGGAGACGGCCAGGCGCTTCTCACCGTAGCAAATGCGATGGAACGGGAATCCAGCCATCCGCTCGCGGAAGCGATTTGCCGTCACGCATCTGAAAAAGGCGTCGGCCAGCGCGTGGCTGCCAATGTCCGCAACGTTGCCGGACGCGGAATGGAGGGCATTGTCGACGGCCGTTCCGTCTTCATCGGTGCGCCACGCTTCATCGACAGCTATGGCAAGCTCTCAGCGGCCCAATCCGAGGCCATTCAGAGGCTGGAAGGCGAAGGCAATACGATTGCGGTGGTGATTGTCGATGGAGAGGCTCTCGGCCTGATCGCCATGCGCGACGAGCCGCGAAGCGATGCGCTGGAGGGTGTCAGGGCGTTGACCGAGCTCGGCATCGAATGCGTGATGCTGACTGGCGACAACAAGGCTACCGGCAATGCCATCGGTAAGAAACTTGGTGTCACAGTTCATGCCGAACTCCTGCCAGAGGATAAGGTGCAGCAGGTCGCGAAGATGACAGCGTCACGCACAGTCGTGATGGTCGGAGATGGCATTAACGATGCGCCGGCACTGGCAATGGCCAATGTGGGCATCGCGATCGGATCGGGCACGGACGTGGCCATGGAAGCCGCCGACGCCGCCCTGATGCGCAACAAGATCACCGACATCGCCGGCATGGTTCGGCTGTCGCGCGCGACCATGCGCAATATCCGCCAGAATGTCCTCATCGCGCTCGGCCTGAAGGTGATCTTCTTGGTGACCACGGTCACTGGTATTTCTGGCCTCTGGATCGCCGTCTTCGCAGATACTGGCGCGACGGTGCTGGTGACGCTGAATGCCATGCGCCTCCTGCGCTTCAAAGATGACGCTAAATCCTGATGGAGGGAAATCCGATGACCGGTACAAGGACATCCGTAAAGCCTGAACGCTTCAAGCTCACAGACAACCAGTTCGTGCATATCGAACGCAGAGACGACGATGGCTGGGTGATAGCATTCAGCGACCGTAACGGAACCACTCTGCCCACGCCCGGTGCTTTCTCGGTCGAGGCGTCGAGCAGCGACCATGTCGTCAGAACGCTGAAGCTTGCCCCCGGCGAAAGACCGGATACCACCAATGCCAGCGGCTGGGTGGAGTTCGCCACCCATGCCCGCATCGCGCTGGAAACGGAAAACGGTCTTCTGCTACGGCAGTTTCGGCTATCCGGAACCTCGGAGGTTGCCGCCGACAGAGGTCCGCTTGGGGGAGAAGCGGTCGACATGGGCCATGGCGCTTCGGTTGAGCTTTTGCGTCAAAGCACTGACCACTGGTCGATCGTCTTCTACGAGGATGGCGTCGAAACAGCCACACCCGAGGCATCGCTGATCACCGTCGAAATCATCGATGACAAAGGCGACGTTCAGGTCTTCCCAACCAGAGACGGAGAAAACCCGACGGTTCTGGTGACGGACATTTCATGCATCGTGCCGGCTCGCGTTCGCATCGCATGGTCGCATGGCGACCATGCGCATCGCCGCGAATTCGACCTGGCGCGAACCTGAACTTTCAAAATATGGCAATACCCGCAGAAACCATGTTTTGCATAGTCATGTTTTCTGCCTACGCCTCCTGTAAGGAAAAGAATAATGCAGACTCTCCTTCAACTGTAGCAGCACTCCACAGACGGTATCTCCACCGCGGCATTATCTATCGTTCGCAGGACGAGGCGAGCTGGTTTCTACGATCGGAGGGAATCTCTGGACGCCTTAGCATGCGGACAAAAAGCCAAGGCAATTGTCGCAGTGCTCGAAGCGCGCCTGGGTGTGAAGGCCACGCACACCATTTATAAAGGCGGGCCGATTCTGAAGTCCGTCATCGACACCATCTACAGCGAGGGCCGTGGTCGGGCAATTCACGGAACAAGTGACAATATTGGCCACGATTGGACCACGACTCGAAGTCATGCGGGGGCTCTCGCGCGATTGGCTCGATTCGCTTCGCTGCATTGGGCTGGGGTGAACCCCGGAGCTAATGATGATCCATCGCTCATCAAGAGTTAAAGATGATCAATTTTGGCCGACGTTGGATTGAGTGCACAGTTTTCATGAGCCAACTGGCGGCCTCCCAATGCGGGGTCAATGACATTCATGTCGCGCGAAGCCGCCGGCAGCTTTCAGGAAGGCGCGACGTGGCCATCTATGACCGGCATGGAGGGGCTAAGCGGTCATTTGCAGCGTGCCCGACAGCGTGAGTCCGATCAAATAGCCGAAGGTCCGCTACCGAGACTAAGGAGGTCCGTCATAACAGCCCGAATTTGCGGCCATAGAAATTCATCGTTTGGACTGCCTTCTCCCATAGCAAGAACAGCATGCAGCTTTGCGGCCGCACCGGCAACCGAGTGAGCCGGTTTAGAAAACAGGTCATTCAATCGTTCGCCCCACATCACAAACGCGTCTTCCTCCGCTTGCTTGGCGCGGCTGTATCCCATCCGCTCGTCCAGTGCGTCCCAAGCGGCTCGCCGCTCTGAAAAAACCGCCTTCGCCTGTACCTTTGCTTCTAAGTTTTCCGGCGCATCGCCAAACCGGCGGTCGATCTCCTCCATTGTGAAAGCCGCGACCACGCTTTTCTGATCGGGCATGGCAATGTCAACATGGGGAAACCCGACAGCAGCGATCAACGCGGAGGAGCGAACCCCGGCGGTCTGAATGACCTCGGTTCGGATCTCTTCGTTGTCGTGCCAACTGGCAGAGCTGAGAATCCGATAACCCGCAGCAATTGGGGCGGCGTTGGCGTGCAGCCTGACGTTCACGCTACGCCTGAAGCCACTCAGGAAACTGCCATGGCCTTGGCGATTGGCGAGATAACCGCGATCAAATGAGGACACCGTGTTATCGCGGGATCCTGAATTTCGTGTGCTGCAGAAGTCAGCTATAAGATGCGAGCAGACCGTCTGAGAACTACTGGTCAAACTTGTAGCCCTGGCAATCGCGTTTTCGAGAAAGGCGCCGTTGTCTATGGGCAATGGCGCGAAAGCTTGGCACGGCCAACGGCAACATGGTCGCCGCCAAATAGACGGCGGCACTGATTGTGAAAGCAGCAGGCAGGCCGAAGCAGACGATCAGAGCGCCTCCGACGAGGCTGCCGAAGGGGATGAGCATCCAGGCAAGTGCGCCAATCAGTGAATTAACCCGACCGACCAGCGCCGGCGGGATGCGCTCGAAGGTGACGGCGGAAATGATGGGGTTGATGAAGCCCGAGGCGAAGCCCGCAGTGGCGAGCACTGCGAAAATAGCGACGAACGGCACTTCGGCGACGAAGACGAGATAGCGTGGGGCGCCGCAGATGATAAAGGCTGTCGCATAGACGAGCAGACGTGGCAGACGCGGGGCGAGCCATGTAGCGAAGCCGGAGCCGAGGATAGCGGCTGCCGAGAAGGTGGCGAGCAAAGCGCCAAGCAGGGTAGCGTCCCCGACGAGAGTGACCCAGACCGGCAGCAGTACGGCGATATAGGCTTGGTCGAACAGATTGGTGATGGCAACCATGATGACGATGCCGACCAGCACTGGATCCGTGCCGAAATAGAGCCAGCCTTCGCGCAGTTCGGCGAAGTAGGCAGGTTTGGCCTCGGAGGTTGCAGGGGTGGTGCCCGGAAGGTCAAGACCGATCGCGACCATGATGGCGGCAATGGCGCAAGCGAACACAGTGAGGACAAGGGCCGGCGCAGCGCCAAAAATTGCAACCAGCGCCCCGGCCGCGGCGCCGCCGAGGGCGCCGGCCAGACGGTCTATGGTGCCCATGATGCCTGTCACACGCTCCAGCGGGACATCAGAAAATGCGGCGACTGCCGGCACCATCGATTGCTTGGCCGCATCGGCTGGGCCGCGCAGGGTGCCGAACAGAACGACCACCGGCAGCAAGGTTGCGAAGTGGAGCCCGCCGCTAAAATGTAGCAGCGGCACCAAAGCGATGGCGAACATCGAGGCGAGATCGCTGGCGATGGCGATGCGACGGGTGCCGAGCCGGTCGATCAATGGGCCGCACAATGCCTTCGCGAGGACGTACGGCAACATTTCGGCAAAGCCGATAAGACCTGTAAGCAGCGGATCGCTGGTTGTGGTGAGCACCAGCCAAGGGATGGCGATCATCGACAGGCGCGTACCGAGTAGCGAAACGACATCGGCAAGTGCCAGTGCAATGACAGGGTGGCTGCTCATGGTTGAGCGCCTTCGACCCCGGGCTCGGCTTCTGGATAGGGGAAGGCGTAAAGCACATATGCCATCGGCATCGTACCGGGTGTGAGGGCCGTACCGGACGGCGGGCTTGCCGCCTGGGCCTCCATGAGCAGGTCGAAGATGCGCTGGGTGAGTGCTTCGGCAGCGGCAGCGGTCAATGGGATGATAAAATCGCTGTTCGTCGAGGCCTTGCGCCAAGGAACGGGCAGGTCGCGATAGGCCTCCTGGGCGCGCTGCATCATGTGCGCATGGGCCGATAGCACGGCCTGACTGAAGGCGAGGCCGGCTTCGAGGTCGCTGCCCTTGAGCTCGGCGGTTTCGTAAACCGTGGACTCATGGACGGCGCGCCACCATCGCTCACGGGCATTTCCGAGCTCGGGGGCGGGCTCGATGAAGCCATGTGTCGCGAGTTGACGGAGATGATAGCTGGTTGCGCCGGAATTGTGCCCGAAGCGGCGTGCCAGTTCGGTGGCAGTGGACGGACCCGAAATACGCAGGCTGGCCAGGATGCGTAGCCGGTCAGCATGAGCCAGCGCCTTGAGGGCGGGAATTCCAGGGATGATGCGGGGGACGTCACGACGCTTTGCCATGGCCACACATTATAATCACAAACAACTCTTTGCAAATATTTATTTGCAATTGCAACTTGCTGAGCCCATTTGCTGCTCCTGGCGTACCGTGCTGCAGAATGTGGCTGACGCGGATATTGACTGCAATGGCCACGGCAGCTTTCGGGGATTTGGTAGTTCATCTCTACTGGTCGACTTGGGGGGTCGACGCCGCCGCGCCCTTGTCGCAAAAATCCCGAACTTTGGTCGATATGTTAGCCGGACTTTTGCAGCGCTGTAAAATTAGGGATTCTGCGACAAATCTATCAGCGGAAAGGCGCTCAAGGCGCCTGGTATGGTGACCGGGGCTGCCGGATGCAGATACGACCGGCTTAACTCCCCAATGGCTGAGACACCGAGCAAACCCATAGAACGAAGCATTTCGTCTTCCAGCAGCTCAAGCATGCGAATAATTGCCGCCTTGCCTCCCGCAGCGAGGGCGTAGCACTGCATGCGGCCAAGGCCTACGAGGTCCGCACCTGTTGCGAGGGCTTTTATGATGTCCGACCCCCGACAGAAACCTCCATCGACCATCACCTTTGCTCGGCCGGCTACCGCATCAATGATTTCGGGCAAGGCATCCATTGTTCCGCGGCCATGGTCGAGCTGACGGCCACCATGGTTCGAAACATAAATCCAATCCACGCCATGATCGACCGCAATGCGAGCGTCTTCGGTCGTAGTAATCCCCTTGAGCACGAGCGGAATGGCGTAGGTGTCCTTGATCAATTTGACGGTTCGCCAATCAAGGCCGGCCTGATGGGCCTGACCAGGCTGCTTTCCTAATCCAGCTATCCGATAGCGGTTGGCAATGTCACGATCGCGGCGAGCGAGAACCGCGCTATCGACAGTCAGGTAGATTGCGGCACAGCCACACGCAAGCGCACGACCAATGTATTCATGCACGAAGGCATCGTCGCCTCTGACGTAGAGTTGCGCCATTCGTAACGCTGAGGGGGCCGCCTTGGCGACGGTCTCAAGCGGCGTGCAGCCTGAGCTGAGCATGTGGCCTATGTCGAAAGCTTGAGCGGCTGTTGCAACAGTTGCGCCTCCGCCAGAGCCAAATAGGTCCAATGGGCCGGTAGGTGCGAGAAATACCGGCAGTCGCAGCTTGCGCCCGAAATGCTCCACGGAAAGGTCGACGGTGCTGACGTCGCGTAACACGCGCGGTTTGAAGGCGATGGAATCAATAGCTAGACGGTTGCGTTTGAGCGTTGTTTCCGTTTCCGCGCCACCTATGAGGCTATCCCATTTTTCTTTCGGCAGAACCTGATGAGCTTTTCCAACGATCTCGTGCAAGCTCTCGAATTCGCTTGACGTGGAAGCAGCACCTACAACTTCATCTCCTGCACTCATCGCGCCTCCTCGGCGGTGGATTTCGCAATTATCCCGACAGTTGCTCGATTTTTATAGCTGAATTTTGCAGCGTCCGGAATTCAGGACTTCAGCGACGACCCTGGTCCTTCCCCGAAAACCCTGTCGTAAAGGGGGAGCACCACCGGCCTCCTCAGAGGAAATGGCACGAAGTGACCGCAATCAAACAACGACAATGCAACTACTGCATTCCGCTTCACGATTTCGGCAAATCTAATCGCTTGCTCTACAGGCGCACGCTCATCTTGCCGCCCATGCAGAATGTAGGCTTCTGCACGGATTCTATCTGCCTGTAGCAACGCCGAGCGTATCGCGAAGGCTTCTTTCGTAGTGCCTGCCTCAGATTCGATATTTGAGCGAATGCCGGGAAGGGTTGTTTCGTAGGTCGTTTCCAGATCATACATGCCTGCCACGAGGATAACTCCGCCAAGTGTGGGCTCCTGAGTGGCGACCATAGCCCCGGCGATTGCTCCACGGCTAACACCGTAGAGCACGGTCGAAGAGCGCCCGACCCCATATTCCTCTTCAAGAAAATCAAGCGCCAGACGGATTGCAATTTGTGTCGCTGGCCCGCAGAAATCGGGAGGGCCGCTAGATCGACCATAGCCGGGTTGCGAGACAGAGGCCGCGATGACTGAACGCCAGTTCGCGAACCGGGACAACATGCCATTTTCAGCTATGTCGCGCCCACCAGTTCGAGGATTATCCTGATGGCCATGAACAAAAAGAATAGCACCTCGTAACGATGCATCCGAAGCCGGCCGAGCAACAAACAATTCAAGTGACTTCTGCTCATCTAAGTTCAGCATAATGAGCTGAGAATCGACATTCATGGCATTCATCCTCGGGGCCAGTAGGAGGGGCTGTCGCAAAAAATTCCGAGTTTTTACCGATCTTGCAGCTGATATTTGCGACGTCGCAAGCACGGTTGCCAGTGCTTTAAAAATCGAAAACCCGATCAGATATTTGAACCGTCAATGCCGGAACTGATCAGGTCAGCTATCACAGCACGAATCTGCGGCCAGGGAAATTCATCGCCGGGATTGTCCTCTCCCATAGCAAGAACAGCATGCAGCTTTGCGGCTGCACCGGAAACCGAGTGAGCCGGTTGCGAAAACAGATCATTCAACCGTTCCGCCCGCATCGCAAACGCTTCCTGCTCCGCCAGCTTGGCGCGGCTGTATCCCACCCGCTCGTCCAGTGCATTCCAAGCCGCTTGCCGCTCGGCAAGCGTTGCCTTCGCCAGTGCCTTTCCTTCGGCGTTTTCCGGCGCATCACCAAATCGGCGATCGATCTCCTCCATTGTGAAAACCGAAACCACGCAATCCTGATCGGGCACGGGAATGTCAACATGGGGAAACCCAACAGCCGTGATCAGTGCGGTTTCAAGCCGCTGCTGCTTTCGGCACAACTTCTCGACCTGCTCATGGGCCACCCTCCACTCCTGCCACAACATCAGCGTTTGATCGCCACCGTCGGGCCGGTCGTTTTCGGAATGAAACGCCGCATTGCCATCCCCAACCTGCGCCGCTAGCCACGCCGCCGATGTGGAAAGCAATCTGCGTCGCGTGACGACAGGCAAAGTTCTGCTATTGTCGGAATCAGCCATGATCCGAGTTCCCTATAACTTGGTTATGGTCAGATCAGGTGGATGTTACAGCATCTGCCTGATCGCATACGACAAAGCATCACATACAAAATGATAGACATCAATCAGAAAGTTTGCCTTGGATAGCAGTGTATTGACGATGGAGCAGTGCCGCGCCGCACGAGCAATGTTGGGGTGGAGTCAAACGACGCTTGCAGAGGCGGCGAACGTCTCGCGGCAGACCATTGCTGATTTCGAACGTGGCGCGCACATGCCCATTGCGAACAATCTCGCCAGCATCACCGCTGCGTTTCAAGAGGCGGGCATAACCCTCATTCATGCAGAAGGCGGGGCCGTGGGCGTTCTATTCGAAAAGGCTCGATAGGCAAGTCACGCTGTGGCCGATCCGCGTCACAAGCCCAACCCCCGCTTTCTCGCAAAACTCCAATCAACCCCACCACCGTCTCTGAGCACACCGCTGATATGCTGACCGATCCGCTGGTCGAGCGCCGGTTGCCATGGCACAAGCTGGAAGCAGATACCATCATCGAGCATGGCGAAACGCCCGCTGGCGAGATTGATGCTGCCCTTCAGTGATCCGCTGACATATTCCCTCGGTTGGCTCGGCGTGTAGGACAGGCCTCGCTCCGCCGCCATCTGCCGGCCAACGCGGTCGATCTCGGTTCGCTCCAGTCGCTCCAGCAGATCCTTGGGCGCCCGGATACTGCCATTATCGAGACGCACGGCATGCCCCTGATCGACAAGGCTTTGGCGACGACGGTCCAGCGCGTCGCTGACCTTCAGGCCAAAGCCAGCTTGAGTCAGCGATGTGCGGTCGCGTGAGACAAGTTCGCGGTCGAGCCATGTCGCGCCGTCGCTGCTGATTTGACTGTTGAGGTCGAGGGTGGACAACGTGCGGACAGTGAACTCCTTTGCCCTGTCTCTGGCGTCATAGGCCATGCCGCGTTCAGGAAGATCAGCGGGGATCTTCCAGTGGTCGCCGTCGATCCGCTCGACATGACCGGCACGACGGAGCGCTTCGAGACGGCGAACATGGGAGCGGATGAAGGCGTCGGGATCCCCGCCAATCTTTTCGATCTTTGCCCTCGCCTGCTCCAGATGATCGCTTGGGCGATATATGCCGTCGTTGCTGGCGGCCAGATCACGGATGTTGATGTCCGATGCCCTGGGCTCAGCCTTTTGCGGGATCGGATCGAGCGAGACGATATGGCCGCGTTGGAGATCGTCCAGCCGGCCTACGTCAGAGGTTTCGACATAGTGGGTATGTCCGTCCACGCCGTCGATGACCAGATGCAGCCGGTCACTCATCTCGTCCCCCGCCAGTCCCTTCGCCAGGATCCGCCCGACCACAGGTTCTGTAATGCTTGTGCCGTGCGTGATGTAATCGCGGGCACCGCGCTCGTCGGCAAGGCCGTGATCCTCCAGCGCCCGGTGCATGGTCTTGATGATATCGCCACGCTCGCCAAGCGCACGTAGCGTCTGTTCCGCATTGTCGCGGATCGTCCAACGTCCGGTGTCGATCTCATCGGCCAAGCCATACCGTTCCAGGCGCTTCGCCCTGTCGATCAGAAGGGCTCGGTTGGCCCGGACCGGGTAGCTGTCGGAAGCATCGGGACGCAAATCGATGATGCCCTGTTCCTGGCTCTCCGCGATCAGCATCCTGTCGAGGCGGGTCAGGCGCTCAGCCTCCACCTCATGACGTAGCTTTTCCGCGATCTCCAACTCGCTCTGCTGGCCCAATTCCAACGTCACCAGAGCCTCGGCCCGATGGCGAACCCCATGGGCGATATAGTCGCCGGCAATGTTGAGGATGCGGCCATCCTCCAGCACGCCCCGGACAATGACATGGGTGTGGGGATGACCGGTATTGTGGTGATCGACGGCAACCCAATCCAGCCCGGTATCCAGATCGCTTTCCATCTGCTTCATGAGATCGCGGGTGAAGGATCGCAGGTCTCCCATATCGACTGCATCTTCGGGTGCAACAATGAACCGGAACTGATGCCGATCGTCGCGGCCCCGCTCGACGAAAGCCTTGCCGTCGGCCTCATCCTCAATAGCCGAATAGACCCTGCCCTTCTCGCCATCTTTCGTGACGCCATCGCGTTCCAGATAGCGCAGGTGTGCATCGACCGCCTTGGCCGTCGCCGCCCGGAATTTGGAGCCACGTGACTGCCCCCGTTGCGGGGCAAGTTTGACCACCCGCGCCTTGACCACGACACGACGCGAGCGGAACCGGGTGCCGTTGCCATCGCGCGTCCAGCCTCCACCGTCTTTCGGAAACGACGGCGCGAGTTTCGCGCCGCGGCCTCGGGCATTGAACCGCCCGCTCCCGTTGCCAGACGATCCACCAATCCGGTCCGGGTTTCCACCTGCCTTGCGCACGGCAATCTTCACCTGTGTGATGAACGGTTTCGAGTGCAGGCTAGCGCGGGCGCCCCGGCTCCTCGGTCGGCCCGGTTTGATGCGGAAACTGTCGTCGTCACGGTCTGCCATAGCGGCAGGTTCGGCGGCCATCCCTGGCCTGACAAGGAGCATTTTGCCGTCATCGCAGCCCGGCGTAAAAAGACTTGCAACCGCGTAGATCGGCGTAGCACACCTCTCGGAAGGTGGCCGCTATCCTCACGGATTACAGAGAAAATCAGCCGGATCTAAAATTCATCGTACCTCGCGGACCGCGACGCTTCCCCGTTTTCCGGCTGGAAAACAATGTGCAGACAACCACTTACGAGCAAGGCGAGCGCGAGCCCCGTCTCGCTTTATCTTGCCCTCTTAATCGGTCGACTTTTTGGTGTGTTTTCCATAATCGCAACCCTTCCTGTTGTTGATTAAAATCCATAATGTTTGACGTTGCAACACGCCACTGCCGGTGATCATCGGGGTCGGGTACGCCGTGCACTCTTGCGCACGCATCGACGGCTTTTTCGGGCTGACCTTTGGCAGCGCTTTTGCCATCGCGGTGCATTTTACCATCGGATGGACGGGGCATCGTCACAGGCATTCCAAACGTGGTCCGGCCGTCTTTCGATCGGTGCGGCCACAGGCAAGATAGCGTGCGTCCCGTCTTCCTGGTCTGTACCGTTCCCATCCGCTCACGCGGAGCCGTATTGTCCGTCACACCACCGTCAAAGCGGCGGCAAACTGCTCGTTCCCATCCGCATCCCGCATCACAGGCCGCGCAACGCCTGGGCACCCAGAAGCCTCAGCTCCTTGCCCTTTGCCCGCGCCGCCACATCCGCCTCGTTCGCCGACGGGTCGCCGACATAAAACGTTCCGTCGCTCCACATGGCGTGCATGATCACCGCCCGCTTGCGCGCCACCGCGACCGTTGCCTTGCGGTGACTGCCGCGCTTGGCCAGGCTCTCACCCCATCGCTTCACCTTATCCTTGCCGCGAAAGCGCGTCATCAGCGCCGACGCCGCCTCGTAGAGCGCGCGCCGCACGTCGGGGTCTCCGGCTTTCGATATTCGCCCCTGCACATCGATCGACGTGCCAGACTGCCATCGCCGCGATGTCAGCCCGAAGTAGGCTGCCACATCGCGCGAACGGCGGAACCTCGCCGGGTCCTCTACCGCCGTCATGAACGAAAGTGCCGCCACCGGCCCGACACCAGGGATCGCCATGAAGCGTCGGCAAAGCTCATGGCGGGCAACAAACTGCACGACAAGCTGGTGCAGCCGCTTGTACTGCTTCCACAACGCCGCGCGCGCCGACAGCATGGCATCCATCAGGTCGCGCGTCAGCTCATCCTGCGCCACTGCCTCTCGCACCGCCGCTTCGAAGCCGGTCCGACCCGTGCCGTTCAGGCGAATGCCGAATGCCTTCAGGGAATGGCGGATGGCGTTCTCCAGATCGAGAAACTTGCGCTTCAGGTTGCGCCGGTGCGTCAGAAGCAATCGCAGCCGGTAGCATTCCGGCGTCTTCACATGGGCACGCCGGAACCAGCCGGTGCGCATCATATGCGCAATGCCCAGCGCATCCTTCTGGTCCGTCTTGTTGCGCTGCGCCGCCATCGCCGCGCGCACATGCCGCGTTTCCAGACAGACAGCCGGAATGCCAAGTTTGACAAGCTCCGGATGCAGCCACGGCGACAGCGAGCCGGCCTCGTGGCCGACACGCCGCAGACGGGAAAGGAACGGCTTCAGAGCCGCAAGCAACGCCTGCGGATCGGTTGCCACCTTTACCTCCAAATGCACCTCGCCATGATCGTCAACGACGCAGACCGCCGTCTCCACCGTCGCAACGTCCAGTCCGCAAAAGTATTCCATCATCCGCCTCCTGCGTGGTTTCGAGGCGGCAATACTATCAGCGCCAGGCGCATCAGTCGGCGCCGCAGACGCGACCTGCCGATTACGGGCGGCAGTCCTCATGACCACCAGTTGGTGGACCGTTGTCGTCCGGCCGAAGGTCAAATCATCGACATCAGAAAGACGAAACTTGATCAATGTGCGAGCGGGACACCGCTTAAAAGTCATGCTTTACGGCGCTGGTGTCCTAACCCTTCCTAGCGGCTCATAATAGCCATTAATGCGGACTTCCGAGCTGCCGGCGGGGATGTCGAACGAAACTTCATGTCGCGGCAAAATTTTTGCCGGACGCGAAAATGCCACTAAATGAACCGCCTCTTTGCTCTGCACGAACTCGACGCTCTGGAGGAATGTCACTTCCGGCTCTAGCTCTTTAAGAATGAGTTTTACGGCACCAGGAGGTATCTGCACAGCGTCATACGCACTCTTTAACATCGAATTTGCGCCGACCAATACCCGGCCGTGGTAAAGCAACTCCCCTGACGGCATCTGAAAATAGGCAAATGGGCAGGATCCAGCGCCGCCAACAACATCTGCAACCAAGCTTAATTTCGGAACGTTACGGACTTCGACATTCGCCCCGTCAATTTCCAAGGATTTGAGCTGAAGTGCCGGGCCAAAATAGTAGGAGCTCGTCACTTTCGTGGCCTGTGGCTTCGGCAGATCCCCAAGCTTGTGTCGCATAAACGATTTGCAGGTTATCTTAGGCTCGCCTGACGCTGTGACGGTTCCGCTATCTTCGCAGCGGCGAAAGTTAACAGGCGACGAGGGGTATTTCTGGAAGATGTTGAAGATGGCTCTACCCTCTTCATCACTTGAAATCGAGCTCAACGGAAAATCATCGCTCTCGTAGCGCAGCTCCATGCTGAGCGGAATGACCAGTGATTTTCCGTTTTCGGACGTGAGTTCCAGGTCGCTCAGTCCCGTCGAGACCGGGGCAGCTTTGAAATCCAAAGACGTCCTGAGGAGTTTTCGCTCGTCCTGCACCACCTGTGCAGAGCGGATGACGATCTTGTCGTTGACCGGGGTTACAACAGCGATCAATACACTAAGGGTGCGCGGATCCACCGACGAAGTCAGACCGCCACCCTCAACCGTGCAACCGGGTTCATCCGATCCTGAACTCACCGTTCCCGAAAGCACCAGAAAATCTGCCGGCCAGTAATCTCGGCCGATTTCAGCATAGAAGTCATAGGTCGGATTTTTGGATGCCTCTTGGATCAGGTCCGTATCCGGATTAGTATCGCTTTCGTCACCACTGATTTCCCAAGGCTTGATCTTATCGTCCGCCAGGCTCTTCTCCAGGTCGTCAATCTGCGCCCAGTAACCGTCAAATTCTTCCTTCCCGATCATTCGGTAATACGTCATACATTCTGCTACGTCATCGGTGAGCCCCGCTCTCTTGAGGCGTGCGTTGCGCTCGATGTGACGGAGGAACGAAACCGTGGATTCTTCGGGGATGGTGTAAGCGTACCGATAGGTGCTCGACCATGTGTTGCTGCGAATGGAATCAAGGAAGTTACTATCGGGCCAGATGATCTCTGATTCGAACTGGGAAAAGAGGAAACTCCGCCGTACAGCAACGGGAATGGCGGTAAAGCTCGATTTGAACGGGATCGCCTCCTCGCCATCGGGAATCGATGTTTTTATCCCGCCTTTGAGTGAAAAGCGCTCAGGGAACACATAAGGGCTGAGTTCCGAATAGCGCGTCCCGTATTTTTTGTACAAGCTGTCTAAAGCATTATAGACGGGGTTGAGCATGACCACGGGATGTGCGCCAAGGATCGGGGCAAGATTTGCGTCTGAATACTTGGCAAGCAGAAACGATGCCTGCAAGGAATTCAGCCATATGTATCTTATCGCATAGGCGTGATTGGCGTCTTGGGGGCATGTCATCTTGTTGATCGTCACATCGCCCTCGGCTTGGGTCTGGACGATGATCACGCAGTTGCTGTCTTTCACGGTGGTGCTGTTGGTGGCGACAAGCTGCGCAAGAGAAGAAGATGGGCCGAATGCGAGCAAGATCAGAAGTGCTTGTAGAAGACTGGTCAACCGGTCAAAATGGCTCATTGTTTGACCCTTACATTTTCCGAATGGTCGACGACGACCGAATTCCAGCTGATCAAACCTCCCGATGACAGCGCCGAGATAACCACGAAAAAGATCAGAAAGGTCATCGTCATCATCAAGACAAAGGTCTGTGATTGCGTCATTACAATGAAGATGCCCATCCTCATCAGCTGGCTATAAAGCAAGTACATCACACCGACTGATAATGCCGCGACGCCACCGATCTTCAGCAATTCCACAAGCATTTGGGGCTCCAACTCGAATGTTCCTTCTCGATCCCGGTTGACGGCGCTCAGCGCATAGCTTGGAGGACAGCCTCAGCGACCGCCCCCATCGCTGCCCTGCGGTTCGCCATGGCGTTGCCACCCGAGATGAGCAGCTTTTCCACTGACGGATTGGTGATGAATTCCGCTTCGATATAGGCGGCACGGCATGGATCTGGTCGTTCGTCATTGCCGAGATTGCGATCATTTAAGACACCAAATCCGGGCAAGTCAGGATTGCCCTCATTGTCGGGCTTGATGCCACGGTCTCGCGCGCCGCCGTCAAGCGATTTGAGTGACAAGTACAGCGCAGATTGAACCGCGGTCGCGAATGCCATGTCTTCTCTGAGGTTAATATTGCCATTTTCACGAGCGCGATAGTACGTCTCGGATCCTCGAATTGAGGGGTTGGCGGCGCCGTTGAAGTGCAGGCATAGGAAAAGCTTGGCTTTGTGTGTTAACGCCATGCGCGCCCTTTCCCGGCCCGGTAGATTCTTATCGCTGTCCCGTGTCAGTACGACTTTGACTGCCTCGTCCGGCCGAGCACGGCTCAAGATCTCGTCCCGCAACAGCAGACAAAAGTCCAAGGTCAACTTCTTCTCTTTGACCCCGCTGACGGAAATTGCATGGTTGGCGTCGCTGCCTGCCATATTCTGCGTTCCGCCATGACCCGGGTCGATAACGATCGCGCCAAGGCTTCGCTTGCCGGTGTCTATGTTCCCATTGTCGAGAGGTGCTGCATCACGCGGCGCATTCAGACGCTGCCTCGCCTCGGGGACCAGATTCAGGACGTTTTCGGCATACTCTGGATTGCTGGGCGCATAGGTGGGGCCAATGAAGCCGATGAAATCTTCTGGGGTCGCGACATGGGACTCCCAGCCGGAATAAGGCGATCGATTGAGGAACGCCCAGTATCCCGCCACGAAGTTTTCCATGGTGGCGAATTTGCAGTAAAAATCAGCCCCATCGTGGGCATCGTACGCCACTTTGGTTGCAAATCCCGCCATCTCTTTCCGCCATTTGAGGCCAGCGAAGTTGTAATGGTCGCGAGCGAGTTCAGAAGTTCCCCTCCCGCTTTCAAGTATCCATTGCGCTAGAGTGACAGCGCGAAGCAAGGGATGACGAATTTCTTCATCCCGATAGATGGATACAAGCTTATCCAGCAAAGAATATTCTGACATGTCACCGCGCCCCAAACAAAGATGTTGCATCGCAGCCTCGTTCGGGCCAACGCCATGCACAATTCAACTTCATATATATATTGGAATGCCAGATACGCTTATAACTAAGATGATGCCCGTTTAGGTCGAGAAAGGCTAGCGGAATCTATAGCTCGATTGAAAATCGTGAAGCCTTTGCGTTGCTCATTCAGGCAATCTTGAAGCGACAGTGATTTATAGCATTATCTAATTTTCTCACTCCGGCGATTACGACAAGCTCGGATGGCATCTATTATCTAACAGTAAGCTTGGAGAGGCGCTTTCGCTATGTCTTTTGGGTATGCCTTAGAGTCGGACTCGAAAAGCCCTCAACGATATCCGTACCTTGCGAGGCGTCTGGTTATGAGGCGAATGTGGGCAATTATGATCCACGCCTCGGCTGATGCGATGGAGCGTTCAACGTCCTTGGCCAATCTTCGACATCTACCGAGCCAGGCGAAGGTCCGCTCGACCACCCAGCGCCGCGGCAGAACCTCGAAGCCTTTCGCCTTGTCTGACCGCTTGATGATTTCAATTGTCCAGCGCCCGATCTTCGTCAGCCGCCGCTTCAGCTTGTCGCCCGCGTAACCACCATCGGCGAAGAGATGCAGCAACCATGGCCACC
Source organism: Rhizobium sp. CG5 (assembly GCF_023701945.1). Classification (GTDB taxonomy): domain Bacteria; phylum Pseudomonadota; class Alphaproteobacteria; order Rhizobiales; family Rhizobiaceae; genus Allorhizobium. Next base: position 47,422 of record NZ_JABAEF010000026.1, read on the forward strand.
TGTGGCGGATGGATTTCAGGAGGTCGGGAGCACCATCGCGATCCTGGATGTCGGCGCTGTGCACCATGAGGCCGACCATCAGACCAAGAGTATCAACGATGATATGACGCTTGCGCCCTTTGGTTTTCTTGCCCGCATCATAGCCTCGTATGCCGCCGCTTTCCGTGGTTTTCACACTCTGGCTATCGATCACACCGGCCGTCGGACTTGCCTCTCTACCTTCCAGCTCGCGGGCCTCCATCACCAGATGATGGTTGACGCGCGCCCAAAGACCAACGCCCGCCATTCATAGAAATAACGCTGGACGGTCGAAAAGGGCGGGAAATCCTTCGGCAGCATGCGCCACTGGCAACCAGTCGTGGCGATGTAAAGCAGTGCGTTGACGACCTCGCGCAAATCCGTGGTGCGAGGGCGACCCAGGCGGCGGGGTATCGGCAGAAACGGCTCAACCAGTGCCCATTCCCGATCCGTCATGTCGCTTGCATAGCGTGCCGTCCGCCGGGCATAGTGCCGACGGGTGATTTCTGTCCAGGACATCGTGAACTCCATCGAATCTTCGCAAATCCGTAGGCATCATAACCTGTTGAAATCACCCACCTCTTTTTGAGGCAGCCTCTTAGACGCACCTACAAAGTGATCAATGTAAGGGTCTGAACATGGTTTGCCGTAGGAGGCTTCTCTGCCAGCTTGGACAACTCAAACGCAAAAACCGCCCCTGAGAAACAGAGGCGGTGCGGGAGATTTGGCGGTTAAGCGGTCGTTATATCGGTGTAATAAGCGATTTATGTTTGAACTGGTTGCGGGGGCCTGAACGCGCAGAGGCTTGTAATTTCGAAACCTTCTTTGAAATGGGCTGACTCTCAGATTTTCCTTTAACGTCAGAAGCCTAAAAGAAAATTGGGAGATATTCCCGATTATGGATACCAAAATTTCAAATTGGGCTCGACCACGTCCGCCGGCGTGTTGGTGAAGCTTCGCGGTTAGCATCACTTCGGAAAGCGGACCCCTACCGAACTCCTAATGTTACTAACGCAACCATACTAGATTTTCCGTAACCCGAGCGGTCACAGCGGAAATCGCACCGTAGCATCAAGCCCCTACCCCTCCGCAGGAGGTCAATGAGCGAGCACTGAAGTTCGCTGCAAGATGACCTCCCGTTCAAAGCCGGCATTTTTAGGCTGGTTGATTGAACGGCAAATAACAATATGCGGAGAAACCTCATGGAAATGCATACGCCGGATTCGCTTCGCCGAATCCATGGCATAGACTTGACCGAAGGCCACCTGGGCCGGCAGCGGGGAATAGATTACTTTCCTGATTTGCTTGCCGGTGCGATTAACTGGGCAAGGCAGTATAGCAAAACTGCCGATGCGGGAGGACGATCCGATGATCGCTCTACCCGTTGACAATCTCCTCGCGTCGTTGGCCGCGCTCTTCGGCGCAGTATGCCTCGTAACCTGGCCTTTCTTCCGGACACGCCGGGCCATGCTTCTGGTGCAGATCGGCGTCACGGCAGGTTTTGGGATTCATTACGCCCTGTTTGGGGCCGAGACCGCTGCGATCGCCAATCTTCTGAGCGGTCTGCAGCTTCTGGCTTTCCTGCCGGGCGAAAAAGTAGTTTGGCTTAAAAGACTGGGACATTTGCTGATACCCGTCATGCTCCTGATGTCCGCGTTGACATGGTCCGGCCTTCCGTCGCTTTGCGCAGTCTCCGGAACTATTCTGCTGGCAATCGGACGGATGCAGGCGGACGAGGAAAAATTGCGGATCTGGGTGATGGCCGGCACGATCCCCTGGCTGCTTCACGACTTGCTGGTGGGATCGCCGATCGCTGCCATCGATGCAATCAGCCTTCTGACGGGGGCATACACCGTGTGGCGACTGAAAAGGCCGGCGCATGGCGATACTGGACGAAGACAAGCTGTTCAGGCTCCGGCAGCAGTTTAAGCAGAATGAAACACGCCCCGGCCGATCCGTCGACCGGGGCTATTCGTGTCGGGAGGCTTCGATGTATCAGAGCCTCACCGCGAGAACTCCTTTGGCATCACCCTGTCTTCCTGGCGTATCCTGATAGCAAGAGGTATCGCGTAGAGCGGAAGACCGATGAGCAGGGTTGTGAAGGCATTCAGGGTCAGGGCAAATCCAACGAGTTCGGGCAGGATATTGAGGAAATAATTGGGGTGTCGCATTAGACGATAGAGCCCGCTTTTCACCAGAACATGCCCGCTCGCGATAATCAGCTTGACGGTCCAGACCCTGCCAAGCGCACGGATCACCGCCACAAGGACAAGCGCGCCGGATGCGTAGATGAGAACGCCGAGCAGCGACACGACATCGGATGCATCGGCAGGAAACCACAGATATTCGGAGACTGCGCTCACATAGAAGGCGATATGGGCAAGCGTCAGGACGGCACTGTTGGTCTTGCCGAACTCCTGTCCGCCGGCACTTTTCAATGCCCGCTCGTTTCTGATCGAGATTGCAAGTGTAATCAGCCGGAAGCAGATCGCAACTGCGATGAAGGTGATGATCATTTACTGGTTGAACTCCTGGTTTGCGGCAGCAGTCTATCCGACAGTGCTGCAGCCGCTGGCACCTTGCCGGGTTCTGGGATGACGACAACAAAAAGCGCGGCGTTCGGCGCCGCGCTTTCATGATGTCTTGAGCGCTTCAGGCTTCGATCGGAGGGCCGACGAGTACGGTCCCGTATTTCGAGGCAATCTCGATGATCCCGGGCAGCTCGAGACCGGCAATCTCAGTGAACATCTGCTCGACGCCGCCTGGTGAAAAGAATGCCAGCATGCGCGCCGGCGTGCCGGCATTGTTGCGCCAGGCATGCGGCGCGCCGCCCGGAATGTAGATCGCGTCGCCCTTGGCGAGCACGGAAATCTCGCCGTGGAGCGAGAAGATAACTTCGCCTTCGAGGATATGAAACACCTCGTCCTCGACATGGGTATGGGTCGGTGTCGCAGCACCATGGCCGGCAATGCTTTCCATGATGGAGAATTTGCCGCCAGTTTCGGAGGAGTGGACCCGGATTGTCAGGCGTTCGCCGGGAATAGCTTCGAACCATGTCTGGTCCTTTTCCAGCCGTACGAACGGCAGGGCTGTGATATCGACTTTCGCGTTCATGTGCTTCCTTTGATAGGTGATCGCAAGCGCCAGTCTCCGGAGGGAGCAACATGGCGTTTCCTGCGCATTGAGATCGGTTGGACTAAGTCGGCGTGGCGCGTGGCGCGGCCGTTCTCAGCAGCGGCTGATGACGATCATCCTGTGCCGCCTGCTTTGATGAACGGCAGTCTAGGGCCGGTTTCCTACGAACGGGCTGCGTTCCGAGGCTGACGCGTTACGGCTGTAATCAACGGCGCGCTTTACGCGTCCTTTTCGAAAACAGCGGAGATTCGCAGTTCAACCGCGTCGGAAATGAACGGAACGAGATAGCTGATCCCGAACTCGCTTCGCTTTATCCGGGCGGTCGCCTCAAAGCCCACCGTCAGCATCTGCGACATCGGATGGGTGGCGATACCGACAAGCCGGGTCTGGAGCTTGATGTCCCGGGTGACACCATGCAGGGTCAACGCACCTGAGATGACGGCGTCTGTGCCTGAAACGGCGACGGATTTCGATTTGAATGTGGCGACAGGATGCTTCTCACTGTCGAAGAAGTCCTCGGTCTTCAGGTGCGCGTCGAGCGCCGCCGATGTCGAAAGAATGCCATCGACCGGAATTTCGATGTCCACCATTGCAGCGGCGGGATTTCGCGGATCGATGTCCAGCTTGCCTGACAGACCACCAACGAGACCGAGATAATGCGATATCCCGAAATTGTCGACGTCATATGCAACGTGGCTGTGATGGGTGTCGAGCGTATAGGTACCGGCGGAGAGACGAGATGGATCAGGCTGCCCCATGTCCTTGACGGAGATATCCTGGGCATTCGCCGTGAACGCGGCAGCAGCCAACAGGGCTGCGCAGATGGTTTTCTTCATGGAAGTTACTCGCTGTGTGGCGCAGCTGATCTTCAAACGGTCATAACGGCGGAACGTTCGTGCAGTCTGCGCGGTTTGCATCACACCGCGACGAACTTGATCGCGGTGGCCTTCGCGGGGCACACAGCTTGTGACAGCGCGCACCTACGCCTCGGCTACGAGGGGAGCGATACGGGCTACCGATGCAATATTTCCGGAGGAATGATCCTACTCCGCCGCGGCCAGGATAGTTGAGCTGCGTACGGCAAGTGACGCACCGGAAAACAGCTCGCTGCGCTTGAGTGCCGTGGTCAGTGGTTCCCAAGTTCGCGAAAGATGCAGTTTGATCAACTCGCCGGCTTCGTCGGCGCGCCGCGCCAGGACGGCCTCAACCAGGCGATCATGGTCGAGTGCGACTTCATCATTGCCGAAGCAGAGACTGAAGGGAATTGCCATGCGCATGTAGCGGTCGGCCTGCAGCGCCAACAGCGATCTCACTTCCAGCAGCCGCCGACTTGTACAAGCGGAAACGATTGCCTGGTGAAACAGCCCATGGATCTTGTACCATTCTTCCGACGGCCGGGCATCGTCACCCTCCCCGAGAATGGGAGCGCGTCCGAGCCGGTGATGCGCGGCCAGTATCGCCCCTTCCCATTCCGCGTCGCCGTTTTCGATCGCCGAACGCTGACAGAGATCCTCGATCGATACGCGGGTGCGAATGAGGTCAGCTAGATCGTCGAGCGACACCGGTGCGACCATGAAGCCTTTCTGGGGCTCCGAGATTACCAGGCCATCCGACGTCAGGCGCGACAGGGATTCGCGCACGGCGCTGAGGCTCACGCCCAGTCTCTCGCACAGTTCGTTTATCTTGATACGGCTACCCGGCTTCAGCTCGCAATTCAGGATCGCGAGGCGAATTTGCCCATAGGTTTTTGAGGTGAGACTGCTGCCAGATATCGTCATTGTTCTTATTTAGCAGACGATGTGTCCGAAGTCTATCATCTGCCATGAAATCTATTTTAATTTGACAAATCTTTTTTATGCGCCTAGAGGCGGAACGGGAGCAACCGGAACGTGAGATGACATGGCCAAGCAAAATGCTGCGACGGTACTGGTCGTTGATGACGACCCTGCCCTGGGCTCGATGATAACGGAATATCTCGATGCGCAAGGCATCAATACGGTCAATGTCGATTCCGGACGCGAGACACTTCGCTTCTGCGAGCGCAACGGTCCGGACCTGATCCTGCTCGACCTTCAGCTTCATGGAGAGGACGGGCTCGACGTATTGCGCGAGCTGCGCCAGCGCTCCGACGTGCCTGTCATCATCACGACAGGCCACCGCAGGGATGAGATCGACAGGGTGGTCGGGCTGGAGCTCGGAGCCGACGACTATATGACCAAACCGTTCGGGCTGCGCGAGCTTCTTGCCCGCATCCGCGCCGTGATGCGTCGCCATGCGGCAGATTATGCGCATCGCAAGAACGATGGTGTCAGCTACCATTTCGGCGGCTGGACACTGCGCCCGAAGACACGGCAATTGTTCGATCCGAGCGGTGGACAGGTCCCGCTGACCAAGGGCGAACATGGCCTGCTCGTCGCGTTTCTCGACGCGCCGCAGCGGACCCTGAGCCGGGAGCACCTGCTTCAGGCGACCCGCATTCACGAAGATATCTACGACCAGAGCATCGACGTGCAGATCCTGCGGCTGCGCCGCAAGCTCGAAAGCGACGCCAGTGCGCCGCGCGTCATCGTCACAGAGCGGGGGCTGGGTTATGTTTTCACGCTGCCCGTTGAGCGTTATTGAGGTAAGTCTTGTTAGCGGGATAGCGACGGTGTTCTTGTCGTTCCTGGCCTTGTCGGCGCCCTTCCCGGCTTACGCCAAGGAACCGATCACCCCGATCGACGCCCCCCTTTTCGACGCGAAACAGACCGATCTCGGCCGCCTGCTGTTTCATGACCCGCGCCTCTCCCGCGACGGCAGCCGCAGTTGTTCCAGTTGTCACGACACGCGCCTCAATGGCGCAAGCCGCAACCGCTTCGACCAGGCCCTGGATGGCCAGCCGCTTGAGCTGAACACGCCGACAGTCTTCAATGCGGCGCTGAACTATCGACTGAACTGGGAAGGCGGCGCGACAACGCTGCAGGAACAGGCGCGCGCATCGCTCCTCAATCCGAAGATCATGGGCGCCGATATGAAGACCCTGATCGAGACGCTGGATTCCGACGACACCGTCCGGCGTCTGGCAGATGTCGCCTATGGCCGACCGCTCGATGAAGATGTGCTTCTCGATGCCATTGCCGCCTATGAAACATCGCTGGTCCTGCCGAACAGCCGGTTCGACAGATGGCTGGCCGGCGATGAAACTGCGCTGACCGCTGTCGAGAAGGAAGGCTATGTCAGGTTCAAGGAAATCGGCTGTGCCGCCTGTCATCAAGGACGCAATGTCGGCGGCAATCTTTTCCAGCGCCATGGCATCTTCCATCCGCTGGCATCGCCGAAACCGGAACGTCTGCGGGTGCCGAGTCTCAGGACCGTTGCTGATACGCCTCCCTATTTTCATGACGGCAGCGCGGAAACACTCGGCAAGGCCATTCAGGCGATGGGCCGATCCCAGCTCGACGTCGATCTCGACCGGGACGACGTCGAGCGTATTGAAGCATTTCTGCTAAGTCTTAAAGGCAACTTGCCCGGCGAAACGATTGGGGCTCGCGCGCCATGAGAATGCAGGCTGCTCTTGCTTCCCTTGCTCTCCTGTTGTTGGCGACGACGGGTTTCGCCGTGTTCCGCGTGTCGGAACACCAGGCGGCGCTCCAGCAAATCGGCGGAGAGATCAAGACGCTGGAAGTGGCGGAGAACCGTCTCAAGAACAACGTGCTGGAGGCGCGTGCCGCCATCCTGAGAGATTACGACGCCATGGTTGAGGCCTCTGGCCAGATGCGGCAGTCCCTGCTTGATATCGGAGAAATGGCCGTCGGGATGCCGGGTTTTGCCGGCGTCCTGGCGTCTTCGACGAAATCGCACACCGACCGGGACCTGCTGATCGAGGAGTTCAAGAGCCGGAACGCATTGCTGCAGAATTCGCTGACCTATTTCAGATCGCTCAGCGGCGAGCTTCATCGCTCACCTGCCGAAAGCGATGCGATGAAATCCGCGACCGGCGATCTTGCCGTCGCCATGCTCGGGTTTCTTCTCGACGCATCCACGCAATCGGCTGCCGCGCTCCAGGCGAGCATCATCGACTTCGATCGCAGTCATCCACATGGCAACAACGCGCGAGTGGCAAAACGGCTGATCGCGCATGCGACAATCGTCCACCAGACGCTCCCCCAGGTCGACCGCCTGCTTCGCGCCATTATCCAGCAGTCTCAAAGCGGCGAACCCAGCGTTTTGAGCGAGGAACTGTCCATCGCCGAGATGCAGCATTCCAATAAAATGCAGTCCTATCTGCTGGCATTTTACTGCGCCGCCATCCTTGCGGCACTGCTCTCGTTGGTGACGGGCTATCGGCTGCGGATCAAGATCCGGCTCATCAAGGCGCGGCGGGAGCTCGATACGATCATTGCGCAGATGACGCTGCGCTCCCTGAATGCCGGCACGAGCGAACTGGACGGCATTATCGAACAGGCGCTGGACCGCATCGCAGCCTGGGCGGGCGCGGATCAGGCGAGATATCTGTCCGTCGGCAGCAGGCGGATCAAATACAGTTCGCTATCTGCCGATGGAACGGCTGAGCGCGCGACATGTCAGTATCTGGAAAGCCTCGCGCCGGATGACGATTTCATCTATGTGACGACGCTGCGGAGCCTCAGCGATCCAGAGCTGCGCGAGGCGCTTCAGCGCGCCGAGATTTCAGCCTGGTTCTGCTACCGTTCGAAGGATTCCCGCAAAGGATCGACCCTGACGCTCGAGCGCAAGACCGGCGACTTCCTGCATGGCGGCGAAATGCTCGATCTTCTCCGAGGAACGCTTGATGCCATCTCCTCGGCCATCGACCGGGTCGTCCTCGAAACGGAACGTCGTGCGCTGGAAGATCGCCTGCACCAGGCACAGAGGCTGGAGACCATCGGCACCTTTGCCAGCGGCATCGCCCATAACTTCAACAACATCGCCGCCGCCATACAAGGCCACGCAGAAATGGCCGCCAAGGTCGCGGCGCAGACGAGTGTTCAGCGCCACCTGAGCGCGATCAGCAAGGCGGCCGACCGCGCGCAATCCGTCATCGGCGAGATCATGGCCTTCGGCAAACCAATCCAGGGCGCTTACGAGACATTCGAGTTTTCGGCGCTGGCACAGGATGTCATGCGGCTGGTCGGCCCTTCCCTCGACAATAGCGCGGAAATCGATCTCGCTATCCATCAAGACGTGCTCGTCCATGCGAATTCCGGGCAGATCCAACAGGTATTGCTCAACCTGACAAACAATGCATTGCAGGCGTTGGACGGCCCGGGGACTGTCGTTATCTCCGCCGAGCGGATCGAACTGTCGCGCAACAGCCAATTGACCCACGGGACCCTGGCGCCGGGCATCTATTCCGTTATCTCCGTCTCCGATGACGGCCGCGGAATGAAGCCGTCGACGCAAAGCCGCCTTTTCGAACCCTTCTTCACCACCAGAAGTGCCGGCAACGGTCTTGGCCTTGCCACGGTAAAACATATCGTCACTGAACATGGCGGCGCCATCGACATGCAAAGTACCGTCGGCAAGGGTACGTCCATCAGCATCTGGATCCCCTTCGATGAAGATGTCGCGCGACAGGTTTCGCAAAAAGGCGATGGTCAGCGTGTGCTGATCATCGACAGCGATGCGGAAGAGCTCATGCGCGAGGAAGAAACCGTCGCCGCGCTCGGCTACGAGCCGGTCAGCTTTTCGGATCCTCGCAAGGCCCTCGCTGCCTTTGCCGCCGACTTCCGGAATTTCGACGCCATCCTGATCGTCGATCACGGCTCGGCGCTCGGCCGCATCGCATCTCACTTTCTGGCGCTGAAAAGCGACATTCCAATCATATTCGCTTCAGCCGACACCGGCAACCCGACGGGCATCTTGCCTGCAGCCAGGACGATGGAGATCCTCCGCAAGCCTCTCACGCCATCGAAGCTTGCCAGGGCCCTCGGTTCCTCGTTCCGGCAAAACACTCCAACCCGCTACGACGGTAACCTCCGGCAAGCCATCGGGACATCGGCCTGAAACCCCGCCGACCAATAGTGCTCCTGTTATGGACAATAATCATTCCAAGGAGTTCCTATGAAAACCGTCTTGATTACCGGCTGCTCGTCCGGTTTCGGGCTTGAAACTGCCAAATATTTCCTCGACCGCGGCTGGAATGTCGTCGCCACGATGCGCACGCCGCGTGAAGGCATTCTGCCGGAATCCGATCGCCTGCGCCTGCTTAGCCTCGATGTCACCGATGCGACAAGCATCCGCCGGGCCGTGGAGGAAGCAGGACCAATCGACGTTCTGGTCAACAATGCCGGCATCGGCTGGCTCAACGCGCTGGAAGGCACCCCGATGGACATGGCCCGCCATGTTTTCGAAACCAACACGATCGGCACCATGGCGATGACGCAGGCTGTCCTGCCGCAGTTCCGCCAGCGCCAGGAAGGGATCATCATCAACGTCACATCGACTGTGACACTGATGCCGCTTCCGCTGCTCTCCATCTATACGGCTAGCAAGGCGGCTGTAGAAGCTTTCACAGCAGGATTGGCGCTGGAACTGCAGCCCTTCAATATCCGGGCAAAGCTGGTGCTGCCCGGCCGTGCACCGGAAACCCGCTTTGGCGAAAATGCCCAGGCGCTGGCTGGCGAGCATGGCTTTCCTGAAGCCTATGGGGAGCTGGTGCAGAGCGTATTTGCAAGCTGGGCCGAGCTGCCGGCCGACCATGTGACCCGCGCGGTCGACGTGGCCGAGGCGGTGTGGCGCGCCGCCACCGATCCGTCCTGCCCGGACAGGTTGCCCGCCGGAGCCGACGCGGTGGCACTCGCCGCATAGGTTTGAGACGCCCCCTACAAACGCATCGTGGCGCCGAAGCTCCTTCGGCGCCACTCGTCTTTATGCGCAATTGCAAGGCCACGCCTGTCACGCGCCGTTTTGCCCTCCATCCAGCGTCAGGTTGACGCCGTTCGCGGCCCTGTTGCTCATCAGGAATTTCGATCCGTCGACAATATCGGCCATTTGCGGGAAGCGGCCGCTGCGGATACGCGACAGCATGCGGGCGAAAAGTTCCTTGTCGTCCTGCCAATACGGGCTGTCTTCAACCATACCGGGATGGATGGCATTGACCCTGATGGGCGTAATCTCAATGCTCAAGGTCTTGACCAGCCCCATCACCGCGTTGTTGACCACCGTGACTGTGGTCGAGCCGGGATAGGGGATATCCTTAGCGACGCCACCGAAGATCAGCACAGACCCGTCGGGCGATAACCGATCGAGAACGGCCGCGATCGCCGCCGGATAACCGACCGTCTTGGTGGTGACGAGTTCCAGGGCACCGGCGATATTATAGGTCTTGATTGTGTTCGCATCGCGGACCATCCCGACCAGGACGAGGTGGTCGATTGAAGAAACACCGGCAAGCGCTTCCCGCAACCCTTCCGGCTTGGAGAGATCGGCCGCGATTCCCGATATCTGTCCCGTGGCATCGGGTACGGAGTGCTGGATGTCCCGGGCGACATTTTTCGCGCGCTCGGAATCGCGACCCGCGATGGTGATTTTTGCGCCGTCTGTGAGAAGACTTGCGGCGAGTTCGCGGCCAATGCCGGCCGTTCCGCCAATGATTAGTATGTGTTTCATCGTGTCTGCCTTGGTGAATGTTATTGGACGTCCGAACGCTGCCGGTTTCCGGTGGCGTTCGGCTTGCCCCACCAATGCGCAGTCGCGACTACAAGGGGATTTTTGGAACCGATATTCAAGTTGCAATCGTAACATCGGCTGTGAAACTGTCGGACTATCGAATCAATATTTCGACGAGACTTGGTCCACTCGCCTGCTGCGCCTCACGAATGATCATCGAGATGTCTTCGACACTGTCAGCCCGGTACGCGGCAACCCCAAGCGCCTTCGCCAATGCTGTGTAATCGATCGCGGGATCGTCAAGCTGCATACCGACGAAACGTCTCTCCGTCGCGTTTTTGTAGCCGCCTGCTGCAGCGACATCCATGAGAACGTTGTAGCGCCGGTTGTTGAAGACGACGAAGATGACGTTGCTTGCATGATGAGCTGCCGACCAGAGCGCCTGGGGCGAATACATGGCACCACCATCTCCGGTGAAGCAGATGACAGGACCGTCGCCGGCAAGGGCCATTCCGACGGCAGCCGGCATGGCGCAGCCGAGAACCCCGCCCCTGGCAAAGAAATACAGGCCGGGAGCTGTCTTCATCAGTTCTTGCACCTTGCCGAAGGTCGCAGCGGATTCGTTGACGATGATAGTCTCGGGCGACAGGTTCTCGAGCACCGCAAGGGTTGCGGCATCAGCCGAGAGCGGCAGTATCCCATCGCTGGCGATCTCCCGGCGGATCCGCATCTTGCGTTCTGCAGCGGTGCAGTCGAGCTCTTGATGTCTTTGCCGCACGATCGAGTTGTCGATGAGCGGCGCAAGTGCCGCTGCCAGCGCGATAAGCGACGTGCCGATATCACCGACCACGGCGATGTCGCACGCAACATCTGACCCGATGGCAACACTGTTGTCGGCGATATGAATGACTAATGTGCCGGGATTGAGCGGCGCGTCCTCTCGGTAGGGATAGGAGATGAATGCCCGACTGCCGATCAGGAGCACGGCCTCATAGGATGACAATATGCTCCGGGCGGCGGACAGGTCGGGTCGGAGCATTCCATGCCAGAATATGTCGTCGCTGGAATAGGCAGCACGAGACGCAAGCTGTGTTCCGAATACGCCATATCCACCGACATGCGCCACGGCCAGAATGCCTTGTGCCGCATCCTCGGGAATGTCGTCACCGAGAACGATGGCTATCTTATCCGGTGCAAAAGCGGCAAGCCTGCCCGCCACATCAAGCAGATCCGGTGCGAAGCTGCTCCTGCTCGATGTGAGACGCGGCGACACCGGCCCCGTCGATGCCTCGTTCATGATGTCCATCGGCAAGGACAGAAATACGGGGCCCATTGGTGGCGTCCGTGCGATTTCGAAGGCCCGTCGCAAGGCAGGGCCTAAGTCTTCCGCGCGCCGGATTTCCGTCGCCCATTTCGACACCGGCGCGGCGAGAGCGACAAGATCGCCCGAGAGCCAGGGATCGGTGGACAGATGCCGCGTGTCCTGTTGACCGGCGGTGACGACGAGCGGCGTCCTGCTGGTCTGCGAAGCCACGAGAGCGCCCATGGCATTGCCCAGACCGCCGGCAGTGTGCAGATTGACGAAGGCCGGCCGGCCGGTCTTGAGGGCATAACCGTCGGCCATCGCCACCACGGTGGCTTCCTGCATGCCGAGAACGTAAGTCAGATCAGGCCGATCCACCAGCGCATCCATCAGTGGCAATTCGGTCGAACCCGGATTGCCAAAGATGTGCGTGACGCCTTCATCGGCAAGAATATCGAGGAGATCATGCGCAATCTTGCGCCGGCTGTGAAAATCCATCGCCATTATCCAATCGTAAACATCGAGAGAGATCATGAACAGGGAGAGGCGGCCATGCCTTGCGACAAGTCCCGCCCGCCGTTCGTCACCAGCCCTGAGACACCTGCGCAGCAGCCAACTTTGCCGTCGAGACTTCCGAGATCGTCTTCAGAACCTGGGAAGCGATCTGGTAGGGGTCGCCCTGGGAGTTCGGACGGCGATCTTCCAGATAGCCCTTGTAGTCGTTCTTGACGAAGGAATGCGGCACGCGGATCGACGCGCCACGGTCGGCCACGCCGTAGGAAAACTTGTTCCACGGAGCGGTTTCGTGCTTGCCGGTCAGGCGCAGGTGGTTGTCGGGACCGTAAACGTCGATATGCTCTCTCCAGTTCTTTTCGAATGCCGCCATCAGCGCTTCGAAATAGGCCTTGCCGCCCACTTCGCGCATGAACTTGGTCGAGAAGTTGCAGTGCATGCCGGAGCCGTTCCAGTCGGTGTCGCCGAGCGGCTTGCAGTGATATTCGATATCGATGCCGTATTTTTCCGTCAGGCGCTGCAGCAGGTAGCGGGCGATCCAGATCTGGTCGGCGGCGCGCTTGGAGCCCTTGCCGAACACCTGAAATTCCCACTGGCCCTTGGCCACTTCGGCATTGATGCCTTCGTGGTTGATGCCGGCGGCCAGGCACAGATCGAGATGCTCTTCGACGATCTCGCGAGCAACCGAACCGACGTTCGAATAGCCGACGCCTGTGTAGTAAGGACCCTGGGGAGCCGGATAGCCGGTTTCCGGGAAGCCGAGCGGACGACCTTTGTCGTAGAAGAAGTATTCCTGCTCGAAACCGAACCATGCATCTTCGTCGTCGAGAATAGTAGCCCGAGCATTGGAAGAATGCGGCGTGACGGCATCCGGCATCATGACTTCGCACATGACGAGAACGCCGTTGGTACGGGCCGGATCGGGATACATGGCGACGGGTTTCAGCACGCAGTCAGAGCTGCGGCCTTCGGCCTGCATCGTCGACGAGCCATCGAAGCCCCAGAGCGGGAGCTGTTCGAGCGTCGGAAAATCCGAAAATTCCTTGATCTGCGTCTTGCCGCGCAGGTTTGGTACAGGGGTGTAGCCATCGAGCCAGATGTACTCGAGTTTGTATTTGGTCATGGAGAATTCCTTTATTCTGTGACGGTCGGTTACTAAAACCGACGACGCTGTATCGGTGTTACAGAAACGGGAAAGAGCGCTGCATCGGTAACATCGGTGCGCTCAAGCAGCCGATGACTGCGATGCCGCTGCCGGAAAACCGACGAAACTGCCAGCAACAAATCCTTGCTACAGCCGTAGCGAAAAGACCGGCAATCGTGACGCGACTGCAATTCGCGCCGGTCTCAAATGGCCTCTCCCGGAGGCCATCATGTCGATCACCAAATATCCACCCGAGCCTGGTGAAAACAGGCACCCGCATCTCAGGCTCGTGTCGTCGAATGAAGATGCGATCGCGCCCGCGACTATACCCGATGAGCCGGAACAGGCCCGATCAACCGGGCATGCGGTCCTGCACGACCTGATCCGCGGCCTCGCTCTCGCGGGAGACGCCCTGCATGCCACGCCCGAATCCGTGCAGGCGCAATCGAGACTGCTGGAGGCAAACTCCAGGTCGCAATCTGAAGGAACCGGGCTTCTGGCCTGGCTGAAGACCCGGTTCAGGCGTACTGCCGCACCGGTCAATCACAGACATGAACCTGGCGGCAGCGTTACATCCGTAAGCCGAAGCTCCCGTGAAGAAACGGAGAAGTAGCTTTGGCCAACCAGCCTCTGGCGCGAACCAAGCGTATCCGATCTTGAGGAAGCCATATGTCTGAAACGAAAACCTGCCGCCTTGTACGGCCCGCCACCACCTATCAGGGAAAGCAGGGTCTCAATTATGTCGAGGGAATCTCGACCGAAAGCGTCGGGGCGAGAGCCATCTGCATGCATGTGCTCGAGATGCGGGCGGGCGCCCGCGCCAAGGCCCATCGCCACGACGACCACGAAACCGCGATCTACATGCTGTCGGGCAGCGTGCGCACTTGGTATGGCGAGAGGCTGGAACATTGCACAGACGTCCAGAGCGGCGAGATGTTCTACATACCCGCCGGTGTTCCCCATCTTCCGGCAAACATATCGAGCGATCCGGCCGTCGCACTCATCGCCCGCACCGATCCGAACGAGCAGGAAAGTGTGACGCTTCTGCCGGAGCTTGATCGGCTGGTCCACCCATGAGGCCGACAGATGGACCGCAGGAACGGGCTGTCGAGACTTGTCCGTCCACAAAAATTGGCAATCATCCGGACTCGGAGCGAGTGGTGAACCTGACGTTACGCCTGTTCTCGCTGGCGGTATTTAGCATGCTGATCCTGGATAGGCCTCTCGCCTTGGCGGTTTCTGATCTTCCGCATTGGTTTCGCACCGCTGCGTCCTGGATCTCCGGGCTTGCTGCCCCCGTGGTCATTCTGCCTTTCCTCTTTGGCTTATGGTTATCCGGCGTGCTTTTCGGAGGCGCCAGCGCGCCGCGCAGGCCAGCCTTTGGCCTCTTCAGCCTTTGCTGCAGCCTTGCCGCAGTCGCGTCCTCCCTGCTCGTCAAGAACATCGTCGGACGCGCGCGTCCTGACAGCACTCACGACTGGGACAGATTACTACTCAGGCCGTTTGCGTTCGACGATGCATTTGCTTCCATCCCTTCGACCCAGGGAGCATTTGCAGCAGCCGTCACATGCTCAGCCGCGATCTGCTTTCCACAACACCGCATCTGCCTGCTGACGGTGGGAGCGCTTGTGTGTGCCTCACGGGTCGTCGTCGGTGAACACTGGACAAGCGACGTGATAGCCGGCTGGGCCATGGGATGGCTGCTGACGCTGGCGATGCTCCGGCTGTTCAGGACATCGAGCGAGCACCAAGACGGATGACGGAGTTCGGTCCGATGCCAGAACTGAATTCACCTTACATAGAGAGACACTTCCATGACGAGAGATATTTCCCTCCAGGTGATAGAGATCGCCGGTTCCACAATGCGCTATATTGATATCGGCGCTGGCGAGACTGTTGTTCTTGGCCATAGCTACCTCTGGGACCACAGGATGTGGCAGCCACAGATCGAGGAACTGGCACAAACCCGACGAGTCATCGTGCCCGATCTCTGGGGGCATGGGGGAAGCGGCGCCCTTCCGGAGGGTACAAGGGACGTCAAGGACCTGGCCATGCACCATCTCGAACTGCTCGACCGTCTCGGTGTTGAGCGGTTTGCGCTTGTGGGCCTTTCCGTGGGCGGAATGTGGGCCGCCGAACTTGCCCTGATTGCTCCCAATCGCGTCACGGCTCTGGCTTTGATGAATACTTTTCTCGGCCCCGAGCCCGAAGGAACGCGAGAGCGGAATCTCGCCATGCTCGCCGCGGTCAAGCTGGCCAGGGCAGTCCCTGAGCCCATCGCACAGGCAATGCTGCCGATGTTCTTCGCACCTGCGACGTTCAAGGCCCGGCCAGACCTGATCTCGCAATTCCGGGACAGCCTCAGGGAGACCGATCCGCAGCGCATCGTCGATACGCTGGTTCCTCTGGGTCGCTTGATATTCGGTCGTCGGGATACCCTGCCCGATCTCGCCGGTCTCGACGTCCCCGCAATCGTCATTGCCGGCCGATACGACCAGGCACGTAGCGTGGCAGAGGGGCAGCAGACGGCTGCGGTACTCGGCTGCAGCTTTGTCGAATTGGCCGAGGCGGGCCATGTCTCCGCCCTTGAAACCCCGACTGAGGTCAATCGCCATCTTACGGCGTTCCTCGACCGGCACCTCCAGTCAAAAGAGCAATAAAGATGATCACTTCAAGCATATCCGAGTTCCCAGAACGCTCATTCCTGCCGATTGTCAGTCACCACCGGCATAGCGAATGGTTCGAAAGCAGTCCGAACGAATTCATGTCGATCCGGGTTCATAGCACCCAAGTGCAAGGCAGATACTCCGTGGTCGAATCCTACGCCATGCCAGGTAGCTCTACCCCGCTTCACAAACATGCTCACGATGAGATCTTCCAAGTTCTAACCGGCTCGCCTACTTTTATGCTCGGTCCCGAGATGATCGAGACACAAAGGGGAACCGTCATATTTGTTCCAGCCGGGACGCCGCATTGCTGGAGGAACAACACAGAAGAGAAAGTTCAAATGATCGCCACCTGCTTTCCTGGCGGTATCGAGGACCTGCTCATACAAATCGTAGGTCGCGCCCCGGAAGAGATCGTCGCGCTGGCGTCTAAGTATGGAACCACTATTTTGGAACCGCCGATCGCGTCATGACCGAGGCATATCGATCGCAAACCCATCGGCCCCAAAAATTCTAGCCGATCGCGAATTTGCGGCTCGACGAATGAGCCAATGTCTCAGCGCTTGATGAGGATTGAACGAACGATCCTCCAAAATAATCGTCGCATGCGGCGCAAGCGACCGTCTTGACGATCCTCCGCCAACCTTGTTCACTCGGGCCATGTTCACAGCCGCAAATGCTGTGCAGGTCAGAGTTTCGATCGATGAGATAGAGTCTGGCGTCGTCTAGTTTTGCCTGTACATTGGAATCATACGTAATTCGTTTTCTACCAGCCGAGTTTCGGAACGATTTGTTCAACAAGCGTCCTGAGAATTCGAATGTTATAATCAACCCCGAGCTGGTTTGGGATCGCAGCGATCAGGGTGTCAGCGGCGCGCACTGCCGAATCCTGCGCCAGGTCTTCCGCTATCTGATCCGGTTCGCCTGCATAGACTTTGCCGAAGCGAGACACAGCGCCGTTGAGAACGCCAACTTCATCGCGTGAGTCCCGTTCACCGCCAAAATGAAAGCGGTCCTCATCCGTCGTAATCGGAAGAATGCTACGGGTGACCGCGACCCTGGGCGTCCTGGAATGTCCCGCCTCTTTCCAGGTCTTGTGAAAAATCTCGATTTGCTCGGCCTGTAGCTCATGAAAGGGAACCCCGGTATCTTCCGACAGAAGCGTACTGCTCATCAGGTTCATGCCCTGCTCGGCGGTCCATTTCGCCGAATCTCGTGTCGCCGAACCCCACCAGATCCGCTCGGCGAGACCGGGCGACTGCGGCTCCAGCGGGAGGTCTGGTCCCCCGCCCGGTCTGGCATAATTGGAGGTCGCAATCGGGATGCCGCTTATCGATTTCCGAAACAGCTCCGTGTGCGATCGCGCCATATCGACATCGTCGCCATTGCCTGCAGGCGTGAAGCCGAACGCTTCATATCCGCGCCGGGCGACCTCCTGCGACCCCCGGCTTATGCCGAGCTGCAGCCGTCCGTCGCTGATCAGATCCGTCGCGGCGGCCTGTTCGGCGAGTGAAAACGGGTTCTCATACCGCATGTCGATGATGCCCGTACCCAGCTCAATGCGCTTGGTACGAGCGGCCATCGCAGCCAGAAGCGGCATAGGCGTGGAAAACTGCGGGGCGAAATGATGAACGCGTATAGCTGCGCCATCCAGCCCGAGCTGCTCAGCAGCGACAGCGAGATCGATGGTTTGGAGTAACGCGTCCTTGGCCGTTGTCGTCCGCGATCCACGGGCAGCTTGATAATGCCCGAAGGACAGGAACCAGATCTTTTTAGTCATCGAAAGTTCGCCTTCTTATAGGTCAGTGGTGACGTGGCGGAAGAGTCGTGATGCCGTATCGTCGGCAGGCCGTTCCGGTTTCACGCGTTGAGCTGGAGTCTTGGCTGCTTCAAGGATCGCAGATGCGATCGGTAGAGCATGTTGATCGCCAGGGCGAAAATTGCCGTGAGCACGGCCATGCCCGTCACGACGATGTGGAATGCGGCAGCATAGTCTGCGGGTGCGCCGTTCCAGCCAGCAGAAATGCGATTTGCAATCTCCGGGTCGCTGATCGACATCACGAGCAAGGCGCTCGTGGCAGCCCCATAGGCGGCAACGCTCAAGGCCTCGCTGCCCAGTCGGAGGAAATTGAGAACCCCCGCCGCTTCTCCACTCATCTCTTCGGGCACTGCTGCCAGGGCATCCCCATCGATGAGACCGAGCGGCAGCCCCCAACCGAAGCCAAGCGCGATCATGGGCAGCGCGAAGAAGGCGAGGGGCACGTCCTGGCCGAGCAGGAGCATCCCAAGGTCGCCAGCGATCAGCAGCAGCAACGAGATATTGATGATAACGATCGTGGAGATCCAGCGGACCTTCTGGACCAGGATGCTGGCGACAAGCGGAGCCACGAGCACAGGCAAGGTCAAGGGGAGCATGAACAGGCCGGCTTGCGCCGCCTCCATATCCAGGACCGCGCTGAGGGCGACCGGCAGATAGGTGAGGATGGAGACATAGGCAATCGAACCCGCGACCGGCACCAGAACGATAGCCAGGAAAAGACGGTTTCGAAGCGGTGAAAAGTCAATGAGCTTTGCATTCGCATGCGGGATCGCAGCTTTGCTCACCCGCAGCCCGGCGCCGGCGGCCAGCGCCAGTCCGGCGATGATGGTTGCGACGGCGAATACCGCGCGCCAACCCGCAAGCTCCACCACCACGCCCGAAATCGTCGGTCCAGCCGCTAGTCCCAGGCCAACAACCGTCCCAAGCAAGGCAAACGCCCTTGTTCGGGCCGCGCCGGAATAGGAACTGGACAGCAACGCAGTGCCACCGGTAGCGATCGCTCCCGCGCCAATGCCTGATAATACGCGCCCAACATCGAGGGAGATAAGGCTCATCGAAAACACGCTGACGAGCGAGCCGCCGGCCATGATCAGAGCGCCGATCATAAAGGTCCTCTTGTATCCCAGACGCGCCGCGGCGGCGCCCCAGATCAGGGTAGAGACGGCGAATGCGACGTTGAACCCGTTCACGACCCACTGAAGCGGGCCCGGACTGTGGCCAAGATCCGCCGAAATTGCCGGTAGCGCGATCGCAGCCCCGGCGATGCTGATGGGCAGGACAAACAGGGCGAGCAGTACGGTGGGAAGCAGCAGGCGCGAAGGTTCGTTGTTTGGCCTTGAGGATGATTTGAATTCTGGCATATCGCATGTCCTATGGTTATCGTACCTATCGCTATCATGCTCAAAGGTACGATACAAGTAGGACCTTTGGAAAATTCACGTTCTCAGCCAGGGCTTTGCTCCGCTCCATTGGTCTGTTGCAGTCTTGCGATTTCCCGGGCGACAGGTATGATGCATCTCGGACATGAAGGAACAGGTGATGCCAGAAACCCTCGACGTACTATCCGAGCACTTAGATATTGGGCAGGTGTTGAAGGCGTTGGCGGACGAGCACAGGCGGCGTATCATCATTGAACTGGCGGCTGATCCGTTAGACGGTGAACGAACCTGCAATTCGTTCGAACTACCGCTGTCGAAGCAGACGGTATCTCACCACTTCAAGACCCTTGTCGCAGCGGGCCTGATTAATCAGGTCAACTACGGAAATAGGCAAGGCATCTCTTTGCGTCGCGCGGAGATCAACGCCAAGTTTCCTGGTCTCCTGGACATTCTCATCCAAAGTTGAATGGTTCTTTTGTAAGAATTCGACGATGACCAAAAAGCTGCCAGTGATTTCAGCGAGACTTTTGACGAGTGATTTCAAGGGGTGGCACGCTGCGGGTGCGCCTTCTTAAGCGCCGCGGGCATGGGCACCGGCGCGGTCGCAGGCGACGATTTCGACGCCTGGTTGATCCGATAACCAGTTCGCGAGTGTCGCCATCTCGCGATCCGGCAAAAGATCAGCAAATGTGGGTCCCGGTCAAAACCTGCAATTGTTCCAATCCTTTCACCGTTGATGCGGACGGCATGTCCCCGACTTGCCTCCGGGGGCGCGTGAGCGCGCGGGGATGGAGGAGGCAAATGCCAGCGAGCACGGCCGGCTGCAAAGCGAGCGAGGCTCTCCTTGTGTTCATAGGAAAGTGCGGGATTATGACCTGGGAAGAACTCTGAGCCGGTCTTGAAGAGAAAGAACGCAAAATAATTCTACGCGCAGGGGGATTCGCTCGCCGCAAAATTCAAGTATTCTTACGCCAATGCCCTTTGGTTCCGCCGCACGATCTGCGATCGAATGCGAACCGGAGCGACAAGGCACGATGAACCACGCTGGAGGTCTCTGACATGCCCGCGATTTCGCATTCAAATCCGCCGGTTGCCGGCCCAGTCTTTGCCCGAAGCGGAATTGTCCGCTTAAGGGTGAGGATCGTGTTGTGGCGAAGCGGAACGGGACAGCGGCAAACAGCGTGCGTGTCGTTCTCGCACCCGCCGACGACATGCCGGTCTACGACCCGACAAAGCCCGATCCCAGCATCAGAGAACTTGTCCGCTTGCTTGCGCGACAAGCTGCCCGTAAATTTGTCGAAGCCGAACAGGAGCGCGCCGCCCGCGAACGCCTCCTCAGATAGGGAGGCCATCTCATGAAGGTTGCTCTTTACGCTCGCTATTCCTCCGACAACCAGCGTGATGCCTCGATCGAGGACCAGCTTCGCATTTGCCGCACACGGGCCGAGCGTGAAGGCTGGACAATCGTCGACAGCTATACGGATCGCGCCATCTCCGGCGCCTCTCTGATCCGGCCGGGTATCCAGGAACTGATCGCCGACGGACTGAAGCGACGCTTCGACGTCATACTAACGGAATCCCTCGATCGCCTTTCACGCGATCAGGAAGATATCGCCGGGCTCTACAAGCGCATGCGCTTTGCAGGCGTCAGCATCGTTACGCTTTCGGAAGGTGAAGTCAGCGAATTGCATATCGGCCTCAAGGGCACGATGGGCGCGCTCTATCTCAAAGACCTTGCCGACAAGACGCGGCGTGGCCTGCGCGGCCGGGTCGAAGAAGGCAAATCCGGCGGTGGCCTCTGCTATGGCTATGATGTCGTGCGCCACGTCGACGCATCCGGCGAAGCCAGCCGCGGCGAGCGCACCATCAACGAGCCGGAAGCCAATATCGTCCGGCGGATTTTCAAAGAATATCTGGCGGGAAAATCCTCGCGCACGATCGCCATGGTGCTGAACAGCGAAGGCGTGCCAGGGCCGCAAGGCAGCGAATGGGGGCCGTCAACCATTCACGGCAATCCGAAACGCGGAACCGGCATTCTCAACAATGAGCTCTATATCGGGAAACTGGTCTGGAACCGCCTGCGATACCTGAAGGATCCAGATACAGGCAAACGCGTATCCCGTCCCAATCCGGAAGCGGATTGGGTTATTCAGGACGTGCCGGATCTGCGCATCGTCGATCAGAACCTGTGGGATGGGGTGAAGACGCGGCAGGACCAGATGGCGCTGGAACCCGGAACCCAGCGAGGCGACAACCGTATCCTGAACGAACGCCGCCGGCCAAAGCACCTGTTCACCGGGCTCGTCAAATGCGGCTGCTGCGGTGGCGGCTATTCGATGATTTCGAAGGACATGCTCGGCTGCACCAACGCCCGGACCAAGGGGACTTGTGACAATCGGCTGAACATCCGCCGCGACACGCTCGAACAATCAGTTCTGAGCGGGCTCGACAAACATCTGATGGAACCGGAACTCTACAAGGAGTTCTGCGAGGAGTTTACGCGTGAAGTGAACAAAGCACGGATGGAGGCTCGCGCCGCCCTTGATTCATCGGCCGCCGAGATCAAGCGGATCGATCGCGAACTCGACACGCTTCTCGACCTTATTCTGAAGGGTGGTGCTGCCGACCGGATTAACGCGAAGATGGTGGCCCTCGAAGCCCGCAGGAAGGAACTGGCCGGCTTCCTCGACGGCGCGGAAGAACCGCCTCCCCTGCTCCACCCCAATCTGGCGAAGTATTATCACGAGGAGATTGCGGCACTCCACGACCAGCTTGGCAACGAGCAGACGCGGGCACAGGCCGCCGACAAACTCCGCACGCTGGTCAGCCGCATCGATCTCGTGCCCGATGGTGCGGAATTGGTGATCGTGCTTCGCGGCGACCTTGCCGCGATCCTTACCTTTGCATCTGGCAAGAACAAGCCAGGTTTTCTAAACGAGAGGGCAATTCTGGAAGAACTGATGGGCCGCGCCGACGCCACTGGAGCCCAAAAACGCCAAAAGCCCCACGAGGGGGCTTTATCGGGATCGAGATCGCAGGGATGGTTGGTTGCGGGGGCAGGATTTGAACCTGCGGCCTTCAGGTTATGAGCCTGACGAGCTACCGGGCTGCTCCACCCCGCGTTATCCGAGATTTTTGGCGATGCCAAAGAACTCTGTGTTTTGGCGTGAGC
>NZ_JABAEF010000027.1 GCF_023701945.1 Rhizobium sp. CG5
GCGACGTGATGCGGTGCTGCGCAGCCGAAATGGCTCCGCACCGCAACCCGCCGCTACCGCACAAAATGCAGCAACCCAAAACCGCCGGAGCGAACTCAAAACTGGATAAAACTTGGGGGCAAGGTCAGGCGCTCTTCTCAACGAGTGAGCGCAGGTTCATCATG
Organism: Rhizobium sp. CG5; assembly: GCF_023701945.1. Lineage (GTDB taxonomy): Bacteria > Pseudomonadota > Alphaproteobacteria > Rhizobiales > Rhizobiaceae > Allorhizobium. The sequence goes on from NZ_JABAEF010000027.1 coordinate 165, forward strand.
TCGTCGGTCATCGGTGGTGTCCCTCAGGTTGGTCATAAGCAACCCGACCCTACCGGAAATCACCGATGGCTATGAAATCCAGCTGCAACACTCCTCGGGACACGATCTAAGGTCCGGCTAGACTGCTGTAGATCAGCTGAACCGAAATTCCCGCCAGCAGGATTTCTGCCAGGGTGTAGTAGGCCCTCTGCGGAATAACCTTTACGAGGTAGACACCGAGCAGCGTCGAAAGAACGCCGACGGGGACGAGCATCATTGAGATCTTCAGCGTGGACGCGGGGAATTCGCCCAAGGCCCAGTACGGTACGAGTTTGGCAGCGTTCATGGAGGCGAAGACGATTGCCGATGTCCCGGCATAGACAAGCTTGTCCAGCCTCTGGGGCAGGACATAGATCTGGTAGGGCGGCGCACCGGAGTGGCTGACGAAGCTGGTAAAGCCCGACAGCATGCCGCAGATCCAGCCGACAACTCTGTTGGGCCGATGTTGGGTGGCCGATAACCGGCGCAGCCCGGAATGGGCATAGAGGACATAGGCAAGACCGATCACCCCGATCATAGCTGCCACGGCGCGTTCAGGGACGGACGCGGCCAGCAGCCAGCCTAGGAATATTCCGAAAAATGCCGAGGGGATCAGGATTGACAGGTTTCTTGCGTCGTAACGCTTTCGGAAGGTCCAGACCCCGACTGCGTCGCTGATGATGAACACCGGTAGCAGGATTGCCGCCGCCCGCAGCGGGTCGGTCTGGAGTGACAGGATTGGTGTTGCCAGCATGCCGGTAACCTGCATGCCACCCTTGGAAAGGCCGACGAAGAATGTCGCCAGCACGGCAGCTACGGCAAACCCTATTTCAATGTGCATGGCGCATCGCCTACCGGAACGGCCGGTGATCGAAGAAGGAGCGCATCCGGTCGAAGACATCAATGTCCATCTGCTTAAGCAGATCGAGGATATCGAGCGGTACCCAGTTTTCGCGGATCAGGCCTTCGTGGTGGAGATAGAAATCCATGACCCGCATGGTGACTGGCCGGCCCGTCGGCCCGAGGCCCAGGAAGCCGCCGCCGTCGTGAATGGCGTAGACGCTTGGCCAGCCACCGGTGACGGAATAAGGGCCGTCGCCGATCCGAACATAGTGCCCGGCACCATGCGCCTGCCTGATGGCGTGCACTTCTTCGAGCGTACCGACTGGCCGCTTGAAGGCCTCCCGGAACGGCAGTTGGTGGTAGTCGACGAAGCCTTGAAGGCCGCGCGTGGTGCCGATGCCTGAAGGACCGTACCACATCATTTTCTCGTGCCAGTAGCTTTTCTGAGGCATGTTCAGAAGGCCCTGACGCTTGTCGACGGCGTTGTCACCATAGGCACCAAGAGCCTGATGCATGCCAAGCGTTTGCGCGATGCTGGACGCAGACTGCGCCGCATCGGTTTCGGTCAGCACAATTCCATCGGCCGTCAACGGACCCGGCCACATGCCTTCCGTGCCCAGGCTCGGAGCAAGCGGCCAGAAGCCTGCCTGGCGCATGACGTCGAGTATGTCCCAGAGGCAATTGCTCTGGACGATGCGACCGTCCTCGACCTGATGCACTTCGCCATAGCGGATATAGACGGGCCGTCCCGTCGCGGGGATTGTCAGCCACGGTTCGCGGAATGTGCCGCAGTATTGGCCAACCGTTGCCACGTAGTCGCGACCTTCGTAGCTGCCGCCGATCAGGATCGTGTCGCGCCGCTCCAAATCCGGAAACGATCGCTTCAGCGGAAGCCAGACGGTTTCAACCAATGTGTCTATACCCCGCATCTCATTGAGCGGGTGAGCGCCGCGCCAATGCACCTGCGGATGGTACAGATTGCCGATGCTTGCCTTGAGCTTTTCGGGGGACGCTTCTGCGATGGCTTGCAGGCCCTCATAGAGGCGGTGCTTACAGGTGAGAATGCTTGCCGGGCCGGACATGATGAAGCCTTCTTAAGTCTGATCGCGATCAACGCCAGGTACTATTCCTACAAAATGCATACGTATGCAAATTTTCATTTGCATTCGTATGCAGTGCTGTTAACGTTGATGGCGACCACGGATCGAAACGGTGTATGGCCGGCACTTGGCTGCTTCCTTTCGTCACCGCGGCAACAGAATTGAGAGGTCCGGAACAGGACCTCCGGGAACAGAAACCCTCTCCAGATACTGGGAGCATTCAATGAATATCATGCTGAAAACCGCATTTGTTGCGGGGGTTGCGGTGCTGTCGTCCGGCACTGCCTATGCAGGCTGCGGTATCGAGAAGGGATCCGTCAGGGTCCTCGCAAATGATTTCCCCGCGCTGCGCCAGATTATCGATGCCGCTTCGGCCTGCGCCGGAGACGGCGTGACCGTGACGCGCAATCAGACGACCGAGCACGAAAGCCTCGATGTCCCCTCGCTTTCAGCCAACCCGGCTGAATATACCTCTTCGATTGTCGCGACCTCGTCGATCCAGCCGCTGCTTGGCGCGGGGCTCATTCGCCCGCTCGACGACTACATCGCCAAATACGGCAAGAATATTTCCGACAAGCAGAAGATCTCGCTCGGCGGCCATGTCATGGCGATCGCCTTCGATGCCAATACACAGCATCTCTTCTACCGCGCCGATATACTCGAGAAGGCCGGCGTGCAGCCGCCAAAGTCCTACGAGGATGTGCTGGCTGCGGCGAAGGCCATCAAGGACAAGGGGCTGATGCAGTATCCGCTCGGCGGCACCTACAAGGCCGGCTGGAACCTCGCGGAGGAATTCGTCAGCATGTATGTCGGCTATGACGGTGCCTTCTTTGAACCCGGCACTGCCAAGCCTGCAATCAACAACGACAAGGGCGTGGCTGCGCTCAACATGATGAAGTCGCTCAGCGCCTACATGACGCCCGATTTCCTGACATTCGATTCCAACGCATTGCAGGCAGAGTTCGAGGCCGGCAAGGTTGCGCTCGCCAACTTCTGGGGCTCGCGCTACGGCGCCGTGGTGGACGACAAGGGCTCGACGCCGGATATCACCAAGGCGATCAAGGTTGCGGCGGCTCCGACCGTCGGTGGCGGCAAGATTCCCGCAACGACGCTATGGTGGGATGGCTATACGATAGCCAAGAACATCAGCGACGCCGATGCGATCGCGACGTTCCAGGCGCTTGACCATGCCTCTTCGACGGCGACCGCGAATGCCCATCCTGACGATGCCGTATGGCTGATGGACGGCTACAAGCCGGGTGCCGGTGCCGGCGGCGTGCTCGATACGTTGAAGGCAGGCGCCAAGCCTTATCCGATGAACCCCTACATGGGTCTGCTGCACACTGCGCTGGGCCGCGAAATCGTCCCCTTCATGCAGGGCAAGGAGGATGCCAAGGCCGCGCTTGCGAAGGCGGAGGCGGCCTATGTCGCCGGGGCCAGGGAGAAAGGCTTCCTGAAATAGTCGCCAACTGATCATCCTGTCGCGGGGAGGCGCGATGGCCGCCTTCCCGTCCAACCCACAGGTTTGAAGCGATGCCGCACAGAACGTTCCTCTGGTTAATCATGCCGTCGGCGCTGGCAATGATCCTGTTCATCGCGTTGCCGATCGTCTCGGTCGTCGTCCAGTCCCTTTATGTCGAAAACGATCGGGTTCTGATCGAGGTCGACAATTGCGGACCCTTCGGCTGCCAGAAGGAAGTGCGCGTCGATGTCGAGGCGACCGCGCTGCAGCAGGCCGAACACCCGCTCGGCCGCTTCAACGGTCTCGCCACCTATTTCAACCGCAACCACCTTGCGTTCGACGAAGTGGGCGAAGCCTGGGGCGCCTCTTCCGGCATGGGTGATTTTCTCGGGCGGCTGATCGGCCTGCCTTTCTACAAGGCACTGACGTTCACGCTCGCCTATACGTTCGTCGTGACGCCGATCGTCATTGCGCTCGGCTTCCTTATCGCGCTGGGGGTCAACGCGCTGCCGAAGCTGGTCAAGGGTCCGGTCATCTTCGTTTCGCTTCTGCCGATGATCATCACGCCGCTGATCGGTTCGTTGATCCTGTTCTGGATGATCGACGCGAACGGCATCATCGGCGCCAGTCTGCAGCGAATTTTCTCCGACCCCAACCTGTCGCTCAAGGCCTCTCCCGGCCTGACATGGCTGATGCTGTTCGTCTACGGCATCTGGCACCAGGCGCCATTCGCCTTCGTCGTTCTTTATGCCGGACTGCAGACGGTACCGCAGGATACGCTGGAATCGGCGATGATCGACGGTGCCTCGCGATGGGAGCGGGTGCGCTATGTCGTGATGCCGCATCTGGCACCGCTTACCGTCTTCGTCGCACTGATCCAGCTTATGGACAATTTCCGCGTCTTCGAGCCGATCGTCGGCTTCAGCGCCGAGGCTAGCGCCACGTCACTGTCGTGGATCATCTTCAACGACCTGCGCAACACCGGCACGCCGCTCTACGGCTCGGCCGGCGCCACCTCGACGCTGACGCTGATCGGCGTCTCCATTCTCCTCATGCCGGTGCTGATCCGCACCTGGCGCGACTTCAACGGGAAGAGGTAGACATGACCACGTCGCTCGCCTCCAGACAGCCGACTGCGCTTCGCCTGTTTTCGATTGCCTTCATTGTTTTGTGGATGCTGGTTGCAGCCTTTCCCTTCGTATGGACCCTGTGGGGCTCCTTCAAAGTCCAGGGCGACTTCTTCTCACGCCTGGACTGGCTGCATGCCCTCACCGGAATGCAGACGATGGCCGAGACCGGTCATGCCTTTACCGGGAGCGGCTATTACGGAGCCTGGGTGACGAGCGAGTTCTGGCGCTCGGTCATCAACACCGCAATCGTCACCATCTTCGTGGTCGTCATTTCGCTGACCTTCGGCACGCTCGGCGGCTACGCCCTGTCGCGCTCGAATTTCCGCTACGCGTTCTGGATCCTCATCGCCGCGCTGATCTTCCGCGCCATGCCACACATCACCCTGGTATCAGGATATCTCCTGCCTTTCTTCCAGCTGAACATCTGGGGGTATCTACCGACGGCAATCATCGTGCTGGTCGCCATCAACCAGCCATTCACGCTGTGGATGCTGCATTCCTTCTTCCAGAGCATTCCAAAGGACCTGGACGAAAGCGCCATGGTGGACGGTTGCTCGCGGTTCCAGGCCTTTCGCCTCGTGATCATCCCGGTCATGTGGCCGGGGGTGATCACCACCGGGCTGTTCTCCTTCCTGCTTGCCTATAACGATTTCGCTGTGACGGCGGTGCTGCTCAGCCAGGAAAACCAAACCATGGTGCCGAAGATCGCGAGCTTCCTCGGCACCACCCAGGTTCAGGGCAATGTCATGTATGCGGTCGCAGCTGTCGTTTCGGCCACTGCGCCACTGTTCATGCTCGTTCTTTTCTTCCAGCGCCAAATCGTCGGCGGGCTTACCGCCGGCGCCGTCAAGGGATAATTGCCATGGCCGACATTCATCTCAAGAACCTGTCCAAGCGCTGGGGCAAAGTCGTCAGCGTCGACAAGTTCGACCTTCATATCGCGGACGAGGAATTTCTCGTTCTGCTCGGCCCTTCCGGTTGCGGCAAGACGACAACCATGCGGATGATCGCCGGCCTGGAGGACGCATCTGATGGCGAGATCTGGATCGGCGGGCGGGTCGTCAACCGGCTTGAGCCAAAGGATCGGGACATTGCCATGGTCTTCCAGAGCTACGGCCTCTATCCGACAATGACGGTCTACGAGAATATTCGCTTTCCGCTGAAGGTGCGAAAGATCCCGAAGGAGCAGCATCATGAACGGGTGATGCGGGCCGCGGCGATGGTCGAGCTCACGGATCTTCTGGAGCGACGCCCGGCAGCACTTTCCGGTGGCCAGCGCCAGCGGGTTGCCCTCGCTCGGGCGATCGTCCGCCAGCCGGCTGTCTTCCTGATGGATGAGCCACTGTCCAACCTCGATGCCAAGCTCAGGGTTTCGACACGGGCGCAGATCAAGAACCTGCATCACGAGCTTCGCACCACGACGATCTACGTCACCCACGACCAGATTGAAGCGATGACGCTTGCCGATCGTGTCGTCGTCATGAACCGGGGCGTCGTCCAGCAGGTCGGCACCCCGCGGCAGATTTACGACAAGCCGGCCAATACGTTCGTCGCAAGCTTTATCGGTTCGCCGGCTATGAATCTGATGGAGGGTGAGATCCTGGATGGGGTCTTTACCGGCCAGAACGTCCGGATCGCGGGATTTACGACCAAGGCTTCAGGCCGGGTGACCGTCGGTTTCCGCGCCGAGGACGCGACAGTCAATATGCAGGGCGGCGAGATCAGCGCGCCGGTCTATGCACTGGAACTCCTAGGCGACGCGTCTCTGGTCACTCTCCAGGCTGGGGGAGGGCTTGTCGCCATTAAAGTGCCCAAGGATTTCGAGGCCGATATCGGCAGTCCCTTTTCGGCCTCTGTTCCTGCCGCAATCTGCCATCTCTATGACCCGGTAGCGGGCAATCTCATCGAAACTTGACACAAGAGGAGTTACCCAGATGAAAGGCGCACGCCCGCAGCAGGCTGTCCTGACCAAGGACAACGACCAGACCAAGACGGCCGAGACCCGCGCCGTCATCGAAGGCATGGTCGATGGTCTCAATGATCACCGTATCGATGATATCGGCGAGTTCTTCTCCGCATCCTTCCGCTGGCTTGGCAATGCGGGCTGCGGGACCAAAAGCGGGCTGAAGGAATTTCAGGAAAACTGGCAGCGTCCCTTCCAGGCGGCCTTTTCCGACAAGGTCTGCGTCGACGAGGCACGCCTCTTTGACGGAGAATGGGCAGCTGCCTTCGGCCGGCAGGAAGCCACCCATTCCGGCGAGTTCATGGGCATCGCCCCGACCGGCAAGCGGGTCGAGATCCGCTACATGGATTTCTGGAAGGTCAAGGATGGCAGGATCGCCGACAACTGGGTGATGGTCGATTTCCCGTATGTGATGCAGCAGCTGGGCGTCGATCCGTTCAACGGGCATGGCTGGGAGGAATATGATGCCGGCCGCAAGGTCGCGCCACGGCCTGACGCCGCATGATGAGCACCATCCAGGGAGGAGCATTTGCATGATGGGCCCAATTTTGAATGCGTATCGCCTGCGCGATCAGCGGGCAGGTGGTGCATGGTAAGCGATAAGGTGACATCGCTTGACGTCGCGCGGCTGGCAGGTGTCAGCCAGTCCGCGGTCTCCCGTGTCTTCACGGAAGGGACCTCGGTCTCGAAGAAGACGGCGGAGAAGGTCCGGTTGGCAGCCGAGCAGCTCGGCTACCGGCCAAACGTGCTGGCCCGGTCGCTGATCACCGGCAAGAGCCGGATCATAGGCCTGGTGGTCGCCAATCTCGACAACCAATTCTACCCGTTGGCGCTTGAGCTGTTGTCAAAGGCATTGCAGGCGCGGGGTTATCACATCCTCGTCTTCATGGCTTCCAATTCAAGCGATGTCGCCGAGAGCGTGATCCAGGAATTGCTGGATTACCAGGTCGACGGCATCATCACCGCATCGGTGGCAATGACCAACGACCTGACCGGGCAGTGCGTCGCGGCCGGCATTCCGATCGTGATGTTCAATCGTGGCCAGGACGATCCGCGTCTGTCCGAAGTCACGTCAAACAATCTGCTTGGCGGCCGAGCCGTTGCCGACTTCCTGCTTAAGGGTGGGCACAGGCGGATCGCGCATATCGCCGGCTGGGCGGGATCGTCCACCGGTCGGGATCGCGCGAAAGGCTTCATCGAGCGGCTTGCCGAATCCGGCGTCGAGCCCTTTGCCATCATCGACGGCATGTACAGCCGCGATGGGGCGGCTGAGGCTGCGCGCAGCCTGTTCATTGGCGCCGAAAGGCCCGACGCGATCTTTGTCGGCGGCGATTACATGGCCTTTTCGGTCATGGACGTGCTGCGGCACGAGCTCGGTCTCGATGTTCCAGGCGACGTTTCGGTGGTCGGTTATGACGATGTGCCGATGGCTGCCTGGCCGGCCTACAGCCTGACCACTTTCCGCCAGCCAGTGGAGGAAATGGTCGCTGCCACAGTGGCCACGCTTCTCTCTCTGGTGGAGGAGGGAAGCGATCAGCCGCAGAAACTTCGCATCGAGGGCTCGCTGACGGTGCGGGGCTCGGCACGCAAAACGAAAGGACAGGACTGATGAAGGGCTTCGACCCCAAGTTCAAGGATTTCCCCGATTACATCATCGGCATTACCAAGGAGATCTGGGAAGATCGCGGCATTGCCACGCTGCATCAGTATTACGCGCCGGACATCGTCGTCCGCTCGCCAACCTCGGTAGTGATCGGCAACAATGGCGTCATCGCCGCGACCATGGCGACGCTTTCGGAGTTTCCGGATCGCACGTTGCTCGGCGAGGATGTGATATGGTCGGGTACTCCGGAGGACGGCATGCTGTCGTCGCACCGGCTTTTTTCCCAAGCCACGCATACCGGCGACGGTGTTTACGGCAAAGCCACCGGTAGAAAGCTCTCCTACCGCATTCTCGCAGACTGCCATGCCATCGACAACCAGATCAACGACGAGTGGCTGGTTCGCGACCAGGGCGCAATCGTCCGCCAGATGGGCTGGGAGCCGCTCGCCTATGTTCGTGACCTGATCGAGCGGGAAGGTGGCCCGGATGCCTGCGTCAAACCGTTGACGCCCGCCAACGACCGCCCGGGTCCCTATGCCGGGCATGGCAATAACAACGCGTGGGGCCAGAAATATGCCGACATCCTCACCCGCCTGATGCGAGCCGACATGGCACTCATCCCGGTGGAATACGACCGGGCCTGCCAAGTCGAATATCCGGGCGGATTTACCGGTCACGGCCATGGCGATGTGGACCGCTTCTGGCTGGGCGTCCGAGCGAGTTTCCCGAATGCGGATTTCAAGATCGAACATGTGATCGGCCGCGACGATCCGATGATGCCGCCGCGCGCGGCTGTCCGTTGGAGCCTGCATGGCAAGCATGATGGCTGGGGCGTTTTCGGGACGCCGACGGGCGCCGAGGTCTATGTTCTTGGCATAAGCCATGCGGAATTCGGCTCATGGGGTTTGAGACGGGAATTCACCCTGTTCGACGAGACCGCGATCTGGAAGCAGATCGTGCTGAAGATGGAATAGGATCTATCCCTGCGCGGCGACAAACCCGGGTTCGCTCCAATTTATGACGTGCTCCCAACCGTTCCCTACGCACCGGCAGATGCCCTGGCGCTGTCGCTTGCCGGTGAGCGCTCCTTCAAGGTGGTGAATGCACAGCGATTGAAAGTCTTCGCCAATCGCCTACGTTTGCCGGAAGCCGCGGTGCTGCCGTCGAACGTGTCAACGAGCTTTGGTAGTCGCTGCAGGAGCGTGAGGTCGTTCCGGCAAAGGAGCTCGCAAAAACCGCAAGCGTTGCCCTTGGTCCACCCCAAATTCCTAATATTACAGCATCGACTGACACGTCGATAGTCGATATTTCGTCGGCCTCTGGCGATGTTGAGTGTCGCTGAACCATCCCCGTGATACCCGAGGTGTCCCGGTGCCGATACGCATGATAAACCCCTGTTATTCCCAACGTTGATGGGGTCATCTCTGTATGCCGAATCACAGCCTGCGCCGCTTCGCATCACTGGGCGCGGTTGCTGACGGGGTTCGGAAATGAGGTAAAGCTGATCGCGCCACATTTGGTGAAGCCCTACGTCAAGCGCGGCAAGAATGATGCCGCCGATGCCGAAGCGCTATGCGAGGCGATGAGCCTCCCGTCGTTTGTTCCGGTGAAGAGTGCGGATCAGCAAGCCGCGCTGATGTTCATGGGCATGCGTGAGCGCTCTGTCGCCGCACAGACGCAGCTTGCCAATACAATTCGTGGCTATGCAGCAGAGTTCGGGCTGACTGCAGCCAAAGGCATGTTTCATATTCCGCTCCTTCTGGAGCGCATCATGATCGACGAAACCGTACCAGTCATGGCGCGTGATCTGCTCGCATCACTCGCTGAGGAATTTGCCCAGTTGGGTGTGCGCCTGAAAGAGGTGGAGGCAAAGCTGATGGCCTGGTATCGCAACAATGAATGTTGTCGCCGTCTTGCAAAGATCCCTGGCGTCGGACCAATTGGCGCGATCTTGCCGGTGATGAAAGCGCCTGCACCGGAACAGTTCACATCCGGAAGGCAGTTTGCCGCCTGGATGGGCCTGACGCCCAAAGATCATTCGACTGCGGGCAAAGTCAGGCTCGGTGTTATTACGAGAGCCGGCGATGAAGCATTGCGTAAGACACTGGTTGTGGGCGCAACCTCATCGCTTCGACAGATAAGAGCGGGACGAGGCAGGCACACTTCATCATGGCCTGTAGAATTGCTCAAGCGCAGGCCGCCAAAACTCGCGGCTGTCGCGTTGGCCAATAAGATCGCAAGGATCGCCTGGAAAATGATGGTGACCGGCGAGTCTTATACGGGCAACGCTGCGCGACCGGCTGTGGCCTGCGCGGCGTAAAGAGATCAGTCGGTCACGGTCAGCCGGATACAGACGCTACCGTGCTGAACTGATGCGTGAACTTGCAGGAAACGAGTAGATGGTGTGATCGCTCGATCCGAGACGCGGTACACTTCGCAGATGCCAATGGCCCAACGAGGCCGAACAAGTGTTTGGAACCGACGTCGCGGACTGAAGGTTATGCCCGCGAGGAATTGGTTGCCGAGCTTGGCGCAGCATTTTTGTGCGCCGATCTGGAATTGACGCCGGAGCCTCGTGCGGACCACTCGGCCTATATTCAGGGCTGGCTTAAGGTGCTGAAGGAAGACAAGCGCGCAATCTTCAGCGCCGCCGCCCATGCGCAGCGCGCCGCCGATTTCCTGCGCGGTCTGCAAAGCGTTGCGGACACCGAGGAAGGAGCCGCCGCGTAAGAATGCCCGACTGACTCCCTTGCGTCGAGCGGAAATGGCTGTCGCCGTTCTCGGTGGCACGCTTACCAAGGCGCAGGCTGCCTGCGTCTATGCCGTTTCCCCGAAGATCGTGTCGCGCTGGGTTGAGCGCTTCAAACAGGGCGGGCGCTCTTCGATGGCCGACCGCTCGTCGCGGCCCAAGAGCAGTCCCCGCCAGACAGATGCGGTTTTGAGCGAGCGCATTGCCGCCCTTCGTCGCCAGCGCCTCACCGGCAAGCACATCTCCTTGGAAACAGGCGTGTCGCCCGCCACGGTCAGCCGCGTCCTCAAGCGGGCCGGCCTGTCCCGGATGAAGGACATTGCTCCAGCCGAACCCGTCGTGCGCTATGAGTATGCCGAGCCAGGCGGCCTGATCCATCTCGACATCAAGCGCCTCGGTCGCTTCAATCGGGTCGGCCATCGCATCAGCGGCGACAGGGCCGGCCAGAGCAATTCACGCGGCATTGGCTGGGAATACGTGCATGTCTGCATCGACGATGCCTCTCGCATCGCGTTTACCGACATCTTCCCGAACGAGAAGGCTGAAAGCGCCATCGCGTTCCTCAAGGCGGCCTTGAGTTATTACGAAAGCCTCGGCATTACGGTCACACGGGTCATGACCGACAACGGCTCCTGTTACATCGCCAAGGATTTCGCAAAAGCCTGCAAGGCGATCGGTCTCAAGCATATCCGTACCAAACCTTATACACCAAAGACCAACGGCAAGGCGGAGCGCTTCATCCAAACCGCGTTACGAGAATGGGCCTACGCACGTGCATATCCATCCTCAGATCATCGCAAAGCGCATCTGCCGAGATGGAACCACATGTACAATTGGCATCGCCCTCACGGCAGTCTAAAATCACAAACGCCGATCAGTCGCCTCCCTCATATGCGGGACAACCTCTTGAGGCTCCACATCTAGTGACGTTGGAAGGGGTGTTTTGCGCCTTCGTTCCTGTCATTCGGAGCTTCTTGCTAAGCCCTGAAAAGCCGCCATTGGTAGACAGGGCGAAGGAGCGGAGCAGAAATCACTGCAGTTGTAGGCTGTCGGGGCGGGTTAGCGCGCGCCGACCTGTTCTTGCGGAAGCGCACATCCTCTAAATTCTGATGCCCTAACATCGAATAGGTCGCGTACTCTTCCGCTTAAATGTGCGAGCGCCGCGCGCGGAGTTGTTTAGCGAATATCGCTCTGGACCCGCAGTTCTGGATTCAACTTCCCGGCCTGTCGAATACCCTTCTCAGGAAAAATTCTCTAAAACGGCCAGGAATGTGTGCCGATCGCCTTGTCCCTCGGTCAGCCGAACGCGCCCCTCGATGTCGGCCAGATGGTGATCCATCAGCTGTTGTGCTTTTGACAGGTCCTTTGCTTTCAGGGCGCCGACAATCTGGCGGTGGTGATCGGCGCCGCAATCGTCTTTCCGCTCTTCCTCGTAAAGCGCCATGACGAGGGAGAGACGCGCAACGATCTTCGACAGCATCTCCGTCAAGACGGCATTGCCACCAAGCTCTGCCAAAACGACATGGAACTTGCCCGACAGCACCGTTTTCGACTTTTCATCACCATGGTGATGGATGTGCTCTTCCTCATCAGTCAGCTTTTCCAGCGCGTCCAGCTGATCGGTGGTCGCGTGGTGCAGGACAAGCTCCAGTATGACATGCTCAAGCTTGCGCCGGGCCTCGAACAAAGCCTTCGCCTCTTCGATGCCGGGCTCAGCCACAAACGTGCCGCGGTTTTTCTTGCGTTCCAGAAGATGGTCGCTCTCCAGAACGCCGAGCGCGCCCCGCACGACCGTGCGGCTCACGCCGAAGTGGTCGGCAATCGCGTCCTCAAGGATCTTGACGCCGGGCTTGAGCGCGCCTTCGCCGATCGCCGTGGCAAGGGTGATGCGGATGCGTTCCGTAACATCGTCATGGGCGCTCTCGGCCGCGTCCACCGGGCCGTTGGCCTTCGGTGCAGGCTTGGCGCCCTGACGTCGTGTCGTCCTCTTCATGTCTGTTTCCACCTCAGATCAAGCGACCTAATTATTTTCATGGGAATATTCCTGCGTATATGCGTTCGGTGCCAAAAGTCGAGATCTTCCCACGGTTTTTCGGAGCACCGGCAACAACCGCCGCCGGTGCTGAAACTTTGCCCCGTCAGGCTGCCCGCTGTTTCGTGGACGGCGTCGAGAGCGGAATTCCAGTCTCCGTGCAAACCTCTTCGATATGTCGGGCCGAACTTTTGATGAACTCTACCGCTTCGCTGTAGCCATAGGACTGGTTCTCATAGGTCGGGTAGCCATACTGGCTGGCCTCATAGGATTCCCAATCCGGAATTTCACCGGAGGCCACGCGTTTCTCGAACGCGTCCACCAGGGCCAGATAGGCCTCCAGTTCTTCCGTGCTCAGGTCGGGATGGCCGGCGCGCCAGATCGGATCGTTGATCTCGATGCATTGGCGAGGATTGGGTATGCGCGGCCTGTCCTCGACGGATGCCGCGACCTCCAGGGAGAGGTTCAGGTCGGGATTGGCCTTGGCGAGGATGGGGATGATCGCCGCGAAATCGACAATGCCGCGACCGACGGGCCTCGTCTGGAAATCAAGACCCCCTGCTGTATGGCCGACATAGGCATCCTTTATATGGGTCTGGCGGACATAGGGAGCCACGCGTCTTGCGGCAAAGACCGGGTGCTCTGCGCGTTGAAGGCCATTGGCCGTGTCGAAGACCACGCCCATGCAATCCTCACCCACCTTCTCGATCAGCCGGAGGATTTCGAAGGAGGTGATCTCGTCATGGGTCTCCGTGTTGAGATGGACGCCATGGGCGCGCGCCACGGGGGCAAGTTTCAACAGTACCCTTTCGATGGCCAACAATTGCTCGTCCCAGGTGACATCGGTCCGGAAGCGGTCATTGGCTAGGCGCCCGCGATATTCTGATTTGAAATTTCCCGGCGACACCCAGAGCTCGCGGCAGCCGATGGCCGCACTTGCTTCTATCATGCGGGTGAAACCGAGCATGACGTCGCCATCGCCGATGGCCCGGAGCTCCGGGGCCTCCGCACTGCAATAGGGGTTGATTTTGCCGACGCCCGCTTCGAGATAAAGGCCAAGCTCGTCGGCTTTGGTCCGGATGTCGCGTAGTTCGCCCTTGTCCAGCGTCGCGCTCATGTCGAGGATCGTGCTGAAGAAGATGCCACCGAGACCCAGTTCCTTGACGTGGTCCAGGCTTTTGAGCGGCCCGCGTTTTTTCGCTTCGGGCAGTTTCTGTCCGTCTATGCCTAGTCTCATGATCTGATCCTTGATGTTTCCTGATCGGATGCGCTGCAATGGCGATCCTGGTTGGTTGATGGATTGAACGGGCGATATGTCAGGCGCGTCGGGGCGTGCCTTGCTGCGCATCGGCGTTCCGGCCTTTCGGGGCTAGGTGCTTTTCCAGAAAATGTTGGCCGATCGATGCGATGGTTGTGATGAGCAGGTACCAGAGCGAGGCCACGCACAAGAGCTCGATGACAAGGAAGTTGCGCGCGTAGATGGCCTGCGCCTGGGTCAGCAAATCCTGCATGCCGATGACGGAAACGATGGCGCTGGCCTTCAGCATACCGATCGCCTGGTTGCCGGTCGGCGGCACGATCAGGCGGATCGCCTGGGGCAGAACCACGGTTCGAAGGGTCTGGAGCGGGCGCAAGCCCAGTGACGAGGCCGCCTCGCGCTGGCCACGATCGACGGCCGTCAATCCGCCGCGAATGATCTCGCTCATGTTCGCGGCTTCATGCAGGCCGAGCGCCAGGAAGCCGGCAAGCGCCGGCGTGACGAGTTCGTTGATCGAGATGGAATAGTGGCCCACGCCCACCATCGGAATGAACAGCGCGATGTTGAACCAGAAGAAGATCTGGACGATGAGCGGTACGCCGCGAAACCACCAGACGAAGGCGACGGCAATCGCTTTCAAGACGATATTCTGGCTGGTGGCCATGATCGCAACGATGCAGCCGAAGGCGACGCCGAACACCATCGCGCCCGCCGTCAGTTGCAAGGTGAGAGCAACGCCGTCGAGGATAACCGGATCGACCATGTAGCGGGGTATTTCGCCCCACTGAACAGTCTGGTTTCGTGCGATCGTGGTGGCGAAGAGCGCCAGCGCGAGGATTGCGCTGGTACCGGTTGCGATCTGCCCCCACCGGATCGGCTTGCCGACCGGAGGTGCGATGGCCATGCTGACGGGTTGAGCAAACAGCGACATGGCTCAGTTCACCGGCATGCTGGCGGCGTCGTTGAACTTGACGGTCGTCACCGCCAGCGGACCGAGGCCCCATTTTTCCATGATCGTCTTGTAGGCGCCGCTGTCGACCATATGTTGCAAGGAAGCGATGACCGCGTCCCGCAGCTCCGGATTGTCCTTCGACGTCAGCATGCCGAGATAGCCGACAGCCAGGCGGACATCCGGCAGGGCCTGCAGGCCGACGCCCTTGCCGGTCTGGTTTTCCGTGGTGTAGACGCTCGTCGCATAACCGTTGACGGTGGCGTCGGCGCGGCCGGTGCGAACGGCCTGCAGAACGTCAGGCATTTTCGGGATCGACATGATGGTCATCGCTGTCGCGCATTTTGCCGATGCGGCTTCCACCAGGCGCGCCTGGAACGTGCCGACGGGCACGGCGACCTTCTTGCCGCAGAGGTCCTCCATGCTCTTGATGCCAAGGGGATTGCCCTTGATGGTCATGATCGTCGTGGCGTCGAACATGTAGTCGATGACATCGACCTGTTTTTCCAGCTCCACATCGTCGTTGATGCCGGAGATGGTCATGTCGAAGCGCTTGGACAGGACGGCCGGCACGATCGCGGCGCCGGCGCCGACATTGGTCATCTGTACATCTATGCCGAGAATGACGCCCAGTGCTGCGGCAATATCGGCATCGATCCCGATGAGCTTTCCGTCCTCTGCCTGGAAGCTGATCGGCGGCGTCAGGTCGGTTGCCACCTTGATCGTCTTTTTGTCCTTGATCGCAGGTGGCAGGCGATCCGCGAGTGTCTGTTCGAACGCGACGCCGGGCAGTTTGGCGACGTCCGCATCCGGCACCATCTTGACGGCGGACCCTTCTGCGGCCTGTGTCGAGGTTGCAAGCAGCGCGAGCGCGATACCAGCCAGGCCGCCTTTGAGACTTTTTGTGAAGCTGCGCATGTGATCCCCTTGTCGCTTTTTATCGGCGTGAATTTACGCAAGCCTTAATGCAATCGGTGTGCCACCTTGGTCGATGGATTTTTAGTGCACTGTTTTTAAATGATTATTTTTGGCGTTGGCGGTCTTCAGAAGTTACGAATAAAGTTTCGCATAAACATTCGAAAAGTGCTGATTAAAAAATCGGCGCGCGTATCGATCCAGATGCGTGAATTGGCGAGCGGTTGCCTAAGTCTCTGCTTTGGCAAGGCATTTTTCTGCTTACCCGTCTGGCGTGGAGAATGGTCTGTAGCGATTCCATCCGAAAAATCCCTCATTCAAGCCTCAAATGCTGCTTAATGCGTGAGCGATTTCGACGAAAGTTGCACATATTTTATATTCGGCAGTATGTTCGGATAAATATTATTGTAAAGGTTCGAAACCTACTAAATCATAAATAAGCATATATAAACAGTAAGTTGTGGATACTGACCGGACGTAATCCGAAAACTGGCATGCCGATTGCAGCTCCCCTGCCATGACCCAAACAGAAGCCAACATCGTCGTCCGACCGCGTCTCTGCCTGGTGCCGCCAAGCGCCGAGCGCTTGGACGACACGGCGCAACCGAAGGGGATATTCATGGCAGGGGCCTCGAAGGTAGGAGAGGGCAAGCAGCTTAGTGTTCGGGGTCTGACCCACAGTTACGGTGGGCAGAACGCGATCAAAGACATCGCGTTCGAGGTCGAGGCTGGTGAGATCGTAGCCCTTCTGGGGCCAAGCGGCTGCGGCAAGTCCACCGTCCTGCGGGCGATCGCCGGACTGATCCAGCCGAAGAGCGGGTTCATCCAGCTCGGTGGCCAGGATCTTGCCAATGTGTCCGCAAGGTCCCGTGGCATCGGCATGGTGTTCCAGAACTACGCACTGTTTCCGCACCTGACGGTGGCCGAGAACATCGCCTATCCGCTGGCCTGCCAGCAGGTGCCGCGTGCGAAGGGCAGGGAGCGGGTCGAGGAAATGCTCTCGCTCGTGCAGTTGAAGAGCTATGGAAACCGCCTGCCGCGTGAACTCTCGGGCGGCCAGCAGCAGCGCGTGGCCGTTGCCCGCGCCATTGCCGGCCGTCCCTCGCTTCTGTTGCTCGACGAGCCGTTCGGGGCGCTCGACCGGGCGCTTCGCTTCGATCTGCAGGTGGAGCTTCTGCATTTGCAGAAGACGCTCGGGATCACGACGCTGATCGTTACCCATGACCAAGAAGAGGCGCAAAGCCTTGCCGGTCGCCTCGTGCTGATGAACAAGGGCAATGTCGAGCAGATCGACACGCCCATGGCAGTCTATGACCGGCCGAAGACGCTGTTCGTCAACACCTTCATCGGCCAGGCCAATATGCTGCATGGCACCGTGGAGGGGCTGGACGCAGAGGCAACGACCATTGCGCTCACGAATGGCAAATCGGTTGTTCTGCCGCGCCGCCTGAACTTTACCATCGGCTCCAAGGTCACCATCACTTTCCGTCCAGAAGACGTGCGTCTGTCGACGGCCGCGAGCGGCTTTGCATTGCCGGCACGGCTGACCGTGTCCGTCCCTCTTGGGCCGACGCTCGTCCATGACCTTCTTCTCGAGGATGGCACGGGCCTGCGCGCGTCGCAGGTCCGGGGACCGTCTACCTTCATTCCCGAGCCGGGAGCCCAGCTCTTTGCCGAAATTGACACCACAAGGTGTCACGCCTTTCCGAGCGAACCGGAAGCATCCAGTGAATGAACAACAACAGAGGTGAACAGATGCAAGATCTCAACATTACACGACGTCATTTCGGACTGCTCGCCGTCGGTGCGGCGGCAGCCGCCACACTGCCTTTCGCCGCACGCGCGGCTGGGGGAACCGCAGTTGCCGCGACTTTCCCCGGCAACTGGGAAGATGCCTATCGCACGGTGCTGACGCCGCTCGTGAAGGAAGCCGGTTTCGACCTGACGGTTGCCCCCGCCATGGCGCAGGATCAGCTTGCCAAGGTCATGGCGAGCCCCGGCAACCCGCCTTATGACACGCTGCTGATGTCGCCCGGCCAGATGGCCGTCGCCATCGAGAACGACCTGATCGAGAAGATCGATCCGTCTAAGCTGAAGAACTGGAGCCTGCTCGATCCGGCCTTCCAGGGCGAGTACGGCCCGACCGTGACCGTCGAAGTCAACGGGATCGCCTATAACCCGGATCTGGTGCCGGCTCCGAAGGGCTATCGTGATCTGTTCGAAAATCCTGTCTACGATGGTCTGGTGTCCTGGACGGGCTTCGCTTCCAATACTGGCGTCATGGCCTATTCCGAGATCGCCAAGATCTTCGGTTCCGGCCCGACCGACATGGACGCCGTGTTCAAGCTGTTCAAGGACCATCCGGAGCATCTGAAAGGTGTCGTCGCCAGCACCAACCACCAGATGACACTGTTCCAGCAGGGCGAGATCGCCGTCTTCATGTGCTCGACCGGCAATGTCGCGAAGCTGAAGGCATTAGGCCTCAAGGCCGAGTTCGTCCAGCCCGAGACCGGCTCGCCGGCAGCTCCGGTCAACATCCACCTGACCAAAGGCTCCAAGAACCCGGATGCAGCCTATGCCTATATGGATGCCGCCATCTCCAAGGTAGCGCAGGACAAGCTGAAAATGCCGCCGACCGAGATGTTCCCCACCAACAAGGACGTCGAGCTCACGCCCGGTATCGAGGCCTATGTGAAGCGCGAACAGCTTGCCTCGCTGGTCTATCCGGACTGGGCGGCGATCAACAAGAACCGTGCGGAATGGATCCGCCAGTTCGACGCTCTTGTGGCCGGTTGAGGGTCATAAAATGAAAGCGAGCGGCTTCCCATACGTTCTGCCGATGCTTCTGCTGTCGGTGGCGTTCTTTGCGACGCCGCTCGCCGTTCTCGTCGGGTTCAGCTTCATCGGCCCCGACGGCCCCGCCCTTCACAATTACGTACGTTTTCTGGGCGATGCGTTCAATTACCGCGTTCTGGTCAACACAGCCACGCTCGGCCTGCAGACCATCGCCAGCACCACCCTGCTCGGTATTCCAATAGCACTTCTCTATTGGCACAGCGGCAAGACCGCGCGACAGATCATCATCTTTCTGACCCTCATCCCGATGCTGACCAGCAATGTCGTGCGCACCTTCGCGTGGATTGTCATCCTCGGGCGACAGGGACCGATCAGCGAGACCTTTGTCGCTCTTGGGCTTGCGGATCGTCCGTTCACGCTGATGTCCACCGAACTCGGGCTCGTCATGGCCATGTGCCAGATAGACCTGCCGCTGATCATTCTGCCGCTGATCGCCATCCTGTCCCGCACGCCAGTACAATTCAGCGAAGCGGCACAGGTCTCGGGTGCCGGACCGTGGCGGATTTTGGTGACGGTTCTGCTGCCGATGATGCTGCCGGGCCTGCTGGCGGGCTGGATTCTCGTCTTTGCCAGCACCAGCGCTTCCTTCGTCACCCAGGCTGTCATCGGCGGTGCCCGCAACGTCTATGTACCGCAACTGATCTATCGCGAGGTCGGAACGCTGTTCGACTGGCCGATGGCGTCTGCGATTGCCGTTGTCCTGCTTTTGTCGACCGGTATCCTTCTCGTCGCCATGACCATGATTTCCCGCCACAGGAGGCTTGTCGGCCATGCATAGTCCTCGCGAAAATCCGTTTCCCGTCTTTCTCTACAAGGCCTTCGTCTTCGGCTTCGGTGGCCTCAGCCTGATCTATCTGGTGGCGCCGATTGTCATCGCGATCACCATGTCGTTCACCGCAGGCCAGACGCTCAAATACCCGCCGGAGGGATTTTCGCTCCGCTGGTACGAGGCGCTCCTCGATCCCGTCCGCTCCGGAACCGAACATATCGCAGCCGGTAATTCGCTGAAGATCGCAGCCCTTGCGGTGCTTGGATCGCTGCTGTTTGCCGTGCCGGCCACCATCGGCATGGCGCGGATGTGGCGCAGCACGGTGAATGCACTCGAGCCGTTTCTGCTCGCGCCACTCGTCCTGCCAAGCCTCGTCTACGGTCTGGCAGCGCTAATTGTCGCGAACTTCGTCGGCTTCCAGCCGTCGCTCTGGCTCACCGTGATCGGCCATGTCGTCGTCTTCGGGCCGCTGATGTACCGGGCCGCATCGGTGGTAGCGCAAGGGATCAACCCGTCGCTGGCGGAAGCCTCCACCGTTATGGGCGCGACCTGGTACACAACGCTCCGGCGCGTGATCCTGCCGCTGCTGGCTCCCGGCATCCTTGCCGGTGCCTTTCTCGTCTTCATTCAATCGCTCGACAACGTTTCCGTCTCGCTCTTCCTCGCCGATGCACAAACCACCGTGCTCCCGCTCCGGATGTTCGCGCTGATCGAGGAGTCGCTCGATGTCCGCGTGGCGGCGATGTCCGGCATCTTGATCGCCCTCACGCTGGTGGTGATGCTGGTTGCAAGACGGGTGCTGACGCCCTCCCGGCAAGCCTGACCTCATAAAAATACTTCTGGAAGGAATACCCATGACCATCCATCCCACCAGGGCAGGCGCCTACCGCATCGGATCGCTGCTTGCCGATTTCCAGCCGGATTTCGATTTTGCGGCACCGCTGCCTTTGCCAATCGAAGAGTTCGAGGACCGCCTGCGTCGTATTCGCCGCCAGGCCGTCGAGGCCGGTCATGATGCGCTGATCGTGCATACTGGCGGCGTCGGCTGGTTCCACACGTCGAACGCCTATCTGCGCTATATCTGTGACTGGATGCGCGAGGGCGTGCTGATCATCCCGACGGATGTCGACAAACCGCTGACGCTTTTGTCCTTCTTCACCCAGTCCGTGCTTCTGCCGCCGGGTGGAGAGCCTGTCCTGGTGGAAGACATCTGGCAGATCGGCCCGATCGGTCGCGAGTATGCCGACCGTCCAGGTGACTCAGTGGTCAAGACGGCGGAGAAATGCGCCGAACTGTTGGCAGGCATGGGATTGTCGAAGGCGCAGATCGGCCGTATAGGTGATCGCACTTCGCTGACCTTCTGGGCGGCGCTCGACGAGCTGATGCCAAAGACCATGTTCGTCGCCGACAATGCCATTCTCGACCGGATGCAGAAAGTTCGCTCGCCGCGCGAGATCGACATGTTTCGGGCCGCCGCCCAGCTGGTCAGCATCGCCACACAGACAGCCTATCATGTCGCCAGGCCCGGTGTGACCGACCATGAAATCTATGCCGCCTTCACGCAAGGACAGCTTTCCTTCGGCGGTGAAACCGGTGACGGCTATCAGATCGGCATCAACGAGTTCGGCACCCATTGCGGCAAGCCCTATGGCCATGTCGTCCGACCGGGCGACCTCATCAATCTCTACGTTTCCAACATCACCTATCGGGGATACACCGCCCAGACAGCCCGCATGATCGCGGTCGGAGAGATCACCAAGCGGCAGGAGGAGGTGCTGGCGGCCTGCACCGAGGGCGTCAAGCGGGCGGAAAAGCTGATCCGGCCCGGTGCGCTGATGCGTGACGTCAACAACGCTGCCTTCGAGCCGATGATCGAGCGCGGCATGCTCTCGTCGCCGGAAGCGCGCACCATGCCTTACAACTGGGCGCCAATGGACGATGGCAGTGCGCGACTGATCCCGCGTCAATATGTGAAAAACATCGACTGGGAGGCGCAGGGCCGCACGCTGATGCATGTCTACCCGGCGACCCATGGGCCGCATAATCCCAATCTGGGTCATTCCGTCGGCATGGCCGGCGGGCAGAACAGCTTCAATATCTCGTCGCACAATTACGATCGGATGGAGGAGGGCATGGTGTTCGTGCTGCACACGCAGTGGCTCGAACCGCTTTCGGCGGGGTGCAACGTGGGTGACATGTATGTCGTTACCAAGGACGGATTCGAGAACCTCTCCCGCCATACGCCGCTTGAAACACACCGCGTAGCAGTCGAGGCCTGACATGACCGAGCATACCCATTTCGATTTCGCCAAGCTCAATGAGCGTGAACGTTACAAAATACTCATCGGAACCGTGATCCCGCGCCCTATCGCGCTGGTGACGACGGTCGACAAGGATGGGCACCCTAATGCTGGGCCCTTCAGCTTCTTCAACGTCCTAACCCACGATCCGGCGATCGTCGCGATCGGGGTCGAGAACTATTCCGACATGCGCTTCAAGGACACCGCCCGCAACATCCGCGAAACGGGCGAATTCACTGTCCATATCTGCGATAATGCGCTGGTCGACCAGATGGAGGTCTGCGCCATCAAGTTCGGTCCCGAGGTGGACGAGATGGAGGAAGCAGGTCTTGCGACCGTTCCTGGCCAGATGGTGAAAAGCCCCCGTATTTTGGCCGCACCCGCAGCACTGGAATGCCGCCGCCATACGACGCTTCAGGTCGGTCCGGCCCGTGAGATCATTCTCGGTGAAGTCGTCGGCGTGTTCGTTCGCAGTAACGCGGTCAACACCGCGAACCTGCATATCGACCAGCAGCTCATGGACGCCGTCGGACGCATGGGCGGGCACACTTATACCCGCACCCGTGATCAGTTTGACATCAAGACGCTCACCCCGCAGAAATGGGAGAATCGCAAGGCCGTTGAGACGTTGGTGGCAGAATGAGTAATAATAGGTATTTTTCGCAGGTTGGCGGCCTTCCGCCGCAGACCCAGACCCTGTCCAGCAAGGCCGTCTTCAAGACGGCCTATGCGGTGATCCCGAAGACGGTGATGAGCGACATCGTCACCAGCGTCTTGCCGCATTGGGATGAAACCAGGGCCTGGATCATCGCGCGACCACTGAGCGGCTTTGCCGAGACCTTCGCCCAGTACATCATGGAAGTGAAGCCCGGTGGCGGCAGCGTCAGGCCGGAGCCGGACGCAAGGGCATCGGTGGCGATCTTCGTCGTCGAGGGCGAGGGCACGATTACCTATGACGGGAACGACTATCCAATACGTGCCGGATCGTTTGTCTATTTGCCTGCTGCAGCGAAATGGGCTTTCAGCAACGAGAGCGCTGCGCCGATCCGGTTTCACTGGGTCCGCAAGGCGTTCAAGGTCGTGGACGGCCTGCAACCGCCGCCCGCCATCTTCACCCATGAAGACGACTGCGCGATGCACGCCATGCCTGATACCGAGGGGCGCTGGGCGACCACCCGCTTCATCGATCCGTCCGACGTGCGCTACGACATGCACCTCAACATCGTCACCTTCGAGCCGGGCGCCATCATTCCCTTCATGGAAACGCACATTATGGAGCACGGGCTCTATGTGCTCGAGGGCAAGGCCGTCTATCGCTTGAACGAGGACTGGGTCGAGGTCGAGGCCGGTGACTATATGTGGCTGCGCGCCTACTGCCCCCAGGCCTGCTATGCCGGCGGCCCGGGACGCTTCCGCTACCTGCTCTATAAGGATGTGAACCGCCATCCGGATTTGTGAGGTGAGTTGGGTTTCTCCCGTCTGCAAGTAAAGGGAAGGTCCCTGATGCGTACGCCGCTGCGACGTTCTTCGAATACCTGCTTCTTCTTGATCACGATGGCAGCGTACATTCTTCTTTCGGCTCACCTAAGAGCAAGAGCCTACGCATTCTTCCTGTAGCCAATGGTGGCTAATGGAGAATTCAAATCGGTATTGCAGAACATGATCCTGCCGCACTCGGCCGACTGGCTTGGAACGCCGGCAGGCAAGTCGGAGGTGCGCTGGAGCTGTCGGAGCGTACGGAGATTTTGCTAGGCGAGGCCCTGTCTCGGACCAGCTGCTTCCTGTACTGGAACGTTATGAAGTCCGCGTCTTCTATCTTCCGGATGGAAGCGGACATTCTCCTTCCGGCCCTATATCGCGCGACAGGGTCGTCGGTTCGTATCTCTCAAGGCAGCATATAAGTCTACGCTGCGATTTTGGGAACGCGCCGCTCGGTCAATCGCAGGAATCGTTGGTTGAGAGCCCCCGCAACCACTTCAAACATAAATCAATTACCGCTCCCATCTGATGGGGGCGGTTTTTGCGTTTGGGGGATTGGAAAACCCCAGAGCTGGTGACCTGAGGCCCAAATTCCCTCCGCTTTTCGGGAGAGTCTTGGGTTTCTTGCCACGAATGATGCCTTGAAGACCCATCATTCTTATGAGTCTGGCCACGGTGCAGCGGGCGACATCGAAGCCTTCTCGCTGCAACTGTCGACAGACTTTCCGCACGCCATAGACCTGGAAGTTCTCGTTGAACACCCGGCGTATCTCGACTTTCATGGCAATATCATTCCGTTCGCGGGCCGATAGGTGGTCCACGTCCGTGCGCTTGGCGATAACCTCATAATAGGTGGACGGGGCAATCGGCAGCAGCCTGCAGATCGGCTCGACCCCAAGCACCGAGCGGTATTCATCGATGAAGGAAATCATCGCTTCAGTGGGCGGTCGAGCTTCCTCTTACCCTTTCGGTGAATGTATGCATTCGCCGAAAGGGTCCTGGGCAAAATACGCCGAGGCTTTGCGTAAAATCTCGTTCGCCTGACGAAGCTCCAGGTTCTCCCGTTCCAGAGCCTTCATTTTCTCAGCTACGTCACTCGGCAAACCTGCACGCTTGCCGCTGTCGACCTCGGCCTTCCTCACCCATTCATGGAGCGTATGCGCCGAGCAGACGATCTTGGCCGCTATCGATGATACCTCCGCCCAACGGGACGGATGTTCGTCGTCTTGCTTGTCATAGACGTTGCTTCTCACGAGTTGGGGTCTCCGGCAAAGCCGGCGCGGTTCATATGCTTGCATTTTAGCTGCCTTAATTTGGAACCAATTCGGGCGTCAACCATCGCCCGACCAGGCTGGGAGCCGGTTTCTGAAGGGTACGCCGTCAATCCGGATAGGGTCGCATGACATCCAGCGCTGAATTCTCCCCTCCACGCGACAAGGCCGAACTGGTTCCGCAGGCTTCAAGGCTCAATCGCTATGCACGCCCGCTCGCCGCCATCGCTGCCCTCTTCGTGTTCGCCGCCGTCGGTTATGCGATCTACAGGCTCACCGAAGAGGTCACCTATGCGGACGTCGTCAACGGCCTGCGCTCGACCGGGCCCGGCTCGATTGCGCTTGCCATCCTGTTCACCGCACTGAGCTTTGCCACGCTCTGCCTCTACGACATAAATGCACTCGCCTATATCGAGCGCCGTCGCCCCTTGGCCGAAGTCGCGCTCACCGCCTTCAGCGCCTATGCCGTCGGCAATGTCGCCGGCTTCGGCGCGCTGTCCGGCGGGGCGATCCGCTACCGCGCCTATTCCCGCGCAGGCCTGTCGCCGGACGATATCGGCCGCGTCATCGCTTTCGTCACCGTGTCCTTCTCGATTGGCCTCGTGCTCGTGACGGCGCTGGCTCTGCTGCCGGTCGCCGGCCAAATTGCACCCCTGATCGGCCTGTCTGAGAGCGTGCTCGTCGCCGGCGACGTCATTGTGCTGGCCGTACTCGCGGTCCTGCTGGTTCTGGCGAGCGGCAACGGTATCACGATCGGCGGGCGGCGCCTGCGCCTTGCTGACAGTCGCACCATGTCGCGGCAGTTCATCGTCACCGTGCTCGACGTCGCCTTCTCCGCCTCCGTGCTCTACGCCCTGCTGCCGGCGGGCGCCGACATCAGCTGGCCGACTTTCTTTGCCGTCTACGCTGTCGCGATCGGCATCGGCGTGATCAGCCACGTGCCGGCCGGCATCGGCGTCTTCGAAACGGTGATGGTCGCGGCCCTTGGCAGCCATCTGGGCACCGATGCCGTGCTCGCCTCGCTCGTCGCCTATCGCCTGATCTATTACGTGCTGCCGCTGATCGTCGCGATCATCCTCGTCACCATCGCCGAACTCCGGCAACTGGCCGCCACGCCATTCTCCGCCGGCGTTGTCCGCACGGCCGGCCGTCTCGCTCCGACGCTGCTGGCCACCCTCGCCCTCCTGCTCGGCGTCATGCTGGTTCTCTCCAGCGTGACCCCGGCACCGGACAACAATCTCGACGCGCTGGCCGAAGTTCTGCCTCTGCCGGTACTCGAAGGCGCGCATTTCCTCGCCAGCATCCTTGGCCTTTTGCTCGTCATTGTGGCACGCGGCCTTGCCCAACGGCTGGACGGTGCCTGGTGGTCGGCGATCTTCGTGGCGCTGGCAGCGCTCGTCCTGTCGCTGGCCAAGGCGGTCGCCATCTACGAAGCCGGTTTGCTGGCGCTGCTGCTGCTCGGCCTCGTCGCCAGCCGTCGCCTGTTCCAGCGCCCGGCCTCGCTCCTGCAGGCGCTGAACTCCGCTTGGTTGCTTGCCGTCGGCGTCCTTCTCGTCGGCGCCATCGCCGTCATGCTCTTTGTCTATCGCGACGTCGAATACAGCCACGATCTCTGGTGGCAGTTCGAATTCTCCGCCGAAGCACCGCGTTCGCTACGCGCTGTTCTCGGCCTGACGATCTTCTCGATGGCGATCAGCCTGTTCAGCCTGCTGCGTCCGGCAACCTTCGCTATGCCACTCGCTGGCGAAGCCGATCTGGACAAGGCGGTGCAAATTCTCGACGCCCATGACATCGCCGATGCCAATCTGGTTCGCACCGGCGACAAGAGCGTGATGTTCTCGCCCGATGGCCAGGCCTTCCTGATGTATGCCCGCCAGGGTCGCTCCTTCATCGCCTTCCTTGATCCGACCGGCCCCAAAGCCTCGCGGGACGAACTCGTCTGGCAATTCGTCGAGACCGCCCGCGCCGCCGGCTGCCGGGCCGTCTTCTATCAGGCCTCCCCGGCGCTGCTGCCCGCCATCGCCGACGCCGGCATGAAGGCCTTCAAGCTCGGCGAACTCGCCATGGTCAATCTCGCCGATTTCGACCTGAAGGGTGGCCGCTGGGCAAACCTGCGCCAGACCGCCACCCGCGGCGAACGCGACGGCCTAACCTTCGAAACCATCCCCGCAGACCAGGTCCCCGCGATCATGGATGACCTGCGCCGGGTTTCCGACACCTGGCTCGACCATCACCGCGCCCGCGAAAAGGGTTTTTCGCTCGGCGCCTTCACCGACGCCTACATGACCGCCCAACCCGTCGCCATCCTGCGCTGCGAAACGCGCATCGTCGCCTTCGCCAATATCCTGCTGACAGCCACCAAGGAGGAAGCCTCGATCGACCTCATGCGCTTCTCCCCCGACGCGCCGAAAGGGTCGATGGATTTCCTCTTCGTCCGACTGATGAGCGAGCTGCGCGACCAGGGGTATCGCCACTTCAACCTCGGCATGGCGCCGCTATCCGGCCTGTCGCGCCGCCAGGTCGCCCCGATCTGGGACCGCATCGCCAGCACCTTTTACGAACACGGCGAACGCTTCTATAACTTCAAAGGGCTGAGGGCCTTCAAGGCCAAGTTCCATCCCGACTGGCAGCCGCGTTACCTGGCGGTCGCCGGCGGTCTCAACCCTGTCCTCGCGCTTCTCGACGCGACGCTCCTGATCGGCGGTGGACTGAAAGGCGTGGTGAAGAAATGACGTCGATCCTGAAAGCCTTCGCGCTGATCCTGGCGCTGTCGACGGCCTCGGGTGCTCTGGCCGAAGACACGCCGCCGCTCGACACCGGCATGATCCCCGCGCCCCTGACGCTGCTGCCGGACGATACGCCCAAGGCGCTCGTCGTCCTGCTCTCGGACGCGAGCGGCTGGCAGGGTGCCGACCAGCAGCAGGCCGAACGGCTGCAACAGAACGGCGCCATCGTCGTTGGCATCGACACGCCGAAATACATGGCCTCGCTGGCCAAGGATACCGGTGACTGCATCTACACGGTCTCGGATATCGAGGAGCTCGGCCATCAGCTGCAGCGCAAGGCCGGCAACTCGGCCTTCCTGCCGCCGATCATCGCCGGTCGCGGCCAGGGCGGCGCCTTGGCACTGGCGATCCTCGCGCAGACGCCGAAGGCGACCATCGGCCAGACCCTGGCGCTCGATCCCGAGGCTGGCATCCCGGTCATCAAGCAGTTCTGCACCCCCGCCAAGAAGACGCTCACCGGTGACCGCATCGTCTACGGCCTGACCGATGGCGATCTGCCTGACCCGGCTACCGTCCTGTTGAGCGAGGCCGCCCCCGCCGATGGCCGCGATCACGTTGCAAGCCTTGTCGCGGCCCATCCCGATATCGACCAGCGGGATGTGAAGGGCGACGTCGGCAGCGCCTATTCTGACGCGATCGACGAATTGATCGCGCTCGGCAATTCCGCCGATACCCCGCTCGGCCTGCCGCTCACCGTTCTCGAAACCACGCCGACCCGCGATGCCATGGCGGTGATCTATTCCGGCGATGGCGGCTGGCGCGACATCGACAGTGAGGTCGCCGCCAATCTGCAGTCAGACGGCATCCCGGTCGTCGGCGTCGACTCGCTGCGCTACTTCTGGTCGGAACGCACACCGGAGGAAACGAGTGCGGATCTGGGCACCATCATGCGCACCTACCAGAAGCGCTGGAAGGTCCGGCATGTGCTCCTCGTCGGCTATTCCTTCGGCGCCGATGTTCTGCCGGCTGCCTTCAACGGCCTCTCCGACAAGCTCAAGGCGCGCGTGCCGCAGCTGAGCCTGCTCGCCGTCTCCCATCAGGTCGACTACGAGATTTCGGTGTCGGGTTGGCTCGGCGCCAGCGGCGGACAGGGCGCCGGCGATCCGCTCGATGACATCAAGCGCATCGACCCCACCCGGGTCCAGTGCTTCTACGGTGCGGACGAAGAGGACGATGCTTGCCGCGATCTCGTGGGCAGCCCGGTGGAAACGGTGGAACTCCAGGGTGGTCACCATTTCGACGGGGACTATCCGGCGCTGGCCAAGCAGATTGTCGACGGACTGTCGAAGCGTCTCAGCCAATAGGCAGACCGAACGTAAAGAGGAGGCCGCACTCGGTGTGACGCCCTTTTCCTCGACGAGGTCATCGAAGACTGGGAAGTCCTGGCGACCGCCAAGATGCCCCAAGGGCAACGCTGTTGAGTGGGATCGCATTTCGGCTGTTGTAGCGCAGTGATCGGTGGATTTGCCCGCATCAGTCATTACGTCTGCCTCGATCTGGTCACCCCGCCGGCCGACTTCGGCACTGCCGCGCGGCGGTCGGGCAAGGGAGGCGGATGCCGCCTTTGCCGCCGGTCGATCTAAAATGCCTTGACGATCTGCTCGGCGCCGACCCGGGGAGGGTCGGCGGCGTGTGATGGCCTTTCATTGGCGGGCAGGGACACCGTCCCTTTGAGATACTGACGTGGCGAGCTTCCAAGCATGCGACGAAACATCGTTGTGAACGCAGCGATGCTTTCGTAACCGACATCCAAGGCAACGGTTGTCACCGCATCGCCGGCCGTCAATCGAGGCAATGCCGCAAAGAGACACGCTTGCTGGCGCCAGGTTGCGAAACTTACGCCGGTTTCCGCGCGGAAAAGCCGGGTGAAGGAGCGACGGCTGATGCCAAGCCGCATCGCCCAGTCGTCGATCTCGGACCGCGCGGCCGGCGTCTTCAAAAACTCGCGACAAAGCGCTGCAAGCCGCGGATCTCCCGGAAACGGAAGACCGAGCGGACGATCGGGAAGACGATTGATCTCGTCCAGCAGCAGGGCCCGGACCAGCATCCTACGATGATCCGTTGTCGACCTGCTGCCCTCATCTGCCAGTTCGGCGATGAGGCATGTGGCGAGTGCCGTAATCTCGACGACACGGGGCCCGTCCATCGTCAGCGCCTCTTTCTCTATATAGATGGACTGCATTTCCACCTGGCTGATGGTTTGGGCCGAATGCTCCAGACCGGCCGGGATCATAAGCCCATGACCAGGCGGGATCATCCATCGCCCCTCGGCAGTGCTCACCACCACCACGCCCTCGCGCGCGCACCAGATCTGGGTTCGTGAGTGACTGTGAAGGGGCACCCTATGTCCTGCCCGATAGATTCGGCGAAGCGCCAGAACGGGATCATTGGCACCTTCAATGAGAACCAGGCTCTCCGGATGATCATTTGATAAGCGTTTGCTTGTGTCGGTCAGATCCACAGTTCGCATTTGGCCCACTCACGAAAGAAATAGACCAAAACACAAAAGCAGGCCATCGGCAATCCTTGTAAAACGGCGTTAAAACAAGCCGCATATGAGCGGCGTACGGAAAGGAAACACCATGGCCAATGTTGTCGCCGCTGGCGTCAGCCCCCAACGAACTGCATTTGCCGTCATCGCTGCCGCCAGCTTTTGTCACATGCTGAACGACATCATGCAGTCCTTGCTGACCTCCCTTTATCCATTGCTCAAGGCCAACTACGCGCTTGATTTCATGCAGATCGGTTTGCTCACCTTCGCGTTTCAGGTGACGGCCTCGCTGTTGCAGCCTGCTATTGGAGTGGTAACCGACCGTTGGCCAATGCCATTTTCGTTGCCGGTGGCCATGCTCTCGACATGCGCGGGTCTCGTCACGTTGGCCTTTGCCCATAGCTATCCGATGCTGGTGCTCGGTGCTTGCCTCATCGGGATTGGTTCAGCCATTTTTCATCCGGAAGCATCGCGCGTGGCACGGCTCGCATCCGGCGGACGCCACGGGTTGGCCCAATCCTTCTTTCAGGTTGGCGGCAACACAGGCACCGCCATCGGGCCACTTCTCGCAGCATTTATCGTCATTCCGCGCGGACAGGAGAGCCTGAGTTGGTTTTCCGGGATTGCACTCGTCGGCTTCGGTGTGCTGTCCTGGGTCGGCCTTTGGTATAGCCGCCATCGCCGCAGTGCCGCCGGGCGCTCGACGGTCAGTCGCGCCTTGCCGCTGTCCAAGGCCCGAGTTTTGGTTACGCTGGGTGTTCTGGTGGTTCTCACCGCCACCAAGAATGCCTATCTCGCCAGCCTGTCGAGCTATTTTACCTTCTATACGATAGCGCGCTTCGGTCTTGCCCTTCAGGATGCGCAGATCCTGCTGTTTCTGTTCCTCGGAGCATCTGCCGCGGGCGTGTTTTTCGGAGGGCCGATCGGAGACCGCTTCGGCTCGATCGTCGTCATCTGGTTCTCTATTCTTGGCGTCATTCCGTTTGCGCTGCTGCTGCCCTATGCCAATCTGTTCTGGACGGGCGTTCTCGTGGTGCTGATCGGTTTCGTGTTTTCGTCGGCCTTTTCCGCGATCGTTGTGTTTGCGCAGGAACTGGTCCCAGGGCGAGTGGGACTGATTGCTGGCATGTTCTTCGGCTTCGCCTTTGGTTTCGGAGGCATCGGAGCAGCGGTACTGGGAGTATTCGCCGACCGGGACGGTATTGAATTCGTCTACCAGGTCTGCTCGTTCATGCCGCTTCTGGGCTTGTTGACGATATTCCTGCCAAGGCTCCCAAGCCATCGATAAGGGGTACTTATCCTCTGGTGTCCGTAACGATCTTGGAAGAGTGCGTATCTCAACCCAACTGCAACCGATTTCGGATGCGGTTGTGCAGTTGCCTCGGCTCCACGAGTAGATCGCCCGTTCGCCGGTGGGCGAAGGTTTTGTCGAACGCTCCCACGTCACCTGCGTTTGCACCTGGCGTGGATCGTTGGCGCATTCGCCCACCTCGAAGACCTGATACTGCATGCGCGCGACCGCGCCGGCTGCCGACGATGTCGTCCGAGGAGGAGGAGGGGGCGAGGCCGAAGAAGTTATAAGCCCGCTTGCCGCCGAATTCGACGCCTTTGATGCGGTGCTGGCCTGCTCCGACGCCGCGAGCGAGCTGGCAAAACTGCCCCTTCGTCAGGCTTGACCAAAAAGCCTCTGAATTAGCCGAACTGCCGAATTATCTGCGGGTGAAACGCGACTGGGTTGCGCGTGGCAAACCAGGGAATGAGCCTCGATTTACAGATGATGCTTCTTGCCTTGCCTCGATGGTTGCCGAGGCTTGATCGATGGGCTACGGCGGGCGCGATTTGCCACCATCGGCGGCCGAGTGTCCTCATTCCGGGGTTTGTACCAAGGCTGTATTCGAACCATCAGCCGTTTGCATTCAAGCATGAGGCATGGCCAGCAGGATGGAAGCGGGCGCGTTTGTGCGGTTGACAAGCGCCCGGGCTTCTCCGGGAGCCAATCTGCAGGAATCCATGAATTTGAGCGTGACAGACCCGCTTGCCGTCTCGACCGTGACCTCGCCGTCGATCACGACATAGATCTTCTCCACACTTGCGTCCTTCATCGACGTGTGACCTCCCGGGAGAAGATGAGACAGGCCAATCCAGATGGAATCGGTTTGCGTTGCCTCCTTTCCCTGCAAACGGAGACAGTGCATGTCGTAGTGTTCTGGCGCTTGATAGGGCCTTGCGTCACAATAGCGCATCACTTGCATGAAGGAGCCCCTCAAGGTTTAAAAAGCACGCGATCGGAAGTGCCCCGCAGGACTGAGGCATACGCCTTTGAAGCGTCGGCGAGGCTATAGCAGGTGGCCGGATTGATGGGAAAAGGCTTTAGTTTTCCGTCTTCGAATTTCGGTTTCAGCTTGTCGAAAATCCTTGCACCATCGACGGAAGAGAGGGCGAGTGTGTCGATACCGATGTATTTGTGACAGCCCCGGAAAAAGTTGAAGATATCAAAGGGTACGGCACGGTCGAAGGTGGAGATGAAAATCTGCCGGGCATATTTCGCCATTGTCTTGTTGGCAACCTCGAAGTAAGGACTGCCGACCGTGTTGAACACGATGTCAGCGCCATGGCCTCCGGTTTTCTCACGAATGATGGAGGCGACATCCTGTGTCTGGCCATTCAGCATCTCGATCGGACTTTTGGCATGGCCGATGAATGTGCCGGTATTGTATTCGACGGCGAAGACATTGGCGCCGGCCATCGTCGCAAGCTGTATCGCCGCTTGACCGACTTTCCCGTTCGCGCCGCAAACCAGAACCACGTCGGTCGGCTGTACGCCGCCCGCTTCGCGCAGGCCTTCGAAAGCCGTGATGAACGGAACACCGATGGAGCCCGCTTCCTCCATCGTCAGGTTCTCCGGCTTGGCACGCACGGCCTTTTGGTCCAGCACCATCCATCGTGCGTGGCTTCCATTTTGGCTGATGCCGAGTTCACCGCCGCCGCCCCAGACTTCAAGCCCGACCAGTGAGGCCGGCCCTTCCCGGACGATGCCGCCAAAATCCCGGCCCGGTGTACGCGGCCAGATGGCGTGCGGCATATGGCCGAGGGAAGCCTTCACGTCACTCGGGTTGACGCCTGCTGCAACGATTTCGACCAGGACCTGACCCGGACCCGGACGCGGCACGTCGACATCAATGACGTCGATCTGGAGATTATCGAGATCGGGGGACTTTTGCGTGAGCCACAGAGCTTTCCCGGCCTTTTGTGCAGTTTGCGTATCCATAAATCTATCTCCCGATCAGCTTTTCAATCCAAGAATTTTCCGTGCCTCGCCTGGTTCGGCGATCTGGGCGCCAAGCTTCTCGATGAGATCGCGCGCCCGTTCGACCAGTTCGCCATTGCCTTTGGCGAGCAGCCCTTTCGAAATATAGGAATTGTCCTCAAGCCCGACGCGGACATGACCGCCCAGCAGGTAGGACTGGACCGCCATGGGAAAGGACATGCGGCCGACGCCGAAACCTGTCCATACGGCATCGGGCGGCAGCATCCGCGCCGCGGTTGCCATGATATCGGGCGACGATGGAAAGCCGTATTTGACGCCCGTGACGATGGTGAACATGGCGGGTGAGCTCAGTACACCCGCCTTCAGCAGATCCTGAGCAAGCACAATGTGACCCGTATCGAACACTTCAAGCTCGGGCTTGGAGCCGGCCGCATTGATGATGTCGGCCATGATCCTGATGTTCCCCGGCGTATTGATCACCACTTCGTTGCCAAAGGTCATGGTGTTGAGATCGAGCGTGGCGATATCGGGCTTGAGTGCAACGATATGTTCGACACGCCTTTCCGGCCGCATCAGGGTGGTACGAGGTCCGGCGACGGCGGGATTGTCGTCGCTGGGATGATAGCGTCCACCGGGTCCCGTTGTGAGATTCAGGATGATCGCGTTGTTCTTGGCGCGGATACGCTCCACCACGTCGCGATAATGCTTCAATTCCATCGAAGGCTTTCCCGTCTCGGGATCGCGCACATGGATATGAACGATGGCGGCGCCGGCATCGGCCGCTTCAAGGCAGGAACTCGCGATTTCGGCCGGTGTGACCGGAAGGCCCGGATGGTTTTCCCGCGTCGTCAGGTTTCCGGTGACCGCACAGGTGATGATGATTTTAGGCTGCATCACAGGTGCCTCCCGCCATCGACGACAATCCTGGTGCCAGTCGAAAATGTGAGGT
Source organism: Rhizobium sp. CG5 (assembly GCF_023701945.1). Lineage (GTDB taxonomy): Bacteria > Pseudomonadota > Alphaproteobacteria > Rhizobiales > Rhizobiaceae > Allorhizobium. Next base: position 34,356 of record NZ_JABAEF010000027.1, read on the forward strand.
GGGTCGCACAAGCTACGATGGCTTCGGCAACATCGAGAGGCGAAGTGATCCGTTTGAGCGGCGTCGCCGCTGCTGTCTTCTCGTTGAACTCCTTGCCTCGTCCGGGAACGAATTGGGTATCGACAGCGCCGGGCGACACTGCGAGCACCCGGATGTCCGGCGCCAGTGCTCGGCCCAACGAGTTTGTCATGATGTCGATACCTGCTTTTGCTCCACAATAGGCGACATTCGAGCCGATGCCGGTAAAGCCGGCAATCGACGAGATATTGACGATAAGCCCGTTCCCCGTCGCTTTGAGCGCCGGTGCAAAGGCCCGAATGGTGGCGAAGACGCCGCGCCAGTTATTGATGAATATCTGGTCGATCAATTCGTCGGTCAGCGCGTCGAGATCCGCGTGCGGCACCGGCTTTGTAATGCCCGCCGCATTGATCAGAATATCGACCCTGCCAAATCGCTTCAGCACGGCGTCACGGAACGAGGTGATCGACGTCGTATCCTCGATCGCAACGGGGAAGGCCGTGTGGTCCGTGCCGTGCAACGCGGCGGCAATGGCTTGCGCACGCTCCTGACCGGATCGATAGCCGACGACGACAGTCGCTCCCTCTGCGGCCAAAAGCTTGCAGGTCTCGCTACCGATGCCGCCAGACCCGCCCGTGACAACGGCAACTTTTCCGGCAAGTTTAAGGGAAGAAGACATCCGTTATGTCCCTAAATCTTTTTGCCGGTGATCGGCGGAACAGGGAAGGTCGGAACGCCGCGGGTGAGCTTGAATGTGTACTCGCAGACGAAAAATGGGGGCGTCGCCTCCGGATAGGCGGGATCACCCTGCAAATGTTGGACAAAATCGCCGACAATCTGCGTTTTGGCGCCGAATACGACATCGCTTGCCAAAGCCTCCGGCGTATCGGCGAAAATCTGGGTGACGAGTGTCTTGTGGCCAGGCGCCGAAACGATGAAGTGGATATGCGCGGGCCGCATGGGAGCGCGGTTCTGAGCGCGAAGCAAGTCTCCCACGGGCCCGTCGGTCGGAACCGGATATCCTGCCGGTTTGACCGATGTGAAACGGAATTCACCCTTGTCATCGGTGCGAAAAACGCCGCGAAGGTTGAAATCCGGTTGTTCGGCGTCCTGATTTTCGTAGAGACCGACAGGCGAGGCCTGCCAGACATCGAGCTTTGCACCAACAATCGGCGTACCGTCGGCGCTGGTCACCTTGCCGCTGAAAAAAAGCGGGGAGCCCGGCGTATTCAAACGGGCGATACAGTCTCCGTTTTTGCAGTCGGGCGCATGGCCGCGGTAGAAAGGACCAAGCAGGGCGGACATGGTTTCGCCGTGCATTCCATCGTTGTTGATAAGATCGATCAGCGTCGATGCTCCGAGAACGTCCGCTGCGAGAACGACCTCGTTATTGGTGTCATTGGTGGAGTGGCCAAGGGCCGCAATCCAGCGAAGAGCCGCCTCGAATTCTTCTTCGGTGGGCCGCGTTTCCCGGATGAAATGATGAAGATGCGTCACCGCCGAAGCCATGATCTGCTTGAGGCGGGCATTGTCCGTCCTCTCCATCGCGGCAAGCACGACAGGCGTAACTTCATTTTCCTTGGAGATCAAACTATGCTCCATGCGATTAAATCCATCGTTGTTGTTGCGCTATTCCGCAGGTGTTTTTTCTTAGACGCGCCCGAAAACTGGCGGCTGCGCAGATCACGCAGCACGCGTTCCTTGACCTGCCGGAGCAGGTTCATTCTGCGACGATCAAATCCAGCGGGAAATCATCGACGCATTCGGCACCATCTTGCGTGATGATATACGTATGTCCGACAAACATGCCGAGGAGACCGTCGGGCGTGATCGGGTTAGGCTCCGGCATAATTACCATTCCCGGACGAAGCACCTGTTCGAAAGGTTCGGCATGCGCCTGTTCCTTGAATATATGCGGACCATCGGAAACGAGATCGATGCCGTGTGCATGGATCGGCCGAGATTGAACGCCATTCTCGCGGAAAAAATCACCTGCCTTGCGAATGTCCTCTATATTCGCGCCGGGCTTCAGCGTCGCTGCCATAAGCTCGAAGCCCGGCTTCGCAATATCATTCCAGAAGCGTGACACTTCGATGGGCGGCTGGCCGATGCAGACAGGAGATCCGATCTGCGCAGTATATCCACGATAGGATGCCGCGAGTTCCATGTTGATGATATCGCCATGCTGCAGTACACGCTGGGATGGACGTGGATTGCCGAACACCATGGCCGGGTCTGCCATCGGGGTTGACCCGATGATCAGGAAATCGATATCGCCGCCGCCTTCGAGAATGGCAGCACCTGCCGCCGCTCGCAATTTGTATTCGGGAATGCCTGATCGCGCCCGCTCGATGAGCGCTTCCATCGCGGCCTGCACGAGTTTGCCGGCCTGACGAACGCAATCCAGCTCTTCCGTGCTATGCACCGAGAGGAGCTCGTGCATGATGCCGTGCGTCATGACGATTTCGGCGTGTGGAAGGCCTTTTTTCAGCGTTTCTACCTGGTTCCAGGGCATATGATCCTGATGTCGCGGATCGACTTCCAGCAAGCCGATCCGAGCGCGTTCGAGCCCGAGTTCTTTCAGCCGCTCGATCATCACTTCGGCGTATTTGCCGCCACGACTGCCGCGCACGTCGGCAATTGCGGCAGCGACTTCCCGGCGCGTTGCCTCGCAATGCGTGCCGCCCATGGAATAGACGAGTGTCGGCTCTCCCTCGAGTGGCACCAGGACGTAGCAGGCCAGCGCATGCCATTCCCAATGGCCCGTGAGCCACAGCATTCCGCCGCCCCAGCTCCAATGGCTGGGGCCGCCGGGTACTATCGCCGCTTGCAGCCCCATTTCGCGCATTTTGGCTCTGAGGGCATCATAACGTCGCTTGTATTCCGCCGCAGAAAACTGTTCGTAGATCGCATCGCGATAGTAGGGCGTGCCACGCATGCGGTTGAAAGCGGCATTCTGGTCGAGGCGGTGGCGAACCTCTTCCCAGTTTCCGGCGTGAGGCGTTATGATTGCGTTCATCTTCCTCAATCCTTGCAAGAGCCGATAGTGACAGGTCCGCCCGCTGCGGCGACCGCCTCATTCGCGAACGCCAGATCGACGACTTGATCAAAGGATGGCTTCTTGTCCGGAGAAATGTCGCCATTGGCAATCGCATTGTCGATCGACCATTCTGTATGCGCTTTGTTGAAGCCTGTATTCACCGCCCAAATGCAATTCGCTGTGAGGAAATCATACGCGAATTCTACGGCTTCCTTCGACTTCTCGGTTGCCTTGACCATGATCGGAACGACCTTGTCCTTCTCGGTGTAAATAAGGCGATTTGCTTCAATCATACTGGCGATCGTATCGCGCAGCAGGGTGCGGTCACGCGCTATCCACTCGGTAGACGCCCCGTAGCTGTTGAAGGCCATATTGGGCAAAAGCTCTCTCAGCGAGGTGAGAACATGCACGCCTGGTTTCGACTTTTGCGCGATGTAAAGGTCTTCCGGATGCAACACGACGCCATCAATCTGGTCCGTTAGCAATCCGGGTAGGCGCCCGGCAGTACCTTGCGAAACGAAGGTCGCGTCGTTCAGCGTCAGGCCCGCCTTTTTTAAGACTTCGCGGCCCATCAACCAGTTGAATCCGCCTGTACCGCCGGCTGCCGATAGCCTGTTGCCCTTGAGGTCGGCGAAGGTTTTGATTTTTTCCACAACGGTGTAAGACTGAGGTGGCCGGGGCAGAAAACCCCAAATCTGCTTGGCGCGAATACCCTGGGCAATTGGCGCCTCGGGCAGGCTGCCAATGGCTGTGCCCTGGGCTACCGCAGTGGTTGCCGTGCCCGCACCACCGCCATCGAATTGAATGATGTTGGCATCGATACAATGTTTGGCAAACAGACCGAGCTCCTTGGCGATATAAGGCGTGGTGTGGACCACGTTCGGCGGGGTGACGCCGACGCCAACGTTCACTTTTCGCAGGCCGTTGGGACAATTTGCCTCTTCGGCCCAGGCACCCTTTGTCGTGGCAACAAAGGTTGCCAGAAAAATCACACTCACAAGTCCTATGTAGCGAACTTTCTGTTCTACGTGTCTCATGGATTCTCCTCCCCAGGAAATCGATTTGTTGTTCAGAATCGGTCAGTCATTGTCTTTTCGAGCGGCCCATGGTGCAACGCGAGCCTCGATGATGCGCAGGAGCCACGTAAGGCTGACCCCTAGAAAACCGAGCAGGACAACCGGTACGAACATCCGGTCGATCTGGTAGGTATTGGCCGTCCGGACGATCAGATATCCAATGCCGGATATGGCCGTATAAAGATCGGCAAGCACCATGCCGATCAGGCCGCGACCAAGGGCAAGACGCAAGCCCGTCATGATAAACGGCAAGGCGGCGGGTAGAATGATGTTCGTCCACAGCTGTCTTTCCGAGCAGCGGAAAGCCTGGCCGACTTCAAGGAGCTTCGAATCGACGCCTCGAACGCCCTGATACGTGTTGATCGCCACCGGAAAGAAAGCGAACAGGAATAAGATCACGACCTTGGCACTCGTATCAAAGCCCACCCACATCACGATGAGCGGCACCAGCGCGACGGTTGGGATCGAGTACAGGAATGTTAAAAGCGGACTAATCGCGACATCGAACATCCAGTAGCGCGCAAGCAGCAAGCCCGCAGCAATTCCGATTATGCATGCCAGCGCCATGCCATAGGCAAGCACAAGAAGGCTTGGCGCCAGATAGGTCCATAGTTCTCCGCTCCCGATCATGGTCACCGCCGCTTTGGCGACGGCAACCGGGGTTGTAAAAAGTACGGGATCGACGCTTCGGCCAATGACCTGCCAAATGATCAATATCGTTATGAGGGAAGCGGCGCGGATCGCCGCTGTCTGCATCATGCGGCTGGAAAACAGGCCGCGGATGGCGCCAATAGAGCCATTGGCGCTCACATTCGAGTTCCTGACAATGATCATGCGACCTCTCGGGGTGCCGTGGTACGTGAAAGCGGTCCACGCAATTGGTGCCACAGATGCAAACGCAATTCGGCAAAAGCCGGATCGGAACGGATCGCGTCGATATCGCGAGGCCAAGCAAATGGCACGTCGATCATTTCGCGAATGCGGCCCGGCCTGGCACTCATGACAGCGATACGATCACCCATGATGATGGCTTCATCGATCGAATGAGTGATGAAGACCATTGTCTTGCGCTCTTCCGGCCGCTGCATGAGGCTTACCAGTTCCTCCTGTAGGATCTCCCGTGTTTGCGCATCAAGGGCGGCAAACGGCTCGTCCATAAGGAGAACGGATGGATTCATCGCAAGCGCGCGAACAAGGCCCACCCGCTGCTGCATACCCCCGGAAAGCTGATAGGGATAACTTGCTTCGAAGCCGTTGAGGCCGACAATGTTGAGGTAGTACTCAACGCGCTCTGCAATTTCCGCCTTGCTGCCGCCATTGATCTTAAGACCGAACGCCGCATTTTCGTACACAGTCTTCCACGGCAAGAGCCCGAAATGCTGGAAGACCATGGCAACCCCCTTGGGAGGTCCCTGTACGCGAGTGCCCTGCACCGACAATGTACCGGAACTGAGCGAAGTAAGGCCGGCTATGGCGCGCAGCAATGTTGTCTTGCCACAGCCTGACGGGCCGACAATGCAAAGAATTTCCTGTTTGCGGACAGAGAGATCGAGATCGCTGAAGGCGGTTACCGTACCGCCAAAGACCTTCATCGCATTGCGCGCGTCTATCGCGAAATCGCTTCCGTCAGAAGCGATTCCCTGGGTATCTGGATGCAACAAAGGCTTCTCCTCCTAAGCATGTTGCCAGGCCACTATTGTCAGCCTTTAGAGAAGCTTAGTGAATTTAGTTTGGCTGTCAACTAGTTTGTTGACGATTTGAACTCTGACAGAACCGTTCGTGATTTTGCCCGCTGCAAGGGATCGCAGTTCGGCCTAACGGTGGGCGCGGAAGCAATTGAAAGAAAACAGCACCGGACGAAAATATCGATCACAAGCGGTTTGCCGCTTGTCGACAGCATGCTAAATCCCAATTTTCCAACATTTGAAGAGTTCGATGCGTAAACCCAGGGAAAACAAGCCTTCGAGGCCTCGCAAATACCGAAAGGCCCAGCCGGCAAATCCGCCGGAAGCGCTTGATATGGGTATTCTGAACAGTTTTCTCGGCTTCCACTTGCGCTTGGCTCAGGAGGCATCGTTTCGTATGTTTGCGCGAAAGGTCGATGAGCTTCAGGTGAGACCCCAGCGTTACGCGATCCTGACGATCATCGGCAATAATCCGGGGGTCACGCAAAAGCAGCTCTCTATTGCAAGCGGTCGGGACAAGTCGACGCTGACGGCTGCTCTCAGCGATTTGCACCGCAATGAATTCATAGACAGACGGTCTGTTCCGACTGATCTTCGCAGCAGCACACTGCATTTGACCGAAAAAGGCCAGAGGCTGCTCGAGGACCTCACAAGGCACGCCCGTGACCACGAAGCCGAGTTGGATGCGATCATGGGGCCCGATAAAGCTCAGATGATCGCATGGCTGCGCAAGTTGACGGCCGCTCTTTCAGCCGCCGACGTGAAGTCCGACGATGATGATTAGGATCAGGGTGCTATCCTGATTTCGACGAGAGCCTGGGTCTTTCTGGTCAACACGTGATCAATCGCTTTTGCCAGAGTGGCTTGCAGATCGCGTCCATGTTGAACCCGTGCCGTCCAGGCGCGGCTCGCAGCTGCGACCAGGCAGAAATCGGGCGAAGGCGCCAGCGAAACGAGCGGCATGTCGTTGGATCTGGCTGCGAACCCATCAGGGTAAATGCCGAGCACGGATTGTCGCACGGCTCCCCATGAACTGTTGTTCAACACAAGGACGAGAAGCGGGATTTCAAGCGCCTCTGCAACCTGATGGCAGGCGACCGGATTGGAAAACATATAGGATCCATCCCCCATGGTCGCGATGACCAGCCGGTCCGGATCCGCGAGCTTCATGCCCAAGCCTGTGGGAAACGACCAGCCAAGACCGCCGGAATGCGGCTCCTGGAACCAGGCACCATGGTGGCTGATGTCGAGCGGCTCCAGCGGTACGCCAAGTTCGGACAGGATGGATGCTTTGCGACCTGCCAGAGCCCGGCTGAGGCAGAGACTGACAAATGCCTTCGAGACCGCATCGCCATCTCCGGACTCGGCCTCGCGACGGACCTCCTGCCTGCGGGCTTGCGCGGCCGCGGCAACGACATCGCGTCGAATCTTCCGCGCAGCTTCCGACCCGGGCAGATAGTGCTTTGCCGCCTGGTTGAGCGCGACAAGCGTATCGCCAACATCTCCGACAAGATTGGCGGTCGACGGAAAATGGCGGGTCGGAAAACGGCTATAAAGCGGATCCTGGCCGATATGGACAACCTTGCAGCCAAGCGCTGGCTGATGGATGTCCGGCGACCATGGTGCCAGGCAATCGATCACGAGCACCAAGTCGGCATTGGCCAACCACGGTGCCGGATCGACCCCTACGGCCATAGGATGGTCGGTTGCCACCGCCAGCTGTATGGCCCAATATTGGCAGACGGGAATTGCCCATTCACGTGCCATCTCCTCCAGCGCCGCAAACCCTTCCTCGGACTGAGTTCCACGTTGCGCTATAATCAGGGGACGCTTGGCTTCGGATAGGAGCATGGCGACATGCTCGAGGTCCGACAAGCGCGGTGCGGCGACCGCCGGGACCATGAGCGGAGGCAAATCAAGGCCGTCGGACGGACAGGGCTCGCACAATATCTCCCGTGCAAGACTGACATAGACCGGCCCGCGCGGGGTAGAATTGGCTATGGCATGGGCACGATCAACGGTGTCCATCGCCTGCTCGGGGAAACTGAGATCGCAGTCCCATTTTGTCGCCTCCCGCACAAGCGCGGTCTGGTCACGCATTTCCTGACCCCAGCCGATCGGCACGGTGCGGGCTCCAAGCCGGTCTTTCTCCGCAAGCGGGGTACGTCCGGAAAAAAGCAGGATCGGCACATGTTCGGTAGCGGCATTGATTGCGCCCATGGCACAGTTTGCCAGGCCGACATTCGTATGGGCCATCACGGCCTGGGCGCGCCCGCTGGCGAGATAATAACCGTAAGCGAGCCCCATGGCCGCACTCTCATGCGGCACGACGACGGCACGCGGGAGGGGTATGTTGCGCGCCGCGGCTTCGGCCAGACCTTCGATAATCGGGGGGAAATCCGTGCCTGAATTGGCAAAGATGTAATCGACACCGAGTGCTTTGAGACGCGCGAGAATTGCCCCGCCGGCGGTGAGTGTAGGTGTTCCGTTCGCCATGCTTTACCCTGAAACTGCCAGCGGCCATCGCAGCCGGAAGGGGTCTTCCGGCCTGCCAAACGATCGCGTGCGACCTTCGATTTAAAATGGATAGTGCTGGTCCGGATCTTCGATCGTGATCCAGCGCAAATCTGTGAATTCCGCGATGGCCGCCTTGCCGCCGAACCGCCCGTAGCCGGACCCTTTCACGCCGCCGAACGGCATCTGAGCCTCGTCGTGAACGGTCGGACCGTTGATATGACAAATACCGGCTTCGACGCGGCGTGCCACGGCCATGGCGCGACGGATGTCGCGGCTGAAAACGGAGGACGACAGCCCGTATTCGGTATCGTTGGCCACGCGGATCGCTTCGTCGTCCCCCTTCACGCGGATGATACTTTTCGCCGGCCCGAACGACTCCTCGCTATAAATGCGCATCTCCGGCGTCACGCCGTCGATCAACGTGGCGCTCATGATCGCGCCGTGACGTTCGAAGCCCGCGATCAGGTGTCCGCCCTTGGAAACCGCATCGTTGACCATGCTCTCGACGCGTTCGGCCGCCTCGACCGTGACGAGCGAGCCGAGCACCACATGCCCTCGTGGATCTCCGGCCGGCAGAGCGCGTGCTCTTGCGGCGAGTTTTTCCACGAACACATCGGCCACCTTTTCATCGATGATGATGCGTTCCGTCGACATGCAGATCTGGCCCTGGTTCATGAACGCCCCGAAAATGGTGGCATTGACCGCAGCATCGAGGTCGGCGTCGTCCAGCACGATGAGCGGCGCCTTGCCGCCGAGTTCGAGCAGCACCGGCTTCAGGTGGCGCGCCGCCATTTCCGCAATGATCTTGCCCACTCTGGTCGAGCCCGTGAAATTGATGCGCTTCACAGCGTGATGTTCCACCAGCGCCTGCACGACCTTCGGCGCGTCGGCGGGTGCGTTGGTCAAGATATTGACGACGCCCTTCGGTAGGCCGGCTTCCCGCATGACGTGTCCGATGAGGCGATGAACGCCCGGACACATCTCAGACGCTTTCAAAACGACGGTATTGCCGCAGGCCAGCGGCATGGCGATGGCGCGGGTACCGAGGATGACAGGCGCGTTCCACGGGGCAATGCCGACGCATACACCAGCCGGCTGGCGCAAGGCAAACGACATGTTGCCTGGTTTGTCGGACGGTATGATCTCCCCGGCGATCTGCGTCGTCATGGATGCCGCTTCTCGCAGGATACCGGCGGCGAACATGGTATTGAAGCCGCCCCAGGGCGCGGTGGAGCCGGTCTCCGTCATCATCAGTCGGATAAATTCCGGCGCCTTGCTCTCCATCACGTCCGCCGCCTTGAGCAACAAGGCGCGTCTCTGGCCTGGGCCGGTCGCGGCCCATCCTGGAAAAGCTGCCGCAGCTGCATCCACTGCGGCATTCGCGTCTGCGACCCCGCCGGCCGCTGACCGGCTCGCCACCTCTCCGGTAACCGGATCGCGACGTTCAAATGTCATTCCGTCAGCGGCAGCTTGGTCTTCGTTATCGATTAAAAGTTGAATGTCCATACGTTTCCCTCCTCCCTGCGATTTGCCTGCAGCGGGCTCCTTATGGACAAGCTAGCCGAACACGATCGGACGCGCAATCTAGTTTTGCATCAAACTATAATTTGAGTTGAAGATCGCGGTTGATGAAGTTCGAGGAGCAGTGCACCGACGAGGCGGACGATGGCCTCGTCGTTAGGGAAGATGCCGACGACATCTGTGCGGCGCTTGATCTCGCCATTGAGTCGTTCGATCGGGCTGGTCGAGTGAAGCTTGGTCCGATGCTGGGCTGGAAAGGCCATGTAGGCGCGCACATCAGTTTCGGCGTCGTCCATAAATGTGCCGCGCTTCGGCCATCTGACACGGAGCTGATCGGCGACATGCCGCCAAGTCTGCACGGCACTGTCATGATCGGGCTGGATAAAGGCCTGGCGGGTCGCGGCCGCGACCATGGTGTGCTGGCCTTTGGGAATTTAAGCGTGCGCATTGCGCATCGCATGAATGTAAATCCATGGGAAGGCTTGTCTGGCATCACAAAAAAGTTGTAAATACGAACAAATGTTCATAAAAATTGTTGGTTCGATGACCTGGCGGCCCGTGACGCCTGTGATGTCAGCCTTGGACGGAGTTTGAAGACCCCGGATCTCGGCCGCAGTTGCCGGTACGCCGCGCTCACACCGCGGGCGTGAAAACGATAAAAAAATGGCGTTGTCGCGGATCAGGTGCCCCTTGCCGGCCGCCTCGCCCCACGCATGGAGAGAAGTTACATGAGCCGATCGAATCTGCACGACCGTTCCATCGTTATCGACGGGCTGATCGTATCAAGATGGAGCCGCGAGCTTTTCGAGGCGATGCGGACGGGTGGGCTGACGGCCGCAAATTGTACCTGCAGCGTATGGGAAGGCTTTGAGGAGTCCATGCGCGCCGTGGGACAGTGGAAGCTGTGGCTGCGTGAGAACGATGATCTTATTTGCCAAATATACACCGTCGAGGACATCGCCCAGGCGAAAGCGCAAGGTCGCGTCGGCGTCATTCTTGGCTGGCAGAATTCTGACGGGTTTGGAGAGGATGTCAGGACCGTTGCACTCTATGCGGAACTGGGCTTGCGCGTCGTCCAGCTTACTTATCACAATGCCAATGCGGTCTGCGCGGGCTGCCTGGAAACCATCGACCGGGGGCTGACCGATTTCGGCCACGAGCTGGTCGAGGCCCTGAACGAAATCGGTATCCTCATGGATCTCAGTCACGTCGGCCCGCAAACCTCAATCGACGCGATCCGCGCTTCCAAGAAGCCGCTTGCTTACACCCATTGTGCTCCCAAGGCACTGAAGGATCATCCGCGCAATAAAACCGACGAGGAACTGCGCATGGTCGCGGAGGTCGGTGGCATGGTCGGCGTCACGATGTTCCCACCCTTCATGCCAAGAGGCAGCTTGTCTACGCTGGATGATTATCTCGACGTCATCGAATACGTCATCAATCTCTGCGGCGAGGAACAGGTCGGCATCGGCACGGATTTCACGCAGGACGTGACGCCGGAACGGATGGCATACTTTCTCCGCTACAAGGGCCATGGTCGGCAGCTTTTGCAGCCGAAAGGAGCGGTTTTCCCCGAGGCCTTTTGCCGAATCGAGCAATATCCGAATCTGACGAACGCCATGCTGGGACGGGGGTGGAACGAAGGCCGCATTGCGCGCGTGCTCGGAGAAAACTGGCTTCGCCTGTTCGGCGAAGTCTGGAGTTGATTTTTCGAAGCCTGACGAGGTTGTCGCTATTGTGCCGGCAGCCTCGATAGCGACCCCGGCACGTTTCAGGCGGGCGCGCTTGCGCGGGCACCTTTCATCATGAATTGATATCGGACCGGCCGGCCTTGAGGGCGATCTGCAACTGATCGGCGACATTCTGCACAATGGGCAGGATATCTGTGAGTAGCTTCTTGGTTGTGACGGCGCTCATGCTGGTCAGGGCGGTGATCGCGCCTGCGACCTTCTGCTTGTTGTCGAAAAACGGCACGGCAAGCGAGCGCACGCCCACTTCGACTTCCTGCTCGACCAATGCGTATCCGCGGCCCCTGACCAGTTCCAGTTCACGGCGTAACAGGTTGGGGTCGATGGTGGTCTTGTCGGTCAGCAGAGTGGGGCGACTGCTTTCGATCAGGATGTCGATCTCCTCGGGCGGGTCGAAGGCGAGCATAGCGCGACCGGTTGATGTCGACAACAAAGGCAGGCGACGGCCCACTGGAACAGTGACCGCCAGGGAACGCTGGGCAATAGCTCTTGCGGTATAGACCGACTCATCTCCGTCGCGCACCGCCAGCGCTACCGTTTGTTCGGAGGCGGCGCTGGCTTCTTCGAGAAGGGGCAGAGCAAAATCGGAAAATGGCAGCGCCGAAAGATAGAGATAGCCGAGATTCAGCACTTTGGGCGCGAGGCGGAAAGAGCGACCGTCTCGGGCTACGTAGCCGAGATGGGCGAGCGTCAGGAGATAGCGCCGGGCGCTCGCCCGGTTCATGCCGGTCCGGTCGGCGACCTGAGACAGACTCATGGCCGGACTGGCGGCATCGAAGCTGCTTAAGACATTCAAACCGTGCTCGAGCGACGCGACGAAGTCGCGTGGTCTGTCTTCGGAGTTGATTTGGTCGTCGCTCATGAATCCCTCTTCTCCAAACCCCGCATGTGGGGGGTCTCATGCTGTTTGATTGCCTAATTTTGATTGGCTTATCTTGGACTGATGCCATGTTCGATGGCAGTGACAAATACAGGAAGCATATCCCGGTTGTATATGATCGGATTTACGGCGCCGGTGCTGAATTGACAACCCTGCGAAGCGCCGGCCCCCTCGTTCACCGCCGGCGTGTCTCCTGCTGAGCCTGCGACACGTCGCCATGGACGGTTGTCAATCGGCACGCATGTCCTGGCTTCGATCGAGGCAACTCCTGCCTTGAAGCGCAGGTCTCGTCCATGGGAACCGACTTCTCAAAATGCTGAATGACACCCATCTCCAGGACTGCGATTGCGGAATTTCGACGTATGCAGTGTGAACAGATGTTTCCATATAGTGAGTGCCTTACGGGTGCAAGCTGCCTCGTACCCGAGTCCAAGTGCGGCAGATTATCGGGCTGGGACGAAAAATAGGCTGACTCTGCAGGCTTATGCTGCAACTATCATCGTAAAGTCGGCAAGCTATCGCACGCGAGGTTTCGAAAAGATGCATGATGCGAACATATGTTCGTAATATGATTTTTATTTCTTGCGCACCAACGTTCACATGGCGTATGTTTTTATATCGCATAAAAAGGACATACGGGGTGCCAACGCCAATGGTTATGGAGATGTTGATAGGGGGCCGCTTGGTCGGTGCGGATGGTGCGTTCGACGTGATCGATCCGGCGACAGGCAAGACATTTGCAGAGGCGCCGGAATGCAGTCCGGCGCAGCTCTCCCAGGCTATCGCCGCCGCCTCGCAAGCCTTCAAACTGTGGTCGCGTCAGGATATCGCAGAGCGCCGCCGCGTTCTCGTCGCCTGTGCAGAAAGAGTGCGTGCGCATGCCGATGAGTTGGGGCGCCTTATTTGCCGTGAGCAGGGCCGTGCCTTGCCGAAGGCCATCGGCGAGGTCATGGGCGCGGCGCGCTGGTTCGAGCATACGGCCGGAATCGACTTGCCGGTCGAAGTGCTGCGCGATGACAGTGACATGCGCGTCTCGGTCCACCGTCGCCCGCTCGGCGTCGTCGCCGGCATCGCGCCCTGGAACTATCCGGTCATCTCCGCCGTCTGGAAGATCGCACCGGCGATCCTCGCGGGCAATGCCATCGTCATCAAGCCTTCTCCCTTCACGCCGCTTGCCACGCTGAGGCTCGGGGCCATTCTGCAGGACATCATTCCCGCGGGCGTGCTGACGATCGTCAGCGGCGGCGACGAGCTTGGTCGCGCCTTGGCTGCGCATCCAGATATCCGCAAGGTTTCGCTGACCGGTTCGGTCGAGGCCGGCAAGAGCGTTGCCCGCTCCAGTGCCGATGACCTGAAGCGCATCACACTGGAACTGGGCGGAAATGACGCCGGCATTGTCCTCGATGACGTCGATCCTGAAGCGATTGCAGAAAAACTGTTCTGGGGCAGTTTCCAAAATACCGGGCAGGTCTGCTCCGTCATCAAGCGTCTCTATGTGCATGAAAATGTCTATGAGCCGGTGAAGACGGCGCTGCTTGCACGCATCTCAGCCGCCCGCGTCGGCAATGGTTTCGATGAAGGCGTTGATCTTGGCCCGCTCACCACGGCGCCTCAGTTCGAGCGGGTGCAGGAACTGGCAGAAGATTCGCTAAAGGCCGGCGGCAAGCTGCACGGCGATGCCGCAATTCCCAATGTCGGGGGTTACTTCATGGCGCCTAAGCTGGTGACCGGTCTGTCGGACACCGATCGGCTCGTTGCCGAGGAGCAGTTCGGACCTCTGCTTCCCATCCTGCCGTTCAGCGATGAAGCTGAGGTTATCGAGCGCGCCAACGGCACGAAGTTCGGGCTGTCGGGCTCTGTCTGGAGCGGCAGCGCCGAACGTGGTGCCGAACTGGCCGCCGAACTGGACTGCGGTACGGCCTGGGTCAACCAACACCTCACCATCCTGCCGATCTCGCCTGTCGGCGGGCACAAATGGTCCGGCATCGGGGTTGAGAACGGCCCTTGGGGACTGGCGTCCTACACCGATATCCAGACGATTTCCGTTGCCAAGGCCTGATTGAATGTCCGTAGCATCCAGCATTGTTTCGCATCTCGAATCCTTTCCCCGACTGCGCACGCTTCATGGGCCAACGCCGCTCGATGAAGCGTGCGCCCTTTCCCGCCATCTCGGCGGGCCGCGGATCTTTCTCAAGCGTGACGACCTGACGCCTGCGGGTCTTGGCGGCAACAAGGTGCGTAAGCTCGAATTCATTCTCGGCAAGGCGATCGCCGAAGGCTATGACACGATCATTGCTTGCGGAGGCTATCAGTCCAATCTCGCACGCATCACCGCGGCCATGGGTGCACGCGCCGGCCTGCAGGTCGAACTCGTGCTGGGCGGCGTGCCTGGCGAGCCGCATCCGGTTTCCGCCAACCTGCTTCTCGACCATCTTCTCGGCGCCAACATTCATCTGGTTGAGACCGAGCCGCGTTGGGATTTCGGAACGACGATAGAGGATCTTGCCGAGCGCCTCGTGAAACAGGGCAGGCGGCCGATGATGATGCCGCTCGGCGGCTCCAGCCCTGAGGGCATGGCGAGCTACGTTCTGGCGACGGCCGAAATGATGCAGCAGTTTGCCGAAAACAAGATTGCACCTGAGCACCTCTATGTCGGTGTGGGCTCCGGTGGCACCTATTCGGGCCTGGTGCTTGGTGAGTGCAATCTCAAGCCGAGCTATCACGTCACCGGCGTAAGCGTCAGCCGCACGAGCGAATTCCTGGTCGAAAAGGTTATCGACGAAACGACCCGTGCGCAGGAAATTCTTAGCTTGCCGAAGACGCCAAAGGCGTCGGACCTCACGGTATTCGACGATCAGATCGGTGCGCATTATGGTGCGATGACTGAGGCCGCCGAAGAGGCGATCCACCTTTTGGCCCGGCTGGAAGGTGTCCTCGTCGATCCCGTCTATTCGGCCAAGTGCCTGGCAGGGTTGATCGATCATATCCGCACGGGCCGGATCGACAAGGATGACACGGTTGTCTTCCTGCATACCGGCGGAACGCCGGCGCTGTTTGCCTATGATCCTGCGGTTCTTGTGCCTGAGTTGCGGGTATGAGTTCCTATTCCGCCCTTTCCCTGGCTTGGAATGCCCTGAGCGGGCATGGCGGTTGGAAGGCCGCCTGGCGCGATCCGGAGCCGCGCAAGCACTACGATGTCGTCATCATCGGCGGCGGCGGACATGGACTGGCGACGGCCTATTATCTGGCGAAGAACTACGGCATCGCAAATATTGCCGTGCTGGAAAAGGGCTGGATCGGCGGCGGCAATGCCGGGCGCAACACCGCGATCGTTCGCTCCAACTACTTGCTCACGCCGAATTCCCATTTCTACGAGCATTCCCTGAAGCTTTGGGAGGGCCTCAGCGCCGATCTCGAATTCAACGTGATGTTCAGCCAGCGCGGCATGGTCAACATTGCTCACAGCAATGCGGAGCTGTCGGCCCTGCATCGGCGCGGCAATGCCATGCGGCTGAACGGCGTCGACGCCGAGTTGCTATCGCTTCCCGATCTCGGGGCGCTGATGCCGGGGCTGGACCTGTCACCGCAGGCCCGTTTTCCGATCGTGGGCGGGCTCATCCAGAAGCGCGGGGGCACCGCGCGTCACGATGCCGTTGTCTGGGGCTATGCCCGCGCCGCCGACCGGCGAGGGGTCGACATCATCCAGAATTGCGAGGTCAAGGCGTTGCGGCGCGACGGCGACCGCATTGTTGGTGTCGATACGACGCGCGGCGTGATCGAGGCCGGCAAGGTCGCGATTTGTGTCGCGGGGCATTCGAGCCAGCTTGCGGCGATGGCGGGTTTGCGATTGCCGATGGAGAGCCATGTCCTGCAGGCCATGGTTTCCGAACCGGTCAAGCCGATGCTGGATGTGGTTGCCGTTTCCGGCGCGCTGCATGTCTACATCAACCAGTCCGACAAGGGCGAGATCGTGATGGGCGGCGATATCGATGGAAGCAATTCCTACGCCCAGCGCGGCGATCCCCATATTCTCGACCACGTCGTGGAATCGGCAATCTCGCTTTTCCCCTCGCTCCGGCGATTGCGGATGATGCGCAGCTGGGGCGGTATCGTCGACATGTCCATGGATGGCAGTCCGATCATCACGTCCCTTCCGATCTCTGGCCTCTACCTGAACGCCGGTTGGTGTTACGGCGGCTTCAAGGGCACTCCGGCTGCTGGCGATGCGATGGCCCATCTCGTGGCAACCGGCGAGCCGCATCGCTTTGCCAGACATTACACCCTCAATCGCTTCGATACGGGCGAACTGCTCGATGAACGAGGCTCTGGCTCAAGCGCGTGGATGCATTGACCCATGCGTATTAACTGTCCCTGTTGCGGCGCTCGTCCGGTTGCGGAGTTCACCTACGGAGGTGCGGCTCTCGAGCGGCCCGACGTGGCGGCGCCCTTCGGTTCAGCCGAGGCGCCCGCGCAGAGTTGGAGCGACTACGTCTATAGACGCGACAATCCTCTCGGTCCCAACCGAGAGCGCTGGTTTCACGCTGCGGGATGCCGCCAATGGTTCGTGGTGACGCGGGACACGCGCAACAACGACTTTCTGCAAGAGGTGAACCCATGAGTGGTTGGCGGACAGAGGGGGGTGGAACCGTCATCGATCGCGGCAGGCCTCTCACCTTCCGTTTCGACGGAAGGGCGTATACCGGTTATCAAGGCGATACGCTGGCCTCGGCACTGATCGGCAACGGCGTCGATATCGTCGCCCGCAGCTTCAAATATCACCGCCCACGTGGTGTCGTGGCCTATGGTTCCGACGAACCGAATGCTCTGGTCGAGGTGGGGGAGGGCGCTCGTCGCACGCCAAATCTCAAGGCCACGCAAGTCTGGCTGGAGGACGGTCTTGTCGCCCGCAGCCAGAACAGATGGCCCTCGGTCAAATTCGACCTGATGGCAGTTAACGATGTGATCTCGCCGCTCATTCCATCCGGATTCTATTACAAGACCTTCAAATGGCCGGTCTCGGCCTGGCCGCTTTACGAAAAGATCATTCGCAGCGCGGCCGGCATGGGTCGGGCGCCGACCGAGCCGGACCCGGATCGTTACGAGACCGTGTATCGGCATGTGGACGTCTTGGTGATCGGCGGCGGTGTGGCGGGGGTTGCTGCTGCCGAGGCGGCCAGCAGGGGCGGCGACAGCGTGATGATTGTCGATGAGCAGCCCGTCTTCGGTGGGTTGGGCACCGATGCCGACACGCAGGTCGAAGAGAAGACCTATGCGGACTGGCGCGATGGCATTGTGCAGGCACTGTCCGCGCGTCCCGATGTGCTGATGGTTGCCGGCGCGACTGCCTATGGCCACTATGACGGCAACGAAGTGGCAATCGTCGAAAACGGTGCACCGGGCGTGCGCCAGCGCCGCTGGATGGTTCATGCCGGACGCATCGTGCTGGCAACAGGCGCTTTCGAACGGCCTCTGCTGTTTTCCGGAAATGACCGTCCCGGCGTCATGATTGCCAGTGCAGCGTTTCATTACCTCGACCGCCACGGCGTCGCGGCAGGACGGCGGGCTGTCCTGTTTACCAATAACGACAGCGCCTATGAAGCGGCGTTCCGTCTTCAGGCAGCCGGTGTCGAGATCGCGGCTGTTGTCGACTGTCGTCCCGAAGTGAACGAGAGATTGCAGGTTCGTGTCCGCGCGGCCGGTTTGCGCCTGTTTCTCTCCCATCGCATAGAACGCAGTCACGGCAAAGGCCGGGTGAAGGGGTGCACGATCCGTCCCTTCACCGCTGGTGGCGCGCCTGTCAGGCTGTCCTGCGATCTGCTTCTCACGGCAGGCGGGTGGTCGCCCGCCGCCCAGCTCTATACCCATGCTGGCGGGCGTCTCCGTTATGATGACCGTATCTGCGCGATGGTGCCGGATGTCACTGCCTGGGAAGGTCGGACATCGACCGGCATGGTTGCTGTCGGGGCCTGCGCCGGGATGTTCGATGTCGAGGACTGCATTGCCGCCGGTCGCGCTGCGGGTCAAGGCCAGCCGGTTCCGCATAAGGCGCCGGCTACGGTGTTCCCAGTCGAACCGCCCCCGGCCGCGCCTAAGCAATTCGTTGATCTGCAGAATGACGTGACGACAGCCGATCTGAAGCTTGCGGTGCGCGAGGGTTATCGTTCGGTCGAACATGTCAAGCGCTACACGACGCTGGGCATGGGAACCGATCAGGGCAGGCTTGCCGGTCTCAACGGTGTCGATGTCATAGCGCAGGCGCTAGGTCGCACGACGGCGGAGATCGGTAACAGCAGGCCGCGCCCGCCCTATTCCCCGGTGACGTTCGGTGTCATGGCCGGCACTTTTGTCGGATCCTTGTCGACTCCGGCGCGGACGACCCGCATGCATGGCTGGCACGAAGCCCATGGGGCCGTCATTGCGAATGTCGGCAGCTGGCGCCGTTCACAACTCTATCGGCGTGAGGGCGAAGGCGACATGCAGGCGGTGATCCGCGAAGCCGCGAACACGCGCCTCAATGTTGGCATATCCGATGTTTCCACGCTCGGAAAGATTGACCTTCAGGGGCCGGACGTCGCTCGCTTGCTGGATTACGTCTACATCAACGGCTGGCAGACCTTGAAGCCCGGCCGCTGCCGATATGGCGTGATGCTGCGCGAAGACGGCATGGTGATGGATGATGGAACCGTGACCAGGCTTTCCGAGGATCGCTGGTTCATGACCACGACGACCGGCAATGCAGAGCGCGTCTTTGCCCATCTGGAACGCGTGCGTCAGGTGGAGTTGCCTGACCTCGATGTGACCATCACGCCGGTGACAGAGCATTGGGGTGCAATGGCCATCGCAGGTCCGCGATCCCGTGATCTGCTGATGGCACTCAATCCCGACTTTGCGGTCGATAATGAGGCATTGCCCTTTATGAGCGTGGCCGAAGGCCGGCTCGGGGACATCGAGGCGAGAGTGTTGCGGGTCAGTTTCTCCGGCGAGCGCGCCTATGAAATCTACGTGGCATCGGGCGATGCCCTGCGCATGTGGGAAACCATCATCGAGACAGGTGCCGCATTCGGTCTGATGCCCTATGGCACGGAAGCCATGATGACGATGCGCATCGAGAAGGGGCTTTTCGTTCCCGGTTTCGAGGCCGACGGCCGCACGGTGCCCGCCGATCTGGGGCTGGCGCGGATGGTCAGCACGAAAAAGGAGTTTTTCGGCCGAAACTCCCTGACGCGCCCTGCTTTCACCGCCCCGGACCGCAAGCAATTGGTGGGGATCATGGCGGTGGACCGTACACAGGCCATCCCGCGCGGAGCCCAGATTGTGATCGATGCGGCCGCCGTACCGCCGGTGCCGATGGACGGTCATGTCACCTCGGTCACCTTCAGTCCCGAACTCGACCGCTGGATCGCACTGGCGCTGGTTTCTGGCGGTGCGTCCGCGCATGGCCAGCAGCGCATCGCGGCCTCACCCCTGACCGGCGAAAACGTATCGGTGACGCTCTGCGACCCCGTCTTTATAGACCCAAGAGGGGAGAGGCTCCGTGGCTGATCTGTGCAAGATGACACGCTGTTCCGCTGTCGCAATGGTGGAAGTAACCGGGATTGCCGGCGCCTGGCCGGCCGAATTGAGCGCCGTCGTTGTCGAAATGGGTGCTGGCGGCTTCGTGCTGAACCTCTCGCCGGAACGACGGATCGTCCGACTGGGTGGCGTTGTCGCGAAATGGCATCAGGCGGTCGCCGACGCTCGCGGCAGGCTGGTGGATGTCACCCATGCCTGGCAACGCGTGGTTATCGAAGGCCGCTGGGCGCGGGATCTGCTCGCACGGGCGATCGATCTCGATCTCCAGTCCCGCCACTTTCGGGCTGGACAGGTCGTGTCGACGCTCTGCGGTCGCGTGCCGGTGATCCTGCATGCCACGGGCGAGGAGAGCTTCGATCTCTTCGTCGCGACGAGTTACACCAATTGGCTGTTCAAATGGCTTGAGGTCGTTCGAGCGCCGTTGGTTGGCGACGGGGACGAAACCACTGCCGCGCACGAAGAGATTTGACGGACGGAATCGTGACGATCCTGCCCGGCATGACAACTGAAAAGCATCTTGGATCATGGGCCACAAGGGAGACCATCTATGAGTAACACAGCCGACGCCCTCAAGCATGTCTGGTTCCATGCCACCGGTTCGCAGACCCTGCGCTCGGATGGCGGCATGACCGTTTTCACCAAGGGTGAAGACTGTTATCTGATCGATGAGAACGGAAATCGTTTTCTCGACGGTCTCTCCGGCGGCGCATTCGTCACCAATATCGGTCACGGCAGGGCTGAAATCGCGGAGGCAATGGCCGCCCAGGCTCGCGAACTCGCCTACGTCTCCCCCTACAACTTCGTCGCCCCACCGACCGTGAAGCTGGCCAAGGTCGTGGCCGATCTCGCTCCGGGTGATCTCGAGCGCGTCTTCTTCACATCCGGTGGTTCCGAAGCGGTCGAGACGGCGATGAAGATCGCCAAGCAGTATCACTGGCTCGGTGGCGACCAGAAGCGGACCAAGGTTATCAGCCGGCGCGGTTCCTACCATGGCTCGACCCAGTATACGATGAGCATCAGCGGTGCCAGCCATGACTTCAACAACAAGATCTTCGGTCCTTTGGTTCCCGGCTGCATCCAAGTGCCGCACAACAACTGTTATCGCTGCGAATATGGCCTGTCGCGCCCGACCTGCAAGACGCTCTGCGCCAGCATGATCGAGAAGGCGATCCTGCATGAAGGTCCTGAAACGGTTGCCGCGATCATCGCGGAGCCGGTACCCGCCGCTGCCAGCATCTATCCGGCGCCCGACGAATATCTGCCGATGCTGCGCGAGATCGCCGACAAGTACGGTGTGCTTCTGATCATCGATGAAGTGATCAACGGCTTCGGCCGCACAGGCAGCATGTTTGCCTGCGAACAGTGGGGTGTCGTGCCCGATATCATGACCATGGCCAAGGGCCTGACCAGCGGTTACGTGCCGATGGGCGCCGCGATCGCAAGCAAGCGCGTGGTCAGCCGTTTTGAGGAAGCAAGCGGCCGTGAAGCCGGCCTGAACCATGTTCTCAGCTTCGGTGGGCATGCCGTTGCGGCTGCCGCCGCGCTCAAGAATATCGAAATTCTTCAGAATGAGAATCTGGTCGAGAATTCCCGCGAAATGGGCAAGTACCTGCTCGATGGTCTGGACTCGCTGCGCAAGCTGCCGATCGTCGGCGATGTCCGCGGCCGCGGCCTGCTGGTAGGCGTCGAACTCGTCCGTGACAAGCAGACCCGCGAGGCATTCCGTCCGCAGGATCAGATGTCTGTACGAATGACCAACTATTTACGCGAGGAAGGCATCCTTGCCCGCACTTACCAAGTCGTCGAGTTCGGTCCGCCGCTGACCGCTGGCCGAAAAGAGGTCGAAATGATCGTATCGGGCATGGAACGAGCAGTTCTCCGTTTCGCCGCAGATATGCAAATATCTTGAAAAATAAGGGAAAAATGTAGAGAAGAGGATAACGCAACCATCTAGCGTTTCTCTTGAGAGTTCCGGGCGAGAGAGTGGCTTAGCCACTTCCTTGTTCGGTTTCGGCCAGCGTTTCAATTTGCTGCTTCGCCGGTCTTTCGGCACAAGTTGCCGGAAAATGTGTAATATAAAAACAAAAGTTCGCATCAGTAAAAAGTTTGACTATCATGCCTTAGCAGCTAACCAAAAAGGGGAACTTGCATGCTAACACGCAGAACACTACTGGCATTGACCACCGCAGCGCCTTTCGTTGGCTCCGGTGTCTTCGCAACCCGGAATGCATTTGCGGCGACGCCAAAGGCTGTCGTTGTCATGGCCAAGCAGATCGATGACCTGGGCACCGGTTTCGATCCGGCAGAAGCCTATGACATCACTAACCTTGAGGTCATTCCCAATCTCTATCGCGGCCTCATTGCTCCCGATGCGGCCGACAATACCAAGGTCGTCGGCGACCTCGCCGAATCCTGGACCGTCAGCGATGACGGCACCACCTTCACCTTCGTCCTGAAGACTGACTCCAAGTTTCCGTCCGGCAATGCTCTGACGGCCGAAGACGCGGCCTTCTCATTGCAGAGGGCGATCAAGCTCGATCAGCAGCCGGCGTTCATTCTTTCGCAATTCGGCTTCACCAAGGACAAGGTCGATGAGCAGATCCAGGCCGTGGATGCCAAGACCCTCGTCATCAAGCTTCCTGAGGCAGTCGCCCCGAGCTTCCTCCTGCTCTGCCTGACGGCGCCAATCGGCAGCATCGTCGAGAAGGCTACCGCACTCGCCCATGAAGTCGACGGCGACATGGGCAATGGCTGGCTCAAGACCAATTCCGCCGGCTCGGGCGCCTACCAGCTCACCGAATGGGTCGCCAGCGATCACGTCGCGCTGGATGCCAACCCGCATTCCGGCAATCCCGATCAGATCCGCCGCATCTACATCCGCCACGTGGCCGATCCGTCGGCGCAACTGCTGATGCTGCAACGTGGCGATGCCGACATCGCCCGCAACCTGACGCCAGAACTTCTAAAGACCGCTCGTGCGGATAATGACATGACAGTGGTTTCCGCGGGTCAGGCCGTTTCGGTTTACGTGGCGATGAACCAGGCTGTTCCCACCCTGCAGAACCTCAAGGTTCAGCAGGCGATCAAATGGGCCATCGACTACGACGGCATCGCCACGAACATCACGCCGAACATGTACACGGTCGCACAGGGCTTCCTGCCGCCGAGCCTCCCGGGCGGTCTGAAGGACAAGCTCTTCACCAAGGACGTTGCCAAGGCCAAGCAGCTTCTCGCTGAAGCCGGCTTCCCGGACGGCTTCGAAATAACGATGGATGTGCCCTCCTCGGCCCCTTATGCGGATATCGGGCAGGCGGTTCAGGCCGACCTTGGCGCCATAGGGATTAAGGTCAACATCATCTCCGGCGAAATGCGTCAGGTCTCTGCGAAGCACCTCAAGCGCGCCCATGAACTGATCCTGATGCCTTGGGGAACGGACTATTTCGATCCCTATTCCAACAGTCAGGCCTTCTGCGAAAATCCCGACGACGGCGAAAACTCCAAGTTGCAGCTTCTTGCTTGGCGTAACCACTTCGTCGACAAGGAACTGATCGAGATGTCGCTTGCCTCGCGCAAGGAATTCGACAGCGAAAAGCGCATGGCGCTTTACCGTGAGATGCAGCTCAAATTCGCCGAACAAGCGCCGTTTGCGATGATGCTGCAGAAGACGGCATCTGCGGTGATGGCCAAAGGCGTTTCCGGTTTTGCAATCGGTGCCCAGACCGGCTTTACCCACTATGCCGACGTCAGAAAGGCATAAGGTCCGGCAGGATGTTTCGCACACAGACTGCAAGCAAACTCTTGAGACTGGGGGCAGCCGCCTCCAGTCTGGTCGTCACCCTGTTCGGCTTGGTCGTGATAACCTTCTTCATCGGGCGGGTTATCGCGATCGACCCGGTGGTGGCGATCCTCGGCGATCATGCCAGGCCGGATGTGGTGTTGCGCATGCGGGCGGAGCTTGGCCTCGACAAACCTCTCCTCATCCAGTTCTGGATCTATATGCAGCATCTCGCCGGTGGCGACCTCGGACGCTCGATCATGACGTCCAATCTCGTACTGGATGACATCAAGCGATATTTCCCCGCTACCGTGGAGCTCGGGACAGTGGCAATGATCTTCGCCACACTCTTCGGCGTTCCGCTCGGCGTCATCTCGGCGGTGCGGCGCAACAGCCGCCTAGATCAGGCGGTTCGCGTTATCTCGCTGCTCGGGCATTCCACGCCGATCCCTGTCCTTGGTCTCGTCGCGTTGCTGGTCTTTTACGCGAAGCTGGGCTGGGCACCGGGCACGGGCCGCATCGGCGTTGGCCTGGCGGGCCTCACACCGACAGTAACGGGCTTCCTGACGGTTGACGCATTGATCGCGGGCGACTGGGAAGTCTTTTGGGACGCCCTGTCGCATCTGCTTCTGCCCGCGGCCGTGCTCGCCTTTTTCTCGATGGCCTACATCCTGCGGATGACGCGCTCCTTCATGATCGACACCCTGAGCGGGGAATTCATTACCACCGCCAAGGCAAAGGGCCTGTCGTCATTGCGCGTCATTTGGCGCCATGCGTTCGGCAATATCACCGTCCGACTGCTCACGGTGCTCGCCCTGACTTTCGCAGGCCTTCTGGAAGGCGCTGTCGTCACCGAAACCATCTTCAGTTGGCCCGGGATCGGCCAATACATGACGGTTTCCTTGATGAACGCGGACATGAATGCGGTGATCGGCGCGACGCTCGTCGTCGGGGCCGTCTACATGCTGCTGAATCTTCTCGTGGATTTCGCCTATCAAATCTTGGATCCCCGCCTATGACCGTCAAACTCTTCGACCGCTCCTGGTGGCAAAACGACAACTCGGAATCGCAGACGCAGGCAGCCTGGGTTCATCGCTACAGGCTGTGGGTGGCGTTCTATGGCAATAGACCGGCAATATTCGGTCTGGTCTTGATCGGGCTGGTGCTTCTTGGCGCCATTTTCGCACCCTGGTTGGCGACTCACGATCCCGTTGCCCAGAATCTCGGGCAACGGCTTCTGCCACCATCTACCGGAAACTGGTTGGGCACGGACGAACTGGGGCGCGATGTCTATTCCCGCCTGCTCTACGGCGGCCGGGTGACCCTCGGCATGGTCCTGGCCGTCGTGGTGCTGGTCGCGCCTGTCGGACTTCTTATCGGCTGCGCCGCTGGCTATTATCGCGGTGCCGCGGATGTCGTCTTGATGCGCGTCACGGATGTTTTCCTGGCATTTCCGCGTCTCATTCTCGCGCTGGCCTTCGTGGCGGCGATCCATCCTGGGATGACAAGCGCGGTCATCGCCATCGCCTTGACGACATGGCCTCCCTATGCCCGTCTCGCCCGGGCGGAAACCATGGCGATCCGCGATACCGATTACATCGCCGCCGCGCGCATGACCGGGGCGTCCTCGTTTCGGATCATCATCCATCACGTCATGCCTCTTTGCTTCAGCTCCCTGATCGTGCGCGTGACGCTCGACATGAGTTCCATCGTCATTTTCGCGGCAAGTTTGGGATTTCTGGGCATGGGCGCTCAACCGCCGATGGCCGAATGGGGTACCATGATTTCCAGCGCACGGCGTTTCATCCTCGAGCAGTGGTGGGTCCCCCTCATTCCCGGGCTCGCGATCCTCACCGTTTCGCTTGCCTTCAACCTGGTGGGTGACGGCTTGCGCGATGCGCTCGACTCCAGACAGAACTGAGGAGAATGGCGATGTTGGTGGAGATTTGCGGCCTCAAGATCGAATTTCCCTCGGCCCGTGGCACGCATACCGCTGTGAAGAATGTGTCGATGAAGCTTGGCACGGAGAAGCTCGGCATCGTTGGCGAGAGCGGGAGCGGGAAATCGCTGACGGCACGGGCTTTGCTGCAATTGCTGCCGCCAAAGGCGCGCGTGAGTGCGGACAAGCTGCATTTTGACGGCATAGACGTCTTGGCGGCAAGCGAGAAGCAAATGCGGTCGATCCGTGGACGTCGCGCCGGATTGATCATGCAGGACCCCAAATACTCGCTCAACCCGATCATGACTGCCGGCGAGCAGATCGCCGAAGCGTGGCGCAATCAGAAAAAGGGAAGCCGTCGCGAAGGCCTGGAGGCGGCCATCGACCTGCTGGACCAGGTCCAGATCCGCAACCCGAAGCGTGTCGCCGGATCCTATCCCCATGAGCTCTCAGGCGGCATGGGCCAGCGGGTCATGATCGCGATGATGCTGGCGCCGGATCCTGAGCTACTGATCGCCGACGAACCTACGTCCGCCCTTGATGCGTCCGTGCAGGCGGAAATTCTCAAGCTGATGGAGGACCTCGTTTCTCGCCGCAACATGGGCCTCATGCTCATCAGCCACGATCTTCCGCTCGTGCGCCATTTCTGCGACCGCGTCGTGGTCATGTATGCCGGTCAGGTGGTCGAGGAACTGGCCGCAGGCGAGCTTGCGCAATCCCGGCATCCCTATACGCGCGCATTGCTGGATTGCCTGCCAAGCCTGACCCGGCCAACGGCACGCTTGCCCATCATGAAACGGGATTCGGAGTGGCTGGCATGACCGATGCTGACGAAAACATGATTGGCGTCGAAAACCTTCGGG
Organism: Rhizobium sp. CG5; assembly: GCF_023701945.1. Lineage (GTDB taxonomy): Bacteria > Pseudomonadota > Alphaproteobacteria > Rhizobiales > Rhizobiaceae > Allorhizobium. The sequence continues at coordinate 60,990 of NZ_JABAEF010000027.1, forward strand.
TCCGGTTCGGTACGCACGAAGTGGTGCATGGCGTAAGCTTCCAGGTGCCGAGAGGCGGCAGTTTTGGCATTGTCGGCGAAAGCGGTTCAGGCAAGTCGACCGTGATGCGGGTTCTGGCCGGCCTTGTCGATACCTGGACCGGCGACGTGAGAATGAGCGGCGTATCGCAGCCGCACAAGCGCCCACGCGATTTCTTCAGGCAGGTTCAGATGGTGTTTCAGGACCCTTACGGTTCGTTACATCCGAGCCATACCGTCAACCGGACGCTGATCGAACCGCTGATCGTCCAGGGGATTGGCGATATCGACCGGCGGGTCCGCGAGGTGATGTCCGATGTCGCTCTTCCGACCGCGGCACGGTACCGCTATGCCCATCAGTTGTCGGGTGGCCAGCGCCAGCGCGTGGCGATTGCCCGAGCGCTGATTTCGCAGCCGTCCATCGTCCTGCTCGACGAGCCGACAAGCGCGTTGGACGTGTCCGTTCAGGCCGAAATTCTCAACCTGCTGATGGATCTGCGCGAGGAGCACAAGCTGACCTATCTGATGGTGAGCCATAACCTCGCGGTGGTCGCCCATATGTGTCCGCAGCTCGGTGTGATGGACAGCGGGGAGATGGTCGAAATCCTGTCGGCCGAGGATCTGCGAGCCGGGCGGACAAAGCACCCGCGAACGACCAGGCTAAGAGAGCTGGATGTCGAACTGGAATAATCGGCGCCCCGGTTCTCGCCAGCCGGCATCCGGCGAGAGCACGCACATCAATTTGGACATCGACGTGGGAATGAACATGCGCAACGAAAAGACCCGAACGCGATCAACCGTATACTCCGCCAGGGCGGCAGTGGCGACCTCGCATCCGCAGGCAAGCCTGACGGCAATCGAAATGCTGCAGAAAGGTGGAAACGCCGTCGACGCCGCCATAGCTGCGATTGCCGTGCAATGCGTCGTCGAGCCGCATCAGACCGGGATCGGCGGCGATTGCTTTGCTGTGTACATGCCCCGCAACGCCGATGCGCCCATAGCGCTCAGCGGCGCCGGACGTGCGCCGGCAGCGGCCAATCCGGACTGGTATGCGAGGCAGGGCATAACCGAACTGGCGCTGGATTCAGCCCATTCGGTTACGGTTCCGGGCGCCGTCGCCGGTTGGTGCAGGCTTATCGCCGACCACGGAAAGCTGTCGATCGGAACCGTGCTTGAGCCAGCGATCCGGCTGGCCCGTGACGGTTATGTGGTCCAGCCCGTCGTCGCCCAGGACTGGTTGCAGGAGGCGCCACTGCTGGCGAACCATCCCGTCGCCGCGTCGGTTTTCCTTCCAGACGGCAAGCCCTTGCCTGAAGGCTCCATCCACCGCCAGCCCCTGCTGGCTGCTACACTGGAAAAGATTGCCCGGGATGGTCACCAAGGCTTCTATGAGGGTGAGGTCGCCAACGACATGGTGGCCTGCCTTCAGGACCATGGCGGCCTGCACAGCCTGGACGATTTCGCTGAGGCGCGCGCCGATTACGTCACGACGATTTCCTCCCGCTACAAGGGATACGACATCGTCGAATTGCCGCCGAGCGGTCAGGGGCTTGCGGCGCTGATGATGCTCAATGCGCTCGATGGCATGGATCTGCGCGACCCGGGCCTCAGCGAGGCCGACCGTATCCATATTTTCGCCGAACTGGCCAAGCTTGCCTATCACCACCGCGATGAACTGTTCTGCGACCCTGATTTTGGCTCCACGCCCGTCCAACAGCTCCTGTCTCCGCAATGGGCCGAATTTGCTCGCTCGCGCATCGATATGAAAAAGGCCGCGGCTCCGACCGTCTGGCCGGAGGTGACGCAGCTCGACACGGTCTATGCCTGCGTCGTCGATGAGGAGGGCAATGCCATCTCCTTCATCAATTCGCTGTTTCACTCCTTCGGCAGCCGCATCATGGCGCCGCGCTCAGGCGTTCTGTTTCACAATCGCGGCGCGCAGTTCCGTCTGGAAGCTGGGCATCCCAATGCGATCGCCGGCGGCAAGCGGCCGCTGCATACGCTGATCCCCGGCATGGTCATGCAGAATGGCCAGTGCGTGGCCCCCTTCGGGGTCATGGGAGGGCCGTATCAGGCGGCCGGGCATGCCGAACTGCTGTCAAATATTCTCGACCACGGCATGGACATGCAGCAGGCGCTCGATGCGCCGCGCAGCTTTGTCTATCGCGGTGTCCTCAATATTGAGCAGCGTCAGGATGAGAGCGTTATCGATGAATTGCGCAGCCGCGGCCACGATGCGCAATGGTCGCCAACCCCGATCGGCGGCGGCCAAATCATCTGGCGAAATCCGCAAAGCGGTGTTCTGGCGGCCGCATCCGACCCGCGCAAGGACGGCTGCGCGCTCGGGCTATAGCCATTCGCGCATCGGCAAGACCATGGCTGCGCACTAAACTCAAACAAGAAAGTCTATCTCATGAAAGTGGAACAGCGCCTCGCAGAACTGGATATCGAACTGACGGTGCCGATGGCCGGCCCTGATCAATACGGCAAACGCTACGGCAAGATGAAGCCTTTCGTCATCACCGGAAGGGTCATGCATCTGTGCGGACATTCCCCGGGCATGAAGGACGGCAAGGTGCTTTATCCGGGACGTCTGGGCGATGGGGTGAGCATCGAGGAGGGCTATCTCGCAGCGCGGCACACCGGCATCAACTGCATTTCCACGATTAAGCGGGCGCTCGGAGATCTGGACAGGGTGACAGCCATCGTCAGTTCATTGAACTACGTCGCCTGCACGCCGGATTTCTTCGAGCACTACAAGATCACCAACGGTCTGACCGACCTTCTGGAGGAGGTCTTCGGCCCGGATATCGGTCTGGGTGCCCGGGCGACCTACGGCGCACCGTCGCTCACGGACAATTATTGCTTCGAGACATCCCTGATCCTCGAAATCGACGGTCCCGTTTCCTGAAGGCTGTCTCACAAGCACACAGTTCGCCGAAGAGGCGCAAGCAGCATTTCCGAACTTTTTCGATCCGGCGACATCCTCGCAAGGAGCTTCTCATGACGCCTGCCGTTACTCTGATTTTCCGCAAAACCGACGGAGCCGAGATCGCCGTCAGTGCAGTTCCGGGCCAATCGGTTATGGAGGCGGCAGTCATGTCCGCGGTTCCGGGCATTGAGGGGGAATGCGGCGGATGCCTATCCTGCGCGACATGTCACGTTTTCGCACCGGAAGGCCTGACAAGCCCCACCGACGACAATGAGGACGCGATGCTCGATGCGACCGAAGCACCTCGCGGCCCCAACAGCCGCCTTTCCTGCCAGATCGTCGTTGGTCCCGAGATGGATGGGCAGGTGTTCCTGATCCCCGGACACACCTGAAACAAGGTCAATCTGCCCCCCCAATTGATGCCGACAAGTTCAACAGAAAATCCCGCCGCACGCCGCAAGGCCTACCAACAGCCACTCCGGAAAGGGCTTTTTGCATGTCATCTCTCCATCTTGAAAAACTGAAGAGCGGACGACTGGTTCGCGATGGACTTCTGACTGCCGTGGATGCGGCAGCCGCGCTGCTGGAAAGGCTGGAGAAAAGCGAAATTGAAACCGTTCGCGTCGTCTTTGCCGATCAGCACGGTCTGCTGCGCGGCAAGACGGTGACTGCGGCGGCTCTCGGTTCGATCTTCCGTTCAGGGCTCAGTCTTCCGGCCACGCTGCTGTTGAAGGACACATCCAATCGTACCGTCTTTCCGATCTGGGATGGACGCACGCCCGGCGTGATGGAGACGATGGCAGGCGCGGGCGACATGATCCTCGTGCCCGATCCGGCGACATTTCGTGTCCTGCCATGGAGCCCTCACTCGGCATGGCTCTTCTGCGATCCGGTGGCCCGCGACGGCAAGGTATTGCCATTTGCGCCGCGTCCCCTGTTGCGGCGGACCATTGAGCGGCTGAGCGGCCATGGCTACAGCCTGACCGTCGGCCTTGAAGTCGAGTTCCATGTGTTTGCCCTGAAGGAGGCGGCGCTGGAACACAGCCAGACCGGCCTGCCGGGCACGCCTCCCGAAACCCGGCTTCTGGACCAGGGCTATCAATATCTGTCCGACTGCAATTATGACCGGCTGGAACCTGTGATGGACAAATTGCGTCGTTATGCACAGGCGCTGGAACTGCCGGTCCGCTCAACCGAAGTTGAGATGGGCCCGAGCCAGTTCGAGTTCACTTTCGAGCCGGCCGGACCGATGGAACACGCCGACAATATGATCATGTTCCGCACCATGGTGAAGGAAGTTTGTGCCCGCGAGGGACTGCATGCAACGTTCATGTGCCGCCCGAAGGTCGACAATACCGCCTCCAGCGGCTGGCATCTGCATCAGTCTCTCGTCGATGCTCGGGGACGTAATGTCTTCATCCCCGAGGCAAGCGAGAGGCTCACGCCCCAGGCCAGCGCCTGGATCGCCGGCATTTTGCGACATGCGACAGAATGCTGCCTGCTGACCACGCCGACGGTCAATGGCTACAAGCGCTACCAGCCCTTCGGCATGGCGCCGGACCGTATCGAATGGGGGCATGACAATCGTGGTGCGATGGTGCGTGCTCTGATGGCGCCGGGCGATGGGGCGAGTCGGATCGAGAACCGCGTGGCCGAACCGACGGCCAATCCGTATTTCTATTTCGCGTCGCAGATATTGTCCGGTGTTGCGGGTCTTGAGGAAGGGCTTTGTGCGCCGGAACCGGTCGAAAACCCCTATGGCAGCGCCGCGCGCGCCCTGCCGCCCAGTCTGATCGCGGCGATCGAGGCATTCGAGGCGGGCCATCTTTTCCGCGATGCGCTTGGCAATGACTTCGTCGAATACATGTCGGTGCTCAAGCGGTCCGAATGGAAACGCTATCTCGCGACGGTGTCCGAATGGGAGCAGCGCGAATATTTCGGGGTCTTCTAAAACCGCCTGCCGTCCCACGCGCAAGCCCTTGAAAGGGCGGGGCTCAAAAGGAACATGCAATGCCTCACTTTGTGATCGAACACTTCACCGAAGACCCCGACGCGCTCGATACCACGAAGGTGCGCGAAATTGCCTTGCGCGTTGCGGGCGAATGCGGCGCCATGGACCGGCGGGACGTCAAGGTCAGAACGGTGCGGCCGGATGCCATCCTGTTTGGCGACGGCAGGCGTTCCTTCATCCATGTCACGATATCGCTGCTGGCCGGTCGGTCGGACGATAAGAAACGTGCGCTCGCGGAGATGCTGGTTGGCGCCTATCGGGAAGCCTTTGGCGAGATCGAGGCGATCAGTGTCGATGTTCGGGACATGAACCCGGCCTGCTACAAGAAGAGCCTCGTCGAGGGACGGACGCAGGCCCCGGAAGCCGAGATTGCCGATTGACTCTCCAAGCCCATAGTTCAAAATACGTACTAATGTTCGGAATGTGGTCAAGTTGAGATCGCGTCCCCGATGTCGCCCTACACGGAAAGGAATTCGTCCCATGATGAGCGCGGACCAGAACGGCCTGATCACCAAGGTCGGTCCTAAAACCCCCGGCGGCGCTCTGATGCGCCACTATTGGCAACCGGCGGCGCTGGTCGATGAGCTTGAGGGTGACCGCAAGGTCGTTCCCGTTCGGCTTCTCAGCGAGGATCTGGTCCTGTTCGTTTCCGGTCAGGACGAAAATGGCGCCAAGACCTATGGGCTTCTACGGCGCGACTGTCCGCATCGCGGAGCCGACCTTGCCTATGGGCGTGTCGAGCAAGGAGGGCTGCGCTGCGCCTTCCACGGCTGGAAATTCGACGCGGACGGCAATTGCCTCGACACGCCAGCGGAGCCGATCGGATCCAGACTGTGCGCCAATATCAAGCAACCGGCCTACAAGGCGGTTGCGAAGTCGGGCATCATCTGGGCCTGGATGGGCCAGGGTGATGCGCCCGAGTTTCCGGAACTCGATTGTTTCGCAGCCCCCGACACCCATGTCTTTGCATTCAAGGGTCTCTGGGAGTGCAACTGGTTGCAGGCGCTGGAAGTCGGGATCGACCCGGCCCATGCGTCCTTTCTGCACCGGTTTTTCCATGACGAAGACACCAAAGACGCTTATGGCAAGCAGTTTCGCGCGGCGTCCGCCGGCAGTGATCTGCCGATGACGATGGTACTTCGCGAGTATGACCGGCCGATCATCAATGTCGAGAACACTGAATATGGCCTGCGGCTCATCGCCCTTCGCGAAATTGATGAAGAGCGTACCCATGTGCGTGTCACAAACCAGGTCTTCCCGCATGGCTTCGCGATCCCGCTCAGCACCGAGATGACGATCACCCAGTGGCATGTCCCCGTCGATGACAACAATTGCTATTGGTATGCCATCTTCGTCAGCTACACGAAGCCGGTCGAAAAGGAAAAGATGCGCGCCCAGCGTATGGCGATGCACGAAGGGCCGATGTACCGCTCGCGCCGCAACAAGTCGAACGAATACGGTTTCGATCCGCGTGAGCAGGAGGAGGAGACCTATACGGGCATGGGCTTCGATATCAACGTTCACGACCAGTGGGCCGTCGAGTCCCTGGGGGCGACGCAGGATCGCACACGCGAACATCTGGGAACCAGTGACAAGGGCATTATCGCTTATCGCCGGATGCTGCGTGAGCAGATCAAGCGCGTTCAGGAGGGTGAAACTCCAATGATGGTTTTCGACAAACGCACCAGGAAATCAGTTCAGGGACCGGCCACCATGGACGGCATCGGGCCGACCCGTGGATGGGAGCTTTTTTGGATGGAAGTCGATGTCCGCCGCCGCCGCAATGCCCCCTGGGATGTGCCGGTTCCAGCGGATATCGCCGAGGGCACAGCGCATATCGTCATTCAGGATTGATGCCAATCCGCTTAGCGGCTGACTCTTTGTCAATCGGCACGCAAACTTGACCCGATATCGGCGTCCAATGTTGACCCCCATGTTGACGATCAGCACCTGGATCGCCCGGCGCTGGCCGGGGTTGCAGAGGGCGAACCAGGTGCGGGTGATAGGG
>NZ_JABAEF010000028.1 GCF_023701945.1 Rhizobium sp. CG5
AGGTACAAATTTGTACCTGTCCTGCCGGGGAAAAATCGAGGACTCTCATCCCACCATTCCACGGATATCACTGGAGATTGCATCCCGATGAAGAAGCCAACGTCGAAAATCCGCGAAGAACTTGCCCGCTTGCAGGAACAGCTGAAGCAGGCGGAAACGCGTGACGCCGAACGCATCGGCCGCATTGCGCTGAAGGCCGGACTTGGGGAGATCGAAGTCGACGACGCCGACCTTCAGGCAGCTTTCGAGGACGTTGCAAAGCGGTTTCGCGGAACGAAAGCCGGATCGAACGGAAAAGAAAAGGGTGCCGCTGGAGCGACCGGAACATCGTCGGCCACGTCGCTCAGTGCTGGCGCGGCTGCGAGCCAGGCTGGCGAGGCTTGAGCGGATGCAGCGGCTGACCACGGCAGAGGCCAGAAAGAAGGATGCTCGCGAGAAGATCGAATTGGGCGGTCTGATCGTCAAAGCAGGCCTGCGCTATGAAAAGCGCGCGTTGTTGCTCGGTCTGTTGATCGAAGCGAAGACGAGGATCAAGGGCGATGAGGCGGAGCGATCCCGTTTGATCGCAGTCGGCGCGGAGGCATTCGGCAATGACAGCGAATAGGATCCTGCTCGCCGTTGTTCCGCCGCTGATGATGATCGGCATTACACTGACGTTGCCGGGGATCGAACAGTGGCTCGCCACGTTCGGAAAAACGGCAGAAGCGAAATTGACGCTTGGTCGGATTGGCTTGGCACTTCCTTATGTGGCGAGCGCTGCGATCGCACTGATCTTTCTCCTCAGTGCCCATGGATCGGTCAACATCAAGACAGCAGGGTGGGGCGTCGTGGCCGGATCGGGCGTCATCATCGTGCTTGCCGTCATTCGGGAAGGAATGCGGCTCTCGCAGTTTGCCGGACAGGTGCCGGCGGCGAGGTCGATCCTGTCTTACGTCGATCCGGCAACGATGACAGGTGCTGCGGCGGTTCTCTTCTCCGGCATCTTCGCGCTTCGCGTCGCGGTGATCGGCAACGCAGCATTCTCGCGTTCCGAGCCGAAACGCATCCGGGGTAAACGCGCGCTGCACGGCGAGGCGGAATGGATGAAACTGCCGGAAGCAGGGAAGCTGTTCGCAGAGGGTGGCGGCATCGTCATCGGCGAGCGGTATCGTGTCGATCGCGACAGCACGGCGGCACTCTCGTTTCGGGCCGATCAGCCTGAGACATGGGGCGCCGGGGGCAAGTCACCGCTGCTCTGCTTCGACGGTTCGTTCGGATCGTCACATGGCATCGTGTTCGCCGGCTCCGGCGGTTTCAAGACAACGTCGGCCACGATCCCGACGGCGCTGAAATGGGGCGGCACGCTGATCGTACTTGATCCATCCAATGAGGTGGCGCCGATGGTCAAGGCGCACCGGATTAAGGCCGGCCGTGATGTGATCGTGCTCGACCCGAAAGATCCCAATATCGGGTTCAATGCCCTCGACTGGATCGGTCAGCATGACGGGACGAAAGAAGAGGATATCGCCGCGGTCGCCTCTTGGATCATGAGCGAAAGCGGCCGCGCCAGCGGCGTTCGGGACGATTTCTTTCGGGCATCCGGCTTGCAGCTGCTGACGGCGATCATCGCCGATGTCTGCCTTTCCGGTCATACGGAAAAGAAGGATCAGACGCTGCGGACCGTGCGCGTGAACCTCTCGGAACCGGAGCCGAAGCTACGCGCACGGCTTCAGGAAATCTACGACAACTCCGAGTCCGATTTTGTAAAGGAGAACGTGGCAGCGTTCGTGAACATGACGCCCGAAACCTTCTCCGGTGTCTATGCCAACGCAATCAAAGAAACACATTGGCTGAGCTATCCGAACTATGCCGGTCTCGTGTCCGGTTCGACCTTTTCGACCGATGACATCGCGTCGGGAAAGACCGACGTGTTCGTCGCCCTGGATCTCAAAACGCTGGAAACCCATGGAGGTCTCGCGCGGGTGATCATCGGCTCATTCCTGAACGCCATCTATAATCGTGACGGGGCGATGCCGGGACGCGCTCTGTTCCTTCTCGACGAGGTCGCCCGCCTGGGTTTCATGAGGATCCTTGAGACGGCACGCGATGCCGGCCGCAAGTATGGGATCACGCTTCTAATGATCTATCAGTCGATCGGCCAGATGCGCGAAACCTATGGCGGACGCGACGCCACCAGCAAGTGGTTCGAAAGCGCGAGCTGGATCAGTTTCTCAGCGATCAACGATCCGGAGACCGCGGACTATATCTCCCGGCGATGCGGAACGACGACAGTCGAGGTCGATCAGGTCAGCCGCAGCGTCCAGGCGAGGGGTTCGTCCCGAACCCGATCGAAGCAACTGGCCAGCCGACCATTGATCCAGCCGCACGAAGTCCTGCACATGCGGGCCGATGAGCAGATTGTGTTCACCGGGGGAAATGCGCCACTTCGATGCGGTCGCGCGATGTGGTTCCGGCGAGCCGACATGAAGTCCTGCGTTGGCGATAACCGCTTTCATGGAAAACGTGGACCATTGGAAATCAAGGTCTGAGGGACAACCCGGACCCGGAGATCGGGCGATGAGATATTGGGAAGCCCGCGAGGCCCAGGTCACGCCAGAAGAGGCCATCGAGGAATGCCGCATCCATCAAATTGAGGCAATCGTTCGCGAAAGCGATAGCGCTTTGGTGGATGTCACGACCGGCGAAGTCATCGCTCATCCAGACAAGTATGCCGACTATTGTGGCGCCGATATTCTCGGTTACCTGGGATACTGATCAGTGGAAGTCGGCTATCGCGGGAGGATCGTTACCGGGATCGGCGAAGACCACAGTTGGGCTTCGTTCGCTTCAGCGAATAGAGCCGTACGCCAAAGGCGGACCGCCCCGCGCTCCTTCTGTCCATACTTCACAAAACTGAATCGTTTCGCGACCATCGATTCACAACTCTCGTTGGACGCATGGGCCCGATTGCGCGATTCTCTCACCATGATCGCCCAGCCCTATCACCTTTATGTCGAACGCACGAATGCTGAGAAAAACATGGCGCGCTTCTATGCCATGTCGATCGAACCGACCCTCTTCGGAGAGGCCTGTCTTATGCGGCGCTGGGGACGCATCGGAACCAGAGGCCAGCTAAAGGTTCATCACTTCGAGCAAGAGAAAGACGCGGTTGAATTGTTCCTCGATCTCGTCAGGCAAAAACGCCACAGGGGATACCGTACAATCAACTCGGCTCAACATACGTACCGGGACAGCTTGCAGCGGCGTTAGCGCCAGCTTCACCGAAGAGCGATATGAAAACCATCTCTGACGGGTCGAATTCAAATTGAGAACCATGGAATTGCAGAAGAATGACCATAGCCTTCGGCCAGAGGTCCGTTATCGCGTGAAAAAGATCATCGTCGCGATCGCAGTATCCGGCTGTGCGCTGGGCGCTCACATATTTGGGGTCGTTCCAGTCGCCGGGGCTGCGAGCGTGGTCATCAGTCCGGAGAGGACATACCGGAAATGTTTCGGTGGTGATCGCTTCGCCTGCGTCGTGGACGGAGATACTCTCTGGATTGAGGGCGCAAAAATCCGCATTGCCGATATCGACGCTCCCGAGATCAGCGAGCCGAAATGCGCAACGGAGCTGGCGCTGGGAAATAGAGCGACCGATCGCCTGATCGAACTGGTCAATCAGGGTTCCTTCAAGCTTCGCGCATGGCCCGGACGCGACGAAGACAAGTACGGTCGCAAGCTCCGCGTCCTCATCCGTGACGGCAGGAGCCTCGGTGATATCCTCGTATCGGAAGGCCTGGCCAGAACCTGGACGAGCCGTAGACAGCCCTGGTGCTGAAACCGGCCCACGATTGCTGGCCGTTGCACAACGCCGTTATCGGCGCCTGCTCCAATCTGTTTCAAAGGAGATCTCGATCTCGACTAAGAACGGGATTCTGATCGCGAGCTTCAGGCCGAGTTTGCCCTTGCGGAAAAAGTGGCCGATCACCTTGCCGAGGGAAGAAAGCTTGCGGCCTGTGGCGGCCAGGAATTGTGCGAGGGTTTGCATGGTGGTTTCTCCTTGTCGATTGCGGACATCGCAGGGATCGGCCGCAGGCCGGGACAAGGAGGGTTGCATCGGTACGGCCGCAGCGAAGCGGAGGACTTATCGACACCTGAATTTTGGCGCGCGAGGAGACGCGAAGCGGCGGGGAAAATTCTGATGGCGATGAGTTGCTGCCCGACGACCGGACCGCAACATCCCTGGGGTCGATGGCCTCGCTCGACAAGGACACCGTGCAATGTCTCCGCCTTTCGACACCTTACACAGAGACCACGCCTAGCTGTGTAGTATACCGCCCTCAGAAGGGCGGCTCGGCATCAACGCTTCCGTCCTGCTCTGCCGTGATGATTGCCAACTCCGCTTGAGCCAGGTCCAGCTCGGTCTGGATCTCGCGGCGCTCCGCAGCGTCGCATGCGTTCTTGAGCTCGGCGCGCAGTTCTTCGATGTGCTGTTCGATCGTCATCGTCCCATCTCCTTGAGTTTGTGAAAGATGACCGACGGGTCCGAGGGGGGATCGCGGGGTCAGGGATCGCGCCAGCGACCGGCAGAGCCGGGGAGTGGGGGAGCCGATTTGCGCAAGCAGCCCATGGGCGGGTGGAGTAAATTGGGGGAACCGCTCATCCTTGAGGCCGCGATGCCCGCTTGGTACGATCGCTCATACTGAGCAGCTTCCCCGCTAACCGTATGCCACTAAAAAAGACGGACCTGGCTCGATGCCGGGTCCGTCTTTACTTCTCGGCAGAGGAGAAGGCTCCGCCGATGGCGGAGCCCCGTGATGTCAATCAGTCCCGGTTCGGGCGGGACCAGATGAGCTGGAGACCATCCTCGCCTTCAACTTCGGCGAGTGTTGCGTAGATCGGAGCTGGGAAGCTCGGATCGTCGAGCTTGACCGAGAGGTAGTCGCGGCCCTGTTCGGAGGTTTTCTGCCAGGCGGCACCTAGCTCGACGCTGCCGGCGTAGACGCGGAACTGCGGGCCCTTGTCGGAGGGGTTCTCGACCCGAGCGATGCGGGCCTTGACGTTAAGGGCGAGCGTGCGGATGGAGCCGGTGAAGCCGTTTTCGGTGGAGGTGAATGTGCCTATGGTTGCCATTGTCGTATTCCTTTTCTCGTGTTCGGGCCGCGCCCATCGCGACCTCGATAGCTGTCAAAAGACCGGTGACGATCGGACCGCACCCAATAGGGCCGGAATGAAATGGAGGACGGCAAGTCGCAGATTTGTTAGTGGGCGAGGAGGAGGGCGCAGCCTTCCGGGGTAAGAAATCTGAGCCTTGTCGTTGCGGGAAGACGATCGAGGCGCAGCCGGTCTCCGGTCAGACATGCCTCATCGAGCCCGCAGATGGGTTGCCGGAAACTCTGACGCGAAGGGATATGGCAATGGTGTTCCGCCGCACTCGCCCGGGCACGAATGGCATCTTGCGCCATCCCCCGCTTCGACCGTCGTTGCTTGCTTCAGTCGGGGACACAAGTTCGGGCTAACATTGGCTCGCTTGCCCGATCTCCCCGGTGCGATATTGTTGCACTCGCGAATCGCAGCCTGGAGGATCAATGCCTCAGCAGACCAAGCCGTTCATCATTGAGCGCAAACCGTCCCGTAAACCCAAACCCGACGCTCAAAAACCGTCGATCTGGGGAAGGCTGGATGCTGACATCTCCCAAGGTCTGAAGGACCAACGGGATGAGGATCACGCGGCCGCCACCGGTGGTGACGACCGCGCCTGAACGTCAGGCCGCAGCCTTCAGATCCTCTTGCGGCTGCAAGGAATGCAGGAAACTCACGGCGCGCTGCGCATGGGCCGCAGCCTGGAAGATCGCCCGCTTGTCGTTGGCCAGCACCGATAGCCACGACTGGAGGTAGGACGCATGATCCGGCCGCGGCTCGAGCTCCGGCACGATACCGAGATCGGCGCAGAGGAAGCAACTGCCGAGCTCGGCAATGAGTTCTTCGCGCGCGCGTTCCGTTCGATCCTTCGCATACCGGGACAGATCTCGTCCGACGCGATGTTCCGCCGCCGTCCAGTGAGTCGCCTCATGACTGAGGACGGCCGCATACCCGGCTGCATCGCGGAACGCCTCGAAGGGCGGCATCTGGATGTAATCCATGACCGGTGAATAATAGGCCTGGTTGCCGCAGTGTCGGATGACCGCGCCGGTGTTGCGGAAGAAGAGATCGGCGCTCTCTATTCGCTCGACAGGATCCCGGACCTTGACCGGCAGCGCATAATAGCTGTCAGGCAAACCCTCGATCTGCTCGGTATTGAACACCGAGTATGCCTTCAGGAACGGAATTTGCCGATCGACCTCATTGCCGTTTCCGTCGGCCACCGACTTTGTAAAGCGGCTCGCAAAGACGACCGTCGAGCCCGTTTCGCCCTTCCGTACGGCGCCGCCCAGTTCGAGGGCCTGTTTGAATGTCATCCACATCGAGGAGGAGAACCCCCGCGATACCTGCTCCGACCACAGGAGCAGCACGTTCATGCCGGAATATGGGAGGCCGTTGTGTCGCAGGGGCCGGGAGATCCGACCATCGGTATTGACGGCGCTCCATGGTTTCATCCAGGGACGAACGCCCTGTTCGAGATCTTCAACGATCCGATCGGTGATCCGCGTATAGATGTCGATACGGTCCGATTCCGCTTTCCTCGTCATGACTTCTTTTCCTTTTCTCAGGACCGCGCCTATCGCGGTCCGTCACGGAGGTCCGAAGTCAGGGGCCGATGGTGCGGCCATGCACCGGAACGGCCGTAACAGTGTGGAGGACGGCAAAGCCGTTGCATGGGCGCCCGGCTCCTGCAGGACCGCCGAGCGGGACGGGCCGCAACAGGCGCGCATCCAGCTTTCGTTTTGGACCTGAGAAAAGGCCGGCGCATGCAGGCGCCAGCCAAGGAACAAGAAGGAAGGGGCGGGGTGCGACCCCGCCGTTCGTATTATCCGAATGCGGCCAACTGAGCTTCGGCTGCTTTGCGGTCGAGCGATGCGCCCGGATTTTCGACCGGCCGGTCGAAGGGCTTCCAGGTCTCGCCGATGACCTGTTCATAGGCGGCGACTGCGCCCTCGGCCGCCATGCGCAGCGCGTGCGATTGGACACCCATGTCGGCCGCGAACTCCCGCTTGCGCTGGGCGGCGCTGTCATAGCCAACCGGACCATCGAGATCCTCGTCGCGGGCGTCATTGGACGCCTTGGCCGTTGCGTCGCGCGCCTCTGTGACGGCGCGGGAGTAGAATTGCCCGGCGCCATACGCGGATCCGACAAAGGCCCCGACGATGCGCTGGAGGTGGATCTGCATCGCCTTCTCGCCGAGGCCTTCGGACAGGCTTTCGGCGGTCTCGACGATCAGCCGCTCGTGAAGGCTGCGGATGCCATCGCTATCGACGACTGCCGTGCCGAAGCTTGTCGCGATCTTGGACGCCTGGGTGGCGTCGGGGCAGGAGAGGCGGACCATTTCGAGGGTGGTAGCGCGGCGAGATTGCGAGACCCGTGCGTTGGAGCGATTGGGGATAGAGGGCTTGGCCATGTCTGTTCCTTCCTTGGCTTCCGAAGCGGTTCCGACCCGTGCCGGTCTGCCCTTCGATGCGGACGACCAGGAACCGGCAAGGGACGGGTGGCTTCACAGGTCCGATCCAACTGAGCCAGCAGGGCAGGTTTGCGGACCAGCAGGCCTTGGCCTGAGCAGACCGCGAGCTTGCCCTCGCGCAGAGAGGCTGGATCGGCCGCCCCGCGGCGCGACAGCGGCCTTGAAACGACCGGCCGCCGGTTCAGACCGCAGCGAACAAGAAGAGCAGTCCGGCACGGGTCCGATATCACTCCCGATGCCCAAGAGAAGGCACATGGCAAAGCCCGCAATGCCGATGCCATCGAAGCCGGCAAGCACATCGCCAGCTCACTCGCCTCGGGTCTTCCTATATCGCCGAATGCAGCACAGGCTCGCGGTCGCGATGCTGGAACTGACCGACGACCTGCTCCTGCATTGCCAGCCTGCAGGCGATCGTGTCGAGTTCGACCCAGCGCTCGAAGGCAAAGCGGTCGAAGAGCTCCCGAAGGTAGAGACGGAGACTGGACCGGCGCCGCGGGCGGCTCCGGACCTTCACCGTGGTCACCTGTCTCCCGGCGCGCGCCGCAATCTGACGGGTCGGACAATCGAGATGCCGCTCTGTCTCGTGCCGGGCGCCGATTGCTTTCGCCTGCGGCCTCAAGGGGCGGACGTCAATCATGACCCATCCTCCCGGCTTCGCCAGCCGATGAAGGAGGAGGGGCCATCATACTCAGCGTGGCGAGCGAGATCGATGACGAAGCCGAACCGCCCCCGCCCCGCATATTCGTCGCTTGCCACCAGAAAGCGGCGTTCTTCACCACCGCGGATATGGCCTCCGCCGATCTTCGCCACGACCTCCGTCATGCCGGGGCGATGATCGGACAAGATTGCCGACATAACGATGTAGTCCGCCGCATGGCGTTGATCGAACGCCCAGCGGTCCTTGCCCCAGCTCTCGCCCTCGGCGAGCGTGCGGCCATAGATTTTCTCCCAGACGTCGGGCCAGGTATTGCGGATGGTCTTTTCTGCCATCGACCGCTCGTAAGCGGTGAATAGGTCCGGGAAACTTACCGCAACGATCGCCCATTCGCAGTCCTCTTCATACCAAGGCGTGTCCTTCCGCAGCAGCGGATGGACCTTGGCATTGCGCTCAGTCGACAGATGGAAGCCGCCATGCCCTGATGTCATGTGGGCGACGACGCCCTCTGCGTACACGACCGCCATCTGCGATCCGCCCCATGGTGTGCTGGCCGACATTCGGGTTTGCACGCGGTTCAGCTTGGCCAGATCGCGTTTGTGACCAGCGGTCTCGGCGACGCGTGCACGGAATTCCGCTTCATCCGCCACCCGGCCGTTATGCCCGATGAAATCTGCCCGCGTCAGATCGGCGAGTGGCCGACGGATCGCACCGGCGCTTGCAACAAAAGCAAAGCCGCTGGGTGATGTGATCATGCCAAGGACCAGGTCACCGATGCGGGCCACGGGCAGGCCGTCCGCAGTGGTGGCAAACTCCACCCCCGAATGATCGGGGGTGGGTGGCGTCATGTTCGACTGGAAGGCGGCGGTCATGCTGCAGCCCTCTGATCGAAGTCCTCGTCAAGCTCAGCGTCATCTGGGCGGTCTGCCCCCTGCATGCCTTCCCGTTCCATCTCGTTGTCGATTTCCCCATCCTGGTCCTCAGCGGTACCATCAGCGCGGCCGTCGTCGAGCGACCCGGCGCCGACGACATCTGTGGCAGAGCCTGCCCGGATCCAGTCGAGCAGTTCGTCAGCCGGCGGTGCGAAGCGGCCCGACGGATGGACAAAGTGCTTAGTTGCGAAATGCTCGACGAGCGCTGTACGCGTCTCGCGGACCTTAGGGCGCGGCTGGATCGATGCCTCAGCGCAAGAGGCTTCCAGTGCCTGGCGCGACAAGCACAAGAGGAAATCTTCCGAGCCCATGTTTGGCAGGAACGCGTCGGCGCCGATCGCCTCGCCGGCGATGCGCGCGACCATGCCGCTGTTCGACATGCCACGCCGGCACGAGAGGACGTCGATCAGCACCGAGCGAACCGCAACCCGAAGCGTGTCTTGATCGAAGGCGAGCTTGCCATGCTCGTCAAACAGTCCGACGGCATGACGCGAGAAGCGCTTGCCGCCGTAGAAGGTGCCATCTGCGCCGGAGTCGATGCGGACATTCAGGCCGGCGAACGCCAGGACCATCAGCGCCATCAGCATATCATCCTCGATCGGCGCGCGACCGAGCGCATCGTGCAGGGCATCAGTGCGGAAATCGCCGATCATGTCGTGGCCCTTCTGCGTGACGTCGGGCCGGACTTTCGGCGTGGCGACTGCGTCGGTGTCATCGCCGCCAGTGACCGATCCGTCGCCAACAGCACCCTTCGGGTTCGCCGCCTCGGGGATGCGGTAATGCACCGTCTGGACCTTGCCGTCACGATCGAGGTAGAGCGCCTTATGGTCGGACTTGGACGGCTTGCCGTAGACTTGGGATCCCTTCTTCGGCAGTTCCGGCTGGCCCCAGCTGTTGACCTCGACGATCGCGCCGCGCTTCGGCAGATTGTTCGTCATCCATTCGTGCTGGGCGCCGAGAAAACCTTCGACATTGGTGGTGTAGCGGCCGTCCTCGTCGGCCGGTGCGAAGAGATCCTCCACCCATTCGATGCCGTAGGCCTGAGCCAGATCATCGCCGAAGCTCGCGTCCCTGGCATACATGCGCTTCTTCGTGAGCGCATTCGCAATCTGCCACCATGGCGCCGTGTCGCCCTTCTTGGGCTTGTGCGCTTTCCAGACCTCCTTCTGTTCGACCTGGCCCGCCGCGGCGATCACCCGCAACTGCTGCTCGGACGGCATATCGCCCAGCGCCATCTGCTCCAGCATAGCTGGCAGGACATTGGCAAGCAGGCGCAGCTTGCGGATCTGGCGAACGGGGAGGGCGAGAGCGACGGCGATAGCTTCCTCTGTCCAGCCGAGAGCAACGAGCCGTTCGATACCTCGCCATTGATCGACGGGATTGAGCGCTTCGCGGACGCTGTTCTCGACCATCGAACGCATCGCGCCATTGTCGTTGGCTGCATCAACGACGAGAATTTCGATCTCCTCAAGACCAGCCGCGATGGCGAGGCGGACGCGGCGATGGCCAGCGTCAATGATGTAGCCGTTGCCACCATCCGTCTCCGGGGCGACCACCGGCGGCTGGACGATGCCGACGGCCTTGATCGTGGCCAGCATCAGCGCATCGGCCTGCGGCGACGACTTTGACTGGCGCATCCGGTCGGGGTTTTCCTTCAGAGCGCGCGGGTCAACCTTCATGATCTGCATGGGATTTGTCCTTGTCTAGAGAGTTCCGGACCGGCGCCTTGCCAGCCCTTCCTGTCTTCATTTTTCTCGAAGACACCTCCCGGACCGCCGAACGGCCGGACTGACGCAACTGCGACCGAGCATCCCTGCTGCGAAGGACAAGCGGGGCTGACAGCCCTGCGAAGAACGAGTGGCCGGGATAGCGCAGGCGGCGGTTGAGCGTACGCGTCGGCAGGAGGACCGATCGGCGACCGGTTCTTTCCCTCCTCCTTCTTTTCCGTTTCTCCATTAGAAGTGCTGTCCGCGTACGCCGAGGCGCGAACGACATGAAAAACCTCGACCGGAAACCGAAACGCAAAAGGGCGCTCGACCCGCGAGGGGAGCGCCCTTTAAGATCCCGGACGACGTCGAAAACCACAGCGATTGCAGCGTAAGGACATCATCTGAACGGGAAGTGATGCTCAGATATTGTTGATGGCGGGAAAATTCAAGTCGCGAGCGTGAATACTCGCTGATAAATGTCGCCGCCCTCCAAGAGTGCCAGTCGAGGAAAGATGAGTACCGATCCTGAAGCCCGGAGGGCCATCGCACACCGCGCCATCAATCGCGCGAAGTCGCGTGGTATGCCGATCGACGAGGACCCAATCTTTATGGCTCTGCTGGATGCGTGGATCAGTGGCGACATCGACATGCGTACGATGCGCGAGCGCTATCTCGACAGTTTTTCTCTCAAGGAAGAACAGCACCGTGGTCGTCAGCCTGGCCAAGACGAGATATCTTTGGATGATGATGTGTAAGAAAAAAGGGCCGACGGAGTAAACCGCGGGCCATAAAGTGTGGAGATCTTTGACCTCCAGAGGGGAACAGCTGCTGCGGCGGAACTGGGAGGAGACCGCCATATGCATCAGCTGTAGGCTTTATGCCTGATTTCTGGCCAATCGGAAAACACTTATTGTGCAATGCAGCTATGCGGCCAGCGTGTTGGTCTCATTGCCGAGACCGTCCGCCAGCTGAGTTTCGATGTCACGTAGTTCTCGCCTTTTCTCCTTCAGATCGTCAGCGAACGCGAACGCTCCTCCGTCTCGAGAACGGTAGGAGGCCAGCCGACGCTCGGCCTCTTCCAACCGCCGGCGATACTGAAGCTGCTCCTGCTCGAAGCCGTCGAGTCCGTGCTCCAGCCGTGAGATGGCACCCAGCGGCGTGACCGTGATTGCAAGCTCGATCTCTTGACTTACGCCCGTGCGCTGGAGCAGCGTCCCGTAGCGATAGCCGTCGCCCTTGCCGAACCGCTCACCCTCATAGACCAGATCGAAGCCGCCGATCGTGGCAAGGTGAACCTCGCCCTCATGCTGAAGCTGCAAAAGCGTTAGGATTTCCTTCATCAGCGCCCGACCGGCCTCCTTGCGCTCGGCATGTTCTTTACCGAGAACCGTCATCGTGAAGGCGTCGCCGGTGGTCGACTGCAGCCGCGCGATATCCTGGCCGATTTCGCCAATCCGCCGGGTAGAGACCTCGATTTCGCGTTCTGCATCGCGCATCTGCCGGCGGACGGCGTATTGATCGTCCTCGTGGGCGGCCCGCAGCCGTTCGAGCCGTGCGATATCGGCCTCCAAGCCTGCCTTCCGCATCAACCGCTCATCGCCTGAGGCAATCGCCTTGGCCATGGCGAACTGGTTGGCCGCCCCTTCACCAACATCCTCCAGTCGCCTGATCGAGGTGTCTCCCGACAGGGCCGCGGCAATGAACCGGGCTTTGCGCTCATTGTTCTGCCACATGCTGGCATCGAGTGAACCTTCCGTCGCATAGGCGAAGATGTCGACCTCGTCGTGCTGGTTGCCCTGACGGACGATCCGGCCTTCTCGCTGTTCGATCTGCGATGGCAGCCATGGCACATCGAGGTGATGGAGAGCCTTCAGCCGAAGCTGGGCGTTGACCCCCGTGCCCATCGTTTCAGACGAGCCGATCAGGAAACGGACCTTGCCAGCGCGCACGTCACCGAACAGCCGCTGCTTGGCTTCGGTCTTCTTGTATTCCTGCATGAAGGCGATTTGCGATGCCGGCACACCGAGCCGGATCAGCTCGTCGCGAATGAACCGATAGGCCGAGAAGCCTCGGCTCTTCTCCACGTTGATCGTGCCGAGATCGGAAAAGATCATCTGGGCTGCCCCTGGTTGATCGAAGTCTTTGCCGTCGGGGCGTCGATAGATCGCCTCGCCGGTTTCCTTCCAGATCCGGTGGGCATTGCGGACGAGCAGATTGAGCTTGTTATTCTCCTCGTTGTCGGCCGCCGGCATGACGAAGCGCAGGTCGATCGCCGCATGGCGCCCATCGGTGATGACGGACAGCAGGATGTCGTCGCCGGACTTGGCGGGACCCTCGCGCTGCTCGATCGCCTTGATCCGCGCGTCGAGCATCTGCTGATAGGTCTTGAACAGTGCCGTCGGCTTGGCAGTCATGATCTGCCGCCGGCCGGTCGAGATGTTGGGCACCTTCACGTATTGCCGCAGATCGTCAGGCATCACCACATCAGCAAACGAGCGGAACATGGCGATCAGCTCCGGCACGTTGACGAAGGAAGCAAAGCGGCTGACCGGCTTGTATTTTCCCGATGGCTGGATTTCGAGTTCGGTAGTCGTGTCGCCGAAGCACGATGCCCAGGCGTCGAACTCGTGCAGGCCGCGTTCGGCAAGCGCTACATACCCAAGCAGACGCTGGATCGAGAACATTTCTCCGAGCGTATTGGTGATCGGCGTGCCGGAAGCGAGCACCAGTGCGCGGCCGGGGTTCTTCGTCTCGATGTAGCGGGATTTCACATAGAGATCCCAGGCGCGCTGCGAGCCGTTCGGGTCGATGCCCTTCAATGTCGACATGTTGGTAGCAAAGGAGAGCTTGCGGAACTCCTGCGCCTCGTCGACGATGATCTGGTCGATGCCGATTTCCGAGATAGTCAGCAGGTCATCCTTTCTGGTCGCCAGTCCTTCGAGCCGCTCCTGCAAACCTTCCTTCAGCCGCTCAAGGCGCTTGCGCGAAACGGGGTCCTCACTGTCGACCTTGGTCAGCAGATCCTCATAGAGCTGCAACTCGCCCTGGATCATCTCCTGCTCAAAGGCGGACGGCACGGCGATGAACCGGAACGCCGAATGCGTGATGATGATCGCGTCCCAGGTCGCGGTCGCGGCGCGCGAGAGGAAGCGAGCCCGCTTGTCCTTTGTGAAGTTCGTCTCATCCGCCACCAGAATGCGAGCATTCGGATAGAGGCCTAAAAACTCGCGAGCGGCCTGCGCCAGGCAATGGCCGGGCACGACCAGCATGGCCTTGGCGATCAGTCCAAGCCGGCGCTGCTCCATGATGGCCGCCGCCATCGTCATCGTCTTACCGGCGCCGACAGCATGGGCAAGATAGGTCGAGCCATCGGCAATGATCCGCCAGATGCCGCGTTTCTGGTGCCCGTACAAAACAAAGGCGCCAGAGGCGCCGGGAAGTTTCAGGTGGGAGCCGTCGAATTTCCGCGGCGCGATATTGTTGAAGCGATCATTGTAATCGCGGGCCAGCCGGTCGGTGCGATCTGGATCGGTCCAGACCCAGTCCTGAAAAGCCTGCTTGATCCTCTGCAGCTTGTCGCGCGCGGCTTCCGTATCGACTACATTGAGGACCCGGCGCTCACCGTCGGCATCCTTGAAGACGTCGAAAATCTGTGGGACTCGGCTGTTGAGCGCGTCAGACAGCAGGTCGCCGGCGTGGCGGCGGCTCGTTCCCCATTCCGATGTGCCAGCGGCGCTGTAACCGAGCTGCCGTGCCTCCACCGTCCAGGAACCAAGCTCCGGCATATGATGGATGCGGATATCAGCCTCCATCTTTTGCTTGACGAAGGCGACGACATCGGCGGCCGGGATCCAAGGTGCGCCGAGACGGGCTGTGATATCCGAGGGACGCAGATCGGCCGGCTGAACATCTAGAAGCGCGCGGACATTACGCTCATATGACGGGTCGAGCTCTGCGGCAGCCTGCGCGGCGGCGAGCTTTGTGCGGACGGCCCCTGAGAGATATCCGTCTGCCGTCTTCCACGATCCATCGGCCGGATCACGGAAGATGGCCTCGCCCAGCTCGTCGACCACATCAGCAGGATCGCTGTGCAGCAGCTCGGCGACATGGTCGATATCGACGTGGCCTCGTTCATTCAGCACGACGGCGAGCGCATCGGCAGGTGAGGTAATCGTCGGTGCGGCCGGCGGAGCAATCACGCGTTCGGAAAAAATCGGCCCCGGTTTCGCCGTGTCCGTCTCCAGATCGTAGTCCTCGATCGAGGCGACCAGCCAGCAATCGGGATCGTCGCGGAACGGTGCGAGGTTCGGTTGGCGATGCGTTTCCTTGACCTCGCCGGTCTCGGCATCTTCCTGGATCGAGACTGTTGTGTGGTTGATCGGCCCGAAATCGCGCACAAAACTCGACCAGGCGATGCGCAATCGGATTTGGAGATCGCGCCATGGCCGATCGGTTTCCTGCGCCTTCAGGACCTCGCGCACTGCATCGCGAATCGGGATCAGCTTGCTGATGATCCGAACGTGTTTTTCCGGGATTCCATTGCCTGAGCGACCCTTGCGGACGGTGACCGGCACGGCCGATCCGTCGAGCATCTGCATCAGGCCCTTCGACCGGTCGAGGAAGAAGCTGCCCTCGCGAACGGAGCCGCCTCTCGGCTGCAAGGCGACGATCTCGCCGAGCTCGTCTTCCAGATCGATATCGATGGGCGTCGGCTCGCCGTCGTAGAGATCGGCGGGCAATAGATCGATTGCAGCGGCGAGGGCGGCGTCAAGATCCTCGTCATTGCGGGGCCGGCATGTGTAGGTCTCGCCGAACGGGCCGGAGGTCAGGGCGTGTGTGCCGAGCACGAAGTCCGGATGCCGACCAAACCAGCGATTGACCCTGATGGCGCCTTCTTCGTCGGTGGCCGGCCTGATCTCATCGACATCGAGCCACAGCTGATTTCCCTCCGGCTCTCCGGGCTTGCGCTTGCGGAAGAACAGAATGTCGACGACGACATCCGTGCCGGCGTCACGGCGAAAGCTGCCTTCGGGCAACCGGATTGCCCCGATCAGGTCGGCCGACTTGGCGATATGCTCGCGTGTCGTGGTATCGGCCTTGTCCATGGTGCCATGCGACGTGACGAAGGCGGCAAGCGCACCGGGCTTCAGCAGGTCAATCGACCGGGCGATGAAATAGTCGTGCAAACGAAGGCCAAGCGATCGGTAAGCGCGATCCGAGCGGACGGTGCGGTCGGAGAAGGGCGGATTGCCGATGGCGAGATCGTAGATCGGCGCCAGATCGGTGCGGGCAAAGTCGCCATTGATGATCCGCGCCTTCGGCTGAAGCAGGCAGGCGATGCGAGCGGTGACCGGATCGAGTTCAATCCCGGTCACATAGGCAACGTCGCGATATGGCTCCGGTATCAGGGCCGGGAACAGCCCCGTGCCGATGCCAGGTTCCAGCACCCGGCCGCCGCGCCAGCCCAGTTTCTGGACCCCAGCCCAGATTGCCCTGATGATGAACTCCGGCGTGAAATGCGCATATTGGGTGCAGCGGGCAAGCGACGTGTAGTCGCTCTCGCAAACCGCGGTCTCGAGCGAAGAACCAATATCGTCCCAACCCTGGCGGAAATCGACCTCGCCTGGCCGACGGAACATACCGTTGGCCAGTTCGCCGGCGCCGAAGCCCGTGAAGCGGATCAACTGCGCCTGTTCCTTGGCCGTCGCCGGCCGGTCCTGCTTGGCAATGCCGTCGGCGACAAGGATCGCCGCGACATTGGCGCGAGCGCGATCCCTCCAGGAGGCGGCGAGCCCGCGGTCGCCGTCGAGATAGAAGTTTGCCCGAAGCCTCGCGCGCCGGGCAGGCGTGGCAGCGACGGCGAGGGCGGGTGCAGGTGCTGGCGGCAGGGGATCCGGATCGTCGTCATTGGCGGCATCAGGCGAGAACCCGCCGAACGCTGTCACGCCAAGCCCGAGGCCGGACGAAAGCACGCTCGAGCCGAACATGTCTGATGTAAATGGATCGTTGCTCATGGGAAAGTTCCTTGAAATGAGGGCGTGCGCCATCGCTCGGCCACCGAGAAGACCGCATTCGGCGCGGAGTTTGCGAATGATGATCTGGCTCAGGCGGCCAGCGATGCGGGGAGGTGGCGTAGATGCACCGGCAGCTTGGCCGCGATCTCGTCGTCGGACAGGGTGTCGAGCAACTTCAGGAACGTGCCTTCACTGCCACCGTAGAGCATCACCGTGCGGTGGCCTTGCATCGGCTTCGGCCAGTTGTCGCCGGCGTAACCGCGATAGTCGTCGGTGGTCGTGCTCCAGATGTGCTCAAGCCGTTCTTCGCGGCTCATCGCCCGGACTGGTCGGGTTTCGCGGTCAATAATAGCGATCCGCATCGCCTCCACAGAGTTCGGGTCCGAGAGGTCGCAGTATGTGTGAAAATAGCGGACCGCTTCATCGATCCGGATCGCATAAAACACCGAGGTCACCGAACCGGCCATAAACTCGCGCATCGCAAAGATCGGCCCGCGCATCCAGAGCGGCGGCAGAATATCCAGCATATAGGAGTGGGAGGTTTCATCGATCTCGAACCATTCGCCGGCATAGACGGCAGACTGGTCGCCAGCAAAGCGGTCGGGGCGCATAGCGTGCCTGTCGAACATCCGGAACATGTCGGCACGCTTGGCCGCTCCCTGAAAGATTTTGCGGGGAAGGGCTCTCGAGGTCATCAGCTTGATCCTTTCGGGGTTTAGGACCAAAGGCAGCAATGTCGTTTCGACCTCACTATCCACTTCAGTCCTTCATGACCCCTTCCGCGCTGCCGGCCTCGTGTCCGGCTGGGTCAAGGGCCGGCGCATGCCGGGCGAAGCCTCCCTTGATGCGGCCGGCGCGCATGCGGCAGGCCTCGTTGTTCTTCTCGCTCTTCCTCTCCCATTTTTCCCTCTCTCTGTTTTGGAGAACCTCGTTCCAATCCTCCGCCGGCGGACGTAGCCGCTGCCAGTTGCAACCGGATGCCTCGGCGAGCGCCCGCAATCGTTCTGCATAGACATCGCCTTGGGAATTGGCATCCGTAGCCGCGACCAGTGTCAGTCCCGGCCGCACAGCAAGTTCGGCAAGCGCCGCATCTGTCGCCGGAGACCCCCCACCGCCAGTGCTGAGATAGAGAGTTCGCTCGCGCGGACCTTCGAGTGCGGCAAGGCTCATTGCGTCGATCGCGGCCTCGGTAACGCAGAGACGAGAGGCATCGCTTGGTCCAAAGCGGAAGAGAACCTTTGAGCCTCCCGTCGAAAAGCCAAGCCAGTCGGGACCGCGCTCCTCCCAACCGACGACGCGACCCTCGCTATCGACGTGGGCTGCCCACATACTGCCGAAGGGCCCTTCCCGCAGGACACCCTCTCGAATAGCCTGTCGGGCGATGGCCGTCGGGATACAGCGCGCCCAGCACAGATAGCGCCAGGCATCGGATCCGGGCGAAGGCGTGGACCGGCTGCGCCAACGATCGCAAATGTCTTTTATGGGCAATGAAGACCGCGGGGACCTCCATTCCGGCCGGGAGAGTTGAACGCCGACAAGTGACGCGACTGCTTCCGCTGAAGCTCGGAATGGGATCCTTTCCAGGAACATGGCAAGGCCGAAGACGTCGCCTTTCTCATCGCTGAGCGGATCGAACCAGCCGCGTCCGTCATGCGTGACAATGACGATGTTGCCGCCACGCCGGTATTTGACGGCGCGGCGCGTGCTCTCTTTGAGATCGATTTCGTAACCGGCCTGCTCCAGCACGGCTTCGCAACTCACCTTGGCGCGCAGCGCCTCCAACTCTTCTCTCTTCATTGTTTTCCGATCACTTGTCGATCGCCCTTCTTTTCCAATCCGCATACCTGCGGCCATCCTCGTTTCCGCCGCGAAGAATGGAGGGGGCAAGGGCGCGGCAATCAAGGTGCAGATTTGCACCGGCCGCGGCGGAGCTTCCCTTGCGGCCGACAGGTCGCCAGCGGCAGGGACATGCGGGTCTCAATGAGACCCGCGGGGGAAATATTCATGCACGATCTCAAGATCGTCTTCGTCATCGAGTTCGTCGGACGGAAGGACGCCGAATTCGTCGCCAGATTTGAACAGGGTGACGGGAACCATGAGAATGCGGGAAAGCGAAAATGCGTGGCTTTGTGCGAGTGCAAGATCCTGTGCCATGTGAGAAACCTCCGTCCGGAGCAGGCCGATCCCGCTCGATGGCTCCTCAAAGGACCGGGGACGGTCGCGATCACCGCGAAGCCAAAGGCGCAAGCGGCGGCAGCTTGCTAGCCGACCCCGATAGTGGGTTGATCGACGGAGATCCGGACATGGTCCAGGACGCCATCCATAAAGAGCGGGATTGGTTTGCTTCGGCGGGAATTGGGGTATCCGGCACAGATCGTTCACGGAAGCCAGCTCAGCATTTGTTGCCGAGCACCTGTCTGACCAGCCCACCAGTCAACGACGGCCGGCTTTCTCCTGATCGGACAAGGCCTTGAGAACAGCGAAGTCCATCTCAGCGCGTGGCTCTATCCGGGCTATCTCGCTGGCGACTTTCGACCAGTGCCAGAACTCGTCGAGATCACCACTGGACCGGCTATGCAACGCACGGCGCTGTGCTTCGTAGTAGGACCCGGCTGGATCCGAACTTGCGAGAAGCCTGGCATCAGCCTGCCATCGCCGCCGTATTGCCCGGCGATGTGCGAGCCATCGTGTGAGGAAGCGGATCATCAATCTCTCGAGACCGGTGGCGACAGTGGCAAGTTACACAAAATCCGAATGACGGAGAGGTGGTTTTATATGAAATATTTCAATATCTTATCAAAAATTGCATAAGCATATTTATGGAACTTTCACTCCGTTTTGTCTCGGGGCGGCGTTGCATAATCAAGCATTCAGCGGACGCCCATAGGCATCGAGCACGCTTTCCTTCAGCGTTTCCGAAATCGTCGGATGCGGGAAGATCGTGTGTATCAGGTCTTCCTCGGTGGTTATGGTGAGCGGCGAAACATACCGGCAACCTGAAGGACGAACACAGGGCGTGTAGAAGATTGGTCATCACGTGAAGCATGATAGATTGCAACCGTGTTGAGCTGATGCTGTGAACTTGCAAGGAAAACGTATATCCTACGTGCGCAGCCGCACGATCTATGAGGACTATTCGTTACCTCTGCTTCCTTCGACCTAAACCGAAGACGCTTATTGAGCGAATTTTTCAAAAACGCGCCGGATGCTATTCCACCCATGCCGGCAGACTTGATGTCTCGAAGAGACGGAGTTCGTCAACAGCGGTGCGATTTAGATTTGCATGCGCATCACGCCGTGCGGATATTCGAAGGCGTGGGCTGGGTTTCTTCGTTCGCAGAAAAGGTTCTATTTCGGCCCGCTTCTTTTGCTCTATAGAGGGCTCCATCCGCAAGTCTGATAAGGCTTGCCGGCGGGAGCGTTTCAAGATCTCGGGTTTTCAAGCCAATCGAGACGGTGACCAAAATGCGCTCACCGGTATTCGTTTCGATTGGCAGGGCTTCGACGATTGCGCGGATTCGCTCCGCCATTGCCGTTGCTGCCGTCGCACCCGTATCGGGTAGAATAACTGCAAACTCCTCGCCTCCATAGCGAGCGATCGTGTCGGCGGGCCGAACAGCGTTGCCCAGCGCACCCGCAACCAGGGTCAAAACTCGGTCCCCCGCTTGGTGCCCATGGGTATCGTTGACGGATTTGAAAAAATCGATATCGATCATCAGCAGAGAAAGGCGCTGTTTGCCACGGTCTGCTGTTTGGCACGCTGAAGATAGGCGATCATCGAATGCGGCGCGGTTGAGGACACCTGTCAATCCATCATATGTGGAACGCCGATCAAGCTCCCGATACAATTGCTGCAGCGTGTTTGTTGAAGAGTTCAGTACCTCGCCAAGCTGTCCCAATTCGTCTTGTTCGTTGCGCAGCTTGACCCGGTAGGTCAGGTCGTTTTTCCCAAGCCGATCTGCGGCGATTACCAGCTTTCCTATCGGTTCAAGCACGGAGCGGGCAAGAAAAAAGATGACCGCAGCAAGTACCAGCAAGCCAAGAAGCACGGCGCCTAGGAGAAAATAGAATGACGTGTCCGCGATTGCTCTTCCCGAGTTTATGCGCTGCTGGAGTTCGGAAATAGACAATTGACGAAACCTGGCGACCAGCGTGTTGATGTTTGCAATATCGGTGCGTGCCTCGGCATAGGCGTCGATAGCTTTCTGTGTGCCGGCATCCTGCCGGAATACGGCATCGAGGGACGCTTCGGATTGGCGCCAGGTGGCAATCAGTTCGTAAACCAACGTATCCGCGGACGTCGTTGCTAGGGGATCAGTGGCTTCCGCCTCAAACAATGTTCTGAAGCTATTGGCAACTCCGGCCGCAATCGTCTGTGATTTCTGTACGTCTGGCACGTCTAACCCCAGCGCGTGATTAGTCGCAATAGTTTCGATCTGGTATAGCAAATCCTGAGCGACAAAAACCGGCGACATCCTGGCGTCAATTTCCGCAATGCCGCCTTCGTAGGCATGGATCAGCATGCGACCAGAGATGATCGTGATGATACCGATGAGGATCAAGCCGGCCATGGCGAAGGCAAATGAATATCGAAACCGGGCCTTGATTGAGCGATGAAAGGGCGAAACTATCGCTGCCCATAGCGTTGCGAACGGTGAAGCTCCTAAAGAATTCGCAGTGAGGCGACCCCATGCCCCATTTAGGGCAAATTTAAAGCTAGAAAATTTCATTAAATTCGCTCTCACCGGCTGCATTTTTATTAGGCCGCACTACAACATGAAAATCCTAACATTCGCCGTATGCGCCGTCTCCAATCCATTGGATCTGGATATTCCTGAGCATTGAGGTCCGTGCCAGAACGGCTCGGGCAAGAGCTGGAGATTTTGGCATGGCGGATGGTGACGGATTTGTTGGGCGCTTCGAGGTTGTCGAGGCGCGACGTGGAAACCGGCGCTGGCCCAATGACCTGAAGGCGC
This sequence comes from Rhizobium sp. CG5, assembly GCF_023701945.1. Taxonomy (GTDB): domain Bacteria; phylum Pseudomonadota; class Alphaproteobacteria; order Rhizobiales; family Rhizobiaceae; genus Allorhizobium. The sequence continues at coordinate 21,881 of NZ_JABAEF010000028.1, forward strand.
GGATTGTCGCGGAAAGCCTCCAGCCTGGTGCGCGGGTTGTTGATGTTGCGCGTCGCCACGACGTTATTGCGCATCAGCTTTCGGACTGGCGGCGGCAAGCGCGTCAGGGTCTTTTGACGTTACCTGCGGAGCTGATGGCAACTGTGTCTTGCGAGAACAGCAAGCCTGCCTTTGTGCCCCTGGCAATTACGACAGAGCCGCCGCAGACTAGCGACGCATCCAGTTCTGGAGGCGGTCGCGAACCTCGCCATTTTTCTGCACGAGATGATACCTGGCTTATGCAACGCTCGAAGTCAGCAGTTGTGTGGCTCGAAATTTTCGAGACCTTTGCGGGAAAACTGGTACAGGTCGGCTAGTCCACTTTCGTTGTACGCGGCCCATACCCCATGACATTCTCCATCAGTTTTCGCGAAGGTGTTGTCACATAAACGCGGCTTATCTGAACAGCCAGTGGCTTAGTCCGATAGAAAAGAGCTTTTCTTCCTTCACTTCGATGAGAGGTTTCAGCGGGGACACCGGGCGGAGTTTGAAACCACCAAGGCTCCGCAGTTGCTCCAGCGCAATCCCTCTGCGGCACACTACAATCCGTCGGTTGCGCTTCCCCAACTGTATTCGCGTTTTCTTAAGTGAATGTTCACTCGATAGGGTCAGTCTGTTACCGCGGGCAACAATCGCATGGGGAATGTCATGCACAGGCGACGGAGCGGCAATACGGAGATCGCTGGCTGGGGCCATGCCACCGGCCGCGCCATCCTGCGCATCGGCTATTCCGACCGGATGATGGCGCAACTCATCCCTGATATCCTTCGGGTCATCGTGGAGACCAAACAGCTCGAACTGAAGTCCAGCGCCGCACTCTATCTCCAAGGCGCCGGGCGGCAGAAGGCCATGCTTGCCGGTTATTACAACGTGCACTGGTCGCAGCTCGAAACCTATCTCGAGATCAGCCCCACGATACAGGTGGGCCCGGACCCGCAATTGCCGATGCGGCGCATCCTCATTCCGATTGGCGGCGCGCCGGAGGAGCCGATCGGGGCGCTGGCGGTCTATGTCGGGAATGAAGCCCAAGGCGACTACGCGCATCTCGACGTTCTGACGGCGCTGTCCTGGGATATCTCGACCATTATCCTCAGCAAGCAACAGCATGAAACCCTGGCTGCCGCGTCTTCGGCGTCGGCCGGCCGGCCGTTGCAGGTGGGCGAAGGCGATAGCCATGGCCTGCACGAGAACATCTTTCATCTGCTCAGGATGACGATCGACAATTTCCCTGGCGGGGTCTGCGTGCTCGATGAGGACCTCACCGTCGCCATGACCAACAAACGGTTTTACGAAATCCTCGACCTGCCCGCGGAGCGGTTTCCGGCCGGTTGCAGTTTCAAGGATATCCTGCGCTTCAATGCGGCGCGTGGCGAATATGGGCCGGGCGATATCGAGGAACTGGCGCAGGACCGCATTCGTCATGTGAAGCTCTTTCTCGAACATTCGTTTGACCGCGATACCGCGACGGGCCTGGTGCTGGAGGTCCGATCCGCGCCGTCGCCGGGCGGCGGCTGCGTGATCACTTATGTGGACGTGACGGCCCGCAAGACGGCCGAGCGCGAGTTGCTGCATCACCGCGACAGGCTTGAGGAAGTCGTCAGGGCCCGCACGGCGGAAATCGAGCTTCAGGCGCAGAAGCTCGAACGCTTGCTCAACCACGAGCGTCACGTCAATGAGCAGCAGCGGCAGTTCGTGGCCATGGCGTCGCACGAGTTTCGCACGCCATTGGCGATCATCGACGGCGCGGCCCAGCGCCTGACCCGGCGCAAGAGCGAGATGACGGCCGAGTTCGTCGGCGAGAAGGTTGACCAGATCCGTGCCTCTGTGTCGCGCATGGTCAGCCTGATGGAGAGCATTCTGGCCGTTGGCCGACTGGATCATGGCATAATCAGTATCCAACCAGAGAATTGCGGACTGAATGAACTCATAGAGCTCTGTTGCGCGGGCCAGAAGGGCATCAGCCCTTCGCATCGCTTCCATCTCGATCTTGAGGGCCTGCCGGCGACGATCCTGGCCGACCGCTCGGCGCTCCAGCAGGTCTTCACCAATCTTCTGTCGAATGCGGCAAAATATTCGGCCAATGCGCCCGACATTTTCATCACGGGCTGGCAGGAGAACGGTCTGGTCCATATCTCGGTCAAGGACCAGGGTATCGGCATCGACGCCGATGATCTGCCGAAAATGTTCCAGCGCTACTTTAGGGCCCGCACCTCGACCGGCATCGCCGGAACGGGCATCGGCCTCAACCTGGTGCAGCAGATCCTTGATCTGCATCAGGGCTCGATTGTGGTGACAAGCCAGAAAGGATGCGGTTCGGTCTTCACCGTCACACTTCCCGTCGCTGCGCCTGCCGCCAGCAATTCTCCCATCCCAACCATAGAGGCCGCCTGAGGCGGAATATCGGTGTCAGTATGATCACAATCTTATGTATTGAAGACGAAGACCAGATCCGGTCGCTGATCGTGGAAGAACTGGAGGATGCGGGTTTCAAGACGCTCCAGGCAACAAACGGCCGGGAAGGTCTTGAAATGATCAGGAGTAAGTGGCCGGACATCGTCATCTGCGATATCACCATGCCGGAAATGGACGGGCATCAGTTGCTGGCGGATATCCAGCTCAACCATCCGGAATTCTCCAACATACCCTTCATCTTCCTGACGGCACTGGCTGACCGGGAAAACCTGATCGTTGGGCTGCAGGCAGGTGCCGCCGATTATCTGACCAAGCCGATCGATTTCGACATTCTTCTTGCCAAGATCACAGGATGCGTGACCCGCATCGAGAACGATCAGCGTACGGGCCGCAGGTTCTGACAGGTACTAAATCCTGGCCGTGCGCCGCTCATCCCGGCACAAGCGAGCGGGCGAAAGCCATTCGCTACGCGTTCTTCATGCAGGTCATCTCTCGTCTATGTTCTTCGAGTATGCCGTCGATGCCGTCGCCCGGCAGACCAAGCTCCTCTGAGATGGTGATATTCTCGCCGGGCAATTGCGCATCGCGGCACAGGTTGCCAAACGTCGAGATGCAAAGCGTGCGATGGTGGCTTTGGCAAGGCGCATCGGCGTTATATTGCACCGGATGTGGAAGGATGGCACTGAATCTCCATGACAGTCTCATTCGTCGCTAAGCCAGCCTGAACCTCAACATCAGAAACATGTCGTTGCCGTCTGTCTGAGTACAGACTTCAAGGTCCCCAACCGGGACGCGGTTCCGATGATGCCGTGGTCAGGACTGTCGCCGACCTTGGGTCGAGCACACCAATGAGATGGGCACATCGGATTACCGCATTAGACCAGCATCATGTTGGCAGCCACCGCGCTGACCACGGACAGAAGCTTGAATCCGGGGTGATCTCAAACAAAGTCAGGACCAAGCCAGGCATCAGCGGAATGAATCTATCGCCAGAGATACGGCCGCACCAGCCCGTCGAATGACTGCGCTGCTAAGGTCGCCACTTTTTGCTTGACTGGAACGGCGCCGTTACCGAAGTCCTGAGCCTAAATCGACGGACATTAAGTCCAATAATTGTATTGGAACAAATGCCCTTGAGCGGGGTTACTTGAGTTCAGCAACCACGGAGGAAGAGTCAATGAACCATAACAATCACGTCCGCCTCGCCCCCGCCGAACTCACGCCGGCCATACTTGAAGGTGCCACGATCTATGGCGCGGACGACCACAAGGTCGGGAAGTTGGATCACATTCACGGTTCGGGTGCAGGCAGCAAAGCCATTATCGACGTCGGCGGTTTCCTTGGCATCGGAGCAAAGCCGGTCGCCGTTCCGCTCATGGATCTCCAATTCATGCGAGATGAAGATGGTGATGTCCACGCCGTGACGAGCTGGACGAAAGATCAGCTCAAGGATATGCCTGAGGATCGTCACTAAACTTCAAGGCCCGGAACCCAGTGCCGGGTTCAGACTGCTGACAAACCCCTGGCTTTGGCTGGGGGTTTGTGATTCACTGGAGCGCTGGTGCATGGATCGGGAGTTGAGTGTCAGCCGATCTTTGAAGGGATACGGCATCGTAAAGTTAATCGAACATTGGTCAGAACGTGGGATCTGGTGGCATGACCAAATTTCCCCGCGATCCGCTCTACCGCCGCCATCGATTTCCTGCAGAGGTGATTGCCCATGCGGTCTGGCTCTATTTCCGTTTCCCGCTCAGTCTGCGCATGGTCGAGGATATGCTGGCGGCCCGTGGGGTCATCGTGTCTCACCAGACCGTCAGACTCTGGGCTGAGAAATTCGGAAGGCATTTCGCCAATCATATTCGGAAGCGATCAGCCGGCAGGCTTGGTGACAAATGGCATCTCGATGAGGTTGTCATCACCATTGGTGGAAAGAAACACTGGCTTTGGCGGGCCGTTGATCATGACGGCTTTGTTCTCGACGTGTTGGTGCAGAGCCGCCGCAATGCCAAGGCAGCAAAGCGTTTGATACGCAAACTCCTAAAAGCGCAAGGCCGTTCGCCGCGTGTAATCATTACCGACAAGCTACGCTCCTATGGCGCGGCGAAGCGGGAGATCATGCCCGGCGTCGAGCATCGTTCTCACAAAGGCTTGAACAATCGGGCGGAGAACTGCCATCAGGCCGTCCGACGACGCGAGAAGATCATGAAGCGCTTCAAGTCAGCGCGACAGCTCCAGCGTTTCGCTTCCATCCACGACCCAATCGCGAACCTCTTTAACGTTCCCCGCCATGATATTCCATCAGCCCACCATCGCGAACTGCGAGCAGCAGCCATACAAGCATGGCACCAAATTGCATGCCTTCACGCCGAATGAACCAGTGCTTCACGCCCAGATGTTGGTTTCAAGGCGTTAAGTTTACAGCGCCCCAGCACCAGCACCTCAGCATCCGGGCGAGCGGTCGTGATAGCCGATATCACATCGGCCAGCGCGAGGGGTGCCGCGCGCCCGGATTGTATCGCAGTATCGACGAGATCCGGCACTGAGGCAAGAGCATTGTCCCAGCGGATCCCCAGCAACGCGCAGAGCTCCTTAACGAATGGCATGGTGATTTTTCCGGATTGGCGCGTCAGCATTCGTGTGGCCAGAAACAGCTTTCCGGCAGGACCGGGATCGTCGCCGGCGACGGTCAGCAAGACCGCGTCGCGGAGCGCGCTTTCCTCTTCATTGCGGCCGAGCATTTTCGCGGCGACCGCGGCCGATTTGAGGGCAAGTCGATCGCACCAGCAGCCAATCCACGGCGGGTCGGCGCGGACCAGATCGTCCAGCGATTTCAGGGCGATGCCGGCGGCGAAGGCGGCGTCGGTCTCGTTGATCCAGCCCGGTAGGCGGGGCGACCAAGCGGGGGCCGTCGGAGCGGAGGGCGCGAGCGAATCCATGCGCCGGAGTGTAAACCAGGCGCGCAGTTCAAGCCAGAAATACCGACTTAAACCGCACGCCGTGTCGTTATAGAATTATGTCCGATAATGTTGCATTATCGGACATATTGCTCATTATAGAGAAATGGCCCAAATCATCGAGCAAAACAGCGAAAATCACGTCGATGAGACCTCAGCGTCGCCTCTCAGCACAGGGGACGAGCGCGATGCTTCCGCGCCGGAGGTGTCGAGCGACAGCCCCCTCCCCTCTCTAGTCGTTGAGGAGTCGACGCCTGCCCATCTCGCAGGCCTCGCCGATCGGGCTCGCGGCTATGTCGAAGCCGCCAGTTCCGCCAACACGCGCAAAGCGTACGCCGCCGACTGGAAGCATTTTGCCGCTTGGTGTCGGCGATCCAATCTGGCTCCCCTCCCGCCACACCCGCAAACCGTCGGGCTCTACATCACCGCCTGCGCCTCCGGCACGGCCGAGCGAGGGGCCAAGGCTAACTCTGTTTCCACGATCGAGCGCCGCCTTTCCTCCTTATCATGGAATTATGCGCAGCGCGGGCTCGTCCTCGATCGCAGGGACCGGCACATCGCAACCGTTATGGCCGGCATCCGCAACAGCCATGCCAGGCCACCCGTCCAGAAGGAGGCGGTCATGGCCGAAGATATCATCGCCATGATCGAGACGCTTGATCGCGGCTCTCTGCGCGGCCTGCGCGACCGCGCCATGTTGCTCATCGGCTTTGCCGGTGGCCTTCGCCGCTCCGAAATCGTCGGTCTTGATCTGAAGGCCGACCAGACCGAAGACGGTCGTGGCTGGATCGAAATCCTCGACAAGGGCATGCTCATCACCCTGCGCGGCAAGACTGGGTGGCGAGAGGTCGAGGTGGGTCGCGGCTCATCCGACGCCACCTGTCCTGTCGTCGGGATCGAGACCTGGATCAAGTTCGCCAAACTCGCGCACGGTCCCCTCTTCCGTCGGGTCACGGGACAAGGCAAAGCGGTTGGGCCAGAACGGTTGAATGACAAGGAAGTGGCTCGGCTGGTGAAGCGGGCCGCGATGGCGGCCGGCGTTCGCGGTGATCTCAGCGAGATCGAGCGCGCGTTTAAGTTCTCCGGTCATTCGTTGAGAGCGGGCCTCGCTTCTTCTGCCGAAGTCGACGAACGCTATGTCCAGAATCAACTCGGTCACGCTTCTGCCGAGATGACTCGCCGATACCAGCGGCGGCGTGACAGGTTCCGCGTCAACTTGACCAAAGCTGCAGGATTGTGACCCAACCAGCAATCCGTCAGCAACAACTTCAGACGAGTATGCGGATCCCTGATCGGAACCTGTCGTCGCCATAGTGATGAAGCCGCGTATCATGGCGCCGGCATAACGACCGAGCTCTCAAAGGCTAGTCGGGACGACCCGGCCAACCAACCGGGTTGCCGACTGCCGGAATTCCTACTGCTTTGAGAGGGTGGCTGAGGTGCCGCCCTTATCGTCGGTGTATTTGTATGAGGCGCCTTTGCCACTGGCGGTAATGACCACGCGACCAAGCCCGCTCGGACCAACGTTCATACTGATCGTTTTTCCGGAGAGCGTTGCGCTGCTTACGCGAACTGACTTTCCAGCAAAGCGGTAGGTCGGCGTTCCGCTCTTCGGCACGCCGATGACGATGGCGTTACCTTTCGGCGTTTTACCAGTGTACGTCCCAGCGAGATCACCGAATTCTGCGGCGAATGAAGATGCCGTGGCTGTAATGAAGATGATCGAAGCAGTTAGAAGTGTGCGCATGAGCGTCCCCGTGAAACAGTTGCAGCCGAAGCGTAGCGCGACGTTGTAAAGCTGCCGTCACCCAATTGGGTGAACCCGTCTTCTTCAGCCATGTCTGGGCGGCAACTTCGTGCTTCGATAGCTCATCGTTCTTGTCGACATTTAACGACAACGATCATTTTCGCCTGACATGCCGATCTTGATAAAGCTCTGGGAATATGTTCACTTGCGGCAAATTACTCCCGTTTTGAGTGCCTCCGTGTCAATCGAAGATGATATTTACGAGGCCGCATTTCTCCCTGATCGCTGGTCCTACATCCTTCACAAAATGGCTGTCAGCGTCGGCGCGGAAGGAACGGTGCTGGCAAATCCGAGCAATCCAAAAGTTCCTTGGATCGCCAGCGATGGCGTGCGCCGTCTGTACGATGATTTTTTCGAGCAGGGATGGGCCTATGACAATGCCCGGACTCACGCTCTTTTGAACATTCCCCATCAAGGCTTTATGAGCGACGCTCAACATATGAGCAATGACTGGATGGCTCAGCAGTCGATTTATCGCGATTTCCTCTGGATCCGCGGTTTTGGGTATGCTGCAGGAACAAAGATCAAGGTCCCGAGCGGCGATGCGATTGTATTCTCGGTCGAGAAGCGCCGGGATCTCGGGCCTGTTCAACAACATGACCTTGATACGCTGGACAGATTGCTGCCACATCTGACGCGAGCGATACTTCTGGCTAGCCGGTTTGAGTTTGGTCGCATAGAGGCTGCAATTCAGGCGCTGGAAATTGCTGGGCTTCCGGCGGCAATGATCCGTGACGACGGAAAGGTCGTGAACTGTAACGCGAATTTCGAGACGTTCTCGCCCCAGATTCTGATCGCCGGACGCGATAGACTGCGCTTCAGGGACAAGGCGGCTGACGTTTTCTTTGAAACCTTTCTCTCGGCCGACCGCGCAAACGCTGGGCATTTCAAACATGGTCATTCCTTCCCGATCCCGGCCACAGACCTCGCCCCTCCGGCAGTCATTCACGTTGTTCCCGTAAAGGGATTGGCGCGGGACATATTTCTGCGCACGGCGTTTTTTCTCATCGCGACACCACTCAATCGCCGAGCCGCGCCCTCAGTCGAGATCATCCAAGGGCTTTTCGATCTCACGGCGACCGAAGCGAGGATCGGCAGGCTTCTCGTATCGGGCGCCACTATCCGCGAGACAGCCGTTGACCTTGGGACGAGCTTCGAGACCGTCCGATCCCACGTCAAATCAATCCTGGCAAAGTCCGGACTGCATCGACAAGGGGATTTTGTATCCGTGGTATCCGCTATGGGCTTGATCGCACAGAACCGCGACGATGACGGGAAATAATGCTTCGATGAGCAGAGCTAGTGGCACCCTTCCTCCAAACACTGTTTGTTGGCATCTCACTTGATCAGGCGCATCGACGTCGAAGCCTCTGCCCACCTACATAACCCCCGATAAGTACCTCTTATCGGAGGTTAGTAGATCCACCGGTTGACCAACCGCCGCAGCCGCCTTATCCTCGGCCAAAATCACCCGTTATATGGAAGCGCATCATGAGTACCACCGTCAAGGTTTCCGAGGCCAAGGCCCATCTGTCCGAATTGCTCGTCCGGGTCGAAGCCGGCGAAGACGTGATCATCTCGCGCGGAAACGACCCGATTGCCAAACTGTCCCGGATCCGCAGGGAAAACGATCTTCAGCTTCTGGTTAACGAAGTGCGGGCCGCCCGTGGCCGGGCAAAGTCCTCTTCTCACGATGAGATCATGTCCTGGCGGGACGAAGGTCGCCGATAATGTCCTTCGTCATTGATGCATCCCTGGTAGCGGCCTGGCTGCTACCGGAAGAGTATAGCGATGCGGCCGAGACCGTTATCGCCTCGATTGCGGAGCCCTGCCCTGCGCCGTCACTGTTCTGGTTCGAAATCCGCAATATTCTGGTCATGTCGGAACGGCGTGGACGGATTGCTTCGGGAGGCGCGCTACTTGGTATGGAGCGGGTTCGACGGTTGCCGCTTGATGATGCCGGAATCGGGAGCGACGGTTCGATCCTGCTTCTGGCTGCCAATCATAACCTAAGTGCCTATGACGCGGCCTATCTTGCCCTGGCCATCAACAGAAACGTGTCCCTGGCCACACTCGACCGCAAACTTGCCGCCGCCGCCCGGAAAGAGGGGGTAACCGTGCTCGGCCCTTACGCGCATGGCGACTGACAGCTCAGTTCTCGTCTCCGCCCGAGCCAAACAACTCGACACGATCGCCGCCGTGCTGCCGATCGACCGGCGCGACGAGCTGGCCGAACTGCTTACTGACCAGGATGTCGAGACGCTGCGCCATCTGGTCAATGAGGGGATGGGCGAAAACACGCTGCGCGCGCTCACCTCCGACCTCGCCTATCTGCAGGCCTGGTCTTTCGCCGCGACCGGCGCATCCCTCCCTTGGCCCGCGCCTGAAGCACTGCTGCTGAAATTGGTCGCCCACCATCTCTGGCAACCCGAACAGCGCGACATCAATCCTCATCACGGCATGCCAGCCGATGTCGAGCAAAGCCTGCGCGAGCAACGCTTCCTTCGGTCCTCCGGGCCCCATGCACCCGACACCGTACGCCGGCGGCTTGCCAGCTGGTCGACGCTGACAAAATGGCGCGGCCTGAACGGCGTCTTCTCCTCCTCCTCGCTAAAATCCGCGATACGCCTCGCTGTCCGCGCGACGCCGCGGCCGAGGAAACGCAAGAGCGCCAAGGCGGTGACTGGCGACGTCCTGGCAAAGCTGCTCGCGACCTGCAGCACCAATAGTCTGCGCGACATTCGCGACCGGGCAATCCTGATGGTGGCGTTCGCCTCCGGCGGACGGCGTCGCAGCGAGATTGCTGGCTTGCGAAGAGAGCAGTTCACGGTCGAACCGCCAATCGTCGTCGAAGGTGTCCCTCCCCTTCCCTCCCTCTCCATCCATCTGGGTCGCACCAAAACGTCCGGCTCCGAGCACGATGAGGTGGTCTATCTGACGGGCCGGCCCGTGGATGCGCTCAACGCCTGGCTTGCGGCCGGAAGAATCGAGACGGGGAGCGTTTTTCGCAAGATCGATCGCTGGGGAAACGTTTCGAAGCGAGCGCTGGAGCCGAGTGCGGTCAATGCGATCGTCAAGCAGCGGGCGGCGCTCGCCGGGCTCCAGCCTGGGGAGTTCTCCGCTCATGGGCTGCGATCCGGATATCTCACTGAGGCCGCCAATCGTGGCGTTCCTCTGCCAGAAGCCATGGAGCAGTCGCGACACCGCTCGGTGCAACAGGCCTCTAGCTATTACAACAACGCGACCAGGCGAACAGGCCGCGCCGCACGGCTTCTATGATAGTTGTCGCCCTCTTTCGTGAAGGCAGAGGGTTTGTTGCCGGCTGTCCGCTTTGAGCCGAATGGACCACTAAGCGGCTCAGAACCAGCTGAGTCACAACTTGTTTAAGGTGTATGGCTACACATCGTCACGGTGAAGCGATAGCGATCTCTTTTAGCAGGTCAATGAATGCGCTGGTGCGAACCCCCTTCGGGTTCTGGTTTAGATCTACGGTCTGCACGACCACCAGCCGCTTTGATGGCACGACGGCAATGATCTGTCCACCGTAGCCGGAAGCGTAGAATGCATTTGGACCCCAAGTATCCTCTGGAAGCGTCCACCACATGTAGCCATAGCCCTGCCGTATGCGCTTCGCCCATGAGTAGGCAGTCGTCGATTCCCTGACCCACGACGCCGGGATGACCTGTTTGCTGCCCCACCTCCCTTCATTCAGAAAAAGCTGGCCAAAACGGGCGGCATCGCGGGCGCTGAGCCGAATAGGATAGGCGGGATGCTGCGACAGCTTTTCGAAATCGTATCGGCCGTCCTTGACCGAGAAATCCTCCATACCGATCGGTCCAGCGATCCGCTTCTCGAAGCTCACAAAGATATCTTCGCTGGTTTGTTGTCGGTAGATCGTCCCCAGAACGTTAAAGTCCCAGTTGTTATAAAACCAGAACGACCCGGGTGGGTGACTTCCGCGTGTAGGACGCTTGCGCTTGATATCAGCAGTCTCGTGGGCCGCAGGATGGTAGATACCCGACCGCGACATGAGCAGATCACGCACTGTCGCGGTTTTTTCCTCGGCCGTAAGGCTGGGAGTATTGTCGTCAATGCCAAGTTCGGAAAGGCGGGCCGAAAGCTTGACCCGACCCTCGGCAACCGCACTGCCAAAAAGAGCGCTGAGCAGGCTCTTGCGAACGGATGCCATATTCACTTTGCGCGCGATATCGCCCCACCCGGCGACCACCTGCCCGTCCTGGACGATCATCAGCGCTGTCGGTCTCAGTGTTTTCGATTGCAGACGGGCCGCATCGAGCCGCTTCGCGGACCATCCGGCGGCCACCGGATCGACCTTTTCCCACGTCTGGGCTCGGGTCGTGCCTGCAACGAGAATAACGAGGACAAACAGCAATGTAGAACGTCGAATGAACATAGCGTCTCCCTCTCCAACCACAGTGTGTGCATCCAATAATGGCGGCTTTCCGGCGCGCCGATACGGCAGGCAACACATGTCGGACCATGTGTGTGAAAAGGCGAACACCAACGGGCTAAGTCGGCTCCAATCCTGCCGCCTCTGTGAGTTGAACCAACGGCGGGCTCCGGGCGAACCGTCAAGCGCTTTAACTGGCAGCAAACGGGCCGATAGCAGCCATAGTTCAGAGGCGTTCACAATGTCCGGTGTAGGTGCAAAGTGGCCGGAGCTGGGCGCCACAGAAGTGCTTCAGGCTGTTTTCGACAGTGATCCGTCTATACACTGGAATCAACCTCATCTGGGGTATCAAGAAGATCCTCATACCCTTCCCAGGTAGCCTTGTCGGAAACCCAAAACCGTTGAAGCTGTTTCCACTTGCTGTCGGCAAGGACCCGCATTTTCGCGATCTGCTCCAGTTGTGGCCGGGACAGGAGCAGATTGTCCATTTGCTCTATTTTGAGTTCGATTCCGTCTTCGGCATCATAGAAGACGCGAAATAGCTGCATGTCGCCATCGAGGACAAACATTAACACCATCGGGTTGCCTTCCTCGTCCTTGGTCATAATCAGCTTGTCTGTCGGATAGCCACCGGTTGCCATACGCAATGTGCTGTACACGACTTCATGCATCACTTTTCCATCCTATTGCACTGACGAACGACAACCCTATAGGAATTGCGTTCCTCTCGTAAATCACTGCCAGTAATAACTAATCTGCGTTATACGTGGCGGTTTTGCCGAGGGAGATCGGTCCCCGCTTTCACCTCGCGGCGCCTCTCTAATCGGCCTGTCGGTGTGAAGCTCCGCTCAAACTTTTTCCAGGGCTGAATGAGGCAAGGATTTCGTTAATAATTGGCCCAAACCGGCGCCATTTTCAAAAGCCTACGCTCCAGGACCCCAAAAGTTGCCAGCCGGAAACTTTCCAGAGTTGCGCTGACTTTTTCGTTTTTCTGGCGGCAATGTGCATTTTCTGTGCCTTAAGCCGATGCCCTGCCCGGTGTCGAATTCGCGCGAAGTAGTGCGAACAACATTGGGCCGAGTGAAAACTCCCCTCGCCGCGCTTTGGCAGTCAGATCTCTGAGGTAGCCGCCTGCCGAGTTGATATGACCGCCTCGTTCAAGAATGCACGCTACAGCGATCGCCGCGCCTACTTGGCCCATCGCTTCACACGCGTCCTCATAAGCAGATGGACTAACGCCCAACATCGACCGGACGGTCACTGCCGCGGCCGTCATTTCACGCCAACTTCCAATCGAGCCGCCCCTTCCGAAGTTACCGATTTCGGGGCACGCTCGCAAAACCATCGATAGCGGGAACATCTCTGGTTCGTCTTTCTGTAACACCCGTTTGGCTTTCTCAGGTTTATCGCCCTGCTTCTTTTCGAAGCTAGGTTCAAATTCATTGCAGGATTCGGTATTTGAATTCTGTATGTGGCAGCCAAATGCGTTGTCATTGCCGTCGGTTTTCGAGGTATTTTCCTGAGTTTCCAACATCCTAGAGACCTCCTCGTGGAGGAGTGTCATTTCATCAAGGCTAGACGTTAGATCCTGCAACGTAGGTCGCCGCGAAAACCGCCCGACGATATCTACAAAGCATGCCTCGGTGGCTACCCAATCACCAGGCAAGGCCTCCTCTAACCCGACAGTAATCAGTTTACGGACATCTCGCCGAAGGATAGTGAGGCGATCTTTCATGATGCGGAACTGGCGCTGTCTAGCTGCAACCTCTTGGGCCAAAGCTGCGAACTCACTGGCACGTGCAAGGAGCGGGGCGAGGCTAAACCCATAAGCGTCCTCAATATTGCCCCCATCGCTCTTTCGCGCGTACCGCTTGCCATTTGGGCTATCTTTGCGGATTACGATACCGGCTTCTACCAGGGCGCCCAGGCACTTGCGCAAGGTTGTCCCGGCGATCCCGTTCGCACGAGAAGATAGTTGAGCGTTGGAGGGAAAGACGATGAGGTTTTTCTCGCTGTTCAACTCATTGGATGGAAAGAATGACAAAAGGGCATTCAATACTGCAAGAGCCCTGTCCTGAAGGCCGAGAAGCGCCCGGGCGTCACCTACATCGCGGAAGACCCGCCACTTGTCGACGGAGCCTTTCGTTACGGTTTGCTCTGTCCTAATCTGGCGCTTCACCAAGGCAAGCGTCATCGGCCGCCGCCCAAAAGGCGTCGTGATATAACCTGTTTCCATGTCCTTTTACCTCTCACAAGGCAAAGAAAAGGCTACGCCGGTGTGGCGTTGACTCTTGACTGTGATTCCAGGAAGTGCGATTCTCTAAGCGACCAAACTGAGAGAGGCCTTCTGGAACACCGTTTCGGAGGGCTTTTTCTTTGCTCTATCGGCACCTTTCTTCGTTGCGATTCACCTACTGCTTCGACTTCTTGAATGAAGCGTAGATCTCGGGGAGAGCCGACATGAGGTACTCGCCGAATTCCGGCGCCGCCTTTTTGTCGATCATCAATGTCAGTGTTCGTCTATCATCGCGGAAGCTCGCAGCCTTGACGCCATCGTCGGCTTGCCAAACCTCTGCCTGAACTCTTTCTTTCTTGGTCTTCTTTGGCGCGACTGCTTCGAACAAGCGGGCGAAACGCTCGTCTGAGGCCAAAGAACTGATCGCGGCATCCGTAAGTAAGACACGCGCTTTCTCTGCTGCTCCGTCTACCGCAAGTCGCGAAGAAAGCTCATACCAGCGATCACGGCCGGTCTTCGGGGCCGCGCCAATCAGACGAATGATGTCGGCCGGCAATTGGGTCGCTGCCTGGATCAATCGCGAAAGATTGCTTTTATCGACAGCAAGCGCGGCCATAATAACAGGGCGTTGGTACCCACTTGCTTCAAGCTGAGCGGCATAGAGCGCCCGCTCTATGAAAGAGAGATCTTGGCGCGCACTGTTTTCCTGCCCCTGAGCCAGCACAAGCTCGTCATCCGTCAAATTTCTGACGGCAGCTTTGATCTTGAGACCGGCCGCTTTGACCGCTCGCAAGCGCCTACGGCCATAGGCTATTTGATATCGCCCCTCAGTCGTCGGATGGGGACGGACAAGAATTGGAACCTGCTGCCCATTCTCTCGAATGTTGCGAGCAAACTCTTCGAACTGAGATCCATCTTCGTCGAGACGGTCCGTTACCGACGGTGCGTCGATCAAGTCCGGATCAATCTCTGTGAGGCCCTGTGATTTCAGCGCTTCGATGGAGCGCGACACTGCGCCGATAGCACCCCTCGGAGCGTATTGGGGAGGAGGGAAGTCAGAACCCTTAGCCTCGTCTCCGCTTGCTGCTGCCGACGTAGGCATCTTCAAGTCCGAAAGGAGATGTTTTCTAGCCATCATTTTCCCCCTTGGCGCATTTGTAGACCGATGATTGGTCACGCAAAAAACGCGCCCGATCCGAAAAGTTTCCGGCTGGCAACTTTCCGTTAAATGAAGAATCTACGGTACTCGCCCGAACCGTCATTTGCGGCCCCACGACGATTGAATCAGCTGCTCTATCTCACTGTTCACGTTATCGAGAGATTCCATTGCCCTGTCGTAGGTAGCTCTTGTAAACTGTTCGCGGCTCACTTCGTAGAGCGTCTGCTTCGTGATCCCGGCGTCTGAAATCGCGGTGCTCTTGAGCATCGGATGATTCAGGACATGGTCGCCGAACATCGTGCGCATAAACGACACCATCTGATTCTGCGGCCCATCGCCTGGCTCATAGCGCGTGACGAGGTAACGCATCCAATCGTAGTGCATGCTGCCGCCGGCATCCGCGACGACACTCAGAAGTTCGGAGGTCATCAGCAGAAACTGGCACATCGACATCACGTCGAGCATCTGGGGGTGGACTGTGACAAGAACCGCTGTCGCAGCGCAAAGGGCCGAGATCGTCAAAAAGCCTAGTTGGGGAGGGCAGTCTACGACGACGACGTCGTAGTCATCTGCCACAGAGGCGATCGCGTCATCCATGCGCGTAAAAAAGATGTCCTTGCGATCGTTTGAGCCGAGAACCTTGGCAGTATCATGCTCGAACTCCATCAGCTCAAGATTGCCCGGAACAAGATCAAGGTTTGTAAAGTACGTCTTCTTGATGACGTCCTTCATCGGGCGACGCTCTCCATCGTATCGGACTGCGCCGTAAAGCGTCTCGTTGTCTTTAACATCAAACTCGGGCTGGAACCCGTGTAGGGCCGACATGCTGGCCTGCGGATCAAGATCGATCGCAAGAACGCGATATCCATTGAGGGCGAGGTACTGAGCAAGATGGGCTGCCGTCGTGGTCTTCCCGCTGCCACCCTTGAAGTTTACCGCCGTTATGACTTGGAGGTGCTCACGTCCGCTGCGACGCGGTGAGTACCGCCGGTCACCTTTGCCGTTTTCGTCGAGATATTCGCGGAGCGCTTGGATGGTCTCGACGGAATATGAACGACGATTGTTGTTGCCGATTTCCGGCTGTGGTCCTTTGCCCTCGATGGATAGATGTCGGAGGTAACCATCATTCACGCCGATGAGCTTCGCAGCCTCTGTCGATGAAAATGATCGAAGCGTCTTTCTAGCCTCGGGCGGATAGAGTTTCACACGATGTTCGTGAAGCGCGCCCGAGAGATCTCGCGCGTGCGCCGCTATCAGTTTATGGATAGCCTTCTGAAGCTGAGCGGGATTTTCCACGACGTCCTCTCGTACACACGGTAAATTTCGTACAAACACCTTTTTGCCGTCGATACGACACCTCATTCCCGCCCGATTTGCAAGATTTTTAAAGTTAACAAAAGGTTAACGTGGCCCGGACCTCGGACCGAAAACTCGTTTAATCCTTAGATTCCCGCAATTTACCCCGTAATGTATTGGCCGTCCTCGATGATCTTTCCTGTGGCTCAATGGTGGCCATAGACGCTTAGAAACCGGCCGACCAACCGAATCGAGACCAATCTGACGGAATCACTTGCCGGTCGCGACCCACAAATTTGTACGTGGACATCACAGCGTCGTGCAGCTCTTTTCGCTCGCGAACCAATCAGCGAGGAGAAAGCCACAAATGCTTCAGTCGCATTCCCGCCTAGTGCGCAAGCTTCAGGAAGCACTTGGCGACCGCCTTTGTGTCGCCCTTGACGACCCCAGTGTCGTGGAAATCATGCTCAACCCCGATGGAAGGGTTTTCATCGAGCGGTTAGGGCAGGGTATTGCGCCTGCGGGTGAAATGGCCGCGACAGCAGCCGAAACCATCATCGGCACGGTCGCACACGCTATTCAATCTGAGGCGGACGATGAGCGGCCGATTATTTCGGGCGAACTTCCCATTGGGGGGCACCGCTTTGAAGGGTTGCTGCCCCCGGTTGTCGCGTCCCCAACGTTCACGATCCGGCGCAGAGCCTCCAGGCTGATCCCACTCGACGACTATATCGCTGACAAAGTGATGACAGAGGCACAAGCGACAGTGATCAGGAGCGCTATCGCGAACCGGCTAAACATCGTGATTGCAGGAGGTACGGGCTCAGGCAAAACGACCCTCGCCAATGCGGTGATCGCTGAAATCATAGCTTCAGCACCGGATGACCGCATGGTCATTCTTGAAGATACCGCGGAAATACGGTGTGCGGCAGAGAATGCGGTGTGCCTGCATACCAGTGACACGATCGATATGGCGCGGTTGCTCAAGAGCACCATGCGCCTCCGTCCTGACCGCATCATCGTTGGCGAAGTCCGCGACGGCGCCGCACTGACGCTGCTGAAAGCCTGGAATACCGGCCATCCCGGTGGCGTCACCACCGTCCACTCCAATACCGCCATGTCTGCCTTGCGTCGCCTGGAGCAACTGACAGCCGAAGTCAGTCAGCAACCGATGCAGGCTGTGATCGGCGAGGCCGTTGATCTTGTCATCTCGATCGAGCGCGCGGGGAGGGGGAGACGGGTACGAGAGGTCATCAATGTGGAGGGCTTCAGCGGTAGCAGGTACCAGACCGAACACTACGCTCAAATTGATGAGGACATTCATGCCGCATAATCGCTCATTTCGCCTCGGAATGCTCGCTGCGCTGTTTTGCGTGGCACTCGCAGCGCCAGCCCTTGCCAGTTCCGGTGGAAGTCTTCCCTGGGAAGGGCCGCTTGAACAGATCCAGGAGTCCATCACGGGGCCGGTTGCCGGAGCGATCGCGTTGGCCGCCATGGCGATCGCCGGCGGAATGCTGATCTTCGGCGGCGAACTCAACGATTTCGCGCGACGCCTCGTCTACATCGTACTGGTCGCCGGTATCCTACTGGGAGCCACGACAATCGTAGGCCTGTTCGGTGCGACCGGAGCATCGATCGGCATTGCTGCCACAAGTTTGCCAGGGACCGTTTCCCAGCCTATGTCCGTTGCAAGAGGGGAGGGGGCCAATGGGTGAGCCGCATTCCGCTCTCCAACGCAATCGCATTCACCGCGCTCTTTCACGACCGAACCTGCTGATGGGGGCAGACCGGGAGCTCCTGCTTGTCACAGGGCTGGTGGCGATCATCCTGATCTTCGTCGTGCTCACCCTGTATTCAGCGCTGTTCGGCATCGCCATCTGGTTCGTGATCGTCGGCGCACTGCGCATGATGGCAAAATCCGATCCCCTCATGCGTCATGTCTACGTGCGGCATTTGCGCTACCGGCATCACTACCTGCCCACGTCTTCGCCGTGGCGGCGTTTTTAGAGGTGCAATGATGGTCGCTTTGCGTTCCCTTCGCCCGTCTGCACCGTCGTTCGCCGATCTCGTGCCCTATGCCGGACTGGTCGACAATGGGATCATTCTTCTCAAGGACGGAAGTCTCATGGCGGGATGGTATTTTGCCGGCCCTGACTCCGAGAGCGCCACGGATTTCGAGCGCAACGAACTGTCCCGTCAGATCAATACGATACTTTCACGGCTAGGTTCCGGCTGGATGATCCAGGTCGAGGCAGTGCGCATTCCAACGACTGACTATCCTTCTGCGGAGCGCAGTCATTTTCCAGATGCTGTCACTCGCATGATCGATGATGAGCGGCGCAAGCACTTTGAACAAGAGCGCGGGCATTTCGAGAGCCGGCATGCACTCGTCCTGACATATCGCCCTCCCGAGCGCCGACGATCTGGCGTCACGCGGTACATCTACTCGGACACTGAAAGCCGGACGGCGACCTATGCCGACACGGTGCTCGACAGTTTCAGGCGCTCCACACGAGAGATCGAGCAGTACCTCGGCAACGTCATCTCGATCGAGCGTATGCGAACGCGTGAGGTACCGGAACGCGGTGGCGCCCGTATTGCCCGCTACGATGAGCTGTTCCAGTTCATCCGGTTCTGCATCACCGGTGAAAATCACCCGGTCCGCCTACCTGAAATTCCCATGTATTTGGATTGGCTAGCGACTGCGGAGCTGGAGCACGGCCTTACCCCGAAGGTTGAAAACCGGTTCCTCAGCGTGATTGCGATCGACGGTTTGCCGGCCGAGAGCTGGCCAGGCATCTTGAATAGCCTCGATCTCTTGCCGCTCACCTATCGCTGGTCGTCGCGCTTTATCTTTCTGGATGCTGAGGAAGCAAAGCAGCGGTTGGAGCGCACCCGCAAGAAATGGCAGCAAAAGGTACGGCCGTTCTTCGACCAACTCTTCCAGACGCACAGCCGATCGGTTGACCAGGACGCAATGGCCATGGTCGCGGAAACTGAAGACGCGATCGCCGAGGCTTCTTCGCAGCTGGTCGCTTATGGCTATTACACGCCGGTGATCATCCTATTCGACGAAAGCAGAGAAAAGCTTGCCGATAAAGCCGAGTCCGTTCGACGGTTGATCCAGGCTGAAGGGTTCGGCGCGCGGATCGAGACGTTGAACGCAACTGACGCGTTTCTCGGGAGTTTACCGGGTAACTGGTACTGCAACATCCGGGAACCGCTGATAAACACCCGCAACCTTGCCGACCTCATTCCCCTCAATTCCGTCTGGTCGGGCAGTCCACTGGCGCCGTGCCCATTCTATCCACCCGACGCGCCGCCACTGACACAGGTGGCCTCTGGATCGTCACCGTTCCGACTGAATCTTCACGTGGACGATGTCGGCCATACGCTTATCTTCGGTCCAACCGGTTCCGGCAAGTCAACGCTTCTGGCGCTCATCGCAGCGCAATTTCGCCGGTATCGGGGTGCGCAGGTTTTCGCCTTCGACAAAGGCAACTCCATCCTGCCGCTGGCGCTGGCCGTGGATGGCAATCATTATGAAATCGGCGGCGAGGCAGGGGAGGGGGCTAGGCTTGCCTTTTGCCCTCTCTCCGACCTCTCGACCGATGCCGACCGCGCCTGGGCTTGCGAATGGATCGAAACACTCGTCTCCCTGCAGGGTGTCACGGTCAACCCGGACCACCGAAACGCCATATCTCGGCAGATCGGTTTGATGGCGGGGGCTCCAGGCCGGTCGCTGTCGGATTTTGTGAGTGGCGTGCAGATGCGGGAGATCAAGGACGCGCTGCACCACTATACTGTTGACGGCCCCATGGGCCAGCTTCTCGACGCTGAACAGGATTCGCTGACCCTCGGTCAATTCCAGTGCTTCGAGATCGAGCAACTGATGAACATGGGCGAGCGAAATCTCGTCCCCGTGCTGACCTATCTGTTTCGCAGGATCGAAAAGCGGCTCACGGGGGCACCAAGCCTCATCATTCTCGATGAGGCTTGGCTGATGCTCGGCCACCCGGTTTTCCGCGACAAAATCCGCGAGTGGCTGAAGGTGCTGCGAAAGGCAAACTGCGCCGTCGTTCTCGCCACTCAGTCAATTTCGGACGCAGAGCGCTCGGGCATCATCGATGTCCTGAAGGAATCCTGCCCAACCAAGATCTGCCTCCCGAATGGGGCTGCCCGCGAGTCCGGGACACGAGAATTCTATGAGCGCATCGGCTTTAATCCTCGCCAAATCGAAATCGTCGCAGCCGCTATTCCAAAGCGGGAATATTACGTGACGTCGCCGGACGGACGCCGCCTTTTCGATATGGCGCTGGGGCCGCTCACCCTCTCCTTCGTCGGTGCTTCCGGCAAAGCCGACCTCGCTCGGATCCGGGAACTTCTCTCAACTTACGGCAAAGACTGGCCGACCCAATGGCTCAATGAAAGAGGGATCAATCGCTATGCTTGACCATATCCTATCGCTCAGAAGAAAATCAGCGACCGTTGTCATTGCAGCGTTTGTAACCGGCGCTTCCACACCAGCATTTGCTGGCTCAGCGACGGGCGCTGCAACCGAGTGGACACAGCTTGCCAACAATGCACAGCTCGTCGACCTTCTTAAAAGCTCCGGCCTGCAAGTCGACAATCAGCTGACACAGATCAGTCAGTTGGCCGAGCAGATCCAAAACCAGCTGAACATCTACGAAAACATGCTGCAAAACACGGCGCAGCTGCCCGATCATATCTGGGGGCAGGTGGAGAGCGACCTCAATCAGCTCCGCAGTATCGTCGATCAGGGACAGAGCATCTCTTTCTCGATGGGGAGCGCAGATGATGTGCTGAAACAGCGCTTTCAATCCTATGCTGATCTTCAGACTGCCGCCGCCAACGGGACGGACCTATCCTCGAACTATGCCCGTTGGTCAGATACCAACCGCGACACCATCGCCAGCACGCTCAAGGCTGCAAGCCTGACGGCTGACCAGTTCGACAGCGAGGAGGACACGATGGACTCGCTCCGAAACATGTCGGAATCGGCCGATGGTCAAATGAAAGCTCTCCAGGTCGGCCACGAAATTGCGGCGCAGCAGGTTGCGCAAATGCAGAAGCTGCGTGGTCTCGTCTCCCAGCAGATGACGATGATGGGGACGTGGCTGCAAAGCGAGCAAACCGACAAGGATCTCGCGCAGGCAAGACGGAAGGAATTCTTCGGCGGCGCAGCACCGTCCACCTCCGGCGGCGAGAAGATGAAGGTGGAATGGTGAGAACGAAGCTAATCTTGATCGCAATCGCAACGTCGCTCGCCATTGGCAGTGCCGGTCTATGGTTCTTGATTTCCGAGAAACAGGGCGCGCAGAACCGACGCGCAACGTTTTTCGGCTCGTCGAAGACCTACCCGACTTCTGGCGGAGAGAAGATGAAGGTCGAATGGTGAACCGATGACAATTTCCAACAGCGAACTTCGGGTCGCTCTGCTACTTGTCACACTACCTGTCGTGATTGCTCAGCCGGCTCTTGCACAGGAAGGCTCTGTTCTAACTTCTCTTCAGACCCAGATTACAACTGCGGCCAAAGGGTGGGAGACCACCGTGATGGACGCAGCGAAATCTCTCTTCTGGATTCTCGCCACTATTGAAATCGGAATTGCTGCTGTTTGGTTGGCATTGCAGGCCGCATCACTGGACAGCTGGTTCGCCGAGCTCGTCAGGCGGATCCTGTTTGTGGGATTCTTTGCCTTCGTGCTGACGCAAGGACCGACATTCGCCAAAGCCGTGGTGGACAGTCTTTTTCAGATCGGCGCCGGTGGAGGTACGGCCTCACCTGCAGACGTCTTCAATGCCGGGCTGACGGTAGCAACGAAGATGTCAGCCAAAGTGCAATTCGGGCTTTTCGAGGATAATGCACTGGCGATATCGGCCGCATTTGCAATGGTCGTGACGGTGATCGCATTTTCTCTCGTCGCAGCAATCTTTGTCTCCGTCATGGTCGAGATGTATCTTGGACTTCTCGCCGGGATGATCATGCTTGGGCTTGGCGGCTCGTCGTTCACCAAGGACTTTGCTGTTCGATATCTGGTTTACGCGTTTTCGGTTGGCATGAAACTGATGGCGCTCGTCATGATCTCCCGCATTGGTTCCGAGGTACTAATCGGGCTCGCCAACGAACCGAATATCGGTGATCAATTTCAGACCGCACTTGCGATCGCCGGCATCGCCGTCGTGGTGTTCATCATCGCGATGTATGTGCCGAACATTGTCCAAGGCGTCGTTCAGGGAGCGTCCGTCACTGGCGGCATGGAGACCATTCGTCATGGCGGCCAGGCTGCGTCGTTCGCTGCCGGCGCCGCCTTTCTTGCGGCTGGCGCTGCGGGGGCAGGATATGCCGCAGCACAATCGGCACGGGCCGCGGGGTCTTCGACCGCCGGCGCTACTCTTCGCGGGATTGGCGCAAGCTTTGGTTCCGGAGCACAAGCGGCAGGATCCGCAGCCAAGGAGAAGGCGATCGGGTCGCCCGGGGCCTATGCCGGCTCCATCCTTGGCCTGGCGAACGCGAAGCTCGACCAGGCTCGTGGCAAGGGAGCCTCGCCCGGTCAGCCGCCGGAGCGGCAGGACAAATCGTAAATTTAAGACAGGGAAAACAATATGGCAGCGCAACGCGCCCCGGAGAACCCGTATCTGGCCGCAAGGCAGGAATGGTCGGAACGATACGGCTCTTACGTGAGGGCGGCCTCCGCATGGCGGATGGTCGGCATCTTGAGCCTCGGCATGGCGGTGATGGCTTTCGGTTATTCGTTGTATCTGAGCACGCAAGTGAAGCTTGTTCCCTACATCGTCGAGGTCGACAAGCTCGGGAACACTGTTTCGGCAGGGTTTCCGCAGCAGATCGAATATGCTGATGCCCGGGTCATCCGGGCAACGCTCGGCGGCTTTATAACCAGTTTCCGCTCGATCACGCCGGATGCCGTCGTCCAGAAACAATACATCGACAGGACCTATGCTCTTCTGAGAACAAGCGATCCTTCGACCCAGAAGGTCAATGCCTGGTTCCGCGGCAACTCGCCATTCGAAAAGGCCGTGAATGCGACCGTCGCCATCGAGGTGAACAACATCGTCGCGCTGTCGAACCAGACCTATCAGATCGACTGGACTGAGTACGAACGGGACCGCAAGGGCAAGGAAATCGCGACACGCCGATTTCGCGGCATAGCCACGGTGGCGATCACCCCGCCCCAGGACGAGGCGACCATCCGGCTCAATCCCATCGGCCTCTACGTCAAGGACTTCGACTGGACCGCGCAACTGTAAGGGCAGGGGACTTCAATGAATACAAGGTTAAATCGGGCAGCGCTTTGCTGCATGACTGCACTTGCGCTTTTGATCACGGCGACGACATCGGGCTTTGCCCAGAGCCTGACGACGAATGAGGCGAAAGGAACCACCCTCTCCAACAATTGGCGTGGGCAGCGGGGACTGGTGACAACTGGGGCCGACGGAAAAGTCATCTTCCTGTTCGGTGAGACGCAGCCTTCTGTCGTCTGCTCACCTTTACAGGTCTGCGACATCGAGCTTCAGGGTGGGGAGATTGTCCGCGACGTTCTTGTCGGCGACACGGTACGCTGGAAGGTCGAGCCGGCCACATCCGGTGCTGCGGGCGGACAGGCAATTCACCTGATCGTCAAACCGTCGGAGGCGGGTCTGGTCACATCGATGGTCGTGACGACCTCAAGACGCACCTATCATATCCAGCTCAAATCGCACCCGAACCAGTACATGGCCCGCGTCGGCTTCGAGTATCCGGAAGAGGCCGCGACAAGATTGTCCGACATCAACGCTCGCATTCAGACGATGACCAATTCCGACGGCGGCGTGCCGCCAGAGCAACTTGCCTTCGCCTATTCGCTAAGCGGCAGCGCGCCCTGGAAGCCGAAGCGCGTCTATTCGGATGGGCAGAAGACCTACATACAGTTTCCGCGAACGCTCTCCGGTCAGGATGCGCCGGTCCTCTTCGTAGTTTCTGGCGGGCAAAACCGGATCGTAAACTACCGGATGAAGAACGACATGATGATCGTCGATTACAATATCGACAAGGCTGTCCTTGTTTCGGGCGTCGGCTGGCGTCAGCAGAAAATTACCATCAGGAAAGGAGGCTGACCGATGCGCTTAAGCATTCTTCCTTTCGTCGCTGCCGTTCTTCTCTCTGGTTGCCAGACCGGGACTGACGGGCTCACGACGAGTGCCGCGCCTTCGACGGTAACCGGCCCCGCCGCAAGCGCGATCGCTGGCGACATAGCTGGACGTTATGCCGAGCAGGCAGGGTCAACCGCCACGCCGATCAGGCTTCACAGCGACGCATCGGAGTTCTCGACGGCGCTCGAGGCCGCGTTAAAAGGGTGGGGTTTCACTGTCGTGACGGATGACAAGGCACGCTCCGGGAAGAACACCGCCAAGCCGATCGAGCTGGCATATTCGTTGATCGACGTTGACGGACAGGTACTCGTGAGGCTTTCCAGCGAGACACTCGAGCTTGGGCGTGCCTATTCAGTGTCATCAGGCGGCGCCACGCCGGCGAGCCCGCTCTCATTAATGAAGCGAAACTGAGGAGAGACAGATATGGTCCAGTCGCTCCAGCTCGGCAATCCGAGCAGCGCCTCGCAGGAAAAGGGCATGAAACGGCTCAATCGCCTGCCGGTGTTTTTTGGCATCGGTATCGCAGTCGTCGTCGCCTGTGTCCTTGTCTACGGCATCTCATCGCGAGGACTGCGGTTCGGCGACAGAATTCCGGATGAGGCAGGCTCGAACGTTCCGGCCTCGACCTTCGCTGATCAGATGAAGCGCGGGGTAAAAGACGGCATCATCGGGGATCGCGAAGAGCAGCCCGTATTCCAGCCCACGCCCACAACCCAGACAAATGTCGAGTCCAAGCCGATTGAAGAAGAGCAGATAAAGCAGCAGGCACGGGAAGAGCGCCGGCCGCGAATGGAGTCGGAAGAAGAATGGTTGGCCCGACTTCGCCGCGAGCAGCGCGAACAAGTCCTGCGTGAACAGCAGCGACAGCGCATGGCCAGCCTTCAGGCCCGTGCGACTGCGTTTGATTCGCCGCTGAAGGTCAAAATCTCGGAGTTGGGAAATATCTCCAACGACACCAGGACAACAGACCGGAAGCCGGCCACCAATAACGGTGCCTCTGATCTCTACGCCGCTGCCATGAAATCAGGTTTGATGGGGCAGAATGCCGATCCAAATGGACAGACTTCGAAGGAAGATTTCTTCAACGCCGACATCAAGGATCTCGGCTACTTGCCGAACCAGGTTGTACCCCAGCAGTCGCGCTATGAATTGAAGCGCGGCTCGGTCATCCCTGCGACCATGATTACCGGTATCATTTCCGATTTGCCGGGCCGGATCACAGCGCAGGTGAGCCAGCACATCTACGACAGTGCCACAGGGCATTTTCTTCTCATTCCGCAGGGTACCAAATTACTCGGCCGCTATGACAGCAAGGTCTCGTTTGGCCAAAGCCGCGTTCTGGTCGTCTGGACGGATGTCATCTTCCCGAATGGCTCGACACTGCAGATCGGCGGCATGGCTGGAACGGACTCGCAGGGCTATGGCGGGTTCTCTGATAAGGTCAATAATCACTATTTCCGCACTTTCGGTTCGGCGGCGCTTGTTGCACTGATTGGTACTGGCATCGATATGGCAGTTCCGGAGAGTTCCACCCTCGCCACACAGGATACAGCCTCTGACGCGGCACGCAGGAACTTTGCGGAGACCTTCGGCCGCGTCGCGGAGCAGACGATTTCCAAGAACCTGAATGTTCAGCCCACCATCCAGATCCGACCGGGCTACAAGTTCAACGTTCTCGTCGACCAGGATATTGTCTTTCCCGGAAATTATGGCGGTTGAGGCACATGTTGCCGCAACCGCCCTTTGGACAATTCCTGGATCAGGCCGATATGCGCACGGTCTCGCTGTCCGCCTTTTTGTGCGGCCGATATCCTGCATAGAGGGGAGCCCCGACTCCGAGCGCCTGCTGCATGCGCATGCGAACCTCCTCTGAAACTTCGAAAACACCGCAGCAAACCGGGGAGCGACCATAGCCGTCTGCGCGGCCAACCTCTTCAACGGCGAGCCCCGCCCGACGATAGACGCGCGCCAGGTGCGGCTCGTAGTTCGAGACCAGCGTCTCGATACCGTGCGACAATCCGCATTCGCACAACGCCAGCAACAGCATGCCGAAAGCCTTGCCCGTTTCCAGGTTCGGAAAGTCCTCGGAGAGTATTTCCTCATCGAGGCACATTCGCGTCCCTTCGTAGATTCCGGATGCGATCAGGCTGGCACCCGCAAACGTGTCGCGGAAGACGTCGTAAAGAAGCGTCGGGCCGGTGGTTGGCATCAGCCGCAGCGTTCCGTAAAGGCGATCCGCGCGATCATTGCTCCACATCAGGTAAGCCGGCCGCAGAGCATCGTACTCGTCGCGCTCGCAATCACCATCGATTGTCACGGCCCAACCGAGTTGATCGTGAAACACACGTTTGCGCAGGCGAAATGCCTGATCCATGAGAGCCTGATAACGGGTGTACTGATGCGCTTGAACCAGAATGAACAAGGTTTGTCTCCAGCTGTTGATACTGGCTGGAAGATGCCGCCTGGCGGAGGAGCCAGATATTCCCGCATATGGTCAGACCCATATGCGGGTATTGCCCAGAGGTATCCGGGCGATCGGCTCATATCGCGATCACGCGTAGCTTAAGGGCAAGAGTGGCCGCCGCCGAGATCGTAGCGCAACCGAGTTTTGTCCTCGCCGACTTGATGTAGCTGCGGGTCGTGTGATGGGAAAGGCCGAGAATAAGCGCGATATCCTTGTAATCCTTGCCGAGCGCGCTCCAGTAGAGGCACTCACGTTCCCGCGGACTCAAGACCGGGATCGGATCGCTCGCTCCATGTAGCTCGAACACTGCCATCTGGTGGACGAGATACGCGAGATCGACCCATTCACTCCGATGCGCACCGACCATATCCTCCCATTGTTCGGCGGTGGCGTTCGAATTCAAAGAGAGGATGGCGCGACGGCCGGCTTTATCCGATATCGGGATGGAAAAGCCAAAGCGGCCGACACCATAGCGCGTTGCGTCTTCCAGAAACATCAGCATCTCGGGCGCGACTTCGAGTTCTCGCCAATCGAATGGCAGCTGGCGCAGAAAGCCCTCGCGCGCGACAGGATCGACGGCGACATAGCCCTTCAACAGATAGGTGGATACCCACGCATCCGGGTAGGTCGTGCGCACGAACGGAGCGTCGAAATCACCGATCACGGTCGAAGTAAGATGGTAGGTTATGAAATCGACGCGATAAACCGACTGTATCAAATGGAGTGCTTCGGTCACCGCGCCCGCCTTTGCAAGGCGCTCCTTGACGTCAGAAAAATCGGCGAGTGGTCCTGTCAATATACGCTTCCTAAGCACTGCGGCCTGACAATCGGCCTTAGAGATCGAATGATTAGCCAAAGGAGTTCGGCAGCGATGCAGAACTTCATGGGATTGTGCCGTAACCTGATTGCTTTCTTGGTTCAAACGCAACTTCCCGGCGAGGATAGGCATTGCTATGCGGAGGTTAATTTAGTTCGACGATTGGACGATCCTTCGTTTCAGTTTGGACACCAAAACGACAGCGACTCTAGGCTCCTTCTTCAATCGCTGGCCGCGAGCCGACCTCGGACGCCAACAAATCTGCGGTGGCGCGGATGAGGTTAGGTCGCTATAAGCGCTGGTGAGGCAGTACGCGCTGCCTCCGGGCTTAGTAACCCGACGCATGCCGGTTTGGCGTCCGCCGTTAGGGCGCCGAATTCCTCGACCTATGGTCGGGGAGCCATGGACGTATGTCCAGGTTCCTCGGAACTAAAGGTCTATGGGCCGGCGCATGCTCGGTTACTAACTCCCCGATCGCCAGGGGTCAGGAACTATGCGGGGGCGCACCGCGCATTCCTGTTTTGGGAGTTGAACATGGACGCCGACGACCGATTGAATGGCGAGGCAGTCGATCTGAAGCCGCTGGTAGGCCTCCTGCATGGGCTTCCGTCACCGCTCGTCGAACGTCTCACGATCGATGCAATCCGCGAACATCGGGATCTATTGGAGCGGGCAGAAAATCTGTTCAATGAACTGCCGGCTGACGTTAAAGCCGGTAAGGAGCTTGTTGGCGATACCCATATTGCCTATCTCGAAGCAACCATCAGGATGCACGCGCAAATGTCGGTGCTGACCACCCTGCTGCACATTCTAGGCTATACGCCCAAGGCCTGACCCGCCAGATCAGCCTAAATCAGGCCGCGTCGGATAGCCAAAGCCACCACCTGCGCATGATTGGCCAGATTGTAGCGCGTTCTGACATCGTCAATCGCAGAGCGGACGCCAGCATACTTTGCCTGCTCCAGCTCAGCGATCACCTCGACGGTTTTGCCAAGCGACAGCCAGCGAATGTAGTTCACCTGCTTCGGCGTCAGGACGATCTTTTCCTCGATGGAGGGCGTGACACGCAAGTGCTCAAGACGGGCATGAAGTTGAGCGACCGCTGATGCAGCCATAATGGCATCAATCTCCATATCACTGGCAAGAGAAGGCTTCGCCGATGCAAAGGTCAGCATGGACATGGCACCGTTGGCGGTGGCGACCGGGATGGACACGCCCGAGCGAATGTTGAAGTCAGCGGCTTTCGAAAAGAAGTTTTTCTGCTCTTTTGACAACGAACTCTTGTCGGCTTCACCGGACCAGGCGAAAGCGCGCCTTATCAACTGGGCCTGCCGCATGACCGGATCGATGAACCGGTAGTCCAGCGTGTCATAGATTTTCTGCCAGTCGATATCGTAGTTGGAGACCGCATAGGTCTGCCCCGGACGAATGTTGACGAAGGCATAGCCCACAAAATCGAACCGATCAGCAAGATTGGCCAGTGCGCCCTTGACCATGGACTGATCGTTTCCGATCACAGTGATATCCAGCAGTTTCTCGACCCAGTTTGTCATCCATACTCTCCCTGTAAATCGCACCCGTTCCGCGGTGGCGAAGTGCGTCGGCAGTCAGAGGGACCGCGACGCGCGCGAACAGTGACCTGGTAAAGAATGAAGCATATTCAATCGCGTAAGTTGACCATGATGGAATGGTTTTCTAAATCGTTTTCTCGGAATTGCAAACCACGGATTTTGCTTACTCGCGGAAAACGTGTCAGCTCACAATTGGCCAAGCGATCTCAGCTTCATGGCCCCTGAGCAGAAATCTGTCATTGTTTTGCGAAATGCTTTACATGGAAGGACCCATTTAGAGCGAACCCATGTTGCAGCTTACCCACGACACCGAACAGCTTGCCCGGGAAATTGCGGCCCGTGTCGGGCGCAGACCGGACGATATCATACGCGCTGCCCTCGAACGTGAAGCTCAGGCCCTCGGGGTTTTCGGCGACCTGCCTGTGAGACATCGCATGACCGTCGAACAGATGACAGCGATCGGGGAGAAGGTTTCTGCCCTGCCGCTGCTTGATACATCATCCCCGAAAGAAATCCTCGACGACCTGCATGAACCATGATTGTCGTCGATCACTCCGCAGTCGTCCACGTAGCCGCAATCAGGACACAGAAGATCAGGAGCACTACGGCTTTACCAACTTGACGAACTTAACCAACCTTGCCATATATAGCTCTCCGAACGGAGGGTGAGAGATGGCATCTCTGAAGTCCAAAACCAGCATACGTGACGGTGCAAGCGGGCGCGAAAAACCGGGCGCTGAATCCATGGCTTTTTTCCTGACCACAGGCGCCGCCCCGCTGGCGAAGGGGAGAGCCGCCTTCAAGATCAAGATCCCGGACAATGCATCAAAAGCCCTGACCGGCAATCCCAATCGCGTCAAGGCGCTCCTCCAGGAATATGGTCAAGCGATCGCAAAAAGCCGTTCTGCTGGCCACCCGGTCAGCTTCCGTGTCGATGTCGATTCCGAAGGTGAGATGGTTGTCACTCCCGTTGAGGCGGTGGAAATGACAACGGTGCCTGTCGTAGAGGAGAACGATGCACTGGATCCGGAGTTGGAGCAGGCGTTGGTGGCCGCACGGGCGCGGGGACGCATAAAGGCTGCTGAGGTTCTCAGCGGCACTGACATGCTGAATGCCGACGAATTCGCCAAGCTGCTTGGCACGACAAGGGTGACGGTGAATTCAAAGCGCCAGACCGGACTGGTATTGGGGCTGGATGGCGCGAAACGCGGCTTTCGCTTCCCGGATTGGCAGATCGATGCCGATGGCAAGCCGTTTGCAGCGCTTGCAACGCTCCACGAGCGACTGGGCGGAGCCTGGGCAGTTTACCGGTTCCTGGTCCAGCCCCACGGAGAGCTGGACGGACTGACAGGTCGCGAGGCATTGGAGCGGGGACGGACCGAGCAAGCGCTCGAGGTTGTCGAGAGCATTGGTCGAGATTTCCGCTGAATGGCACGTGTTCTGCCGCCTCCCGGCTTTGCAAATGCAAGCCTTCACCTGCATACGGTCCCAGCCGGACTTCGGTTCGGTCGCATCTATCTGGGCACCTACCCTGATCCACTAGGCTTCGGTAAAACGCCGAGCCGTTTCAGCGATCCACGCCGGCGCAAATTCGCTAACCGGTTCGGGGTGCTCTATTTGGGCGATACGGTGAAGGTGTGCTTTCTCGAAGCCGTCTTGCGCGATCAACGCGATGGGGTCCTCGGCGACCTGCCGATAGCTGAATCCGAATTGTACGACCGCAATTTCGCAGAGATCGAGGTCATCAATCCGCTGATGATGGTCGATCTTCGAGACGACGGGCCGATCAAGATGGGTGTGCCGACGGATGTCGCGAAGGGCTCAAAGCAATCCCTCGCACGGAAGTGGGCGGTCGCCTTCAATGAACACGACAGCCAGGTGGACGGCATCATCTACCCGTCTCGGCTCAACGGCCACACCAACCTTGCAGTGTTCGATCGAGCTATTGGAAAACTGAAGGCGGTCCGCACGACGAAGCTGATCCGCGCGCCGGGTCTGGCTGATATACTAAACGACCTCAATGTCGCACTTGTCGAACCTGATCCCTGATATTTTACCTGTCGTCGAAGCCGGATCCAGCACTACTTCTGCCCACCGATCCGGGACAAATCGACCCGAATTCCCGCAGTCCCAACCTCTTTTTCGCCTGAGGGATCCGCTTCGCTCTGGGAGGGCGTGGCATCAGCAGGTTTGTCCGCGGCATCCGAAGAAACTTCCTTCCGATCGACGATTGTTCTTCCTGGATCCTCCGCCTGAAACACGCTTTCACCTTCGAACTGGCCGGTTTTCCAGGCGTAAACGGCATCTTCGAAGATCTGCGGGAGCACCTCACTGCTCGTTGGGTTGCCATACCACTTTGAAACGATGCGCATGATCTTGGAAAACATCTTCGTCCCCATGCGAAGGTTTTCGCAAGGTGCGATCAGATCTGGTTTCAGCTCGGATGCGTCCTTCACGCCGACACCCGCCGGGAACTGTGTAAGGCCCACACGCACGACGGCTTGCCCGACATACTGGCGTATGATCTCCATAGCCTCGTCGGGCGTCTTCGGTTTTGGTACGAGGATGAGCCGTCCTCCGGCTTTCACCGTGACGGCCAGCGGATCGCCAGGACCGACAGCGGCTACGAACTGCTCGACGATGGCGGGTTTCAGCGAGGGATCGGCACATTCCGCGATAAAGGCAGCATCCATGACGAAGGCTCCAAAGTTCAGCTGTTGAAGGAAATCACAAGGGGAACGCCGAACAGAGCGGACCAGGCTTTGGCGCTCGCGCGCTGGATAGCGATGATGTTGCCACCAGTCGTCCACCAGCCATTGCCGATCAAAACGATCGCGTCGGGTCTATAAAGCATCGACTGGAGA
This sequence comes from Rhizobium sp. CG5, assembly GCF_023701945.1. Taxonomy (GTDB): domain Bacteria; phylum Pseudomonadota; class Alphaproteobacteria; order Rhizobiales; family Rhizobiaceae; genus Allorhizobium. Next base: position 54,082 of record NZ_JABAEF010000028.1, read on the forward strand.
ATGGGCCAAAGTACGAGCTGCTCGTAGCAGATGAGCGGCGCGATCTTTCGGCCCGCAACCTCGACGACAGGATTGGCGAAGAGGTTGGCGCGGGCGCCGCCAGTCTCTCCTGTCCATCGCTCCCATGGACGCCACATCGAAACCGGTACAGGCATGCGCTCACGATAGAGGACACGCCCCCCATGCGCATCGATGGCCACCATGACGTTGTCGTAGCCAACCGCATCGACGACCGCCGCGCCGGCGACCACAGTCACGTGCGTTCCTTGCAGCTCATTCCGCCAGAAACGTTCAAGCGTTGGCGTCCAAGAGCCCAGAGTGCTCTCGGGAAGCACGACGACGGTCTCTCGTGTTCCGGCAGCCTGCCGAACATCCGTCACCAGGTCACGTTGACGTTGAAGGGATTGATCGCGGCCAAGGCTCGCACCCATTTCAAGGTCAACACCACGCCACCCCTCTGGTAGAATCTGATGTGTCCCCGATGCGGCGGACCAAAGCCATAGACCTGGCAGGGCAATGGCGATAGCCGGCCCGATCCGGGTTACGAGACCGATCAGGACGGCTGTCAAAGCGAGCAGCCCCCACCATCCCCATCCCGGAAACAGTATGCCGGCCGCTGTCAGCGGATGCGCCCAGCCTGTGATCCCGAGTGGTGGAAAAGCAGTGAGACCAAGGACCATGAGATAGCGCGCGGGCTTTGCCCATCCGCCCCGCACTGTCCAGAGTACCGCATGGACGGCAATGAAGGACGATGCCGCCGCTATCCAGAAGAGGAGGCCAACCCAGAGGTCGGCGTAAAAGAACTGGGCAACGCCGGCAGGCAATCCTCGCGACGCCGCGAGGAAATAGCCGGCCGCAACGACGGCCGCTGCGATCCGCGTTGGTGACAATGCCCACAGAAGCGGGAAGAGTGTTGCCGCAGGGAGCAGGAACGCCTGGCCGCTCCAGCCAACCGCCCCGACGAACACGGCAAGCGAAACGAGAACGGCAATCATCATGACCTCACGGCGCATAGGTCAACACCTCTTGCGCCAGACCGAGCACGCCTGACACAGGCACCGGCCCGAAATATCGGGAATCCCATGAGCCGATGAAGTCGGAGTGCAGATACACCTCTCCGGCTCGCACCATTCCGCTTTGATCGGGCTGAAGAGATCGCCCCTGTCCGTCCTTCTCCATGATGCGGGAGCCGGGGATAGGTACGCGGTCAACTGCGATGTGATCGGTGACGTCCACGCGCTGTCCCGCCACCGCGATGACAGTCTTTATCAGCGGCCCAAACCCGCCGGGGCAAAGTCCCGGGCGGAGATAGCCACGCTGCCTCGCCTGGCGCATGGCGGCATTGTCAGGCGGGCAGACGAAAACTGTTTCGCCGGGCAGGACCGGGCGGGTGAGCGTAACGATGCGCCAGAGGCCGAGCGGCTCACTCGGCGTCGTGTTGATGCGCAGACCACCACTCCAACCAGCAGCAAAAAGGACGCCAAACATGCCAGCGGCCACGGATATCGTGACGCAGGCGCGGCGTCGTTGACGAGGCATCGTCCAACCTTCACGCATCATCATAATCATTTGAGGGAGAGCCCCTTGGTCTGGGTTTGCCGCGCTGTTTCAGCCTGCTTCAATGCCAGCGTGGTGCGCTCGTGCGCGGCGAGTTGCTGCACAGTGCGCATGCTGTTCCAAGCCGACTGCACTTCGCTTTTCTGCGAAGGGTTCATCCCGGCCGTCAATTTGTGAAAGGTCTCGCCGTTTGCATCTTTAGCAGAGATCGGCAGCAGGCTGCGTTCTCCGAAACGCTCGGACACAGCCTTGGCAAAGCCCTCCAGTTCCGCTTTGACGTTTCTGTCGGCCAGCGCATATTCGAGACCGGCGGGAAGATCGTTGCGATCGATCGCATCGCGGATCCTCTCCAGCGTCTGCCTGGCCGATGGAGAGAGGGCAGGGATGCCGACGGAGACCTTGAGACGGATTGCCCGCTCTTGCGCTTCGTGCTTGCGCTCTGCCTCGGCCCGCGCCGTAACATAGCGCTCAAGGTTTCGCGCCAGGGCAGGCGCGTTGACAAGCGCCGTGTCGCGCGCGGCCTTCTCGGTCGCTCCGGCGAAGATGCCGGTCTTGCCCTTGAGCGCTCCAAACCTTTCCGGCTCAGCTGCGATCTTCGCAAGCGTTGTCTGCGCTCTTGCCGGATCTTTCAGCATGGCATCGACATTGACCGCCTTGAACGCGGTCTCCGGCTCGGCAAAGACCTGGGTAAAGCGTGTCGTGACCTCCTGCCATTGTTTCTTCAAACCGGGATCGGCGACCAGGCGATCCTCAACGGCCTGATCGATCGATTTCGGGAACGTCGTGATGCCTGATACCATTGGCTTTGCCTCCATAACGGGTTTCGGGGTCACTTGGGTATTCGAGCGCTTGAGACCGAGCAGTGCGCCGATCGTCGCCACGCGGGCGGTGAGATTGACGAGCTTCTGTTTCTGCCGAACGGTCCAGTCGAGGCGGTCGCGAACGAGGGTGCGCGCGACATTGACCAGATGCAGGCCGCGCGCGTCGGCGAAGCGAAGGGCCGCGCGGTAGAAGGCGCCCTTCTCGTAGTCGAGCGTCGTTTCCTTTGCGTTCTTGCGCGATAGAAGCTCGGCTAGGCCGCCCGCCTTGGCGAAGGATCGCGCGCCATAATAGACGCCGAGATCCTCGCGATGACGGGTCATCGCCACATAGGTCAGGTGGCGGTCGAGGGACAGCGAGGCCAGAACCTTAACCCTGTCGACGGTCGCTCCTTGGCTCTTATGGATCGTGGTCGCATATCCATGATCGACATTGTTGTAGAACCGCTGCTCTACGCTGATAGCTTTGCGATTTTCGCCTTCACCAATTTCGGCAACGATAAGCCCCGGGGTGGCTTCCACCACCTTGGCCAGCATGCCGTTCTTGACGCCAAGCGAGCTTTCATTCTTGAGGAAGACGATCCGATCGCCAGCAGCGAAATGGCGGACACCATCTTCGGTTTTGAAGGCGTGACCGTCATCGACAAGGCCGCGCTCGACCAACTTGGCGCGCGCCAGGATATTGAGCATCCGCACGTCGCGGCGAAGGTGGGCGAGGATCAGCGAGGACCGGGCCGGATCGTATTCGCGGTTCCAATCGGAGATAAGGTTTTCGACGGCTTGCGACTTCAAGGTCGATCCCATCATCCGACCGTTTGCGCTGTAGGATGCGACAGCCTTGGCGATGTTGCCGCGGGCGAGATCGAGCGAAGCGTCGCGCATCCATTGCTCGCGCTGGCGATAGATGGTTTCGAGTTCGGCGTAGCCGATGCGATCAGCGATGGCGCGGAAGGCGGCACCTGCCTCGATCGGTTGCAACTGTTCGGGATCACCGATGAGAACGAGCTTTGCCCCGCGCACCGTTGCCTCTTCAACAAGCTGCGCCATCTGTTTCGAAGAGACCATGCCGGCTTCGTCGAGGACCATAACGGTCTTGTCATCGAGATGGTCGCGACCTTGGGCCCAGCGCAGTTCCCAGGACGACAATGTGTGCGAGCCGATCCCAGCTTCCTTTTCCAGACCTTCTGCTGCCTTCCCCGCAAGGGCGGCACCAACGACACGATAACCGGCCGCCTCCCAGGCCTCGCGTGCGGCCTTCATCATCGTGGTCTTGCCGGCGCCGGCGCGGCCGATCACGGCTGCAATCCGCTCAGGACCTGCAACATGCTCGATGGCCGTTTTCTGCTCATCCGAGAGGCGCTCATGGAGCTCGAACACTGCCTCGATGATCTTCTGACGGACGCCATGTGATGATCGCTGGGACAGCCAGATCGACCGGTTTGCCATCTCGGCCTCAAGGCGGATCATCTCGCGCGTCGTGTACCGCGCCGGTGTCCGGACGCCGGAGGTAAAGTCGATCCGTTCACGGTCAAGACGCAGCACGTCCAGATGCTGCATGATCCGCGCCATCAGGCTCTGGAAGTGAGCCGCGTCGTCAACATAGCGATGGAGGACCTTCGCCACGTCCTGGTTGTCGAAAACGCTTTTCTCCCGGGTGATCAGATCGAGCACGATACCGGGATTGCGCTGGATGCGCCGGAGGTTTTCCGCGCGCCGCTCTTCCTGCAATTCGATCCGCTCGAGCTTCCGTGACCGGGCTGTGGCCGGCCCGTTCACCGTTTCCGATTTTCGCTCGATGGCTGTGGCGCCGACCCCAATATGAATGGTGGGTGTCAGGTCGATACCCTGCTTTTCGAAGGATCGGCCATCGATGCGGATGTCCAGCCCGGCAAGCGCCAGGTGCCGGTTCTGCACAGCAAACCATCCGTCACGAAAAGCATTGAAGTCCTCAGCGCCACCCGCCCAGAGCTCATAGACTCTTCTGCCGGCGTCGTTGCGCATGGGCTGGCCGTCTGGCCCAAGAACAGCGACCTTCTTGGCACCGAACCCGTCCTCGCTCATAGGCCGCAATGTCGTCATCAGGTGGACATGCGGGTTGCCTGGCGCATCGTGATAGACCCAGTCTGCGACCATACCCTTCGCCGTGACATGCTCGGCAACGAAGTTTTGCATCAGCGCGATGTTTTGCTCGGAGGAGAGCTCGATCGGGAGCGCGATGGTAATGTCCTTGGCGAGCTGGGCATCGACCCGTTTCTCGAACGCCTCGACCTTGTTCCAGAACGCCTCCGAGGCACCCGAGACCGAGAGATCGGCGATCATGGCGCGCAGCCAGTCTGGCGCATCGGCAGGGATCACGAACTCCTCGTGCAGAAGACCCTGCTTCCTCGTGTAATCGATTGTGCGTGCTTCCCGCTCGTAGTCCATCCTGGCGCAGTGCCGGTAGGCCGCAGACAGCACGGCGCTGCGGCCAGAGCCACGGGCGACGATGCTGACTGAGAAATGCGGGACGGCCACGGGCGGATCGCTCCTTCTTACGAATGAAATCAACTGGTTGATCGCAAGAGGTGGCCCCGCCAGGGGGCAAAAGCAGAACGTCGCGTCAGCGACGTATAATTGCGCCCTTGGATCCGCTCTTGTCGAGCGGCGGGATCATTCGCCAAATGCTGACGCTTTGGCGAGGTACAAATTTGTACCTGTCCTGCCGGGGAAAAATCGAGGACTCTCATCCCACCATTCCACGGATATCACTGGAGATTGCATCCCGATGAAGAAGCCAACGTCGAAAATCCGCGAAGAACTTGCCC
>NZ_JABAEF010000029.1 GCF_023701945.1 Rhizobium sp. CG5
AAACTGCGGACGTCGCGTCTTGTTCGAACGAAACCTTGCCTTGCATGCGGGACTTGCTCCCCATCATCTGTTCAGGACAAACGTGAAGACGGACGGACCAAGCTCTGCCTCGGTTCAAGCCAAGGGGGAAACGGTCCCGCCCGCCAGATCCCTCGGAGGTGGCCACCTCCGAGGGATCACGCCCAAACAATACCATCAAGGCGCGGATCAATGATGCAAGGGGGGCGAACTGGCTCTGTCGTTTGCTGGGGTGATTTACCCATGCGCTAATGCCCCGCTCGTCAACAACAAGCAGGGCGATCAATCGTCACTGTTTCACCCGATCAGGTGAACAGCGTCAGCAGGCTTTTCGGCTGGTTGTTGGCGATGTTGAGGCCGACGGTCTGCAATTGCTGCTGGACGCGCTGGGCACTGAGATTGGCGGCTTCTTCCTCGAGATCGGCATCCACCAGACGGCCGATGCCGATCTCGGTGATATCCTGCAGGTCTTTGAGGAATTCGGACCCGGTCGAGATGCGGCTGCTGGTGGCGCCGATTGCCGCACCCGCATCGGTCATGTCGTCCAGCATGGTGCTGACCGCGGCGATCATGCCGTCCAGCTCGCTGGAAGAGGTGTCGTCGTCGATGGCGATTTCACTGGCGGTGGCGGACGCCGGCACGGCGGAGCCGGCATCGAGCAGGTAATATTCATAGGTCGAGCCGCTGGAGGTCAGACCGAAATAGGAGCGGGTGAAGACACCGTCGCTGGCGTCTTCCTTGCTGATCAGGGTCGATTGCGCGGTGTCGAAGTCGATCACATCGACGGACAGGTCGCCGGCGGAATCGGTGGTGACGGAGGACACCATGGAGGTGACCTTCGGGGCCTCGCCTTCGCCCAGGTTGAGCCAGTTCTGGCCGTTGAAGGACGCGGAGGAGGCGATGGTGCCGAGCTGTTCCTTCAGCTGGCTGATTTCGGTATTGATCGCCGTCTTGTCGGAGCCGACGGCCTTGGCCATGACCAGCTTGGCCTGGATGTCCGAGACGATGCTGGTGGCGGCCTCCATGCCGAGCGCTGCCGTATCGGCGATGGCGGCCGACAGGCCGGTCGCATCCTCGGCGCTCGACAGCGACAGGTTGTTGGATTTCATGGTCGTGGCGATCGACCAGTAGGCGGCGTTGTCTGAGGCCTCGTCGACCTTGCGGCCGGAGGCGACCTTGGTCTGGGTTGCTTCCAGCGCCTTGGTCGAACCCGTCAACAGGGACAGGGCGGAGGCAGATGTCGAATTCAGGGATACGCTGACCATGAAGAGCCTGACTGATAAGAGACCGATCGACCGGCGGCGCGATTGCCGTCCGGGTCGTGACGACCGGCTTCATGCCCTTCGACCGTCCCGCCGATAACAGGGGACAGCTTCGCCACGACGACAGATATAGCGATGCCAGATTGCCGGACGGTTTAAGCATTCGTTAGAACTTTAGGGATCTCTGCGAAAACCCGCAGACGCGGCGGTTTTCGCGGCTCGGGCGCTCAATCGGCCGATGGCAGGCGCCGCATGGTGAATTCGATACGGTCGCCGTCGAGCGGCCGCCAGCTCTCGACTTCGGTCCAGTAGGCGGCTTTCGGAAAGGCATCGAACCATTCGCGCGCCTTGGCGCGGGCCTCGTCGCGTGTCAGGCAGAAGGTCTGCCGCACGAAATGGCCTTCCGTCCGCCCGGCATTGTCCTGCCGGTGCCGGGCAATCTGTCGCTTCAATCCGTCAAGCGGCGGACGACTGGGTATTTTCGTCATGAAACACACCTCTGGCTCTTGAAGATACGATCGAAACCGGCATTTTTCCAGTCAAAAAACGCGAACTGGCCGCGGCCTTGCTGGTCGGAACGGGCCGGAGCTGATAATTCCAAAACGGGATCCGCGAGTCGAAGCAAGACGCTGGGCGGAGATGGGGACTATCCATGGAACGACCTGAACTGCCGAAGGGCTGGCCGGACAATATCGAAGACAAGAAGGCGACGGCGCGCGCCTGGTTCGAAACCCTGCGCGATACGATCTGTGCCTCCTTCGAGGCGATCGAGCAGGACCTGACCGGGCCGCTGTCCAATCGCCAGCCCGGCCGTTTCGTCGCCAAGGACTGGCAGCGCGATGGCGGGGCCGGTGGCGGCGGGCGCATGTCGATGATGGAAGGCCGGGTGTTCGAAAAGGGCGGCGTGCATACCTCCACGGTGCATGGCGAATTCTCGCCGGAATTCCGCAAGCAGATGCCGGGCGCCGAGGAGGATCCGCGGTTCTGGGCGTCGGGCATTTCGTTGATCGCCCACCCGGTCAATCCCAATGTGCCGGCGGTGCACATGAACACCCGCATGGTGGTGACCTCGAGCCAATGGTTCGGCGGCGGCGCCGACCTGACGCCGGTCCTCGACCGTCGTCGCACCCAGGAGGATGCCGATACCAAGCTCTTCCACCGCGCCATGGAAATCACCTGCGGCCGCCATTCAGGCGTTGCCGACTATCCGCGCTACAAGCAATGGTGCGACGAATATTTCTTCCTGCCGCATCGCAACGAGGCGCGCGGCGTCGGCGGCATCTTCTTCGACTGGCTGCGCTCTTCGCCTGAGGCCGGCGGCTGGGAGGCGGATTTCGCCTTTGTCCAGGATGTCGGCCGGGCCTTCAACATGGTCTATCCGAAGATCGTCCGCGTCAACTTCAATACGCCCTGGACCGAAGACGATCGCGACGAGCAACTGGTGCGGCGCGGCCGCTATGTGGAGTTCAACCTGCTCTATGACCGCGGCACGATTTTCGGCCTGAAGACCGGCGGCAATGTCGAATCGATTCTCTCGTCCATGCCGCCGGTGGTGCGCTGGCCTTAAGCGATAAGGCCTTTTTTGCCGCTCTTTCTGCCCATAAATGAACCAGGGGGCATGCCATGTCGCGGGTGGCGGCGCTTTATGTTAGAGAAACTTAACTGAAATGCCCGCGACAGGCCCTGCGACACCAAATTGCATTGGGAATGGGCTACGACCATGGTATCCTTTTCTGGTAATTTTCAGGAGGAGGATTGCAATGGTTGCCTATAACAGCATGCCCATCCCCACAGGCAGCGCGCCCGGCGAACGGTCGCTCGGAAGCGCTGAATTGATCGATCGACTGGCTCAGGAATTGCGGGCGTCCAGCGATGGCGATCTGCCGCATTCCTACTTCGTTGAACAGGCCAAGCTGCAGCTTGCGGGTATCGACCTGTCGAATGCCGACAATACCAACGACGCCACGGCGCAGATCCGCAAGACTGCGGTCAACGGCCCGGCTTCGGTGTTTCATGCCTGGGCCATGCCCGAGTAAAAAGCGTCATCTGGCACGGATTGCCGGATCGAGAGGCCGCGGGGAGGAGGCCCGCGGTTTGGGTATCCCGGCGTTTCGTGCTAGTCTCCCGGCTGTCGAACCCAGTCGAAGAGGAGAGATACGATGAAACAGTTTGAATGCGGATCCATGGTTCCCGGATGCCCGTGGCACACGCGGGCCGAGGAGGAAGCGGAAGTGGTGCGCCGGGCCGTCGAGCACATGCGCACCACGCATGGCGAAACGATCATCCGCGAAACCATGGTCGACAACATCAAGGCGCGTATCAGCAACGAGGCTGCGGCGGCCTGAGGTCAGGTTACGCCGCCCGAGCCCGAGCCGAGACCAATGGCTTGGCTAACAGCGCCGGCCTTTGCTCCCGGAATTGATCGACTTGCTTGCCCATGGGACAAAGACCATGGGCAAGTCACAGGACGATCAGAGGGTCCCACCTTCACAAAAATCCACTATTTGCCGGGCGGTTTTCGACGCGGCTTGCTGCGCGGCGGGGTTTTTGGTCTGGCCGACGCCGGCGCGGCCGGGATCGGAGCCGGGCTGTCCAGGTCGGGGCTTGCGCTGGTTGTCAGCGATGCTTTCGTCCCATCTTCAGCCGCGGAGGATGGACCGATCTCCGGTGCAGCCGCAACCTCAGTCTCGGTTACCGCCTCAGTCGCAGCCTCAACCTGCATCGGCTCGTCAGCAACAGCAACCTCGTTGACGGGCGGCGCCGGGCTGTCGAGGTCGGGGCCGGCGTTGGTTATTGGTGCTTCCGCCACGGAGGATGGACCGATCTCCGCAGCCGCGAGCTCAGTCTCCGTTACTGCCTCAATCGCAGCCTCAACCTTCGTCGGCTCATCAGCAACAGCACGCTCGTTCACCGGCGGGACGGGTTGCTCGACCAGCCGGAGCAGGGCAGGGGACGACGCGGCGACGGGGACCGTCTCGGCCGGGCGGACGGCTTTCGGCGCTACGGCGAGCGGGGCTTCGACCGGGCTGGTGTCCTGAGCGGGCTCGACCGCCGCCGTGCCTGGGCCAAGAATCTCTTTCAGGGTGCGGGTGACCATCAGGCAGAGCGGCAGGTCGGTATTGGTGGAATGGCCGGCGCGCGGCACGCGGAGATCGGTTTCGATGCGCGGCCGCGAGTTCAGTTCGCCGTACCAGTCGAATTCGCCGAGGACATCGACCACATCGGCAAAGGCCGGCGGCATGGTGATGCGGGCGCCGAAGGTGACGATGCGGGCCTTCTGGCCGAGGGTTGCGAGCCGCTCGGGCGCCGTTTGCTTCAGGGCATAGAGCGCTTCCGACAGGACGAGGTTGCCCTTGGAATGGCCAGTCAGCAGGGTGAAGCGCAAATCGGGATGGGCCAGCAGCGTCTCGACCGTATCGGCATCGAGGCTGGCGCGCCGCGGGGTCTCGACCTCAAGATGGCGTTCCCGGTAGGCGCCGAAATGGGGGCGGCCGACCATGTCATCGATCACTTCGAGATCATTGCGCAGGAAGCCGAGCGGCCCGAAGAAGAAGGCGCCGCCCATGGCTTCGGTGAGGATATCACCGAGCCCATAGCCGGAGACGACGGCGGCCACCGGCGCTCCCACGGCATCGGCGACGTTGCGGGCAAAGGCGGCAGCACCGGCAGCCGACCCGCCGATGCCGGCGACCGCCAGCACATGCACGTCGCGTCCGCCGCGCAGCAGATATTCATCGACGCTGTCGCAGAGCGTCAGCATGCCGCCGCCGGTCGGCGGCACGATCATGATCAGACCTTCGGCGGCGATGGCGTCGCTGATGTAGAAGGTTTCTTCGGCGCTCAGCGCCTTGATATCGTAGAAGAGGGCATCGAGGCCGGTATTGCGCAGCCGCCAGAATTCCAGGGCCGCATTGCGCATCGGCCGATGCTGCAGGCGCTCGGGAAAAGACAGGCTCCGGGCGAACTGGGTCAAACTCAGGGTGAATGCCGTATCGAACATCAGGCCACCTCATCGTTTTACTGCTGGTTGTGAGCCTGACATAGATTTGCCACCCCGCCAAGTGCGGCACTTTAGCAATTGCGTAAAGGTTTTATGACTCCAGCAGAACCGGCCCACTGCCACCTTCTGCCAGCGTATCGCCGGGATTGCGCAAGGGACACTCGTCCATCGACAGGCAGCCGCAGCCGATGCAGCCGGTCAGGTGGTCGCGCAGCGATTGCAGTTGCGCGATGCGCTGGTCGAGCTGGTCGCGCCAGGTTTCCGACAATCGCGTCCAGTCGGCCACCGTGACCGGCCGGTCATGGGGCAGGACGGCAAGAGCGGCGCGGATCTCCGACAAGGGAATGCCGGTACGCTGCGCCACCTTGATGATGGCGATGCGGCGCAGGATCGAGCGGGCATAACGCCGCTGGTTGCCGGCATTGCGGTTGCTGGCGATCAGGCCCTTGGCCTCGTAGAAATGCAGGGTGGAGACGGCAATGCCGCTGCGGGCTGCCACTTCGCCGACGCTCAGTTCGCGCTTGCCGGCATCCGGCGGTGAGATTTTCATCATGCTGTTGACCTCAGGTATGGTTGAGGTTTTATAGACGAGCCTTGCCGATTTTCAAACCGGGAGGGACCACCTGCATGGCGTTTGCAATGATTTCAGTCAAAACCGGTCTGGCGCAGGGCCTCGCCGGTCATCATCGCCGCCGACATGGCGATGTTCAGCGAGCGCTGGCCCTCGACCATCGGGATCAGCAGCCGGGCATCGGATTTGTCATGCACCGCATCCGGCACGCCGGCGCTTTCCCGGCCGAACAGCAGGATATCGTCGGGTCGGAAAGCGAAATCCGTATAACGGCCGGCGGCCTTGGTGGAGGCCAGAACCAGCCGCCGGGCGGTGGTGGAGCGCCACTCCTCGAAGCGATCGAAGGTGACGTGGCGGGCCAGCGACACGCTTGCCAGATAATCCATGCCGGCGCGCTTGAGGTTGCGGTCGGAAATGTCGAAACCGGCCGGCTCGATGATGTCGACGCCAAACCCGAGGCAAGCGGCAAGCCTGAGGATGGTGCCGGTATTGCCGGCGATGTCGGGCTGGTAGAGGGCGATGCGGATCTGGGTCATGGCTTTGCTTTACGCGATCGGCCCGCTCCTTCTCAAGAGCCGAGGTATGGGGCCTCATGGTTGTGGTCTAACGGCAACAGGTGGCCGACAAAGGCGGGATTTTATGGTTTTCCGGCTTTTCAAGCGGTCTTGAGCCGTCTAAAAGCGATGCTATCTTCAACGCGAACCGAGGGAGGCCTTCATGATTTCCATTGCCAAGACGCGCTTCCCGGTGCCGGATTTTTATCCGCAGGCGTGACAGCGATACTCTCGCTTCTTTTCTGTAATTTCCCCCTCTGATTGTCCGTGCGGCCGAATTGCGGCCTCGCCCCTTTTGGTTCCTGGCCCTTGTGCCGGCGCGCGGCTGATCTGCCGTTCGATGCCGGTGCGGCCGTCAAAGACACGACTGGAGCATGCCCATGTTCAGCTGGTTCGAACAGCGTCTCAATCCCTATCCGGAGGAACAGCCGGAACTGCCGCCGAAGGGCCTGGTTGCCTTTTGCTGGCATTATGTGAAACCGGCTGCCCCCTGGCTCTTCCTGCTCGGCCTGTGCTCGATGCTGATCGCGGTGGGAGAAGTGTTTCTCTACCAGTTCCTCGGCAATATCGTCGACTGGCTGTCGAAGGCCGATCCGAACACGTTCCTGGAGCAGGAGAGCGGCCGGCTGATGTGGATGGCGGCGCTGCTGCTGATCGGCCTGCCGGTGGTCGGCTTCCTCCATACGCTGACCATGCACCAGGTTCTGGCCGGCAATTTCCCGATGATCGCCCGTTGGCAGATGCATCGCTTCCTGATGCGCCATTCCATGACCTTCTTTGCCAACGAGTTCGCCGGCCGGGTGGCGACCAAGGTGATGCAGACATCGCTGGCGGTGCGCGAATCGGTGATGAAGATCATCGACGTGTTCGTCTATGCCATCAGCTTCTTCGTCTCGATGCTGGCGCTGGTCATTGCCGTGGACTGGCGGCTGGTCTTGCCGCTGGTCATCTGGCTGGTGATCTATTGCGGGATCCTTGGCTATTTCATTCCCAAGCTGCGCCGGCTTTCCAGCGCGCAGGCCGATGCCCGTTCGATGATGACCGGCCGCATCGTCGACAGCTATACCAATATCGCCACCGTCAAGCTGTTCTCCCATGCCGGGCGCGAGGAGACCTATGCCAAGGGCGGCATGAACGCCTTTCTGGAGTCGGTACACCTGCAGATGCGGCAGATCACGCTGTTGAATTTCTATGTCGACATCAACAATGCCATCGTGCTGTTTGCCATTTCGGCAACCAGCATCGCCTTCTGGCTGAATGGCGCCATTTCGGTCGGGGCGATCGCCATCGCCATCGGGTTGTCAATGCGCATCAACGGCATGTCGCAGTGGATCATGTGGGAAGTTTCGGCGCTGTTTGAAAATATCGGCACGGTCTATGACGGCATGGGCATGATGACCAAGCCGCACGACATTGTCGATCGTCCGTCCGCCAGGCCGCTTGAAGCGCCGAAGGGCGAGATCGTCTATGACCGCGTCCGCTTCCACTATGGCAAGGACAAGGGGATCATCGAGGACTTCTCGCTGACCATCAAGGCGGGAGAAAAGGTCGGCCTGGTCGGCCGCTCCGGGGCCGGCAAGACGACGCTGATGAACCTGCTGCTGCGCTTCTACGACCTGGAAAAGGGCTCGATCAGCATCGACGGCCAGGACATTTCCACGGTGACGCAGGACAGCCTGCGTTCGCTGGTCGGCGTGGTGACGCAGGATACCTCGCTCTTACATCGCTCGATCCGCGACAACATCGCCTATGGCCGGCCGGAGGCGTCGGATGCCGAGATCATCGAGGCGGCCAAGCGCGCCAATGCCTGGGACTTCATCGAGGGGCTTTCCGACATGCACGGCCGCAAGGCGCTGGACGCGCAGGTCGGCGAGCGCGGCGTGAAACTGTCGGGCGGCCAGCGCCAGCGCGTGGCAATCGCCCGGGTGTTTTTGAAGAACGCGCCGATCCTGATCCTCGACGAGGCGACCTCGGCGCTCGATTCGGAAGTGGAGGCGGCGATCCAGGAAAGCCTGTTTGCGCTGATGGAGGGCAAGACGGTGATCGCGATCGCCCACCGCCTGTCGACGCTGACCCAGATGGACCGGCTTGTCGTGCTCGACAAGGGCCATATCATCGAGACCGGAACGCACGCCCAACTGGTGGCCCGCGGCGGCATCTATGCCGACCTCTGGAACCGCCAGTCCGGCGGCTTCCTGGCCGACGAGGTGGCGAACACGGAGGCTGCGGCGGAATAGCCGCGGCCTCTTAACTAATAAGATCTATTCTTATATAATGGTGGCCTGTTCAGGAGATAATCAAGGATTTCCCCATGGCCACCATCACCATTTCCCTGCCGGATTCGCTGAAGTCCTTCGTCGATGCGCAGGTTGCCGACAAGGGATACGGAAATGTCAGCGAATATTTCCGTAGCCTGCTGCGTGAGGCCCATGAAAATGATCGGCAGGCCCGCCTTGAGGCTCTTCTGCTCGAGGGACTGGCGTCAGGTCCGGGGCAGACCGCCACCCCCGCGTTCTGGGCTGACCTCAAGGCCGAAGCTTCGACGCTGATGCAGAAACACACTGATCCGAAAGTCGCCGAGTGACCATCCGGGTTCAGCCCGCGGCCCGAACCGATATTCTGCGCCAGGTTGGCTATTACGCGGAACTTGGCAGGCCAGACGTGGCTGAACGCTTTCTGGCGGCTGTCGAGGCGGCGTTTTCGTCTTTGCAGGCGACGCCGGCTGCCGGCACCCCAAAACAGTTCGCTCATCCGGATTTGTCAGGGCTGCGGTCCTGGCCCGTTAGAGGCTTCGAGGATATTCGGCTCTATTATATTGAGCACGAGCAAGAGCTTACCGTGCTTCGGATCCTGCATGGCAGGCGGGATATCGATGGTATCTTCAACGACGAAGGTGGTTAGGCGCTGCCGGGGCAGGTTTTCCAAAGCCGCCTTTCATTACAGAATTATAATCTCGCCGGGTCTGCATTTTCTTGGACGCGTCACGGAATCCGCCTATATCGCTCTGCATGTCCGTTCGCTCCATCGCCCGCCTGTTCGAATCCTGGATCAATCCCTTTGCCCGCCGCGACGACCTGCGGCCGCCGGAGGGCACCTGGGCCTTTGTCTGGTTCTATGTCCGCCAGGCCAAATGGGCCTTTGCCGCCATGGCGCTGTTCGGCGGGCTGGTCGCCATGCTGGAGGCGGCGCTGTTCTGGTTCGTCGGGAGGCTGGTCGACGTGCTCGACACGGTGTCGCCCGAGGCCGGCTGGGACGGGTTGATCGCCAGCCACGGGCTTGAACTGCTCGGCATGATGCTGGTCGTGCTGATCGGACGGTTTATCGTCGTCAGCTTCGGCGCGCTGGTCGAAGAACAGGTGATCGTCCTCAATTTCTACAATCTGGTGCGCTGGCAGGCCTATGTGCATGTGGCCCGGCAATCGCTATCCTTCTTCCAGAACGATTTTGCCGGACGCATCGTCACAAAAGTGTGGTCGGCCGGGCAATCGACCGGCGACCTGCTGACCTCGCTGCTGCAGGTCGGCTGGTTCATGGTGATCTACACGATCTCGACCATGGCGCTGGTGGCACAGCTCGATTGGCGGCTGGCGGCGATCATCGCCGCCTGGGTGGCGGTGTTCTGCGTGCTGGCGCGGCTGTTCGTGCCCCGCATCCGCCGCCATGCCCGCGACACGGCGGAAACGGCCTCCATGCTGAATGGCAGGCTTGTCGATTCCTATGGCAACATCCAGACCCTGAAGCTATTCGGCCGGGAAGAACAGAACGATCACTATATCCGCGACGGCTTCGACCGGTTTCAGGATTCGATGCGGCCCTTTGCCCGGTTGCTGACCGGCGTGCGCGCGTCGCTGGCCTTGCTGTCGGGCATCATGATCGTGACGATCGCGGCGCTGTCGATCGACCTGTGGTTTGCCGGCGCCATCACCGCCGGCGGCGTGGCCTTCACGCTCGGCCTGGTGCTGAGACTCAATATGCTGCTCGGGCGGATGATGACGCAGCTCAACAGCATCATGCGCAATATCGGCACGATCCAGAATTCGGCCGAGCTGATTTCCAAGCCGATCGGGCTGACCGATGCTGAAGATGCCGCACCGCTTGCCGTGCGCGAGCCGGAGATCCGCTTCGAGGATGTCTCCTTCCACTATGGCCGCGGCAAGGGGGTGATCGACCACCTGACGCTGACCATCAAGCCGGGTGAAAAGGTCGGCATCGTCGGACGCTCCGGGGCCGGCAAGTCGACGCTGGTCAATCTGCTGCTGCGCTTCTACGACGTGGAGCAGGGGCGCATCCTGATCGACGGACAGGACATTTCAAAGGTCACGCAGGAAAGCCTGCGGGCGCAGATCGGCATGGTGACGCAGGATACCTCGCTGCTGCATCGCTCGATCCGCGACAATATCCTGTTTGGCCGCATCGATGCCTCCGACGAGCAGTTGCGCAAGGCGTCGCTCAGGGCCGAGGCACTTGATTTCATCGAGCGGCTGGAGGACCAGCGGGGGCGCCCGGGCTTTGCTGCCCATGTCGGCGAACGGGGCGTGAAACTGTCGGGCGGCCAGCGCCAGCGCATCGCCATTGCCCGGGTCATGCTGAAGGATGCGCCGATCCTGGTGCTGGACGAGGCGACGTCGGCGCTCGATTCGGAAGTGGAAGCGGCGATTCAGTCCAATCTCGACCGGCTGATGCAGGGCAAGACGGTCCTGGCGATCGCCCACCGCCTGTCGACCATTGCGGCCCTCGACCGGCTGGTGGTGATGGACAAGGGGCGCATCATCGAGCAGGGCAGCCATGCCGAACTGGTCGAGAGCGGCGGGCTCTACTCGGAACTCTGGGCGCGGCAGTCCGGCGGATTCCTGGCGCTGGACCAGGAGAGCGACGAGGATGGCGTCGGCGAAGGATGGAGTGGACCCCGCGGTCTGGACCAGCGAGGCGCTTCAAACTAAGCCGTCTACCGGGCAAGTTGGGTTATTCCCAGGCGATCGATCGCCAGGCGCGTTCCGTGCCGCCTCGTCTCCTTACGGATCGCCTGCGCCTTTCTCCGCGACAGACGACGAAAGCGCAAAGAGCAGCGCGTTCGATTGTTGCGGGCTCGATCCGCGGTAATAACAGCTTACTGTGTAGCGTCCTCTGCGACAGGGTAGGTCCGCGGTACTGGCTGTCGTCACGTTCCCGACCGTCAGACCCTTTCGGCCGACTTCGATCTCGCCTTGCGTGAGAAGGCGATAGCCGTCGTCGGCACTTGCGGGCTCGAAATTCACCTGCACGCTGACCTCCGCATCGTCGAGCGCCGGGACGACAACGCCCTTCGGCCCCCACCATGGGAGGGGGCCGTTGGGCAGCGGATATGCCGACGGGTCCGCCTTGTCCCACAGGCCGATCTGGCCGTAGTTGACGTAATGGACGCCGGCATAGGATCGATCAGTTTCCGCCATAGCAGACTTGCACTCCATTGACGACGCCGAGGTTCAACTGGTTGGCCTGCGGCACATGGCTGGTGGCGACGTTGAAGTTTCCGCCGTCTCCAATGTGGTTCTGATTGTAGAAAACCGCCAGCATTCCGCCCTGCGTGTTGTTTTCGACCAGCGGTACGATCATGGCCTGATTGCCGGCTCCGCCTTGCGTCGAACTGGCAAAGGCATATTCGTCGCAGGAAAACACGACTCCCCCAAGCTCATTGTTAAGCTGGGTGACGGTGTTGGTATAGGCGGCGGTGCAGGAGGCGCTTCTGTTTGCAGCGATGGTCTGTTGATTCATCGTGCGCGTCAACTGCGCGGGGCGACCGGCCTGCTGTGCGGTTGCGATATTGTAGGTGATGCAAGGCAGGCCGATGCCGTCGAAGGTGATCGTCTGGGCGGCGGCGACCGACACTTGACCGGCGAACAGTGCGACGCCGAGGGCGGCAGAGGCGAAGCGACCGACGCGGCGACCGTCACCGCTTGTGGTATTTGCAGTTTTGATCTTGACCATGGGACTATCTCCATAGAAAATATCATCCGCTCTCCCGAAATGACCGTGTCATTCGGCAAGTAAAGCGAAGGATATTTTGTGGATTCGTGAGGGCGCAGGTGTCCTATCCGCGAATACCTGTTCGCAGATTGACGGTTTGCTCTTTGGTTTTATTTGAATCTAGGTGTTGTTGTTCTACATTTATGAGGCCTCCGTGATTGTGAATGTTCCGTCAATATTGTATTCGGCGGTCAGGACCGAGGAGCCTTTGCTGAAGTCGCATTCCCCTGCGTTACCGGTGTCGTAGGTGACGATTTGCCCGACCGGTATCGAACCGGTCTTGACGTAGTAGATCGGTAGCGGCGCGCATGAGAGCTGGCTGCTGGGCTTGGGGGAGAGGAAGCTCGACAGGATGCTGCTGCCGTCATGGTTCATGGCCGCGCAACCGCAATAGAGATCCTCGACCGTTCCGGGGCTGAACGTCGGGATCTCGATGCCGAAGCTGCCGGTGGCCATGCCCGTTTGATGGGTGGGGGTGGACAGACCCAACGGGTCGATCGAGAGGGTCGTATCGTTGGCAGTCGTGTCCGTTCCCGAGACCGTCAAGGTGATCGGCTGAGCGGCCGCGGAGAGGCTCACGGTGTCGGTTACGGTGCGGCGGGACAGCGTTACATTGAGCGTGACGAAGGAACTGTCGGGATTGCGGCAGATGGCACCAGCATAGATCTGCACGTCGAAACCGAACTCCAGCTGGGCTCCGGATGTCGCATTCGGCGCCAGGGGGCCGGTGGCCAGGCTCGAGGAGCGGATGACTGCACCTGAACCCGAACCACTGAAGCTTGCCTGTTGCTGGAACGCGTAGAAGCTCGTGGGGTCATTCGACATGTTCTTGATGATGACCTTGTACTCAGCGGACATGTCACGCTCCATGAACAGAAGCCCGTCAGGGCGTCTCTTTGCGACAGGTTGAACCGGATGGCGATCGACCCGAGGTGATCGACCCGAGGCGGCCGGCCCGGGTTGGGCCGACCGCCGTCGCGTTCGACGGCCTTACTCGATGGTCTGGGTCGTCCAGGTGCCGTCGGCATTGAGAGTGACGTCGATCACCGTGTGGCCACCGGTAAAGTCGCACAGGGCGGCGTTGGTGCTCGATTGGGTGAAGTTCATCACGGTCCCCGGCGTGTAGACGCCCGTCTGGACGTAATACTGGAGGATCGGCTGGCAGTCGGTATTGCTTGCGGGGTTTGCCACCACGAAGTTCGACAGCGCAATGCCACCATTGACCTCGACGGCCGAGCCGACGTTATAGATCGCGGGAGGCTGGTAGCTTGGCGTCGTGATGCGGAAGGCGCCGGGCTGCAGGCCTGTGCCGGCGGTCGGGGTGGAGAGGCCGAGCGGCGCGACCGTTGCGGTTGTCCAGTCGCTGGCCGATCCGGATGCCGGAGCAAGATCGATGGCACGCATTGCCGAGGCATAGCCGGAAGTCTGTCCCACCTGAGGGGTGCTGTTCGCCTGCTGGATGCCGGCATAGTATTGCAGGTTCACCTGAAATGTCAGCATGGCCCCTGTTTGCGAATAGCTTCCCAGGCTCTCCGAGAACAGAGCGTTGCTGTAGACGGTTGAGCCACCGGCATAGATTGCCGGCTGCTGGAAGAAGTAGAAGTTCTGTGTTGCGGACTCCATATTCGTCACATTTATAGTGAGCAAGGTCGACATGTTCTTTCCCTCTTCGTTGTTAAATTAAAACCAGGCAGATCGACTATGTGGAAAATCTTCGGCTCTACATCTTCTTCTGCCACCGAAAGTTACTTGCATATCAATAATGCAATCAACTTTTGATTGTTTACTTGCGCGTGAAATTGGAGTGATTGTTACGCTGGGCGCAACGAGGGGCTCTGCGAGAGAGCTTGGACGAGGTCCGTCAGCAGGGATCGGATCTTCGGCGGTTGAGTGCGCAGCGACAAAATCCACTGCAGTTCGGCACTCGTCAGTTGGTTGTCCCGGTGCCAGTCGATGTTGCCCCGGCCAAGCAGCAGCCAATCCAGCGAAACATCGAGCCTTTGCGCAAAGTCGCAGGCGTTCTTTAGCGAAACATGACCGCCGTTCTGCCAGCGGGACACGGCAGCGACCGATACTTTCAATTCCGCCGCCAGGGCCTGGGTCTTACTGAAATTTCTATCTGCCATTGCGCGGCGAATGCGTTGGCCGCGGATACGATCCTCACTCATGTTGTCCTCCTTGTTCGCAATCCGAACAACGAGACGCGTAATTTTGGTCATTGCAACCTTCGGTGTTGTGCGCAAGAATGCATGTATGCCGTCCGAGATCGACCCGCTGCTGGTGATGGGCAAAGGACAGCTCATCGAGCAAGGCAACCATGCCGAGACGGTGGAAAAAGGGGAGGGCTCTACTCGGGCTCTGGCGCCGGTCCGGCGGATTCCTGGTGTTGGATCAGCAGAGCGACGAGGAAGCTGTACAGGGCGCGGCGGGGCGCCTTTCCGGGCTCAGGCGGCCGGCGGAATAAGGATTTCGGCGATCAGGCCGTAGTGGTTGGACCCCAGATTGTCTTTCAGGCGCTGCAGCGACACGGGGACAAGGGTCTTCGACACAAAGATATGGTCGATGGCGATGCCCAGCGGACCGGCGGCGATCGGCCAGGTGGCGGGCTCCCACCCGGTGGTGGTCATGCCGCTGACGTCAAGGAAATCCTGCATGTCGGGGGCGATGGCGGAGGCATTGAAATCGCCGGCCAGCACGAAGGGACCGCCGGCATAGCCGATGATCTCTTTAAGAATTTCCAGCTCGCCGCCATGGTAGTCGTCGAAATACGGTTTTGTCAGATGGGCGGCGGCGAAGTGGACGATGCGCCCGTCGATGTCGATATCGGCCATGGCGAAACGATCCCTGCGCAGGTCGCTGAGGGCGCCAACGACCGGCTTGACGATGGGCCGACGCGACAGCAGCAGCAGGTCGCAGGTATCGGTGCCCACGCCGCAGCCGATGCGATAGGGATAGGCCGCCGACAGGCGATCGAGGAAGGGCTCGAGCGGTTCGGCCTCCATGATAAAGGCGATATCGGCGCCGGAGGCGAGAATGGTCTCGGCGATCCGGTCGCCATTCTCGCGATTGTTGCCAAGGATGTTGAAATGCAGGATCCGGACGGTCCGGCCAGCGGCCATCGCTGGACCCGTTGCATCCGGCAGAACCTGCCATTGCATGAAAAGCCCGTGAAGGGCGACCAGCAGGGCGGCTGCCATCAGCACGACCGGGTAGGGGCCTCGGCTCAGGGCATAACACAGCGCCGCGCCCACCATCACGGCAAGGCCTATATGGATCTGCAGACTCTGGACAAAGGTCAAGGGCCAGAGATATGCGACATAACGCAGGCAGATGACCAGCAGGCACAGGGACAGAATGGCGCCGATGACGCAGGACGTCTTTTCTCTCATCGTATACCGATATTCTTCTGTCCGATGCCGCTTCCTCTTGGGCGGGACCATGCCCGAGATCTGTGTGCGTTGCAACATGATCGGGCTTTGGCGGCGGCACCATGCACAGCCAACAGCAAATGCCGCTCAATACCCGCGTGATCCAATGGCTGCAGCGGCGAAGTTTTTCCGCGACATTGTGGCCCCATCCCCCTGTGAAGACTGGACAGAATTCGATATCAAGCTTAGAACGCGCCCAATTGGCGGGGAATCTGTGGCTGCTTTGTGGCTGTCGCGGATTGGCCGTTTACGGGGGTAATGCGGTTTGTCGCAGCACTTTGCGAAGAGGATGGTTTAGCGGTGAGCGAACACGATACGAATAGCGAAAGCATGGGCGAGCCCACTCGCCGCGATTTCCTTTATTTGACGACCGGCATGGCCGGCGCGGTGGGCGCGGTCTCGGTTGCCTGGCCGTTCATCGACCAGATGCGGCCGGATGCCTCGACGCTGGCGCTGGGCTCGATCGAAGTCGACGTTTCGGCGCTTGAGCCGGGCATGTCGCTGGTCATCAAATGGCGCGGCAAGCCGGTGTTCATCCGCAACCGCACCGACAAGGAAGTTGAAGAAGGCAAGCAGGTGCCGATCGCCGATCTCAAGGATCCGGTCGCCCGCAACGCCAATGCCGATGCTACCGCTGAAGCAACGGATCTCGCCCGCTCGGCCGGCGAAGGCAAGGAAAACTGGCTGGTGATGATTGGCGTCTGCACCCATCTGGGCTGCGTGCCGCTTGGCCAGGCCGGTGATTTCGGTGGCTGGTTCTGTCCCTGCCACGGCTCGCACTACGATACCGCGGGCCGTATTCGCAAAGGCCCGGCGCCGGAGAACCTGCCCGTTCCAACCTTTGCATTCGTGTCCGATACTGTGATCAAGATCGGCTGAGGGGATAGAGAAATATGAGTGATCATTCTAGCTACCAGCCGTCGACCGGCCTGGAAAAATGGGTCGATGCGCGCCTGCCTTTGCCGCGCCTGGTCTATGACAGCTTCATCGCCTTTCCGGTGCCGCGCAATCTGAACTATGCCTATACCTTCGGCGCGATGCTGGCGGTCATGCTGGTCGTGCAGATCCTGTCGGGCGTGGTTCTGGCCATGCACTATGCCGCCGAAACCACGGTCGCCTTCAACTCCGTCGAAAAGATCATGCGCGACGTCAACCACGGCTGGCTGCTGCGCTACATGCATGCCAACGGGGCGTCGTTCTTCTTCATCGCCGTTTATCTCCACATCGCCCGCGGCCTCTACTACGGCTCCTACAAGGCGCCGCGCGAAATCCTGTGGATCCTCGGCGTGGTCATCTACCTCCTGATGATGGCAACCGGCTTCATGGGCTACGTTCTGCCCTGGGGTCAGATGTCCTTCTGGGGCGCGACCGTCATCACCGGCTTCTTCACCGCCTTCCCGCTGATCGGCGAGTGGATCCAGCAGTTCCTGCTCGGCGGCTTTGCGGTCGACAATCCGACGCTCAACCGCTTCTTCTCGCTGCATTACCTGCTGCCCTTCATGATCGCCGGCGTCGTCATCCTGCATATCTGGGCCCTGCATGTCACCGGCCAGACCAACCCGACCGGCGTCGAGGTGAAGTCGAAGACCGACACCGTGCCGTTCACCCCTTATGCGACCCTCAAGGATGCGTTCGGCGTGTCGATCTTCCTGATCGCCTATGCCTGGTTCATCTTCTACATGCCGAACTATCTCGGCCATCCCGACAACTACATCATGGCCGACCCGCTGAAGACCCCGGCGCATATCGTTCCTGAATGGTACTACCTGCCGTTCTACGCCATGCTGCGCGCCATCACCTTCAACGTCTGGTTCATCGACTCGAAGCTTGGCGGCGTTCTGGTGATGTTCGGCTCGATCATCATCCTGTTCTTCCTGCCCTGGCTCGACACGTCCAAGGTTCGCTCGGCCGTCTATCGCCCCTGGTACAAGCTGTTCTTCTGGTTGTTCGTCGTCGACTGCATCCTGCTCGGCTGGCTCGGCTCGCGTCAGCCGTCGGATCTCTACACGCTGATGGCGCAGTTCGGTACGCTTTACTACTTCGGCTTCTTCCTTGTGATCATGCCTCTGCTCGGCCTTTTCGAGACACCGCGGCGCGTTCCCAATTCGATTACCGAGGCAGTGCTTGAAAAAAGCGGCAAGTCTGCCGGCGCAAGCGCCTGATTGCTGCGATAGAGGGAAAACACAGATGAAAAAGCTTGTTACAAGCATCGCTCTGATCGCGGCTCTCACCGGGTTCGGCGCCGCCACAGCGGTTGCCGAGGAAGGACATGATCTCGCCGAGGCCACGCACCATGCAGCCGCTTTGGGCCACTATCCGATCCTCAAGCCGCACAATCTCGACTGGAGCTTTGCCGGCCCGTTCGGCAAATTTGACAAGGCCCAGCTGCAGCGCGGCCTGAAGGTCTACAAGGAAGTCTGCTCGGCCTGTCATTCGATGAAGCTGGTGCCCTTCCGCATGCTGGAAAACCTCGGCTATTCGGCTGATCAGGTGAAGGCCTTCTCGGCCGAGTATGAAGTCCAGGACGGTCCGAACGCGGATGGCGAGATGTACACCCGCAAGGCTGTCGCCTCCGACTACTTCCCGTCGCCGTTCCCGAACAAGGAAGCAGCGGCTGCGGCCAATGGCGGGGCTGCCCCGCCGGACTTCTCCCTGATTGCCAAGGCCCGTGGCGTGGAGCGCGGTTTCCCGCTTTTCATCTTCGACATCTTCACCCAGTACCAGGAAGGCGGCCCGGATTATATCTACTCGCTGCTGACCGGTTATGTGGAGCCGCCGGAAGGCGTGCAGGTGGCGGAAGGCACGCATTTCAACCCGTATTTCAGCGGTGCTGCAGCCCTTGCCATGGCGCAGCCGATCTCTGACGATCAGGTGACCTATGACGACGGTTCGCCGCAGACCCTGGACCAATATGCCAAGGACGTCTCGGCCTTCCTGATGTGGGCTGCCGAGCCGCATCTGGAAGACCGCAAGCGCACCGGCTTCATGGTCATGGTGTTCCTGGTGATCTTCTCGTCGCTGGTCTATCTCACCAAGAAATCGGTGTATTCCAACAAGGAACACTGAGCTTTTTCAGCAGACACTTTTGAAAAAGGCGGCCTTCGACGGTCGCCTTTTTTGTTGCCATTGGTACGGTCTGCCGGTTCCTCGCTACATCAGAATATTGGCAAATTCCCGTTCGCAGGCCAGACGATCCAGCGGTCCGAGCGCGCCAAGCCGGCGTAGGATCAGCTCGTTGGGAATCGTCGCCAGGCGCCAGCGCACGACGCAGGCTTGTGGAAGGTTGGCAGCTTCCAGATCCGCCAGCAGAACATCGCTCGGCCAGGACGAGGCCTTGGCGGTGGTGACCATGGCCACGACGGTGGCGTTGTTGCGCTCATTGAAACCGGGACCGGACAGGACAACGGCCGGCCGTCGTTTCAGGACGGGTATATCGGCAAAGGGAAACGGCACGACGATCGTCTCGTACCGCTCACAGATCACGGAATGCCTCGTCGTCTTCCTTGCTGTCCCATTCAGGAAACAGGCTGGCGATATTGCGAAGATAGTCGTCCGACATGCGCACTTCCCGGAGCGAAATGACTTCGCCGCGCCTGGTCCTGTACCACTCGCTCCAGATTTCTTTCATGCTGCCGTCTGGTCGAATGGCATCGGTCGGCCTGCCGTCCTTGCCCGTCTTCATGCGGACCCATCGGCCGATCACGCCGTCGGCTTCGAGGTGAATGCCTTCCTCGGCACGCATGGTGCGGAGCCTGGTCTGCAGTTCGATGCTGTCCACGTGTTTGAACCAGATGGCGGTATCGGCAATTTTGATGCGGGGTTCCACGGCGCGCTCTCCAAGCGTGTTGGTGAGGGGTGCATAGGGGGTACTCTATATGCGCTCCATCCCCTGTCAATCCCCTCCACTCGACACCGAAATTGATCGTCGCAGGGATGGACATTGCCTAAGCGAAGGGTCAATTTGCGCCCGAATCCTCATCACCTCACGGACCATCATGAGCCCCGAAGCACAGACTTACCTCCTCGATTCCATCCGCTCCATTCCCGATTATCCGAAGCCCGGAATCGTGTTTCGCGATATCACCACGCTGCTGGGCAATGCGCGGGCGTTTCGCAGGGCGGTGGATGAGCTGGTGCAGCCCTATGTGGGTCTGAAGATCGACAAGATCGCCGGCATGGAGGCGCGCGGCTTCATCCTGGGCGGGGCGGTGGCGCATCAGCTGTCGGCCGGTTTCGTGCCGATCCGCAAGAAGGGCAAGCTGCCGCACACCACCGTGCGCATTGCCTACAGCCTGGAATATGGCGTCGACGAGATGGAGATGCATGTCGATGCGGTGCAGCCGGGCGAGAAGGTCATCCTGGTCGACGACCTGATCGCCACCGGCGGCACGGCGGTCGGCGCCGTGCAGCTTTTGCGGCAGATCGGCGCCGATGTGGTTTCTGCCTGCTTCGTCATCGACCTGCCGGATCTCGGCGGCCGCAAGAAACTCGAGGCGCTGGGTGTCGAAGTGCGCACGCTGGTCGAGTTTTCCGGCCACTGAGGTTTAGACCCCGTGGCGTTCCGCGAGAGGGGCGGGCGCCTCGACCAACCCTTAGGGTTTGGAAATACCCTTATTGGTCTTGTCGGACTCTTTAGTCTTTGCAGGCGTCGCAGCGTCGCCCTTGCCTTCGCGTGCATGGGCTTCCGGTCCAGCCACGATAACGCGGTGATCGGTGTCGACCTTGGCATCCGCCTCGGCCTGTCGCTTGTCCTTGTGCATGGTCGTCTCCCGTTGTTGTGACTGAGGGGAGAACGGCAGCAAGGCCGAACGGTTCCATGCCGGGTTCTCATCGTCCGGCCAGGGCCAGACGGATGCCGAGCAGCAGGAAGCCGGCGGCAAAGATCCGGCGGATCAGCACGGTCAGCTGCGGACGGGACAGGACTTTGTCGCGGGCCATGGCGGCGAAGGTGCCGTAGAGGGCGAAGATCACGAAGGTCATCACCATGAAGGCGAGGCTGTAGCCGGTCATGGCCGCAAGGGCGCCGGGATCGTCCGGATGGACGAATTGCGGCAGCAGCGCCAGGAAGAAGATCGACAGTTTCGGGTTCAGCAGGTTGATCAGCACGGCATGGCGGATGATCTTGGCGGCCCCCTGCTGTCTGGTTTCGCCGGGAGGCGCAAGCAGAGACGTGTCGCGCCAGACCGAAATGGCCATCCAGATCAGGTAGAGCGCGCCGGCGAGCTTCAGGATGTTGAAGGCGGTGTCGCTGGTGGCCAGAAGTGCTGCCAGTCCGACCATGGCGGCCGCCATGTGCGGCACGATGCCGAGCGTGCAGCCGAAGGCGGCGACGATCGCGGTCGCCCGTCCCTGGGCGAGACCCATGGCGATGGTGTAGAGGGCGCCGGTTCCCGGCGTGGCGATGACGATCAGGGATGTCAGGGTGAATTCCAAAAGCATGCTGTACGCTCCGTTTCTCTTCAGGAGACGATAGCGGGCGCGGCGGCCTGCGGTCTTGAACACAATTGCAGCGTCAACGCTGTCCGGCGAAGGCGGCCGGGGTGAGGCCGTAGCGGCGGCGGAAATCGCGGGTCATGTGACTCTGGTCGGCATAACCGGCCTCAAAGGCGACGTCTGCGAGCGGACGGCCCGACCGGATGAGCGCGCGGGCACGGCTGGCGCGGCGCTGCATGAGATAGGCATGCGGCGTCAGGCCGTAATGGGCGGCAAAGGCGCGCAGTACCTGGAAGCGGCTGAGACCCGCCTCGTCGGCCATCAGGGCCAGGCTGAGATCTGCATCCGGCGCATCGTCGATCAGCGCCTTCACCCGTCTGAGGCCGGGATGCAAGGGGTCGGCCAGGCAGGTGCTCCTTGCGGACAGCAGACCGGCCGTCAGGGTCAGCAGGGCTTCTTCGCCGGCCAGCGACGAGCGCTCGGACAGCCCGCGGTAGGCGTGGGCGAAGCGCTGGGCGATGCGGCGGTCGGAGAGCACGGGTGCGTGGAACTCCCCCTGGCCACCCGCCTCAGGATCGATGCCGTCTGCCAGCGAGCGCATGAGTGAAGGCTCGAGGTAGAGCATGCGCCAGCGGCGGTTCTCGTTGCGCAGCGGGCTGCCGTCATGGACCTCGCCGGGATTGACGGTGATGACGTCGCCGGCACCGGCCGTCACCTGGCCGCGGCCGGAGGCCGACAACTGGCCGCCGGCCTCGATCAGGCCGATGCCGAATTCGTCATGGCTATGGCGCGGAAAGGCATGCGCCGTGTCGGCCAGCACGGCGCGCAGGCCGGGCTGGATGGTCTCGACAACGCGAAAGCCGGTCTGCGCCGCCATGGGTTCAGGCGCCGATCGCCTTGACGACATCCGGCTCGATGGCGGCGGGCGTGGTCGTCGGGGCATAGCGGGCGATCGGCACGCCGTCGCGGCCGATCAGGAATTTTGTGAAATTCCACTTGATCGCCTCGGTGCCGAGAATGCCGGGCTCTTCATGGGTCAGGTATTTGTAGAGCGGATGGGCGCCGTCGCCGTTGACCTCGATTTTCGAGAACAGCGGGAAGCTGACCTTGAAGGTCAGGTCGCAGAAGGTGGCGATCTCGGCGTCGCTGCCTTTTTCCTGGGCGCCGAACTGGTTGCAGGGGAAGGCCAGCACGGTGAGATCGTCCGGATATTTGTCCTGCAATTCCTGCAGGCCTTCGTATTGCGGGGTGAAGCCGCAGGCGCTGGCAGTGTTGACGATCAGCAGCACCTTGCCGGAAAATTCCGAGAGGTTTCGGCTCTTGCCGCGGATGTCGGTGGCCTGGAAATCATAAACGTTCATGGGTCTGTCCTTGCCTATTCGAATTCCAAAAGTGCTGCGGTGAAGCGCATCACCGGCTCGCCATTCTGGTTGGTGCCCTCGTTGCGGCTGTGGTTCAGGATCCAGCCCGGCCGGGAGGCGAGCGGGCGGCTCTCCAGCATGGTCACCGTATAGGTGATGGTGTCGCCGGCATAGACCGGTTTCAGCCATTGCAGATCCTTGAAGCCGGGCGAGGGGCCGACTTTCGGCGGTGCCACGCCCTCTTTCATCAGCCGTGCGCTTTCCGCGGTCCAGTAATCGACGAAACAGCGCATCCATTCCGCGCAGGTGTGCCAGCCCGAGGCGCAGAGCGCACCGAAGACATACGATTTGGCGGCCTCCTCGTCCATATGGAAGGGCTGCGGATCAAATTTCGTGGCGAAGCGGATGATGCTTTCGGCGGTGAACTGTTTCTGGCCGACGGTGAAGCTGTGGCCGGCAGGGTAGAGCTCGATCATTTTCACGCGGCTTCACCCTCGACTGTCCGGCGGCGGAACATGATGGCGTTCTTCGACATCAGCACCGTTTCGCCGCGCTGGTTTTCGAGCTCGTGGCGAAAGTTGACGATGCCGATCTGCGGGCGCGAGCGCAGCGGCCTTGCGGCCTCGACGATCGAGCGGCCGGAGAGCGTGTCGCCGGCCAGCGCCGGCTTTTTCCATTCCATGACATCGATGCCGGGGGCCCCTTCCGAGGCAGACGTCAGCAGATAGGACTCGATCATCATGCGCATGAACATGGCGCTGGTGTGCCAGCCCGAGGCGGAGAGGCCGCCGAGAATGCTGGCGGCGCCAGCTTTTTCCGACAGATGCATCGGCTGCGGGTCGAATTCCTGCGCGAATTCGATGATTTCATCCGCCTGGGCGGTCTTCGGGCCAAGATCGAAGATCCGGCCGGGATGGAAATCCTCGAAATAGAGGGTGGGCGATGGCATGCGGCGTGTCCTCGTTTGCTTTTCGGCGCAGAATGGCCGCCCACGGAGCTAAATTCAAGGAGTGGCGATTACCACTTGCGCATTGAGCGGCAGAAACGAAAAACGCCGCGATCGGATCGCGGCGTTGCTGTCTCTGGCCGGCTGTGGCGGCTCAGGTGTTGAAGCGGAAATGGATGACGTCGCCGTCGTGGACGACATATTCCTTGCCTTCGTCGCGGCCCTTGCCGGCTTCCTTGGCGCCGACTTCGCCCTTGAAATTGATGTAGTCGTCATAGGCGATGGTGAAGGCGCGGATGAAGC
The DNA here is from genome assembly GCF_023701945.1 of Rhizobium sp. CG5. Taxonomy (GTDB): domain Bacteria; phylum Pseudomonadota; class Alphaproteobacteria; order Rhizobiales; family Rhizobiaceae; genus Allorhizobium. The sequence continues at coordinate 23,880 of NZ_JABAEF010000029.1, forward strand.
CGCGTTCGAAATCCGTATGGATGACGCCGGCTGCGGCCGGTGCCTTGGTGCCGCGCACGATGGTCCAGGCGCGGGTTTCCTTCGGCCCGACGGTGAAATAGGTGATCAGGTCGAGCAGGTGGTAGCCAGCGCGGATCAGGCGGTCGAGGCCGGCCTCTTCCAGGCCCAATGCGGTGAGGAATTCCTTGGCTTCCTCTTCCGGCAGCTGGGCCACTTCCGATTCGATGGCCGCCGAAATGATCACGCATTCCGCGCCCTGTTCCTCGGCCATCTTGGCGACGGCCTTGGTATGGGCATTGCCGTCCACCGCGTCGGCTTCGGCGACATTGCAGACGTAAAGCACGGGATGCGAGGTCAGAAGGTTCAGGCCCTTGAGGATCTCGATGTCGTCGGCAGCCAGCGTCTTCAACAGCAGGCGGGCCGGCTTTCCTTCGTTCAGCAGCTTGAGGACGGCTTCCATGACCGGCAGCTGGGCCAGCGATTCCTTGTCGTTGCTCTTGGCGCGCTTGCGGGTCTGGTCAACGCGGCGCTCCAGGCTTTCGAGGTCGGCGAGCATCAGCTCGGTCTCGATCGTGTCGGCATCGCCGACCGGATCGATACGGCCTTCGACATGGGTGATGTCGTCATCCTCGAAGCAGCGCAGCACATGCACCACCGCATCGACTTCGCGGATATTGGCGAGGAACTTGTTGCCGAGGCCTTCGCCCTTCGAGGCGCCGCGCACCAGACCGGCAATGTCGACAAAGGAGATGCGGGTCGGGATGATCTCCTTGGAGCCGGCGACAGACGCCAATGTCTGCATGCGCGGATCGGGAACGGCCACTTCGCCGGTGTTCGGCTCGATGGTGCAGAACGGATAGTTGGCGGCCTGCGCCTGCGCCGTCTTGGTCAGCGCGTTGAAGAGAGTGGACTTGCCGACATTCGGCAGTCCGACGATACCGCATTTGAAGCCCATGGCCTGAAACCCTGTCCTGGTAGAATTCGTTTGCAGTGCCTATGGGATAAGGGCGTGGCAAGGTCAAGGCTTGTGGGCGCAAAGCTGCGGATTCCGGGGTTGAGAGAGGATCGGATTTGCCCTAGATTTGCATCATCCACCGATTGCCGCTTTTGAAGGGCAACCGGCAGGACCCCTGACAATCGCAACCGGTCCGTCTTGCCATGGCTTCGTCATGCGGCTGGTTTACAGACCATTGGCCCGTTTGGCCCTTTCCGTTTACCCAGTCGTCGCGGAGCATCCGATGAGAGACAATGATACTGTCTTGAAGCCCAAGAAGCAGACGGAGCTCAAGCTCGACAAGCCCAAGCTCTACAAGGTCATCCTGCACAATGACGACTACACGCCACGCGAGGTCGTGACGCTGGTGCTGAAGGTGGTCTTCCACATGAGCGAGGAGACCGGCTATCGCTTCATGATGACCGCCCACAAACTGGGCTCCTGCGTCATCGTCGTCTGCGCCAAGGACATTGCCGAAACCAAGGTTGCGGAAGCGATGGATCTCGCCAAAAGCATGGATTTCCCGCTGATGTTCACCGCCGAGCCGGAGGAGTAGGGGCGGTCACGACATCTGCGCAGAGGAAGGCGAGGCTTGAGCCTCGCTCACTCCTCGCTGTCCTTCTTGCCGAACATTTTCTGCAGCATGGCAGCCATCGGGCCGGTGGTCGGCAGGGCTTTGGGCTGGTTGAAATTGCGGGCCTGGCGGATATGGGACTGGGCGGCCGGTTTCGAAGCCTTGGCGGGTTTGGCCGGCTCGTCGTCGGGCTTCACACCGGCGGCAAGCGCCAGCTTGTTGAGGAGCTGCGAGTCCTCGCCCTTGACCAGCATGGTGGCATTGTCGGCCAGGGCCTCGATCAAAGGGTCGAGCCAGTCGCGGTCGCTCTTGGCGAAATCGCCGAGCACATGGCCGTGGACGCGGTCCTTGTGGCCGGGATGGCCGATGCCAAGCCGCAGGCGGCGGTAGTCCTTGCCGCAATGGGCGTCGAGCGACTTGATGCCATTGTGGCCACCATGGCCGCCGCCGGTCTTGATGCGGGCCTTGCCGGGCACGAGATCCAGCTCGTCATAGATGGCGATCAGGCTCTCCGGCCCGAGCTTGTAGAAACGCATGGCCTCGCCGACGGATTCGCCCGACAGGTTCATGAAGGTCTGCGGCTTGATCAGCAGCACCTTTTCGCCGGCAATCTCGCCTTCGGCGATCTCGCCCTTGAACTTCTTCGACCAGGGCGAAAAGCCATGGCGGCGATGGATGGCATCGACGGCCATGAAACCGATATTGTGGCGGTTGGCGGCGAATTTTGCACCGGGATTGCCGAGGCCTGCAACGATGATCATGGCGGGATCCGCTTTCTGTGACGTTTTTCCGCCCTGTCCCGACAGCCAAATGGGCGGGAAGTCAAGCCGTACCGGGCGATTTTCGGGAAGGTAGCCGGCCTCACGCACGACCCGCAAACAAAAATCCCGCCTCCTTTGTGGGGAGACGGGATGCAACAGGTGTCGATCGACGGTGAAGATTACTCTTCGGTCGCGACTTCTTCGTCGGCAGCGCCGGCAGCCGGAGCAACGATCGTGGCGATCGTGAAGTCGCGGTCGGTGATCACAGGGGTGACGCCAGCCGGCAGCTTGACATGCGAGATGTGCAGGCTGTCGCCGATCTTGTGACCTGCGAGGTCGACCGTGATGAATTCCGGGATGTTGTTGGCCGGGCAGTACAGCTCGACTTCGTGGCGAACGATGTTCAGCACGGCACCGGTCTTGATCGACGACTTGTCTTCGTTGAAGAAGTGAACCGGAACTTCGACGGTCACCTGGCTGTCAGCGGTGACGCGCAGGAAGTCGACATGCATGGTGAAGTCGCGGACCGGATCAAGCTGGTAGTCCTTCGGCAGGACCGTGATCTTTTCGCCGTTGACGTCGATCGTAGCGACGGTGGTCATGAAACCGCCGGCGTGAATGCGCTTGGTCACCTCATTGGTGCTGAGCGCGATGGAAATCGGGGCCTGCTTGTCACCATAGATGACAGCGGGAATAAAGCCGTTGCGGCGAAGTTCACGGGAGGACCCCTTACCAACCCGTTCGCGTGCCTCGGCCTTGAGCTCATAAGATGCGTGGCTCATGGTTTTACCTTTCGAGATTATATGGAGAGTTACGCCATGACCCGGTAAAGGGTGAGGGCGAAACTGGAGCTCTCTTTACAAGAAACCCATCCGCATTGCCTCCAAGGGTGTCTGCGCGGACCGGGGCCCTATAGTACAAGCGGTAGCGAAAGGCAAGATAACCCGGCGATATTCCGCATTTGCGGGAGGAATGGTGCCAGCACACATAGGATCGCGCACGTCCTTGACGGTCGCGAGACCACGACAACTCCTCCATAATTGCTCAAGCGCGAGCTTGCACTATCCATATTGAGGCCATCAGTTGCACCTTGGCCGGATCACCAAGGCTTTCCAGAGCCTTCCGTAACTTTGGCTCGGCCGTCGAGTGGATTACCGGGTTCTCTCGAATGATCTTACCGAGTGGGCCCACTTTTTGTAAGACCCGCGTCATCGCTTCGAGATCACCGCTCGTAACGAGTTCTTCGTGGGGCGTAATAAAAATGTCATTAAATCCGGCGGTAGCGAGGATACTTTGGACATGCGTTGGGTCCGCAAAACTGAACGGGCTTTCGTCAGAGGCTGAACGAAAGCCCGCCGCAAACAGCGGAAACCGATCCAATTCGTTCTTCTGCATAGCCTGCCAACAAATGAAGGTGAGTCTTCCGTTGGGTTTCAGCAATCGGCGGAAATTCGAGAATGCGGCGACCGGGTCATTGAATGACATCACGCCGAATCGAGAAAATATGGCGTCTACGCTGTGAGGCGGCAAATCAAGCGTCTGGGCATCGGCTTCTATCAGTTTAACCTGCCCGAGTTGCGTGGTCCTTCGTGCGGCGACCTCAAGCAGTCGCCCAGCGATATCCACGCCGATGACCAGGCCTTTGTCCCCAACCCGCTCGGCCAGTTGCAGAAGCGTTTGTCCAGTGCCGCAGCCGACGTCCAGCACGGTCTGCCCGTAAACCAGCTGTAACTCCTGCATGGCCAATAGCCCAAGCGGGGACAACTGACGGTCAATGAGTTGGTACTCTTCGGCCCATGCCTTTGCGTGCAAGGAGCCGGGATCCTCGTCGATCGCCGTTGCGTCGGTCACATCTGCATCCTCTGTTTCGGGAGCTATTCTTATCTCTGCGTCCGCAGTGACAGCAATTGCCCGAGTGGGATTTATTGCCTGTCCGCGAAAACACGCGACCGTGGCGTGACGGGTCACTGCGGCGTGGCGGCCGGCACTTGCCATTTGTCGCAGATCTGCGACAGTTCTTCGCGTCAAGTGACACCGGCGTGAGGCCGGCCATTTCCGTTGAAGCGTTTCTGGCCGAAGGATCGTGGACCGGTACATGCTTTGGGAGGAGCACATGCGCAACGATCCGAGCCATTCCGACAGGGTCTATTCCGTGGCGCTGCAGAATTCTGCCGCCGCGAGTTCGCCGATTGCCGCATCCTGGCGGCGCTGCCTCGACGTGCACCAGCTGGCGCCGGACGAGATCCGCAAGCCGCAGGTGCTGGATAATGCCGAATTCCACCAGGCCCGCGAGCGCATGGAGCATTTGGTGGTGGCCGGCGCCGACGAATTCGACCGGCTGTTCCAGACCGTCGGGCGTTCGGGCTGCTGCCTCATTCTCTCCGATCGCAACGGCGTGGTGCTCGACCGGCGGGGCGCTGCCGGCGACGACGCGGATTTCCGCAGTCTCGGCCTCTGGCAGCAGACCGTCTGGAGCGAGGCGAGCGTCGGCACCAATGGCATCGGCACGGCACTGGCCGACGAGCGCACGGTGGTGATCCACCGCGATCAGCATTTCTTAAGCTCCAATATCGCGCTCAGCTGCGCCACGGCGCCGATCCGCGACCATCTCGGCCGGGTGGCGGCCGCACTCGACATTTCCACCTGCCGGCATGATGTCACCGACATGACGCTGACCATCCTGTCGCAGGCGGTGCGCGACGTGGCGGGCCGCATTGAGGCAAACCTGTTCCGCATGGCCTTTCCGACCGCTCGCATCGTCATGGTGCCGGCCACAGGGTTTTCCACCGCCGCCCTTTTGGCGGTCGATGCCGACGATCTCATTTTAGGCGCGACCCGGGCGGCGCGGCTGGCGCTGAAGATCGACGATGCCGTGATCGCCCAGGGCATGCCGGCGGCCGACGCTCTAAGGGAAGAGCGCAGCGATGGCGGTTCGGATCTCGCCGAAGCGGAGCGGGCGGCACTGCGCCGCGTGCTGTCGCGCACCAATGGCAATGTCTCGCAGGCCGCCCAGGTGCTCGGCATCAGCCGCGCCACACTGCACCGGAAGATGAAGCGGCTCTCGGTGCACTGACACGCCCGGTATATGTCGCACAACTGAAACAGTGTGCGCTGCGGCATTGAAATGCTGCACTACTCCTCAAGGGCATTCGCAGCGATCTTCCTCCCATCGGCCCGGTCGGGCGTTTCATCAGGGAGGATGATCACATGAATATCCAGGTCCAAGCCATTGCCAATACGCCGTTCAAGCTGCGCTATGGTAATTACATCGGCGGCCAGTGGGTCGAGCCGGTCAACGGCTGCTATTTCGACAACACCACGCCGGTGACCGGCGGCAAGCTCTGCGAAGTGGCGCGCTCCGACGAGCACGACATCAACCTGGCCCTCGACGCCGCCCATGCCGCCAAGGACAAATGGGGCCGCACCTCGACCACCGAGCGCTCCAACATCCTGATGAAGGTGGCGCAGCGCATGGAGGACAATCTCGAACTTTTGGCGCGTGCCGAGACCTGGGACAATGGCAAACCGCTGCGCGAGACGATGGCGGCCGACATTCCGCTGGCGATCGACCATTTCCGCTATTTCGCCGCCTGCATTCGCGCCCAGGAAGGCACGATCGGCGAAGTCGACCGCGACACCATCGCCTATCACTTTCATGAACCGCTCGGCGTGGTCGGCCAGATCATTCCGTGGAATTTCCCGATCCTGATGGCCGCCTGGAAGGTTGCCCCGGCGCTCGCCGCCGGCAATTGCGTGGTGCTGAAGCCGGCCGAACAGACGCCGGCCTCGATGCTGGTGTTCGCCGAACTGGTCGGCGACCTGCTGCCGCCGGGTGTCTTGAACATCGTCAACGGTTTCGGGCTCGAGGCCGGCAAGCCGCTCGCCACCAGCCCGCGCATCGCCAAGATCGCCTTTACCGGCGAAACCTCGACCGGCCGGCTGATCATGCAATATGCCAGCCAGAACCTCATTCCCGTCACGCTGGAGCTGGGCGGCAAGTCGCCGAACATCTTCTTCGAAGACGTGATGCGCGAGGACGACGACTATCTCGACAAGGCGCTGGAAGGCTTTGCGATGTTCGCGCTCAACCAGGGCGAGGTCTGCACATGCCCGAGCCGGGCGCTGGTGCATGAAAAGATCTACGACCGCTTCATGGAAAAGGCGCTGAAGCGCGTTGCCGCCATCAAACAGGGCAATCCGCTCGACATGTCGACGATGATCGGCGCCCAGGCCTCCAGCGAGCAGCTGGAAAAGATCATGTCCTACATGGATATCGGCCGGCAGGAAGGCGCCGAAGTGCTGATCGGCGGCGAGCGCAACAACCTCTCCGGTGATCTCGCCGGCGGCTATTACGTCAAGCCGACGGTGTTCAAGGGCCACAACAAGATGCGGGTGTTCCAGGAGGAAATCTTTGGGCCGGTCGTCTCGGTCACCACCTTCAAGGACGATGCCGAAGCGCTGGAGATCGCCAATGACACGCTTTACGGCCTCGGCTCGGGCGTCTGGAGCCGCGATGCCAATCGCTGCTACAATTTCGGCCGCGACATCCAGGCCGGCCGCGTCTGGACCAATTGCTACCACGCCTATCCGGCCCATGCGGCGTTTGGCGGCTACAAGCAGTCCGGCATCGGCCGCGAGACCCACAAGATGATGCTCGACCACTACCAGCAGACCAAGAACATGCTGGTCAGCTACAGCCCGAAAGCATTGGGGTTCTTCTGAGGCTTCCACCTCCCCCTTGAGGAGGGAGGTCGCAGCAAAGCTGCGGGTGGGGGTGATCGTCTACCGCAAAGGGTCACCCCACCCCGGCACTGACGTGCCGACCCTCCCCCTCAAGGGGAGGGTGTTGCCCGTTGCACCATCTTTGGAAGGAGCCGTCATGACTGACACTGCAGGCACCGAACCGCGCGTCATCGCCACCGATGCGGCGCTTTCGTTTCTGGCGGAAATCCGAAAAGATCATCCGGATGTTCTGTTTCACCAATCGGGCGGCTGTTGCGACGGGTCTTCGCCGATGTGCTATCCGGCCAGCGACTACCGGGTCGGCGAGACGGATGTGAAGCTCGGCGAGATCGGCGGCGTGCCGGTCTATATCAGCGGCAGCCAGTATGAGGTGTGGAAACACACGCAGCTGATCATCGACGTGGTGCCGGGCAGGGGCGGCATGTTCTCGCTCGACAATGGCCGGGAGCGGCGCTTTCTGACCCGCTCGAAGCTGTTCGGCGCCGGCGAAGCCTGCCCGCTGCCGGTATAGAGTTTCGAGAGAGGACTGATTGGCTCTGGCGGGATGCCGAGCCACACCCTCCCCTTGAGGGGGAGGGTCGGAGCGAAGCTCCGGGGTGGGGTGACCGGCCACGCTCGCAGACATCAAAAGATCACCCCCACCCGCGCGTTCCGCGCGACCTCACCCCTCAAGGGGGGAGGTGGAAAAACCCCGCGGCTCTTTGGAGCGCGAGGTTTCTAATCTGTGCGGGCCGGTGTCGATCAGGCGGCGCGGCGGGTGGTGGCCTGGGGGCGGGACTGGCCGATGGCGAAGTGGCTGACCTGGTCGTTCAGGCCATCGGCTTCGCTGGCCAGCGCAAAGGCGGCGGCGGTGGTCTGTTCGACCATGGCGGCATTCTGCTGGGTGACGTGGTCGAGATCGTTGACCGAGGCGTTTATTTCGCCGAGCCTTGACGACTGGTCGCGCGACGAGGCGGCGATGGCGCCGATATGCTCGTTGATCGAGGCGATATTGGCCTCGATGCGATGCAGGCTCTCGCCGGTCTTCAAGACCAGCGCCACGCCACCTTCGACATCGGTGGTCGAGGTGTTGATCAGCTGGCTGATATCGCGGGCAGCCCCCGAGGACTTCTGTGCCAGTTCGCGCACTTCCTGGGCAACGACGGCAAAGCCCTTGCCCGCTTCGCCGGCGCGGGCCGCCTCGACGCCGGCATTGAGGGCCAGCAGGTTGGTCTGGAAGGCGATCTGGTCGATCACGTCGATGATCTGGCGGATCTTCGAGGACGAGCTTTCGATGCGCTCCATGGCGACGATCGCCTGATTGACGACGGTCGAGGACTCCTTGGCGCCGTTCAGCGCGTCGGCGGCGACACCGACAGCGGTTTCGCAACGCTTCAGGGCGTCATTGACGGAGCCGGTCATTTCGCCAAGGGCAGCGGCGGCTTCTTCGAGGGAGGCGGCCTGGCGCTCGGTGCGGTGGGCGAGGTCTTCCGAGGCGCTCTTCAGATCTCCGGAGCCGCCGCGGATCGTGTCGGCGCTGGCGGTGATGCTGCGGATGGTCTCTTCCAGCTTTTCGACCGACTGGTTGAAGTCGATGCGCAGGTGGTCGAGCGAGGGCACGAAGGCGGTGTTGATGCGCAGGTTGAGCTTGCCGTTCGACAGGTTCTGCAGGCCGGTGGCGAGAGCCGAAACCGCTTCTTCCAGTTCCTGGGCGCTTCTTGCCTTTTCGACTTCGCGCTGCTGGCGCTCATCGTCGATCTGCCGGGTGCGGGCCACGGAATCGGCCTCCATGCGTTCCTTTTCCAGCGCATTCTGGCGGAAGGATTCGAGCGCCCGGGCCATCGAGCCGATCTCGTCGGCGCGATTGGCGGAAGGGATGTCGATCGACTTGTCGCCCTGGTTCAGGCGGTTCATCAGATTGGCCAGATCGGTCAGCGGACGCGTCAGGCCGGAGGAGACCAGCAGGCCGACGCCGCCCATGGCGACCAGCACGGCGACGGTGGCAAGGAAGGCCCACCAGGCCAGTTCGTTGGCAGAGGCCAGAACCGTCTGTTCGTCCTGGCCGACCACGAGCAGGTTCTTCTGGCCAAACAGCTCGACCGGCAGATAGGAATAAAACAGGCTGCGATCGCCCGAGAGGGCGAAATCCGAGCCGTGCGCGGCGCTGCTGGCCGCCTTGACCAGGACGTCGGGGATGGCAGCGCCAGCACCGGCCGAGACCGTGCCGCCGCGCATGGCGCCTGCGTCGCTGAGCAGGAAGGCGTCGTCGATGGTCTGGCCAAGTCCCTCGGGTGCCAGGCTGGCGGCCAGCTTGCCGCTTGCCACGCGCATGATGATGACACCCTTCTTGACGGTATCCCCCCAGACGGAGATGGCCAGCGGCCGGGCGATCAGGGCCGAGGTCGTGTCGTCCTCGGTCGTCATGGCGACGAAACCGGAATTGTGGGTCTGGTCGAGCGGGCCCGCATTGGCCGTGTCGTAGATGGCCTTCAACGGGGCATTCTGCGGCTCGGAGACGTTGCTGAGGAAGTCCTTGCCCTTGGTGACCGAGTAGACGATCAATCCGGCATTGTCGATCACGTAGATGTCGCTGACGCCGGTGTTCTTGCGGGCGCTGGCAAGGGTGCCGTGGATGCCGGCATGGCGGACGCCATAGAGCAGCTTCAGACCGGCGCCGTCGAAGGCGGCGCGTTCTTCCATCGACTTGGAGCTGTCCTGGAAGGCGCTACGGATGTCCTTGGCCTCGATGCCGACGAGGTTTGCCACCGTTTCGGTCGCCTCGCCGATGGCGGTGTTCTGGGCCAGTTCGGCGAGCGACTGTTCGATACGCTGATTGTAGGCGCGCAGGGCCTTGGACTGGTTGGCGGCGACCGCTTCCAGCCGCAGCTTGCTGGCCTCGATCAGGCCGCTCTTGCCGACCTGGTAGCTCAGGATGCCGACCGACAGGCAGGAGACGAGCGTGGCACCGACCACAAGGGCCGCAAATTTGGCTTTGACGGACGACAGGACGCCGATCCGGGCACTGGGTAAATTGTTAGGTGACATAAAAAACTGCTCCTCCAGCATTTCAATATGCCGGGCAGTTTCGTCAAAATTGTTTACGGCAGAGTTAAGTCCGCATTACGGCATTTGCCCGTGGCAGCGCGTTTGGCGCCGCCGTGCTTGGCTCTCGATTGGTGTCGCGGATGCTGCAGATCGGTCGGGACCTGATCAGTCGAACAGGCTGGAAACCGATTCTTCCTGGCTGGTGCGGTTGATCGCTTCGCCGAGCAGGTTGGCGGTGGTCAGCACGCGGATATTGGGGGCGGAGAGGACGGCGGTGGTGGCCTGGATCGAGTCGGTGATCACCAGTTCGCGCAATTTCGACGACGCGACGCGCTGGGCAGCGCCGCCGGACAACACGCCGTGGGTGATATAGGCGGTGACGCTGGTGGCGCCATGCTTGAGCAGCGCTTCGGCGGCATTGCACAGCGTGCCGCCGCTGTCGACGATGTCGTCGATCAGGATGCAGTCCTTGCCGGAGACATCGCCGATGACGTTCATCACTTCCGATTCACCCGGCCGGTCGCGACGCTTGTCGACGATGGCCAGCAGACAGTCGAGCCGCTTGGCAAGGGCGCGAGCCCGCACCACGCCGCCGACGTCAGGCGAGACGACCATCAGATTGGCGAGGTCGTAGTGTTCCTTGACGTCACGGGCGAGGATCGGCACGGCGTAGAGATTGTCGGTCGGGATGTCGAAGAAGCCCTGGATCTGGCCGGCATGCAGGTCGAGCGTCAGCACGCGGTCGGCGCCGGCCTCGGTGATCAGGTTGGATACCAGCTTGGCGGAAATCGGCGTGCGCGGACCGGTCTTGCGGTCCTGGCGGGCATAGCCGAAATAGGGAAGCACGGCGGTGATGCGCTTGGCGGAGGACCGCTTGAAGGCATCGATCATGATCAGCAGTTCCATCAGGTGGTCATTGACCGGGAAGGCTGTGGACTGCACCACGAAAACGTCCTCGCCGCGGACGTTCTCCTGGATTTCGACGAAGATTTCCTGGTCTGCGAAGCGTCTGACGCTGGCTTTTCCGAGTGGAACGTTGAGATATTTGCAGATTGCCTCGGCCAATTGCCGGTTCGAATTACCTGCGAAAACCTTCATTATGGCGCGCCCGTTCCAATGCTGATGGGCGCTTTTTAGCGTCCTTGCCTTCGAATGCAATAGGCTAAGGCCGATACATGTTTTTTTTAATGAAAAGTTTGTGACTGTCTGCCTCAGCCACGGCCGCCCGGTCGCCATGCCATGTATTGCTGAATGGTCTTGGTGGCGATCTGCTGCATGATGGAGGCCGGCACCGCCGACCAGGGATCGGTGGCGTTGGAGCGGATGGTTTCCTGGCCCTGGATGCGGTGGATCCGGCCGCCATTGGCATCTAGGATATCCCAGACATAGACGACATTGACGTTGCCCGCGCTGGAAAAGGCGGAAAAATAGCCCTTGAGGATATGTTCGCTGGCGGGGTCGTTGGCGCCCTTGATGGTCAGGCCCCTGGCGCGGGCCTCGGCGCCCAGCTGGCGCGACAGGGGTGTCACGGCCTGGACCGGGGCGCCGATGATCGGCAGGAAGCGAACGGTGCCGACGGCGGCGGCCGTCGGCGCTGCCGCAGTCTGCTGGGCTGCGGCAGCGGCCGGCTGGGCCGGCGCGGCCGTGGTTGGCTGGGCTGGTGCCGATGGTGCGGGCTGCAGGGTGCCGGAGGATTGGCTGGCGCCGGGGGCGGACAGCGGGGCCGAGGCCACCGAATTGTTGCCGGCCGACAATGCCTGGGCCTGGGCTTCGAGGCTGTTCTGCGGGTTGGCGGCATAACCGGGCTGGACGCTGCCGCCCGGTGGCGAGTTTGCATTGGCGGCCGATTGGAGGTCGGCGGCGGTCAGGGGGCCTGAGGACTTTGAGCCATTGGTGCCGACATCGACCTGCGGGGTCAGCGCATCGGACGTATTGCAGGCCGACAGGCCAAGCGCCAGACCAAGGGTCGCAATCGCAAGTCCGATGATCCGCATTGGGTTCTGTCCTTCTCGCTCTGTCAGTGTCAGTGCGCCCCCTTGGCAATTTATGGGAGCCAGCCGCCCCTTCTGTCAATCTCCGCCTTTAGACGGCCTATTTGACGATCAGCTCCAGCGGATGGCGGGAGAGGGCGCGCGGCGCCTCGGCGGTGGTCAGATAGGTGTGCCCAAGGGTCATGGCGGTGTTGCGCTCGGAATCCATGATGATCATGTGCACGAAGAGCGTCATGTCCGGCAGGATCGGCTGGGGATTGCCGGCATGGAACATCTGCTGCTCCATCCAGGAGGGCGAGAAGCGGGCGCCGAGCGAATAGCCGCAGGCGTTCAACCGATGCCGCGTCAGGCCGCGTTCGTCCATGATGCGTGCATGGGTGTCGAAGACATCGCCGAAGGTGTGGCCCGGGCGCAGCACCGTTTCGATCGCCCGGATGGCCTCGACGCAGGCCGCATAGAGCTCGCGGTGGCGCGCCGATGGTTCGCCAACGATGAGTGTGCGCATCATTGCCGCATGGTAATGGGCGCTGACGCCGGCCCATTCCAGCGTCAGCTGGTCGGTGGCATCCAGTTTGCGGCGGCCGGATTTGTAGCGGCACAGCAGCGCATCGGGGCCGGAGCCGATGATGAATTCGTTGGCCGGATAATCGCCGCCGCCGGCAAAGACGGCACCCTGCATGGCGGCCAGGATGGCGGCCTCGTCGCCGCCGGCATGGATCAGCGGCAGGGCGGCATCGAGCGCGTCGTCGGCAAGGGCTGCGGCCCGTTCGGCATGGGCGATCTCGGCCGGGCTCTTGATCAGGCGCAATTCGCCGACCAGGTAGGAGGCGTCGATGATCTGGCAGAAACTGGTCAGCTGGTTGTCGAGCAGGCGGGCGACGCGGCCGGTCATGCCGTGGGTGTCGTATTCGACGCCGATGCGGCAGCCGAGCAGGTCCATCTCGCTCAGCATGTTCTTCAGGTCCATGGTCGGATCGGCGTTGACCCGATCGACCCAGATGACGATATCGTCGATGGTCGAGGTGTGGCGGGCCTGGCGCAGGTCGGCCGAGCGGGTCAGCAGCGTCATGGATCCGTCGACCTTGACCACCAGGGTCTGGAAGAAGCAGTAGCCGAAGGTGTCGTAGCCCGTCAGCCAATACATGCTTTCCTGGGCAAACAGCAGCACGGCGTCGAGCTTGTCGTCGCGCATTCGGGCGGTCAGCCGTTCCAGCCGGCCGGTATATTCGGCCGTATCGAATTGCAGTGCCATATCAGTTCTCCTTGATGGCTATCGCGGATATCTGCCGCCCATAATCCGGTTCCCCGGCATGGGTCGTGCGGCGATAGGAGTAGAATGTCTGCGGGTCGGCATAGGTGCAGAGGTCCAGGCTCTCAGCCCTGACGCCGGCATCGGTCAGCCGCTTCAGGGTCAGGGCCGGAAGATCGAACATGGCGTGGCCGCTTTTGGGCGAAGGCGTGAAGAACACCCCATAGGCAGGGTCATGACCGACGAATCGCTCGATGAATTCGGGGCCGACTTCATAGGCGGCCTTGCTGATCGACGGGCCGAGGCATGCGACGATGTGTTGCCGGTCGGCGCCGAGCGCCACCATGGCCTCCACGGTGTTTTCCAGAACGCCGGTCAGGGCGCCTTTCCAGCCGGCATGGGCCGCACCGATCACGCCATTGTGCGGATCGGCAAACAGGATGGGGCCGCAATCGGCCGACAGTACGCCGATCACCAGGCCCGGCACTGCCGTGACCATGGCGTCGGCTTGCGGCCGGGCGCCGTCATAATCGGCCGACACCGTGACGACATCGGGCGAATGGACTTGATGGACGGTTGCCAGCCGTTCGGGTTGAAGGCCGAACCAGCGGCTGACGCGCGCCCGGTTTTCCAGCACCCGGTCGCGCTCGTCGTTCGAGCCGAGCCCGACATTCAGGCCGCGATAGAGGCCTTCGGACACGCCGCCCTGGCGGGTGAAGAAGCCGTGCTCGATACGGTTTTCCGACGCTTCGGCGAGAAGCGGGCTGGTGAGCGGCTTGGGGAAAGCGTGATCCTGCATGGCGTCCTGATTGTGGCGTTGGAGGTGAGGTGACGGGTGTTCACTCGCCGGGTTTGCCGCGGGGGCCGGTGCAGTAATCGCATGCCGGCTCAGGTCGGCGGCGATGTTGACCATTGGCAGGCCGTCTGTCAATCCACCGGCCTGAATGGTGCCAGCGGCAGCTGCGGACTGGAAACGGCCAGGACCTTGAACAGTTCGCCCATGCGTCCTTCGCCGGCGCCGGCCAGCCGGTCGACCGCTTCCAGAATGCTGCGCTGCAGGGCGGCACTCTTGTCGCGGCCGAGCGCCGAGGCGCGGTCCTCGATGCCGAGACCGACCAGGAAATCGCCCTGGCGCAGACAGCCGTTGATATGCACGCCAGCCGATTGCGCCGTTCTGGCAAGATCCTCGAAATCCACATGGCTGGTCAGATCGGCCCGGCCGGGATGGGCCAGCGGCGGATCGTATTCATGGGAGAGGACCGCCTGCAGCGTGTCGCCGAAGCCGGTCGACAGATGACCGTAGTCGATGACCAGGGCGGTGCCGCCGGATTGGGTGAGGCGGTCGCAGATCGCCACCATCACGGCCTGGCGGGCCGGCGCGTATTCGAAAATGGTGCCGATCGGCGGCAGGGACGCGCCGAGCGGTAGCAGCGACGGGTCGAGGCCGGCAATGCCGACGGTGAAGGTCAGTTCGCCGTCCGCATCGAGCCCGACCATGCGCTCGCGAAATCCGGCCGATGTGCGGACGAACTGGCGGATGGGGATCGCGTCGAACAGTTCGTTGGCCGCCAAAAGCGTAAAGCCCTCCGGCAATTCGTCGAAGCCCGAATGCCAGTCGATCTTCTCGATATGGTCGGCCAGCGTCTGGCGCTGCACCTGGCGCAGCCGTTCGCTGGTTTCCACCAGATGGACCGTGGAAGAGCGGTAGAAATCCGGCGCCAGCCGGGCGATGACCCGCAGCATGTCGGCCATCATCGTGCCGCGGCCAGGGCCGACCTCGACGAGGCGCACGGGGGCGGGACAGGCGTGGCGCTGCCAGGCATGGACCATGAACACGCCGAGCATCTCGCCGAACAGCTGGCTGACTTCCGGAGCGGTGACGAAATCGCCGGCCCGGCCGAAGGGATCGCGGGTCTGGTAATAGCCGAAATTCGGATCGGCCAGGCACAGCGCGAAATAATCGGTCACGCTGATCGGGCCGCTGGTACGGATGAGGTCCTTGATCTTGTCGCTCAGGGCAGTGGTCACGTCGGGCGCCTCACTTCCGGCTCAGCGCTTCGCGGCACTGCGACGCGCCCGAAGGATCGCCCAGAGCCCCAGCGCCAGCATCGGCAGCGACAGGACCATGCCCATGGTCAGCCAGCCGCCTAAGAGATAGCCAAGCTGCACGTCCGGCTCGCGGAAGAACTCGTTGAAGATGCGGGCCAGCGCATAGCCGCACACAAAAACGCCGGTAACGAGGCCGGGGGTGCGAAGGGCCAGGCGGTTGTGGATCAGGATCTGCAGGACGACAAACAGCACAAGGCCTTCGAGGCAGGCTTCATAGAGCTGGCTTGGATGACGCGGCATCGGGCCGCCGGTCGGGAAAATCACCGCCCAGGCGACATCGGTGGTGCGACCCCAGAGTTCGCTGTTGATGAAATTGGCAAGGCGGCCGAAAAAGATGCCGACCGGGGCGACGCTGGCGACGATGTCGAACAGGCTCCAGGCCGGGATGGCATTCTTGCGGGCAAAGAGGATCATGGCGATGGTGGCGCCGGTAATGCCGCCATGGAAGGACATGCCGCCGTTCCAGACCTGGATGGCGCGGATCGGCTCTTCGAGAATGGGGCCGAGATCGTAAAACAGGATATAGCCGAGCCGGCCGCCAAGAACGATGCCGATGGCAACCCAGACCAGGAAGTCGTCGAGGTGGCGGTGGGTCAGCGGGGCGACCTGTCCCGGCCAGAGCGCATCCTTGCTCACCATGCGCCGCGCCAGCCACCAGCCGAGCAGGATGCCGGCGACATAGGCCAGGCCATACCAGCGGATGGCGAGAGGCCCAAGGGCGATCGCCACCGGATCGATCTCCGGGAACGGCATTATGGCGAGTTGGGCGGCTACTGTGAACAAGGGCATGCTTTCTGTGGTTTGGCGGAAAATGGCGTTCCGATGCGGGGTGGTCAAGATGGAATCGTGCGGGGTGCCCTGGTGTCCCTGCCGCAGGCGGGACTTTTCCCTTGCAACGGCAAAGGTGAATGCCTACCTGAATTTACGCCGTCCACGATATCCAGTGATGGCGCCGAAGGCAAAAGGGAGCCAATCTGATGTCCACCGGACCGAACCGCATTATGGACGATTTCGCCAAGCTGATGACCGATGCAGCGGGTGCTGCACAGGGCGTGCGCAAGGAAATGGAAACCGCGTTTCATGCCCAGGCGGAACGCTGGCTGAACACCATGGACTTGGTCAAGCGCGAAGAATTCGAGGCCGTGCGTGAGATGGCCGCCAAGGCGCGCGACGAGAACGATGCGCTGCGGGCCCGGATCGAAGCGCTCGAGGCGCGCCTCGTCTCTGACGGCAAATAACCGGGCCGACCCAGCCTGCGCCACCGCTCAAGGTGGCCTGCCAAGGCCATGCCGGAACTTTTCCGGCTCGGCCACCCGCTTTGATTCTGCATTTGGCAGACCGAATCGTGAACCGATCCGCAGCTTGGCTGATGCATGCCGCTGCTTTCTGGCGTATAGTCGCCCTGGTTGAAAAAAATCGGGCCTATTGTCCACATCCCTTGGGACCTGAAAAAAGCCAATTGCCAGAGTCGCTTAAGGCACCTGCCTGAGACAGCGCGCCAACAGCTGTCCACAGTGCTGAAAGGCAAATCGCCGTTCTGGGGCTGGCGCTGGCTCCTTGGCATTATACACTGATTTTAAATGATGATTCGAAACGAACCCGGCAAGTTTCGGGCAGGGTGTAGATCGTAGCCTTGGGGTCGTCAGGTAATCATCCGAAGTGTTGTTCCCGGTTATTCGTGTGTGTCCAGCTGATGTCGTTGCGCAGATTGTCACATTCATTCCGGTCAAGAAGGTGCCGCATGAGCCTAATGGAAATACAATTTGAGCGTCAGTCCAACCCGGTCGACATGATCGAGTTCGTCGCGGCAACGAATGACTGGTCATTCGAGCGGTCCGGCGAGGACGAGATTGCCATGACGGTCGAAGGGCACTGGGCCGACTATCATGTGTCCTTTTCCTGGATGGAGGAATACGAGGCCCTGCATCTGGCCTGCGCCTTCGACATCCGCGTGCCGGATGCAAGGGTCAACGAGATCATCCGCCTGCTGTCGCATGTCAACGGCCAGGTGCTGATGGGGCATTTCGATCTGTGGCGCAACGAAGACGTGGTGATCTTCCGGCAGTCGCTGCTCCTGGCCGGCGGTGCGGAGCCGACCAACCAGCAGGTCGAAGTGCTGCTGTCGAGCGCCATCGATGCCTGCGAGGCCTATTTCCAGGCCTTCCAGTTCGTGGTCTGGTCGGGCATGGAGGCCAAGGCCGCCATGGATGCGGTGTTGTTCCAGACTGTCGGAGAAGCGTAAGCATGAGTGCTGCCGTCGCTGGTCCGATCGTGCTCGTGGGTGCGGGCAATATGGGGGGCGCCATGCTTTCGGGCTGGCTGAAGAGCGGCATCCCCGGCTCCTCGGTGATCGTCATCGATCCCGGCCCGTCCGAGCGGATGATGGCGCTGATTGGCGATGCTGGCGCGACCTCTACCCAGGCAGCCCCTGCCGATCTCAAGGCCGGCATTCTGTTTCTCGCCGTCAAGCCGCAGGTCATGGATGCCGTGCTGCCGGGCCTGAAAGGCCTGGTCGGCGACGATACGGTGGTCGTCTCGGTGGCCGCCGGCAAGACGCTTGGTGGCATGCAGGCGCATCTCGGGCCAGCCGCCATGGTGCGCGCCATGCCCAATACGCCGGCGATGATCGGCCGTGGCATTACCGGCGCCTTTGCCAATGACAAGGTGAGTGCCGAACAGCGCGACCAGGTGCACCGGCTGCTGAAGGTCAGCGGCCCGGTCGAATGGGTGCAGTCGGAGGCCGATATCGATGCCGTGACGGCGCTGTCGGGCAGCGGTCCGGCCTATGTCTTTTATCTCGTGGAGTGCATGGCTGAGGCGGGCCGCAAAGCGGGCCTGCCGGCGGACCTTGCCATGCGTCTCGCGCGGGAAACGGTCGCGGGGGCTGGTGAACTGCTTCATCAGTCCCCCGACGACGCCTCCATCCTTCGCAAGAACGTCACCTCGCCGGGGGGCACCACGGCGGCAGCGCTGTCGGTGCTGATGGCCGACGAGGGCATGCAACCGCTGTTCGACAAGGCCATTGCCGCGGCCCGTAAACGCGCCGAGGAACTGGCGGTATGAGCGAGGCGGGCGTCGCCAGCGGCGAGATCGCCTACGGCGATTTCGAGAAGGTCGATATCCGGGTCGGCACGATCATCGAGGCCGAACCCTTTCCGCAGGCCCGCAAGCCGGCCTTCAAGCTGAAGATCGATTTCGGGCCGGAGATCGGCGTCAAGAAATCCTCGGCGCAGATCACCGTGCACTATACGCTGGAAAGCCTGATCGGCCGGCAGGTGCTCGGGGTCGTGAATTTTCCGCCGCGCCAGATCGGACCGTTCCGCTCGGAAGTGCTGACGCTCGGTTTCGAGGACGAGGCCGGCGCCGTGGTGCTGGCCGCCGTCGAGCAGGCCGTGCCGAACGGCCGCAAGATGATGTAGACGTGCCACGCTGGGCGGGGAGGCGGTTGCCTCCGTTTCAGTGGATGTCGCGCGACACGGGATCGGTCAGGCTGAAGGACATGAAGCGGGCCTCGAAGCCGGCCCGCTTCGGCGAACAGGCGGTCGGGCCGACCTGAACCTCGTCAAACTGCGGTGGGAAATAGGCCAGGCGCGCCATGTGCCAGGGGCCGGTACCGTCCAGCCGGTATTGCACGAACAGTGCATCGCCAAGCCGGCTCACGCGCACATGCATCACCTCGAAATCGCTCGCCAGCGCCATCGCCGACCAGTCCGACTGGCCATTGGTCACCACCGTGCTGAAATGGCGAAGGCCGTCGGTATATTCGATGCCGCATTTCATCCAGTGGTGCTCGTCGTAGCGTATCATCAGTCCGGCCTGGTCGTAGAGCGTCTGATAGTCGCCAGTGAAGCTGATTTCGGCTGTGAAATCGCCGCTGCGCGGGCAGCTGAGAAAATGCCCGTTGTCGTGGTGGAAGCCGTAATAGGTGCCCTGCCAGAAATCGGTGCCGTCGGCGGTGCGCAGGACGAGGCCCGACGGTCCCATTTCGGAGTGCGGCGGCGGGTTCAGCCAGGTCATGTTTTTGATGTCGAACGCCATGGCTTTCTCCTCCTCTGGGCAGTGGTCGCTTAGACCGGGATGCGGATCGTGGCGCGCAGGCCGCCGAGCGGACTGTCGGCCAGCATGACATTGCCGCCATGGCTGCGGGCGATATCGCGGGCGATGGCGAGGCCGAGGCCGGTGCCCGAGGCATCGAGATTGCGCGCCTCGTCGAGCCGGAAGAACGGCTTGAAGACGTCGTCTCGAAATTCGCGGGCGATGCCCGGTCCGTCGTCGTCAAAGACCACCGTCAGCCATTTGGCGCTCTGGCGGGCATCGATCTCCAGCCGATTGGCATAGCGCATGGCGTTGGAGGCGAGATTGCCGACCAGGCGGGCAAAGGCATTGGGGCGAACGGAAATTTCCTCTTCTCCCTGAATCCCATAGGTCAGGGACTTGCCATGCAGGGCGAAGTCGTTCTGAAGCTTGTCGAACAGGGCGCGCAGGTCGAGCGTGCCGAGATCCTCTTCGGCCTCGCCGCGGGCAAAGGCCATGTAGCCTTCCAGCATGGTCTGCATGTCCTCGACATCCTGGCCGAGCGCGTCGAGTTCGGGATTGTCGCCGGCCAGCGCCAGTTGCAGCTTGAAGCGGGTCAGGATGGTGCGCAGGTCGTGGCTGACGCCGGTCAGCATGGCGGTGCGCTGCTCCATCTGCCGCTCGATGCGCTCGCGCATCAGGATGAAGGCGAGACCGGCCCGGCGCACTTCGTCGGCGCCTCTCGGGCTGAAATCCTCCGGCGGCTTCTGCCCCTTGCCAAAGCTTTCGGCGGCGCGGGCCAGCGACAGGATCGGCCGGATCTGGCCGCGCAGGAACAGCGTCGAGATGATGATCAGCACCAAGGCGGTGCCGACCATCCACAACAGGAAGATATGGGTGTTGGAGGCGTAGGCCTGGTTGCGGTTGGCAAAGATCCGCAGGACCTTGCCGTCGAGCTTGATGCGGATCTCGATGAGCTTGGAATCGCCGACGGTGTCGATCCAGAACGGCCGGCGGATCTGGCTGGTGATCTGGTCGCTGAGGATCTGGTCGAGAATGGAGAAGAACGGTTTCGGCCGCGGGGCCGGCAGTTCGCCATTGGTCTCCACGGACACGGCCAGGTTAAGCCTCTGGCGGGCGATCCGCACCATGATGGCATTGTCCTCGGCCGAGGGATAGGTTTCGATCAGGTCGATGACGGCGGCGATATCGCGGGTGACGGCGGAGGACAGCCGCTGCGTCACCATCTGCCAGTGGCGCTCCATGAACAGGAAGGCGAGCACGGTCTGCAGGATCAGCATCGGCAGGATGATGATCAGCAGGGAGCGGGCGTAGAGCCCGGTCGGCAATTGCCGCCTGAGCCAACGGGACATCCAGCGCAAGCCGAATTGCGGCGGGCGGTCTGGATCTCGCCTCAGGGAATCAAAGATGGCCATCCTGCTTTGGATCTCTTTTCATGTTCGCGCCACCGGCGGTCAGTCCATGCTGAGCCGGTAGCCGATACCCCTGACGGTCTGCAGCCAGACCGGATTGGCCGGGTCGTCCTCGATCTTGCGGCGCAGGCGGTTGATCTGCACGTCGATGGTCCGCTCGCCGACTTCGGCATCGCCGCCGACCAGTTCGTGGCGCGGAATGGTGTCGCCGGCCCGCATGGCAAAGAGCAGCATGATGTCCTGCTCGCGGTCGGTCAAGCGGATCACCTCGGACGCCTTCTTCAATTCCTTGCGCAGGATCGAGAAGGTGTAGGGACCGAACATCACCTGCTCGATCTTCGGCGTTTCCGGCGCGGCATTGCGCCTGAGGATATTGTTGATGCGCAGCACCAGTTCGCGCGGATCGAAGGGCTTTGCGAGATAATCGTCGGCGCCGGCCTCGAGGCCGGCAATGCGGGCGTCGGCCTCGGCGCGGGCCGTCAGCATGATGATCGGCGCCTGCTTCTCGCGGGCCAGCGACTGGGCAAGCGACAGGCCGCTCTCGCCGGGCATCATCACATCGAGAACCAGCAGGTCGAAGCTCAGGCCTTCGAGCCGGCGCCTTGCCTCGCGGGCATCGGCGGCCACGGTGACGCGGTAGCCCTGCTCGGAGAGATAGCGGTTCAGGAGATCGCGGATGCGGGTGTCGTCATCGACCACCAGCAGATGGGGGGCATCGTCGGGAAGGTGAAGCTTTTTCATCGTCTCAATCCGTTTCGCTGTCCGATGGATCCGGCCTGGCACTGCCGCCGGCCATGGCCTGCAGGAAAAGCTTCACGCCTTCGCGCATTTCGGGCTTCAGCGTCTCAAAGGCCTGGGCGATGCGCAGCGATTGTGGCTCCGAGAGGGCCAGCGCCAGTTCGCGCCCGGCAAGGGTCGGATAGAGGCGGCGCTGGCGGCGGTCCGCCGGACCGGTCATCTGGCGGATATAGCCCGAATCGATCAGTTCCTTCAGCACCCGCGCCAGGCTCTGCTTGGTGATGCGCAGGATATTGAGAAGGTCGGCCACGGTCATGCCGGGACGGCGGCTGACGAAATAGACGACGCGGTGATGGGCGCGGCCATAGCCGATCTTGGCGAGAATTGCGTCCGGATCCGAAATGAAGTCGCGATAGGCGAAAAAGAACAATTCGATGGTTTCGAAATCGATCGTCTTGTCGTCAATGACAGGCATTTCCGGCAATAGCTTCTTGGCAACCCTTGCCATCGACTGTGTCGGCACGATTATGCTTCCTTTTCGCTCAAGCGGTCCGCGGATTTTCGACTGGGGACCGATCGAAATCCGCCTGTCGCTGCCGCCTGGAATTGCCATTTCGGCATGCAGAGAGCAGTGCCGTCAATTTTTTGGCAAAAC
Source organism: Rhizobium sp. CG5 (assembly GCF_023701945.1). Lineage (GTDB taxonomy): Bacteria > Pseudomonadota > Alphaproteobacteria > Rhizobiales > Rhizobiaceae > Allorhizobium. Next base: position 46,165 of record NZ_JABAEF010000029.1, read on the forward strand.
TAAGCTCAGTTTCAAAAAAACACCAATGAAAAGAGTGATCATGCACGGCGAGATGGTGTTGCAAGGCTGCATCACCCATCGGCCGAATGCAGGATTTGCGGTTGTGCAAATGAAACCAATTTTCCGCAAGAATCTTAAGGCAGAAGCAAGACCGATGGTGTAATCGACTGTCACTCTCATTGAAGGAAGACCATTCATGGCACAGGCTCAACCGGACCATAGCGAAGCCTCCGTTCAGGCATTGCTCAAGCCTGTGGTCGTGACCGTACTGGCGGCGAAGCTCGCGGTCGCCTGCATCCTGATCGCCAATGTGGCGCTGCCCGGCTATGCCGCGGCCGATACGGAAATTCTGTCCGTAAAATGAACCGTCGGGTGGCATAAGGTCATTCTTCGACTATATGCTCACCCATCGTTCGTTCATTTAGGGCAGAGGACTTCATGGGCCAGCTTCAGGCCGGGATCATCCCGGTGACGCTTTTTCAGCAGAATTGCACCATTCTCTTCGACACGGAGACGAAGGAGGGCGTGGTCGTCGATCCGGGCGGCGATGTCGAGGCGATCGTCGAGGCCGTAAAGCAGAACGGCATCATGCTGAAAGAGATCTGGCTGACGCACGGTCATCTCGACCATGCCGGCGGCGCGGCGGAACTGAAAGAAAAGCTTGGCCTCGACATTGTCGGCCCGCACGAGGACGACCTGCCGCTTCTGCAGCGCATCGAGACGCAGGCCGAGAAATTCGGGGTGCCGCCCGGCACCATGCGCAATGTCGTGCCGGACCGGTGGCTTGCCGATGGTGACCGCGTGTCGTTCGGCGATCATGTCTTCGAGGTCTATCATTGTCCGGGCCATGCGCCGGGCCATGTGATCTTCTTCAACCGGCAGCAGAAATTCGCCCATCTCGGCGACGTGCTGTTTAACGGATCGATCGGCCGCACCGATCTGCCGGGCGGCGATCATGCCACGCTTCTGGCCTCGATCCGCGACAAAGTGCTGCCGCTGGGCGACGAGGTCGGCTTCATCTGCGGCCATGGTCCAGGCAGCCGCATCGGCGATGAACGGCGCAGCAATCCCTATCTCGTCGGTCTTTGAGCATCTCTGCGTCCCGAAGCGGGAGCGTTTTCGGGTGACAGGCGGGCATAAAAAAACCCGGCAAACTTGCCGGGCCGCAACGCGAATGTCTGAGCTTGCAGTCTCAAAGAGAGGTCAAGGCTCAGCCATCGACCTGCAGATTGACGGCCTTCGGCCCTTTGCCGCGGCGGTCCGGTTCCGTATCGAAGCTTACTTTCTGGTTTTCAGTCAGTCCGTTCAGCCCGGACGCCTGAACGGCAGAGATATGCACGAAGATGTCGGCTCCGCCATTGTCCGGCTTGATGAAGCCAAAGCCCTTGTCGGTATTGAAGAATTTTACAGTGCCAGTTTCGGCCATGCGTCAGGTCCCTTTTGTCTCTGTCCGGTGTCGACGGACAGCATTGCAATAAATCCCTCAACGGGTGTGCGACAGGCATTTCTCGAAATGTGAGGAAAGGGGCCTTGCTACCGCAACCAGCGACTGGGTTTCGACCAAAAGGACGATTCATCTGCTGGTGCCCGGAACTTCTGCGTCTCCGGCGCGCATGAAATTATAAGCTCTTCCCGTGCTCGCAAATTGCCCGAACACGCCAAGATTGCTTCGTTTATTCGGAATAGGCAAGCAAAAGTTTTTTAACAAAGTCCCGCAAATGCAGCACATGTCGGGCTTGACGGCCCCTCATGTGGCCGGTTTTTCAAAGCGAACCTCGCCCTGGCGCTGAAAAGTGCATCGCCTACGATGCTATTTGCGAATTTCCGATGGCTTTGCCGTGGAATTTTCGCAGAAAATGCAAAATTTCATCAGGCCTAAAAATCAGGCGTTTTTTACCCTTCGCCGGGTCACTTCCGGCACCAGTTCGACCAGGAGCATGGCTGAAAACAGCGTGGCGCAGCCGATATAGCCGATCGTCGGCAGGGTCTCGCCAAGCAGCCAGGCGCCGAAGAGGGCGCCGAACAGGGCTTCGGACGAGAGGAAGATCGCCGCCTGCGGCGAGGTGGTGTAGCGCTGGCCGACGACCTGCAGCACGAAGGCGACGCCGGAGGAGAGCAGGCCGGCATAGAGGATCTGCGGCAGCGCGGCGGAGATGCCCACCGCGTCGAAAGGCTCGACGGCCGCGCCGGCCGCCGTCGCGCCGATGACGCAGACGGCAAACTGCATGGCCGAGAGCGCCATGGGGCGACCGCTCAAACGCACCATCAGTCCGGTCAGGATGATCTGGCCGGCGATGAATAGCGCACAGAGAATGATCAGCAGGTCGCCGCCATTCAGCGCCGACAGAGATCCGCCGCTCAAGAAAAAGATGCCGACCAGCGACAGCAGGGCCGCCGGCCAGATGACCCAATGGGGCGATCGTTTGAGGACCAGGACCGAGATGACCGGGACGAGGACGACATAGAGGCCGGTGAGGAAGCTGGCATTGGTGACGGTGGTGGTCTGGATGCCGATCTGCTGGGCGGTCTGGCCGGCCAGCAGGCAGAGGCCGGCCAATGTAAACCCGATCCATTCCCGCATCGACAGTGTGACAGTGGCGCGTCTTGCCTCGTGCCAGACGAAGGGCAGGATGGCGCATAAGGCCAGGCCGAAGCGCAGGGCGTTGAACCAATTCGGCCCGATATGGGCCATGGCCTGGGACTGGGCGACAAAGCCGCCGCCCCAGATGGCGGCTGCGAGAAGCAGGGCCAGATTGGCCTGGATGCGGGTCATGAAGGCTGCAACTCACCGGTTCGGCAGGGGGTTAAGACCGGTGAGCGTTAGCAGGCAGACCGGTTGCCGACAAGGGCGGTGCGGCAGCGCGCAGTTCGCCCCTTATCCGTCGCGCCCGTCGCCGATCACGTCGATGGCGCGCGGGTGATCCTGAGCAGGGCGCCGTCCTCTTCGTCGGTGACCAGCAGCACGGAACCGTCGGGTGCGACCTTGACGTCGCGGATCCGTCCGTAATCCTTGCCGAGCAGCCGTTCCTCGCTGATAACGGCGCCACTGTCGTCGCGCTCCATGCGGGCCAGCAGCTGGTATTTCAGCGCGGCGACGAGGAAGCTGCCATCCCATTCGGGGAACATGGCGCCGCGATAGACATCGATGGCGCCGGGCGCGATGGACGGATCCCAGTAATAGATCGGCTGCTGGTAGCCATCGGCTGCCTGCCCGATGCCGATTTCCGCGCCGGTATAGTGCTTGCCATAGGAGATGACCGGCCAGCCGTAGTTCTCGCCGGCTTTCGGGGCATTGATCTCGTCGCCGCCGCGGGCGCCGTGCTCGACGGTATAGAGCGTGCCATCGGCCGGATCGATGGTGATGCCCTGCGGATTGCGATGGCCGATCGACCAGATCTCCGGCAGGGCGCCTTTCTCGGCCAGGATATTGCCATCGGCCGGTGTGCCGTCGGGTTTGACATGCATGATCGAGCCGGCGTGATCCTGGATATCCTGGGCGCGATCCTCCTTGCCGCGGTCGCCGATGCCGAAGAACAGGCTGCCGTCCTTTGCGATGGCGATGCGCGAGCCGAAATGCTGGGTGGTGCCGGTAAAGCGGTTCATGGCGAAGATCTGCTGGACGGAGGTGAGCGCTGAATCATTCTGATCGAGGACCGCCTGGAAGAGGGCCGTGCCCTGGCCGCCATCGCCTTTGACCGAAGCAGTGAAGAACAACTGGCGGCTGGTGGCGAAATCGGGCGACAGGGCAATGTCAAGCAGGCCGCCCTGGCCGCCGACGAAGAGCTCCGGCAGGCCCTCAAGCGGCGCGCCGAGCTTGCCGTCGCGGATGATGCGCAGGCGGCCCGGCCGTTCCGAGACGATATAGGCCCCATCCGGCAGCACTTCGACAGACCAGGGGTTTTCGAGACCGTCGGCGATCTTCTCGATATCGAGCTCGACCTTCTGGGTCGGCACGCGGTCGCCGGCCTGCGCGTATCCTACGGCCAGCATCGAGCCGGCCAGCAGGGCTGCGGCGAGGGTTGAAAGCGCGCGGGCGGGGGTGTTTGCATCGGTCATCGGTCTTGCCTCCGTCGGGATCATCTCCCCGCTATTTGGGGAGGTGCAAGGCTTTGACAAGGATTTTGCCGGTCGCGATTTCGTGATCGCGGGGGCGCCGGCTATTCACGGGGTCTGTGCGAAGAGGGGGGCGATGATCGATCGGCCTTGAGGATGACCCGGCTAAAGCGCTGCCAAGGCCTTGATGTAGAGGCCGTTGCCGATCAGCGCGATCCCGGCGAGTGCCATGGCCGCCAGCGCTGCGGCAATCCACTTTTGAGTCGGGCTCAGGCGCTGCCATGCCCTTTTGCGGCGGCTGGGTTGATCAGGAGACACGGCGCTTGCCCTGCGCCTGCAGCATGTCCTTGATGCTGCGCCGCCAGAAGGCCATGCAGGCAGAGGCCATGGCGACGAAGGACAGCAAAAGCAGGCCCATGATGATACGGCGGTCGGCAGGGAGCACTGTTTGCGGCGGCGTGACGAGAAAAGCAGTCTCGGTCGGGATACGGCCCGCATCCGGCGCCGGGGCCGTTATCGGCACGGCGGTTACCTCGTTCGTGACACGGTGCGGCGCGGCCTGGGGTGGTGCGGCATGGGCGGGAATCATCAGCCCGAGAAACATAAAAAGACAGGCCAGCAGCGCTGCCGCCGTCATCCGGGCCTGCCAGAGTGGGAGCCGGAAGCGCAGAGTGCCTTCCTCTTCATCACCCAGAAACATGGCAGATCCCCTCGATCCTTGTTGAACGCTGCCCTATTTGAAGCCCTGCAAATGGACGGGACGGGGGAGAAATTGCGGCGAACCACGGCAATCATTACGGCGATCTCGTGATTTGCGGGAAAAAGCGCGCAATCGCCTGATCTACAAGGGCAAGCGCCGGTCCGACCCTCCCGACACATTTGGTTTCAGCGGCGAACGAGATGTCATTTGACATGCGGATTCATCCCGCCGTCTGGGGCCGCCGGCGGCCATTGTCGCAAAACATCGTGACCGAGACAGGTTTAAGCTTGAAAGCGAGGGGCGAATTCGCCATAGAGCTTGAACCTGGAGCCTTGGCGCTGTCGAGGCATCCGCCCGATCAACAGCTCAGGACACTGACCATGGCATTCCTCGCCGACGCTCTTTCCCGTGTAAAGCCTTCCGCCACCATCGCCGTCTCGCAGAAAGCCCGTGAACTGAAAGCCAGTGGGCGCGATGTGATCGGTCTGGGCGCCGGCGAGCCGGACTTCGATACGCCAGACAATATCAAGGCGGCAGCGATCGATGCGATCAATCGCGGCGAGACCAAATACACGCCGGTCTCGGGCATTCCGGAACTGCGCAAGGCGATTGCCGAGAAGTTCAAGCGCGAAAACGGTCTCGACTACAAGCCGGAGCAGACGATCGTCGGCACCGGCGGAAAGCAGATTCTTTTCAACGCCTTCATGGCGACGATGAATCCGGGCGATGAAGTGATCATCCCGACGCCCTACTGGGTGTCCTATCCGGAAATGGTGGCTCTGTGCGGCGGCACGCCGGTGTTCGTGGCGACCACCCAGGACAACAATTTCAAGCTGACGGCGGAAGACCTCGAAAAGGCGATCACCCCGAAGACCAAGTGGTTCCTGTTCAACTCGCCGTCCAACCCGTCGGGTGCCGCCTACAGCTTCGACGAGCTGAAGGCGCTGACCGATGTGCTGGTCAAGCATCCCCATGTCTGGGTGCTGACCGACGACATGTACGAGCACCTGACCTATGGCGACTTCAAGTTCGTCACCCCGGTCGAAGTGGAGCCGACGCTCTACGATCGCACGCTGACCATGAACGGCGTGTCGAAGGCCTATGCCATGACCGGCTGGCGCATCGGCTATGCTGCCGGTCCGCTGACGTTGATCAAGGCGATGGACATGATCCAGGGCCAGCAGACCTCGGGCGCCTGCTCGGTGGCCCAGTGGGCCGCCGTCGAGGCGCTGAACGGCACGCAGGACTTCATCCCGGTCAACAAGAAGATCTTCGAAGGTCGCCGCGATCTGGTCGTCTCGATGCTGAACCAGGCCAAGGGCATCGTATGCCCGTCGCCGGAGGGTGCGTTCTACGTCTATCCGTCCTGCGCCGGACTGATGGGCAAGACGGCGCCGAGCGGCAAGGTCATGGAGACGGACGAGGATTTCGTGTCCGAGCTGCTGGAATCGGAAGGCGTTGCCGTCGTGCACGGCTCGGCCTTCGGCCTCGGCCCGAACTTCCGCATCTCCTATGCGACCTCGGAAGAGCAGCTGGAAGAAGCCTGCAAGCGCATCCAGCGCTTCTGCGCCGCCTGCAAGTAAGAGGATTTCCGTTTGACGGGCCTTCTTTCTTGAGGAAGCCCCTCATCCGCCTGCCGGCACCTTCTCCCCGTGAACGGGGAGACGGACATATGCCGCACCGTTTCCGTCCTCTCGCACGAGGAGTGGGGCACGTCCCCTCTCCCCGCCTGCGGGGAGAGGGCTAGGGTGGGGGGCAGAGTCCTCGGCACATACCAAGCGTAAAAAGAGCGGGCCGGATGAGGGATCATCCGGCCCGATCTGCGTTTGCGGTTGTTTGGTCCTCAGGAGCTCGCTCAGGCCTTCTTCGGTTCGGCGGGGCCGGTGGGCCAGAAGGTCTCGCGCTCGCGGTAGAGGGCCGGCAGGGCGAGCAGGGCGACGCAGGAGATGGCGATGGCCGTCTTGGTCAGCTCGGAAAAATCCGGGCTGATGCCGTCGATATAGCGCACCAGGAAGACGATGATGACGTGCCAGACATAGACATGCAGCGAATGGCGGCCGAGCAGCTGCAGGAAGCTGAGGCTGAATACGCCGGTCAGCACAGACGCCGCCTTCTGCACATAGGGGTGATGGTGGCGCGGGCCGGCAATCAAGAGCCAGGCGACGCCGGCGGCAAGGGCTGCAAAGTTCAGCAGATAGACCGGGCCGAAATCGGCGCGGATTTCCATGGTGCCGAACTTTTCCAGAATGAAGCCGGGCATCAGGTCATGGGCCGTGGCGATGCGCAGCGGCAGGAAGAACAGCAAAATGGCGGCGGCAACCTTGGGGATCAGGGTCTTTTCCGGGCTGAAGATGCGGCTCCATTCGATCTTCTTCATGGCGGTCAGCGAGCCGGCGACGAGACCTGAGAAGAAGACGATCTGCCAGCCGAGCAGGTTGAAGCTGGCGCGGATGCCTTCCTGGTCCGGCGCGCCGAGCATACCGTCGATCGGGTAGGTGATCAGGCGCTGCAGGCCGAGCTGGCCGGCCATCCAGATGACCAGCGAACCGATCGCCACCCAGGTCCAGCGACCGGTGATGCACAGCCAGATCAGCGCCGGGGCAAAGATCATGTAGATGATGTATTGCGGCAGGATATCCATGAAGGTCGGCTGGTAGAAGAATGTCGCAATTGATGTGAGGCGCCAGGGGTCGTTGAGCGCAATCACGCCGAGCCAATCCTGCCAGATGGCGGTGGCGCCGGGCAGCAGCAGGCGGGCGGCCAGGACGAACAGCACGATGCCCATGGCGTAGCGATAAAGCTCGATGGCGCGCGCCCAGATCTTGTCGCGCCCGGCCTCATAACCGCTCTTCAGCATCTTGCGGGCATAGACCATGCCGACCAGCAGACCGGACATGAAGACGAAGCCCTGAGCGTCCTCGACAAAGGTCAGCTGGCGGTGATTGATCTCCACAAGCCAGTATCCGCCGGCAAAAATGAGGTGGTTTAACAGCATGAAGACGAGGAAGTAACCACGCATCCCGTCGAGAACATCTAATCGTTTCATCGTCTCGGCTCCCGAGTTGGCCCGACCCCCAGGCGGGTCGTTTCTTCACTCGCATCGTGTTGACAATGCGGCGCTCTCGGTGTCGCGAAGACGGAGGTCGCAGGTTTTCAACGCGTTTTTTCCGGAAAGGTTCCCGAAAAAATCGACGTGAAACTGGATCGGCATGCGGGTGGCGCGGGGTTCAGAGGCCGAGGAAGGACAGCATGATGAAGGTCGCAAACAGGATGAAATGGGTCATGCCCTCGATGGCATTGGTCTCGCCATCGTTGAGGTTGATGGCCGCGACGATCAGGGTGATGAAGACCATCACGGTCTGCACCGGGGTCATCGCCATGATGAAGGGCTGGCCGGTATAAAGGGCGATCGCCTCCATGACCGGCACCGTCAGGATGACCGTGGAAAGCGAGGCGCCCATGGCGATGTTGATGGTGGCCTGCATGCGATTGGCAAGGGCGGCGCGCAGCGCAGTGAGGATTTCGGGGCCGGCCGAAATGCCGGCGACCAGAATGGCGGTGAGGGCCACCGGCGCCCCGGATCCTTCAAGGCCGGTGTTGAGGAAGATCGACATCATTTCCGCCAGGATGCCGATCAGCAGCACGCCGAACAGGATGACGGCGATCGAGGCGCCGGCCGAATCCTCGGTGGCCTGATCGGCATGGCCGCCGGCCTTTGACGCCGTGTCGCGCCGCGGGTAGCTGTAGCTGAAAAAATAACTGTGGGTTCCGACCTGCTTGCGCAGGAACAGGGCGTAAAGCGCGATCATCGCAAAAATGGTGAAGGCGGAATAGAACTGCCATTTCGCCTGAGGGATGAATTCCGGCACGATCATCGAAATTCCCATGGCGGTCAGGATCATCACGCCATAGGTCTTGCCGCTATCGTCATTATAGGGCTGCTCGCCGTGCTTCAGGCCGCCGAGCAGAGCGGCGAGGCCGAGGATGCCGTTGATGTCGAGCATGACCGCCGAATAGATCGTATCGCGCACCAGGGTCGGCGAGCCCTCGTTGCTCATCATGATGGCCAGGATCAGCACCTCGACCGCGACGGCCGAAAGCGTCAGGATCATCGTGCCATAGGGCTCGCCGACCTTGTGGGCCAGCACTTCGGCATGATGGGCGACGCGCAACGACACCAGCAGGATGCCGCCGATCAGCACGACGGCGGCAATCACCGACACGAGCTTGCCCTCAGCCAGGATGTCATGCTCGCTCCAGAAGCCGATGGCGGCCAGCAGCAAAGGCATAAGGAGGACACGTTCCTGTTTCAGGATGGACATGGCGGGTCTTTCGATGGCGGGTTAGGATTTTTGGCGAAGCTGCCGGCGTGCGGGGCCTGTCCCCCCAACCTAAAGCGATCCGCTGCGGCATCAAGGCCGGGGGCCTCGATTTTCAGTTCCGGACGGATGATGAGATATTGCTGCTTCGAGAGGAGTGGACGCATATGCCATCGAGGAGACCATCATGACGAAAATGACCTATGAGATCGTGCCCCATGACGGCGGCTGGGCCTATCGGGCGGACGGAGTGTATTCCGAGACCTTCTCCAGTCATGCCGAGGCGCTTGAGGCGGCCCGGATCGTCGTGAACGAGCAGCAGGTCGGCGACGAGCCCGTGCAGATCAGCTACCAGGACGAGAAGGGCAAGTGGCACGCCGAATATAGCGACGGCGGCGACCGGCCCGAAGTCGAGATCGTCGACCGCTACGACGGGTCGGGCAACGCCACGGTTTGAGAGGTCGAGTCTCTTCAAGGGGATAGCGCCTTCGCTCATCTCCCGGGACAGCGGTTGATCCGCTGCGTCAACAGCTTCATGTTCTGAATCAAGTTTGTTTCGCCGCTTGATACACGACCGTTCAGAGTCTGCCGTTTACCCCCCTTGCATCATTGATCCGCGCCTTGATGGTATTGTTTGGGCGTGATCCCTCGGAGGTGGCCACCTCCGAGGGATCTGGCGGGCGGGACCGTTTCCCCTTGGCTTGAACCGAGGCAGAGCTTGGTCCGTCCGTCTTCACGTTTGTCCTGAACAGATGATGGGGAGCAAGTCCCGCATGCAAGGCAAGGTTTCGTTCGAACAAGACGCGACGTCCGCAGTTT
>NZ_JABAEF010000002.1 GCF_023701945.1 Rhizobium sp. CG5
CCCTATCACCCGCACCTGGTTCGCCCTCTGCAACCCCGGCCAGCGCCGGGCGATCCAGGTGCTGATCGTCAACATGGGGGTCAACATTGGACGCCGATATCGGGTCAAGTTTGCGTGCCGATTGACAGAGAATGGCGAAGCCGTAAATTTGCTTCAGGATATCCCTCACGTGGATGGCAGTCGCGGGCGCACCCCGTTCGACGATCTTGCCGCAGTGAGCGCGCAAGTCGTCAGGTGTGATCTCTGTCAGGAGACGATTCCGCCAGACGGGCATGAGTTCGCGTTCGAAGATGGAGCGACGCATCGCGCGAGTGCTGTCGGCCATGGTCGCATTGGTCAGCCATTTCTCGCCGAATTCGCCGAAGCTCTTTGCTTCCTTGATCCGTCGCTTCTCCCCCTGCTTCTCGATGGCGGGGGACCGCCCCTCGGCGATCGCCCGGCGCGCATCGATGCATAGCTCTCGAGCCCTGGCGAGCGATATCCCGTCACGAGCATACCTTCCGAGATAGACGGTCTCTCGCCTGCCGTTGAGCCGATAGTCGAGCCTGAATGAGATGGCACCCGACGGTGCGACGCGCACATACATGCCGTCACGATCGCTCACCTTGTACATTTTGGCTTTTGGTTTCAAGCACTTGAGTGCTGCATCGGTCAACATTTCGGGCCTCCTCGCGGAAAAGTACCGTCACGCGGTTTCTGGAGGCTAGCGGCGTCGAAAACACTTTTAGTTCAGCGCCTTAGATCAAAAAAAGTACCGTCACGAGCCTCGTTGCTCCTGACGGTACTTTCGTTTTTCCAGTTGATCAATGGGGGCGGGGGCCGTCAGCGAGGCCGCCGAACGCGATCTATGCCCACCGATAGATGTCGATAGGCATAGAAAGAATTTATTTTTATTTTCAGTGCGTTAGGTCGTAGTGCAGCGTGAATTCGGCGGCGTTCGGATGGGCCTGAATCACTCCCACTCGATGGTGCCCGGCGGCTTGCTCGTGACATCATACACAACGCGGTTGATGCCGCGGACTTCGTTGATGATGCGGGTGGCGGCGCGGCCGAGGAATTCCATGTCGTAATGGTAGAAATCGGCCGTCATGCCGTCGACCGAGGTGACGGCGCGCAGCGCGCAGACGAATTCATAGGTGCGGCCATCGCCCATCACGCCGACGGTCTGCACCGGCAGCAGCACGGCAAAGGCCTGCCAGATGGCGTCATAGAGGCCGGCCTTGCGGATTTCGTCGAGATAGATGGCATCGGCTTCGCGCAGGATGTCGAGCTTCTCGCGGGTCACGCCGCCGGGGCAGCGGATGGCAAGGCCGGGACCCGGGAAGGGATGGCGGCCGATGAAGCTGTCGGGCAGGCCCAGTTCCTTGCCGAGAACGCGCACTTCGTCCTTGAACAGTTCGCGCAGCGGCTCAACGAGCTGCATGTTCATGCGATCCGGCAACCCGCCGACATTGTGGTGCGATTTGATGGTAACCGAGGGGCCGCCGCTAAACGAAACGCTTTCGATGACGTCAGGATAGAGCGTGCCCTGGCCGAGGAAATCGGCACCGCCGAGCTTCTTGGCCTCGTCCTCGAAGGTCTCGATGAACAGGCGGCCGATGATCTTGCGCTTGGTTTCCGGATCGGACACGCCTTCCAGCTCGCCGACGAAGCGATCGATCGCATCGACATGGATCAGATGCAGATTGTAGTGTTCCTGGAACATGGCCACCACATCGGCCGCCTCATTCTTGCGCATCAGGCCGTGGTCGACAAGAATGCAGGTCAGCTGGTCGCCGACCGCTTCATGGATCAGCAGCGCTGCAACCGAACTATCGACGCCGCCCGACAGTGCGCAGATGACGCGCTTGGTCCCGACCTGGTCGCGGATCGCCTGGACGGCCTTGGCGCGATAGGCCGACATCGTCCAGTCGCCCTTGATGCCGGCGACATTGTGGACGAAATTGGCAATCAGCTTGGCGCCGTCCGGCGTGTGCACCACTTCCGGATGGAACTGCACGGCGTAATATTTGCGGGCTTCGTCGGCGATGAAGGCAAAGGGCGCGTTCGACGAGGTGGCCAGCACCTTGAAGCCCGGTGGGATGGCGGTGACGCGGTCGCCATGGGACATCCACACCTGGTGGCGCGAACCGACGGACCATAGCCCTTCGAACAGCGCGCATTCCTGTTCGATTTCCAGGAAGGCCCGGCCGAATTCGCGGTGATGGCCGCCTTCGACCTTGCCGCCGAGCTGCGCGCAGATGGTCTGCTGGCCGTAGCAGATGCCGAACACCGGCACGCCGCTGTCGAAGATGATCTGCGGCGCCCGCGGGCTGCCGTCCTCCAGCGTCGAGGCTGGGCTTCCCGACAGGATGATCGCCTTCGGCTTCAGGCGGTGATATCCCTCTTCGGCGGACTGGAAGGGGACGATCTCGCAATAAACGCCGGATTCGCGAACGCGCCGGGCGATCAGCTGCGTCACCTGGCTGCCGAAATCGATGATGAGAACACTGTCTGGAAGAGCTGTCTGGGTCATGACGAGCCTTTAATGAAATGTGCCCGGTCTGGCAATCTCAGAATTGTACCGATGCAATAATTTCAGCCGGTCCCTGGATGAGGATCAGAACCAGAAGACGCCGTCTTCAAGCGCGGTGAAGAGATTGTCGACGGCAAAGGACAGCTTGCGGTCGACGACATGCAGATATTCCTTCCAGTCGTCGATATGGTTGAGCGCGCTCTGCCCGTCGGAAATACCCCTGAGACCGATCAGCGGCAGGCGGTGCATCTGGCAGGCGCGCAGCACCGCAAAGGTTTCCATATCCACCATGTCGGCATCGATCGCCTCATAGGCGCTGCCCGAGATGATGTTGGCGCCGGTCGAGAGGCTCGCATCGGGAATGCCGGGAATGCGCAGCGGCAACTCGACCGCGGCCGGCAGGTCGAGAAACGGTGTGCGTCCCTTTTCAAAGCCGAGCGGCGAGGCATCCATGTCCCGGTAGGAGACGGAGGAGACCTGATAGACTTCGGTCTGCGCCAGGCGGGCGGAACCGGCCGAGCCGAGCGACACGACGAGGTCCGGCAGCTCGTCTTCCGCTTCGAGCTTGGACAGCGTGCGGGTCACCGTCACGGCCGCCTCGACCGGGCCGACGCCGGTGATCAGCGGTGCGATGCGCGAGCGTAGAAACGTGCCGTATTCCGCGTCCACCGCCATGATGAACAGGATGGATTTTCCCGAGATCGATTTCTGTTCGAATTTCATCCGCTGATGCCTTCTCGTCCGCGTATGACCATCATGGTGCTTGTCATGGAAGCAATGAGCTTTGCCGGCCCGTCGCTGATCGCATAGCCGCGCCCGTCGGCAACGATGATGGTGGATCCTGGCTTGGTGATTTCGCCGCGAAACAGAAAGCGTTCGCCACGGCCCGGCGACATCAGGTTGACCTTGAACTCGATCGTCAGCAACGATGCCTCCGGTTCGATCACCGTGTAGGCGGCATAGCTGCAGGCGGTGTCGAGGGCTGCGGAGATCACGCCCGCATGCAGGATGCCATGCTGCTGTGTGAGTTTCATGTCGAAGGCGAACTCGATTTCCACGACGCTCTGGCTGACCCGCGTCAGCTCCGCCCCGATCGTCTGCATGGCACCCTGGCGCGCAAAACTCTGGCGAATCCGCTCGTGAAAATCCCCGTAACTGCTCTCGTTCATGCCTGCTTCCCTCTGTCAGCGGGAAATTGGCATGCCGTTCAGGCTTCGGCAAGCAGGTGGCGCGGATAAATCAATTGAGCATGAAGATTGCCGCGTTCAGCATGGTCGCAAAGGTGACCCAGCCGGCATAGGGCACGAACAGCAGCGCCGCCATCTGGTCGATCCGGCGGGCCTTGACGATGAAGACGAGGATCATGGCCAGCATCGGCAGGATGACCGCCAGGCCCAGCGCCGGACTTTCCAGCCCGAAAAAAGAAGGCGACCAGAGCAGGTTGAGCGCCCATTGCGCAAACCAGATCTGCATGGCGACGGACGAGGGCGCTTTCAGCCAGATCCGTGCCCCGGCAATGCCGATCAGCACATAGAGCACGGTCCAGGCCGGCCCGAAAACCCAGGCCGGCGGGTTGAACCACGGCTTCTGCAGGGATTGATACCAGTCGCCTGGAATGTTGGTGATGCTCGCGAGCAGGCCCATGCCTGTGACGAGGACGATGAAAACGGTATAGACGATCACATTGCGCATTCCGGCAAGGTAGGGCCGTTTCGCGGAAAGCCAAGGCGTTTTATGCTTTTGCCAGCAGAACGATGTGCTGGTCAAAGGCGACATCGCTTCGGGTTTGGAGAAAGCGGCCGTCATAGGACGAGACCGCGAACCCGTGCGCTCCCGGTGCAATGCCGGCCGCATCCGGCACAGCCTCTTGGCCCAGCACGGCCCCCGTCCGGCCGTCCAGCGTCACAGCAAGTCCGCCCTTCGGCGAGGTGATGCCGACCAGGCCGTCCTGCCGGTTGACGGCGATCGCCCCGACATAGTTGGCAAGGCCCGCGGTCATGTCGTCGGGCAGCGGCACGAAGGTCAGGTCCTCGCCCTTCGCGAAATACCCGGCCAGCGGCGGCAGGTCGTTACGCGGCCCTTCATACTGGCAGGCAAACCAGATCCGGCCATCGGCGGCGGTGTCGATATGACGGGTCGACAGCTGCCGCAATTCGGCCGGCAGCCCGTGCCGCTCAATGAGGCTGCCGTTTTTGGCGTCGAGCAGCACCAGCGACGGCTCCATCCGGTCAAGGTTGAGCTTGGTTCGGCCGAAATCCGGATGGGTCTCGATGCCACCGTTGGCGATGATCAGGGTCTGTCCGTCATCGCTCACCGACATGTCATGGGTGCCGACGCCATGGGCGTCGAATTCGCCGATGCGCTGGAATCCGGCCTGCGCATCATAGAGGCCGATCATGCCACGATTGCCGTCGAAATCGTTCTCGCTGGCATAGAGCACACGGCCGTCCGGCGAGAAATGGCCATGCCCGTAGAAATGCCGGCCGGCCGGCGTGGCAATGATCACCGGTTCGGATCGGCCCTTCGGGTCGAAGACCACGGCAAAGGTTCCAGGCCGGCGGGCAAAGGCCACCGCCCGGCCGCTGACGGCGTCAAAGCTCAGGCCATGGGCGCGGTCTGGCAGGTCGATTTGGCTCAAGATCTCGCCGCGCTCGCTGATCAGCCCCACCCCATAGGATCCGTCGGGTGCGCGCAGACCCGAGGCATAGACGGCGTCGGCCCGCTCAAGGGCAGCTCCTGACCGCGGCGTCAGGCTGGCCAGAAATCCGACACCGGCGGCTTTCAGGAAATCACGCCGGTCGATCAGCGCGCTGCGCGGCATGGCATCAGTCCCCGTCGGAAAAGGAAAAACCGGCGCCAAGGCCGATGGCGCCGCCATAGCCGTCGTTGAGGCGCATGATCAGGTCCTTGCCGTTCAGCAGCAGGAAGTCGAGCTTGGAGCGCTCCTTGGCGTCGGTGACGGCCAATTCCACATCGGGCGAGACATTGTCGGCGACGCGGATCAGGGATTTTTCGACGAAATCGATCGAGGCCACCACGGAGCGCACGTCGTCATTCAGGAGTGACACCATGTCGGACTGGTGCATCAGGGTGCGCAGGCCCTCCAGATTGTCGGCAACCGAGACGAAGGTCAGACCCGAGCGCCAGTAGATCGCCTGACGCGGAAAGGTGTTCTTCTCTTCGCCCTTGTAGAAGGTCTCGATGCGCTGGTCGCGCACCGCTTCGGCACCGTGTACCAGAATGCCGAGCAAGGCGGTAATCGCCTCGCGACCGTCCCTGAATTCCGGATTGTCGGGACCGGGATGCTTCCAGGCATCCTGAATGCCGCCCGGCCGGTCCCACTCCGCGGTCAATTCTTTTGCCAGGCGCTCCAGATTGCCGGCAATGGCAGCACCATAGCGGCAGCGATGGCTGTCCTTCTCCTGGCCAAGCGTTTCGGCTCCGCTGCCGTAAAGCACGAATTCCAGAGCCCCAAGGCCCTGCATGGCAACGCTCTTGTCTTTGAGGCCGTCAACCGTGGTGGCGCTCTCGTCCTTGGTGGCAATGGCGGCCTGCACCTGCTTGAGACCGGTACTCTTGCGATCGGGATAAAACAGGATGCGCTCGAACCGGTTGCCCTCGATCACCGGGCCGACACGGACTACCTCGATGTTGGACCAGGCCGCAACCGTATCGCGGAACGCAGCCTCGGCGGCCTCGGTCGCCTCTGGCGAAGGAGCAGCGCACAGGGCGCTCATTGTCGTCTGCAAAACCGTGGTCGATTGGTGGAAGCGCTGATAGCCGGGGCGGATAAAGCCATCCACGGCCTTTTCCAGCACGGCCGGCACGGCGTCCAGGTGAAGGGTTGGCGGCGACAGGGTCGCATCCTGCGCGGACACGCTGAGGGCAAGGCCGAGGAAAGAAGCGAGAAACGGCAAGATCCGCATCAAAGGGACTCCAGGAATGTGATCAGCGACTGGCGATCGGCAGAGGGCAGGGCGGCAAAGGCGTCGCGGGCGTCTTGCGCTTCGCCGCCGTGCCAGAGAATGGCTTCGGTCAGATTGCGCGCCCGTCCGTCATGCAGGAAGAACGTGTGGCCGTTGACGGTTTCGGTCAGGCCGATCCCCCAGAGCGGTGCCGTGCGCCATTCGCGCCCGTCCGCCAGGCCGACCTGCTGCCCGTCCGCCAACCCGTCTCCCATATCATGCAGGAGAAAGTCGGAATAGGGCCAGATCAGCTGGAAGGAATGCGCCTTGTTGGCCGCATCCCGCCGCGTCACATATTTCGGCCGATGACAGGAGATGCAGCCGATCTCGTAAAAATGCTGCTTGCCGGAAAGCACCGCGGCATCGCCGATGTCGCGCCGCTGCGGCAGAGCGAGATTTTCCGAATAGAAGGTGACCAGATCCATCACCGGGTCAGGGGCTTCCGTCTCGCCGAGGCGTTTTTGCACGCCGGTCGGCATATCGAGGCATCTGGTCTGGGCAGGCGTGCAGTCGCCCCAGTGGCGCGGAGCATCGGGCGAGGAAATGCCGATGTCGCCGGCAAAGGCGCTGGCGCTCTGGTCGCGCACCGAAGCATTCTGCGCTTTCCAGCCGAAGCGGCCGATTTTTAGGTCGCCGGTTCGGTGGTCGCGGGCCTTGGCGACCTTGCCGGAAATGCCGTCGGCATCGCGATCATCCGGGTCGGCATTGGCGAGAATATCGTCGTCATGGATCGCCTCGACCAGACCGAGGCCCGGCATCGGGTTGGCGATGCGTGGCGAGAGCACCGTCTCGGGATCTAGCGGGCCATATTGCGGATCGCTGACCGCATACCGCGGCTTGCGCAGGCTGACGGTTTCGCCGCCGGCCAGCACGACCGGCTCCTCCGTATAGGTGACTTCCATCCGCCCTTCGGCGGCCATGCCGGGCACGGCCAGATCCTGCAATTGCGCGCCATAGACCGGATCGGGAAAATTGACGACCTTCAGATCGGCGAGTGCCTGACGCTCCGCATCGGTGCGCGCCGGCCGCGCCAGCCTGAGAAACATGGAGGTGGCATCGGTTCCGCCTTCCGGAGGATGACCCCGCCCGTCTTTCAGGTGACAGCTCTGGCAGGCCCGTGCGTTGAACAGCGGACCAAGTCCGTCGGAGGCTTGCGTGGAAGAAGGGGAAGACACCCAGAATTTTCGAAACAGCGCATTGCCAAGCTTGAAGGTCTCTTCTTCCTGAAAGGTGATGTTGGCCGAGAAATGGGAAAAGGCGTCGGCATTGATCGGTTGGGTCGAGGTGGCGGCGCCGCCCTGCATCACCTCAAAAAGTTCGGGCTTCGAAAAATCGCTGGCCGGCCGGGTGACCATCTCCACCCGCCTCCGATCCTTCGGCGTCAGGTCCGCTCGTTCACCGGCCGCGTCGCTGCCGTTTGCGGCAGTGAGGGTCATCATGCAGACCAGGGCCGGCAGAAGCGCCAGCCGCACAGGACGAGGAAACAGGGGATTCATCAGAACTCGGGCCGCCGGAGATGTCCGACGGCCCGCCTTTTCTCATTGGAAGACAGCGTTAGGATTATCCAGGCTGTCGGAACCTTCAAGCTCGATTGTGCCGAGATCCAGCGACGCAATGACGCGCTCGATGGTCTTGGTCTGGTCGATCAGCCCGTCGATGGCGGCCTGCACCGTGGCATTGCCCTCGGCATTGCCTTCGCCGATCATCTGGTCATAGGCCTCGACCGTTTCGGCTCTGCTGACCATGGCCGACATGGCGTCGATCGTCTTGCCGAGCTTGGCCTTCATTTCCGTGTCGAGTGCCGCATCCTTGGCCGCCACCAGTTCCGACAGCGAAGGGCCGGTCAGCTTGGTGCCGTCCGTGCGGGTGTATTCGCCGGTATAGGCCGAGACGATGCCGACGGCATCGTTGAAATGCGAGGCATGGGTGTTGTCGGAGAAGCAATCATGCTCTTCTTCCGGATCATGCAGCAGCACGCCGAGCTTCATGCGCTCACCGGCCAGTTCGCCGTAGGACAGTGAGCCCATGCCGGTCAGGATCGCGGAAATTCCGGCCTTGGGATCGGCTTCCACCGTCTTGGTGGCTTCGCCGGAGGGCTGCCAGGCAGCCACCATTTCCTGGAGATCGGCAACCAGCAGCGACGAGGCCGCCTTCAGATAGTCGGCGCGGCGGTCGCAATTGCCATTGGTGCAATTCTTGGTGTCGTAATCCGTATAGGAACGCGCGCCGGCGCCCTTGCCGGTGCCGTTCAGGTCCTGGCCCCACAGCAGGAATTCGATGGCGTGGTAGCCGGTCGCCACGTTGGATTCGACTTCGCCGGCTTCATGCAGGGTTTCGCCCAAAAGTTCCGGGGTGATCTTGGTGGCGTCGATCTCCTTGCCGGCGATCTTCAGCTTGGGATTGGCAATGACATTGGCGACATACAGCGCATTGCTGTCGCTCTCGGTGCCATAGGCCGGGTCGACATAGTCGATCAGACCTTCGTCCAGCGGCCATGCATTGACCTTGCCTTCCCAGTCGTCGACGATGGCGTTGCCGAAGCGGTAGACTTCCGACTGCTGGTATGGAACGCGCGCCTTGATCCAGGCGGCCTTGGCGGCCTTCAGCGTCTCGTCGCTGGGCGTGGCGATCAGCGCGTCGATGGCCTTGTCGAGATCCTTGGCGGTTGCCAGCGAATCCTCGTATTTTGCCTGGGCGAGCGCCGCATAGTGCTTGACGACGGCGGCAGCATCGGTCGCTGCATGAGCGGGAGCCGTCGTGAAGGCTGCAGACGCAACCAGAAGCGCCATGGCGGCGCGGATAATGGTTTTCCGGGACATTGCCTCTCCTCTGACGCCGCGGCGCCATTCCTTGAAACGAACAGGCCTGTCATGGAGCAAAAATAAACTGGTGTCAAACAATCCAGTATCGCTTGCCTTGACGGAAATTGGCTTCCGTCAAGATGCGAAGTTCGGCGGGTTTCCGGACTGCCGTTCAAGCCTTGCGGCGCATCCGGCAAAAGAAGAAACCGTCCGTATCGGTGCTGGCGGGGCTGAGGGTCAGGGTCTTGCCGTTCCTCGACAGAGGCCGCGCGCTGCTGGCGCCGAAAAGCTTGTCCCAGGTATCAAGGGCCGTGACGATTTCAAACTCAGGATGCGCCTCGCAAAAGGCATCGACCTGACGGTCGTTTTCCTCAGGCAGCACGGAACAGGTGACATAGAGCAATTCGCCGCCGGGCCGCACATAGGTGCAGGCATCGGCAAGTACGGCCTGCTGCTGCGCAATGCGCTCATCGAGATTGCGCTGGGTCAGCCGCCATTTCGTGTCCGGACGCCGGCGCCATGTGCCGGTGCCGGTGCAGGGTGCGTCGATCAGCACCTTGTCGATCTTTCCGACCAGCGACACCAGAGCCTTGGGATTGTCATGGACCTGGACATTGTGCGGGCCGGCGCGCTTCAAACGTTCGATGATCGGGGCGAGCCGCTTGCGATCGGAATCATAGGCATGCACCTGACCCTTGTTGTGCATGGCAGCCGCCAGCGCCAGGGTCTTGCCGCCGCCACCGGCGCAGAAATCCAGCACCTGGTCGCCGTCCTTCGGATCGACGAGTGCGGCCACGATCTGCGAGCCCTCGTCCTGCACTTCGAACCAGCCCTTCTGGAAGGACAGTTCCGCCGTCACATTCGGCAGCCGCGACGGTCCTTCGCCGGCAGGGATGCGGATACCGTTCGGCGCAATCCGGGCGGGCTGCACGCCGGAACGGTCGAGCGCTTTCAGCGTCTTGTCGCGGGTCGCCTTCAGCGTATTGACGCGAAGGTCGAGGCTTGGCCTTGCGCCAAGTGCCTTGGCTTCCTCAAGCCAGCTTTCGCCGAAGGCTTCCTCGAAGGAGGGTTGCACCCAATCCGGGATATCGCCCTGGACATGAAGCGGCGCCTCGTCGAGGCTGCGGCTCTGAAAGGCCGAGAGCTGGTCTTCCGACAGCGGCACGGGAGCGAAATGATCGCCCTCCAGCTCGGCCGCCAGCGTTTCAGGCGCCTGGCCCCACTGACGGAACATCACCGCATAGCCAAGGGCCGCCGGGCTGTCGTCATTCATCAGGTAGGCGTGCGACAGTCTTCTGCGCAGGGCGTCGTAGACGATATTGCCGATGGCCGCCCGGTCGCCGGAGCCGGCGAAACGGTGGGCAAGGCCCCAGTCCTTCAGCGCATCGGCCACCGGCCGCCGGCGTGTCTCGATATCGGCCAGAACTTCGATGGCACCGGCCAGACGTCCGCCCAAACGCATATGTCAAACTCCTTGAGGTTTCAGGTGTGCGTGGTAACGGCGAAAGTGCTCAAGAGCAAGCGTCCCGCCGCCTTAGGCGGCTGGGGAAGATCGTGCGGCGATCAGCCGATGATTTCGTAGCAGACCTTGGCGTGGCCGGAACGGACCATGCCGATGTCCTGGGCGGCGGCCTTCGACAGGTCGAGAACCCGGCCGCGGATGAAGGGGCCGCGATCGTTGATGCGAACGATGACGCTTTTGCCGTTGTTGCGATTGGTGACCTTCACCTTGGTGCCGAAGCGCAGCGACTTGTGGGCCGCGGTCATCAGCGACGGGTTCATGCGCTCTCCGGAAGCAGTCTTCGAGTAGAGGGCGTACCACGATGCACCGCCACAGGAAGAAGCGGCAAATGCTTGCAGGGGAGCCATCACGGAAACGGTCGATATAACTGCCATGGTGATAATAGAGCGGGTGGTGATCGCCAAGTTTAGTTTCCTCTATTCGCATATCCGGGATGGAATTTGCGTGAGGGGGCTTAAATCCGGCGAAAAGTGGCAAAAACGTGCCGATGGTGATCACGGAATGTTTCCAAGTGAAATATTCGTGATGCCAGGCATTTGAGACAAAGTGTACGTTCTTCGGAAGAATCTGTTTGGAATCAGGTATAAAAGGGAAAAATATTCCTGCCTGATCATGCAACATCAGTTCACGAAAATAATCGCAAAAAAATTGCGCAACACGCCATAATCGCTGCCACATCTGCGAAGATTTCATGGCAACGGGGTACGGTTTTGCGCTCAACGCTTCTAAAACGCTTGAGGCGGCCCTTTGTTCCAGGCGTTTTCGCTCCACATTTGGGCCAGCGAAACCCGATAATCGGGATAGCGGAAGACGAAGCCCAGAGCCGTCAGTCGGGCGTTCGCCACCCGCTTGTTTTCTCCATAGAAAGAGCGTGCCATCGGCGACAATTCGGCGGTCTCAAAGGCCTGTTCGGGCGGTGGCGCAACACCCATCAGCCGGGCCGCTTCGGTCACCACATCCTGCGGCGGACAGGGCTCGTTGTCGGTGACATTATAGAGCCCGTCCGCCAGCCGCGCGCCCAGAAACAGCGCCGCCGCGCCGATATCCTCGACACGGATGCGGTTGAACACCTGGTCCTTTTTGATCAGCCGGCGCGCCGTGCCGTTCGACAGGTTGACGAAGGCGTTGCGTCCAGGCCCGTAGATGCCGGACAGGCGCAGGATGGCCAGCGGAAGGCCGGCAGCCGCGGCCAAGGCCTGCCAGGCCTGTTCCGCCTCGACCCGCTCGACCGAGCGCACGGATACCGGCCGGCACGGCGTATCCTCGTCCACCCAAGCGCCGTCATGATCGCCATAGACCCCGACCGTGGAGAGATAGCAGATCCATTGCAGGCGGGGCATCAGGCTGCGGATGTCGCCGCCGGCCAGATGCACCAGCGGGTCGCCGTTCTGGCCCGGCGCAATCGACTGCACCAGATGGGTCACATCGTGAAGCGATGTTCTCAGCTCAGGCGATAGCGTCCCGCCGTCGAAGACGAAAGGCGTCAAGCCGACATCGGCCAGAGCCGACGCCTTATCCTTGGAGCGTGTCGTCCCGGCGACGGTGAAGCCTTGAGCGGTAAACTCGGCGCCAATCGCCTTGCCGGAATAGCCGGCGCCAAAAATCATCATCTGCATGCCGCATCTCCTGCCGCTGCCCACTCGAGGCGGACATCTGGATCTGTCTCGTCTTTATAATGGTCTGAAAGGCCTGCAAATGCCGGCGGGTCCATCAGCCGCGACAAAGCCCCCACGGCCATGCCGCGCACTTCGGCCGCCGGGGCGCCCCGCAGCGCGCTGCACGGCGCTACCAGTCCGGCTTCGCCCGAATTGCCGGCGGCAATCAGCGCATTGCGCACGAAGCGCACCCGGCCGATACGCTTGACGGGCGAGCCGCTGAAATGGGCGCGGAACTGGGCATCGTCCAGGGTCAGCAGGAAGGCGATGTCGGGCGCGCGCAGGTCGTCGCGGGCCTGCAGCTTCATTTCACGCGCCGCGGAGGCAAACTTGTTCCATGGGCAAGCCGCCAGACAGTCGTCGCAGCCATAGATCCGATTGCCGAAGGCGGGCCTGATGTCCCGATCGATCAGGCCCTTGTGCTCGATCGTCAGATAGGAAATGCAGCGCCGCGCGTCGATCTGGTAAGGCGCCGGGAAGGCATCGGTCGGACAGGCGTCAAGGCAGGCCCGGCAGGACCCGCAATGGTCCGGCTCGGCCTGATCTATCTCCAGATCGGCGGTGGTGAACAGGCTGCCGAGGAAGAGCCAGGAGCCGAATTCGCGGCTGACCAGATTGGTATGCTTGCCCTGCCAGCCGAGCCCGGCTGCCGCCGCCAGCGGCTTTTCCATCACCGGCGCCGTGTCGACGAACACTTTCACGTCCTCGCCGGAGCGGGCCGCAAAGCGCGTGGCGATCTCCTTCAGCCGGCCCTTGATCAGGTCGTGATAGTCGCGATTGCGCGCATAGACCGAAATCGCTGCCTTTTGCCGGTGCGCAAGGATCGAACGGGGATCGTCGTCTGGACCGTAGTTCATGCCGAACAGGACGATCGAACGCACCTCCGGCCAGAGGATGCGGGGATCGCTGCGCCGGTCGCGGGTCTCTTCCATCCAGGCCATGGTGCCATGGCGCCCGGCGGCCAGAAAGGCGTCGAGGTGGCCGGCTGCATCGGGAATGGTATCTGGCGTGGTAATCCGGCAGATGTCAAAGCCGAGGCTCGCTGCCTCTTGCTTGAGGAAACCGGTCAGCTTCGAGCGTCGCTTCGCTGCGGTATCGACGGCCTGCTTTTCGGGCATGGCCGCGCTCCCTCAGAAATCGAGATCGGCGTAGTGGGACACCGGCGTCATGCCGCGCACCCGCTCGGCCAGCAAAGGCCGGAACGACGGGCGTGACTTGATGCGCTGATACCATTCCTTGGCGATCGGCGATTCCGTCCAGTCGATCTCGCCCATATAGTCGAGAACCGAAATCGCCGAGGCGGCGGCAAGATCGCCATAGCTGAGCCGGTCGCCGGCCAGCCATTGCCGCGAACCGGCAAGCCAGGTCAGGTATTTCATGTGCTGGCGGATATTGCTGCGGGCGGTGCGCAGGATCTTCGAATCCGGTGCTCCGCCGCCAAGCCCGTTGGGGATCTGCAGCTTGTGGATACGCTCGCGCACCAAGGGCCGCGTCACATCCTGCTCCATCTTCTGCAGGAACCAGTCGATCAGTCGGCGGATCTCGGCGCGCTGGAACGGATCTTCCGCCAGAAGCCGGCGGTCGCGCTTCAGGACGCCGTGGGTCTCGTCGAGAAATTCGGAGATCACCGTCGCGCCGCACAGGGTGCGCATATTGTCATCGACATAGACGGGCAGGGTGCCGGCCGGGTTGAGCGTCAGGAAATCCCGGCGCTTTTCCCATGTCTGTTCCTCCACGAGGTCGACCTGGAATCCGTATTCGGACAGGATGAGCCTGATAAAGCGGGACGCGGTCGACATGGGGTGGTGATACAACGTGGGCATTGCTACTCGAATTCTGTGATCTTGGGATAGCCTCGTGTCGCAGGCCAAAGGCACATGCGACTGGTCACGGTGCCAGCATCCAAGCTATAGGTGCTTGGCCCCTTCAATACAAGCGAATCACTCGCCATTCCCCACGCTTGAAAAGGACTATCCATGGACGATCAATCGATTCTCAGCGCGCTTTTCCTTGGCCTGATCGAGGGATTGACGGAATTCATCCCCGTTTCCTCGACGGCCCACGTTCTGCTGGCCGGACATTTCCTCGGCTTCAAATCACCCGGAAACACCTTTGCCGTGCTGATCCAGCTCGGGGCAATCCTCGCCATCCTGACGGTCTATTTCCAAAAGCTTCTGGGCATTGCCCTGTCCTTGCCGACGGATGCCCGCAGCCGCCGCTTCGTGGTGGCGATCCTGCTGGCCTTCCTGCCGGCCGCCATCATCGGGGCGCTCGCCCACGATTTTATCAAGACCGTTCTGTTTGAAACGCCGGCGCTGATCTGTGTCGTACTGATCGCCGGCGGGCTCGTTCTGCTGTGGATCGACAGATTGAAGCTGACGCCGAAATACACCGACGTCATGGACTATCCCCCGTCGCTCGCCCTGAAGATCGGTCTTTGCCAGTGTGTTGCGATGATCCCCGGAACATCGCGCTCAGGCGCCACGATCGTCGGCGCCCTGCTGCTTGGTACCGACAAGCGGTCTGCGGCGGAGTTCTCGTTTTTCCTGGCCATGCCCACCATGGCCGGCGCTTTCGCGCTCGACCTCTACAAGAACCGCGATGCGCTGAGCTTCGATGACAGTGCGATCATCGCCATCGGCTTCATTGCAGCCTTCCTCTCAGCGCTGCTGGTGGTGCGGTCTTTGCTGGATTTCGTCTCGCGGCGAGGCTATGCGCCTTTCGCCTGGTGGCGTATTCTGGTGGGAACCGCCGGTCTGATCGGCCTCGCCCTGTTCGGGTAAGGCGACAGCCCATCCGGTCCGCACAACGGCGGGCCGGATGGCTGAAAAAACATTATTGTTTCGCGACGGCGCCGATCGAGCTGGTGCTGCAAG
Organism: Rhizobium sp. CG5; assembly: GCF_023701945.1. Taxonomy (GTDB): domain Bacteria; phylum Pseudomonadota; class Alphaproteobacteria; order Rhizobiales; family Rhizobiaceae; genus Allorhizobium. The sequence goes on from NZ_JABAEF010000002.1 coordinate 15,335, forward strand.
GGTCGACGCCATAGGCCGGAGCGCAATTGCCCTTGCGAGCGGCAACCGTGGTCGGCGCCATGAACGAACCTGCCAAAATCACCAGTGCCGCACACGCGAAAAACAGTGCGATAGACTTGCCCATGAACCGTAGCCCCTCAAGAAATGGTATGGCGTTCACACGCGCGGCACGGCGCAGGGAACGCCCGCAGTCTTTAACACCAGTGATAAAAACATCAATAGTAGATCTTGCTAAACCCGCGGTTAACGTCAGGAATTATGCGCCGCGTCTTTTGTGCAACGCTGGCACAGATCTACGATCGTGATGCTGGATCAGGCGGCCTTGCCGGTGCCGGTAAACTGGCCCTGCGGCCGGTAGTGGACCATGTAGGAGGGCAGGACCGAGCGCAGCTTCGTCGGCGTGATCCCCATGCCTTCCAGCGTGCGTCCCTCAGACCGGGCTGCATCCGAAACCACGTTGTCGCTCTTCAGCAAGGTCACCTGGTCGCTGGTCAACGGCGGCGCCACGAACGGGATGAGCGAGGCGATCTTGCCGATCAGCGATGCGATGCCGAAGGGCAGGCTGACCAGCGTGTTCTTGCGGCCGGTGATCTCCAGCATGGTCTCGAGACAGTCGCGGAATGTCAGCGTTTCGGCGCCGCCCAGTTCATAGGTCTTGCCGGGCACAAGCTTGCCGTCGACGGACAAGGCGACCGCCTCGGCAACATCTTCGACATAAACCGGCTGGAACCGGGTCTTGCCGCCACCGATCAACGGCAGAAATGGCATGGTGCGGGCCATGCCGGCGAATTTGTTGAAGAAGCCGTCTTCGGGGCCGAAGACGATCGACGGACGCAGAATGATCGCATCCGGCTTGATCTTGGCGATAGCTTCTTCGGCGTGACCCTTGCTGGCGGCATAAAGCGAAGCGGACTTGGCATTGGCGCCGATTGCGGAAACATGGGTGAGCGTGGCGCCGGCCGAGCGGGCCGCTTCAGCGACAGCGCGCGCGCCAAAATCCTGCACGGAATCAAAATTGTTGCGGCCGCTTTCAAACAGGATGCCGACGCAGTTGACGACATGGCTGGCGCCTTCGACAGCCTTGTCGACCGATGCCCGGTAGCGCAGGTTGGCCTGCACCAGCGAAATCTGGCCGAGATTGCCCAGCGGCAGCAGGAAACCAGCAAGATCGGGCCGCCGGACGGCCACCCGGATGCGAAAGCCGCGTTTTGCCAAAGCCCGCACCACATGGCGCCCGACGAAGCCAGACCCTCCGAACACGGTGACGAGCGGAGGAATATTGGACAAGGTCATGGCAGGCTCCCGGAGATAGGAATGGCGGATGGCATCTAGCTTGCTGTCTCTTAGCTGAATTGCCCCTCAAGGTGAAGTGCAATCACGCCGCAGCCGATGGGTTGAGCGCCGGGTTCACACGCCTTCCACAACCACCATTTCGGCATCGGCCACTTCCTGGCGGATTTTGGCGGCGATCTGGTATTCCGGCGAATTGTAGCAATCGACGGCGGCCTGCAGCGAGGGAAACTCGATGACCACATTGCGGCCGCGCACCTGGCCTTCAAGTGCTGTGAAATTGCCGCCGCGGGCGAGGAAATTGGCGCCGTATTTTTCAAAGGCGGGCTTGGCCGCCGTTACATAATCCTTGTAGCGTTCGGCATCGCGAACATCGACCCGTGCAATCCAGTAGCCCTTCGCCATCAAAACACCTCCTGTCGGATTGAAGCTGCCACGGTCATCCGGTAATTTCGCCAGCCGGTCAAGGTCGCCAGGGCGGGCCGAAGAGGAAACAGCACAGTGCAGGTCATGAACAACCGATCCCTATCCGTCTGTCGCCCGTCAGCCCTTGTTCTTGCAGCACTTGCATTCATGGCTGTCTGGGCATCGCTGTCTGGCCGGGCAGAGGCAGCCCCCTGTGGTCCCGAGATCTATCAAAGCCTCAGAGCACCGGCGGGCCAGATGCCGGAGGCGGTTCGGGTCACCTGTGATCTGGACCTCGATCCGTCCGACGTGATTGCCCGAAAGATCGTCTTTGCTGGCGAGCAGGCCTCCGGCAGCATGCTCGACTGCCACGGCGCCACCATCGGCACGGCGGACCTGAAATCGACACCGCGAGCCCCGACGATTGCCATCCGCTCCGTGCCGAAGGGCAGGGGCGAGGACCGGATCTGGAGCGCTCCTAGCGATATCACCATCCGCAATTGCACCATCGTCGGCAGCCTGCGGCTGATCGGATTGGGGCCGAATGGCGAAGCGGAGGCCGTGCGCCGGTCGTCGCTGACCAGGGATCACACCCGGAATGCGCAGAATGCTGCACCATCAGGGATCGTTCTCGACAGGCTCAAATTTCAGGCGACAGGCGGCATCCCGCTCTATTTCGGTCCCGGCGTCACACGAACGACGCTCCGTAATTCCCGCTTTCTCGGAAAGACCGCGAAGACGGCAATCTATCTCGACGCGGAATCGGCCAGCAACGATATCTCCGGAAATACATTCGCAATGAAATCGGTTGGCCGCGAACTCATCGCCGTCGACGGGTCGGCGCGAAACGTCATTGCCAACAATACGTTCCGCGATCCTGAGAACGGCGGAATCTATGTCTATCGCAATTGCGGCGAGGGCGGCACGATCCGCCACCAGAAGCCGCAATATAACGAGATCAGCGGCAATCGCTTCATCTATAAGGAAGCCCTGACGGCCCGTCCGGCGATCTGGTTGAACCAGCGGGATATCGGCAAGATCTTCTGCAGCACCGATCCCAAATATCCGTTCGGCAGCAGTCTTGATTCCAGCGATCAGGCCAAACACAACATCGTACGCAACAACCGGTTCGAAGGGCCGTGGTCGCTGCGCATCGTCAATTTCGACGACACCAACCGGATCGTCGGCAACAAGTGACCGGAAGGCCGCCGGCTCAGCCGCCGAGCGCCGCCGTCATCTCATCGAGGATCTGCCGGGCGGCGAGCTTGGGATCGGCTGCCTTGACGATCGGCCGTCCGACGACCAGATGGCTGGAGCCGGCCTTGATGGCATCGGTCGGTGTCATCACCCGCTTCTGGTCGCCCTTGTCCGCGCCGGCGGGACGAATGCCGGGTGTCACCAGGGCCATGTCGGGGCCGATGATTTTGCGCACGGCGGCCGATTCCTCCGCCGAGCAGACGATGCCGCCCATACCGGCTGCCAGCGCCTGTTCGGCCCGGCGCAGCACCAGCGTATGCGGATCGTATTCGTAGCCGGCGTCGATCACGTCCTGCTCGTCCATCGAGGTCAGTACGGTCACGCCGAGCAGGCAGAGACCGGAGCCTTTGGCAGCGGACACCGCGGCGCGCATGGCTTTCGGATAGGCATGCAGCGTCAGCATGGACATGCCCATCTTGACGATGTTCTCGACCCCGGATGCCACCGTGTTGTCGATGTCGAGCAGCTTCATGTCGAGGAAGATCTTCTTGCCATCGGCGGCCAGATCGCGGGCAAATTCCAGGCCGCCGGCAAAGGCCAGCTGATAACCGATCTTGTAGACCAGGATATCGTCGCCCAGCATCCGGACGATCGCTTCCGCCTCGCCAACAGTCGGAACGTCCAATCCGACAATGAGTTTGTCCCGTGCGCTCATGCTGCAAATCCTTGCCAGTCTTCGATGGGCGTCCAGTCGCACGAGACGGCGCGCCTCGCAAGATCGAAGGCGAAGAGATTTCCGCCGCCAGGGGCTTGGTCCCCAGAACGGGCGATCGGCCGACCTTCGAGATGGCATTTGAGCAGCGTGCCGACCCCGCCATGGCCGACAAATGCGATCGCTCCGGTCGGGTCGTGATCGGTAAGGATGGCCTCGACGGCGATGACAATGCGGGCTTGCGCATCGATCGCCCTCTCCCATCCCTGATAGCTCTGTTCGGGATGAGCAAAGAACCAGTCCGCGGCCTTCTCGAATTCCGGCGGCGGCAGGAATCCGGTCGCCGAACGGTCGTTCTCATGCAGAATCTCGACGGTCTCGAAGCCGATACCGGCGCCCTCGGCCAGAATGGCCGATGTCTCGATCGCCTTGACCTCGGCGCTGGAAACGATGCGCTTGAGCTGGCGAACCCAGTCCGCCCCTGCGGCTTTGCGGGTCCGCGCCGCGCCGAGATCCGACAGTCCCCATTGCGGAACGGGAACGGTTGCGTCGATCTTCACCTGCGGATGCGTGATGTAGACAGCGAACATCGCCGATCTCGAGGTTTCTAGCCGCGGCTATACGTCCAGAGCTGCGCCGGTGGGATATTGCGCACGATGAAATCGAAATGCTGGATGTGATAGCGATGCGGTTGCGCAATGATCGGCGAAACCGCGCCGTACGAGATCTGCATGACCGGTCGACCGGCCGGCAGGCGGTCGAGCAGGGACTCAAGCAGGCTGATGCGCTCCTCCATACGGAAATTCAGCAGTGGAACGGCTGAAATCACGCAGTCGAATGTCAGGTCTTTGAGGTCGCCGAGGGTCTTTTCAATGTCGAACGCATCGCCATTGATCAGTTGAACGCCCGGATAGGTCCGCTGCAGATGCTGGTAGAAGTCGGTGGAGTACTCGACGGCCACCAGACGTTCCGGCGGCAGGCCACGCGCCAGGATGGCCTTGGTGATGGCGCCTGTGCCCGGCCCAAGCTCCAGGACGGGCAGGCCAGAGCTGAGGTCGATGACGCTCGCCATCTTGCGCGCCGTGACGGAGGATGTGGGGATGATCGAACCAACGGTTTTGGGGCCGTCCATCATGCCCTTGAAAAACCGGATCTCGTCGTCGAACTTCTTTTCGAAACGCTGTTTCAGGCGAAAAACCATTGCCCGTCATCTCCACACGAGGTCGTAGACGCATATCATTTGCGTCCGATCATGTTGTCGAATTTTGCCGCAAAAACAAGGCAAAATGCCGTTTGCGACAAAAGTTTCGACACAGAGGCCCGTATTCGGCAATATTGGGCAATGCGGATGAAGGTCGAGCCTTTTGCCCTCCATCCGCACCAGGGGAGCCTTTGCGGGCTAGACCCGCATCGGCATCAGCACGTAGAGCGCGTCATCGCCGGAGGTCTCGCGGATCAGGGTCGGCGATCCGGCATCGGCCAGCAGGAAGATTGCATCATCGCCCGAAAGCTGCGCGGTAATGTCGAGCAGATACTTGGCGTTGAAGCCGATTTCCATCGCGTCGTTCTCGTAGCCGACCGCCACTTCTTCCGTCGCACTGCCGGAATCCGGGTTGTTGACGGTGAGTGTCAGGTGACCATCCGAAATCGCCAGCTTCACGGCCCGGCCGCGTTCCGAAGAAATCGTCGAGACACGATCGACCGCGCGGGCGAAGGACTGGCAGTCGACCCGCATTTCCTTGTCATTACCGGTCGGGATAACCCGCTGGTAATCGGGGAACGTCCCGTCGATCAGCTTCGATGTCAGGACGATCGAGCCGATCGTCATGCGGATCTTGGCGTCGGACACCTCGACAGTGACCACCATGTCGGGATTGTCGACCAGCTTCTGCAATTCGCCGACCGTCTTGCGGGGGATGATGATGCCCGGCATGCCTTCGGATCCGGACGGAGCCTCGACATCGGCGCGCGCCAGCCGGTGACCGTCGGTCGCCACGGCACGCAGTTTCAGCGCACCATTGTCCTCGATCGTGTGCAGATAGATGCCGTTCAGGTAGTAGCGGGTCTCTTCCGTCGAGATCGCAAACTGGGTGCGATCGATCAGCATCTTCAGGTCGGTGGCCTTCAGGCGGAAGGAATGGCTGAAGCTGCCGGCGGTCAGGTCCGGGAAATCCGTTTCCGACAGGCACTGCAGCGAGAATTTCGAGCGGCCCGAGGCAACCGTCATGGCCGCACCGTCCGGAGTAACCGCCAGCATCACTTCGGCGCCGTCCGGCAGTTTGCGGACGATTTCGTAGAGCAGATGGGCCGGAACGGTCGTCGCGCCGGCCTGCTCGACATTGGCGGGCGTCGCTTCGGTGATTTCAAGGTCGAGGTCGGTCGCCTTCATCGCAAGGCTGGCCCCTTCGGCCCGCAACAGCACGTTGGAGAGGATCGGGATCGTGTTGCGACGCTCGACCACCCGGTGCACGTGATTGAGGGACTTCAGAAGATTGGACCGTTCAAGAGTAATACGCATGGACGCTGCCGCTTTCGACCTTTGCGACCCGTGGCACGGGTCGGGCTATTCTCCTTCCGAGCCATAACATTGGCCGGACATTTGGGACGGGCAAAATGGCAGCAAACCGAAACAAAAAGCAAGGGCTTGGCGGGCGCAAGCCGCATCCTTTTGCGGGATTGTGCTGCGCTGCGCATAAATTGCGCCGCCCTTGCCCCCGGCGATGCGGTGAACCATAAAGAGACGCAGTCAGGAGAGCGTCCCCTTGGATAAAGTCACCGAAACACCGAAAAAGACCGATCCGGTGCCGCGCAGCTACCGGCTGAACGACCAGCCGGTGGTGGCACGACCGCTCGAGACCGCGCTCTATCTGGTCGCAACGCCGATCGGCAATCTTGGTGATATCACGCTTCGGGCGCTGGAAACCCTGGCCGGTGCCGATGTGCTGGCCTGCGAGGATACCCGCGTCACCCGTGTCCTGCTCGATCGCTACGGCATCGACAACCGGCCCTATGCCTATCACGAGCACAATGCCACCACGGTCGGCCCCAAGCTGATCGAGGCGCTTTCGCAAGGTCGGTCCGTCGCTCTGGTGTCGGATGCCGGCACGCCGCTGGTCTCCGATCCGGGCTATCGCTTAGGCCAGCTGGCGATCGAAGCCGGCTATCGCGTCGTGCCCATTCCCGGCGCCTCGGCGCCGCTGGCAGCCCTTGTCGGCTCCGGCCTGCCGAGCGACGCCTTCTTCTTTGCCGGCTTCCTGCCCACCAAGGACAAGGCCAAACGGGATCGGCTGGCGCAATTGCAGGCGGTCCCGGCGACCCTGATGTTCTTTGAATCGCCGCATCGCATCGGCGCGACACTGGCGGCTGCTGCCGATGTGCTGGGCGATCACCGTCCGGCCAGCGTCTGCCGCGAGCTGACCAAGACGTTTGAGGAATTCCGCCGCGGCGGATTGCGCGAACTGGCCGACTATTATTCTGACGACCGTGTCGTCAAGGGCGAGATCGTGCTGGTGGTCGGTCCGCCGGCCGCCCCAGAGGCGCCGAGCCAGGGCGATGTCGATACCGTCCTGCTAGCGCTTGCCGCCGCCCTGCCGATGGCCAAGGCCGCCACCGAGGCCGCCAGGCGCACCGGCCTGCCGCGCAAGGACCTCTACCAGCGCCTGCTGGAGCTGAAGGACGAGGGATGAAACCTCCGCCGCCGAGCGACAGCAAGCCGTCGGCCCGCATGCCGAATGCCGATCGGCGCAAGGCCGAACGCCGCGGCCGGATGTCGGAATATTGGGCGGCTCTCTACCTGCTGCTGAAGGGCTATCGCATTGTCGCGCTGCGCTACCGCACCGGCCTTGGCGAAATCGACATCATCGCCCGCAAAGGAGATCTGGCCGTCTTCGTCGAGGTCAAGGCGCGCCGCTTAGAGCGCGAGGCCGTCGATGCGGTGAGCTATACCGCGCAGGCGAGGATCCGCTCGGCCGGCGATCTCTGGCTGTCGCGCCAGAAAGACGCCCATCGCCTGTCGCTCAGATACGATATCGTCGCGGTCCAACCGGGCCGCTGGCCGCAGCATTTCAAGGACGCTTTTTAGAGCATCCGGCTCCGCCGCGCTTTTTCAAAGCAAGCCTTCTCAAAGCGTTATGAATTGTAATCTGTCTGTCACGAAAGGTTCAAGCCGGCGTCATATATCACGACTAATGCACTCCTCACCCCAATCTTGGTGGAGAGGATTTTACCATGTTCAAGAAACTTTCGATGGCCGCCCTGGCGGTCAGCTTCTCGGCCAGCTCGTCCTTTGCCGCGACCAACATCACCTGGTGGCATGGCATGGGCGGACGCAACGGCGAAGTGATCAACGAAGTCGCGACCAAGTTCAATGCAGCGCAGAGCGAGTGCAGCCTGACCCCGGTCAGCAAGGGCACCTATGAAGAAGCCCTGGCGTCCGGCATCGCCGCCTTCCGTTCGGGCGAACAGCCCAACATCCTGCAGGTTTTCGATGCGGGTGCTGCCACGATCATCAATGCCAAGGGCGCGACCATCGCTGCCGAGGACCTGATCAAGAGCGCCGGTTTCGATTTCAACCGCGACAACTTCATCGAGGGCGTCCGCTACTTCTACGCCGACAGCCAGGGCAAGTTCGTCGGCATGCCGTTCAACTCCTCGGCGCCGATCATGTATATCAACGACGAAGCCCTGAAGAAGGCTGGCGTCGAAGCTCCGAAGACCTGGGAAGAGTTCGAAGCCATCGCTCCGAAGCTGAAAGAGGCCGGCTTCATCCCGCTGGTTCAGTCGCAGCTCACCTGGGAGTTCACCGAGAACTTCTTCTCGCGCCACAACATCCAGTTTGCCTCCAACAACAATGGCTATGACAGCGTCATCGACACGACGATCAACGTCACCGATCCGAACCATGTCATGATGTATGACAAGCTCAAGGAATGGTATGACGCTGGTTATTTCGGCTATTACGGCGCCGGCTGGAGCGACAACCAGAAGCCTTTCGAAGAAAACAAGGTGGCTCTCTGGATCGGCTCGTCCGGTTCCTTCGGTGGCCTGCAGAAGACGGCCCAGATGCCTTTCTCGGCCACCTTCCTGCCTTACTGGAAGTCGGTCAACCCGACTGGCGTTCACACCTTCATCGGTGGCGCGGCCCTGTTCGCCATGTCCGGCAAGCCGGATGCTGAAAATGCCTGCACGGCAGCCTTCTTCAACTTCCTGACCTCGCCGGACCTGCAGAAGTTCTACCACCAGGCCACCGGTTACGTCGCCATCACCAAGGCTGCCTACGAGCTGGCCAAGTCGGAAGGCTATTACAAGGAAAAGCCGGCCGCCGAAGTCGGCATCCAGCAGCTGTCGCTGCCGGGCGGCGAATGGGACAAGGGCTATCGCCTCGGCTTCTATCCGCAGATCCGCTCGGTGATGGAACGCGAATACAACCGCATCTTCGCCGGCGAAACCACGCCGAAGGAAGCCATGGAAACCATCAAGAAGGAAGCCGACGAACTTCTCGCCCGCTTCGCCAAGACGGCCGGCTAAGCGTTCACGGGGCAATTGCCCCTCACCCCACCCTCTCCCCGCCAAGCGGGGCGAGGGAGTGCAGACGCTACGGACCCCCTCCCTTCTCCCCGCTTGGCGGGGAGAAGTTGCCGGCAGGCGGATGAGGGGCTTTCCTGATCCCCGAGAAAGCCGTCCTTTTAAATGAGACCATCATGAAGCGCGTCCAGTTTTCCTCGCCGATCCTGCCCTACCTGTTCCTGCTGCCGCAGTTGCTGGTGGTTTTCGTGTTTTTCTACTGGCCCTCGGTGCAGGCGATCCAGTCCTCTTTCTATATCGAGGACCCCTTCGGTTTCGGATCGAGCTTTGTCGGTATGGCCAATTATACCGACGCGCTGGCCTCCACCGAATATCAGAAGATTGCCCGCTTCACGGCTGTCTATACCCTTCTCGTCACCGGGCTTGCCCTGTCCATCGGTCTCGTCCTGGCGATGAAGGCAGACGCTGTCATTCGCGGCAGTTCTGCCTATAAAACCCTGCTGATCTCAGTCTATGCCATCGCCCCGCCGGTTGCCGGCCTGATTGGCATGATGTTTTTCGACCAGCATATCGGCCCCTTCGTCAAGTTCGCCGCGATGTTCGGCTGGCACATGAAGGTCGGCATCAACTATTTCGACACGGCGCTGGCGCTCGTCGTCGTCGCGGTCTGGAAACAGATCCCCTACAATTTCATCTTTTTCCTGTCCGGCCTGCAGGGCATTCCCATGGCCATCCGCGAGGCGGCGGCCATCGATTGCCGCTCGGGCACGCGCCGTTTCTGGACCGTCGTGCTGCCGCTTTTGGCGCCGACCGCCTTTTTCCTGCTGATCATCAACATCACCTATTCGCTGTTCGACACGTTTGCCGTCATCGACGTGATGGTGAAGGACAAGGCCGCCAACAATCCGATCACCCTGGTCTACAAGGTCTATATGGACGGCTTCCGCGGCAACGACCTCGGCAGTTCGTCGGCCCAGTCCGTCATCCTGATGATCGTGGTGTTTGTCCTCACCGTCATCCAGTTCCGCTTCATCGAGCGGCGCGTCCATTACGGCTGAGGAGAGCGACCATGTTCCGTACGAAATTCTTCGATCACCTCATCCTGATGCTGGGCGTGTTCTTCATGATCGGCCCGGTCGCGGTTGCCTTCATGACCTCGACCCATGCGGCTGCCGACATCCACAGCAATGGTCTGGCGCTGAGCTGGGGCGGCCATTTTGTCGAGACCTATGAAAAGGTGCTGACCCGCGAGGGCGGCTTCACCGGCCAGGTGACCGGCGCCCGCATGGTGCTGAACTCGCTGATCCTGGGGCTCGGCTTTGCCTCGGGCAAGATCGTGCTGTCGATGCTGGCGGCCTATGCCATCGTCTATTTTCGCTTCCGCTTCGCCACGCTTGCCTTCTGGATCATCTTCACAACGCTGCTGCTGCCGCTCGAAGTGCGCATCATGCCGTCCTACAAAGTGATGAGCGATCTCGGCCTGCTGAACACCTATACCGGCCTGATCGTGCCGCTGCTGGCCTCTGCCACCGGCACCTTCTTCTTCCGGCAGTTTTTCAAATCCGTGCCCGATGAGTTGCTGGAGGCGGCCCGCATCGATGGCGCCGGCCCGTTCAAATTCTTCATCGATATCCTGGTGCCCCTGTCGCGCACCATGATCGCCGCCGTGTTCATCATCATGTTCGTCTATGGCTGGAACCAGTATCTCTGGCCGATGCTGATGACCACGGACGAGAGCTTCTACACCCTGATGCGCGGCATCAAGCAGATCCTGCAGGTCTGGATCGGCTCGCAGATCCCCGATTACAACGAGGCCTTTGCCCTGGCGGTGCTCGCCATGCTGCCGCCCATTGTCATCGTCGTGGTCTTCCAGAGCTGGTTCATCAAGGGCCTGACCGAGAGCGACAAATAACTGAAGGTATTTTTCCCATGGCGTCCATAGACATCAACCAGGTTTCCAAGATCTACGACGGTAACGTCAGGGCTGTGAAGTCTGTCGATATACAGATCGAGGACGGCGAGTTCATCGTCCTGGTCGGTCCGTCCGGCTGCGGAAAATCGACGCTGTTGCGCATGGTGGCGGGGCTCGAGACGATCTCGGAAGGCACGGTCAGCATCGGCGGGCGCACGGTCAACGAGGTGGAGCCGGCCGATCGCGACATTGCCATGGTCTTTCAGAACTATGCGCTCTATCCGCATATGACGGTCTACGACAACCTTGCCTATGGCCTGAAGAACCGCAAGACGCCGAAGGCCGAGATCGAGGCGCGGGTCGCGGAAGCGGCCCGCATGCTGGAGCTGGAACCCTATCTGGCCCGCAAGCCGCGCGCCCTGTCCGGCGGCCAGCGCCAGCGCGTCGCCATGGGCCGTGCCATCGTGCGCAAGCCAGCCGCCTTCCTGTTCGACGAACCCCTGTCCAATCTCGATGCCAAGCTGCGCGTCTCGATGCGCGGCGAAATCCGCCGACTTCAGCGCCGCCTGTCGACCACCGCCCTCTACGTGACCCATGACCAGCTCGAAGCCATGACGCTGGCCGACCGCCTCGTGGTCCTGAACGGGGGCGCGATCGAACAGATCGGCACACCGCTCGAAGTCTACCATCGCCCCGCCTCCACCTTCGTTGCCAGCTTCATCGGCTCGCCCGCCATGAACCTGCTGTCCGGCAGCTTCGACAGCAACCGGTTGACCATCGGCCCGGCAACAATCGCTCTTGAAGGCGATGTCGCGGCCAGCGGTCCGGTGACCGTCGGCATGCGCGCCGAGGATCTCGACATTGCACGCGAGGGGGGCCCCTATCTGCCGTTTCGCGTCGAGGATGTCGAGGAACTCGGCGCTCATCGCCTCGTGCACGGCATGCTTGGCGACCAGGCCCTGACCGCAGTGCTGGGGCTCGACCGCGACATCACGACGGAGATGCGGCTGTCGATTGCCCCGGAGCGCCTGCACTTCTTTTCGAAGGACACCGGCCGCCGCGTCCAGACGTCGTTTGCCCAGCGGCCTGTCGCGGCCCCGGTGAGCCTCGCCCGGCCGGAACCGGTGGCATGAGCACCATTCCCGACGGGACAAAATCTGCCAGGTCGGCGCAATTTTAACGACTGAAATGACCAGGAAGTAACCGGCATTTGCTATCCCCTGACCGGAAGAAACCGGACATCGGGGGATACGTATGCCGTTGAAAATGATTTTCCTTGGCGTGGCGGGGGTCATGGCCGCGCGCAACGTCGACATGGCGTCGCCGGCGGCGGAACCGATGATAGCCTCCAACAGTGGCCATCTGGCCCTGAAGCCGGCGCCGATCGAACCCTCCTGGATCATCAGCGGCACGCCGCTTGCCCGTTTGGCTGATCATTCGAGAAGTGCGGACGAAGCCAGCTCGACCGCCGTGTGGGATTGCACAGCCGGCGAATTCCGCTGGTATTTCGGCTGGGACGAGACCGTCGTCATCCAGGAAGGCGAGGTGCATGTGACGGCTGAGGACGGCAGCGAACGATGGCTGCGGGCCGGCGACATCGCCTATTTCCGCGGCGGCACCTGGGCGACATGGCGGATCGACACTTACGTCCGCAAGATCGCCTTCCTGCGCAAGCCATTTCCAGCGCCGCTCGCCGCCGTCTATCGGCTGCGCAATGCCTTGAGGTCGCGTCCCAAGGGCGGACTTGCTGCCTGAGCTGTAGCAAGCATCAAAAAAATTGGATCGCCGCGCCGGTTGCCTTTGCGCCCCCGCCATCTTAAATCTCTGCTGCATTCAGCGAGGGGCAGACAATGGCGAACATCAAGAACGTGGCGATCCAGATGGACCATGTGTCCGGCATCAACATCGCCGGCGACAGCAGCTTCGCCATCAGCCTTGAGGCCCAGGCCCGTGGTTACAATCTCTTCCATTATACGCCCGACAAGCTGACCATGCGCGACGGCCGCATTTTCGCAATCGTCGAGCCGATGGAACTGCGCGACGTGAAAGGCGACCACTACACGCTCGGCGAACCGGAGCGCATCGACCTGTCGACCATGGACGTCATCCATCTGCGCCAGGACCCGCCCTTCGACATGGCCTATATCACGTCCACCCATCTGCTGGAGCGTATCCATCCCAAAACCTTAGTGGTCAACGATCCGGCCTGGGTACGCAATTCGCCGGAAAAGATCTTCGTCACCGAATTTGCCGATCTGATGCCGAAGACGCTGATCACCCGCGATCCCACGGAGATCGCCCGCTTCCGCCAAGAGATGGGCGACATCATCCTGAAGCCGCTCTATGGCAATGGCGGCGCTGGCGTTTTCCATTCCACCAAGGACGACCGCAACATGTCGTCGCTTCTCGAAATGTTCGGCCAGATGTTCCGTGAACCCTTCATTGCCCAGGAATACCTGCCGGCCGTGCGCAAGGGCGACAAGCGCATCATTCTGGTCGATGGCGAGCCGGTGGGTGCCATCAACCGGGTACCGGCCGAGCATGACGCCCGGTCCAACATGCATGCCGGTGGCCAGGCAACCCCGACGGAACTGACGGAGCGCGAGCTGGAGATCTGCGCCCGTATCGGCCCGTCCCTCAAGGCCCGCGGCTTCCTGCTGGTCGGCATCGATGTGATCGGCGACTACATGACCGAAATCAACGTGACCTCGCCAACCGGCATCCGCGAAGTGCGCAAATTCGGCGGTGCCGATATCGCCAGCCTGCTCTGGGACGCCATCGAGCGCAAGCGGCCGTAATCCCAAGCCGGTCTGCCAGACTCGATTTCCAGGCGTTTGTTCTCCTGCTGCAACCCGGTGCAACCTGACCACAAGAATAGCGGGCATTTGTTCCGTTATTGTTCTTGTTTGATTCCGCAACCTATGGCAGATTGCAATCTGCAACCCGCTGGAGATGTATCCGCGGGAGGGACTGGGTCACAAGGGGCGGGCAATGGTAGCGCGTGTCAGTACGGTTGCATTCCAGGGAATAGAGGGCGTTCCGGTCGATGTCCAGGTGATGGTTGCACCCGGCAAGATCGGCATGCAGATCGTCGGCCTGCCCGACAAGGCGGTGGCCGAAAGCCGCGAAAGGGTCCAGGCCGCCTTGCATGCCTCGGGGCTCGCTTTGCCGCCCAAGCGCGTCACCGTCAATCTCGCTCCGGCCGATCTGCCGAAGGAAGGCTCCCATTTCGACCTGCCGATCGCACTGGGGCTGATGGCAGCGCTCGGCGCCATTCCCGGCGATGCGCTTGTCGATTATGTGGTGATCGGCGAACTCAATCTTGACGGAACGATCGCGCCGGTCGCCGGTGCCCTGCCAGCCGCCATAGGCGCCAATGCGCTCGGCAAGGGGCTGATTTGCCCGGCCGAAAGCGGTTCAGAAGCCGCCTGGGCCGGTCCCGACCTCGATATCCTCGCGCCGCGCAGCCTGATTGCGCTGGCCAATCATTTCCGCGGCACGCAGGTGCTCGGCCGCCCGGCGCCCGCCATCCGCGCGGCACCGGCCAATCTTCCAGATCTGGCTGACATCAAGGGCCAGGAAAGCGCCAAGCGCGCCCTGGAGGTGGCAGCGGCCGGCGGCCACAATCTCCTGATGGTCGGGCCGCCCGGGTCGGGAAAATCCATGCTGGCGGCGCGTCTCGCCTCCATCCTGCCGCCGCTCTCGGCCGCCGAACTGCTCGATGTCTCGATGATCCATTCGATCGCCGGGCAATTGTCGGGCGGCAAGCTGTCGGATCGGCGGCCGTTTCGCCAGCCCCATCATTCCGCCACCATGGCGGCTCTGGTCGGCGGTGGGTTGCGCGCCAAGCCGGGCGAGGCGTCGCTTGCCCATCACGGCGTGCTGTTCCTCGACGAATTGCCGGAATTCGCGCCGCAGGTGCTGGATGCGCTGCGCCAGCCGCTGGAAAGCGGCACCTGCATCATCGCCCGTGCCAATCACCGCGTCTCCTATCCCGCCAGTTTCCAGCTGGTCGCCGCCATGAACCCCTGCCGCTGTGGCATGGCGGGCGAACCGGGACATAGCTGCCCGCGGGGTCCCCGTTGTGCCGCGGACTATCAGGCGCGGATCTCCGGTCCGCTGCTCGACCGTATCGATATCCGCATCGACGTGCCGGCGGTCTCCGCCGCCGATCTGATCCGCCCACGGCCGGCGGAAAAAAGCGAGTATGTCGCAAGGCGCGTGGCTTTGGCGCGGGACTGCCAGCGGGATCGGTTTCAAACCGAGGGTGGCGAACTGACCACCAATGCCCGCTGTTCGACGGCACTGATCGAGCGGCTCGCCGAGCCGGATGCGGCGGGCCTGCAATTGCTGCGCGACGCAGCGGAAAAATTCAAGTTTTCGGCCAGGGGCTATCACCGGGTCCTGAAAGTGGCGCGCACGCTGGCCGATCTCGAGGGCGCACCGCAACTGGGGCGCATCCATCTGGCCGAGGCGATATCGTATCGGATCGCCTCCGAGCGCATGACCGCTGCCGCATAAGGTCTGGCCAAGGCGGTGCTGAAACGGCCCGGCCACCGCCAAGTCAACCGGCAGCAACCGCGGGGAATGGCAATACGCTCGTCATCGGCAGAGTGATTTCCACCACGGCGCCGCTCGGCGGGTAGGTGGTCGTCGAGGTGCCTTTGAGGGAGCCAAGAACGCGCCGCATCAATGTCGAGCCAAAGCCGGCGTGCTCAGGCTCTTGCCGCGGTTGCGGTCCACCGGTTTCAACCCAGCGGAGCGTCAGGAGTGCCTCTCCGGTTTCCGGTCCGACAACGGTCCATTCGACATCGCCCCTTCCCGCCGGCACAGAGAAAGCGCCGTATTTGGCGGCGTTGGTGCCGAGTTCGTGCAGGATCAGGCTCAGCACCACGACCGCCTGGCCGCTGACGGCGATCTTGTTGCCAAAGGCCGAGAACCTGTTGCTCTCGTCAACGCCAAACGGTTCAAGCGCCTGCAGAAGGACGACATCAAGCGTCATCTCGTCTCCCGGCTTGAGGCCACGCAGCACCAGGTTCGAACGCGCCATGGCGTTCAGCCGCTGCCGCAGTTTGGAGGCCAGTTCCTCCGGTGTGGACGCATGCTTCTGCGACAGCATGATCACGGCATTCATCGTTGCAAACACGTTCTTCAGGCGGTGGTCGAGCTCGGTCGCCATCACTTCCTGATGCTCGACCATCTGCGTCATCTCATTTTGCGCTTCCAATTCGGCCGTATAGGCCCGCACCATGAGATGGATCAGCGTCAGATCGGTCACCACCACAAAGAGATACAGCGCCATGGCGGTGAGCGGGCCTGGCGAGAAAGAGAACGCGTAATACGGCGGAATAAAGAAATACCATGCCGCCAAGCCTGATAATAGCGCGACAAGGGCGCCCTGCTGAACGCCGAACACGAAGCCGCAAATGACGACGGCAGGGAAAAAGGTCAAGTAGGGAAAGCCCGGCGGAAGATAGGGATCGATCCAGAAACGAAGGGCAAGCACGCCGGCAAAAAACAGCAGCGATATTGCATATTCTGTTGTGCGACTGACCACAGGTGTCTCACCGCGGGCTCGCCGGAATGCCGGCAACCTTCCAAATACGCCTGATTTTTTGAGCATGGACGGATCCCAGCCTACGCTGTGGCAGCGACATAATCACAAAATTGTGAGGGTTACGGCATGGGACCCTAGGGGACGATCAAACGCCTTGCAACATAAACGAGGCTAATGGTCGAAAATAATGCGTCGAGGGCGGGAGGGCCGAACGCACGCCCCTCCCATATCGCACGACGGCTGGGATGCCTGTCAGCCGCCGAGACCGTCGAACAGCGCGGTCGAAAGATACCGTTCGGCAAAGGACGGGATGATGACGACGATGGTCTTGCCGGCATTTTCGTCCCGCTGGCCGACCTTGATAGCCGCGGCAAGGGCCGCACCTGACGAGATGCCGACCGGCACGCCTTCCAGACGCGCCACCAGGCGGGCATGCTCAAACGCTTCGTCATTGGTGATCGGCACGATCTCGTCATAGATCTTGGTATCGAGGATGGCGGGCGCAAAGCCGGCGCCGATGCCCTGGATCTTGTGCGGACCGGGCGCGCCGCCGGACAGAACCGGGCTGTCAGCCGGTTCGACGGCAATCACCTTGACGCCGGGCTTCTTGGCTTTCAGCACCTGGCCGACGCCGGTGATCGTGCCGCCGGTGCCGATGCCTGATACCAGGATGTCGACCGCGCCGTCGGTATCGTTCCAGATTTCCTCGGCTGTCGTCTTGCGATGAATTTCCGGATTGGCAGGATTTTCGAACTGCTGCGGGATCACCGCGTCCGGCAGGCTGGCGGCCAGTTCCTCGGCCTTGGCGATGGCGCCCTTCATGCCTTTCGGACCTTCGGTCAGCACCAGTTCCGCACCCAGCAGCGCCAGCATCTTGCGCCGTTCGATCGACATGGTCTCCGGCATGGTGAGGATCAGCTTGTAACCCTTGGCCGCCGCCGCAAAGGCCAGCGCAATGCCCGTGTTGCCGGATGTCGGCTCGATCAGCGTCGTCTTGCCGGGGGTGATCTTGCCCTGGGCTTCCAGGCTTTCGATCATCGCCACGCCGATACGGTCCTTGACCGAGGCGATCGGATTGAAGAATTCGAGCTTGGCCAGCAGATGGGCTTTCACACCCTTTTCCTTGGCCAGCTTGTCCAGCCGCACGATCGGCGTGTCACCGATCGTGTCGGTGATCGATCCGTAGACACGTCCGCGGCCCGGTTTCTTGGTGTCAGACATGGTTTTGCTCCCTGTGTTTCAAATTCGGGAGCAGCCTAGGCACAAACGCGGCCTCTGGCCAGAGTGCGATGATCTGCGCTTTGCCGGTTGCGTGGAAAAAAACCGTGCCGAAGCCGTTGGGTGGAAATGATTATTTCACGCCGCGCGGGTGGCGATGAAAGCGGCCATGCCCGCCAGAATTCCGGCCGCCGCGCGGTTCAAAAGCCGCAACGCCTGCGGTTTCTTCAAAAGCAGCCGTGCCTTCGAGGCCAGCAGGATATAGGGAAGCAGCACGGCCATCAGCACGACGACATTGGCGGCGATCAGCAGCCCGTAGTCCACCATGTCGATCGTTCTTGTGTCGATCAGTGTCGGCACCAGCGCCACGTAGAAGAGCATGGTCTTCGGATTGCCGAGCGTCACCAGCAGACCCGACAGAAAGGACAGGCCGAGGCCAGAGGATTTTCGCGCGGCGATATCCTGCGGCATGAGCCCGGCCGTCCAGAGTTTCCAGGCGATATAGGCGAGATAGAGCGCGCCGAGGATTTTCAGAACCATGAAGGTGGCGGTAAAAGTCTGGGCGATCAGGGCAAGGCCGAGGATGACGGCCGTCAGATAAACGATATCACCGAGAATGAGGCCGAGGCCCATGAAGAATGTCTCGCGGAACCCGGAGCCCAGCGCACGCGCCACGATTGCCGTCATTCCAGGTCCGGGAATTGCCGCTGCGATGAACAAAGCGCCGCAATAGGCGAGAAGCGTGGTCGGCGTCATCGGAGTCCTCCGTCGTGTGACGCATTGCTAGCGTTGTGCCGGAAAACTTGCAACGACGACCTGGCAGAAACATCTGCAGTCCTAAAGATTTGCCATGGTGACAAGATCGCCATTGCGCCACTGCCGCGGCTCCGGCTAGCTGAGGCAGCTCTGAACGTCAGCCGAGGCCTCCCCCATGCCAACCACCACGTCCTTGCTTGCTTTCGCGCTGATCTGCCTGGGCATGGTGCTGACACCGGGCCCGAACATGATTTATCTGGTGTCGCGCTCCATCTGCCAGGGACCGGCCGCCGGTCTCGTTTCGCTGGGCGGCGTGGCGCTCGGCTTCGTCTTCTACATGCTGATGTCGGCGCTCGGTATCACCGTGCTGATCATGGCAATCCCCTATGCCTATGATGCCCTGAAGTTTGCCGGCGCCGCCTATCTGCTGTGGATGGCCTGGCAGGCGCTGCGGCCCGGCGGCCGCTCACCATTCCAGGTGCGCGACCTGCCGGAGGACAGTCCGCGGCGGCTGTTTTCCATGGGGCTCGTCACCAGTCTGCTCAATCCGAAGGTGGCGGTCCTCTATCTGTCGCTGCTGCCGCAGTTCGTCGACCCCTTGGCCGGCAGCGTGCTGCCGCAATTCCTGGTGCTCGGCTCCATCCAGATCGTCATCAGCGTATCGGTTAATGCCACCATTGCCGTCATGGCCGGCTCCATCGCCGCCTTCCTGGCCGGCCGGCCCTTGTGGATGGTGGTGCAGCGCTGGCTGATGGGCACCGTTCTGGCGGCGCTTGCCCTTCGCATGGCAACCGAGGCGCAGCGCTAAAACACAGGCCGCATGAAGCTGCGCTCGTAGCTGACGATACAGCGGCTCTTTTCGGCCAGTGCAAAAGCCGCCTGGCATTCCGCGTCCTCGGCCATGCGCTGGCGATAGATCTCGTAGTCGGCAAGGCTCGGAAAGCTGAACAGCGCCAGCGCGATATTGTTGGCGCCTTCATGCGGCAGGAAATAGCCGTGATGCGTGCCGCCCAGCCGGTTCACCAGCGGGATCCACAATTTGGCATAGTCCTCGAAATCGGAAAGCTTGTAGGGGTCGATGACGTATCGAATGGTGCAGGTGATCATGGACAAATCCTCTTAAAGGCTCTTGGCAATACGAAATCCTGCTGGCAGGCGCCAGCCCAGGTTCATGCCGGCCGCTGCCAGCAGGATGATGGCGGACCCGGCGATCTGCAGGGGTTGCAATGCATGGCCGAGGGCCAGCCAGTCAACCAGGATTGCGGCGACTGGATAAAGGAAGGACAGCGCCCCGGACAGATGCGTCGGCAGTTTCTGGATGGCGCCATAAAGCAGCACATACATCAGGCCGGTATGCACAACGCCGAGCGTCATCAGCAGCGTCCATGTGCCGGCGTTGCTGGGCAGGCTGGCAAAATCGGCAAAGGGCGCCAGCATCACCACGCCGGTCATTGTATGGATCAACGCGATCAGATGCGGTGGTGTGCCCTTCAGTCCTTTGGCGGCGAGTGCGGCCAGGGCATAGAAAAACGCAGCCCCCAGCGAAAGCGCAATGCCGAAAGCATAGCTTTCGACGCTTGAGGCGCCAGCCGGCTTGGCCTGGACGATAGCAATCATGCCGGCAAAGGCCAGCAGCAGCCAGAACAGCTTCCGCACGGTGATCTTCTCGCCCAGAAACAGCGCTCCAAGGCCCATCAGCATGAAGGGCTGGGTATTGTAGGCGATCGTCGCAATCGAGATCGAGGCGCGCGGATAGGCTGAAAACAGCAACAGCCAGTTGGCAACGATCGCCACGCCGCCCAGCACGGCGATGGCAAATGACCGGCGCGACAGGATGCCCGGCCGCAGGTAGCCATGCACCTGGCAGATCATGGCCAGTGCTGCGGCGCCGAACAGGCAGCGCCAGAACACCACATTGGCGACCGGCTGCCCGGATGTGACGACGAACCAGCCGATCGTGCCGGAAATGAGCATGGCGGCGCTCATTTCCAAAGTTCCCCTGACCCGGTCGTTTTGCATGGCCTGCTCTCCGCTTCTGTAGTGGCAAGGATATTGCGGTGAGATCGGCGAATATATACTCTGGAGAAGGCCGGAGAAGGTTAAAGCCTAATTAATAGGGAGGAACGGATGGCTTTGCCTAATGGAGCGAGTGAACTGGATGGCGTGGACCGGCGCATGGTGGAGGTGCTGGCGACCAATGCCCGTATCTCGCTGAAGGAGCTGGCGGCCGAAGTCTCCCTGTCGTCTCCGAGCGCTGCCGAGCGCTTGCGTCGCTTGGAGGAGCGCGGCGTGATCGGCGGCTTCACCATCGACATCCGGCCGGAATCGCTCGGTTATCCCTTGCAGGCCATCGTCCGGGTGCGGCCGCTGCCGGGGCAATTGCATATCGTCGAGCGCATCATCCAGGACACGCCGCAATTCATCGAATGCGACAAGGTGACCGGCGACGACTGTTTCATCTGCCGGCTGGTCATCCGGTCGATGGGCGAGCTGGACACCATCCTCGACAAGATATCGGAGCGCGCCGAAACCAATACGTCGATGGTCAAGGCGACGCCGGTGCGTCGCCGGCTGCCGCCGCTCGTCGGTTAAGGTCTTAAAATTCCGCCATCGGCGACAGGCAGCAGGGCTCTGTCGGCAGCCGGTCGTCGGCACAGCGCATCATCAACACCAACGGCCCGTCGTCGCGCACCGGCTCGGCGTCGAAGGCAAGCCGATCGGGTGGAATGAAGGTCTCGATCGAGGCAGGCGTTAATTGGAGTGCGCCGAGGATCTCGGTCAACGAGGGCATCTGTTCGCCCACCACGTCGAGAAGCTCAAAAAGACCGCCATCGGTCATCCGCCAGGCAATGACGGTTTTGTCGTCGGGCATCAGCGACAGGCTGACATCATCCAGCAGATGGCAATTCAGCAGAAACATTTCAGCCTGCTGCGCCACGGCCAGCCGCTGCGACACGGCCAAGCGGTTTGCCAGGAGCGCCTGCAGCAGGCCAAGGTCGGTTTCGATCGTCAGGTGGCGAGCAGGCTTTTGCCCGCCCATCGGTTTTGGCGCATCACCCCGAAACGAAAACTGCGGCACGGTACGAAATCCGTGCGGCGCGTAAAGGCCCGGCTTGTCGGTATAGAGAACGACGGCTTCGAAACCCTGCTCTTCGCCGCGCCAAAGCGTGTGGCGGATCAGGTCGCCAAACAGGCCCTGGCCGCGAAAGTCGGGACGCACCGCACCCGATTGCCAGCCGGCCGCCTTGACCGGACGGCCATTGACGATCAGCGGCATGGCAAAGCCGCTGAGATTGGCGATGCAGCACCCGGTCTCGTCGAAGAATGCGGAGGGAAAGCTGGTCCGGTCGTAGCCGCCGACGGTGTCGAGCGGGTCAAGATCGACCGAGAAGATCTCGTAAAGCAGCGATTTGATGGCCGCCCAGCCGGCCGGGTCGTCGAAATAATCCTGCCGGAAATTGAGGCCGGCACGATCGGCTGGCATCAAGCCACGCCCGTGGAGCCGAAACCGCCGGCGCCGCGCTGCGTCTCACTGGCGGAGGAGACCTCTGCGACCTGCATCTGCGTGACCGGCGCCATCACCACCTGGGCGATCCGCATGCCGCGGCTGATCGTGAAAGGCTCGTCGCCGAGATTGATCAGCAGAACCTTCACCTCGCCGCGATAGTCGCTGTCGATCGTGCCGGGTGTGTTGAGGCAGGTCACGCCGTTCTTGAAGGCAAGGCCGGAGCGCGGCCGGATCTGCGCCTCGAAGCCGGCTGGGATCTCGAAGATCAGGCCGGTCGGCACCAGTGCACGTCGGCCAGGCTCCAGCACCATCGGTTGGTCTTCGTTGACTGCGGCGCGGATATCCATGCCGGCCGCGCCCGCTGTTTCATAGGCCGGCAGGTCGACGCCGTCGCCATGGGGCAGGCGCAGCAGGTGAAGGGTCGGTTGGATCTTTTGGGAAACGGTCATGGGGCATTAGTTTGTCCTTCGAACTGCAAGGTCAATTGCAATGCGGCGCTTTAGTCGCTAGATAGCCGGCAATTCCACAGGATTCACCACATGGCCGAAACGCTCGCAGAGGCGGTCTCCCGCCGCCGCACCTTCGCTATTATCGCTCACCCGGATGCCGGCAAGACCACGCTCACCGAAAAGCTGCTGCTGTTCGGCGGCGCGATCCAGCTCGCCGGCGAGGTCAAGGCCAAGAAGGACCGTATCCAGACCCGGTCCGACTGGATGAAGATCGAGCGCGAGCGTGGCATCTCGGTCGTCACCTCAGTGATGACCTTCGAATATGACGGCAATGTCTTCAACATCCTCGACACGCCGGGCCACGAAGACTTCGCCGACGACACCTATCGCACCCTGACCGCGGTCGATGCCGCTGTCATGGTGCTCGACGCGGCGAAAGGTATTGAGCCGCGTACGCTCAAACTGTTCGAAGTCTGCCGCATGCGCGACATCCCGATCATCACCTTCGTCAACAAGATGGACCGGGAAAGCCGCGACATCTTCGAGATCCTCGACGAGGTCGAGGAGAAGCTGGCGCTCGACACCGCGCCGATCACCTGGCCGGTCGGCCGGTCGAAAAGCTTCTGCGGCTCCTACAATCTGGTCGACAATACCTTCCGCGGCTCCGACAAGCAGGTCGAGGCCCTGGCGGTCAACAGCCCGCAGAACGTGGCGGAAAACCTGCCGGAAAACGAACGCGCCACCTTTATCGACGAGCTGGAACTGGCACAGGACGCTTGCCGCCCGTTCGACAGGAAGGCCTTTCTCGAAGGCCATATGACGCCGGTGTTCTTCGGCTCGGCGCTCAGAAACTTCGGCGTACGCGATCTGATCAATGCGCTGGGCGATATAGCCCCCCCGCCGCGCGATCAGGTGGCCGATATCCGCACCGTGCATGCCGCCGAAGACAAGATGACGGCCTTCGTCTTCAAGATCCAGGCCAACATGGACCCCAACCATCGCGACCGCATCGCCTTTGCCCGCATCTGCTCCGGCAAGCTGGAGCGCGGTATGAAGGCGAGGCTCGCCCGCACCGGCAAGCAGATCGGCCTGACGGCGCCGCAGTTCTTCTTCGCCGCCCAGCGCCAGCTGGCCGATACGGCCTTTGCCGGCGACGTGGTCGGTATTCCGAACCACGGCACCCTGCGCATCGGCGATACGCTGACCGAAGGCGAAAACCTGGTCTTCCAGGGCGTGCCGAACTTCTCGCCGGAAATCCTGCGCCGCGTGCGGCTGGAGGATGCGATGAAGGCCAAGAAGCTCAAGGAAGCCCTGCAGCAGATGGCCGAGGAAGGCGTCGTACAGCTCTTCTCGCCGGAAGATGGCTCGCCGGCCATCGTCGGCGTTGTCGGCGCCCTGCAGCTCGACGTGCTGAAGGAACGCCTGGCGGGCGAATATACCCTGCCGGTCAGTTTCGAAATGTCGCGCTTCTCAGTCTGCCGCTGGATCTCGTCCGACCAGCCGGCTGAACTCGACAAGTTCTTGACCGTCAAGCGCGGCGACATTGCCCGCGATCTCGACGGCGACCCGGTTTTCCTGGCCCAGGATTCCTTTTCGCTGCGCTATGAAGCGGAACGTTTTCCGGCCATCAAGATGGTCGCCATCAAGGAATATCACGTCGCCAAGGCGGCGTGATATCTGCCGGCGTCAGGCCATCCGGACGATCTGCATGTCGCCCATGGCATCGACATGCACCTGCAGGCCCTCGTAGCTTTCCAGCGTCGGATACCGGGTTTCCAGCAGGTGGCTATGGGTGGCCGTGATGACCATGACATCGGCTCCCGCCGCCTCGCCAGCCAGAACGCCGGCCATGACATCCTCGAACACCAGGCAACGGGCCGGATCGGCCTTGATGCGGCTGGCGCCGAGCCGATAGCCGGCGGGATCGGGCTTGCCGATCTTCACATCCTCGGCCGTAACGATCTCAGGCGGTTGCGGCAGGCCAGCCGCCTCGATCCGTGCCCGAGCCAGCTTGACCGGCGCCGAGGTCACGATCGCCCAGCGCTCGGCCGGCAGGCCTTTCAGAAAGTCGATGGCGCCGGGAAGTGCTACCACACCATCGACATCCTCGATCTCGCCGCGCTCGATCTCCAGCGCTTCTGCCTCCACATTGACGCCCGGCAGGCCGAGGCCGCGAATGGTGTCGATGCCGCGCTTGCCGTGCATGGTCGGCAGGAAGGCCGCCACATCCAGACCATGCCGTGCCGCCCATTGTCCCCAGACCCGCTCAGCGGCGGCAATGGAGTTGAGCAGCGTGCCGTCCATGTCGAAGAGAAAGCCCTGATAGCGTTTGTCGAAACCTGTGCTCGATGGGGAGGTCAATTACCGAATCCTGATTTGCATGAAGGGGACAGGAAACGGAATTAGCCATTTTTGACCGCCACCGCAAATGGTTCGCAAGCGTTGGTGCTGTGAACGGCTTTCCAGGTGACAGCGGCCGGGTCCTGATCTAAAACGGGTGCATCGAAAGACAGGGGCGTTCGTCGCGAGATGGACTGAGAAGCACCCTTAGAACCTGAACCAGATAATGCTGGCGGAGGGAGTCGTTCAGGACCGTGCTTTGAAGCACACGCTCCCTGATCGCTGCCCCGCTTGAAAGGGGCATGATGAGCAGATCAAATTCTCCGCGATCTCTTTGGGCGGCCATGGGGCAGGCACAGGTCGCTGCCCGCGAATGGGCGGCCGACAGGGTGCGATCATGATCCGCAACGTCCTCTCCATAGCCGGTTCCGACCCCTCGGGCGGTGCGGGCATCCAGGCCGATCTCAAGACCTTCTCGGCACGCGGCGTCTATGGCATGGCGGCGCTGACGGCGCTGACGGCGCAGAGTACCCAAGGGGTGACCGGCGTTCATGCCGTGCCGCCGGACTTTGTCGCGGCCCAGATCGAGGCGGTGTTTGCCGATGTCCGCGTCGATGCCGTCAAGATCGGCATGATCGCCAGCGCCGAGATTGCACTCGCCGTAGCCGAGGTGTTGGCGCGCCATCGCGGCATGCCGATCGTGCTGGATCCTGTCATGATCGCCAAGGGCGGCACCCCTCTGCTGGCTAAGGAGGCCGTGGCCGCGCTGACCCGGCATCTGTTGCCGCTCGCCACCCTGCTCACCCCCAATCTGCCGGAGGCGGCAGCCCTGCTGGGCGAGGCGGAGGCCACGGACCGCGCCATGATGCAGCAGCAAGCCCAACGCCTGTGCGCGCTTGGGGCTGAGGCCGTGCTGGTCAAGGGCGGGCATCTCGGCACGGACGAAAGCCCGGATGTGCTGGCAATCGGCCAGGAGATCCATTGGTTCGAAGGCAAACGAACGACCACGAAGAACACCCATGGCACGGGTTGCACACTGTCCAGCGCCATTGCAGCCGAGCTTGCCAAGGGGCATTCTCCGCAGCAGGCGATCACGATGGCAAAACTCTATCTGGCCGGTGCGGTGGCGGCTGCCGGTGACCTGACGGTCGGCACCGGACACGGCCCGGTTCATCATTTCCATGACGTCTGGATGCCGGTCGCGGGATAGCGGGGTCTGATCGTTTACGGCATTTTCGACGCGAGCGTGATGTCTTCGCCATCCACGGCAAAGGTGCCGTAGCCCTTGTGATGCAGCGTCTTTGGCGCCGCATCATGCGGTTGGTGCCAGGCGGCGACGACGTCCAGGACAAAGAGATTGTGGCGCTCGACGAAGTCGCGGTCGGTGACCTTGCATTCGAGGTTGGCGAAGCACTCGCCGATCAGCGGTGCGCCGACCTTGCCGGCGGGAAGGGCAGTCAGGCCGATCTGCGCAAATTTGTCCGTATCGCGGCCAGAGCAGTTGCCGACCGCCACGACCTTTTCTGCCAGGTCGGAGGAGGGTATGGCGATCACGCATTCGCCGGTCTGCGACAAGGCGGCAAAGCTATGGTCCGCGGAACTGACGATGCAGCCGATCCGCGGCGGCGTGAACTCCATCATCATGTGCCAGGACATGGTCATGACATTCTGCCGACCGTCGAGTGCCGTCGTCAAAAGGACGACCGGTCCCGGCTCGATCAACTGGTAGACCTTGTCGAGCGGGTAGGGTTTCATGGACCTGCCTCCTTGCCGGGCCGGTTGCCCCGGCGACAGCTGCCCTGGCATCATACGCCTCGGCATCGAGACTTGATAGTCGCCGCAAGACTTGCCGGTAAGAGCCGCCAGATGCAGCCGCCGGTTTTAGCCGCGCAGGCCAAACGTCCGTTCGAGATTCTCCCAGCTCTCGTCCATGGCAAAGCTCCGGCTGACATAGGGAATTGCGACATGGCCGTAGAGCACCGGCATCAGCTGTTTTTCTGCCGTGTGTTCGTCCATCAGGGCCACCTGGTTGAGATAGATCACCGATGCCAGGCCGCTGCGGTCCGCGCCCCCTTGGCAATGCACCAGGATCGGCTTTTGCGCCGTCTTCAGCAACTGTACCAGCTCCTGCGCGCGCTCCGGCGTCAAGGCGTGGGTTGCCGACATTTTGAAATCGATATGGGCAATGCCCAGGTCTTGCGCCGCGAGAATTTCGTCCTGATACCACTCGGCATCGCTCACACGGCCCCTGAGATTGACGATCGTCTTGATCTTGTAGCGATCGACATAATCGGCGATCTGCGCGGCGGATGGCTGGGCCGAGCGATAATATTCGCCGGGGATCACCTCGTGGAAATTGCCGGACAGATGGAGGTAGCCGATATAGAGGCCGCAGCCGACAATGCCTGCAGCACAGGTCGCCAGCAGTCGAACAAGCAGGATTTTTCCGGGAAAGGCCATTGGCGCGAGATCCGCTCATAAGAGGGTTTGGTATCTCGCGCCATGTAGAAGCGTTTGCTGACAGGAAGCTGAAAGCAGCTCTCTTCGGAAGGGATCTAGTCCTGTTGTGATGACGGCAAATTTCGGATGTCGTCTATCCAGGGGAGAGCGGACCGGCACCAGATTTGTTGGCGTGGTGCGAGTGCGGCGCGTTGTCGGATCGAGCCGACACGTACACCCCACACATCGGCATCCTTGCCTTCGCCGGTGGTGAACAGCGGCGATCCGCATTCCGGGCAGAAATACTGCAGCCGTTTTTGTCCGTTGTCGCCGGTCTTGGTGTAGAGTTTAGGCAGATTGGACGTCAGCCGAACATCCTGCCGACGGGCGATGGCAGTCACGCGAAAGGCCGAGCCGGTCAGCGTCTGGCAATCGCTGCAGTGGCAGATTGAAACGTCGTTGGGATCGACCTCAGCCTCATAGGTCACAAAGCCACAATGACATTGGCCATCGATCTGCATGTCCTTGCCTCCGGTTGTTATTCTCTCCAGAAACTAGCGCCGGTCCGCAGCTTGTCCAGGCCGGGCATCAGCCCGGCCCGTCGGAAACGATCAATGATTAGCCTTGATGAACGTGCCGTTCTGCAGCTCTTTCATCGCCTGCATCAGTTCTTCCCGTGTGTTCATGACGATCGGCCCGTGCCAGGCGACCGGCTCCTTGATCGGCTTGCCCGACACCAGCAGGAAGCGGATGCCGTCGTCGCCGGCCTGCACGGTGATCTCGTCGCCGCTATCGAACACGACGAGCGTCCTGTTGCCGGAGAGGTCGCGGATGTTCAGCTCCTCGCCCTGGTACTCCTTCTCAACCTTGACGCCGAATGGCTTGGAGGCATCGCGGAACGAACCGGAACCGGCAAAGATATAGGCAAACGCCGAGCGATAGGTATCGACGGGGAAGCTCTTGCGCTTGCCCGGTTGCACCGAGATGTCGAGATAGACCGGCTCGGCGGCAATGCCGTCGACGGGACCTGATTTGCCCCAGAAATTGCCGGATATCACCCTGACCACCGTGCCGTCGTCATCGACCACAACAGGAATGTCGCTGGCCTTTATGTCCTGATAGCGCGGTGCCGTCATCTTCAGGGACGAGGGCAGGTTGGCCCAGAGCTGGAAGCCGTGCATCTTGCCGGCAAAATCGCCCTTCGGCATTTCCTGATGCATGATGCCGCTGCCGGCCGTCATCCATTGCAGGTCGCCGGCGCCGAGCAGGCCGCGATTGCCGAGGCTGTCGCCATGCTCGACGGTACCGGCCAGCACATAGGTGATGGTCTCGATGCCGCGATGCGGATGCCAGGGAAAGCCCCTGATGTAGTCGGACGGATTGTCATTGCGGAAATCGTCCATCATCAGGAACGGGTCGGTCATCGAGGGGTCGCCGAATCCGAAGACGCGGTGCAGCTTCACGCCAGCGCCTTCCATGGCGGGCGTGGCGTGGCTTTCATGTTTGACGGGTCGAATGGACATCAGCTTTGCTCCTTTCGAGCGGATAGTCGGGTTGGGCTGAATATAATCGATCCTGGGCAATTCCGAAGGCCGCCCAAAAAAACGCACTGTTCACAAAACATCATGCCGCACTGCAAAAAAAGTGATTGCCGGGCCTGTCAAGATTCTGTCATGAATGATCACCTTGTTTAGACTTTGTTAGCCATTGAAGCAAAAACTGCTGACGAACGTCACCCCGCCGCACAGGGCGGGCGAACCGGAGTTGTGAACGCATGTGTCGCTGGGCCGCCTATCGTGGAGAACCGCTCTATCTGGAGGAGCTGGTGTCGTCACCCGCCCACTCGCTGATCGAACAATCCCACTGCGCCATGCGCGCCAAGACGGCAACCAATGCCGATGGCTTTGGCCTTGCTTGGTATGGAGACCGGCCCGAACCGGGGCGGTTTCGCGATGTGCTGCCCGCCTGGTCTGATTGCAATCTGAAGAGTCTCGCCCGGCAGATCCGCTCCCGCTTGTTTCTGGCCCATGTGCGGGCCGCCACCCATGGCGCGACGCGGCGCGACAATTGTCACCCCTTCGTGCATGGCGAATGGTCCTTCATGCACAACGGTCAGATCGATCACTTCGAGCGGCTACGGCGGCCGATGGAATCCATGCTTGACGACGAGCATTTCCACGCCCGCACCGGCACGACCGATTCCGAGCTTCTGTTCCTGCTGGCCTTGCAGTTCGGCCTGCGCGATCGGCCCTTGGCGGCAATGGCCGAAGCGATCGGCTTCGTGGAAAATCTGAGCATCCATTTGGTGGGAATGGCGCGGGTCCGTTTCACCTCGGCTTTTTCCGATGGCGAGACCCTCTACGCCGTGCGCTATTCGACCGATGCCCATGCACCGACCCTCTATGCAGCGCCCATGGGCGGCAAGGGCGGCTATTGCCTAGTCTCGGAGCCGCTCAACGACGATATCGATACCTGGGTGGAAATCCCGGCCCGCAGTGCCGTCATCCTGAACGGCAACGGCCTCGACGCCGCCGCCTTTGAACCTGTCATGGATCGATCGACGGCGCCGCGTGAAGCCATGGCGGTCTGATCAGCCGCCAACAGGCTTAAGGCTTTGTCGCCCCGTTGAGCCTGTCGGCGATCAGCAGGGCGAGGCGGGTGGCCACCGCATCCTTGTCCATGTCGGGCCAGTCCTCAATGCCGGCGGCCGAGATGATCTTTACCCGGTTGCGTGTGCCGCCCATGATGCCGGTCTCGGGCGAGACATCGTTGGCGACGATCAGGTCGGCGCCCTTGCGCTCCAGCTTGGCGCGGCCATTGTCCTCGACATTCTGGGTTTCCGCCGCAAAGCCGACGACGATCTTCGGCCGCTGCGCATGGTGGCCGACGGTCTTCAGGATGTCGGGATTCTCGGTCAGTTGCAGGGCAGGGGGGGCGTCGCCGGGCTGCTTCTTGATCTTCTGGCCGGAGGAGGACGCAACGCGCCAGTCGGCAACCGCTGCCACCATCACGGCGATATCGGCCGGCAGCAGCGACAGCACCGCATCGCGCATCTCTTCGGCCCGCTCGACATGGACCGTCTGCACGCCCTTGGGATCGGCCAGGGTGACCGGGCCGGAGACCAGCGTCACCTCGGCACCAAGCTTGGCAAGGGCCGCTGCTATGGCGTGGCCCTGGCGCCCGGAGGAACGGTTGGCGATATAGCGCACCGGATCGATCGGCTCATGGGTCGGGCCGGAGGTGACGATGGCTTTCCGGCCGGAAAGCGGCCTGGGCCTGTCGTCCAGCAGCGCTTCGACAGCGGCCACGATCTCCAGCGGCTCGGCCATGCGGCCAAGACCCTGTTCGCCGCTCTCCGCCATTTCGCCGGCCATCGGGCCGATGAAGCGGATGCCGTCGGCCTTAAGCATTGCAAGGTTGCGCTGGGTGGCCGGATGAGACCACATCTTCGGGTTCATCGCCGGGGCAACCAGCACGGGCCGGTCTGCGGCCA
The DNA here is from genome assembly GCF_023701945.1 of Rhizobium sp. CG5. Taxonomy (GTDB): domain Bacteria; phylum Pseudomonadota; class Alphaproteobacteria; order Rhizobiales; family Rhizobiaceae; genus Allorhizobium. The sequence continues at coordinate 46,134 of NZ_JABAEF010000002.1, forward strand.
GAAGGACGGTCGAGGCAAGATCGTTGGCAAGCCCGTTGGCCATCTTGGCCATCAGGTCGGCGGTGGCCGGGGCAACGAGAATAAGGTCGCAATCGCGCGCCAGCCGGATATGGCCGACATCCTGTTCGTCCTCGCGGGAAAACAGATCCGTATAGACATGCGAAGCCGACAGCGCACCGACGGCGAGCGGGGTGATGAATTCCTGCGCGGCTTGAGTGAGGACCGGCCGCACCGTGGCGCCGCGCTCGCGCAGCCGGCGGATGAGGTCGAGGCTCTTGTAGGCGGCGATTCCTCCGGAAATGATCAACAGGATACGTTTTTCCGAAAGAACCATGCCCAGCTGTCCTCGATGAAGGGAAGGCTTCGATCCTATCCCGAAAGCGTCGTCATTCAAAACGGCAGATCCTGCCGGACCGGGCTTTGTCCCGACAGGCCCCTCTGTCAGGGGACGATCCGGATCGGCACTTCGGCAATCGTTCCATGATGTGTGTTGCGATACTGCAGGCCTGGCCCAAGCGCTGCCGACATCGACTTGACGATCCGGCTGCCGAGCCCTGTCCCTTTGGGCTTGGAATTGGGTTCGATGCCGATGCCGTCATCGGCAACGGTCAACAAGGCCTCGTTCCCGCCGACGGCCTTCAGAGTGACGCGGATCTCGCCGCAAAGCTCCAACGGATAGGCATATTTGAAGGCGTTCGTCACCAGTTCGGTGACGATCATGCCGACCGAGACGGCGCGATCGGCAGACAGGGAAATCGGATCGGCGTCGAAGCTCAGCTTGATCACCTTGTCCGGATTGCCCAGGGAACCGCCGATTTCGCCGAGCAGATTGGAGAGATAGATGTTCATCTCGACACGGCTGACATCGTCTGATGTGTAGAGGCTGCGATGCATGCCGGCAATGGCGGTGATGCGGGCCTGGGTCTCAGAGAGTTCCGCCTTCACCTGATCGTTTTCCGAATTGCTGATCTGCAGGCGCAGAAGGCTAGCGACCAGCGCCAGGCTGTTGGCAACTCGGTGGTTGACCTCGGCCAGCAGGGCCTCGGCCCGCTCCTTGGCCAGCCGTGTCTCTTCGTCGGCCCGCTCCTTGGCCAGGCGAAGTTGGGCGTTGGCGACCGACTGCTCGATGGCACTGGCCAGCAGCGGCATGAAATCGTCACCGACGGTCTTGATGACATAGTCGGAGGCGCCGGCCTTGATGGCCTCGATGGCGATCTGCGCTTCGTTGGAGCCGGTGACATAGACCACCGGCAGAACGATACCTTCGGCGCGCAGCCGGTTCAGCACGTCATGGCCCGTCATGTTGCTCAGGTAATGATCGAGCACGATGGCATCGAATGCGTCATTGCCCAGATGCTGCAAGGCAGCATCCAGGTCTTCCGCATGGATGACTGTATGTCCGCTTCGACCAAGCGCCTTTTGCACGAGCCGCACAATGGCCGCATCGTCATCGAGATAGAGAATGCGGACATTCATGGGTAAGGGCTCGTATCAGGGGATTTGCATGACGGCAAAAAACAATCCAAGCTGCCGGATGGCATTGGCGAAATTGTCGTAGTCGACCGGTTTGGTGATATAGACATTCGCTCCGAGATCATAGCAACGTTGAATTTCGCGCTCGTCATCGGTCGTCGTCAGGATAACGACCGGCAGGCGACGCGTGTGAGGATTATTCTTCACCTTTTCAAGGATATCGGTGCCCGACATATCCGGCAAGTTGAGATCGAGCAAGATCAGAAGATATCGGTCGGCCGAGACCTCGCCGCTGCGGTCCGGCCCGAGGATGTAGTCGAGCGCGGCGGTGCCGTTGGTAAACGGGATGATCTCGTTGTTGACGCCCGCACGGCGCACGTTCTTTTCGATGAGACGGGCATGACCCTCGTCATCTTCGACCATCACAATGGTGACTTCTTTTCCCACAGCTTTCATCGTTTCAACTCCGTACTAATTTCGATAGATCTGTTGGCAGGCGCAATATGAACGTCGATCCGCGGTTAAAATCCGACTTGACGGTAATCTCGCCACCGAGATTTCGCGCCAGCGAGCGGACATGGGCAAGACCGATGCCTTCACCCACCTGGTTCTGCTGGCCGGACCGCCTGAACAATTCGAAGATTCGCTCGTGGTCTTCCTCCGCTATGCCGCGGCCATTGTCCCCGACTTCGATCCGCACCATACGCTTTCCATCGGCAATAGCACGCACGGACAGGACCAGGGGCCGTTCCGGATGTTTATATTTCACAGCATTGTCGAAAAGGTTACCGAGAATCTGTTCGAGCGACAACCGATCCGAGACGATGGCCGGCACCTTGACATCCATCTCGATCCGCCCGTCGCCCTCGCTGATCTGGTGGTGAATGCTGGCGCCGGTGGCCTCCAGCAGCGCCTTAACGTCGATCGGTTCCGGCTTCAACTGGCGCCGGCCGTCACGTGAGATTTTCAGGATCGCGTTGATCAGTCCATCCATCTTCTTGGTGGAAGAGCGGATGAAGCCAATAGCTTCCGGCAGGTCTTCGGACGCCGCAAGCCGCGCCTCCTGGATCTGCTGATCGCTTAAGGCCTGCCCGTCGGCCAGCACATAGGCCTGAAGGGCTTTTAACGACGTATCGAGTTCGGCCGTGAAGCCCATGACATTGACCAGCGGCGCGCGCAGGTCATGGGTGACGATATAGGCGTAGCGCTGGATCTCCTGGTTCGCCTTCATCAGGTCTTCCGTGCGCTCGTTCACCCGTTCTTCAAGGTTGGAATTCAGCTGCTCGACTTCGCTGCGGGCGATGGAGAGATCGCGCACATGCTGGCCGATGATCAGGATCGCCCCGCCGACGACGAGCACGATGGAAATCGCCCCGCCGATCGTGAACCACTGCAGATGGCTCATGGCCTCGACCTGCTCGGCAACGCCCGTCTCGATGTTCACGTCGGATTGTTTCTTGTAGGAATCCAGGATCTGGCGGATCTCGTCCATCAGTTCACGGCCGACTTCGCTGCGCACGGCGGCTATTGCTTCGGCTTGTCGGCCGCTTTGGGCAAGCGCAAGGGTCGCCGACATTTCTGCCTGCTTGGTTTCGATCAGGCGCTGCAGTTCCGGCATCCGCTCTTCCTTGACTGGCCGGCCATTGACCAGCTTTGCCAGGCGCTCCAGATTGCTGCCGATCTGCGATGTCGCTTCGTTATACGGCTGCAGAAAGCTTTGATCGAGGGCGATCAGGTAGCCGCGCTGGCCGGTTTCGGCGTCGACAAGGTTCTGAAGCAGATCGGCACTGGTGCTGCGGATATTTCGTTCCTGGACGACGTAGTTGAAGGTGGAACGGGTCTGGTCGACCAGCCACAGGGACGACAGAATGATACCGAGCAGGATGGCCGCTCCGACGATCAGCATCAGCAAGGTGGTGCGGATGAAGGAGGCATTGTTTGTCGACATGAACCGATCCCAGGCTACCGAAGTTAAGCCCTTATATGTCGGTCATCAACGGGATCTCAAGGGCAGCGCAGAATTATCGGCCGCACGCTACATATGGGAGGTCAGGAAAAGCACGAGCAAGGAAGCCCATCAATCCCGCGGCCGCCCGCTTGGCAAGCCGCAGTGCCGCAAAAAAAACGCGCATGCCCGAAAGTGGACGATAGCCTCAGGTGATCTGCCAGGCGAGATAGACCAGCGTTGCGGCAATGATCCACAGCGCCAGGCGACCCGACCGCGTATGGCGGGCTTCCGCCTTGCCGATCGCCTGCGCCGTCTCGGCATCGAAGCGAAGCCCGTGCTCGGTCATGTGCATCAACTGGCTGTGGAACTTCTCCGTCTTGACGGCGATCTCAGGTGCTGCCTCCGCCAGCCGAAGGGCCGCCTTCAATCCGTCCTTGATATCGGTCGCAATGCGCTTCGGCCCGAGATTGTCGCGGATCCAGCTGGAGACGACGGGTTCCGACGCCTTCCACATGTTGAAGCGCGGATTGAGAATGCGTGCCACGCCTTCGACGACCACCATGGTCTTCTGCAGCATGACGAGTTCCGGTCGCGTCTGCATGTCGAACAGTTCGGTGACCTCGAACAGCAGCGTCAGCAGCTTGCCCATGGAAATGGTCTCGGCCGGCTGTCCATGGATCGGCTCGCCGATGGCGCGGATCGCCTGGGCGAAACTCGCCACATTATGGTGGGACGGCACATACCCCGCCTCGAAATGGACTTCCGCCACCCGCATGTAGTCGCGGGTGATGAAGCCGAACAGGATTTCGGCGAGGAACCGGCGTTCCTTCTTGCCCAGCCGTCCGGCAATGCCCATGTCGACGGCGACGATCATGCCCTGGTCGTCGACGAACAGATTGCCGGGATGCATGTCGGCATGGAAGAAGCCGTCGCGGAGCGTATGGCGCAGGAAGGACTGGATCAGCGTGTCGGCCAGAGCATTGAGGTCGTGGCCGGCGGCCACAAGCGCCTCGACATTCGACATCTTGATGCCGTCGATCCATTCCATGGTGACGACATCGCGGCCGGTACGCACCCAGTCGACCTTCGGCACCCGGAAACCCGGGTCGTCCTTGGTGTTTTCCGCGATCTCGGAAAGGGCTGCGGCCTCCAGCCGAAGATCCATCTCCAGCTTTGTGGTCTGCTCCAGCGTCTTGGTGACCTCGACGGGCCGCAGGCGCCGCGTATGGGGCAGGAAGCGTTCCTGCAGGTGGGCGACCAGAAACATCGCTTCCAGATCGTCGGCAAAGCGCTTGCGCACGCCGGGGCGGATCACCTTGATGGCGACCTTCTGCCGGCCTTCCGCGGTTTCCACTTCACCGGGATGCACCTGCGCGATCGAGGCGGCGGCGATCGGCTCGCCGAATTCGGCAAACAGCTCCTCGATCGGCCGGCCGAGCGAGTCGCGCACCGAGGCTTTCGCAAGGGCGGTCGGGAAAAAGGCCATGCGGTCCTGCAGGCCGGCCAGGTCCTCGGCAAAATCGGGGCCGACCACATCAGGGCGGGTCGCCAGGAACTGGCCGATCTTCACATAGGAGGGTCCAAGCCGTTCGACGGCATTGGCCAGCCGGTCGGAGCGCTCGCGCTTCAGGGCGCGATTGCGGGTGAGAAGGCTCACGGTCGATTTGGCAAAGGCTGCCATCGGCGGCAGGCCTTCCGACGGCAGGGCCGCCACGACGCCTTCGCGAACGAGAACCCAGCCGACCCGCGCCAGCCGGAAATATGCGCCGATCATGCTCATCGTTGAGGTTCAATCCTTGGGCGTGCGGGGTCGTGATGCATCCTGCAGCGTTGCGCCATGCGTCAGAGCTTCCAGCCGGAATGAAGGGCGGCGATGCCGCCGGAATAGTTGGTAAAATGGACCCGCGAGAAACCGGCTTTGCCGATCATCGCGGCGAAGTCCCGCTGGTTGGGAAATTTGCGGATCGATTCCACCAGATACTGATAGGGCTCGGCGTCGCCGGTAATCATCTTGCCGAATTGCGGAATGGCCTTGAACGACCACTGGTCGTAGAATTTGTCGAGCAGCGGCATTTCCACGTCGGAGAATTCCAGCACCAGCAAGCGGCCGCCGCGTTTCAGGACCCGGTGGGCCTCCGAAAGCGCCGCGTCGATGCGCGGCACGTTGCGGATGCCGAAGGCGATCGTATAGGCGTCGAAACTGTTGGCCTCGAAGGGCAGTTCCTCGGCATTGGCCTCGACGAAGGTCAGGTTGTCCGAAAGGCCTTTCTTCTCGGCCCGCTCAGATCCGACGCCCAGCATCGAACCGTTGATATCGAGAACGGTCGCATGCGCCAGCCGGTTCGAGGCCTCGACGATGCGAAAGGCGATATCGCCCGTGCCGCCGGCCACGTCCAGGACCTTGTAGGCCGCGTCCTTGCGGGGATTGAGCGCTGCCACCATGGCGTCTTTCCACAGCCGGTGCAGGCCGGCCGACATCACATCGTTCATGATGTCGTAGCGCTTGGCCACCTTGTGGAAGACCTCGTTGACCAGGCCCTGCTTCTCGCCTTCAGCAACGTCGCGGAAGCCGTAGGAGGTTTCCATGCCGCCTTGGGCGGACGTGCGGCTTTCGGCCATCTGATCAACTCCATCGTCTGTTTTGGTCCGGTGACCATAGCGAAATCGACTATGCTGCGCTATCTCTGCGACATTATGGCAATGACGCCTGCTTTCGCGCCGTCTATAGACCACTCGCGCTGGGACTGAAACAGAAAGATGGAGCGGCAATGCCGGAATTGCCAGAGGTGGAAACCGTAAAGCGCGGGCTGGCGCCGTCCATGGAGGGCGCGCGGATTAAGCGTCTTGAACTCCGTCGCCCGGACCTGCGCTTTGCCTTCCCGGCAGGCCTTGCCGAGCGTGCCAGCGGACAGCGCATCCTGTCCCTGTCACGCCGCGCCAAATATCTGCTGATCGATCTGGAGGATGGCGCCACCGTGATTGCCCATCTCGGCATGTCCGGCTCGTTCCGCATCGAGAGGGCAGGCGATCATGAGGTTCCCGGCGATTTTCACCGGCCGCGTTCGAAGGATGAGAAGCACGACCACGTCGTCTTTCACCTGGAGGGCGAAGCCGGCACCCTTCGGGTCATCTATAATGACCCGCGCCGCTTCGGCTTTATGGATCTGGCGGAGCGGGTCGATCTCGATCTCTATCCGGCCTTTCGCGATCTGGGGCCGGAACCGGTCGGCAATACGCTGAGCGCCGATTATCTGGCCCGGCGCTTTGCCGGCAAGGCACAGCCTCTGAAGATGGCGCTTCTCGACCAGAAGACCATCGCCGGCCTCGGCAATATCTATGTCTGCGAGGCGCTGTGGCGCTCCCACCTGTCGCCGGTCCGTCCGGTCGGCACGCTGGTCACGGCCACGGGCAAACCGACCAAGGCGCTGCTGGCCTTGACCGACGCGATCCGCGCCGTGATCGTCGATGCCATTGCGGCGGGCGGATCCTCCTTGCGCGATCATATCCAGACGGATGGATCGCTTGGCTATTTCCAGCACACCTTCTGTGTCTATGATCAGGAAGGCGAGCCCTGCCGTACGCCGGGCTGCACCGGCACCATCGAGCGGCTGGTTCAGGCAGGACGCTCGTCCTTTTATTGCCATCGCTGCCAGAGATAACCGGACACCACAACGATTCAAACCAGGGGAGAGAGACATGACATTTGAAACGCTGCTCGTCGAGACCAGGGGCCCCGTGACCATCATCACGCTGCATCGTCCGCAGGCGCTGAACGCCCTCAACGCGACGGTGATGGCTGAACTAACCCAGGTGCTGTCCGCCTGCCAGGGGGATGCTGCCGTCAAGGCCGTGGTGCTCACCGGCTCGGAAAAGGCCTTTGCGGCGGGCGCTGATATCAAGGAGATGCAGTCGCTCGATTTCGTCGATGTCTATCTCGCCGACTTCATCAGCGGCTGGGATGCCGTGACAAACTTCCGCAAGCCGCTGATCGCGGCCGTCTCCGGTTTTGCGCTCGGCGGCGGTTGCGAACTGGCGATGATGTGCGACTTCATCATTGCCTCCACCACCGCCAAGTTCGGCCAGCCGGAAATCACGCTCGGCATCATTCCGGGCATGGGCGGGACGCAGCGCCTGGTACGTGCCATCGGCAAGGCAAAGGCCATGGATCTCTGCATGACGGGCCGCATGATGGATGTCACCGAGGCCGAAAGTTCGGGCCTGGTGGCGCGTGTCGTGGCGCCGGAGCGCCTGCTCGACGAGGCTGTGGCAGCGGCGACGAAAATCGCCTCCTTTTCGCAGCCGTCCCTCAACATGGTCAAGGAAGGCGTCAATCGCGCCTTCGAACAGACCTTGAGCGAAGGATTGCGCTTCGAACGCCGCCTGTTCCATTCGCTTTTTGCAACGGCCGACCAGAAGGAGGGGATGGCCGCCTTTGTTGAAAAGCGCAAGCCGCAATTCCAGGACCGCTAGCCCCGGTTTTCGTGGGTTCCAGCGCAGAATGATTCAGAATCCGCGTTGACGGACGTGTTCTTTCGGGCTATATGCCCGCCCACAGTTAGGAAAGCTTCTGGCTTTTCCACGATTGCTCCCGAATTGCTGGATTGACAGGTCGCAACGACCCGACGCGGCGAAGGCGGAGTTTGGTTTGATTTCGAAGAGAGGCATCCATGGCCAATACATCGTCGGCGAAAAAGGCGACCCGCAAGATCGCGCGCCAGACCGCAATCAACAAGAACCGCCGTACACGCGTACGTGGCTTCATCCGCAAGGTTGAAGAAGCAATCGCGACCGGCGATGCCACAATCGCAAAGACGGCTCTTCAGGCCGCCCAGCCCGAGCTGCACCGCGCTGCCACCAAGGGTGTCCTGCATGCCAACACGGCATCGCGCAAGATCTCTCGCCTGGCACAGCGCGTGAAGGCCCTTTCGGCCTAATTTAAGACAAAATTAAATTATTCTATGAGCCTGGCATCATGTGCCGGGCTTTTTGCGTTTTTCTCACGCTCTACGCCGCTATGTTGTATTTCTGACAATTGCATGTCAGGGACGTGACATAAAAATGATATAAAAATCAATAGCTTATGCGGGTATTTGGTTTGTTCTCAAGCTTCACTTTACGGCAGGTGACCCCAGTTTTGAGTCAAGTGATTTTTTTCTTTTTTTCTTTTCGAGCCTGCCTCCGGGCGGCAAAAAGCCAAACTCCTTGATTCAAAAGCGATTCTTTTTTTGGCCTCTGTGACAGTCAAAAATGGGCGCCCGAGTCAATGGCCACTTCTTAATTTTGCGTAAAATTCACTGTTGATCTTGCCATTTGATCCTGCCTTAATGGCCTTCAACAAGAGGCGCGGGAAACATCCCCGGGGCGGTCTGTAACTGGCTACCAGACATCAGCGAGCCTTCACGTCTCTTGGGGCGGAGCATTCACTGTTCCGTTTTTTCTGACAGCGATTGCCGTTGTGCCGGAATCTTTGCGCGATTCCGGAGGGTGGAACAATGGGCCAATTTGTGCCGTGTAAGGCCAGTCGGAAACTGAAGCATTGGGGGGCGAGGCCGTATCTTTCATGACGAGGATGAAAGATGCGGTGGTGCGGAGAAATCCGCACGATGATCGGGTAACGGCCGATCGATAGCGTGTGGCGGCGACCCATTTGGCTTGGGATCTCTGCTGTACGCGAAGGGTATTGCATGGGCGACATTATGTGGCCGGTGTAGTGCGAAGCATTTTTAGGTGACGGGCAGCAATGAATGGCTGGCCGGCACAGGGACAATTTTGGAAGGCGGCGATATGCAAGTGACGACAGTGACGGCCGGTGCATTGGCTGACGGGGACCATGCACAAGCGGCGGTAAGTGCCGTTTTCTCCGAAGCGGCGGGAGACAATTCTGAAATGAGGCATAATGCTCTCTTTGAGCGCTTCAGCATCCGGCTGAAGGCTCAAGTCGGACAGGATGTGTTCGCGAGCTGGTTTGGTCGACTGAAATTGCATTCAGCATCGAAGAGCGTCGTACGTCTCACCGTCCCGACCACGTTTCTGAAATCGTGGATCAACAATCGTTATCTGGATTTGATCACCAGTATTTTCCAAGCCGAAGATCCCGACATTTTGAAGGTCGAGATCCTGGTGCGCACCGCCAGCCGCAATACGCGTACCCCGCAGGCGGATGAGCGTCAGCCGGCCGCCGAAACGCCATCTGCTTCCCCTGTGCGCAAGCTGGCCGCCCAGTCGATCGGCCAGATCGCCGCGTCGTCCGGCAGCGTCACCGCTGTGCGTCCGGCGACGTTCGGCCCCCTGTTCGGCTCTCCGCTCGATTCCCGCTACACATTCGATGCCTTCATCGAGGGCTCGTCCAATCGGGTCGCGGTGGCTGCGGCCAAGACGATCGCCGAAGCCGGTGCCGGTGCCGTGCGGTTCAACCCGCTGTTCATCCATTCCTCCGTCGGCCTTGGCAAGACCCATCTCCTGCAGGCCATCGCCAATGCGGCCATCCAGAGCCCGCGGGCGCCGCGCGTCGTCTATCTGACCGCCGAATATTTCATGTGGCGCTTTGCCACCGCGATCCGCGACAATGATGCCCTGACGCTCAAGGACACCCTGCGCAATATCGATCTGCTGATCATCGACGACATGCAGTTCCTGCAGGGCAAGACCATCCAGCACGAGTTCTGCCATTTGCTGAACATGCTGCTCGACAGCGCCAAGCAGGTGGTCGTTGCCGCCGACCGTGCCCCATGGGAGCTGGAATCGCTGGATCCGCGCGTGCGGTCCCGTCTGCAGGGTGGCGTGGCCATCGAGATGGAATCGCCCGATTACGAGATGCGGTTCGAGATGCTGAAGATCCGCCTGGCCGCTGCCCGCAAGGACGATGCCAGCCTGGATATTCCGGTCGAGATTCTCTCCCATGTGGCCCGCAACGTGGCCAGCAGCGGTCGTGATCTGGAAGGCGCCTTCAACCAGCTGCTGTTCCGCCGCTCGTTTGAGCCGAACCTGTCGATCGAGCGGGTCGATGAGCTTCTCGCCCACCTGGTGGGTGCCGCCGAGCAGAGGCGCGTCCGCATCGAGGATATCCAGCGGGTCGTGGCACGGCATTACAACGTGTCGCGCCAGGAACTGGTGTCCAACCGCCGCACCCGGGTGATCGTCAAGCCCCGTCAAATCGCTATGTATCTCGCCAAGACGCTGACGCCGCGCTCCTTCCCTGAAATCGGCCGTCGCTTCGGCGGTCGCGATCACACCACGGTTCTCCATGCCGTGCGCAAGATCGAGGAATTGATCGGCGGCGATACCAAGCTCAGCCACGAGATCGAGCTGCTGAAGCGGCTGATCAACGAAAACAACGCATGAAGCAAAGCGGCCGGCAGATTTGCCGGCCTCTTTCGTTTTAGATGTCAGGAGTGCCAATCCAAATGGCTGATGATCCGTCCGTGGCTTTCTATGCAGCCAATGCCGTGGACTATGCGGCGCGCGACCGGAAAATCCCGACCGTGCGCCTGGAGGCTTTCCTCGATCGGCTTGTCCCCGGCGCCCGTATTCTGGAACTCGGCTGCGGTGCGGGCGAGGACAGCGCCATGATGCTGGCGCGCGGTTTCGACGTGACGCCGACCGACGGCACAGCCGAAATGGCGGCCGAGGCCGCGCGGCGGCTGCAACGGCCCGTTCAGGTCCTGCGGTTTGACGAGATCGATGCGCTGGAGCTCTATGACGGCATCTGGGCCAATGCCTGCCTGTTGCATGTGCCGCAGGCCGATCTCCAGGCGGTTCTGGCGCGGATTTTCAAGGCGGCGGCTCCAGGCTGCGTGTTTTATGCCAGCTACAAAACAGGCGGCTCGCCCGGCACGGATCGGTTTGGCCGCTATTACAACCGGCCAACCGCCGCATGGCTGTCGGAAATCTATCGCGCTGCCGGCTGGCTCGACCCCGAGATCGAAAACGCCGCCGGTGGCGGCTATGACGGCGAGCCGACGGACTGGCTGTATGTTATGGCGCTGAAGAGCGCATAGGAAGGGTCAAGCCCGCGCCACGGTGATGATCTCTAAGCTTTCGGGGTAAAATGGGCCGCCGTCCCAGTCGCCAAGCCACTCGACCTGTGAAAAGCCAGCCTCTGCGAGTTGGCGTGCAATTGTTTGCCGGCTCGCAAAGCGCAGAGTGCTGGGGCTGGCCTTGGTCTCAGCCGTTGCCTTGAGCGTAAAGATCGCGTCGAACGTCACGAATTCGCCCGAGACATTGCGGACCTCATAGAAGACCTCGACCGGTCCAATCCCAGCAATCTCAGTTTGCTCAAGGGTTTGGTCTTTGGTCCAGCCTTCCCAGGCCTGGGCCAGCGGGTTGCGGCTCTCGAACACCAGCCGTCCGCCGGTCGCCAGATGCCGACGGGCATTGGCCAGCACCGCGATCGTTTCGGCATCGTCCAAAAACACCTGAAAGACATGACCGGTCATAATGATCAGGTCGAACCTTGTCCCAAGGGAAAAGTCGTGGCCTTGTCCTTCCACCCATGTCACGCTGTTCGGATTCGGCTTGGCGCGCGCCACGGCCAGCATGCCCGGCGCCGGGTCGACGCCTGTGACAGAATGACCGTTCTCGGCAAATCGCAGCGCCATGGACCCGGTGCCGCAGCCTATGTCGAGAATACGACAGGGTGTCCCCGCCAGACGCAGGTAGAAATCGCCGTCGGCGCCATGACGATTGAAGCTGTCATAAAGAAGTGCGAAGTCGTGGTGGGCAAAGGCTATATCGACCGGCATCACAATCTCCGTTCTGGAATGCTCGACAACAGTGTCAGCAGGCGAGATCCGCGACCACGGCATCCAGGATCAGCATGCCCGATGGCGTGCAGCGCAGGCGGGAATTGCCGATGCGCTCGATGAAACCGTGCTCCAGCAAGGTCGCCTCGCGTTTGGGATCGGGATCGCGGCCCGACAATTGCTGCCAGCGCGCGAGATCGACGCCCTCGCGCAGGCGAAGGCCCATCAGCAGCAGTTCGTCGGCCTGTTCCTCATAGCCCAGCATCTCCTGGTCCACCATGCCGTGACCATCGCGCTCGACCAGTTCCAGCCATCGCTCCGGATTGCGCTCCGTGGCGGTGGCGAGTTTGTCATGACCGCGGGTCAGGCGACCGTGGGCTCCGGGTCCAATGCCGGCATAGTCGCCATAACGCCAATAGGTGAGGTTATGGCGGCTTTCGGCGCCGGGCCGGGCATGGTTGGATACTTCATAGGCCGGCATGCCCTCTCGGGCCATGATGTCCTGGGTGGCTTCATAAAGTGTGGCGGATTGATCGCCGTCCGGCACGATCAGCTTGCCGGCCTTGTGCAGGCCGAAGAACGGCGTGCCTTCCTCGATCGTCAGCTGGTAGAGCGACAGATGGTCGACCGCATAGGAAATCGCCTGCTTCAGTTCCTGCTCCCAGGCGCTCACCTCCTGGCGCGGGCGGGCATAGATCAGGTCGAAGGACATGCGCGGAAAAATCTCGCGCGCCAGGCGGATGGCCTTCAGCGCGTCCTCGACATTGTGCAGCCGGCCGAGGAATTTCAGATCCGCATCGTTCAGCGCCTGAACGCCCAGCGAAACGCGGTTGACGCCCGCCGCCCGGTAGCCACGGAAGCGTTCCGCCTCAACGCTGGACGGATTGGCCTCCATGGTGATCTCGATGCCGTTGGGCATGTGCCAATGGCGGGATATGCCGTCGAGGATGGCCGCCACCGTCGCCGGGTCCATAAGCGACGGCGTACCGCCGCCGAGAAACACGCTGGTGACCGTCTTCGGGCCGCTCAGCGCCCGCATCTTGGCCATTTCGGTTAGGAAGGCGGCCGTAAAGCGCGGCTGATCGACCGGCTGATGGCGGACATGGCTGTTGAAATCGCAATAGGGGCACTTGGCCGCGCAGAACGGCCAATGCACATAGACGCCGAAACCCGGTTCACCCGTATCGGGAAGCAGAAGGGAAGAGGGCTCGGCCATCGGGGTTCAGGCTTCCAGGCAGGTTTCGACAAAGATCTTGAAGGCACGGGCCCGGTGCGACAAAGCTTGCGGATCGCCCGGCTTCCAGCCGTGCTTTTCCTCAGCGCTCATCTCGCCGAACGTCACGTCATACCCTTCCGGCTGGAAGATCGGGTCGTAGCCAAAGCCCTGGGCGCCGCGCGGCGGCCAGGCGACGGTGCCCTCCACTTCGCCGCGGAACAGTTCGGTATGGCCATCCGGCCAGGCAAGGCAGAGAACGCTGACGAAACGGGCGCTGCGCTGCGCTGCTTCAGTCGCGCCCTTGTCGGCCAAAGCCTTTTCGACCTTTTCCATCGCCATGACGAAGTCGCGGCTGCCATCCTCCCGTTCGGCCCAATTGGCGGTATAGACGCCGGGCGCGCCGTCCAGCGCATCGATGACGATGCCGGAATCGTCGGACAGTGACGGCAGGCCGGACGCCTTGGCAGAGGCAAGCGCCTTGATCGCCGCATTTTCCTCGAATGTGGTTCCGGTCTCGTCCGGCTCCTCGAAGCGCAGTTCGGCAGCCGACTTGGCCGAAAAGCCGAAAGGTCCGATCAGGTCGGCAATCTCGGCGATCTTGCCGGCATTGTGGCTCGCCACCACGATCGTCTTGGTCTCAAGCTTGCGCATGCATCATCCTCATCAAAGACCCCAGAGAGCGGGTTCGGCACATTCCAGGCTGTTGCCGGCCGGATCGCGGAAATAGATCGACCGCGCTCCGTTTGGCCAGCGGAAGTCCGCCTCCAGCGGTACGCCCGCAGCGGCCAAACGCTCGACCATCCGGTCCAGATTGTCGGCCGAGACGCGGAAGCACATGTGTCCCGCACCGCGGCTGCCGTGGCTCGGCACAGGCAAGGCACCGGCCGCGGCCGGCTTTTCGGTTTCCTGCGCATTGAAAAGCAGCAGAATGCCGGCCCCGCAGCGAAAGAACACGTGCCGGTCGCCGGCGCGCGACAGTGTTTCGAGGCCCAGGATACCCTCGTAGAAGGCCTGCGCTGCGTCGAGGTCGTCGACGTAGAGCGCAGTTTCCAGAATGCCTTCGATCGGGCGCGTCATGGTGGGCCTCGCTAGGGTCTCCGTCAGGCGATCGCCTGCTTCTGCAGGGCAACCAGTTCGGCAATGCCATGGGTGGCAAGGCCGAGCAGGGTCAGCAATTCGTCCTGGCTGAACGGCTTGCCTTCGGCCGTGCCCTGAACCTCGACGATACCGCCTGTGCCGGTCATCACGAAATTGGCGTCGGTCTCGGCGGCCGAATCCTCGAGATAGTCGAGGTCGATGACAGGCTGGTTGGCAAAGATGCCGCAGGAGATCGCCGCGACATGATCCTTCAGGACCCGGTCCGGCTTGATCATGCTGCGTGCTTCCATCCATTTCAGGCAGTCGTGCAAGGCAAGCCAGGCGCCGGTGATCGACGCCGTGCGGGTGCCGCCATCGGCCTGGATGACATCGCAGTCGATCGAGATCTGGCGTTCGCCCAGTGCTTCCAGATCGACGACGGCGCGCAGCGACCGGCCGATCAGGCGCTGGATTTCCTGGGTCCGACCGCCCTGCTTGCCGGCCGAGGCCTCGCGGCGCATGCGCTCGCCGGTGGCGCGCGGCAGCATGCCGTATTCGGCCGTGACCCAGCCCTTGCCGCTGTTGCGCAACCACGGCGGCGATTTTTCCTCAAGGCTTGCCGTGCAGAGCACATGGGTGTCACCGAACTTGACGAGACAGGAACCTTCCGCGTGCTTGGAAAAATTGCGCTCGAACGACACCTTGCGCATTTGGTCGGTTTTTCTGCCGGATGGCCGCATTGTTCTCTCCTCGAAATTGTTACCGCCTTCTAAGGTCGGTCGGCGTGATTTGCAAAGGAAAACCATGGAATGCAGGCGCCGCCGGGCGTTATTGACGAATTTCCCGTTTGTGATCGGCCGGCGAGTGATTATATTCATCTGATCCGAAATCCAACCACCAGTGCGCGCAATGAGTTTTCCGACTATACCGGTCAAAGAGGTCTCGACGGCGCTGGACGATCGCTCGAAGGAGATATTCAGGCGCATCGTTGAGACATATCTGGAATCGGGCGAACCGCTCGGCTCCAGAAACCTGTCGCGCATTCTGCCCATGTCGCTGTCGCCGGCATCGGTGCGCAATGTCATGAGCGACCTCGAAGATCTCGGGCTGATCTATTCTCCCCATATCAGCGCCGGACGCCTGCCGACGCAGCTCGGCCTGCGCTTCTTCGTCGATGCCTTCATGCAGGTCGGCGATCTCTCGGAGGAGGAACGCGGCACGATCGACCGGCATATGCGCGCCGGGCCGGATCAGCCGATGGAAAGCCTGCTGACCGAGGCAAGCCGCATGCTGTCCGGCATGTCGCGTGGCGCGGGGCTGGTGATTGCCGCCAAATCCGATCCGGTCTTGAAACATGTGGAATTCATTCGCCTGGAACCGACCAAGGCGCTGGCCGTTCTGGTCGGCGACCAGAACCAGATCGAAAACCGCATCATCGAGCTGCCGATCGGCATCACCGCCTCGCAATTGACGGAAGCGGCCAACTTCCTCAACGCGCATCTGGCCGGACAGACATTGACCGAAGTGCGCGGCCAGCTTGTGACGCTGCGCCAGCAGGTCGCCGGCGAATTGGACATTCTGTCCCAGGATCTGGTGGAACGCGGTCTGGCCGTCTGGTCGGGCGGTCGCGACGAGGAAAAGCCGACCCGGCTGATCGTCCGGGGCCGGGCGAACCTGCTGGAGGGGCTGGCCGGCGTCGAAGACATTGACCGGCTGCGGCTGCTGTTTGATGATCTGGAACGCAAGGAAAGCCTGATCGAGATATTGAGCCTTGCCGAGAGCGGGCCGGGGGTGCGGATTTTCATCGGTTCGGAGAACAAGCTGTTTTCCCTGTCCGGCTCGTCGCTGATCGTGGCGCCTTACCGGGATGGTGAAGATCGCATCGTCGGCGCCGTCGGCGTGATCGGACCGACCCGCTTGAATTACTCTCGGATCGTGCCGATGGTCGACTATACGGCCCAGTTGATGGCCCGCCTGTCGCGCAATTCCCACTGAGCCACCGGAGCGGCTGTCCCACCCGCATGGAGGCCGTCCGATACGACGGGGAATCGCTGTTCGGGCCTGATCGGTACTGTTCTTTCCACTCAAGCCTTGATTTTTCCACGCCAAACCCTGATATCGGGCTCGGATTGAAACCTTTATTCCGGAGAACGTCATGACCGACGAAACACACAAGAACGGACCTGACGCGGCGGGCTCTGAGAGCCAATCGGCCGACGGGCAGACCATGGACCAGAACGGCGAGACAGCACGGGAGCCGGATCCCCTGGAGGCGATCCAGGCCGAAAACAACGAATTGCGTGACCGCTTTCTGCGGCTGGCTGCGGAGATGGACAATCTGCGTCGTCGTACGGAACGAGAGGTCAAGGACGCCAAGTCCTATGCGGTCACCAATTTCGCCCGTGATATGCTCGCGGTCTCCGATAATCTGCGCCGCGCCATCGATGCCATTCCAGAAGACATGCGGGCGGCAGCCGAGGCCGGTCTCGCCGTGCTGATCGAAGGCGTGGAAATGACCGAGCGCGGCATGCTGTCGACGCTTGAGCGCCATGGCGTGAAGAAGATCGAGCCGGTCGGGCAGAAGTTCGACCCGAATTTCCATCAGGCGATGTTTGAAATTCCAAACCCCGATGTCGCCAACAACACGGTCGTCCAGGTTGTGCAGGCCGGCTACACCATTGGCGATCGGGTTTTGCGGCCCGCCATGGTGGGTGTGGCCAAGGGCGGCCAGAAAAGCGAAGCCAGCGCCGAGCCTGGCACAGTACCGGTCAATGAAAAGGACGCCTGAGGCGTCCTTCTCTAAATCTTTATGAAACGGACGATCAGGCGGCGTTGGACGCCTGGTCTTCATTCAGAAACGCGTAGATTGCCGAAGCCGCGTCGGTCGCTCTGAGCTTGGCAACCAGATCTTGATCCCGCAAGACACGGGCGATCCGCGACAGGGCCTTCAAATGGTCCGCTCCAGCCCCTTCCGGCGCCAGCAGCAGAAACACCAGATCGACCGGTTGCTCGTCAAGCGCTTCGAAATCCACAGGCGTTTCCAGCCGCGCAAAGACGCCGACAATCTTGGCAATGCTGTTGAGCTTGCCATGCGGAATGGCAATGCCGTTGCCCACGCCGGTCGAGCCAAGCCGCTCGCGCTGCAAAATGACGTCGAAAATCTCCCGCTCCGCAATGCCGGTCAGTTTGGAGGCCTTGGCCGCCAACTCCTGCAGCAGTTGCTTTTTGGAGTTTACCCTCAGGGCGGGTACAATCGCGTCTTGCTGCAGCAAATCTGCCAAGGCCATCTTCAAATCCTTCGTGCCGCCGAAACAAGGTTCTGGGGAGCGGCGCTATCGCCGCTCCCCATCATCTCAGCTTTTGATATTGGCGGAATCGATCCAGCCGATATTGCCGTCGTTGCGGCGGTAGACAATGTTCAGCTCTTCATTGCCCGGGCTCCGGAACAGGAGAACGGGCTCGTCGGTCATGTCCAGCGCCATCACGGCGGTCGCCACAGACATGGTCTTTAGCTTCTTCGAGCTTTCCGCCACGATGGTGGGCGCGAAATCCTCGGCAATTTCCTCGTCTTCGTCGGGAACGGCATCCATTACCGTGTAGAAGATCTCGGTATTGTTCGGCAGCGCATTGGCATGATGGTCCTTCAGCTTGCGCTTGTAGCGGCGCAGCCGCTTCTCGACCCTCTCCGCAGCCATGTCGAACGCGGCCTGCGGATCGTTTGCCTCACCGGCAGCGTGCAGATTGACGCCTGTGTCCAGGTGAACCATGCAATCGGCGCCGAAACGCGACGTCGACTTGGTCACGGTCACCTGACTGGAATACCCTCCGTCAAAATACTTGGTGACAGCTGCTTCTATCTGCTCTTCGATCCGCACGCGGAACGAATCGCCGATTTCCATATGTTTGCCGGATACACGCACACTCATGGAGTTTTCCCTTCTTATCGTGATTTGCGAGTATCAGTTTACGTCAAGCGCTGCGCGCATCCAAGCGTTTCAAGCAGCAATGTCTACAAGACCCGAATCCGTCGGTCGGATGTTGGGGATAAGCGGTTTCCATCGAAACCTTCCTGCATAGGTCGCGGCGGGCTTCTAACTCTGGCATGGCCAAAAGTCAACGGCGCGGCTTCGATGTCTGACGTCCGTCTGATGTCTATCCGTCGAAAGCGCGGGCATGGGCCCGCTTTTCCCGCCGCCGCTGCACAGAAGAGGGGATATTCATCGCCTCCCGGTATTTGGCGACGGTACGACGGGCAAGGTCGACCCCGCCACTCTTCAGGCTGTTGACGATGTCGTCGTCGGACAGCACCTCTTCCGGGCTTTCCTGGGCAATCAGCATGCGGATGCGATGACGAACGGCCTCGGCGGAGTGATTGTCGCCGCCTTCGGCCGAGCCGATGGAGACGCTGAAGAAATATTTGAGCTCGAACAGGCCGCGCGGCGTCAGCATGTATTTGTTCGACGTGACGCGGCTGACCGTCGATTCGTGCATCTTGATCGCGTCGGCGACCGTTTTGAGATTGAGTGGCCGCAGATGATCGACGCCATGCAGCAGGAAGGCGTCCTGCTGGCGAATGATCTCGCTGGCCACCTTCATGATCGTCCGGGCCCGCTGGTCGAGGCTGCGGGTCAGCCAGTTGGCGGTCTGCAGGCATTCCGACATGAAGGCTTGGTCGTCGTTACCGCCGGTGCCGCGTTTGGCAATGGCGGCAAAATAGGTCTGATTGACCAGCACGCGCGGCAGGGTTTCGGGGTTCAGCTCGACCAGCCAGCCGCCTTCGGTGGAGGGTCGCACGATAATGTCCGGCACGACGGATTCCAGCACGCTGCTCTCATAGCCGCTGCCCGGCTTCGGATTGAGCTTGCGGATCTCCGAAAGCATGTCGAGCAGGTCTTCTTCATCGACGCCGCAAAGCTTCTTCAGCGTCGCGAAATCGCGTTTGGCGAGCAGTTCCAGGTTGGCGACCAGCGCCGCCATGGCAGGGTCGAGGCGATCCTTCTGTTTCAGCTGGATCGCCAGACATTCGCTGAGGCTGCGGGCAAACACGCCGGCCGGCTCGAAGGTCTGCAACTTGGCCAGCACGCCTTCGACCTCGCCCAGCGTCGTGCCCATGCGCTCGGCCATGTCGGCAAGGTCGGCGCGCAGATAGCCGGCATCGTCCAGCTGATCGATCAGCGCCAGGGCAAGCAGGCGGTCGCGCGGCGTGGTGACCGCAAAGGGCAGCTGCTGATTCAACTGGTCGCGAAGGGTGATCTGGCCGGCGACGAAATCGTCGAGATCGTAGCTGTCTCCGCTTTCGGAAGAACTGCCCGGCATCGATTTCCACTGACCGAGCAGCTCCGGTGCATCGAGGCGCTGGGGCGAACCGTCGTCGGCAAAGGCATTGTCGAAATTGGTGTCGAGGCGATCGTTCAGCGTCCCGCCGTTACCGGACTCGTACCAGTCGCTGTCGAGGCTCTCCCCGCGCCCTTCGAAACCGTCGCCATCGCCGCTCTCCGCCTGAGACGCCTGTTCCGCGTCGGCGCGGCTGTTGTCATTGCCCGTTTCCCCATCATCTGGCGCAATTTCGAGCAGCGGGTTCTTCTCCACTTCCTGCGAAATGAAATGGACAAGCTCGATATGCGTCATCTGCAGCAGCTGGATGGATTGCATCAGCTGCGGAGTCATGACCAAGGACTGGTTCTGGCGTAGGAAAAGATTGGCTGAAAGTGCCATGGCGGACGAGAAACTCCCCTACAATTCCTCTTTGGACCTCTTTTGTTCCGTTTCGTGAAACGCAGAAATCCTAACTGGCCCAAAAATTGCTTTTTTATTTGGTTTGGTCAAGCGGGACTAGAGGAGCGGGCAGATTTTGTTGCGCTGCAAGCGCGTCAGAGGCTGAATTTATCGCCGAGATACAGACGGCGCACATCCGGGTTGTTGACGATGTCATTGGCCCGACCATGGGTCAGAACTTCACCCGCATGGATGATATAGGCCCTGTCGATCAACCCGAGAGTTTCGCGGACATTGTGGTCCGTAATCAAAACCCCGATACCGCGCGCCGTCAAGTGCCGAACCAGATTCTGGATATCGGAAACTGAAATGGGATCGACGCCGGCAAACGGTTCGTCGAGCAGCATGAAGGTCGGATCGGTCGCCAGCGCCCGGGCAATTTCCAGGCGCCGCCGCTCGCCGCCCGAAAGCGCAACGGCCGGCGACTTGCGCAGCTTCTCGATATTGAACTCGTTCAACAACTCGTTCAGCTTGTGTTCGCGCTTGGTCTTGTCACGTTCATGCAGTTCCAGCACAGCGCGAATATTCGCCTCGACCGTCAGCCCGCGGAAGATTGACGCTTCCTGCGGCAGATAGCCAACGCCCAGCCGCGCCCGCCGGTACATCGGCATGGAAGTGACGTCATTGCCATTGATGGCAATCGTCCCGGCATCGACCGGCACCAGGCCGGTGATCATGTAAAAGCAGGTGGTCTTGCCGGCACCGTTCGGCCCGAGCAGTCCAACGGCCTCGCCGCGTCGGACCACCAGCGAAACGCCGTTCACCACGCGCCGCGTATTATAGCTTTTGGTCAGCCCGTGGGCGATCAGCGTGCCCTCGTAGCGGCTCTTGTCGCGCACGGGCTCAGTCAGCGCAGGTTGGCGCGCCAATGACTTCGGGATGATGGATTTGAGAGAGGATATTTTCACGATCTGTTCGGAAACCTATGGTTTCTTGGCGGATTTGGGATCCAGCTGAATCTGCACGCGTCCGCCGCAGCTATCGAGCTTCGCCTCACCGGTGGTCATTTTAACCGTCAGCTTACAGCCGATAAACACATTCTGCCCTTCCGACAGGACGACGCGGTCGCCCTGGAGCGTAAAGACCTGGGCCGCCAGGTTGAATTCGCCGCTGTCGGCGGTGGCCTGTTGCGTTCCGGACGACAGGAACACCTTCTGCGACACGTCGATCTTCTCGATATCCGCATCGCCATTGGTGACCGAGGTGCCTTCACCGCGATAGTAGACCGTCATCAGTCCGGCCTGCAGCGTGGTCGTGCCCTGAACAACCTTCACATTGCCGGTGAAGACCGCAACTTTGTCCTGCTCGCGGATCTCCAGCTGGTCGCTTTCGATCTGGATCGGCTGGTCGTTGGACAGCTTCATGCCGTCCATGTTTTTGCTGGTTGCCTGGGCCATGACCGTTGATGCCAGCCCAAGCGCCAGCCCGCTTGCCGCAAGCAGCGAGAAAGCCCTGTAAAACGATGAACGGCAGATGGTTTTCATGGCGGGCCGGCTCTTCAGTTGTCCGTGTTGCGAATAGCGGATGGTTCGATATTGACGCGAACGGCACCCGCAAAGGTGATGATGCGTCCCTTATCCGTCATCTTGAGAGACTGTGCAACAATCGAAGCTTCTTTGGCGGTAATTGCGATGGGGTCGGTCGTATTCATGGTTCCGCCCTTGATGTCGAGATGGGCGGACTGGAAATGCGCCTCAAGGCCGGTGCTCAATTTGATGACGAAAGGTTCTTCCATGTCGAGCCGATCATTGGCGCGATCGAAGATGCCGCTGGTTGCCTCGATCCGGGCAATGATCTTGTCGTTGACCGGCACGGCAGCCTTGATGGTTTCAAGAGTGATGATGTTGGGGTTCTTGATATCCTGCAGCGCCCGCAGCGCACTCATCGAATAGCTGATACCGTCGGCATTGCGCCCGGAGACGGCCGGCTTCTCCATGACGACCTTGCCGTTTTCGATCCGGGCCGATTCAAGCTTCAGGTTTTCCGGCAGATAGGCGCGGACCACGGAAACCCCGACGAAGGCCAGCGAAATCAGCAGCGCGGCCAAAGGCAAAAGCACTTTCAGCCGGCGCACTCGTCCCGAATGCTCCATGGCCCGCCGGTAAAGATCGCCGGCAGGCGCCGCAATGGCTCCTGCCTTGCTATTGTCCAGGCGGTTCAGCATTCGTTTGGCCTGTTTGAAGTCGGTCCGATCACACTAAGGGTCCGTAAAGAGGAGGCTTCCCATGGTGGGACGTTTCGCATTATTGCCTTGGCTTGCCAATATGGATTTTTTTAGCCGCGATACAAGACGAGGTCGAAAAGAGGCCTTGGCCTGCGTTTATCCCGACTGCCCGGCCGCTACGGCATATTTGATGCGGCGGATTGGCTTAAGCGATTGATTCATTCAAGTGTTTGTGATGTTTTACGCCATGTCGCCGGGCTTGGTCCGGGTCGGGACCTGTTCTTGACGACCTTTTTGGGGTTTGGCACTTTCTACCATCCGACGACAAAGTTTTCAGGGGGCGACCGTGATTAAATCGGAACTGGTGCAGATTGTTGCGGCAAGGAACCCGCACCTCTATCACCGTGACGTTGAAAATATCGTCAATGCCGTTCTCGATGAAATCACCGATGCGCTTGCAGGGGGCAATCGTGTCGAACTGAGAGGTTTTGGTGCCTTCTCGGTCAAGAACCGCCCATCGCGATCGGGGCGCAATCCTCGAACCGGCGAAACCGTCTTCGTCGAGGAAAAATGGGTGCCGTTCTTCAAGACCGGCAAGGAATTGCGCGAGCGCCTGAACCCCGGAATGGATGACGAGGCGGACGAATAAGCCCTGTTTTGACCTGATCCGCGCCACCAGGCATGCGGATGATGATCCGGGCGCGGCAATCCTGCCCTTGATTGCCATGCATTTGCTCCTATTCTGAGGGACAGCAAAGCATGAAGGCGGCCGCTGCGGCCGCGAAGGAGAATGCACGATGATGAAAAAGATCGTCAACCTGGTCATTCTGGTGCCGCTCGGAATTGTCTTGATCGTCCTTTCCGTCGCCAACCGGCAGACCGTCAGCCTGGCGCTCAATCCGTTTCAACCGGGCGACCAGGTTCTTTCGGTCGCAGCACCGTTCTTCGTCTTTCTGTTTCTGGCCTTCCTGCTCGGACTCTTTGCCGGCTCTCTGGCGACCTGGTGGTCGCAGGGCAAATACCGCAAGCGCGCCAAGCGCGAATCGCGCTCCGCCATGCGCTGGCAGGCCGAAGCCGACCAGCACAAGAAGCGTGCCGAACAGATCGCAGGGCAGGGCCTGGCACAACTGCCGTCGAAGTAATTTAGTCTGCCGCGTCCGGATCGCCTGCCGGAAAGCGCTTTTCGCGCTGGCCCGGCAATGCTAAGGGCTGACATCGACGAAAGCCATGGAAAGCCGATCAAGCCGTGAAGAACAAGATACGCCGGTCTCCGCCAAAGGTGACCGAACCCGGAGCCTTAAAGCCGCGCCGCCCTGAAAAGCGTGTCTTTGCGGGCAAGCCCGATGGCGCGCAGCGGCCAGATGGCGCAGAGCGGCCCGATGGTGCAGAGCGGGTTGAGCGCGCT
The DNA here is from genome assembly GCF_023701945.1 of Rhizobium sp. CG5. Taxonomy (GTDB): domain Bacteria; phylum Pseudomonadota; class Alphaproteobacteria; order Rhizobiales; family Rhizobiaceae; genus Allorhizobium. The sequence continues at coordinate 69,933 of NZ_JABAEF010000002.1, forward strand.
TCGGGGCGAGCCGTCGGTGGGCGTGATGAGCCGGTGAGATCCGCCAAGGCGGAAGCATCCGCGCCGCCACCGGAGCGCCTTGAACTGCGTGCCGGCGAGCGCCCCGGCGAACGGGTGCCGCTCATTCTGGAATCGGCCGGTGCCGGCGATTTCCATCTGATCGACAGCGGTCACGGGCTCAAGCTCGAACAATATGGTCCCTATCGCATCATCCGGCCGGAAGCCCAGGCGCTCTGGCCGCCGGCTTTGCCCGCCCATGTATGGGAGCGGGCCGATGCGGTATTTTCCGGCGATACGGATGAGGAAGGCATGGGCCGCTGGCGCTTTCCGCGCGAGGCGCTGGGCGAAACCTGGCCGCTTGCTCTGCTCGGCGTCGATTTCCTCGGCCGTTTCACCGCCTTTCGCCATGTCGGCGTCTTTCCCGAGCAGATCGCCCATTGGACCTGGATGAAGGAGCGCATAGAAGCGTCCAAGACGCCGCTGAAAGTCCTCAACCTGTTCGGCTATACCGGCGTCGCCTCGTTGATCGCCGCTCGGGCCGGCGCGGAAGTCACCCATGTCGATGCGTCCAAGAAGGCCATCGGCTGGGCCCGCGAAAATCAGGCGCTGAGCCGCATGGACAAGGCGCCGATCCGCTGGATCTGCGACGACGCCATGAAGTTCATCCAGCGTGAGCAGCGCCGCGGCAGCCACTACGACATCATCCTCACCGATCCGCCGAAATTCGGCCGCGGACCGAATGGCGAGGTCTGGCAACTGTTCGACCATCTGCCGGCCATGCTCGACATTTGCCGCGATATCCTGTCACCGAGGGCCGAAGGCCTGGTGCTGACGGCCTATTCCATTCGTGCGAGCTTCTATTCGATCCACGAACTGATGCGCGAGACCATGCGCGGCAAGCGCGGCACCGTGGAATCCGGCGAACTGGTGATCCGGGAGACCGGAGTGGATGGCAAAACGCCCGGCCGGGCGCTTTCGACCTCTCTTTTCAGCCGCTGGGTGCCAAAATGACGGACGATTATCGCGACCACGGACCCCGCCGGGTCGGCCAGGTCAAGGAAGTGACCAGCCTTGCCAATCCGATTGTCAAGGATATCAAGGCGCTGTCGCAGAAAAAGACGCGCGATGAGACCAGAACCTTCATGGCGGAAGGGCTGAAACTGGTCATCGATGCCCTGGAACTCGGCTGGACCATTCGCACCCTGATCTATTCGAAAGCCGCCAAAGGCAAGCCGCTGGTCGAGAAGATCGCCGCCAAGACGGTGGCGTCCGGCGGCCTGGTGCTGGAAGTCAGCGAAAAGGTCATGGCATCGATCACCCGCCGGGAAAATCCGCAGATGGTGGCCGGCGTTTTCGATCAGCGCTGGATGCCGCTGCGTGACGTCAAACTGTCGACCGGCCAGACCTGGATCGCGCTCGATCGGGTGCGTGATCCCGGCAATCTCGGCACGATCATCCGCACCGCCGATGCTGCCGGCGCCTCCGGTGTGATGCTGCTCGGCGACTGTACCGATCCGTTTTCCATGGAAACCGTGCGCGCCACCATGGGCTCGATGTTTGCCCTGCCGCTGGTGAAGGCCACCGTCGCCGAGTTCCTGGCGTGGAAGGCTTCGAGCGGTGCACAGGTGGTCGCCACCCATCTGGCCGGCGCCATTGACTATCGGACAGTCGATTATCGCCGCAAGCCGGTGGTCCTGATGATGGGCAATGAGCAGTCCGGCCTCCCGGAGGAGCTTGCCCGCCAGGCCGATGTGCTGGCCCGCATTCCGCAGTCCGGCCGCGCCGACTCGCTCAATCTGGCGATTGCCACGGGCGTGATGCTGTTCGAGGCGCGCCGCGACCTTTTGAAACTCGACGAGCCGACATGACCGACAGACCTGCGCTTTTCTCCCGCCCCCTGCCGGCCGTGCTGCTGATCCTGGCGGCTCTTCTCGTCGATCAGGCGGTCAAGACGGCGGTGGAAGCCTATCTGCCGATGCACGAGGCCGTGCCGGTGATGCCGATGCTCGCCCTCTACCGCACCCACAATCTCGGCGTGGCCTTTTCCATGCTCTCCGGCATGGATGGCTGGTTCATCGTCGGCATGCGGCTGCTCATCGTCGCCTTCGTGCTCTGGCTCTGGAGTCAGACGGACGCCACCCATCGTTTTGCCCATCTGGGCTATGCGATGATCATTGCCGGGGCGATCGGCAATCTGGTCGACCGTTTCGTTTACGGACATGTGATCGACTACGTGCTGTTCTACACTCAGACATGGTCTTTTGCCGTGTTCAATCTCGCCGATAGCCTGATCACCCTGGGTGCAGGCCTCATTCTCCTCAACGAGATCCTCGGGAAGAGACAGCCAAAACCGTAAAACTTGAGCATTTTGGCACACGTTCTCGAAATCAGCTGTCTGATACTGTCCACCAATGGCTACGCGTGCGCGACTGCAGAAATGGCTGAGATTTGTCCCCGGCCTTGCGTTCGGATGGGACATGATGGCCGCTGCGCGGCCGCCGGCACAGCGCGGCGGCGGTGAGGATGCGGTTGAACTTCTAGCCCGCGCCGAACGGGTCAATGCCGCCAAGACTCGCCTGCTGGCGACCGTCAGTCACGAGATGCGCACGCCGCTGAACGGTATTCTCGGCATGAGCCACCTGCTGGAGCGAACCAGCCTGACCGCCGAGCAGAAGAACTATCTGGCCGGTATCGTGCAATCGGGCGAAGCCCTGCAGCAGCTGGTGGCCGATCTGCTCGATTTTTCCACCCTCGATGCCGGGCGTTTTTCCCTTCACAAGGAAATCGTCAGCCCAAGGCGGCTGGTGGAGAGCGTCATCGAGATGCTGGCGCATCGCGCCCATGAAAAAGGCGTGGAGATTGCCGCAACGATCAGTGCCGATGTTCCTGATATGCTCGATGTCGATGCGGCCCGCCTTCGCCAGGTTCTGTTCAATGTCATCGGCAATGCGGTCAAGTTCACGGCAAAGGGCGGCGTGCTTGTTAGTGCCTGCCTGGATGGCGATGCGCTTCTCATCCAGATCCGCGACAGCGGGCCTGGCATGGACAGCGAAGAGCAGTCGCGCCTGTTTCTCGAATTCTCCCAGTCCGGCGATTCCACGCAGAAGAGCGGCGGCACGGGTCTCGGCCTGGCGATCTCCGAACGGCTGATGCGCGCCCAGGGCGGATCGCTCTCTCTGGCTCACAGCCGCCGGGGCGAGGGCAGTATCTTCGAGATCCGCTTGCCGACCGGCAAGCATGACGACGGCGGATTTTTCGAACGCTGCATGGCCTTGACGCGCTCTGCCGTCCTGCTGCTGGCCCCGGATGGACCTTCCGCCGAAGCAACGGCGGCCACCATCCGTGCACTCGGCGGCGTATGCCGCCACGCCATGGATGCCGGCTCAGTGCTGGCCGCCATCGACAGGGCAGCCGATGAAGCGCGGCCGTTTACCGACATCATCGTCGATCACCGTTGCGTCGGCGAATTCAGCAGGGATGTCGCGGCGCGGCTGGACCGCTACGGGCCGGTTCGCAAGATCTATCTGGTCAGCCCCGAGGAACGCTCGGGACGGCCGCATCCGGGCTTTGATGCCTGGCTTATCCGGCCGCTGCGGGAGCAGACCCTTGTCGATGTTCTGCTGGGTGTCATGCGGGGCGTAGAAGTTCGCGAACCGCCTCAGGCGCCGTCTGTGCAATCCGACGAGCCAGCCCCGACGGAGGGCCTGCATGGCAAGGCGCTTCGTGTTCTGATGGCCGAGGATGACCCCATCAATGCGACGCTGCTGCTGGCCGTGCTGAGCAAGGCCGGCCACAAGGTCGTGGCGGTCACCGATTTCGATGCCCTGCGCCGCGCGGTCTCGGCGGAGGACGGCGTCAGTTTCGATCTTGTTATCACCGATCTCGGCATGCCGGGCGGTGATGGGCCGGCCGTTATCCGCTATATCCGCATGGTCGAGCAATTGCGGCGCCAGAGCCGCACGCCGGTCATCGTTCTGACCGGCGACAGCCGCGACCATATCCGCACCGAGGTGCTTGCCAACGGCGCCGACCTCGTGCTGGAAAAGCCGGTCAAGCCCAATCGCTTGCTGAAGGAGGTCCAGACTTTGGCGTCCTTTCAGTCGAAAGCGTCACAAACCGGCTGATCTGGGCTGGCAAGTGCTGCCCGGATGTGACAAATGCTGTCACGATCCTGTCGTACATCCATGGTTTATGGCCTTAACCTGAACAGGTTCCGGACGAATCGCCATGACACTTGAATTGTTAGAACGCTCTGGCCTGCTTGACGGCAATAAGGCCTCGCCGCGCGCTCCGAGCGCGGAGAACAGCGACATCCTCGGCCGGATCGGCACACTGGAAACCCGGCTTGCCCGCACCCAAAGCGAAGTTGATGCGGCCCAGTCGGTGCGGTTTCGGGTCTTCGTCGAAGAGATGAAGGCCCAGCTGGCGCCGGACGCCATGCGTTGTAAGCGCGATATCGATGGCTGGGATGCGATCTGCGATCATCTTCTCGTACTCGACCGCGCCATCGAGGGCGATCCGGAAGACCAGATCGTCGGCACCTATCGCCTGCTGCGCCATGATGTGGCGCTGGCCAATGGCGGTTATTACTCGTCTTCGGAATTCGCGATCGGTGATCTGCTCGCCCGCCACCCCGACAAGCGCTTCATGGAACTCGGTCGCTCCTGCGTGCTGCCGGAATATCGCACCAAGCGGACCCTGGAACTGTTGTGGCAGGGCAATTGGGCCTATGCGCTGCGGCACGGTGTCGATGCCATGTTCGGCTGCGGCTCGTTTCCCGGCGTTCGCCCGGAGGCCCATGCCCTGGCGCTGTCTTTCCTGCACAACAATTCCCTGGCGCAGGGTGACTGGGCCGTCGAGGCCCGCCCCGAACTGTTCCGCACCATGGATCTGATGCCGGAGGAAGCGATCAGCGCCCGCAAGGCACTGTCGGCCATGCCGCCGCTGATCAAGGGCTATCTGCGCGTCGGCGCCATGGTCGGCTCCGGGGCCGTCGTCGATCATGCCTTCAACACCACCGACGTGCTGATCATCCTGCCGATCACCAGCATTTCGGATCGCTATCTCAACTATTACGGCGCTGACGCCGGCCGCTTCGCCAGCTGATTTTCTTCCGTCCAGTCCTCAGCCCGCCCTCTGTTCGTGAGTTGGCGGGTTCTTTTTGACGGGTACCTCCCGTTCGGGCTCGGCGAGGAAACAGCGCGGCTCCATCGGCAGATCGGCCAGCTCGCGCTCCGTCATCACCCTCAAGGCCGGATGGCTGAGCGGATCCCGTCGCCAGACGTCGTCGCCTTGCGAAATACGGTCACCCCGATGGCGAGCCTTGCTCCAGAAAAACTTGAACATGGATCCGTGCCTTTCTCGTGACGGATGCTATCCTGCCGTTTGCAGAGATTAATCCTTGGCGCACGGTCGCTCTTCCGGGACCAGTCTTCAATTGAGATGTGCACGCATTTGCTATAGAGAAACTATATGCAAAACCTCAATCTCGTGCATCTGAACGGCCTGCGCGCCGTCGAAGCGGTGGGCCGGCTTGGATCGCTCCAGGCCGCTGCCGCAGAGCTGGGCGTGTCGATCGGCGCCGTCAGCCAACAGGTCATCAAGTCGGAACAGCAGCTTGGCCGCCAGCTGTTCGAGCGCACGCCGAAGGGCATGGTGGCAACCGAGGTCGGGCAGGTCATTCTCACCCGGCTTGGCGAAGGCTTCCGGCTCGTGTCGAGCGCGGTGGCCGCGGCCCATCGGCGCGACGAGAATGTGCTGACCATTTCGGTGGCCCCTGTCTTCGCCGCCCGCTGGCTGGTCAACCGTCTTGGCAGTTTCTCCGAACGCTGCCCGGATATCAGCCTCCGGATCGACGCATCCTCCAACCTGACCGATCCGGCAACATCGGATGTCGATCTGTGCATTCGTGTCGGACGGGGTAAATGGCCGGGCGTTCGCTCCGAACTTCTGCTGGAACAGTTGGTCTTTCCGGTCTGCACGCCGGCGCTTGCCGCGCGACTGAAAGAGCCGGCCGATCTCTTGGACCTGCCGGTCATCCGCGACGGCAGGGCGATGTTCTCCTGGGATGTCTGGCTGCGGGACGTGGGCCTTGCCGGCCGGCCGGTGGAAAGCCGGCACGTCTTCAACGAGGCATCGCTTTGCCTGGATGCCGCAATCTCCGGTCAGGGTGTCATGCTCGCCTGGCAGACATTGGCCTCCCATGCCATCCAGGCCGGACAATTGGTCGTGCCCTTCGGCCCCTGGGCAGAGACCGGCGACGGACATTATTTCGTCACGGCCGAAAATGCCCGCCGCAGCGAGCGCATCGACGCGTTCAAGCGCTGGCTGCGCGAAGAGCTTAGCGCCGACATGGCCAAGTTGAAGCAGGTGGTGGCGACCGGATGCGAGCAGCCGCCGTGGCAGCCCGCATCCGACTGAGCTATTCGCCGGCGTTATAGGCGGCAATCGTCGCCATGTTGACGATATCGGTATCCTTGGCGCCCATCTGGGCGATCTGCACCGACTTGTCGAGGCCGACCAGCAGGGGACCGATCACGGTCGAGCCGCCGAGTTCCTGCAGCATCTTGGTGGAAATCGAGGCCGAGTGGAAGGCCGGCATGACCAGCACATTGGCCGTGCCCGACAGGCGGCAGAACGGATATTGCTCCATGCGATGCACGTTGAGCGCCACATCCGCGCCCATCTCGCCGTCATATTCGAAATCGACCTGGCGGTTGTCGAGGATCTTCACCGCCTCGCGTAGCCGCTCGGAGCGCTCTCCCGTCGGATGACCGAAGGTCGAATAGGCCAGGAGCGCCACGCGCGGCTCATAGCCCATGCGCCGGGCAAGACCGGCAGCGCCCTCGGCAATATCGGCCAGTTCTTCCGCCGTCGGCATGTCGTGCACGGCCGTATCGGCCACCAGCACGGTGCGGCCGCGCGACAGCACCAGCGATACGCCGATCACCCGATGGCCGGGTTTTGCGTCGATGCAGCGGCGCACGTCTTCCAGAGCGGTGGAATAATTGCGCGTTGTGCCCGTCACCATGGCATCGGCATCGCCGAGCGCCACCATGCAGGCCGCGAAATGGTTGCGGTCTGTGTTGATCAGCCGCTGGCAGTCGCGATGCAGGTAACCCTTGCGCTGCAGACGGGCGTAGAGATAGTCCGTATAGGCCTCGACACGGGTCGACACGCGGGCATTGACCAGTTCGATGCCGGGACGGTCGAGGTCGATTCCGGCGCGCTCGGCGGTCGCCTTCAGCGGTTCGTCGCGACCCAGCAGAATGGCGGTGCCAAGCCCCTGGGTGGCAAACGAGATGGCCGCCCGCATCACCTGTTCTTCCTCGCCCTCGGCAAAGACCACGCGCTTGGGATGGGTCTTGACCCGCTCATAGAGCCGCTGCGTCGTCGCCGCGATCGGGTCGCGCCGGGCAGACAACTCGCGGGCATAGGCGTCGAGATCGGGGATCGCCTTGCGGGCCACGCCGCTCTCCATGGCAGCCTTGGCCACGGCCACCGGAATGGCCGAGATCAGCCTGGGATCGAAGGGTACGGGAATGATGTATTGCGGCCCGAAGCGCGGCCGGTTGCCCTGATAGGCCGCCACCACGTCGTCCGGCACGTCTTCGCGGGCAAGGCTTGCCAGCGCCTGCGCCGCAGCGCTCTTCATCGCCTCGTTGATCGACGAGGCCCGCACGTCGAGAGCGCCACGGAAGATATAGGGAAAGCCCAGCACATTGTTGACCTGGTTCGGATAATCCGACCGCCCGGTTGCCATGATCGCATCGCTGCGGATCTGCGCGACCTCTTCCGGCGTGATTTCCGGGTCGGGATTGGCCATCGCGAAGATGATCGGATTGGGCGCCAGCGAGCGGATCATCTCGGCGCTGAAGGCGCCTTTCTGCGACAGGCCGAGCACGACGTCTGCTCCGGCCATGGCCTCCGCCAGGCTGCGGCGGTCGGTCCTGGCCGCATGCGCCGATTTCCACTGGTTCATGCCCTCGGTGCGGCCCTGGTAGATGACGCCCTTGGTGTCGCAGAGAATGATGTTCTCATGGGGAAAACCCATGCTCTTGATCAGTTCGATGCAGGCGATCGCCGCAGCACCGGCGCCGTTGCAGACCAGCTTGGTGGTCTTGAAATCGCGCCCGGTCAGTTCAAGCGCATTGATCAATCCGGCGGCGGCAATGATCGCGGTGCCATGCTGGTCGTCGTGGAAGACCGGAATGTCCATCAGTTCGCGCAGGCGCTGCTCGATGATGAAGCAGTCCGGCGCCTTGATGTCTTCCAGATTGATGCCGCCGAACGAGGGGCCGAGATAGCGCACGCAATTGATGAATTCCTCGACATTCTCGGTATCGACTTCAAGGTCGATGCTGTCCACGTCGGCAAAGCGCTTGAAGAGCACAGCCTTGCCCTCCATCACGGGCTTGGAGGCCAGCGCGCCCAAGTTGCCGAGGCCGAGAATCGCCGTGCCGTTGGAGATGACGGCCACCATGTTGCCGCGCGTCGTGTAGTCGTAGGCCGTGGCCGGATCGGCGGCGATCGCCTTGACCGGCACCGCGACGCCGGGCGAATAGGCAAGCGACAGGTCGCGCTGCGTGGCCATGGCCTTGGTGGGGGTGATCTCCAGCTTGCCGGGGCGTCCCTGCGAATGGAAATCGAGCGCTTCCTGCTCGGTGACGGACGTGCGCGTCCGCTCGGCTTTGTCCTTGATCGGCATGTTTCCTCAAACCTAGTTGTGGGCAGCCATGCGTGTGGCAGCCCTTTGTTATTGTCTTTGGCGCGTTGACGTCGTTAGTGTTGCACGACTTTTCGCCCAAGAAAATATGAGGATCGTGACAATCGAAAACGCGCCTGCTGCCGAGGTTTTGAACGTCGCCGAACTCGCGTCGGAGGAGAGCCGTGCCTCCGCCACGCCGATGATGGAGCAGTATATCGAGATCAAGGCGAACAATCCCGGTTCGCTGCTGTTCTATCGCATGGGTGATTTCTACGAGCTGTTCTTCGAGGATGCCGTCGAGGCGTCGCGCGCGCTCGGCATCACGCTGACCAAGCGGGGCCAGCATATGGGCCAGGAAATCCCCATGTGCGGCGTGCCGGTGCATGCCTCCGACGACTATTTGCAGCGGCTGATCGGGCTCGGTTTCCGCGTCGCCGTGTGCGAGCAGATCGAGGACCCGGCGGAAGCCAAGCGGCGCGGCTCCAAATCGGTGGTCAAGCGCGATGTCGTGCGGCTGGTGACGCCCGGCACAATCACCGAGGAAAAGCTGCTTTCGCCATCCGAATCCAACTATCTGATGGCGCTGGCCCGCGTGCGTGGCGGTTCAGAGCCGCAGCTGGCGCTGGCCTGGATCGACATTTCCACCGGCGTTTTCCGGCTGGCCGAGACGGATGCCGCGCGGCTGCTCGCCGATATTTCGCGCATCGAGCCGAGCGAACTGATCGTCGCCGACGCGCTGTTCCAGGATCCCGAGATTCGCCCGGTCTTTGACGTGCTAGGCCGTGTCGTCGTGCCGCAGCCGGCCGTGCTGTTCGACAGTGCCGCGGCGGAAGGCCGGATCACCCGCTATTTCGGCGTGAAGACGCTCGACGGTTTCGGAAGCTTTTCCCGCGCCGAAATGGCCGCGGCCGCCGCCGCCGTCGCCTATGTCGAAAAGACCCAGTTCGCCGAGCGCCCACCGCTTGGCCTTCCCGAGCGCCAGTCGGCGTCCTCGACTCTCTTCATCGATGCGGCGACGCGGGCCAATCTGGAACTGGTCAAGACATTGTCGGGCAGCCGCGACGGCGCGCTGCTGAAAGTCATCGACCGCACCGTGACCGGCGGCGGCGCGCGGCTGCTCGCCGAGCGGCTGATGTCACCGCTGACCGATCCGGAGGCGATCGCCGACCGGCAGGATGCCATCGCCTTTCTGCTGTCGGAACCGTCGTTGGCCGATCGTCTGCGTGCAGTCCTGAAGCGCGCGCCTGACATGCCGCGGGCCTTGTCGCGGCTGGCGCTCGACCGTGGTGGCCCGCGCGACTTGCTTGCCATCCGCCAGGGACTGGCGACAGCCAGGGATATCGGTGTGCTGTTCCAGAATGTCGATCTGCCGGCAGAGTTGCGCGCCGCCGCGTCGGAGCTCCAGGCCTTGCCAGATCCGCTGGAGGCCATGCTGACAAACCTGCTGGCCGACGAATTGCCCTTGCTGAAGCGCGACGGCGGTTTTCTGCGCGATGGTGCGGATGCGGATCTGGACGAGGTACGGGCGCTGCGCGACCAGTCGCGCCGCGTCATTGCCGGCCTGCAGCTGCAATATTGCGAAGAGACCGGCATCAAGTCGCTGAAGATCAAGCACAACAATGTGCTCGGCTATTTCATCGAGGTGACGGCCAGCAATGCCGGGCCGATGATTGACACCGACGCCGCCAAGGCCCGCTACATCCATCGCCAGTCCATGGCCAATGCCATGCGCTTCACCACCACCGAGCTGGCCGATCTCGAAAGCCGCATCGCCAATGCGGCGGCCCGGGCGCTTGAAATCGAGCTGAAGGCCTTCGCGCGCATGGTGGAAGCTGTCGTGACGGAGGCTGAGGCGATCAAGGCCGCCGCGCGGGCGCTGGCCGCCATCGATGTCGCGGTGGGTCTCGCAACGCTTGCCGAAGAGCAGGGCTATTGCCGGCCGATCGTCGACGACAGCCGTATGTTTTCGATTGTCGCCGGCCGCCATCCGGTCGTCGAGCAGGCACTGCGCCGCCAGTCCTCCGGTCCGTTCATCGCCAACAATTGCGATCTGTCGCCAACCGATGGGGCGGCCGACGGGGCGATCTGGCTGCTGACCGGCCCCAACATGGGCGGTAAATCGACCTTTCTGCGACAGAATGCGCTGATCGCCATTCTCGCCCAGATGGGTTCCTTCGTGCCGGCCGGATCGGCCCATATCGGCATTGTCGACCGGCTGTTCTCGCGCGTCGGCGCATCCGACGACCTGGCCCGCGGCCGCTCCACCTTCATGGTCGAGATGGTCGAAACGGCGGCAATCCTCAACCAGGCCGGCGACCGCTCCCTGGTCATCCTCGACGAAATCGGCCGCGGCACGGCAACCTTCGACGGCCTGTCGATCGCCTGGGCCACGGTCGAGCACCTGCATCAGGTCAATCGCTGCCGCTCGCTGTTTGCCACCCATTTCCACGAGCTGACCGTCCTGTCGGAAAAGCTCGATCGCCTTTCCAATGTCACAATGCGGGTCAAGGAATGGGACAATGACGTGATCTTTCTGCACGAGGTAGGCCCCGGCGCTGCCGACCGGTCCTACGGCATCCAGGTGGCGCGTCTGGCCGGGCTGCCGTCTTCGGTTGTCCTGCGCGCCAAGGATGTGCTGTCGCGACTGGAAGATGCTGACCGGAAGAACCCGGCAAGCCAGCTGATCGACGACCTGCCGCTGTTCCAGATCGCGGTGCGTCGGGAAGAAGCCCGCAAGGCCGGCCCGTCGAAGGTCGAGGAAGCGGTTCGGGCATTGGACCTTGACGATCTGACGCCGCGTCAGGCGCTTGATGCGCTCTATGACCTGAAGAAACAACTTGGCAAGTCTTGATGGCTAAGATGGTTGTCGAGCGCGCTTGAAACGCGTTATAGCGCGCCAAACCGTCAACGCCTTCGACAGCAGGCCAGACAAGGGAATATCCGTAAAGACCATGGCCAAGCTCGATGACGACTATCGCGACGTTCTGGATGTCGCGGACCTGAAGGCGCAATGCGAGGCCGCGGCCAGAAGCAATAACGGCAACCTGCTGGATACGCGCGCCGCCCTGCTGCCTATCCTCAAGAAAGCCAGTGCCGAGGGCCGAGAAGTGGCGCATCGACGCCTGTTTCAGGACGGCAGCGGGCTCAATTGCGCCCGGACGATTTCCTGGCTTCAGGATCAACTGATCGGCATTCTGCATGGAGTGATCGTTGATCAAATCTATCGCGACCGAAGCGGTGAAGTGGCCGTGGCGGCCGTCGGCGGCTACGGCCGCGGAACGCTGGCGCCGGGCTCCGATATCGATCTTCTGTTCCTGTTGCCGCCGAAATCCGAAGGCGATGGGCGCAAGGCCGTCGAGGCCATGCTTTACGTGCTGTGGGATCTCGGCTTCAAGGTTGGCCACGCCACCCGCACCGTGGAGGAATGCCTTCGTCTCTCGAAGACCGACATGACCATCCGCACGTCCATTCTCGAGATGCGCTACATCTGCGGCAACGGCGCATTGGTCAGCGAACTGGAGAAGCGCTTCGATACGGAAGTGGCGGAAAAGACGGCGCCGGAATTCATTGCCGCCAAGCTTGCCGAGCGCGACGAGCGCCACCGCAAGGCCGGCGACACGCGCTATCTGGTCGAGCCGAATGTCAAGGAAGGCAAAGGCGGCCTGCGCGACCTGCACACGCTGTTCTGGATTGCCAAATACAATTACCACATTCGCGATTCCGCCGAACTGGTAAAGCTCGGCGTTCTGTCGCGTCAGGAATGGCGCCTGTTCGAAAAGTCCGACGATTTTCTCTGGGCCGTGCGCTGCCATATGCATTTCCTGACCGGCAAACCGGAGGAGCGGCTGTCCTTCGATATCCAGCCGGACATCGCCCAAAGCCTCGGCTACCAGCCCCGTCCGGGTCTGTCGGCCGTCGAGCGCTTCATGAAGCACTATTTTCTTGTCGCCAAGAATGTCGGCGACCTGACGCGGATCATCTGCGCCACTCTGGAAGAGCAGCAGGCGAAAGCAGCACCCGGCCTCTCCGGCGTTTTGGGGCGTTTCGCCAATCGTCCGCGCAAGATCCCCGGCACCATTGAATTCATCGATGACCGCGGCCGCATCGCGCTTTCCAATCCCGACGTGTTCAAGAACGACCCGATGAGCATCATGCGTCTGTTCCATGTTGCCGATATCCATGGCCTGGAATTCCATCCGGATGCGGTCAAGCGGGTCAACCGGTCGCTCTCGTCGATCGACAATGATTTTCGCGAAAGTGCAGAGGCCAACCGCCTCTTTCTGTCGATCCTGACCTCCAGGCGCGATCCGGCGCACATCCTGCGCCGCATGAACGAGGCCGGGGTTCTCGGCAAGTTCATCCCCGATTTCGGGCGCATCGTCTCGATGATGCAGTTCAACATGTACCATCACTATACGGTCGACGAGCACCTGATCCGCACGCTGGAAGTGTTGTCGGATATCGACAAGGGCAAGACGGAGGAGATCCATCCGCTGGCTGCCAAGCTGATGCCGGGCATCGAGGACCGGCAGGCGCTCTATGTCGCCGTGCTGCTGCACGATATCGCCAAGGGCCGGCAGGAAGACCATTCGATCGCCGGCGCCAAGGTGGCACGCAAGCTTTGCCCGCGGCTTGGCCTCTCGCCGAAACAGACGGAACTGGTCGCCTGGCTGATCGAGCAGCATCTGCTGATGTCGATGGTCGCCCAGACCCGCGACCTGCATGACCGCAAGACGATCACCGACTTTGCCGAAAAGGTGCAGTCGCTGGAGCGGCTGAAAATGCTGCTGGTGCTCACCGTCTGCGATATCCGCGCAGTCGGCCCGGGTGTGTGGAACGGCTGGAAAGGCCAGCTGCTGCGCACGCTCTACTATGAGACGGAGCTGCTTCTGTCCGGTGGCTTTTCGGAAGTATCGCGCAAGGAGCGCGCCAAGCATGCCGGCGAGCAACTCGGCAAGGCTTTGGCCGACTGGAGCCAGAAGGACCAGAAGACCTACACGAAGCTGCACTACGAGCCCTATCTCCTGTCGGTCGCCCTTGAGGACCAGGTTCGCCACGCCCATTTCATTCGCCAGGCCGACAAGGCGGGCCAGGCGCTGGCGACCATGGTCCGGACCCATTCCTTCCATGCCATTACCGAGATCACGGTGCTGTCGCCCGACCATCCGCGCCTGCTGTCGATCATCGCCGGCGCCTGTGCCGCGGCCGGCGCCAACATTGCCGATGCGCAGATCTTCACCACCTCCGACGGTCGGGCGCTCGATACCATTCTCGTCAACCGGGAGTTTCCGATTGACGAGGACGAGATGCGCCGCGCCGCGACCATCGGCAAGATGATCGAGGACGTGCTGTCGGGCAAGAAGCGCCTGCCGGAAGTCATCGCCACCCGCAGCAAGGGGCGCCGCAAGAACAAGAATTTCCCCGTCACTCCGTATGTCACCTTCTCCAACAGCCTGTCCAACAAGTTCTCGGTCGTCGAAGTCGAATGCCTCGACCGCATCGGCCTGCTGGCGGAAGTGACCGCGGTGTTGTCGGATCTGTCGCTGGACATTCATTCGGCCCGCATCACCACGTTCGGCGAAAAGGTCATCGATACCTTCTATGTGACCGATCTGGTCGGGCAGAAAATCATCAATGAGAACCGCCAGGTCAGCGTCATGGCACGGCTGAAAGCGGTCATGAGCGAGCAGAGCGACGAATTGCGCGACCGGATGCCGTCCGGCATGATCGCGCCATCGCCGCAACGAACGGTCTCACCGCCGAAGAAAGCCAGGGCCTGAACCATGAGCCTGGTCAAGAAGTTCATGACGGTCGGCGGTGCGACGCTCGGCAGCCGCATCTTCGGGTTCGCCCGCGAAACGCTGATGGCGGCGGCCCTTGGCACCGGGCCGATGGCCGACGTCTTTTATGCCGCCTTCCGCTTCCCGAACTTGTTCCGCCGGCTGTTTGCCGAAGGCGCCTTTAACGCCGCCTTCGTCCCGCTGTTTTCCAAGGAGATCGAGGCGCACGGCATCGACGGCGCCAAGCGCTTCTCCGAGGAAGTGTTCGGCGTGCTGTTCTCGGTGCTGCTGCTGATCACCATCGCCATGGAACTCGGCATGCCCTGGCTGGTCGCCTGGGTCATCGCACCGGGTTTTGCCGACGACCCGGAAAAGCTGTCGATGACGGTGAAGCTGGCCGTTGTGATGTTTCCCTATCTGATGTGCATGTCGCTGACGGCGATGATGAGCGGCATGCTCAATTCGCTGCACCATTTCTTCGCGGCGGCCATTGCCCCTGTCTTCCTCAACGTCGTGATGATCGGTGCCCTGTTCTACGCGATGTATATCGGCGCCGATCCGGCATTGACGGCATGGTACCTGTCCTGGTCCGTGCTGGTGGCGGGCGTCCTGCAATTGGCGGTCGTCTATGCCGGTGTGCGCCATGCCGGCATGAGCATCGGTCTGAAACTTCCGCGTATCACGCCCAATGTGAAGCGCCTGTTGATCCTGGCCGTGCCGGCTGCCGTCACCGGCGGCATCACCCAGATCAACCAGCTCATCGGCCAGGCGATCGCCTCCAGCAAGGAGGGCGCGATCGCCGCCCTGCAATATGCCGACCGGATCTACCAGCTGCCGCTCGGTGTCGTCGGCGTGGCCGTCGGCGTCGTCCTGCTGCCGGAACTGTCGCGGGCGCTGAAAGGCGGGCAGATGAAGGAAGCGGCGACGATCCAGAACCGCTCCATCGAATTCGTGCTGTTCCTGACCCTGCCGGCGGCAGCCGCCCTCTGGGTGCTGTCGGACGAAATCATCCGCGTCCTTTATGAGCGCGGTGCCTTCTCCGCCGCCAATACCGAAGTTGTCGCCTCGATTCTCGCCCTTTACGGCATAGGCCTGCCGGGCTTCGTGCTGATCAAGGCGCTGCAGCCAGCTTTCTATGCGCGCGAAGACACCAAGACGCCGATGCGCTTTACCGGCGTGTCGGTCGTGGTCAACTCGGCGCTGGCAATCTCGCTCTTTCCGCTGCTGGCCGAGCGCGGCATCGCGATTGCCGAAGCGACGGCCGGATGGATCAACACCGTTCTGCTGTTTTCCACGCTGCTGTGGCGTGGCGACCTGAAATGGGAATGGGCCATGGCCGGCCGCACCGCGCGGCTGTTGATCGCATCCGCCGCCATGGCCGGCGTGCTGGTCTATCTCTCAGGGCTCTGGAGTTCATGGCTGTCTCCGGCAACGCCGCTCCTGCAGCAGATCGGTGCGCTCGGTGCGCTGGTGGGCGTCGCTATGATCGTCTATTTCGCCATCGCCTTTGCCATCGGCGGCGCGGATCTCGGCATGCTGCGGCGAAATCTCAAGCGCAAGCCCAAAGCCTGAGCCAGGCAAAGCCCGCTATTGGCAATGGGACCATTTGCGCCTCGGACCGATATCGACATGCACGATGCCGTTACAATAGCGGCCGATGCCGCCGATTCCGGGCGCTGTGGCCGCTGCCGCGAGGATGGTCTTTTCCGATACGCCGGGAACACGGATATCGGCAGCATAGCAATGGCTGTGCTGCGATCCGCCGGACCGCGGCCGGTGGCCTGACGTTACCATGGGCTTTCGCCCGGTCTCGCTGGCGATATGGGCCAGGATCGCCTTCAGCTTGGTCGGAAAGCAGCCGGCCTTCACGCTGACCCGTTGCAGCGTGTAAGCCGCGGTGTAGTCGTGCTTGAAGCTGGTGGTCCGGCGTTTCTGGCTGTCGCCGGCATGGGCGGTGGCGTGAAGGCTGAGCGTCAAAAAGCAGGTGAGCGCGACGCGAAAAAGTTGGCGCATGGTATCCCCCGAACAGGGCCTTATCATCATGAAAGGCCTTCGTCGTTTCGATGGGGTATTTCATTCCGAAAAGTGGGGTGAATAAGGAGCAAATTGCTCAAAACTATGATTTCTGCTGCCTCAATTGCTAAGATCCGTTAACACCCGTGGTCCCGTTCGGCTGGTTCGAGCCAATGCGAAGGCCGTTTCCGCCGACGCAAGGCAACGGGGGGAATCGGCGGCCCATCTCAACAAGACCGGTGCCCACGGAGGGAAATCGGAGCTGTTGCGGCCGGCCGGCGGCCCACCCCCTTGATTGCCGCTTGGCGGCGGTGCATAAGCCGCCGCGTTAGCTACATGGCCCGTTCGGGCCTGGGGCCCTCCACCAGCCTATTGAGGACGATATGAACACGTTCAAACCGCTTGTCTTTTCCGGCGTCCAGCCGACCGGCAACCTCCATCTCGGCAACTATCTCGGCGCCATCCGCAAATTCGTGGCGCTGCAGGAAAACAACGATTGCATCTATTGCGTCGTCGACCTGCACGCGCTGACCGCCCAGCTCGTCCATGACGACATGGCGAGCCAGATCCGCTCGATCACCGCGGCTTTTCTCGCCAGCGGCATCGATCCCAAGAGCCATATCGTCTTCAACCAATCGGCCGTGCCGCAGCATGCGGAACTCGCCTGGATCTTCAATTGCGTGGCGCGCATCGGCTGGATGAACCGCATGACGCAGTTCAAGGACAAGGCCGGCAAGGACCGTGAGAATGCCTCGCTCGGTCTGTTCGCCTATCCGAGCCTGATGGCCGCCGACATTCTCGTCTACCGCGCCACCCATGTACCGGTCGGCGACGACCAGAAGCAGCATCTGGAACTGGCGCGCGACATCGCCATGAAATTCAACATGGACTTCATGGAAAAGATCCGCGCCTCGGGCTACGGCGTCGACATCACGGTTGGCGAAGAGCCGGTGCATGCCTATTTCCCGATGGTCGAGCCGCTGATCGATGGCCCGGCGCCGCGCGTCATGAGTCTCAAGGACGGCACCAAGAAGATGTCGAAGTCGGATCCCTCCGATCTGTCGCGCATCAACCTGATGGACGATGCCGAGACGATCGCCCGCAAGATCCGCAAGGCCAAGACCGATCCCGACGCGCTGCCAAGCGAGGTCGACGGCCTGAAGGGCCGGCCGGAAGCGGACAATCTGGTCGGCATCTTTGCCGCCCTGGCCGACAAGACCAAGGCCGAGGTTCTCGGCGAGTTCGGAGGACAGCAGTTCTCGGTGTTCAAGCCGGCGCTGATCGAACTGGCCGTTGACGTGCTGGCACCGGTAAACGCTGAAATGCGCAGGCTGATGGCGGATCCGGGCCACATCGATGCGGTCTTGCGCGACGGTGGACAGCGGGCCCGCGAAAGGGCAGAAAAAACCATGAAGGAAGTCCGCGACATTATCGGTTTCGTGCAGTAAAGTTGCCCCTCCTGGGGAGGAACCCAGTCCCCCGCTCGATTCGGGCGGAGGGCTGACATGGACGGCAATATAATCTGGCGGCGGGCTATCGAATGGTTTCTAAACGTCTATCGCGTCTGGAAGGTCACCGGCGGAAATTCATGGCGGTGATCGATGGCACACCGGAATGCTATCGTGCTGTTCATTATGCCGGACGGCGTGCCAAGAATTCCAACGGCGGCCTTGTCCTTCTTTACGTCATCCCCGAAGGGGATTTCCAGCAATGGCTGGGCGTAGAGGAAATCATGCGGGCCGAGGCGCGCGAAGAGGCGGAAGCGGCTCTGGCCAAGGCGGCCCAGACCGTGCGGGAAACCATCGGCACGGAGCCGGAAATCGTCATCCGCGAGGGAAGTGCGGCGACCCAGATCCACGCGCTGATCGAGGAAGATCGCGACATCGCCATCCTGGTGCTGGCCGCCGGCTCGACCAAGGAAGGGCCAGGTCCTCTGGTCTCGATGATCGCCGGACGAACGGCGGCCTTTCCTATTCCCGTCACGGTTCTGCCCGACAGCCTGACCAATGAAGAGATCGACGCACTGTGCTAAAGGCTGCCGCCGGATGACAATCATCATTTCGTGACTTGTCGGCGGGAGCCAATGCTCCTATTTTGGAAATATTCTAAAAAACCGATGCGCGCCTCAGCGCCGCAAGGAGAGATCAATGTTCATTCAGACCGAATCCACGCCGAACCCGGCAACGCTGAAGTTCCTGCCCGGCAAGGTGGTCATGGCGACCGGAACCGCCGATTTCCGCGGCGCCGAGGGCGCAGCGGACTCGCCTCTGGCCCAGCGCCTGTTTGCCATTCCCGGCGTCAGCGCCGTGTTTTTCGGCTATGACTTCATCACGGTCACCAAGGATGGCCCGGAATGGGCACATCTGAAGCCGGCCATCCTCGGCACGATCATGGAGCATTTCATGACCGGCGCGCCTGTCCTGCAATCGGCTGTCGCCAATGACGAGGAATCCGACGAGGAATTCTTCGATGCCGGCGACGAGACCATCGTCCAGACCATCAAGGAGCTGCTGGAGACGCGGGTCCGGCCTGCCGTCGCCCAGGATGGCGGCGACATCACCTTCCGCGGTTTCCGCAACGGCAAGGTCTTCCTCAACATGAAGGGCGCCTGCGCCGGTTGCCCGTCTTCGACAGCGACCTTGAAGCACGGCGTGCAGAATCTGCTTCGTCATTTCGTGCCGGAAGTGCAGGAAGTCGAAGCAGTCTGAGCAAAGGCGGGTTGGGGGGATGATCGTTCTGGCGATCGATACGGCCGGCGTCGATTGCGCCGCCGCACTTTACGATAGCGACAAAGATAGCCTGCTGGCCAAGGTCAGCGAGACGATCGGCCGTGGCCATGCGGAAAAGCTGATGGCGATGATCGATCAGGTGCTGGACGCCGCCGATTTGTCCATGCAGGCCGTGCAGCGCGTCGGCGTCACCATCGGCCCTGGGTCGTTTACCGGCATAAGGGTCGGGTTGGCAGCAGCCCGCGGCCTCGCCCTCGGGCTCGACGTGGACATTGTTGGGATCTCGACGCTGCAGGTGATGGCAGCCGCCTATCGCCAAACGGCAGGTGCCAACGCCGTCCTGTCGGCGATCGATGCCAAGCGCGGTGAAGTCTATGCCCAGGCCTTCGGCGGCGATGGCGTGCCGATCAGCGAACCACAGCTTCTGAAGGCCGATTTTGCCGCGGATCTGGTGCGACAGGATGGTCTCGCCGTGACGGGATCGGCAGCCTCGCTTCTGCTGTCCGGCGAACCGGACGACCGTCCCGTTCATTTCCCGATCGACATCGTCGCAAGGCTTGCAGCGAAGGCGATTGTCGGCGACAAGCCCAAACCGCTCTATCTCCGCGGCCCGGATGCCAAGCCGCAAACCGGCTTTGCCGTCGCAAGAATGTGAACTATCGATGCGTGATACGATCTTTAGCCGAAAGCCCGAATTCGAAATCTTGCCGATGACCGCCGACGATTGCGCCGAGGTATCGCAACTGCACGGCCTGCGCTTTGCGCGGCCTTGGAACGATGGCGAATTCCTGAGCCTGCTGCTGCAGCCCAATTCCTACGGCTTCGTCGCCCGCCAGACCAATGCGCTGATCTTCAAGCCGCCGCTCAGCGGCTTCGCGCTGGCCCGTGAAGTGGCCGGCGAGGCGGAAATCCTCACGATCGCCGTTCATGACAAGGTTGGTCGCGCCGGGCTCGGCTGGCGCCTGATGCAGGCGGCGATGCGGGAAGCCCACGCGCGGGGTGGCGAGGCGATGTTCCTTGAGGTCGACGATGGCAATGCCGCGGCGATCGGCCTCTACAGGAAGCTCGGATTCGAGAAGGCGGGCGAACGCCCGGCTTATTATGCGGACAACCAGGGCCGCAAATCCGCAGCGCTTGTCATGAAGCGCGTTCTTCGGTAACTGCCTGTAGTGAAACGAACGGCATTGAACCCGGATTGCCATGAACGAGATCGTCAAATCGCTGGAGGAATTGTGCGCCGAGCGCGGCATGCGCATGACCGAGCAGCGTCGTATCATCGCGCGCATTCTGGAAGAATCGGATGATCACCCCGATGTCGAGGAATTGTATCGCCGTTCGGTGAAGATTGATGCCCGCATTTCGATCTCCACCGTCTATCGCACGGTAAAGCTTTTCGAGGATGCCGGCATTATCGAGCGCCACGATTTCCGGGATGGCCGCTCGCGCTACGAGACGGTGCCCGAAGAACACCACGATCACCTGATCGACCTGAAGACCGGCGTGGTGATCGAATTTCATTCGCCTGAAATCGAGGCCCTGCAGGAGCGCATCGCCCGCGAGCATGGATTCCGCCTGGTGGATCATCGGCTTGAACTCTATGGCGTTCCCCTCAAGAAGGACGATCGCTGAGTCGATGGGCAGCGTCCGGGAAAGACACGATTGATCACCTGGATAAGGATCGTTCTGGTTCTGTCGGCCATCGCCCTGATGACCTTCGTGCTGGCGCCGCTGCAGATTGTCGGCCTTGTCTTCGATCTCAAGCTGCGCCGCCGGCTGCCGCGCCTCTGGCACAGGATGGCCTGCTGGCTGCTCGGCATTCGCATTCATGTCCACGGCGAGCTTGATCGTCGCCGCCCGCTGATGATTGCCGCCAATCACGCCTCCTGGAAGGATATTCTGGTGCTGGGCGCGTTGGCCGATGTCGTCTACATCGCCAAGGCGGAAGTGGCGGATTGGCCGGTCTTCGGCACACTCTCCAAGCTGCAGAAGACGATCTACGTGGTGCGCGAGCAGAAGCGCACGACCGGCGACCAGGTCGGCGAGATCGCCCGGCGCATGGCCGATGGCGAGATCGTCGTGCTGTTTCCCGAGGGAACCACCTCCGACGGCAATCGCATGCTGGAGGTCAAGTCGTCGCTGTTTGGTGCCGCTGCCGCCGCCCTGCCGCTGGCCCCGGATGGCATCGTCTATGTCCAGCCGGTGGCCATCGCCTATATGCGCGTTCAGGGCATGCCGATGGGGCGCTATCACCGGCCGATCGCCGGCTGGCCGGGTGACGTCGCACTGCTGCCGCATCTGCTCGGCGTGCTGAAGGCCGGCGCGCTGGACGTCGATGTGACCTTCGGCCGTTCGATCGAATATGACAAGACCAGCAAGCGCAAGGAGGTCAGTTCGCGCATCGAGGTGATGATCCGTCATATGCTTCTCGAGCGGTTGCGCGGCCGCCACAAGCGGTAACGACGGCGCTTGCTTAATTTTTTGATTTTATATCCGGCAGAAACCCACTAAATAGCCGCCATGACCCAGGATATCCTCACTCTTCCCGAGACTGTTGTGCCCCTTAGCGCCAAGTCGAACAGCCGCAAGGTCTTTATCAAGACCTATGGCTGCCAGATGAACGTCTATGACTCCGGCCGCATGTCCGATGCGCTGGCCGGCGAAGGCTATGAGTCGACAGACGATATGCAGCAGGCCGATCTGGTTCTGCTCAATACCTGTCACATTCGCGAGAAGGCCGCCGACAAGGTCTATTCGGCGCTTGGCCGCCTGCGCGACATGAAGAAGGCCCGCGAAGCCGAAGGCCGCGAGTTCATGATCGGCGTTGCGGGCTGCGTGGCCCAGGCCGAGGGCGAAGAAATCCTGCGCCGCGCCCCGGATGTCGACGTGGTGATCGGGCCGCAAACCTATCATCGCCTGCCACAGGCGCTGCGCAAGGCGCGCGGCGGCGAGCGGGTCGTCGATACCGACTATGCGGTCGAGGACAAGTTCGAGCACCTGCCGGATGCTCCCAAGCGCAGCGGACCGCCCATCGTCACCGCCTTCCTCACGGTCCAGGAAGGCTGCGACAAGTTCTGCACCTTCTGCGTGGTGCCCTATACGCGCGGCTCCGAAGTGTCGCGTCCGCTGGCACAGATCGTGACGGAGGCCGAAAAGCTGGTCCAGGCCGGCGCCCGCGAAATCACCCTGCTCGGGCAGAATGTCAACGCCTGGCACGGCGCCGGCCCGACGGGCGAGGATCTCGGCCTGGGTGACCTGCTCTACCGGTTGTCGGAGATACCGGGGCTCGCCCGGCTGCGCTACACGACAAGCCATCCGCGCGACATGGACGACCGCCTGATCGACGCCCATCGCGACCTGCGCACCCTGATGCCCTATCTGCATCTGCCGGTGCAGTCAGGCTCCGACCGCATCCTCAAGGCCATGAACCGCCGCCACAAGGCAGCCGAATATGTGGCCCTCGTCGAGCGCATCCGCACGGCCCGGCCGGATATCGCCCTGTCGGGCGATTTCATCGTCGGCTTTCCCGGCGAGACGGATGAGGATTTCGAGGCCACCATGGCGCTGGTTGAGACCGTTCGATATGCACAGGCCTATTCGTTCAAATATTCGACCCGGCCGGGAACGCCGGGAGCCGATCTTGAGGATCAGGTGCCGGAAGGCGTAAAGGCCGAACGGCTGGCACGGCTTCAGGATTTGCTGCTGAAACAACAGCGCGAATTCGCCGAATCCTGCATCGGCAAGACCATCGATCTGCTCTTGGAAAAGCCGGGACGCATGCCCGGACAGCTGATTGGCCGCTCGCCTTGGCTGCAATCTGTGAATGTTGATGCAAAAACATCGCAAATCGGTGACATTATCAATGTACGAATCACCGCAGCCGGCCCAAACAGCTTGTTTGCCGAGGTGGCAGAGAGCTAGAGTAGGGGCCGGACCACTGATTGAAACAGGAGCCTGACCCGCTTGAACGCACAAGAATTGGTTTCTTCATCCTCGCGCACCGCCAAAACCGCCGCGACCGACGCCAATCATTTTATACTGACGTTCGAGAACAACAGGTTTGCCAGTGAGCTTTTTGGCCAATTCGACCAGAATTTGAAGCTTCTCGAAGAACGACTGCAGATCCATGCGCGCGCGCGCGGCAATTCTGTTTCCATTTCCGGAGACTTGCTGGCGACCAACCAGGCCCGCCGCGCGCTCGATTTCCTCTATGCCCGGCTGCAAAGCGGCGGCACGGTCGAGACTTCGGATGTCGAAGGCGCGATCCGCATGGCGGTTGCCGCCGATGACCAGTTGACCCTGCCGACGCTGGAGCGCAAGGCCAAGCTGACCATGGCGCAGATTTCCACCCGCAAAAAGACCATCGTCGCCCGCACGCCGACCCAGGACGCCTATATGCGGGCGCTGGAGCGCTCCGAACTCGTGTTCGGCGTTGGCCCGGCCGGCACAGGCAAGACCTATCTGGCGGTGGCCCATGCCGCGCAATTGCTGGAGCGCGGCGTTGTCGACCGCATCGTCCTGTCGCGGCCGGCCGTTGAGGCGGGCGAGCGGCTCGGCTTCCTGCCGGGCGACATGAAGGAAAAGGTCGATCCTTATCTGCGGCCGCTCTATGACGCGCTCTATGACATGATGCCGGGCGACAAGGTCGAACGCGCCATCACCGCCGGCGTCATCGAAATTGCGCCGCTGGCTTTCATGCGCGGCCGTACGCTCGCCAATGCGGTCGTCATTCTCGACGAAGCGCAGAATACCACGACCATGCAGATGAAGATGTTCCTGACCCGCCTTGGCGAGAACGGCCGCATGATCGTTACCGGTGACCCGAGCCAGGTGGACTTGCCGCGCGGCGTCAAATCCGGCCTTGTCGAGGCGCTGCAGATCCTGCACGACATCGAAGGCGTTTCGGTGACCCGTTTCAAGGACGTCGACGTGGTGCGCCATCCGATGGTAGCGCGGATCGTTCGAGCCTATGAAGCGCAGACCGCCGTTCCGGATGAAAGCGAGCATATCGGTCGCTAAGGCCGGCGCATAAAAGCCATGCAGACACTGGATATACAGATCGCGGTCGAAGACGAGGAATGGCCGGCAGAAGACAAGCTTCAGGCCATGGCGGAGCGCGTGTTGGGCGAGGCCGTTGGTCACTTGTCGAAACTCGGCCAGCCATTTCCCAAGCAGGCGCCTGAACTCTCCCTGGTCTTCACCGACGATGATGACATCCGCACCATCAATGCCGAATGGCGCGACCAGGACAAGCCGACCAATGTGCTGTCCTTTCCAGCCTATCCTTTGGCGCCGGGCGATCCTCCGGGGCCGATGCTGGGCGACATCATCATTGCCAGGCAGACCGTCGAGCGCGAAGCGATCGATCTCGGCAAGAGTTTTGACGATCACCTGACCCATCTGATGGTCCACGGTTTCCTGCATCTTTTCGGCTACGATCACCAGCAGGCGGACGAAGCTGAAATTATGGAAGGCCTGGAGACTGGCATTTTGGCTTCACTTGGCTTATCTGATCCCTATGCGGGCAGCGACCCGGTATAACAGTTTGGAAAAATGACCGACTTTACGACACATACGGCCGCAGAGGCCAAGGAGGGCTCGGAGAGTTCCTCATCGGAGGAGGGCTCTAGTCCCTTGCGGCAGGCGGTGTCCGCCAGGCCGCAGTTTTCTCTCTGGTCGCGCGCTGCGCGCATTCTGCGACCCGGAAACGGATCGAGTCTCCGCGAAAACCTCACCGACGCCCTGATGGCTGCCGATGCTGGCGGCAGTGAAGCCTTCTCGCCCGAAGAGCGGGCCATGCTCAACAATATCTTGAGTTTTCGCGAGGTTCGCGTCGAAGACATCATGGTGCCGCGTGCCGATATCGAGGCGGTCGATCAGACAATCAGCATTGGCGAATTGATGACCGTGTTCGAGGAATCGGGCCGCTCGCGCATGCCGGTCTACAGCGAAACGCTCGACGATCCCCGCGGCATGGTACACATTCGTGATCTTCTGTCCTATGTGGCCAAGCAGGCGCGCAACAAGCGCCGGACCGGCACGAAGGCCGTGGCAGACGGAACGACGACGAGCGACAAGCCCGAAAAGCAGAGCCGCGCCGCCAAGGCAAATTTCGATCTTGGCCGTGTCGATCTCGACAAGACGGTCGCCGAGGCCGGCATCACCCGCTCGATCCTGTTCGTGCCACCCTCCATGCATGCCTCCGATCTGTTGAGCCGCATGCAGGCGGCCCGCACCCAGATGGCGCTGGTGATCGATGAATACGGCGGCACCGATGGACTGGTATCCCATGAGGACATCGTCGAGATGGTCATCGGCAATATCGATGACGAGCACGACGACGAGGAGGTCATGTTCAGCCGCACCTCCGACGACATTTTCCTGGCCGATGCCCGCATCGAGCTTGAGGAAATTGCCGCGGCCATCGGCTCGGATTTCGATGTGCGCGACCAGCTCGATGATGTCGATACGCTGGGCGGTCTGATCTTCTCGGCCCTTGGACGGATTCCGGTGCGCGGCGAAGTGGTGCAGGCTCTGGCCGGGTTTGAATTCCATATCCTCGATGCCGACCCACGACGCATCAAGCGGGTGCGCATCATACGAAAGCGCCCCGCCGCTCGCCGCCGCCCCGCCAAGGGCGAAGTGGAGGGTGTGCCGGTTGTTGCCAAGCGCAGCGGCCCCGCCGCGAACGGCCGGCATGATCCGGCCGAATCCGTCGGCGATTGATCGCGTCAGCTAGATCTCGTCGCCGGGGGGCTTGCAACCGCAGGGGACAAAGCCGGCATTTTTTGAAAAGCTAGCCCATCTGATTCGATCGGCATGGGAAAGGACGACGCATGGAGCGCCTTGCGGGCAGGATAATTCTGGTCTGGGGCGCGCGTCGCGCCGCATTGGCCGTTCTTGCCGGTGCATTTGGGGCGTTGGCGCTTCCACCGGTCGGCTTCTTCGCCGCCCTTTTCGTCTCTTTCACGATATTGGTCTGGTTGCTTGACGGGGTTAGCGGCAATCCGGACAACAGCTATTCGCGCGGTTTGCGCGGCGCGTTCCTGACCGGTTGGCTGTTCGGCTTTGGTTACTTCGTCGCCGGGCTCTGGTGGCTCGGCAATGCGCTGCTGGTCGAAGGTGACGAGTTCGCCTGGGCGCTGCCTCTGGCAATCCTCGGCCTTCCGGCCGTCCTGGCGATTTTCTATGGGCTGGCAGCGATGCTGGCCAAGTTTCTCTGGTCCGACGGCGCGGGCCGAATTGCCGCGCTCAGTGCCGCCTTCGGTCTGGTGGAATGGTTGCGCAGCGTCGTTGCGACCGGTTTTCCCTGGAATGCCATCGGCTACGGGGCCATGCCGATGCCCTTGATGATGCAGTCAGCCCATGTCATCGGGCTATTCGGCGTGACGACGCTGGCCGTCTTCGTCTTCGCCTCGCCGGCCCTTATCGGCACGCGCCGCGGCGCATTGCCGGGCCTTGCCGTGGCTGCCTTGCTTTTCGTCGCCCATATCGGCTACGGCGCTTATGTGCTGCTACTGCCCGAAACACCGCAGGACAATGCCAAGCCGGTGTCGGTTCGGCTGGTCCAGCCCGTCATCGACCAGGCCGCCAAACTGGAGAATTCGGATCGGGCGGCGATCTTCGAAAAGCACCTTTCCCTGTCGGCGCTACCGCCCCGACCTGACGAAAAACGGCCCGACGTGATCGTCTGGCCGGAAACATCGGTGCCCTTCATTCTGACGGAAAATCCCGATGCGCTGCTGCGGATCGCCGATCTCCTTGAGGAAGGACAGGTGCTTATCGCCGGTGCCGTCCGTTCCGAGGAGCAGGGGGCCGGTGCGGCGCCGCGCTTCTACAATTCCGTCTACGTCATTGACGACAAGGGGCAGATCATCGCGGCGTCCGACAAGGTGCATCTGACGCCCTTCGGCGAATATGTGCCCTACGAAGACGTGCTGCGGCGGTTCGGGGTCGAGAATCTGGTCAACCTGCCCGGCGGATTTTCGGCGGCGGCCGATCGGTCGCTGCTGCCTTTGCCAAATGGTGTCAAGCTCTATCCTCTGATCTGCTACGAGATCATCTTTCCCGACGAAATGACGCCGGTGCTCGCGCAGGCCGGTGCCATCCTCAATGTGACCAATGATGCCTGGTTCGGCTATTCTCCGGGCCCCTATCAGCATCTGCTGCAGGCCCGTGTTCGCGCTGTCGAAAACGCTCTGCCGGTGATCCGCAACGCCAATAGTGGGATTTCGGCGGTCATCGATAGCAAGGGGCGAATTATTTCAGGGCTTGATTTTAACGTCGAAGGGATTGTTGATTCAACCCTCACGCTAGAACCTGTTCCGAAACGACACAGTTACCCGCTCAATTTAAACTTTTGGTTGATCTTAGCGACAGTCATGGGCTGCGCTGCAATTTCCCGCCTAGGTTTTATTATAGCGAAGAATTGACCGAAAACCCCTAAAATTGCATAGTGGTTTCAGCCATATGTCTATGAGTATGCTTCCGTTTGGATGGAGGTTTGCACAACGCCACGTTATTGACGGCTTGCACCCAGCAAGGGCATTGGACTGAATTCGCTAACCATGTGTCAGGACCACATCATGATCGAAAATAAGAAAAAGCCGAATCCGATTGATATTCATGTCGGCAGTCGGGTTCGTCTTCGCCGGACAATGCTCGGAATGAGCCAGGAAAAGCTCGGAGAGAGCCTTGGCATCACCTTCCAGCAGATCCAGAAGTATGAAAAGGGTACCAACCGGGTTGGCGCCAGCCGCCTGCAGAACATTTCCAGCATCCTCAACGTGCCGGTCTCGTTCTTTTTCGAAGATGCGCCGGGCGATCACGCCAACGGCCCGAGCGGCATGGCGGAAGCCAACAGCTCCAACTATGTCGTCGACTTCCTGTCGTCGTCGGAGGGCCTGCAGCTCAATCGCGCTTTCGTGAAAATCTCTGATCCGAAAGTGCGTCGCAAACTCGTCGACCTGGTCAAGGCCTTGGCTGCCGAGGCAGAGACCGAGTAATTCCGCAGTCTGGCGAACCGTCAACCTTGAAGAGAGCGGCCGCAGGGCCGCTTTTTTTTGCCTTGTTGTCAAAAATGCAAGGAATGCTGACATAAAGATATATTTATGTCGTTGTGCGCTTGTTTTTCAGGCGCGAACTGACTAACACAATTCGAAACTGGTTCTTCGAGGGGAATCCCGCATGCGTGCCAATTATCTGTTTACCAGCGAATCCGTAGCTGAGGGTCACCCGGACAAAGTCTGCGACCGTATCTCCGATGAAATCGTCGATCTGGTGTATCGCGAAGCGGCCAAGACGAATGTCGACCCCTGGACCGTGCGCATTGCCTGCGAGACCCTGGCGACCACCAACAGGGTGGTGATTGCCGGCGAGGTTCGCCTGCCGCCGAGCCTGATGAAGAAGGACAAGGATGGCAAGGACGTCATCAATCCTTCGAAGTTCAAGGCCGCAGCCCGCAAGGCCATCCGCGACATCGGCTACGAACAGGCCGGTTTTCACTGGAAGACCGCCAAGATCGACGTGCTGCTGCATTCCCAATCCGCCGATATTGCCCAGGGTGTGGACAATGCCGCAGACAAGCAGGGCGACGAGGGGGCCGGCGACCAGGGCATCATGTTCGGTTATGCCTGCCGCGAAACCCCGGATCTTATGCCGGCACCGATCTACTATTCCCACAAGATCCTGCATATTCTGGCGGCTGCCCGCAAGAAGGGCGAGGGCGATGTCGGCAAACTTGGCCCGGACGCCAAGAGCCAGGTGACCGTGCGCTACGTCAATGGCAAGCCTTTCGAAGTGGCGTCGATCGTCCTGTCGACCCAGCATCTCGATGAGACCTGGGATTCGGCCAAGGTCCGCTCGGTCGTCGAGCCTTATATCCGCGAGGCACTGGACGGTCTGCCGATCGCCGACGACTGCAACTGGTACATCAACCCGACCGGCAAATTCGTCATCGGCGGCCCTGATGGCGACGCCGGCCTGACCGGCCGCAAGATCATCGTCGACACCTATGGCGGTGCTGCACCCCATGGCGGCGGCGCCTTCTCGGGCAAGGACACCACCAAGGTCGACCGTTCGGCCGCCTATGCGGCGCGTTACCTTGCCAAGAATATCGTGGCTGCCGGTTTTGCCGACCGCTGCACCATTCAGCTCGCCTACGCCATCGGCGTAGCGCAGCCGCTGTCGGTCTATGTCGATCTGCATGGAACGGGTAAAGTCGATGAAGACAAGGTCGAGGATGCCGTCCGCAAGGTCATGGACCTGTCGCCATCGGGCATTCGCCGTCATCTCGATCTGAATAAGCCGATCTATGCAAAGACCTCGGCCTACGGCCATTTCGGCCGCAAGCCTGGCCGGGACGGTTCCTTCTCCTGGGAACGTCTCGATCTCGCCAAGGCCCTGAAGGACGCGGTCAAGGCTTGACGGCGCAGCCAAGGACGGTCAGAGAACGGTCTGTTTGAAGCTTTTGAAGCGGATGTTCCTGAATGGAGCATCCGCTTTCATCGTTGAAGGATTGACGACATGACTGAGGAACGCCGAGGCCGCGGCACGGAAGCCTTTTTCGGACGCCGCAAGGGCAAGCCTCTGCGCCATCTGCAGGCCGAGCATCTCGAGACCGTCCTGCCGGCCTTCAAGCTGGACCTGTCGACCCCCGCACCGGCCGATCTTCGCGAACTCTTTCCGGGAAGGGTTGAGCGCACGCGGATGGAAATTGGCTTCGGTGGCGGAGAACATCTCATTCATCGCGCCGTTGAGAACCCCTCGACCGGCTTTATCGGCGTCGAACCCTTCGTCAATTCCATGGCAAAGCTTGTCGGCCAGATCGTCGAAAAGGGGGCCGGTAATATTCGTCTCTATGATGACGATGCCACGCAGGTGCTCGACTGGCTGCCGGACAATTGCCTGGACCAGATCGATCTGCTCTATCCCGATCCCTGGCCGAAGAGGAAACACTGGAAGCGCCGCTTCGTCTCCGAGGTCAATCTCAAGCGGTTCCATCGTGTGCTGAAGCCGGGCGCGCTGTTCTGCTTCGCCTCCGACATCGACACCTATGTCAACTGGACGCTCTCCCACTGCCGCGCCCATGGCGGCTTCGAATGGACAGCCCGCAATGACAGTGATTGGAAGACGCCCTATGCGGGCTGGCCGGGAACGCGATATGAGGCCAAGGCCAAGCGCGAAGGCCGATCAACCGCCTATCTGACCTTCGTGCGTAGCAACCTTACGGCCTGACGTCAGGCGCTCGGCTCGCATTGGTGGCAACGGGTCGAGAAAGGCGGCGCAGGTCAGGCGCAAAATGTTTGGCTGATCAATGCAGGCTGACGGTCTTCAGATCGTCTTCCGCTGCCTTGTAGAACGTGCTGGATCGGTTGTCCGTCAACAGGATCGGCGTGCCGTCAGCGCCAAACAAAGCCCAGAGATCCAAGGTCGGATCAATGTCGGGCGCATCCGGGAAACAGCGAGACACCTCTTCTGAGCGTATCTTGCGGATGTAGCCCACTTCCCCGGCACCCAGATGGGCGAGTTGGGATTTGGTCAGGTGGGTGTTGGCTTCTTTCAGTAACATTCCGATCTCCGTCGATGAGGGAGCAACGGCAGACAGGGCCGTTAACCCTACTTTGAAGTCGAAATGTTAATTTTTCTCACCCTCTGGGCCGCATCGGGACGAATAAGATCGATGGCCAGCAATCCATGGCTGAGCCGAGCGCTGAGCACGTCCATGCCGTCGGCCAGCACGAAGACCCGTTGGAACTGCCGGGCGGCAATGCCGCGAAACAGGAAATCCCCCTCCGGCCGCTCGGCCTGCCGACCGCGGATGACCAATTGGCTGGCATCGACCGAGACATCCAGCTCGTCGAGTGAAAAACCGGCCACGGCAAGGGTGATGCGCAGGCGGTCAGCCCCGTCCGGCTCCGCTCGGCGCAGCAACTCGATATTGTAGGGCGGGTAACCGTCATTGGTGCGGGCGATCTGGGAAAGCACGGTTTCCGTGGCATCAAAACCCAGCAGCAAAGGATTGGCGAGAGACTTTATCCGGCTCATTCATGGTCCTTAAGTCGGTCAAATCAGCCTCGACCAGGATCCAGGCAGATTATTAGCCCAATATGGGAACGATGGCCGTATCCTGCAAGCGCTCGCCCGCTTGACAACTGGCAATGTCAGCCGCCATCAAGCGATCCATTGCAACACGCATTTGGACGGATGGAATGGACAAGCCCAGGAAGATCATTATCGATACCGATCCCGGTCAGGATGACGCAGCGGCAATCCTGC
The DNA here is from genome assembly GCF_023701945.1 of Rhizobium sp. CG5. GTDB lineage: Bacteria > Pseudomonadota > Alphaproteobacteria > Rhizobiales > Rhizobiaceae > Allorhizobium. Next base: position 101,435 of record NZ_JABAEF010000002.1, read on the forward strand.
TGGCACTGGCAAGCCCGGGCCAACTGGATGTCCTTGGACTGACGATCGTCGCCGGCAATGTTCCGCTGTCCTATACCAGCCGCAATGCGCGCATCGTCTGCGAACTGGCGGGCAGAAGCGATATTGCCGTCTATGAAGGCGCGCTGAAGCCCCTGGAGCGCCCGCAGGTGACGGCCGAGCATGTTCACGGCACGACCGGCCTTGATGGAGCGATCCTGCCCGAACCGACCATGCCGGTCCAGCCCCTGCATGCCGTCGACTTCCTCATCGACACCTTGCGCCGCGAAGAGCCGGGCACGGTGACGGTCTGCACGCTCGGACCGCTGACCAATCTGGCACTGGCCCTGCAGAAAGCGCCTGATATCGCTTCGCGGGTCCAGGAACTGGTCATGATGGGTGGCGGCTTCTTTGAAGGTGGCAACATCACGCCCGCCGCCGAATTCAACATCTATGTCGACCCGCAGGCTGCCGATATCGTCTTCCGGTCCGGCATGCCGATCACCATGCTGCCGCTCGACGTGACCCACCAACTGCTGACCACCAAGGCCCGGGTGGCGCGGATTGCGGCGCTGGGAAGCGATGTGTCGAGAGCTGTGACCGGCTGGCTGGAATTCTTCGAGCGCTTCGACGAGGAGAAATACGGCTCCGATGGCGGTCCATTGCATGACCCCTCGGTGATTGCCTATCTGCTGAAGCCGGATCTCTTTTCCGGTCGCCACTGCAATGTCGAGATCGAGACCCGCTCCGACCTGACGGTCGGCATGACGGTCGTCGACTGGTGGCGTGTCTCCGGCCGTAAGGCCAATGCGACTGTGTTGCGCCATGTCGACGCCGATGGCTTTTTCGACCTGCTGATCGATCGGCTCGGGCGTCTCTGATCAAATATCGAAATCGCCGCCGGACAATCATCCGGCGGCGCCAGGGCAGGCTCTTGCATGGGCGCCTGCCGGCAGTTCCGTCAGATGGGTGAAGCGCTTTTAGAGAGCGGACGCAACCGCGTCGGCGGTCGGGATCGCGGGTTGCGCTCCGGGCTGCAGGCAGGCCAGCGAACCGGCGACAGCGGCGCGCCGCAGGGCGGTGGCAAAGTCGAGCCCCTGGTCGAGCCCCGCCGCAAAGTACCCGCAAAATGTATCGCCCGCCCCGACAGTGTCGATCGGAACGATTTTAAGGCCCTTGGCCTGGTGTTCGATGCCCTCATGGATGGCAATCACGCCCTCGGCGCCAAGCGTCACGATCAGCGTCTGCCCGGTCTCGTCATAAAGCCGGCGTAGCGCCTGACGCCGCTGGTCGGGTCCCATTGCTTCCTGGCCAGCCAGCCGCTCGAATTCGGTCTCGTTGGCAATGACGATATCCGCCATCCGCCCCAGCCGGGCCGCCTCGCTGGTCAGCGGCGCAATGTTGATGACGGTCTTCACGCCACGGGCCCGTGCCTCTGTCAGGGCATGCTCGACGGCTGCGGCCGGGATTTCCAGCTGCAGCATCAGGATGTCGCCGGCCTGCATGGCGGCGACGGCGTCGGCAGCCTCGGTCTCCGTCAGAGTGCCATTCGCCCCGGCAACGACGGCGATCATGTTCTCGCCATCGCCGCCAACCAGGATCAATGCCGTGCCGGTCGATATCGGATTGCGGGCCACGCAGGAAAGATCCGTGCCGGCGGCCTCCAGCAGCGCCAGCGCGGGCTCGGCAAAGCCGTCATGGCCGACTGCACCGACCATGCGCACCTGAGAACCGGCCCGGCGGGCCGCCAGCGCTTGGTTGGCCCCTTTGCCGCCGGCTGCCGTTGAGAATGTGTCGCCCGCAACCGTCTCGCCCGGCAGCGGCAGGCGCGTCGTCGTGGCGATGAGATCCATGTTGATGGAGCCGAATACGGTGATCATTCTGTCCTGTCCGCCTTTTTCCATTGAGGCCGCCGGCCGACGCTCGTCAGTCGTCGTCCACCACGCGCAGCCGCAAGAGCCCCGTTCTGCTTTCCACCGATGGGGGCGTCTCCGGATGTCCGGGATCGGCCGCGCCGGGACCGGCTTCGAACTCCATCGCTTCTATCCTGGCGCCCCTTTTTGTCAACTTGTCCGCCGACGTCAGGATCATCTCCACGTCTTTCTGAGCTGCCAGGAAATGGCTCTGCAGCTTGCGGGTCCGGTCGTCCAGCCGGGTCAGATCCTCCATGAGATGCAGGACCTCTCCCTGGATCAGATGGGCCTGTTCGCGCATCCGCTGGTCCTTCAGCACAGACTGGATCACCTGGATCGACAGCATCAGCAGGGAGGGAGACACGATGACGATCCGCAGGCGATGCGCCCTTTGTACGATGCTCTCGAAATGCTCATGGATCTCGGCAAAGATGGATTCGGACGGCACGAACAGGAAGGCCATTTCCTGGGTCTCGCCGGGGATCAGGTATTTTTCGGCGATATCGCGGATATGCACATCCAGGTCACGGCGGAACTGCTGGCTGGCGGCTTTTCGCATCTCGGGGCTACCGGCATCCCGGATCGCGTTCCACGCTTCCAGCGGAAATTTAGCGTCGATCACCAGCGGCGGCGAACCGTTCGGCATGCGGATGGTGCAATCCGGCCGCGATCCGTTCGACAGGGTCGGCTGGAACGAATAGGCGCCCATTGGCAGGCCGTCGGCCACGATGGTTTCCATGCGCGCCTGGCCGAAGGCGCCGCGCGTCTGCTTGTTGGACAGAATGGCCTGCAGGCCGACCACGTCCTTCGCCAAATTCTGAATATTGTTCTGGGCAGCATCGATCACGGCCAGGCGCTCCTGCAGGTGCCGCAGGTTCTCATGGGTCGATTTCGTCTGCTCGGTGATGGTCGCGCCGATGCGGTGCGTCATGCCGTCGAGCCGCTGGTTGATGGCGTGATTGAATTCGCTCTGTTTCGTGCCGAACACCTCCGACATCGCCGCAATCCGGCCTTGCATGTCGGCCTGGGCCCGCAGAAGGTCCGCCATGCGCTGCTCGGCCAGCGCCTCCCGGCGGGCCACATCGGCGCGAATGGCGGCGCGCAATGATCGGCCGCGCCATGCAATCAGAACGATTGCCAGCACAAGCGTGCAGGCCGAGACCTGGAGGAAAAGCGCAAGCGAGATCTGCAAATCTCCGATTGCAAAAAGCGTCGCGTCTGATGGGAGTTCAAAACCGTTCATGGACATATGACTACCAGATTCTGATGGCAAATCCAGATCAAAACAAGAACATAGTCATGGCGCCACGGTGATGAGCGACGTATACGACCTTTGTCTGAGCCTGTTTGCAGGCCGAAGGAGTACTCTTGCCCAAAAGATCAAGCCTAACGCGAACCTACGTCGAGGCTGATAAAGAGATATATAATTTAGAATATTTGTATGGAGAAAATTTACCACTCCAGGCGTTTATTATTTCCATCAAGCGTTGCAATCAAGCGCGCCATACGCACTGCCATAAGACCCGAGGGACATAATGATTTCGCAGGACGAGAAGACTGCACTGAACAAACGTCTGGACTTCATCGGCTTTGACGACCAGGCCCGGCAGAAGTTGCGCGCCCTTGGCCCGGTGATCAGAAACAATATGAGTGCGGCTCTCGATGTCTTTTATCAGCGTCTTCGAAAGACGCCGGAGACCGCCGCCTTCTTCCGCAGCGAAGACCATATAAAGGGTGCGAAAAGGCGTCAGGAAGAGCACTGGACGGTCGTCGGCACGGCCCAGTACGACGAGCGCTATGTCGAAGGGGTCCAGGCCGTCGGCCGCGCTCACGCCCGCATCGGCCTTGAGCCGCGCTGGTATATCGGCGGATACGCGGTTCTGCTGGAGCAACTCATTCATGCCATCGTGCGGGAGCGCTGGCCGTCGAGATTCGGCAAGCGCGGTTCGCAGCAACTGGCAGATGAAGTTGCGATCATCGTCAAGGCGGCTCTTCTGGACATGGATTATTCCATCTCGATCTACCTCGATATTCTGGCCGACCAGCGCAACCAGTCGGAAGCGGCCCGGCTTAAGGTCGAGCAGGAGCAAGCCGTCGCCTTGTCTGCCTTGAGCGCCGTTCTGGCGGAGCTGTCCAGGGGAGATCTCGAGTCCAATCTGCCCCGTGACCTGCCGGACAATTTTGTCAGCATGGCCGGCGACTACAACAATTCCGTCGAGAACCTGCGCAACACCATCGGCACCGTGCGAAACGCGGCGGAAGAAATCCTGCGCTCGACGACCGCCATTTCTGAAGCGGCCAATCATCTGGCCCAGCGTACGGAGCAGCAGGCAGCAGGTCTGGAGGAAAGCACAGCTGCTTTGCAAGAATTGACCCAGAGCGTCGCCCAGGCTGCCGATGGCGCCCAGAAGGCAACCGTGGTCGTCAAAATGGCGTTGAACGAGGCCCAGACATCGGGGGAAGTGGTGACCAAGGCTGTTTCAGCAATGGGTGCGATCGAGAAGTCCTCTGACGAAATCTCGAAGATTATCGGGGTGATCGACGAGATTGCCTTCCAGACCAATCTTCTGGCGCTCAACGCCGGTGTCGAAGCAGCCCGCGCCGGCGAGGCCGGTCGCGGGTTCGCGGTCGTTGCCCAGGAAGTCCGCGAACTGGCCCAGCGCTGCGCCAATGCGGCCAAGGAAATCAAGGGGCTGATCTCCCAGAGCTCCGGCCAGGTGCAATCGGGAGTGGGCCTGGTGAACAATGCAGGCGAGGCGCTGGAGAAGATCATCAACCGGATTGGCGAGATCAATACTATTGTCACGGGCATCGCGTCGGCAGCATCGGATCAGTCGGGCGGTCTTAAAGAAGTCAATGTCGCCATCGGCAGTTTGGACACCATAACCCAGCAGAACGCGGCAATGGTCGAAGAAACCTCGGCCCAGACCGTGACCCTGCGTGATGAGGTGGAACGCCTGGTCAATGCGTTGCAAAAATTCAAGACTCGCAACGCCAACGATCAGAAGCATAGTGGCGAGCGACGCCGGGAAGCGGACAGACACGTCAATCAACGGCGCGCGGGTTGAGGTCTGGTCCAGCAGGAATCGACGACGAAGTGTTACTTCCGATACTCCGTGTTTACCGTCCGTTTAGGAAACTCGCGAATTGTTATTGTTTGGCAGAGCCGTTTGCGTATCCCCGCAAACACCGAACGCGGGAAGTGGCACGAGCACCGATGACCAATAAAACCGATACTGCCTTGGTGGAACGTCTTGCCTTTCTGGAACTGGACGAGGCGAGCTGCCAGACCCTCAAGTCGCTTCGACCGACGCTCGCCGAGATCCTGGGCGGTGCGCTCGACAAATTTTACGCCAAGGTCGGCGCCACGGCGCAGATCTCCGGCTTTTTTCGCGACAAGGGCCATATGGCGGCGGCCAAGCAGGCGCAGCAGGGTCATTGGGACAAGGTCTCGGCCGGAAAGTTCGACGATGTCTATGTCAAAGGCGTAACGGCGATCGGCAAGGCCCATGCCCGCATCGGCCTTGAGCCGCGCTGGTACATCGGCGGCTACGCAGTGCTCCTGACCGAACTGGTCAGCGGCGTGCTGCAGAAGCAATGGCCGTTTCCGTTCGGAAAGCGCCATGCATCAGTCCTCGCAGACAAGCTCGGCGTGTTGATCAAGGCCTCCATGCTCGACATGGATTATTCGATCTCGGTTTATCTCGATGCGCTGGATGAAAAGCGGCGCGAACTGGAAAACGAGAAAGAGCGGTTTGCGGCCGATCAGCGCATGGCTATGGAGCATCTGCGCAACGGCCTGGCAGCTCTTGCCAACGGCGACTTCGAATCAAGGATGACGACTGATCTGCCGGGCGATTTCAAGCAGATGGCCGATGATTACAACCAGACTGTCTGCCGCCTGAGCAATTCGTTCGCCGCGATCCGCCGCGCCTCCGAGGAGATCCTCGACGGCACGGAGACCATCGCCAAGGGCTCGGACGAATTGGCGCTGCGCACGGCGAAGCAGGCCGCCGGACTGCAGGAAAGCGCCACGGCACTGCAGCAGCTTTCGGTCAGCGTCAACCAGACCGCGGCCAACGCTGAACGGGCATCGGTAGCGGTCCGCGACACCCAGCAGCAGGCACGTACCTCCGGCGAGGTTGTCAACAAGGCCGTCTCGGCCATGGCGGAAATCGAAAAATCGTCTTCGGAAATCTCCAAGATCATCGGCGTCATCGATGAGATCGCCTTCCAGACCAATCTGCTGGCGCTGAATGCTGGCGTCGAGGCGGCTCGTGCTGGCGATGCCGGCAAGGGTTTCGCCGTGGTTGCCCAGGAGGTCCGCTCGCTTGCCCAGCGCAGTGCCGACGCCGCCAAGGAGATCAAGGGGCTGATTTCCCAGAGCACCAGCCAGGTCAACGAGGGCGTGGGCCTGGTCAGCAACACGGGTGCGGCGCTGGCCGACATGAGCGAGCGTATCAATCAGATCACGGCAATCGTGTCCGACATTGCATGCGCTGCCAAGGACCAGGCAACGGGTCTGCAGGAGATCAATGTTGCAACGCGCGGCATGGATGCCTTGACCCATCAGAATTCCAGCATGGTCGAGCAGACCTCTGCCGAAACCCGCCGGCTGCGCAATGAAGTGGCGGGACTTGTCGGCCTCCTCGGCACGCTCGGCACCGAGTCGCGCCAAGCTGGCGGTCAATTCCGGCCGGGCACGCGCAGCCGCGCCGCCTGACGTCAAGAATTCGCTCCAGTCGGGCAAAAACCGGGGCGAATCGGCACGTTTTTCGATTTCCTCCAGAAAAGAGATGCGTTATGGGAAAAGCCATGACCATCAAGCCTATCATTATCATCCCGGATCCTTTGCTGCGTCAGGTCTCCAAGCCTGTCGAACGGGTCGATTCGGACCTCACACACCTGATCGACGATATGCTCGACACCATGTATGACGCGCCGGGCATCGGCCTGGCCGCGGTACAGGTCGCGGTGCCGCGTCGCCTGCTGGTCATCGACGTGTCCAAGGAAGGCGAAGACAAGCAGCCGCTGGTCTTCATCAATCCGGAAATCATCCGCTCGTCCGAAGACCGTTCGGTCTATGAAGAGGGCTGCCTGTCCATTCCGGACTATTATGCGGAAGTGGAACGCCCGGCCACCGTCACCGTCAAGCATCTCGATCGCCTCGGCAAGGAGCAGCTGACGGAGGCCGATGGCCTGCTGGCCACCTGCCTGCAGCACGAGATCGACCATCTGAACGGCGTTCTCTTCATCGACCATATTTCGCGGCTGAAGCGCGAAATGGTCATCAAGAAGTTCAGCAAGGCGGCCAAGTCCAAGGTGACCGTTTAGGTCATTGGCGCGGCGCGGCATCCGGTTTCGCCGGCCAATCGTTCGAACCCGTATCGTGGAGACCGACTATGGCGCTGCGCATCATTTTCATGGGAACGCCGGAATTCTCGGTTTCGACCTTGCGGGCTCTGGCGGAGGCCGGCCATGACATCGTTGCGGTCTATTCCCAGCCGCCGCGGCCGGCCGGCAGGCGTGGCCTCGATCTGACCAAGTCGCCCGTGCACCAGGCTGCCGAACAGCTCGGCATTCCGGTTCTGACGCCGCTCAATTTTAAGGCCGAGGAGGATCGCCAGGCTTTTCAAGCTTTCGAGGCCGATGTCGCCGTGGTCGTTGCCTACGGGCTGCTGCTGCCGGAGGCGATCCTCAATGGCACGCGGCTCGGCTGCTACAATGGCCATGCCTCGCTCTTGCCGCGCTGGCGCGGTGCAGCACCCATCCAGCGTGCCATCATGGCCGGCGACGCGGAAACCGGCATGATGGTCATGAAGATGGACAAGGGGCTGGACACCGGCCCGGTGGCGCTGACGAGAACGGTGGCCATTGGCCCTGACATGACCGGTGGAGAATTGCACGATGCACTCAAACTGGTGGGCGCCGAGGCCATGCGCGAGGCCATGGCGCGGCTGGAAGCCGGCGACTTGGCCCTGACACCGCAGCCGGCCGAGGGCGTGCTCTATGCGGCCAAGATCGACAAGGCCGAGACTCATATTGATTTCTCGTGGTCTGCCGGCGATGTCCACAACCACATCCGCGCCCTGTCGCCCTTCCCGGGCGCCTGGTTCGAGGCAGAGATCAATGGCCGGGTGGAGCGGATCAAAGTCTTGGCGAGCCAGTTGGCCCAAGGGTCCGGAAAGCCGGGCGAGGTGCTGGACGACGTCCTGACAATTGCCTGCGGCGAGGGGGCCGTGCGGCTGACGCGCTTGCAGAAGGCGGGCGGCAAGCCGCTGCCGGCCGTGGATTTCCTGCGCGGTGCGCCGCTCGGTCCCGGAACGGTGGCACACTGATGCCACGCTTCAGCATGGTGGTCGAATATGACGGCACGCCCTATGTCGGCTGGCAGCGCCAGGACAACGGCCATTCCGCGCAAGGGGCGCTGGAAAAGGCGGTGCTGCTGCTGACCGGAGAGACCGTCAAGGTGCGTGGCGCCGGCCGCACCGATTCCGGCGTTCATGCCAGGGGTCAGGTCGTGCATGTCGATCTGACCCGCGACTGGGTGCCCTACAAGCTGCGCAATGCCCTCAATGCCTATCTGGCGACCGGCCGCGAAAGCATCAGCGTGCTGGAGGTCAAAGCCGTCAGCGAGGCCTTCGATGCCCGGTTTTCGGCCCTGCGCCGGCATTATCTCTACCGCATCATATCAAGGCCTTCGAGGCTGGCGCTGGAGGCCAATCGGGCCTGGTGGGTGTCGAAAGAACTCGACCATGCGGTCATGCACGAAGCGGCGCAGCAATTGGTCGGCAAGCACGACTTCACCACCTTTCGCTCGGTCCATTGCCAGGCCAATAGTCCGGTGCGCACGCTCGACCTCCTCGATGTCAGCCGCCACGGCGACGTGATCGAAATCCGCGCCACGGCGCAGAGCTTCTTGCACAATCAGATCCGCTCCTTTGCCGGCACGCTGAAAATGGCCGGCGAGGGCAAGATGAGCATTGCCGATGTGCGCGCAGCGCTGGACGCCCGCGACCGCTCCGCCTGCGGCCCCGTCGCGCCGCCGGAAGGTCTCTATTTCATGCAGGTCGACTATCCCGACGACAGCCATTTCGCCCGGAGCAGCTGAGACGGGGTTGCGCCGTGTCTCGAATTGACGTATCGATATTTCAAGAATTATGGAAATATTGGACCTGATTGGAGACCCGTCATGACGATCACCATCTATCACAACCCGGCCTGCGGCACGTCGCGCAACACATTGGCGATGATCCGCCAGTCGGGCGAAGAGCCCACGGTTATCGAGTATCTGAAAACCCCGCCCAGCCGCGAGCGCCTGGTGGAACTGATCGCCGCCATCGGTGCGCCGATACGCGACATCATGCGCCAGAAGGGCACGCCCTATGAGGAACTAGGGCTCGACGATGCCGCTGTCACCGATGCGCAGCTGATCGATGCCATGCTGGCCCATCCGATCCTGATCAACCGTCCGATCGTCGAGACGCCGAAGGGAACCCGGCTTTGCCGTCCGTCCGAAGTGGTTCTGGAGATCCTGCCCAATCCGCAGATCGGCGCCTTCACCAAGGAAGATGGCGAAGTGGTCACCTTCGATGGAGGGAAGGGTGCGCAGTCATGACCGATACCCCAAACCTGGACGAGGCGCAGTTCCGGCCGATCGATGATGCCCGCCTGCACCAGCCGGACCGCAAGACCCATCCGCCGCGCATCCTGATGCTCTATGGCTCACTGCGCGCTGTGTCCTATTCCCGGCTGCTGACGGAGGAGGCGGCCCGCATCCTGCGCCGCTATGGCGCCGAGGTGAGGATCTTCGATCCGCATGGTCTGCCCCTTGCAGATGCGGAGCTTGCCTCCCATCCTAAGGTCCAGGAATTGCGCGATCTGTCGCTGTGGTCGGAAGCTCAGGTCTGGTGCTCGCCGGAGCGGCATGGCGCGATGAGCGGACTGATGAAGACCCAGATCGACTGGCTGCCTTTGTCGCTTGGTGCCCAGCGTCCGACCCAGGGACGTACCCTGGCGCTGATGCAGGTCTGCGGCGGTTCGCAGAGCTTCAACACGGTCAACCAGATGCGCATCCTCGGCCGCTGGATGCGCATGGTGACCATTCCCAACCAGTCGTCGGTGCCGAAGGCCTTTATGGAATTCGATGAACACGGCCGCATGAAGCCGTCGGCCTATTACAATCGCGTCGTCGATGTCATGGAAGAGCTGATGAAGTTCACGCTTCTGGTCCGCGACCGTGCCGATTATCTGGTCGAGCGCTATTCGGAACGGGTCGAAAGTGCCGAGGAACTGTCGAAGCGGGTCAACCAGCGGTCGATCTGATCCTTGCTAACCCGGAAAGACGCCGAGAAACCGTTCCAGAACCTCTGACAGGATCATGGTGGGGATCAGCAGCAGCATGGTCAGTGTTGCGACCATGGCAAACTGGTCGCCGCAGATCATGCCGATGATCCGAAACAGGGCCAGGACGACGGAGAAAAACGCGACGAACCACAGCAGGACGATGAGGCCGGACGCGCCGGGCAGCAGCATCATCACCAGGATCAGGAAGGCATAGGTGTAGGAGACCGGGATGGCCATCCAGTTGGTTGCCACCACGACGGCGGAGAATTTCTGGCCGACGCCGAGCGCCAGCATCAGCACGCCGACAAAGATCAGCGGCAGCAGCCAGTTGGAGGCCTCGATCATCGCCAGCCGCAGGAAGAACAAAAGCCCGGTCTCGGTATCGGGCGGCATCTTTTCGAGGTAGGTCGACCGCCACCACATCCACGACACCAGCATGGCCGGAAGGGTCCAGACCACTGCCCAGAACGAGCGCAGGCTGCCGCGCTCCGAAAGATCCAGGTACTGGAACCCCTTCGGGTCGCGCAGCACCAGCAGCCAGAGGCCGGTCAGATAATGTTCGACCTCTTTAAGCGATGGCATCAGCAAACCAGGCGTCGATGAAATGGGTGTAGATGCGCGTCAGCGTTTCGAGATCCTCGACCGCCACCCGCTCATCGACCATATGCATGGTCTGGCCGACCAGGCCGAATTCCACCACGGGGCAATAATCCTTGATATAGCGCGCATCCGATGTGCCGCCGGTGGTCGACAGCTTCGGCATGTTGCCGGTCACCTTTTCGATCGAACGCGACAGCGAATCGATCAGCGCGTTGTTGCGCGTCAGGAAGACATGGCTCGGGCGCTCGGACCATTGGATCTCATAGGCAAACGGCGCGCGGCCGGGGCGCAGATGCTGGTCGGCTGCCGCGACGTCGAGCCGCCTGACAATCTCGGCCTGCAGGCTTGTCGCCGTCCAGGTGTCGTTGAAGCGGATGTTGAAGCGCGCCATAGCCTTGGCGGGAATGACATTGGTCGCCGGATTGCCGACATCGATCGTCGTCACTTCGAGGTTGGACGGCTGGAAATTGTCGGTGCCATGGTCGAAGACCGGATGCATCAGCGCCTGGGTCAGCTGGATGATGCCGCGCACCGGATTGTCGGCCAGATGCGGATAGGCGGCGTGACCCTGGGTCCCCGACACGGTGATGGTGCCGGACAGCGAACCCCGCCGGCCGATCTTGATCATGTCGCCCAGCTGGTCGGGATTGGTCGGCTCGCCGACCAGGCAGGCATCCCAGCGCTCGCCTTTTGCCGCGGCCCATTCCAAAAGCTTGATCGTGCCGTTGATAGCAGGGCCTTCCTCGTCGCCGGTGATCAGCAGCGAGATCGATCCCTTCGGCGGCCCGTTCTCCTCGATCGAACGGGCCAGCGCTGCCACGAAGCAGGCTATGCCGCCCTTCATGTCAACGGCGCCGCGGCCAAACAGCATGCCATCGGCAATCTCGGCGGCAAAGGGCGGATGCGTCCAGTCGGCGGCATTGCCAACCGGCACGACATCGGTATGCCCGGCAAACATCAGATGCGGACCCTCAGTCCCGATGCGGGCATAGAGGTTCTCGATATCCGGGGTTGCGGGCTCGCTGGACGTGATCCGCGACACGTTGAAGCCCAAGGGTTCCAGCATGGCCGCAAGCGCCGTCAGCGCCCCGCCTTCTGCAGGCGTCACGGAGGGGCAGCGGATCAGGGCCTGGAGATTGTCGATCGGGTTTTGCGCGGTCATGGCCATCGGATATGTCTGGAGGCAGGCATTTTCGAGGCGCCGACAGCGCCTCGAATGTCGGCAAGGATCAGTCGCGCAGCAATTCGTTAATGCCGGTCTTCGACCGGGTCTGGGCATCGACGCGCTTGACGATCACCGCACAATAGAGGTTCGGCGCCGCCACGCCGTTCGGCATGATCGTGCCGCTGCCCATCGAGCCGGCAACCACCACCGAATAGGGCGGCACTTCGCCATAGGTCACCTCGCCGGTGGCACGATCGACGATCTTGGTCGACTTGCCGATGAACACGCCCATGCCGAGCACCGAGCCTTCGCGCACGATGCAGCCCTCGACCACTTCGGAGCGGGCGCCGATAAAGCAATTGTCCTCGATGATGGTCGGGCCAGCCTGCATCGGCTCCAGAACGCCGCCGATGCCGACGCCGCCCGACAGGTGCACATGACGGCCGATCTGCGCGCAGGAGCCGACGGTGGCCCAGGTATCGACCATCGTGCCTTCGCCGACATAGGCGCCGAGATTGACGAAAGACGGCATCAGGATGGCGTTCGGGGCGATATAGGCCGAGCGGCGCACCACGGCATTGGGCACGGCGCGGAAGCCGGCGGCGCGGAACTGGTTCTCACCCCAGCCTTCGAACTTCGACGGAACCTTGTCCCACCAGGTGGATGCGCCGGGGCCGCCCTTGACGACCTCCATGTCGTTGAGGCGGAAGGACAGCAGAACGGCCTTTTTCAGCCACTGGTGCACCGTCCAGTTGCCGTCTTCGCCGCGCGTCGCCACGCGGACCTTGCCGCTGTCGAGAAGGGTGAGGGCGGTCTCGATCGCGTCGCGGATTTCGCCGCGGGTCGATGTGTTGACCGTGTCGCGATTGTCGAAAGCGGCATCGATGATGGTTTCGAGAGCGGTAAGATCCGTGGCGTGCATGAGGATTCCTTAAACTTCATTGTCTAACGTCATATCCGAAACCATCGGATTGGCGATCGGAAACTGGCGATCTGCTCTAGCGCATTCCCCAGGCCTTGAAAACCGCCGTCGGCACATTCTGCGCCGATTGCCGTGACGACCAACCGTCTCCGCAATGGGTTTGACGAGAGAAGGCTGGTTGGAGCCTGGGCGCTGCGTTGCGCCGGGGTCCAACCCGAAAAAAGGCATTGAGAATGGCGAAGGCACGCAATGGCAGGAACAGGCGCAGCGACGGTGTTTGGGATCCGCTGAAGAACAGTTCCTCGGACCGCAAGGAAGCAGCCGTCGTCCCCAAGACGCCCCAGTCGGAATCGCCCTCCTATCGCCTGGCCTATGCCGATGACGATTTCATGTGCCGCGAGGAGTTGCGCCCCGTCCGCCTGCAGTTGGAACTGCTGAAGACGGAAATGATCCTCACCGAAAAGGGCATCAAGTCGACCATCGTGATGTTCGGCGGCGCCCGTATTCCGGCGCCCGGAGCCGCCGCCTGGGCGGCCCGCAACGAGACCCAGCGCAGGAACCTCGAGGCGGCATCTGTCTATTACGAGGAAGCGCGAAAGTTTGCCCGCCTCTGCGCCGAACATGCGGCGCGCTATGCCCATCAGGAATATGTTGTCATGACCGGTGGCGGACCGGGCGTGATGGAGGCCGGCAATCGGGGTGCTGCCGAACTCGACGCGCCGTCGATCGGCCTCAACATCGTCCTGCCGCACGAGCAGGCGCCCAATCCTTACGTGACGCCGGACCTGTCCTTCAACTTTCACTATTTCGCCATCCGCAAGATGCATTTCCTGATGCGGGCCAAGGCGATTACCATCTTCCCCGGCGGCTTCGGCACGCTCGACGAATTCTTCGAGGCGGTGACGCTGATCCAGACCAAGCGCATGGCGCCGATCCCGCTGATCCTGTTCGGCGAGGCCTTCTGGCGCAAGATCGTCAATTTCGACGCGCTTGCCGAATTCGGCACCATCGCACCCGACGACCTGAAACTGCTCAATTTCGTCGAGACGGCCGAACAGGCCTGGAAGATCATTGCGGATCACTACGATCACTGAGCCCAACGGAAAACGCCCGCGGCACTGGCCGCGGGCGCTTCAGTTTACAGTCTGGATGCGAAATCCTAGCGCCAGAACGGGTGCTTCGGGAAGTCGTCGGCGGAGATCGCGCCGTCCTTGTTGGTGTCCATGCGCTCAAACATCTTGTCGGCTGCGGCCGATGCCTCGGCCTTGCTGATCTGGCCGTTCTCATCGGTGTCGATCCGGCGCATCATACCCATCGGTCCCATCGGGCCGCCGCGTTCCATGCCGGCCCGGTCACGGGGACCATCGCGATCACCGTGGCGACCGTGTTGCATGCCCCAGCCGGGACGATCGCCGCGCGGACCACGGTCACCGTCCGGACCCATTCCATCGGGCGGACCCATGCCGTCCGGCGGACCCATGTCGTCGCCGTCATCCATGTCGTCGTCAGGTGCCATGCCCTGCGGGCCGGATCCATCCTTCGGACCGGCACCCGGGCCATCCTTCGGACCCTTGCCGTCTGGACCCTTGCCATCGGGGCCATTGCCTTCGGCCTTCATCTTTTCCATCATCGCTTCGCGATGCTTGCGCATCTCGCCGGGGGTGAGAGAACCATCCTTGTCGGCATCGATCTCTGCGAACATCTTGTCTTCGGCCGCCTTGGCTTCCTCCTTGGAAACCTTGCCGTCCTTGTTGCTGTCGACGTCCTGCAGCAAGTGGATGAACATGCCTTCGGGACCCGGACCCGGACCGGGACCCGGGCCCCGATGGTCACGCGCCAGGGTGGCAGTCGCCGAAGCGCTGAGCAGAAGGCTGGTGGCCAGTGCCGCGAGCGTAAATGTCTTGCCGTTCATTGGAATTCCTTTCATCCTCGTTGGATGACAGGATAATGGTGTCGACGGCTATAAGTTCCTACTTAAACATCTGTAACGCTTCATGAAATTTTGGTAAGGTTTGGAGTTCTTCAAGCCTCATTCGGCAATCAGGGTGGAGAGAAAGCCGCTGAGGTCATCGGTGATGAAGTCGATGGATCCTGCGCCGTCTACACCATCGGCGCGTTCCCATGTCTCCAGAACCACCCCCTCGAGATTGCGCGGCACCAGCAGGACCGTCTTCATGCCAAGCGATTTCGGCACCACTAGGTTGCGCGGCAGATCCTCGAACATCGCTGCATGACCGGTGTCGATACGGTTCAGCTGGGTGAATTTGTCATAGGTGCTGCCGGCCGGCTTCGGTACATAGTCGGCGGCGACGATGTCGAAGATATCGTCGAAGTGATCGAGGATACCCAGTGCCCGCGCGGCCGCCTCGGCATGGCTGACGGTGCCATTGGTGAAGATGAACTTGCGGCCCGGCAAAGCCTTGATCACCTCGCCAAGCGCCGGATCCGGCAGCAGCGGCGAATAGTCGATCGCATGGGCCTTTTCCAGAAAGGCATTCGGATCGACATTGTGATGCAGCATCAGGCCTTTCAGCGTCGTGCCGTGATCGTGATAATAGCGCTTCTGCAAAAGCTTGGCCTCGGCCGGCTCCAGTTGCAGCAACTCGGCCACGAACTCCGTCATGTTGCGGTCGATCTGCGCGAACAGATTGATGTGATGCGGGTAGAGCGTGTTGTCGAGATCGAAGACCCAGTCCCTGACATGGGCGAAGTCGGCTTTGGTGGCAGTGGACTTGGGCTCGGTCATGTCGGGTCTCTCGCAAGGCTGGCGTCTAAAATGCACGGCAATCGGCTTTTTGCACCGCCTGCTTATGGCGAACCGCAGCGTCCCATGCTAGCGCAAATCCATGGAATTCTGGGCTGTCATCACATTCGCAAGCGCATTCCTGCAAAATATGCGCTCCGTTCTCCAAAAGCATCTGAAGGGCCGGATGGGCACGACCGGGGCGACCTTCGTGCGCTTCGGTTTCGGCGTGCCTTTCGCATTTTTCTATCTGGCACTGCTGGTCTATGGTTTCGACCGGCCGCTGCCTTCGGCCAATGCCAGCTTCTGGTTCTGGGCCGTGATCGGCGCCTTCTCGCAGATTGGCGCCACCTTCCTGCTGGTGCACCTGTTCTCCTTCCGCAATTTCGCCGTCGGCACCGCCTATTCGCGCACCGAGCCGGCTCAGGCCGCGGTGATCGCGCTGCTGTTCTTCGGAGAGCGGATCACCTGGGCCACCTTCCTGGCCATCGCCATCTCGGTCGTTGGCGTCATGGTCATCTCGGTGGCCCGCACGGCGATCACCGTGCGGTCCCTGCTGACCTCGGTCTTCAGCCGCATCGCGCTGATCGGCCTCGCCTCGGGCCTGCTGTTCGGCTTGTCAGGCATTTCCTACCGCCAGGCGTCACTCGCCCTGGCGCCCAGCCTGCCGGCCCCGGACTCCGTCATGCAGGCGAGCTTCACCCTGGTCATGGTCATCCTGATCCAGACCTTTTCGATGCTGGCCTGGATGCTCTGGCGCGACAGGGCGGAATTGGCGCGGGTCGCCGCCGCATGGCCGGTGGCGATCGTCGTCGGCTTCGTCGGCGCCACGGCGTCCTTCGGCTGGTTCACCGCCATGACGCTCCAGCAGGTCGCCGTGGTCAAGGCCCTGGCCCAGGTCGAAATGCTGTTCACCTTCGCCTCCGCGGTCTTCATCTTCAAGGAGAAGATCAATGCGCTGGAGATCGCCGGCTGCCTGCTGATCGTCGCCGGCATTCTGGCTTTGCTGCTTCTTTAGCCTGCCATCTCGATCAGGGAACGATCAGCGTGCCGGCACCGTGCTCGGTGAAGATTTCCAGCAGCACGGAATGCGGTGTCTTGCCGTTGAGAATGACGACGCCCTGCACGCCGGCATTGATCGCATCGATGCAGGTCTCGACCTTGGGGATCATGCCGCCGGCAATCGTGCCGTCGCGGATCAGCGCCCGAGCCTGGGTCACCGAAAGTTCCTTGATCAGTTCTCCCTGCTTGTCCAGCACGCCGGGCACATCGGTAAGGAACAGCAGGCGCGTGGCGTTGAGCGCACCGGCGATGGCGCCGGCAAAGGTATCGGCATTGATATTGTAGGTATGGCCGTCCCGGCCCGGAGCGACGGGCGCGATGACCGGGATCATTTCCGATTTCGCCAGCAGATCGAGCAGCGTGCGGTCGACCTCGACCACTTCGCCGACGAAGCCGAGATCGAGAACCCGTTCGATATGGCTGTCGGGGTCGATCACCGTCTTCTTGGCCTTTTCG
Organism: Rhizobium sp. CG5; assembly: GCF_023701945.1. Taxonomy (GTDB): domain Bacteria; phylum Pseudomonadota; class Alphaproteobacteria; order Rhizobiales; family Rhizobiaceae; genus Allorhizobium. The sequence goes on from NZ_JABAEF010000002.1 coordinate 118,639, forward strand.
GCAAACACCATGTTGCCGTCCTTGCCGCACAAGCCGATCGCCCATTCGCCGGTCTGGTTGATCAGCGCGACGATTTCCTTGTTGATCGAACCGGCCAGCACCATTTCGACGATCTCGACGGTCTTCTGGTCGGTGACGCGCAACCCGCCTTCGAATTTCGATTCGATGCCCATCTTCGCCAGCATGGCGCCGATCTGCGGTCCGCCGCCGTGAACGACGATCGGGTTGACGCCCGATTGCTTCAGAAGCGCGATGTCGGCGGCAAAGGCCTTGCCCAGTTCGGCGTTGCCCATGGCATGACCGCCATATTTGACGACGATCGTCTTGTTCTCGTAGCGCTGCATGAAGGGCAGGGCCTGTGCGAGAAGTCGGGCCTGGGTTTCGCTTTCGGACGCAGTCATGGGCACCCCTTTATGTTGGATGGCGGCCTTTTAGCGCAAGATTCGGCCGGAGGGAATAATCGTGGCCAAAGATAACGGCGTGATGATGATCCGCAATCCATCCCGATGCGTAGTTAAGCCACGGCCAGAGCCAATCGGTGGACCGGGAACCGGGATTGAGATGACGAACGACGATGTAGCCGTTTTGTTGAGCCGCGTGGCCCTGAAGGACCGCAGCGCCTTTTCCCTGCTCTATTCCCGCGCCGGTGCGAAACTTTTTGCCATCTGCCTGCGTATTCTGAAAGACAGGAGCGATGCCGAAGAGGCCTTGCAGGATATCTTCGTGAAGATATGGCAGCGCGCCGACAGTTTTGCCGCCGGCAGCGCCAGTCCGATGGCCTGGCTGACGGTTATCGCACGCTACCATTGCATCGATCGGCTGAGGGCGCGTAAGCCCGTCGGAAATTCGCTGGACGAGGCGGCCGAAATCGCCGATCTTTCGCCGGATCCGGAGGAAGTCGCGGTTCTTCATGGTGAAGGAAAGCGGATTGACACATGCATGGAACAGTTGGATTCTGATCGGGCGCGGGCCGTAAGGCATGCCTATGTGGAGGGGCTCAGCTATCAGGAACTGGCGGATCAGTTCGGCGTGCCGCTGAACACGATGCGCACGTGGCTGCGCCGCAGCCTGTTGAAATTGAGAGAGTGCTTGGACACATGACGACCCCAGACCAGAGCAAGGGTGACCGTTCGCGGGACGAAGTCCTGGCGGGCGAATATGTCCTGGGCGTGCTCGGCGCCGATGCCCGCCTGAAGGTCGAGGCGCGCATCCGGCGCGACCGCCAGTTCGCGGCCATCGTCCATCGCTGGGAAGAGAACCTCTCGGAATTCGGAGAGGAATACGGGGTCGAATTGCCGCCGCCGGAAGCCTTTTCGGCGATCGAGAGCCGGTTGTTCGGCGAGGTGTCGCGTCGCAATCGTTCCGGCCTCGGCTCCTTGTGGAATTCGCTGGCCGTCTGGCGGGTGCTGACCCTGGCCAGCGTGCTGGCCGCGGTAACGCTCGCGACGACCGAATTCCGTGCCTGGAATGCGCCGGCGCCAGGCCGGCTGCTGATCGCCGAAATGGCGGGCAAGGATCAGGCGGTGTCTCTTGTGGCGCGCTACGACGATCAGTCGGGCCGTCTTCGGGTCACGCCTGTGGCAACAGGCGACGCCCAGACGAAATCGCTGGAGCTCTGGCTGATCGAAGGCAGCGATCCCGCCCGCTCGCTCGGCATCCTGCCGCAGACCGGCGAGGGCGAACTGATCGTGCCCGCTGAGATGCGCGAAAAACTCAAGCAAGGCGTCGTCCTGGCCGTCAGCCTGGAGCCGTTTGGCGGATCGCCGACCGGACAGGCCACCGGCCCGATCGTGGCGCTTGGGCCTGCCCAGTAGCCAGGGCTGCTGCCGCTGCGAAAAATATTCAGAAAACAAAGGCTTCGTTTTTTTCTCGAAATTGCTCCGCGGTTCTGAAACTAAAATCCGCCCGCTTCCGTCCTTTGTCATGTTCCCGCGGATGGGAAACGTGAGTTATCCGCCCGCACCGGCCTTACCGGCCTGGCCGCGGGTAAAAACAGAGGAAGAGGAAACCATCATGATCAAGTCAAAGCTCCGCACGCTCGCCCTTGCCACCGTCATGGCCGCAGGAACACTTGGCGCCTATGCGGCAAACCCGAAAGTCGGTGGTGCGGCGATGTTCGAGGACAAGAACATCGTTGAAAATGCCATGAACTCCAAGGATCACACCACGCTCGTGGCCGCCGTCAAGGCCGCCGGTCTGGTCGAGACCCTGCAGGGCAAGGGACCGTTCACGGTCTTCGCGCCGACCAATGCCGCTTTCGAAGCCCTGCCGGCCGGTACCGTCGACACGCTGCTGAAGCCGGAAAACAAGGCGCAGCTGACCAAGGTGCTGACCTGCCATGTGGTGGCCGCCAATGCCATGTCCGACGCAATCGGCAAGATGATTGCCGACGACAAGGGCGAGCATGACGTCAAGACCGTCGGCGGCTGCATCCTGAAGGCCAAGCAGGACATGGGCAAGATCACGCTGACCGATGAGACCGGCGGCGTCGCCACCGTCACCATCGCCGATGTCAAGCAGTCGAACGGCGTCATTCACGTCATCGACAAGGTGCTTCTGCCCAAGATGTAATCCCGGCCAACTCTACGGAACTCGGCAAGGCCCGTCGCATTCCAGCGGCGGGTTTTCCGTGTCAGGCTATGCGATGGCCCGACGACCGACCGCGACGCCGATCGCCTGGCGAAGCTCGTCCAGGCCTTCGCCCTTCTCCGAGGATGTGGCCAGCACTTCCGGAAAGGCGGCCGGGTGCTTCTTGATCTTTTCCAGCGTCTCCGAAAGCAATCTGGGCACGCCCGCGACCTTGATCTTGTCGGTCTTGGTCAGCACGATCTGATAGGAGACGGCGGCCTTGTCGAGCAGGCCCAGCACTTCGTCATCATTCGGCTTGATGCCGTGGCGGCTGTCGATCAGCACATAAACCCGCTTCAACGTGGCGCGGCCGCGCAGATAGTCGAAGACCAGCTTGGTCCAGGCATCCACATTCTCCTTTGGCGCCTGCGCATAACCGTAGCCCGGCATGTCGACCAGCGCCATCGGCGGCATGTCGCCGGCTTGGCCGCTATAGCCGTCCGGAACGAAATAGTTCAGCTCCTGGGTTCGGCCCGGCGTATTGGACGTGCGGGCCAAGCCCTTCTGCCCCACCAGCGCATTGATCAGCGATGATTTTCCGACATTCGATCGCCCGGCAAAAGCCACTTCCAGCGGGCCTTCCGGCGGCAGGAATTTCATCGACGGCACGCCGCGGATGAAGATCCATGGCCGGCCGAACAGGACCGGTTCGTTTGCGGGGGTTGTCGATGTCATGGCAGTGCCTCTTTACGGATCTCCTGAAAGCCGGAATCCGGGTTTTGAACTGTGATGTCAAGAGGTGGCCAGGTGCCGGCCTCCCCATAAGAAAAAAGCCCCGGAAAACCGGGGCTTTCTGTATTACTTGGTCGCGGCGGGTTTTCGTCGGAACATGCCGCGGAGATTGTCGAACAGCTCCACCTTCATGCCCTGGCGCTTCATGATGATACTTTGCTGTAGGATCGAAAGCGTGTTGTTCCAGGCCCAGTAGATGACCAGACCGGCCGGGAAGGTTGCCAGCATGAACGTGAAGATCAGCGGCATCCAGGTGAACAGCATCGCCTGGGTCGGATCCGGCGGCGTCGGGTTCATGCGCATCTGCAGGAACATGGTAATGCCCATGATGATCGGCCAGACGCCGAGATGCAGGAAGGTTGGGCCTTCGAACGGCAGCAGGCCGAACAGGTTGATGAAGGTTGTCGGATCCGGTGCCGACAGGTCCTTAATCCAGCCGAAGAACGGCGCATGGCGCATTTCGATGGTGATGTAGATGACTTTGTAGAGCGCAAAGAACACCGGGATCTGCAAGACGACCGGCCAGCAACCCGCGATCGGATTGATCTTCTCGGTCTTGTACAGTTCCATCATGCCCTTCTGCAGGGCCATCTTGTCGTCGCCGAACTTCGCCTTCAGCTCTTCCATCTTCGGCTGGACACGCTTCATGGCGGCCATCGATGAATATTGCTTGTTGGCAAGCGGGAAGAACAGCAGCTTGACGACGATCGTCGTCAGCAGGATGGCGACACCGAAATTGCCGACCAGACGGAAGAAGAAGTCCATCAGACGGAACATCGGCTTGGTGAAGAAATAGAACCAGCCCCAGTCGATCAAAAGGTCGAAGCGCGGCACTTCATAGCTGGTCACCTCTGCCTTGTCGGTTGTGAACAGGCTGGTGAACATCGTGCCGAACCACGATTTATCGCTGGCATAGCCGTCGACGACGGGAACTTCCTTGGCGCCGGCAAAGAGCAGGGTCTTGGTCGTGGCAGACTGACCGGGAGCCACCGACACGGCATCATTCTTATAGTCTGCCTGGAAGCGCGGCTGACCGTCGGTAAAATGCGAGAAGCGGCTCTCGTAGGCGAGATCCTGCGGCGGGATAAGTGCTGCCGCCCAATATTTGTCGGTAACGCCGATCCAGCCGCCGGTCGCCTTTTCATTGACGATCGGCTCTTCTTCGACGGCGCTGTATTTCTTCTCGACCAGCCCGCCGGTGGCGCCGATGACGCCCAGGAAGCCTTCATGCAGAACATAGACGGAAGCTGTGGTGGGCTTGTTGTAGCGCGTGACGCGGCCGTATGGGGCAACGCTTGCAGCAGAAGCCCCGGCGTTGGACACGGTGTCCTCGATCTGGAACATGTAGTGCTGATCGACCGAGATCTTGCGGGAGAACGTCAAGCCCGCATCATTGGCATAGGTCAGCGTGACAGGAGTAGTTTCGGTCAGCTTGTCATTGCCGGACACCGTCCAGACAGTGTTGGGACCGGGAACGCCGCCAGCGTTCTCGCCAGCGATATAGCCGATTTCTGCGAAGTATCCGTCCTTGGTGTCGGCCGGATTGAACAGGGTAATGATCGGGCTCGAGTCGTCCACTGTCTCGTGGTAGCCCTTGAGCTTGAGGTCATCAAGGCGGGCGCCGGTCAGGTTGATCGAGCCGGACAGTGCTTTGGTGTCGATGGCAACGCGGGCCGTTTTGGCAATGGCTTCATCGCGGTTGGCGGTGGCATTGGCCTGGGTGGAGCCGGGAAGGGCGCCGTTCACGGTGCCCGCCGGCGCCGGCGTGGCTGCGTTGTTGGTCGCCGGGGCGGTCCGGGCTTCCTGCTCCAGGCGCGCCTGTTCCGCCAGCCGCTGCTTCTCGATCCTCGGGTTCATATAGAGGAACTGCCAGGCAATGACGACCAGCACCGACATGGCAATCGCGATGAAATAATTGCGGTTGTTTTGCATCATACTTTCCTGGGGCGGGTCGCGTCGGAACGCTCGGATCTTGGATTGGCTTCGATGCGCTGATGGAGCTGGTTCGTCAATTGCCTGAACGGCGCGGCCAGCACATCCCGCCGGGCGACAATCACATAGTCATGTCCGGGCATCATTGCAAACCCTGCGCTCAATCGCACAGCCTCTTTGAGGCGTCGGCGCATCCTGTTCCGTTCGACCGCATTTCCATGCTTCTTGGTCACGGTGAAGCCGACGCGGGGCGCAGTCTCGGGTTCGGCGCGATCGAGCACTTCCAGCAGGAAGTATTTGCCCTTGCGCCGCTCACCTTCGCGAACAGCAAGAAACTGCGGGCGGCTTTTCAGCCGCCCGGCAGTTTGTTTGGGTATATCACACGTCATTGGCCCGGCGCTTTCATCGGGCACATCCGGCCTTAGGCCGAAAGACGCTGACGACCGCGTCCACGACGGGCGCAAAGAACCTTGCGGCCGCCGGCAGTGGCCATACGTGCACGAAAACCATGGCGACGCTTGCGAACAAGCTTGGATGGTTGGTAGGTACGCTTCATTTTTTTAATACCGCGGTGTGCGGCCCTTCTTGGGTTTGCATTGCTGCAAGAGCGTTAGAGTGTGGAGAACGGCTGGAGGACCCGCGGAAACGGGCGCACCTGTCCGAACGCGCGCCTTATACGGACGATGGCTGCCGGAGTCAATTGGCGGGTCTCTCAGAGCCGCATCAAGGCCCTGATGGTCAAATCTTGCACTCCCCGAGTTAACCATCTTCCGGTTGCTGAAATGAAACAAAATTCAGTTTTCACCGTGCTTTTCTGTCGCCTACCGCGGTGATTGCAAGAAAGCCGGCGCTTCAATTCAGATCCACGCTGTCGCAGACAAGTCATTGGCGCAAAAGCGACGAAAATTAGGAGGCAACAATTCATTAACATGGAGGGGGTATTTTACAGGATAGTGAGGGACTGACGCTGCGTTGGTCCCAGGTGGGTTTCACATCAGGAGTGGGGCTAGTGAAAATTAGCGGCAAAGTCTATTCGTTGGTCGGCATGTTGGGGTTTGCTGCTGTTTTGATCGGTGCGATCGGTATATTCGTGACTGTCCAATACGGCGCCAAGTCTCAGGAGGTGCAATCGGTATCGCAGCGCGCCTACATGGGCGAGCGTCTGAACCGTCTCGTGACGGCCGTGGTAATGGACGCGCGCGGCATTTACGCGGCGCCTTCCACCGAAAAGGCCGATGGTTTCGCCAAGGGCCTCCTGAAAAGTCTTGATTCCATGGACAAGGTCATCGCCGACTGGAAGCCGCTGGTTCCCGCCGCCCAGCAGCCGACATTCGACGCGATGGTCAAGCGCGCCGCCGAATTCCGCACGTTCCGGGCCGAGACCGCTCGCCTGGGCACGCAGGTCGATCCGAAGGCCGCCAACGAGCAGGGCAATAACGAAAACAATCGCGCCAACCGCAAGGCCTTCCAGGCCGAGATCGATGCCGTCGTCGACAGCGACAAGGCTGAACTGGCTGCTTTGACCGATTCGCTTGCCTCATTCCAGTCGACCATGCTGATCCTGATTTCCACCGTGACCGTTCTGGCCGTCGCAGCCGGTACCGGTTGTGGCATGTTCGTTGGCGTCAACCAGCTGAGCCGGCCCATCCGCAACGTCACCCATGCCATGAAGAGAGTGGCTGAAGGTGACTTCGAGACTGAAGTGCCCTATGCCGGCCGTCGCGATGAAATCGGCGACATGGCCGCCGCCGTCGAGGTGTTCAAGCAGAACGGCCTGGCCGTCAATCGCCTGAACGCCCAGGAAACGGCGATGCGCGCCAAGAGTGACGATCTGCAATCGAGCATGGCCACCGTCGTCTCGGCCGCCGCCGCAGGCGATTTCACCAAGCGGATCGAAAAGAACTACGACGACGCCAACCTCAATCTCTTTGCCAGCAACATCAACGATCTTCTGAAGACCGTCGATACCGGCGTGACGGAAACCCGTCGCGTGATTGCCAATCTCGCCGAGGGCGATCTGACGCACAACATGCGCGGCGAATTCCGCGGCGCCTTTGCGGAGTTGCAGACCAACGTCAACACCACGCTCGACCGTCTGCGCCAGACGATGAGCGAAATCCGCCAGAAGACCGACTCCATCCACGGCAATACCGACGAACTGACCTCGGCCACCAACGATCTGTCCAAGCGCACCGAGCAGCAGGCCGCCGCCCTCGAGCAGACCTCGGCCGCCCTGGACGAGATCACCGTCGTGGTGCGCAGCTCCAGCGAACGGGCCCAGGAAGCCAGTAAGATGGTGACGGAAGCCAAGCAAAGTGCTGCCCAGTCGGGCGTCGTTGTTCGCGAAGCTGTCGACGCCATGGGGCGGATCGAACAGGCCGCACGCGAGATTTCGCAGATTATCAATGTGATCGATGAGATCGCCTTCCAGACCAACCTGCTTGCGCTGAATGCCGGCGTCGAGGCGGCCCGTGCCGGAGATGCCGGCAAGGGCTTTGCGGTTGTCGCTCAGGAAGTGCGTGAACTGGCGCAGCGCTCGGCCAATGCCGCCAAGGACATCAAGGCCCTGATCACCAAATCCGGCACCGAAGTCGCCGGTGGCGTCAAGCTGGTTCAGCGCACCGGCGAAGCGCTCGGTGAGATCGAGGTGCGGGTGTTGAAGATCAACGATCACATCCACTCGATCGCCACGGCCGCACAGGAGCAGGCAACCGGCCTCCAGGAAGTCAACACCGCCATCAACCAGATGGACCAGGTCACCCAGCAGAACGCGGCCATGGTCGAGGAAACCTCGGCTGCAACCCACAAGCTGTCTTCGGAAGCTGCCGGCCTTGCCAGCCTGGTGTCCTACTTCCGTCTGTCGGATCGCAGCCCGGGTCGTCCTGTGGTCGCAGCACCCGCGACCCACCAGCCGGTCACGTCGCATGTCCGCAACATGCTCGGCAATGTCGCCAAGGCCTTCGGCGGTGGTGGACAGACAGTTGCAGCCGCCGGTCGTGGCGGCAACTGGGAAGAGTTCTGATCGTCCCTCACCAAGGGTCGGCCCTAAAAAACAAAGCATCGCGACACCCCGTCGCGGTGCTTTTTTGCGCTGCAGGGAGAGGCGTTTGGAAAATTCGCCGGAACCTTCTATGCTCACCTCTTAATATGCAGGGCCAGGGCACGGCGAATCATCGTCATTGACCTTCGGGCCTGAAGCAAGGAGGCCGCGATGCGGGAGCAAGAGCGGGGTTTGGCAGCAGCATCGGTGTCGCCGGTCGGCGCCATGCCTGGCCTGTTTCGGGGATTGTCAGGCAAGCTGCTGATCCTGACGGCCGTCTTCGTCATGCTGGCGGAAGTCCTGATCTTCACGCCGTCCATCGCCAATATGCGGCTCAGCTGGCTGCAGAACCGGCTGAATACGGCGGCCGCCGCTAGCGTCGTCATTGATGGTCTGCAACCGATCGAACTGCCGCGCAACGTCCAGAATGACGCCTTGATGGCAACCGGCACCAAGGCGATCGTGCTGCGCAAGGACGGAACCTCCAAGCTCCTGGCGGTCGATGGCATGCCGCCGCAGGTCGATGCGCAATATGACCTCTCTGACGTGCCGATGCTGCAGGCCGTCTGCGACGCGCTGGACACGCTGCTGTTCGGCGGGGATCGCGTGGTGCGGGTCTTCGGCCCGGTGGGCGAAAGCGATGTACAGATCGAAGTTGTTCTGGAGGAAAAGAGCCTGCGCAAGGCCATGCTGTCTTACGCAGGCAATATCCTGGTCCTGTCGCTGCTCATTTCGGTCATCACCGCGCTGCTGATTTTCCTCGCCATCAACCGGATGATGATCGGCCCGGTGCGCCGGCTGACCCGCAGCATGGAGGATTTTGCCGAAAGCCCCGAGGATCCGTCGCGCATCATGGTGCCAAGCCGCGGCGGCGATGAACTGGCATTTGCCGGCCGGCATCTGGCGGCCATGCAGGGACAGCTGCAAAAGACCTTGAAGCAGCAGAAGAACCTCGCCGATCTCGGCCTTGCCGTCTCGAAGATCAACCACGACATGCGCAATATTCTGGCCTCGGCGCAGCTGATGTCGGACCGGTTGGTCGATGTCGATGATCCCATGGTCAAGAGCTTTGCACCGAAACTGTTGCGCACCATCGACCGTGCCGTCGGTTATACCAGCGAAGTGCTCGCCTACGGCCAGGCGTCGGAAGCCGAGCCGCGCCGCCGCCGGCTTCGGCTGTCTGTTCTGTGCCAGGAGGTGCGCGATATTCTGGCACTGGAACCGGAGAGCGGTATCGAATTCCTCGACATGATCGCTCCCGATCTGGAAGTGGACGGCGATAGTGAGCAATTGTTCCGCGTCATTCATAACATCTGCCGCAATGCGGCCCAGGCGCTCGCCAATCACGGCGCCGAGCCGCACCAGGCGCTGCGCCGCATCACGGTCTCGGCCCAGCGCATCGGCAGCGTCGTCAGCATCACCATCGACGATAATGGCCCCGGCATGCCCAGCAAGGCGCGCGAAAATCTGTTTGCCGCCTTCCGTGGCTCGGCCCGCTCGGGCGGCACCGGCCTCGGCCTGGCGATTGCCCGCGAACTGGTGCTGGCCCATGGCGGCACCATCGCACTGGTCGAAAAGCCGGCGCCCGGAACCCTTTTCCGCATCGAGATACCCGACCGCCCCGTTGCCCTCGACGATTGGCGGGTCCGGGCCTGAACAGGAAAGCGGCAATGATTTCAATCATGTGATCGCGATATTTCAGGGAAATGACATTTTTTGTTCGAAAGACGCTTGCATTAAAATCAAGGAGGCTTTAGAGGATCGCCACGCCACCGGTTATGCCGGTTGGACACGCACCCGTAGCTCAGCTGGATAGAGCACCAGACTACGAATCTGGGGGTCGGGCGTTCGAATCGCTCCGGGTGCGCCATTTTCTTCCCAAATGATTTTGGTAATTATCTGATCGCACACGCGATCCTGCCATGCGTCAGGCGCATGGCTGATCTGTTGCCCGATTGACAAATATCAAGGTGGCATCGCGCAATTTCCGTCATTCACAGTCCATTGTCCGCGCTTGTCGCTGGAGCCATGGATATCAGATGGATGTTGGGAGAGATTTTTATGTTGCGTGACCGGATCCGATACAGGCCCTTGATGGACAAGCTCGCCAGCGCCGAAGAGGCTGCGGCCTATATCAAGGACGGAATGACGGTCGGCATGAGCGGCTTCACGCGTGCCGGGGAAGCCAAGGCGGTGCCGATGGCGCTGGCCGAGCGGGCCCGCAAGGATCCTCTGAAAATCACGCTTTTGACGGGTGCCTCGCTTGGCAACGATCTCGACAAGACGCTGGCCGAGGCCCATGTTCTGGCCCGCCGCATGCCCTTCCAGTCCGATCCCGGATTGCGCAAGGCGATCAATGCCGGGGAGGTGATGTTCATCGACCAGCATCTGTCCGAGACCGTCGAGCAGTTGCGAACCCAGCAGATCAAGCCGGTCGACATCGCCGTCATCGAGGCGGTTGCCATCACCGAGCACGGCGGCATCGTGCCAACCACCTCCGTCGGCAATTCCGCCAGCTTTGCCATTCTCGCCGACAAGGTGATTGTCGAACTCAACCTGTCACAGCCGATCACGCTCGAAGGCTTGCACGATATCTACATCCCGTCGCGCCGGCCGGCCCGCATGCCGATTCCGGTGGTCACGCCGGAAAGCCGCGTCGGGCTGCCCTATATCTCCATCCCGCCGGAAAAGATCGTGGCCATTGTCGTTTCCGAGAAGCATGACAGTTCAGCCAGCATTTCGCCACCCGATGACGATACCCGCGCCATTGCCGGAAACCTCACCGATTTCCTGCGCAACGAAGTGAAGCAGGGCCGCCTCGGCTATGAACTGCAGCCGCTGCAGGCCGGCATCGGCACCATCGCCAATTCCGTGCTGCACGGCTTTATCGATACGCCGTTTCATGATCTGAAGATGTATTCCGAGGTTTTGCAGGATTCGACATTCGAACTTTTCGATGCCGGCAAACTGACCTTTGCCTCCGGCTCGTCGATCACCCTGTCGGCCCCGATGTATCAGAGGGTTCTGCCGCGGCTTGCCGAATACAAGCATCAACTGATCCTGCGCCCGCAGGAGATCAGCAACCATCCCGAAGTCATCCGTCGACTGGGTCTGATCTGCATCAATACCGCGCTCGAATTCGATATCTACGGCAACGTCAATTCCACCCATGTCGGCGGCACCCACATGATGAACGGCATCGGTGGATCAGGCGATTTTGCCCGCAACGGCTTCATGTCGATCTTTGTGACCAAGTCCGTGGCCAAGAACGGCTCGATTTCCAGTGTCGTGCCGATGGTCAGCCATGTCGACCATACCGAGCATGACGTGGACATCCTGGTGACGGAGATCGGCCTTGCCGATTTGCGCGGCCTGGCACCGCGCGAACGGTCGGCGGTCATCATCGCCAATTGCGTGCACCCGGATTATCGCGACGCGTTGCAGGATTATGTCGACCGTGCCACCGTGCGCGGAGGCCAGACGCCGCATCTCATCGAGCAGGCGCTGTCCTGGCACGATGCCCTGCGCACGCGCGGCACGATGCGCCCCGCCTGAGGGCGCGCTTGCTAGGTCGCGCAGAAAGAGGCGTAGAGGGCGCTGATGACGTTGCGTGCCGGCTCGCTTTCGATCCGATACCAGATCGTCTGGCCATCGCGCCGGCCGGCAATGATCCTGTCGCGGCGCAACAGCGCCAGATGCTGGGACACCGTTGAATCACGGATGCCCAGAAATTCCGCCAATTGCCCGACCGAGCGTTCGCCATCGATCAACTGGCAGAGAATAAGCAGCCGGTGGCGATTGGCCAAAGCCTTCAGCAACTCGCTGGCGTCATCGGCGGCGCCTTGCATGGTCTCGGGATCAAGTTTCATGCTTGCGTATATACGTTATTATGAATATATTGTCAAGTTGAGCATTGCCCCTCATTGTCAGCGGGGCAGGATTGGCGGAGAAGAGCAGGATGGAAAAGGATCATGAGATCGTCTGCCCCCACTGTGCGGCAGTCAACCGGCTGAAGCAAGGGCATGCAGCCGACGCGGCCAAGTGCGGAAAATGCGTGCAGGCCCTGTTTCAGGGGCATCCGGTGGAGGCGGCTCCCGCCATGTTTGATAAGCAGATAGCGCGCAACGCCATCCCCGTTCTGGTCGATGTCTGGGCACCCTGGTGTGGCCCTTGCCGAATGATGGCGCCGGCCTTCGAAGAGGCGGCGCGCGTCATGGAGCCGCAGGTCCGGCTGATCAAGCTCAATTCCGAGGATCATCCCGATGTCGCCGGCCGGTTCGGCATTCGCGGCATTCCGACCATGTTGTTGTTCGACAAGGGCCGGGAAATCGCGCGCGTGTCTGGTGCGATGACCACCCGGCAGATCGTCGACTGGACAAGAGGGCAATTGGGCACCTTGTCCTGAAGCCGACGACCGCGGCGGCAGGTCGGGCGGGAGAAACGGACGAAAGGGGTGGATCGCAACTGTCTTTGCCTTTAAAACGCCTCTGATTGGCGGCGTAGGATCAAGCGTATGCGGTGTGCGCGATGTGCGTCCTGGCCGATCGGAAACAGACCGCTATGACGATTTCATCCTCTCGCCACCACCGCCCCGACAGGGCTTTCGCCATGATGATGGCGATCGTCGTCGCTTTGGCGGGGTGTGGCGGTCGGCCGATCGGCGTCATGCAGCCCGTCGGCGTGCAGGCCTCAAGCGGTGCTTCGCAGGTGCATCTGATCGCCGCAACCACCCGCGCGCCAGCGCCCGACAAGGCCGTGCTGTTTAGCGGCGAGCGTGGAACGGGCTTGATGATCGATGCCGTCACAATTTCCATTCCGCCCGATGCGGTTCGCAAGGTGGGGGAGGTGCAATGGCCCAAGCGCCTGCCGCCCAACCCTGCCAAGGAATTTACAACCGTATCCGTCGAACCGCTGGCCACGCCGGCGCAAGGCCAGTCCTGGCTGAAGGCCCATTCGGGCAAAAGCCGACGCGTCCTGGTCTTCGTCCACGGCTTCAACAATCGCTACGAGGAAGCGGTCTACCGCTTCGCGCAGATCGTTCATGATTCCAAGACGGATGTCGTCCCGGTCGTCTTCACCTGGCCGTCGCGCGCCAGCATTTTCGACTATAACTACGACAAGGAAAGCACCAACTATTCTCGCGACGCGCTGGAGGAGCTTCTGGCCCGTATCGCCGGGGACAAGTCGGTGGGCGAAATCACCGTCATGGCCCATTCCATGGGAACCTGGCTGGCGGTCGAGGCGCTGCGGCAGATGGCGATCCGCGATGGCCAGGTCAATCCAAAGATCAAAAATGTGATCCTTGCTGCCCCTGATCTCGATGTGGATGTCTTTGGCCAGCAATTCCGCAGCTTCGGGCCGACCCCGCCGCATTTCACCCTGTTCGTCTCACAGGATGACCGGGCCTTGACCCTGTCGCGCCGCATCTCCGGCAATGTCGAGCGGTTGGGGCAGATCGATGCCAGCAAGGAACCCTACCGCTCTCAACTCGAAAGCGCCGGCATTACCGTGCTTGACCTGACCAAGCTGAAATCCGGCGACAATCTCAACCACGGCAAGTTTGCCGAGAGCCCCGAAGTGGTGCGCCTGATCGGCGACCGGCTTATCGCCGGCCAGACCGTTACCGATTCCGATATCGGCCTTGGCGAGAGCCTGGGCGCCGTGACCATCGGCGCGGCAACGACCGTCGGGCAGGCGGCAAGCACGGTGATCAGTGCGCCGATCCTGATTTTCGATCCCCGCACGAGGCGCAATTACGACAAGCAATTGCTGCTGCTGAGCGAGACCGCCGGCGGCACGCTCGATTCGGTTGGGGACACGGTCGGCAATGCCGTGGGGAAATAACAACGGACGAACCCTGCAGCCCGATGGACGGAATGGCGCGCATTATACAAGCGCCGCACGGCCTGTTCTTGCGGCAAGGTCTAGGCAGGCTCGGCAATGTGATATATCACTTGGCCAAGCGTTGTTCGATGATAGCTGGAGGCTTTACAGATGAGGTGGAAACGTACGATCCAGTTGCTCGACGTGCATTGCGAAGGCGAAATCGGCAAGGTCGCCATCGGGGGCGTGCCCAACATTCCCGGCAATTCGATTGCAGAGCAGCTGGACTGGCTGAACACTGATCCCAAGGGCCAGGAACTGCGCCGCTTTCTGGTTCTGGAGCCACGCGGCGCCCCGATCGGTTCGGTCAATCTTCTTCTTCCGCCCAAACATCCGGACGCAGACGCCGGCTTCGTCATTCTGCAGCCCGATCAGGCCCATGCCAGTTCCGGCTCCAATTCGATCTGCGTCACGACCGCGCTGCTCGAAAGCGGTATTGTCGAGATGCAGGAGCCCGAAACCACGGTTGTCCTCGATACGGCGGCCGGCCTCGTCAAGGCGGTTGCGACCTGCCACGATGGCCGTTGCGAGCGCGTCAAGCTGACTATGGTGCCGTCCTTCGTTCATGAGCTGGATGTCGGGATCGATACCGAGGAATGGGGCCGCATCACCGTCGACCTCTGCTACGGCGGCATCTTCTATGCGCTGGTCGATGTGTCGCAGATCGGCACAACGATCGAAAAGGCCAGTGCGAGGCGGCTGGTCGAGGCAGGCATGATCCTGAAGGATCTCATCAACCGGACGATCCCCGTCGTGCATCCGGAAATCCCCGCCATCTCCGGCGTTGCCTATGTGATGTTCCGCGACGTCGATCCGGATGGCGCCATCCGGACCTGCACCACCATGTGGCCGGGGCGCGTCGACCGTTCTCCCTGCGGCACCGGCAACTCGGCCAATCTCGCCACGCTCCATGCCCGCGGCAAGGCAAAGCCCGGCGATACTTTTCTGTCCCGTTCCATTATCGGCTCGGAATTTATCGTCGGCCTGGCCGGACTGACAGAGGTGGCGGGAAAGCCGGCCATCATCCCGACCATCAGCGGTCGGGGCTTTACCTTCGGTCTGCACCAGGTCTCGCTCGACCCGTTCGATCCGCTGGCCAATGGCTTTGCGCTGACGGATGTCTGGGGCCCATCCGCGGGTGGGATCAGCTAGTCATCACAATGTCGGGCAGCCGGTTGGTGCAGCCCGCGGCGTAAATCCCTGCGCCGCGCGGCGACTGCCAGACAACGGCGCAGTCGCCATACGATGAATGAAGCACGGCGGAACGGTCAACGCGCATCTCCTCTGCCTTGGACCGGTGACGATGAACGCGCCGGGTGCGCGATTCCCCATATACTTTCGGTACATCCGGACAAATGCGGCACGTTTTAGGGTGACCTAATCCTTAAGGTCGGATTAAAGTATCGATAGCTAAAATTCGATCCAATTATTTCAGTCTATTTCAGGTCACCTTTGATATTCCAGTGGCAGGAAAAGGCGCGCCGCATTCAAGCGATGCACCGAAACAGGATTGCTGCAGGAACTGTTCAGCAAGGGGGAAGGGGAGCCGGGATGACAATTCTGATCGTTGAAGACAATGCCACGAATGCAATGATCCTGAAGCACCTTGCCAAAAAGGTCTCCGATGACGAGATCGTCATGGAGCCCGACGCGTCCGCGGCCCTGAAGCTCTGTCACAACACGTTCTTCGACATGCTGATCGTCGATCAGATGATGCCGGGCATGAGTGGGCTGCAGTTTGCCAAGGCGATCCGCATGATGAGCCGCTACGATACTGTTCCGATCATCATGGTGACGGCCGACCAGGATCCGACACTGCGCGATACAGCCATCCAGGCCGGTATCACTGACTTCCTGACCAAGCCGGTTGAAACGATCAGGTTCCGTGCGCTGCTTCAGCAGCATCGCCAGCGTCGGACAGCCGCGATCTCGGCGACAGGTTGAAACCTCTTCCAGCAAACCGGTGAACCCGAATGAAACGCGCCCTTTCTTTCCTTGCCATCGTTCTGCTCGCTGCCGGTCCGGCAGCTGCTCTTGAGATGCCGAAAGGCGCCGTCATCCTGACGATTTCGGGCAAGGTTGCTCACCCAAACCTCGACGGGAAGGCCGTATTCGATCTGGACATGCTTGAGGCGCTTCAGGGCCGCACCGCCACGATGGAAACGCCCTGGACAGAAGGCAAGGTCCAGTTTGCCGGCCCCTTGCTGCGTGCTGTCCTGACGGCGGCCGGCGTTGAGGGCCAGACGATGACGGTGAAGGCCCTCAATGGCTACACGGCCGAGGTTCCGGTCAGCGACGCTTATGACATGGAGACGATATTGGCCACCCGGCTTGCCGGCAAGCCGATGTCTGTGCGCGAAAAAGGGCCATTGATGCTGGTCTATCCGTTTGATCTGGATGCCAGCCTGTACAACGAGCGGTATTTCTCGCGATCTGTTTGGCAGATCCAGTCGATCGAGGTTGCGCCTTGACCGGATTTGGACGCGTCACATCCGAAATCATGAAGGGTGCGGGCAAGACCACGGTCATCCTGCAGGTGCTGTCGACCATCCTGTTGATCGTGCTGATCATGCTGTTCTCGGATATCTCCAACCGTTTCCGCTATCTTCATGACGGTATCCGCGAAAATGCGGTCTGGTCGGTCTATCAGCTGGATCGCGAAGCCCGCGCCCTCGACTACAGCCTTGCCGAACTGCGCCGCGTCCATAGTGAACAGGATCGCCGCTTCGATGATCTGGCGCTTCGCTATGATATCCTCTATTCGCGCACCAAGCTGGTCCGCGAGTCGCGCTTCAGTGCTTATTTTGCAGCCGATCCGACGATCAAAATCCATCTGGCGGAGATCGAGCGGCAGGTTTACGGCATGCAGTCCGTCTTCGACGGCTTTGTGAACGGCGCGAGACCGACCGAGGCCGATCTGGAAGCGATCGATCAGGAATTGGCTGTTTTGTCGAAAAAGACCGAACAGTTGCTGATCCTGACCAATGCCAGGGTCAGCGACGAGCGCACCGAGGTGCGCGGCATGGTGCTGGATCTGGAGCGGACGTCGGCGATCATGCTCGGCCTCCTGATGATCTCGGTCATTTTCCTGGTCGTCACCCTGCGGCGCCAGCTGAAGTCGGTGCGCCAGGCCGGCCTCCGGGTCGAAGCCATGGCCCGGGAGCTGTCGGACGCCTATGATGCCGCCGACGCCGGCAACCGTGCCAAGTCGCAGTTCATGGCGACCATGGGCCACGAGATCCGCACGCCGCTCAATGCCATTCTCGGCATGGCCGAACTGCTCGAATATGCGGAACTGCCCGATGACGCCGTCTCCAGCGTCAAGACCATCCGCTCGTCGGGAGAGGCTCTGCTGGAAGTCATCAACGAGATTCTCGATTTCTCCAAGATCGAACATGGCAAGCTGGAACTTGAAGAGCGCGCCGTAGACATATCAAGCCTTGCCGAAAGCACGATCAGCATCATCCGGGGCCGAGCCGAAGATCACGGCAATGCGATCATTCTGGATATCCCGGGATCGCTGCATGCGCTGTACGTGCGCACCGATCCGACGAGGCTGCGCCAGGTCATGCTCAACCTGCTCAGCAATGCGGTGAAATTCACCCAGAACGGCACAGTCACCTTGCGGCTGCGCGAGTTTTATCGCGGCAGCGCTCTGATGCTGCGTTTCGAGGTGGAGGATACCGGTATCGGCATTGATGAAGCCGGTCTTGAACGCTTGTTCAAGCCGTTCTCGCAGGTCGATGCCAGCATCAGCCGCAAATATGGCGGCACCGGGCTAGGCCTCACCATCTGCAAGCAGATCGTCGAAAAGCTCGGCGGCGAACTCGGCATGAGCAGCACAGTCGGCGTCGGCAGTATCTTCTGGTTCGAGTTGCCGGTCATGGCCGCCGGCAAGGAAGACGTTCGACATCAGGCCGGCCTCCACGAAATGTCGGCCCACTTCCCGCAACTGCGCATCCTCGTCGTCGAGGACAATCAGGTCAACCGGCAGGTCGCGACGCGGTTCCTGGACAAGCTTGGCCAGACCGTCGAGATCGCCTGCAACGGTGCCGAAGCCGTGGCGCTGACCGAGACCGAGGCCTTCGACTTGATCCTGATGGACATGCAGATGCCCGTGATGGACGGCATCGAGGCCACGCGTCGGATCATCGAGGGCGGTGGCCCATCGGCCTTGACCCCGATCATCGCCATGACCGCCAATGCCTCCGATGATGATCGCCGGCGCTGCCTGGCGGCGGGAATGGTCGGCTTTGAATCGAAGCCGGTCACCATGGGCCGACTGCGCAGCGTCATCGTCTCCTTTGCGCCAACCGGTGCCGATCCGTCGTGGGAGCCTGAGCAGACCATGGAACTGAATGCGTTTTCCAATCTCGACCTGAGCGGAGATCTGGCGCTTGCCGGCGACCATCCCTTCCATCCGTCCGCAAATGGCATCGCCGGGGTCGACGAAGCGCGTTATCTGGAATTGGTGGAAGCGCTCGGCGAAGACGTCTATCGCGAGTTGATCGAGTCTTTCTTCGACGATGCCACCTCGCTTCTGGCGGATCTGCACACAGCCCTTGCCAGCGAAAGAGGCTCGGATATCGACCGCGTCCTGCACACGATCAAGGGCGCGGCGATCAATGTCGGATTGAGCGATATCGCTGTGAAGGCTGATGCTCTGCGCGATCAGGAGCCGACGACGGCCGATGTCGACATGCTGTCGGATGAAATCGAAACATTGAAATTGAAACTGGTAGCCTGAGCGCTGCGGAGGTGTTTTATGCGTATTTTGCTGGTCGATGACAACAATACCAACCTCAAGCTTCTGACCAAACTGGTCAAGAAGCTGGACAATTGCGAAGCCGTCGCGTTTTCGACGCCGGAGGCTGTGCTGTCGGCCCTGCCGGACCTTGATTTCGATATTGCCATTATCGACTATCAGATGCCGGTCTATAACGGCGTCGAGCTTTTCACCGAGATCGTCCGGTTCGAGAAATATGCCAATGTGCCAGTGGTCTTCGTGACCGCCGACAAGGACATGACGACCCGCATGGCGGCACTCAACGCCGGCGCCATCGACTTCCTGACCAAGCCGGTCAATCCCGTCGAATTCCAGGCCCGCGTCCAGAACATCGTCAGCCTGACGGTCGCCCGTCGGCAATTGTCGGATCAGGCCGAGTGGCTGCGCCGCGAGGTCGACAAGGCCGTTGGCGAATTGCGCATGCGCGAACAGGAGATCATCCACCGGCTGACGCTGGCCGCCGAGTACAAGGACCCCGAAACCGCCCGTCATACCCTTCGGGTCGCCTGTTACTCGGAAGCTATTGCGCGGGAAATGGGCCTGTCCGAGCAGGAATGCACTGACATTCGCCTTGCAGCTCCGATGCACGACATCGGCAAGGTGGCGATGCCGGATAAAGTGCTGCTCAAGCAGGGCCGGTTGACGGAGGCCGAATATCGCCAGATGCAGGCCCATGCCCAGATTGGCAGTGATATTCTCTCCCGCTCCCATTCCTCGCTGCTGCAACTGGCCTCCGAAATTGCCGCCAGCCACCACGAGCGCTGGGACGGGCAGGGCTATCCCAACCGCCTGAGCGGCGACACCATTCCGATCTCCGGCCGGATCGTCTGCATTGCCGACAATTTCGATGCCCTGACGACGGAGCGGCCCTATAAGGCGGCCTGGTCCTACGACAAGACGGTCGAGCATATTCTCGGCCGTGCCGGCACGCAGTTCGATCCCCTGTGCGTGGCCGCCTTCGAGCGGGCCCTGCCGCAGATCCGCGACATCATGGAAACGGACCGACGCGAACAGGCCCAGGAAGCCGCCCTTCGCGCCGCGGCCCTCGATGTCGGAAAGATCGCGATGGCCCGCTAGTCGAGAGGCACCAACCGTTCAGGGCGGTTTTGCGTCTGAACTGGAAGAAATGCGGAAATCGGTCGGCGGCGATTTTCCTGGCCGACGGAAAGTGATATCGACGGCGCAGTTCTGTGCAGCCCGGAGACCTTGAGCCATGCCGTCGATCACCATCCGCCGCCCCGATGACTGGCATCTGCATCTGCGTGACGGCGCGATGATGGAGGGCGTGATCGAAGATACCAGCCGGCATTTTGCCCGCGCCATCATCATGCCCAATCTCGTGCCGCCGGTCGTCACCACGGCGGATGCCAAGGCCTATCGGGATCGCATCATGGCGGCGCTTCCGGCGGGTGATCGCTTCGAGCCGCTGATGACGCTTTATCTGACCGAGCACACCAGCCCGGACGATGTCGAGGCCGGCAAGGCAAGCGGTCTGATCACCGCCGTCAAACTCTATCCGGCCGGCGCCACGACCAATTCCCACGGCGGCGTGCGCGATATGGACAAGGCGATGCCGGTGCTGGAGCGCATGGCGAAGATCGGTCTGCCGCTCTGCGTGCATGGCGAGGTGACGACGCCAGAGGTCGACATATTCGACCGCGAGGCGGTGTTCATCGAGACGGTGCTGGATCCCTTGCGCCAGCGTCTGCCCGAGCTGAAGGTGACGATGGAGCATGTCACCACCAGCAATGGCATCGACTATATCAAGTCGGCGCAGAAGAACCTGGCCGGATCGATTACCACCCATCACCTGATCATCAACCGCAACGCCATCCTGGTCGGCGGCATCAGGCCGCATTATTATTGCCTGCCGGTCGCCAAGCGCGAAAGCCATCGCCTCGCCCTGCGCGCCGCAGCCACATCCGGCGATCCCCGCTTCTTCCTCGGCACCGATTCGGCGCCCCATGTCGATCCGCTCAAGGAATGCGCCTGCGGCTGCGCTGGCATCTATACCTCGATCAACACCATGAGCTGCCTCGCCCATGTCTTCGAGCAGGACAATGCGCTGGATAAGCTGGAAGCTTTCACCTCGCTCAACGGCCCGGCCTGGTATGGGCTCGAACCGAATGACGAGACGATCACACTGGTGAAGCGCGAGACGCCGGTGAGCTTCCCGGCAAAGATCGAAACCGGCGCCGGTCCGGTCACGGTTTTCGATCCGATGTTCGATCTGTTGTGGGACGTCGCCTGAGGGCAGGCGAAGCGATGCCTGGGCTTTCACGCAATACGCGAGAGCCCGGCATCAGTTTTTGTCGTGGATCGCGATTGGCCAGTTCGGCCTTGACGTCCATGGTGCAGGCCTCCGCCAACCCGAGCAATCCGCAAAAAAACCGGCGCTTGCGGGAAGCGCCGGTCTCAAGCTCTGCATCGGTAGGATGTGCCTGTTTCAGAGGCTGGTGCCGCTCATCAGCTGCGGCCACAGGCCGGTAATGCCGATCAGGATCAGGTAGATCGCCACCACGTAGTTCAGCAGGCGCGGCATCACCAGGATGAGGATGCCGGCAAGCAGCGCGATCAGCGGCTGGATGGTAACCATAGTCAACATAGCAAATTCTCCTATCAGGCGGCGTTGTCGTCAACGGCCGGTGCGGTTGCGGGTTTCATGCGCGCCTTGTCGAAAGCGGCGCGCAGTTCCTGTTCCTTGGACGAGTCCAGGTTGGTGCGGATGATGTTGCCGCCGTGCCCGCTCAGCCGGTCGATGACCTTGTCGGATGCGGCGCGTTCGGCCATGATGAAAAGGGCGGCCTGGCCCGGCTGCAGGATGCCGGCCACGTCCTTCATGAAGCTGTCGTT
This sequence comes from Rhizobium sp. CG5, assembly GCF_023701945.1. GTDB lineage: Bacteria > Pseudomonadota > Alphaproteobacteria > Rhizobiales > Rhizobiaceae > Allorhizobium. Next base: position 140,493 of record NZ_JABAEF010000002.1, read on the forward strand.
GATGCCGTAGTCGGTGAGCGCCCCGGCCAAGGCGCCCGCCCCGGCGCCGGCAGCAACGCCGATCAGCGGGTTGAAGAACAGGATGCCGGCCAGCAGGCCCCAGAAGGCACCGGCGCTGGCGCCGAAGCCCCACATCGGCACCATCTGGTGCAGCTTGATCTGGCCCTTGTCGTCGGCCTCGGCAATGACCGCGTCCTGGATCTCGACGAGATATTCCTTCGACAGCTGGTAGAGCGTTAGACGTGCCGCTTCTGCTGCCTGGTTGTTCGGATAACCGATCACGATCAGTTCTGACATCGATGGCTCCTTGAGGTCGTTTGATCTGCAATACATGTGGGGTGCTATTCGGCCCGGGAAAGACGCCGCGCCGGTTAAATCTTCGTCATCTTCGGAAACGGCTGTTTATCTGCTGACAATCGGTGCCGGACGCTGGCAAGAGCCGCTGCGAGCTGCTATCTGCCCCTTTCGGATGCCGTAACGCGACAGGAGCCGAAATGATCCAGACCCCCTTCACCGAACCCACCGTCATGGCCGAACTGCTTGCCAAGATGCTCTGGGAGATCAAAGCGGTCCATTTCAACGCCGCGGAACCCTACAAGCTATCGTCGGGCATGCGCAGCCCGGTCTATATCGATTGCCGCAAGCTGCTCTCCTATCCGCGCGTCCGCTCGGCGGTCATGGATTTTGCCGCGGCCACCCTGCTGCGCAATGCCGGCTTCGAGCAGTTCGACTGCATCGCCGGCGGCGAGACGGCCGGCATTCCGTTTGCAGCCCTCCTGGCTGATCGCTTGGCATTGCCGATGATCTATGTGCGCAAGGCGCCGAAAGGCCACGGCCGCAATGCCCAGATCGAGGGCCATATGCCGGAAGGCGCGCGAGTGCTGGTCATCGAGGACCTGACAACGGCCGGCGGCAGCATGTTCACGTTCATCGATGCCATCCGCGCTGCCGGCGGTATTGTCGATCACGGCATTGCGCTGTTCTTCTACGGAATCTTCCCCGAAGCCCTCCAGCGCTTCGACGACGGCAAGGTGAAGCTCCACTACATCGCCACCTGGCGCAACGTCTTGGCCGTGGCCCGCGAGCAAAAACTGTTCGACGACAAGACCCTGTCGGAAGTCGAGGCCTTCCTCGATGCGCCGCTCGCCTGGTCGGGCCGCAATGGTGGGGTTTCCTCGCTCGGCTGAGCAAATGCTCAACTGTCGCACTGGAATTCGGGCGCGACTTGGTTTAAATCGATTGAAACGGAAGACTGGGAGGTCGAGATGATCCTGTGTTGCGGCGAAGCGCTGATCGACATGTTGCCACGCGAAACCACGCTCGGCGAGCGGGCCTTTTCGCCCTATGCTGGCGGCGCGATCTTCAACACGGCGATTGCGCTGGGCCGCCTCGGCATCGACACCGGCTTCTTCACCGGCCTTTCCGACGACATGCTGGGCGACATCCTGCGCGACACGCTGAAATCTTCGGGCGTCGACTTCAGCTATTGCGCCACGCTGGCGCGCCCCTGCACCATCGCCTTGGTCAAGCTGACCAACGGCCAGGCGTCCTACGCCTTCTATGACGAGAACACCGCGGGCCGCATGATCACCGAGTCCGATCTGCCTGATCTCGACGACAGCTGCGAGGCGCTGCATTTCGGTGCGATCAGCCTGATCCCGGAACCCTGCGGCTCGACCTACGAGGCGCTGATGACGCGCGAGCACAAGACCCGCGTGATTTCGCTCGACCCCAACATCCGCCCCGGCTTCATCAAGGACAAGGCGGCCCACCAGGCGCGCATCGCCCGCATGGCGGATATGTCCGACATCCTGAAATTCTCCGACGAAGACCTCGACTGGTTCGATCTTCCGGGCACCCAGGACGAACGCGCCGCCTACTGGCTGACGCGCGGTGCCAAGCTCGTGGTGCTGACCAAGGGCGCGGAGGGTGCCACCGCCTACACCGCGAATTTCAAGGTTTCGGTGCCGTCGAACAAGGTCGAGGTGGTCGACACCGTCGGCGCCGGCGACACGTTTGATGCCGGCATTCTCGCCTCGCTGAAACATCAGGGATTGCTGACCAAGGACAAGGTCGCGACGCTGTCGGAAGAGGCGGTGCGCGAGGCGCTGACGGTGGGCGCGAAGGCTGCAGCGGTGACCGTATCGCGGGCCGGGGCCAACCCGCCGACGGCGGCGGAGATCGGGTTCTGAACTCACGAGTTTAAAGCGTAGCTCGCAACCGTTGGATAGCTTCTGCCACTGATATCCCGCTGATCGGCGGTGGAGTGGTACGTTCGCAGAACTCCCGCCAGACGAATAAGGTCAGCTCCGCGCCATCTGTTTGCGTGGTGTCGGTTCCATCGGCAAAGGTCGTCAGGAGGCGATATCGCTCGTCCTGCCAGAACAAGGCTTCTACCCAGTCGCAGATGGGGATCACATGGAAATGCAGAGGGTAGCCGGGGCTGTGGCCGTAGCGACCGATATAAACCCGTTGTGCGGCCACGGTTTTCTGCACGGCCGCCTGGACACGACTCAGCAGCGATCCAAATTCCGCTAGCGCATCGTGGGAAAGAGCGGCAAGCTCGGTCGTCGACTGCTTCGTACTGACGATAAGATAGCCAGGGAGAGCGCAATCCATACGCTGATTAACTGACCAGTGTTCCGTCTCGAAAATCCGAAATTCCGCAGAGATATTCACTCGCGGTCTAAATCCCCGCTGCTCGCAGCGCGTCCACCAGCCCGGCCGTTGACCCATCCTGGCCCTCGGTTCCGACCTTGCCTTCCACGACCGGCAGCAGGCCTGTCGCCAATTCCTTGCCGAGTTCCACGCCCCACTGGTCGAACGAGTTGATGCGGAACAGCACGCCCTCAACGAAGACGCGATGTTCGTAAAGCGCGATCAGCCGGCCGAGTGCAAAGGGGGTCAGCTGGTTATAGACGAAGGTGATCGACGGGCGGTTGCCGGTAAAGACCCGGTGCGGCGCAATGAAATCGGCCTGGCCGTCGGCCATGCCCTTCGACGTCAGCTGCGCCTTGGCTTCTTCCAGCGTGCGGCCCTTCATCAGGGCGGCCGACTGCGCCAGGCAATTGGCGATCAGCAAGTCGTGCTGGTGGCGCAGGTCCGGCTCAAAGCCATTGGCGGCGATCATGAACTCGGTCGGGATGATGCTCGTGCCCTGGTGGATCAACTGGTAGAAGGCGTGCTGGCCATTGGTGCCGGGCTCACCCCACACAACCGGGCCGGAATTGCCCTCGACCGGCGTGCCGTCCACCGTCACGCCCTTGCCGTTCGATTCCATGTCGAGCTGCTGCAGATAGGCTGCAAAGCGCGACAGGCGTTGGTCATAGGGCAGGATGGCCCGGGTGGCGTAGTCCAGGACGTTGCGGTGGTAGAAGCCGATCAGGCCGAGCAGCATCGGCAGGTTCTGGCGGAAGGGCGCAGTGCGGAAATGGTTGTCCATCGCATGGCCGCCGTCGAGAAACTGATCGAAATTGTCCATGCCGACGGCAATCATCACCGGCAGGCCGATCGCCGACCAGATCGAATAGCGACCTCCCACCCAGTCCCAGAATCCGAAGATGCGATCGGACGGGATACCGAAACTTTCGACCTTGTCGAGGGCGGTGGAGACGGCGGCAAAATGCTGGCCAACGGCCTCTTCGCCAAGCGCCTCGGCGATGAAGCGCCGCGCCGTCTGGGCATTGGTCATGGTCTCGATGGTCGTGAAGGTCTTCGAGGCGACGATGAACAGCGAGGTTTCCGGGTCAAGTAGCTTCAGCGTATCGCTGATATGGGCGCCATCGATATTGGAGACATAGTGCAGGCGCGGTCCGTCATGAAACGGCGCCAGCGCCAGCGTCACCATGGCCGGCCCGAGATCCGAGCCGCCGATGCCAATATTGACGACATCGGTGATCTGCTGGCCGGTCGAACCAAGGATCGTGCCCTGACGGATGCCTTCGGAAAAGGCGCCCATGGCATGCAGCACGCCATTGATATCCGGCATGACATTGCGGCCATCGACCACGACAGGCGTATTGGCACGGTTGCGCAGCGCCGTGTGCAGAACGGCGCGGCCTTCGGTAAAGTTGATCGCTTCGCCTGCAAACATCGCCTCGCGCTTGGCAACCACCCCGCCCTTGTCGCAGAGCTGTTCCAACAGGTCCATGACCGGTTCGTTGACGGCGCATTTGGAATAATCCATCAGCAGATCGTCGGCTCTGGCGCTGAACCGCTCGAACCGGTGGCTGTCGCCGGTAAACGCGGCACGGATATCCGTGGCTTCGGTCCTGGCGGCGGTCTCTTTGAGTTGGGTGACGATGGCCTGCATGGCGCGCTTCCTCCGATCCGGTGACGGTGGGGGAAACTAGTCGCTTCGGTCCCTGCAAATCAACTGGCAAAGGACAAAAAAGGGTCGGCGGGCCATTCTTCTGCAAATGGCCCGCTGGCGGCTGGCTAGCCGCGCAGGTCCTTGCGCAGGATCTTGCCGACATTGGATTTCGGCAGTTCGGTGCGGAATTCCACGAAGCGTGGACGCTTGTAATTGGTCAGATTGGTCGCGCAATGGGCCTTTACATCGGCCTCGGTCAGATCAGGGTCTTTCTTGACGACAAATAGCTTCACCGCCTCGCCGGAATGGGGATCCGGAACGCCGATCGCGGCACATTCGAGGATGCCGGGATGCATGGCGGCGACTTCCTCGATTTCGTTGGGATAGACGTTGAAACCGGACACCAGGATCATGTCCTTCTTGCGGTCGACGATCTTCACATAGCCATGCTCGTCCATCAGGCCCATGTCGCCGGACCGGAAGAAGCCGTCGGAGCTGATGGACTTTGCCGTCTCCTCTGGTCGGTTCCAGTAGCCGGCCATGACCTGCGGGCCGCGAATGCAGATTTCACCGACCTCGCCCAGCGCCAGGGTCTTGCCGTCCTCGTCGCGGATTTCGATGTCGGTCGAGGAGATCGGCAGGCCGATCGATCCGGTGAATTCCTTGGTGTCCAGCCGGTTGGCGGTGGCAACGGGCGATGTTTCCGAAAGGCCATAGCCTTCGGTGATCGGGCATCCTGTCATCGCATACCAACGCTCGGCCACCGGCCGCTGCACCGCCATGCCGCCGCCGAAAACCAGCAGAAGCGCCGAATGGTCTGTCTTCTTGAAGTCCTCGTTGTTCATCAGCGCATTGAACAGCGTGTTGAGGCCCGGAAAGACATGCACCTTGTATGTCTGCAATTCCTTGACGAAAGCGGGAATGTCGCGCGGATTGGCGATCAGGATATTGTGGCTGCCGGTCGCAACCCCCATCAGCGAATTCACCGTCAGAGCGAAGATATGGTAGAGCGGCAGCGCGCAGGCAAAGTTGAGGACGTCAGGCCGCGGCTTGTTCACGAAGGCCGAATCCAGCCAGATTGCCATCTGCTCTTTGTTCGACAACAGGTTCGAATGGGTGAGCACCGCCCCCTTGGAGACACCTGTCGTGCCACCGGTATATTGCAGGAAGGCGATGTCGGCCGGCGTCACGTCGACAGGTCGGATTGCCTGGCCGGCGCCGTCCGCCAGCACTTGGCGAAAGCTGCGGGCAGACGGAATAGACCAGGCCGGCACGAGCTTCTTCACCTTGCGGACGATGAAATTGACCATATGGCCCTTGAGGCCCAGCATGTCGCCCATGGTCGCGACGACCACATGGCGAACCTCGGTGCGGGCCAGCACCTGTTCGACCGTGTGTGCGAAATTCTCCAGAACGAAGATGGCCTTGGCGCCGGCATCCTTCAGCTGGTGCTCCAGCTCGCGCGGTGTATAGAGCGGGTTGACGTTGACGACCACCATGCCGACCCGCAGGATGGCATAGACGATGACGGGATTCTGCAGGATATTGGGCAACATCACCGCCACCCGGTCCCCCTTGGCAAGACCCTGCGCCTGCAGCCAGGCGGCAATCTTGCGCGACTGGGTTTCCAGCTCGCGGAAACTCATGGCCCGTCCCATGCTGGAAAAGGCGGTACGATTGGCAAATTTTGCGCAGCTGTCTTCAAACAGCGCGCCAAGCGAGGAATGGTGAAGCGGAGGCAGTTCCGCGGGAATCGTCTCGGGATAGGACGACAGCCATATCTTCTCGGAGGCTCGGCCACTGGTGCGACCAGACAATTCCATCATGCTCTTCTCCCTATGTTCCGGCTGCAACACGATGCCGTCCTCCCGACATGCATGAAGCCCTCCTCGAAGCCGAACTAACCTCAGATTATGTCTTTACTCGTTTGATACAAGTGGCAATAGCTCTAACTAACCTTAACGTAAACGTCAATAATTGGTGTCCTGTCAAAGGTGCGGAGATCGGGTCCTGTCGGCTGCCGGGCAGGCTTTTGGCGGCACCAAAATGACGTCGGGCTCCGGATCGGCGACTGCCGACGGCGCGCGTATGCGTTGGCGACCGCCTCCTAAACCGGTGTGTTCGGAACCTTTCCCGTCCCCGCTCGTTTTCTAGATGTGACTTTACGAGGAAACACAAAAAAGGAGATGCCCAATGTTGCATCAGAACAATGCCAGCGGACAGAACCCCAACGTTCATGAAACCCGGGCCCTGATTGCCAGCGACAAGGTCGAAGGCACCAAGGTTTACGGTTCGGACGGCAAGCATATCGGTTCGATCGAACGGATCATCCTTGAAAAGCGTGGCGGTCGCGTATCCTACGCCGTCCTGAGCTTCGGCGGTTTTCTCGGTATGGGCCACGACCATTACCCGCTTCCCTGGGAAAAGCTGAGCTACGATGAAGACCTCGATGGCTATCGCATCGATCTGACAAAGGCCGAGGTTGAAAACGCTCCGCGTTTCACCAACGAAAACGAGACCGATTGGTATCGTGATAACGGCCGCAAGGTGTACGATTACTACGGTATCCCCCCGTACTGGATGTAATCGTCAAATGGGAAGGGCTGCGCCATGCGCAGCCCTTCTTTTCCATCAGGTGACGCTCGGTTCGAGCGCATCCATCGATCCCGCTCTCAGGTGATGTTCATGTCCACGAACCGCCGATGATGGTGCGCCTGAATGATCGGCTGCCCTGTAGTGAAGCCATGGACATCCCCAAAATGCCGCCCATCGACAGGTCACGCCTGCGCCGATCTCTCGGCCGCTGCGGGTTTTGACAGACCGGATGGGTCCAATGGCGTTTCGATTTCGGGGATAAAAAAGACAACTGCTTGCCCAAAGAGACCGGAATGATCCACGTCGGTCGCGGCCCATCCCCCTTGTCGGGGCACCACGTCGCCCTTATGACTTGGCGCCAGGGATAACAACGGAAGCGATTTCATGACGGATACGCCCATTCTTGTCGTCGGTGGCGCTGGCTATATCGGCTCGCACACCTGCCTGGAACTGTCGAAGCGCGGCTTCCTGCCGATTGTTTACGACAATCTGTCGAACGGCCACGGCGAATTCGTCAAATGGGGACCCCTGGAACGTGGCGATATTCGCGACCGCGAAAGGCTGGACGAGGTGATGCGCGCCTATCAGCCTGCGGCCATTCTGCATTTTGCGGCGCTGATCGAGGTGGGGGAATCCGTCAAGGATCCGATTTCCTTCTATGACAACAACGTCATCGGTTCCCTGACACTGCTGTCGGCGGCTCAGGCCGCCGGCATCAAGGCCTTCGTGTTTTCCTCGACCTGCGCCACCTATGGCCTCCCGGACATGGTGCCGATTGACGAGCAGCACCGCCAGGCACCGATCAACCCTTATGGCCGCACCAAATGGATCGTCGAGCAGGCGCTTAAGGATTACGACCAGTATAACCAGTTCCGCTCGGTCATCCTGCGCTATTTCAATGCGGCCGGCGCCGATTTCGATTGCCGTGTCGGCGAATGGCATACGCCGGAGACCCACGCCATCCCGCTGGCGATCGATGCAGGGCTTGGCAGGCGCCAGGGCTTCAAAGTCTTCGGTAGCGACTATGAAACGCGCGACGGCACCTGCGTGCGCGACTACATCCATGTGCTGGATCTGGCCGATGCCCATGTCCGTGCGGTCGAATATCTGTTGAACGACGGCCCGTCCGTCGAGCTGAATCTGGGCACCGGCACCGGGACGACGGTCAAGGAACTGCTGTCGGCCATCGAGGATGTTTCGGGCCGCCCGTTCCCCGTCGAATATATCGGCCGTCGCGAGGGCGATTCCCATACGCTGGTGGCCAACAATGACAAGGCGCGCGATGTGCTTGGCTGGGTTCCCCGCTACGAGCTGAAGGATATTATCGAGTCGGCCTGGAAGTGGCATTCCACGTCCAACCTCTTGCGCTGATCGCAGAGTTTCAGGGCATTGTCTTCCGCGCCGCGGCCGCACAGGCGGGCAAGCGCGTCCAGATCGTCATCGGGCTGGGAAAGCCCTTTGCAACCATCCCTCCCGTTCCGCGTTTACCTCGCATTGAAGCAACAATGCGAGGTATCTGACCATGGTGTTCAAGCCACAGAAATTCAACGGCGAAGAGCCGGTGCGCAGCAATCCGGAGCCGCCCACGGAAGTCGTTCTGGAAACAAGCGTTGCCGAACAACTGGCCGTCAGCGACGGCGTTGACGCGTCCAGCGTTTCGGCAACCGCGATCAAGGGTGAGATTGTGCTCTCGGGCACCGTCGGCTCGGCGGAGGAGGTTGATCGTGCAATCCAGGTGGCCCTGGATGTGCCCGGCGTGGACAAGGTCTCTGTCAACCTCGCCATTGGCGAACGCGGCAGCATCTGACGCTCCGGCCGAATGAGCCCCTGACCACGCGGGCCAGGGGCACGTGTTGATTCGAACTGCCTAACCTTTGCGAAACAAGGCGAGGCTTCTAGCCGGCAGGACAAACTCCTGGTTTTCCTTGGCCATATCGCCGCGCTGCTCCGGATTGCTGGTCAAGAGTTCCAGCACCCAGTCATTGCCGCCGGTCGCCGGAATGGTGAAGGCGGCATCCGCATCGACGGGATTGAACAGCATCAGGATATTCGACCAGACGTCTGGCTGCTCGGCCAGGTCATCGCGCTGCAAGCGCACCGCCAGCGCATTGCCGTCCAGCCAATGTTCCGGTTTCTGCACCCCGCCATGCACGTTAAACCAGTCGATGACCATGCCATCGCGCCAGTTTTCGCGGCGCAGCAAAGGCTGTTCTTTGCGCAACGTGATCAGCCGCCGTGTAAAGTCGCGCAGCGCCTCACAGCTTTCCGGCAGGTTTTCCCAGTGCAGCCAGCTGATCTCGCTATCCTGGCAATAGCCATTGTTGTTGCCCATCTGCGACCGACCGAATTCGTCGCCGGCCAGCAGCATCGGCGTCCCATGGGAGAGCAGCAGGGTCGCCAGGAAATTGCGCTTCTGCCGCTCGCGCAGGGCATTGATGCCCTCGTCCTCCGTCGGCCCCTCGACACCGTAATTATGGCTAAGGTTGTGGTTGTGGCCGTCATTGCCGTCTTCGCCATTCGCCTCGTTGTGCTTGTGGTCATAAGAGACGAGGTCGTTCAGCGTGAAGCCGTCATGGGCGGTAATGAAGTTGACGCTCGACCACGGGCGGCGACCCCGCAGATCGTAAATGTCTCCGGAGCCAAGCAGGCGTGCAGCAAAGTCCGGCGCGCAATTATCGCCGTTCAGCCAGTATTCGCGGGTCGAATCGCGATACTTGTCGTTCCACTCGGCCCAGCCCGGCGGAAAGCCGCCAACCTGGTAGCCGCCCGGTCCGATATCCCAGGGTTCGCCGATCAGCTTGACGCGGCTGAGCACCGGATCCTGCGTCATCGCGTCGAAATAGCCGCCGCGCTCGTCGAAGCCTTCCGGCTCGCGGCCGAGAATCGTGCCGAGATCGAAACGGAAACCGTCGACCTGCATGTCCTCGGCCCAGTAGCGCAACGAATCCATCACCATTTGCAGGACGCGCGGATGCGAGGTGTTCACCGTGTTACCGGTGCCGGTGTCGTTGATATAGTAACGGTGATTGTCCGGCAGGGTCCGGTAGTAGGAGAAGTTGTCGATGCCCTTGAAGGACAGCGATGGCCCGAGCTCGTTGCCCTCGGCGGTGTGATTGTAGACGACGTCGAGAATGACTTCGATGCCGGCATCATGGAAGGCGCGCACCATCTCGCGGAAGCCCCGCAATCCCTGCGGCCCGCAATAGCGTTGAGCAGGCGCAAAGAAACCGATCGTGTTATAGCCCCAATAGTTCCGCAAGCCCTTGTCGAGCAGATGGCTGTCATCGGGGAACTCATGGATCGGCAGGAGTTCGACGGAGGTGATGCCAAGGCTCTTGATATAGTCGACCGCCGCCTTATGCCCGAGCCCTTCGAATGTGCCGCGCAACTCCTGCGGAATGGCGGGATTAAGCTGCGTGAAGCCCTTCACATGCGTCTCGTAGACGATGGTGTCCGACCAGCCGACGGCGGGACGCTGGATTGAGCCCCAGCCGTCCGCGTTCCGGTCCACCACGCGGCATTTCGGCATGCCCGAGGCACTGTCCATGTCGTTGAAGGACAGATCCTTGTCCTCACTGTCCAGATCATAGGCAAAATGGGCTTTCGACCATTTGATCGGGCCCACCAGCTCGCGGGCATAGGGATCGAGCAGCAGCTTGTGCGGGTTGAAGCGATGGCCGTTGGCCGGATCGTAGGGGCCATGCACGCGGTAGCCGTAAAGCGCACCCGGCTTGAGGCCCGGCACATAACCGTGCCAGATTTCATTGGTATATTCCGGTAGGTTGAGACGGGCGATTTCCGTGGTGCCGCTGGGGTCGTAAAGGCACAGTTCCACCCTCTCGGCATGAGCCGAAAACAGGGCGAAATTGGTGCCTTCACCATCGAAATGCGCGCCAAGGGTCTGCCACTGGCCGGCCTCGACTGCGAAATGTGCTCTGCTATTGTCCATGGAATATACCTCAGGGCCGGTGACGGGTTTGCGCCGAGATAAGCCGCAGGCGCAGCATTTGTTCCGCACCGCCGCAAATACTGACCGCCGATCGCCGCCGATCAAGGAACAAATCCCATTCCCCTGGGTTGCAAGAGCGCAGGGGCGGAACGCTGTTGCAGGACGCTGTTGCAGGTATGAGTAAGGAAGAAGAATGATGGATTTCCAAGGAGACGTGGCCCTGGTAACGGGCGGCGGTTCTGGCATCGGCAAGGCGGCGGCGCTGCATCTGGCGGCGCAGGGCGCCTATGTCGCTGTTCTCGGACACACCGCCGTGGAATTGCACGCAACGGTCGCCGAGATCGAAGCCGCCGGTGGCGAGAGCATGGCGCTGGTGGCCGATATCACCGACGAGCAGCAGATGGCCAAAGCGGTCTCGACGCTGTTCGACAGCAAGGGTCGTCTCGATATCGTCGTGGCCAATGCCGGCATCAACGGCATATGGGCGCCGATCGATGACCTGAAACCCGATGAATGGGACAGGACGATCGCCGTCAACCTGCGCGGCACCTACATGACCCTGCATATGACCGTGCCCTATCTGAAGACGTCGGGCGGTGGGTCCATCATCGTCATCTCGTCGATCAACGGAACCCGGACCTTCACCTCGCCGGGCGCCACCGCCTACTCGGCGACCAAGGCCGCACAATTGGCCATAGTGCAGCAACTGGCGCCGGAGCTCGGCAAACACAATATCCGCATCAATGCCGTCTGCCCCGGCAAGATCGACACGGAGATCCAGGACAATACCACGATGAGAAACAGCGAGGAGGCCGGCGTCTCGGTGATATGGCCTGATGGCGATATTCCGCTGACCGCAGGCGTGGCTGGTGCAAGCGAAGACGTGGCTGAGGTGATCGTGTTTCTGGCGTCCGACAGCGCCCGCCACGTGACGGGCACGCCGATCTGGGTCGACGGGGCCCAGAGCCTGCTGCGTTGATCGGAAGCTGCGAACTTTCGAATTCCTTACGTCAGAGTTAACCATCTGTTCATCATGACGTTTTCAATTTTAGCTAAAGATGAACAAACCGGCCGGCCATGCGTTGGACACTCGAAGGAGACAAGATGATGCGCCCAGAACCCGATACAATACTGATTGTCGAAGACGATGTTTTCATTTCCATGGATGCTGCCGACAGTGTTGCCAGAGCCGGTGCCAATGTCGTGACCACGGAAACGGTGCGCGACGCGCTCGAATACTTGGACCATGGGCGGATCACCGCCGCCATTCTCGATTTCCAGGTACTCGACGGGTTTATAACCCCTGTCGTTGAAAGGCTCCGCTCTGCCGGAATTCCTTACCGGGTCGTCTCCGGAACCCCGGCCCATGAGATTGAAGCGCTCGGAATTCCCGCCGACAGAATTGTGTCCAAGCCGGCCGACTATTTCAAGATCTTCGTGTCGCTGATCAACGATCGTCCTTGGGCAAGTCTACGCGCGACCGCTTGATGGGTGCCGACGGGTATCAACGCAGGCAACAAGACGTGGAACTTAAGGCGGGCCCTCTCGTTACTGCCTCGGTCGGCCAATCGGCTGTATCATGACGGAAGGCGCTCCGATTTCGTCGGATTTCCGCCGGGCAGGGGTTTTATGACAAAAATGATGGATGGCGTGACGCGCCGCAAGACTTTGCGCACGGATCATCCCCTTTGGGCCGCAACGCCGCGCATTACCGTCCCGTCCGAAGCCAAGCCGCGGCATCAGGACTATGATGTCATCATTGTCGGCGCCGGCATCAGCGGTGCGATGATGGCCGAGGCCCTGGCCGATGGAAACCGTCGTATCCTGGTCACCGACCGGCGCCAGCCGGTGCGCGGCAGCACCATGGCGAGCACGGCGATGATCCAACATGAAATCGATATTCCGCTCCACCAGCTCGACAAGCTGATCGGCAAGGAAAAGGCGACGCGCGCCTGGCAGCGCTCCAGCGAGGCCGTCAAACATCTCAAGCGAACCATCGCGCGGCTCGACATCCGCTGTGCCTTTGAAGAGCGCAACACCCTTTATCTGGCTGGCGAGGAATATGGATCGCGGGCGCTGCAGACGGAGGTCGATCGGCGCCTTGAGGCAGGCCTGCAGGCTGAATATCTCAAATCGGCCGAGCTGCGCGATCGCTTCGACATCGAGCGCACGGCGGGTATCGTATCCTCTCCATCCGCCTCCGCTAATCCCGCCCAGCTGACAGCAGGCCTGCACAAGGCGGCGGCGGTGCGCGGCGTGGAAACGGTCTCCCTGCTCGACATTACCGACCTGCGCGAAACCCGCGACGGCGTGGTGCTGGCAACGGCAGAGGGCCAATTGCTGACCGCTGCCGACGTGATCTTCTGCACCGGATATGAATTTCTGAAAGTCATGGAAAGCCCGGCCCATCAGGTGATCTCGACCTGGGCTCTGGCCAGCGAACCACGCACCCCACGTCCGGCCTGGCTCGACGAGTTCCTGGTCTGGGAAGGGTCCGATCCCTATCTCTATTTCCGCTCGACGCCGGATGGCCGCATTGTCGCCGGTGGTGAGGACGAGGCCGATCAGCTGGCCCACCTTGATCAGGACAAGGGCAAGGCCAAGTTTGTCCGGATTGCCGAGAAGCTCCGGGATCTGACCGGGATCGACATCGGCAAGCCCGCCTACGGCTGGGCGGCTGCCTTCGGTACGACGACCACAGGCCTGCCGATCATCGACCGCGTGCCGGGCATGGACCATGTGCACGCCGTGATGGGCTTTGGCGGCAATGGCATCACGTTCAGCGCCATTGCCTCTCAGATGGTCGCGTCGAGAATTGCCGGCAAGCCCGATCCCGACGAGGATCTGTTCCGTTATCCCGACTGATCGCCTGGGGTTGCCGCTGGCCTTAATCCTCGGAGTAGCGCTCCTCGGCCCAGGGATCGCCGCGCATGTGATAGCCGTTCTTTTCCCAGAAGCCGGCGCTATCCACGGCCAGGAAGTCGATCCGCTTCAGCCATTTGGCGCTCTTCCAAAAATAAAGATGCGGCACCACCAGACGCACCGGTCCGCCATGCTCCGTGCTCAGCGGCTTGCCGTCCCAGCTATGGGCGATGATCGCATCTTCTGCCGCAAAATCGGCAAGCAACAGATTGGTTGTGTAACCGTCATAGCTTGTCAGCATGACGGCATTGGCCGCTCCAGTTGGCGAGACCAGCGCCAGTAGATCGCGGGTTGCCAGGCCTGTCCAGTCGTTGTCATAGCGTGACCATGTCGTGACACAATGGATATCGGAGCGCATCTCGCTTTGCGGCAGATTCTGGAACGCTTGCCACGCAAGGCTCTGCGGGGCCGCCACCAGCCCGGCCACCTCCAGTGTCCATTGCGATTGCGAGATATGCGGCTGCTGGCCAAGATCCAGCACCGGCCAGTTCTTGACCAGATGCTGGCCCGGCGGCAGGCGGTCGCTGTCCGGCCGCGCCACCCGGCCAGTCAGGAACTTGCCCTCCGCCGCCCAGCGCTGTTTGGTCACGGTCAGTTTGGTCAGTTCCGGGCTCAGCTCTTCGTCACTCATGGTCAATCCTCGTTCTCAGACAGGCTTCAACCCTCGGACCAACGTCGGAATGAGTTCCGAAGCGATCGGATGGATCGGCACCGCCCATTGCAATGTCGGATAGGCGATATGGCATTCATCATATCCAGAATACCATGGATCGCCTCGATACCAAGAAGGGCGGCACGCTTGGCATTGATCACTTTATGATTAGCCGTACGCCAACGGCCTCGATGCGGCTTGGCCTGAGCGTCCCGATCCTCTAAGAAATGCAGCGGCAAAGCCATGCCGGGTTGGTGCCCATGGGCAAACGGCGGAGCGGATGAGGAGAGACGGATATCATGCTGACACGCCGACATATGCTTGCGACCGCGGCCCTTGCCCTCATCGCGCCCAGCGCCTCCTCCGCCGTGGAACTGACCCAGAATGCGCTCTATTTCGACAAGGATGCGCCAGTCCTCGGCAATCCGAAGGGTGACGTCACTCTGGTCGAATTCTTCGATTACCAGTGCGGTTACTGCAAATCGAGCCATCCGATGGTCAGAAGGATCGTCAAGGAAGACGGCAATATCCGGCTCGTGCTGAAGGACTGGCCGATCTTCGGCGGCGTCTCGGTCTTTGCGGCCCAGGCTGTTCTGGGTGCGGCCCAGCTCGGCAAGTATGAGCAGGCCCTGGAGGCCGTGATGGCGATCAAGGGCCGGGTCAACGAGGAAGCGGTGGAGCAGGCCCTGGCAAGCGTCGATCTGCCGATGGACCGGATCGCGGCCGCAGTCAACGAGCACAATGCCAGGATATCCGGTCTTCTCGACCGCAATTATGCCCAGGCGACGGGGTTCAACCTGGTCGGCACGCCGTCCTTCGTCACCGGCACGTCCCTCTATCCGGGCGTCCTCGATGAAGAGGCGTTGAAGAAGGCCATTGCCAAGGCGCGTGCCTGATAGACATGCGGGATCCCGCCACTAGAGTTTCGCCAATGGAAAAACCCATGCCAGCTGTCGAACCCCGTTCCTTCCTGACCGCCCTGTTTCAGGCAGCCGTCACCGCCGCGGATCCGCTGGAGGGTATCCGCAAATATCTGCCGCAAAAGCCTGTGGGCCGCACTGTGGTCGTCGGTGCTGGCAAAGGTGCGGCCCAGATGGCGCAGGCGCTCGAAAGCCTGTGGGATGGTCCGCTCGAAGGAGTGGTCGTGACGCGCTATGGCTATGGCTGCACGCTTCAGCATATCGAGTTGCTCGAGGCGTCCCATCCGGTGCCGGATGCAGCGGGGCTTGAGGCGGGCAGGCGGCTGATGACAGCCGTCCGCGACCTGACGGCCGACGATCTGGTGATCGCCTTGATCTGCGGTGGCGGCTCCGCTCTGCTGCCGGCGCCTCCGGCCGGCCTGACGCTCGATGACGAGATTGCGCTCAACGAAATGCTGCTCGCCTCGGGTGCGCCGATTTCGGCGATGAACGTGGTGCGCAAGCATCTTTCCACCATCAAGGGCGGCCGGCTTGCCGCCGCCACCAGGGCTCAAGTCGTCAGCCTGATCGTGTCGGATATTCCCGGAGACAATCCCGCCCATGTCGCCTCCGGCCCGACGGTGGCGGACGGTTCCACCCGCCACGATGCGCTGGAGATTGTCCGCCAATATGGCCTGGCCCTGCCGCAGGCGGCGATCGATCATCTGAACTCCCCGGCCGCTGATGCGCCGGATCCCGCCGATCCGGTCTTTGCCCGGCACGAGCATCATATCATCGCGTCTGCAGGCGTCTCGCTGGAGGCCGCCGCCGCCCTTGCGCAGACGCACGGCATTCCAGCCGTCATCCTGTCGGATTCGATCGAGGGCGAGGCTCGCGATGTTGCCCTGGTGCATGCGGCGATCGCCCGGGAAGTGCGGGTCCAGAACAGGCCCTTCAAAAAACCGGTGGTGGTCCTGTCGGGCGGCGAAACGACGGTGACGTTATGCAGCAAGGGCGGTCGCGGCGGACGCAACGGCGAATTCACGCTGGCCATGGCGCTCGCCATCGACGGGCATGATATCCACGTGCTGGCCGCCGATACCGATGGCATAGATGGTTCGGAAAACAATGCCGGCGCCTTTTCCGATGGCGGCAGCATCAAACGGCTGCGCGCCTTGGGCCTTGATCCGCGCCGGCTGCTGGATGGCAATGACAGCTATTCCGGCTTTTTAGCCATCGGCGATCTGTTCGAAACCGGCCCGACCGGCACCAATGTCAACGATTTCCGCGCCATCCTGATCCTCTGAGGAGATTGTATCGCGGGTCGCATGCCATCAGTCATCGTCCATACGGGCGATCGACCGCAGCCGGCTGCGGCTCTTGGGCAAGCGCTTGTCCATGTCATGGAACGGTTTCAATCCGGCAAGCACCCGTCCGAGTTCGGCGATGCGTTCCGCCTTGTCCTTGATCGCCTTGCGCTCCGCACGGGTCAATTCTCCGAAGGAATGCGGAGCATATTTTACCGCAAGCTCCGCATAGGCCATCGAACCCGGTTGCGGTTCGGCATCATAGGCTTTGGCAAAGTCGCGCAACATGTCATCGATCGCCCGGATCTCGACCAGGTAGCGCCGCCAGCGATGCTCGTCGAGACAGAATTTCCCGACGATTTCCTGGCCGGCCAATTCCCCGTAGCGGGTGAGATCGCGGATGCGTTCGCCCGGCATGTCCAGATTGAGGCCGCCTTCGTCCTCGGTCAGGTTGACCGTTACGATACGCTCGCGGTAGCCCGGCAAAATGGATTGCAGCGAATCCTGCCAATCCTTGGCGCTGCCGAACAGCGCCATGATGAAGCCGAAAATGCCCTTGATGCCGCGGGTCGGCAGAAGCTGCCCCTGGATGGCCTCCAGCGGCAGCACGATCCGGTCGTCGCCGGTCTTTGTCCGAAGCGGATTGTGTTCGCCGAGCGAGATGCCGAAGGTCGGTGTCTGCGGCAGGAACCGATCAAAGAAATGCACCGGGAAATTGCTGGAGAGCCCACCGTCGGAAAACAGGCAGCGCACCAGCTTCTGATCGTCGCTGGCATTGATAAGGGTATAGTCGTAGCGCCAGAGCGGAACCGCCGATATCAGGCCGGGGAAGCTGAGGCTCATGCGCGCCATCACCACCAGTGGCATGTTCTCGACATTGAAATAGTAGAGGTCGCGGCTCTTGTCCTTCGTTTCCACCCGCTTGCTGGCGGCCACCATCGAATCGACGATGCGCTTTGGAAACAGCCGCCGGAACTCCCTTTCGGAGAAGAAATGCAGCCGGTTGCCCATCGGCAGTGCATAGGGACGGTGGGTAGAGATGTCGGTGGTGACCGTGTTGACGCGGATGCCGCGCTCAAGCAGTTTTGCGATCCCGAGCGGCGGGGCGCCTGGAGCGAGACCGGCGACCCGGTCGATCGTATCCGCCAGCCAGTCGGTGAGCGCCGGGCCGTCGGTGTCGGGCTGCGTCAGCCCGCTGCACAGCCCGAAATCCGCCTCCGGCAGGGCGCCTGTCACCTGCCGGACCGCTGAATAGACCGGAGCGGCAAGACCGCCTGCCAGCGTCAAAAGCAGCCCCAGAACGCCATAGCCGGACTCCTGTGAATAGAGCGCCAGCACCAGGGTGACAAGTCCCGGCAGTGCTCCAAGCACAGCACTCTTGCTGTATCCTGTCAGGAGTGCAATCAACACCGCGGCCCAGCGTTTGGTGAGCGCTGCCAGCAGCAGCGCAAAGAGTGGCCGTAGATGTGGCAAGGGCTGGAATTTCTGCAGCAGCGTCTTCGACAGCTCGTCCGGCAGCTTGCCCACCTTGTCGAAGCCGCCGCTGTCGCGGCCGTATTCGGCAGCCGCCGTCACCACGGCGGCAATGGCGCCCGCCGAGGTGCCGCCGATATTGTCGAAGCGGTACTTTTTCGACAGTTCGATCACCGCGCGCGGATAGACCACGCCGCTGGTAATCCCGCCCTTCATCACCAGGTCGCAATGTTTTAGCGGCATCGTCATGATGTCCATCTCCCCCCGAGCACGGATTCGGAAACAATGCCTTAAAAGTTGTGTCTGCGATAGATGGCAACCGTGTTTGCCGTGTCAGATATGGAGCGTTTTCGCCATCAGAGCTGCCGCAGGACCATATGTCGCCTGTCGGCATTCGCGGCAGAAGGTCTCATGGACAGGGACTCGCCCGCCGACCTGCAATGCCCTAAGTAATGCCTGCGTTGAAGCAGCCGGCGACCGATGGAGAATGGCAAGCGTATGGTACTGGCACTGCAACAGGTCACGAAATCCTACCGGACCTCCGAGGGGCCGCTGACGGTGCTGCGGGACATCGATCTCAGCCTGGCGGCTGGCAGAAGCCTGGCCCTGACCGGTGAATCGGGCAGCGGCAAGAGCACGCTGCTGCATCTGGCGGCGGGGCTGGACAGTCCTGATTCCGGCCTGGTGATCGTTGCCGGACAGACCATTTCAAGTCTCGGCGACAGCGGCCGGGCGGCGCTGCGCCGCGGCATCGTCGGGCTGATTTTCCAGCAGTTCAATCTCATTCCGTCGCTCGACGTGGCCGCCAATCTGGCCTTTCATGCTCGCCTCGCCGGCCGCTACGACCCCGAATGGCAGTCAGTGCTGATCGCCAAGCTCGGTCTCTCGGATCTGCTGAAGCGTTATCCGGAACAGCTGTCTGGCGGCCAGCAGCAGCGTGTTGCCATCGGCCGGACGCTCGCCGCCCGCCCGCGGCTGGTGCTGGCCGACGAGCCGACCGGCAATCTGGACGAGGCAACGGGCGACGCCGTTCTGGCGCTGATGATGGAACTTGTCACGGAGACCGGTGCGTCATTGCTGATGGTTACTCATTCCTTGCGACTAGCCGAGCGTCTGGACGATCGGGTGCATCTGCGCGCCGGGGGGATCGTCTGATGCTGCGGACCAGCCTGTCGGCCCTCCTGTCCCATTGGCGCCGCCGGCCGCTGCAGCTGGCCATGCTGCTGATGGGCCTGTCGCTGGCAACCGCGCTCTGGTCGGGCGTCCAGGCGGTCAATGCCGAGGCGCGCGCCAGTTACGACCGGGCGGCGGCCATGCTCGGCCAGAACCGGTTGGTGCAGCTTGTCCGGGCTGATGGTGGCATGATCGCGCAGCAGGTTTATGTCGATCTGCGTCGGGCCGGCTGGCCGGTGTCGCCGGTGCTTGAAGGCGATCTGCGCCTTGGCCCGGTTCGCCTGGCGGTGATCGGTATCGATCCCCTGACCCTGCCGAGTGATGCCCAGCAGATCGACGTCAGCGGTGGCGACGGTCTGCTCTCTTTCCTCGCACCACCGGGCCTGCTCTATGTTGCGCCGCCAACGGCCGAACGCTTGGCGGGAAGCGACTCTCTGCCGCCGCGCCGCATCGCCAAGGACCTGCCACCCGGCACGGCGATCACCGATATCGGCCGCGCGCAGGCGCTGCTCGGCAAACCGGGCCAGATCAGCCGCCTTGTGCTGGCGCCCGGAGCGACACCGGACACCGCCGCGCTGGAAACCCTGGCGCCGGGTCTCGTGTTGCGCGCGCCTGACAGCCAGGGCGATCTCGCCCGGCTCACCGACAGTTTCCACTTAAACCTGACCGCCTTCGGTCTGCTCGCCTTCGTGGTCGGCCTGTTCATCGTCTATTCGGCCATCGGCCTTGCCTTCGAGCAGCGCCGGCCGAGTTTTCGCACCCTGCGGTCGCTCGGTGTGCCGGCCGGCACCCTGATGGGACTGCTGCTGGCCGAACTGTTGATCCTGGCGCTGGTCGCCGGTGTGATCGGCGTGGCCCTCGGCTATCTCGTCGCGTCCCTGCTGCTGCCGGATGTCGCGGCAACCCTGCAGGGCCTGTACGGCGCCGATGTGCCGGGAACGCTGACGCTTCGCCCGCAATGGTGGGCGACGGGGCTGGCCATTGCCGTCTTCGGAACGCTGGTCTCCTCGGCCCAGAGCCTCTGGCGTGTCTGGCGCATGCCGCTGCTGGCGCCAGCCCAGCCGCGCGCCTGGGCGCGGGCCTCGGAAGCCGCCCTGCGGGTTCAGGCACTGGCTTCGCTCAGCCTGTTTGCCCTGTCGCTGGGTTTTGCCACATGGGGTTCGGGCCTTGTCGCGGGCTTTGCCGTTCTGGGCGCTCTGCTGCTCGGCTCGGCGCTGCTGCTGCCCGTGCTGCTGGCACTGTTTCTGGCCCTCATGCAGCGTCTCTCGACCGGGCCTCTGTCGACATGGTTCTGGGCGGATGCCCGCCAGCAGCTTCCCGGCCTGTCGCTTGCGCTGATGGCGCTGTTGCTGGCGCTGTCGGCCAATGTTGGGGTTGGCACCATGGTGGCGAGCTTCCGCCTGACCTTCACTGGCTGGCTCGACCAGCGCCTGGCATCCGAGCTCTATGTAACGGCCCGCACCGAGGATGAAGCGGCGGATCTTCGGACCTGGCTCGCGCCGCGCGTGGATGCCGTTCTGCCGATCTGGAGTGTCGAGGGCGAGATCGCCGGCCAGCCGGCGCAGGTCTACGGAGTTGCCGATCATGCTACCTATCGCGACCATTGGCCCTTGCTGGAGGCCGGACCCGACCTTTGGGACCGGCTGGCGCGCGGCGAGGCGGCGCTGGTCAACGAGCAGATGGCGCGCCGCGACGGCCTGCGGCTTGGAGATCCGCTGACCCTGCCCGGCGGATGGCAAACGGTGGTGGCCGGCGTCTATTCCGACTACGGCAATCCCCTCGGCCAGGTGATCGTCGGCATCGAGGCGCTCACGTCCCACTATCCCGATGTCGCGCGGCTTCGTTACGGCCTGCGCCTGCCGCCGGCCGATACGCAGCGGCTGAAAGACGAGTTGCAAACCCGCTTCGACCTGCCCTCCCAAAACGTTGTCGATCAGGCGAGCATCAAACGACGTTCGCTGGAGGTTTTCGAAAAGACCTTTGCCGTGACGGCAGCGCTGAATGTGCTGACGCTCGGCGTGGCGGGTCTGGCAATGTTTGCCAGCCTGATGACCCTGTCGGGCCTCCGCCTGCCGCAGATCGCGCCGATCTGGGCCATGGGCCTGACGCGCCACCATCTGGTGCTGCTGGAACTGGCCCGCACCATGATACTAGCCTCGCTGACCTTGCTGGCGGCCCTGCCGGTCGGTCTTGGCCTTGCCTATGTGCTGCTGGCGATCGTCAATGTCGAGGCCTTCGGCTGGCGGCTGCCGGTCCATCTGTTCCCGGCCGACTGGCTGCGGCTGGCGGCCCTTGCCCTTGTCGCGGCCCTTCTGGCAGCGCTCGTTCCGCTGCGCAACCTGGCCCGGCTGACGCCGTCCGATCTGTTGAGGGTGTTTGCCAATGAGCGCTAGAACCGTTCTCTGCTACGTCATAGCAGGCCTTTTGCTGCAGCCAGGCCACGGCTCTGCGCAGGGCTTTGCCGGTCTGGGCTCCAGCGCCGACGGCTTTGCCGTGCCGCAGCCGGATGTCAAACTCAAGTTCCCGGCCGATCATGGTCCTCATCCCGACTACCGGATCGAATGGTGGTATGTGACTGCCAATCTGCAGGCAGCCGATGGCACCGATTATGGCGTCCAGTGGACGCTGTTCCGCTCGGCCCTTGCTCCGGGCGAGGCCGAGGGCTGGTCAAGCCCGCAGGTCTGGATGGGGCATGCGGCCCTGACCACGCCGAGCGCCCATCATGTCTCGGAACGTCTGGCCCGCGGCGGCATCGGCCAGGCTGGTGTAACCGCAGCGCCGTTCGAGGCCTGGATCGACGACTGGCACATGCGGGCAGCAGCGCCGTCCGGCCCGGTTGCGGTGAGTGGCGATGGCCTGGCCCGGCTCGATCTTGCCGCCAAAGGCGATGCCTTCTCCTACGATCTGCGGCTCGACGCCAAGGGGCCACTGGTTCTGCAGGGCGATGGCGGCTATTCGCTGAAATCGGCCGCCGGCCAGGCGAGCTATTATTATTCGCAACCGTTCTATACGGTGAGCGGCACGCTCCACCTGCCGGGTGGCGATGTCGCGGTGACCGGCAATGCCTGGCTCGACCGGGAATGGTCGTCGCAGCCGCTGGCCGCCGATCAGACAGGCTGGGATTGGTTCTCGCTCCATCTCGACAGTGGCGAAAAGCTGATGGGTTTTCGTCTGCGCGACAGTGGTGCAGGTTTCACCTCCGCCAACTGGATTTCGGCGGACGGCGTACCGGGGCCTTTGCCGCCGGGCGCCATGACCGTGACGCCGCTCGACTATGCCTCGGTCGCCGGCAAGACAATCCCGGTGCGCTGGCGCGTCGACGTGCCGGCCAAGGGCTTCAGTGTCACGACGGTAGCGCTCAATCCGCAGTCCTATATGACGACGCGCTTCCCCTATTGGGAGGGACCGATCCGCTTTTCCGGCACCCATGCCGGCCGCGGCTATCTGGAGATGACCGGCTACGAATAGCCGAGTTCCTTTGGGCAGGGCCGGATATCTCCAACCCCGGAGTCCTGGCAGCGCCCTACGATACGGACGTGCCGCGCAGCATTTCAATAATGGCGGAGAAATCGCGGCCGGCATTGCCCTGTTTCTCGAACAGGCCGTAGAGCTGCGCGGCCTCTGCCCCAAGCGGGGTAGAGGCGCCGCTTGCCAGGGCCGCTTCCTGCGCCAGCAGCAGATCCTTGAGCATCAGGGCGGCGGCAAAGCCGGGTTTGTAACCGTTATTGGCCGGCGAGGTCGGCACCGGACCGGGCACCGGGCAATAGGTGTTGATCGACCAGCACTGGCCCGAAGAGGTCGAGGCGACATCGAACAGCGCCTGATGGGAGAGCCCGAGCTTTTCACCGAGCGCAAAGGCTTCGCAGACGCCGATCATCGAGATGCCGAGGATCATGTTGTTGCAGATCTTGGCGGCCTGTCCGGCGCCCGCGCCGCCGCAATGCACGATCCTGGCGCCCATGCTGGCGAGAAACGGTTCAGCCGCCGCAAAGGCCGCTTCGATGCCACCGGCCATGAAGGTCAGCGTGCCGGCGCTCGCACCGCCCGTGCCGCCCGAGACCGGAGCATCGAGCGACAGGCAACCGGCTTGCTCGGCCAGATCGTGGGCGCCGCGCGCACTGTCGATATCCACGGTCGAGCAGTCGATCAGCAGCGTGCCGGCCGGCACGGCAGCGACAAGGTCACGCCAGACAGACAGCACATGCGCGCCCTTCGGCAGCATGGTGATGACGCATTGCGCAGACTGCACGGCCTCGGACAGTGTGCCGCACGGCTTGACGCCGATCTCGGCTGTGGCTTTCAACACGGCCTCCGACAGATCGAAACCGGCCACCTGATGGCCCGCCTTGACGAGGTTTGCGGCCATCGGCCCGCCCATATTGCCAAGGCCGATAAATGCGATCTGGGTCATCTCTAAGTTACCCTCATAAACGGTGATCAGGGAAAAGCGGGTGGTGCCCGATAATGAGATAGCGGGCGATGTCAGTGTCGGAGACGGCGCCGAGATCGGCCGGCTGCCATTGCGGATTGCGGTCCTTGTCGATGATCGCGGCGCGCACGCCCTCATAGAAATCGTGATTGCGCAGGACTTCCGAGCCCGCGGCAAATTCACGCTCCAAGCATTCGACAAGGCCGGAACTCTGTCGGCCGAGCCGCAGCAGCGTCAGCGCCAGTTTCAGGCTGGTCGGCGAGCGTTTCAAAATGGTGGCGCGGCTGTCCCTTGCGAAATCGCCCGGTTCGCGCTCCAGCGCCGACAGGATCTCCTCGACCGTGTCGAAAGAGAAGGCCCGGTCGATCATGGCCCGGTTTTGACTGAGCGGTCCCTCAGGAAGGGATATGGAAAACCGCGCGACCACTGCTTCGACGGCATCGAGATCCGCATCGGCCTCCAATGCGCCAAGCGCTGCCACCAGCCTGTCGAGATCGGCGGATGCCACGGCATGGTCGGCAAGTCCGGCAAAGAGCGCATCGGCCGGAGTGACCTCGTTGCCCGTCAGCGCCATCCATGTCCCCGCTTCGCCGGGCGCCTTTGGTAGCAGCCAGGTGGTGCCGACATCGGGGAAATAGCCGATGCCGGTCTCGGGCATGGCGAGCCGCGTGCGCTCCGTGACGATCCGGACGGCACCATGCGAGGCAAGGCCGACGCCGCCGCCCATGGTGATGCCGTCCATCAGCGCCACATAGGGCTTGGGATAGTGTGAGATCGTATAGTTGAGCGGAAACTCCTCCCGCCAGAACTGCGTCACCGCAGCATCGCCGGCCTTGCCCTGATCGTAGATCTTGCGGATATCGCCGCCGGCGCAAAGACCACGCTCGCCGGCACCGGCCAGGATGACGCAGACCACTTCAGGGTCGTCGAGAAAATCCGCCATCGCCCGTTTCATCACCCGCACCATATCAAGGGTAACGCTGTTCAGCGCTTTCGGCCGATTGAGGCGCAGGATCGCCGCACTGCCCTGTCGTTCGATGAGGATTTCGTCGGTTTCGTGTTCCATATCCTGCATTCTCCCTCGAGCCGTTGTCCATTCTCCCGAAATGAACCCATTGGCCGTGGCTGTCCAGCCTTCGATACGCCAGCCATCCCTGGACTTTATCGATTGTCCCTGAGGATCATCTCGGCCGCCTTTTCGGCGATCATGACGGTGGGCGAGTTGGTATTGCCGGAGGTGATTGTCGGCATCACCGAGGCATCGGCAATCCGCAACCGCTTCAGCGCCCGCATCCGCAACCGTGGATCGACCACACTGTCCGGGTCGCCGCCCATGCGCATCGTGCCGGCTGGGTGGAAGATCGTCGTGCCGATATCGCCGGCCGCCCTTTCCAGATCCGCATCCGTTTCGAACGCAGGGCCGGGCCTGTATTCCTGCGGATGGAAGCGGGCGAAGGAGGGTTTTGAAACGATGTCCCGGGTCAGCCGGATTGCCCGGACCGCCACGTCGCGGTCCGACTGGGTGGTGAGATAATTCGGTTTGATCTTTGGCGGCGCTGCAAAATCCGGGCTTCTGACATGCACCGAACCGCGGCTGTCGGGTCGAAGGTTACAGACGCTGGCGGTCATCGCCGGAAAGGCATGGACCGGGTCGCCGAACTTGTCGAGCGACACCGGCTGCACGTGATACTGCAGGTCCGGCGTTTCCTTGTCCGGCCCGGAGCGGGTAAAGATGCCGAGCTGGCTCGGCGCCATCGACATCGGACCGGAGCGCTTCAGCGCATATTCAAGCCCGATCGACGCCTTGCCAAGGAAAGAGCTGGCCTTTTCGTTGAGTGTCGGCACTCCGGTTACCTTGTAGACCATGCGCAGCTGCAGATGGTCCTGCAGGTTCTCGCCGACGCCCTTGACCTCCTGCACGGTCTCGATGCCGGCCTCCTGCAACACGTCGCCGCGGCCGATGCCGGACAGTTCCAGAATATGCGGTGAGCCGATCGAGCCGGCACACAGAACCGTTTCGCGCCGTGCGAAAGCCTGCTTGGCAACGCCGTCATGCTGATACTCGACGCCCGTCACTTCGCCATCTTGTATCAGCAGCCGCTGCACTTGCGCCTTGATCAGAACGGTCAGATTGGCGCGGCCGCGAGCGGGTTTCAAAAAGGCCTTCGACGTATTCCACCGGATGCCGGAGCGCTGATTGACGTCGAAATAGCCGGCGCCCTCGTTGTTGCCGCGGTTGAAATCTTCGGTCGCCGGAATGCCGGCCTCGCCGGCTGCCTTCTGGAAGGCTTCCAGCACATCCCAGCGCACCCGCGCCTTTTCCACCCGCCATTCGCCGCCGGCGCCATGCAGATCGCTTTCGCCGCGGTAGAAATCCTCCGATTTGCGGAAGATCGGCAGCACATCGTCCCAGCCCCAGCCGTCGCAGCCCATCTGTCGCCAGAGGTCGTAGTCGCGCGCCTGGCCGCGCATATAGATCATGCCGTTGATCGACGAGCAGCCGCCCAGCACCTTGCCGCGTGGATAATTCAGCGCCCGGCCGTTCAGACCCGGCTCGGCCTCGGTCATGAAACACCAGTCGGTGCGCGGATTGTTGATGCAATAGAGATAGCCGACCGGGATATGGATCCAGTGGTAGTTGTCGCTGCCGCCGGCCTCCAATAGCAGGACACGGTTGTTGCGATCGGCCGAGAGGCGGTTGGCAACCACGCATCCGGCACTGCCGGCCCCGATGATGATATAGTCGAACTGGTCCATGTCCATTCTCCGCAGGTCTCCCTGCCGCGCGTCTGGAGACGGCGGATCCTGCTGCTTGTCTGTCCTGTCTCAGGGGCGGAGCCGGGCAAACCCGACCCGCTTGTGCATCACTTGCGGTGTTCGAAGCCGAACGCCCGGCCGAGGCGCGATGCATAGAATTCGCCGACCAGACCCCGCCTGAACACCAGCACGCAGACCATGAACACCACGCCGGTGATGATCGTCACGGGAATGGCGGAGGTCGCCAGGTAGTTCTGCAGGGTCACCACCAGGCCGGACCCGAAGATCGGACCGACCAGCGTACCGATGCCGCCGAGCAGCGTCATCAGGATCACCTCGCCCGACATCTGCCAGGTGACATCGGTCAGTGTCGCGAACTGGAAGACCAGCGCCTTCAGTCCGCCGGCAAGACCGGTCAGCGCCGCCGACATCACGAAGGCGCCGAGCTTGTAATACTGCACGGAATAGCCGAGCGAGATCGCCCGCTGCTCGTTCTCGCGGATCGATTTCAGGATCATGCCGAACGGCGAATTGACGAAGCGCCAGATGATCACCAGGCCGATCACGAAGACCGACAGCACGAAATAGTACATATTGGTCGGATCGGCGAGATCGATCAGGCCGAACAGATGGCCGCGCGGCACGCCCTGCAGCCCGTCCTCGCCTTTGGTGAACTCGGCCTGCAGGCAGAAGAAGAAGAACATCTGCGACAGCGCCAGCGTGATCATCGCGAAATAGATGCCTTGCCGTCGTATCGCGAAAAAGCCCATGACGAGACCGAGAACGGCCGCTCCCAGCACGCCGACCAGGATCGCCAGTTCCGGCGTCAGCCCCCATTCCTTGGCGGCATGAGCGGTAAAATAGGCAGCTCCGCCGAAAAAGGTGGCATGGCCGAACGACAGCAGGCCGGTATAGCCGAGCAGCAGGTTGAAGGCGCAGGCAAACAGCGCGAAGCATAAGAGCTTCATCAAAAAGATCGGATAGAGGAAGGCCGGCGCCAGAAGCAGGGCGATGAGACCGACCGCCAGGAAGGTGATCTGCACCGCCGCAGCCTTGCGGCTGAGGCCGGAGGATTGGGTGTTGGAACTGGTCATATCGGTGATATCCGCCATGTTACGCATCCCGTCCGAACAGACCGGCTGGCCGGATCAGCAGGACCACCGCCATGATCACGAACACCACGATATTGGAGGCCTCGGGATAGAAGACCTTGGTCAGCCCCTCGGCGATCCCGAGCATATAGCCGGTGACGATGGCGCCGAGGATCGAGCCCATGCCGCCGACCACCACGACCGCGAAGACGACGATGATGATATTGGTGCCCATCAGCGGCGACACCTGGTAGATCGGCGCCGCCAGCACGCCGGCAAAGGCGGCAAGGCCGGCTCCGAGCGCGTAGGTCAGCGTCAGCAGCAGCGGCACATTGATGCCGAAGGACTGCACCAGGACAGGATTTTCCGTCGCCGCCCGGAGATAAGAGCCGAGCTTGGTCTTCTCGATCAGCAGCCATGTGGCGATACAGGCCAGAAGCGAGACCACCACGACCCAGCCGCGATAGATCGGCAGGAACATGAAACCGAGATTGACGCCACCGGCCAGCGCTGACGGCACAGAATAGGGCTGGCCCGAGGCGCCGTAGAGATAGCGGAACGTGCCCTCGATGGTCAGCGCCAAGCCGAAGGTAAAGAGCAGCCCGTAAAGCGGATCGATCTTGTAGAGCTGGCTCAGCATGGTGCGCTCGATGACAGCGCCGAACAGGCCGACCAGCAGCGGCGCCAGGATCAGCGCGAACCAGTAGTTGATGCCGAGATACTGCAGGAGCAGCAGGGCAACAAACGCGCCCAGCATGTACTGCGCCCCATGGGCGAAATTGATGACCCGCAACAGGCCGAAGATCACCGCAAGGCCGAGGCTGAGCAAGGCATAGAAGGAGCCGTTGATCAGTCCGATCAGCAATTGGCCGAACAGGGCCTGCATGGGTATTCCGAAAATCATCGTCATCGCGTCAGACCCCCAGAACCTTGTTGAGCATGCCCATGCGTTCGGGCAGGTCCGCCACCGGGAAATCGCCGACCATCTGGCCGTGATCCATCAGGTAAAACCGGTCGGCGACCTTGCTGGCAAAGCGGAAATTCTGCTCGACCAGCAGCACGGTCATCCCCCGGGCCTTCAGTTTTTTCAGCACCTCGCCGATGCGCTGCACGATGACGGGCGCCAGACCCTCGGTCGGCTCGTCGAGGATCAGCAGCCTGACGCCGGTGCGCAGGATGCGGGCCATGGCCAGCATCTGCTGTTCGCCGCCCGACAGTTTTGTTCCGGGGCTGGAGCGTCGCTCTAGAAGGTTCGGAAACAGCTCGTAGATCTCGTCGAGCGGCATGCCGCCCTTGGCCACCACCGGCGGCAGCATGAGATTTTCCTCGACGGTCAGCGTCGAGAAGATGCCGCGCTCTTCGGGCACGAAGCCGATGCCGGCATGGGCGGTGCGATGCAGCGGCACCGACATCATGTCGCGGCCGTCGAAACGGATCTCGCCCTTGCGTTCGCGCAGGATACCCATGATCGTGCGCAGGGTCGTCGTCTTGCCGACGCCGTTGCGGCCGAGAATGGTGATCATCTCGCCTTCCTCGACGGTCATGTCGACACCGTGCAGCACATGGCTTTCGCCGTACCAGGCGTTCAAATTCTTGACTTGCAGCAGGGTGCCCATATCAGTGCTCCTCGTTGCCCATATAGGCTGTGCGCACCCGGGGATCTTCGCTGACCTTGGCATAATCGCCCTCGGCCAGGATTTCGCCGCGCTGCAGAACCGTGACATGGTGGCAGATATCGGCGACGACTTTCAGATTGTGTTCGACCATCAGCACGGCCCGTTCCCGGGCGACATTGCGGATGATCTCGGCAACGATGCCGACATCTTCCTGCCCCATGCCGGCCATCGGCTCGTCGAGCAGCAGCACTTTCGGCTCAAGCGCCAGCGTCGTGGCGATCTCCAGCACGCGCTTGCGGCCATAGGAGAGGTCGGCGGCCACCGCATTGCGCTCCTTCGAAAGCCCGACGGCGGTGATCAGCTCGTCGGCTCTGGTGTTCAGCCGGTCGAGCGCCGACATCGGTTTCCAGAATTGCGTGGCAAGGTTGTTGGGCCGCTGCAGGGCGACGCGGACATTGTCGAGCACGGTCAGATGCGGGAACACAGCCGAGATCTGGAAGGAACGAACCAGTCCCAGGCGCGCCACCTTGTCGGGCGCCACCCGCGTGATGTCCGTGCCGAGCAGGCTGATCGTCCCGCTTGTCGGCGCCAGGAACTTGGTCAGCAGGTTGAACACCGTGGTCTTGCCGGCGCCGTTCGGCCCGATCAAGGCATGGACTTGCGCATGATGCACATCCAGATCGACATTGCTGACGGCGGCGAAGGCCCCGAAGCTCTTGCAGAGACCGCGGGCGGATAGGACCACCCGCGGTTCTTCCTGCATCTGTGCAGTGTTCAGCGACATGGATGCGCTACTTCGCAACCAGATCGCAGCCGCTCTTGGCCGGATCGATATAGGCTTCCTTGCCGGGGATCGTGGCAAGGACGTCGTAGTAATCCCAGGCGATATCGCTTTCGCCGGGCTTCTTGACCTGCAGCAGGTACATGTCGTGGAACATCCGGCCATTGGCGCCAACCGTGCCGCCGCGTCCGAACACATCATCGACCGGCATTTCATGCAGGGCCTTCGAGACCGCTCCCGTCTCATCCGTTCCGGCCTTGTCGATCGCCTTCAGATATTGGAGCACGGCGGAATAGGTGCCGGTATGGATCATGTTCGGCATCTTGCCGGTCCGGTCGAAGAAGCGCTTGCCGAATTTCTGGCTTTCCTCGTCGCGGTTCCAGTAGAAGCCCTCGGTCAGTGTCAGGCCCTGTGCCGCCTCCAGTCCAAGGCCATGCACTTCGGCAAGCGTGAAGAGCAGGGCGGCTAGACGCTGGCCGCCGGCCGTGATGCCGAATTCGGCGGCCTGCTTGATGGCGTTCTGGGTGTCGGCCCCGGCATTGGCAAGGCCGATGACCTTGGCGCCGGAGGATTGGGCCTGCAGCAGGAAGGATGAGTAGTCGCTGGACGAGAGCGGATGGCGCACCGAGCCGGTGATCGTCCCGCCATTGGCCTTGACGAAATCGCCGGTCTGCTGCTCGAGAGAATAGCCGAACGCATAGTCGGCGGTCAGGAAGAACCAGCTGTCGCCGCCCTGCTTGACCAGTGCACCGCCGGTGCCCACGGCCAGAGCGTGCGTGTCATAGGCCCAGTGGAAGCCGTAGGGGCTGCATTGCTTGCCGGTCAGTTCGGTGGTGGCCGCACCGGTGACGATATCGATCTTCTTCTTTTCCTTGGCGATCGCCTGTACCGCCAGCGCCACCGACGACGTCGTCAGCTCCATGATCGCGTCGACCTGCTCGGTGTCGAACCACTGGCGGGCGATGTTGGACGCGATGTCGGCCTTGTTCTGGTGGTCGGCGTCGACAATCTCGACCGGCACGCCCAGCACCGTGCCGCCGAAGTCTTCAATCGCCATCTTGGCCGCTTCGACGGACGATTTACCGCCGAAATCGGCATAGACACCGGACTGGTCGTTCAGAATGCCGATCTTGACCTTGCCGTCGGATGCGTCGGCAAAGGCGGACGTGCTGCTGGCCAGCACCAGTGCCATGGTTGCAATGAGATTCTTGCGCATGATGTCTCCTCCCAGAGATGCCAGATTGCGAGTCTGTTCAAAAATGGTGAACGGCTTCTCCTCAGAGCTGCTCCCCTGGCGCTACGTTCCCGAAATTGTCTGATTGACGCAAGAGCGCAATCGTCGCTATTTGCAAACAGGCTCTGTTCATTTTTGAACAGATGGAGAAGGTCATGACGCAAAAGCACCGGACATTGTTCACCTGGGACGATCTGCAGTTCTTTCTGGCGGTGGCCCGCACCGGGCAATTGTCCACAGCCGCGCGACAGCTGCGCTCAAGCCATGCCACCGTCGCCCGGCGGATCGACCGGCTCGAATTCGTGCTGAAGGTCAAGCTGTTCGAGCGCAATCCGCGCGGTTACGTGCTGACCAGCGTCGGGCAGCGTTTCATCGAGACGGCCGAGCGCATGGAGACCGAGACCGAACGTCTGCAGGCCGATATTTCCTCAGGGCTTACCACCCTGCGCGGCGTGGTAAGGCTGAGCGCCCCGGAAGGTTTCGCCAATTTCTTCTTCACCGAGCGCCTGACCGAGTTCGTGGCAGACCACCCCAATATCTCGCTGGAACTGGTGACGATCCAGCAGATCATGTCGCTGTCGCGCAAGGAGGCGGATGTGGCGGTGGCGCTGGACCCGTCCAAGGCGGGGCCTTACGTGTCCGAAAAGATCGGCGACTACAGCCTGCATGTCTATGGCGCTCGATCCTATCTCGCCGACAGCGCTCCGATCCTCAGGCGTGACGACCTGCTCGATCATCCCTTCATCGGCTATATAGAGGATATGATCTTTGCGCCCGGCCTCGATTACCTCGGCGATGTGCATCATGGCCTCAGGGCCAAATTCCAGAGCTCCAGCATTTTCGCGCAACTGACGGCCACCCGCAACGGCCTGGGCCTGAGTGTCCTGCCCCATTTCATCGCCTCGAAATACCCCGAGCTGTCGATCGTTTTGCCGGACCAGGTGTCATTGCGGCGCAGCTACTGGCTGGTCTGCCATCGCGACCTGCGCGATGTGCCGCGCATCCGCAGCGTATCCGGCTTCATCGTCAAGGCCTACCAGGCCAACACCCCGCATTTCATCCGCAACGCCTGACCGATCAGGCGCGATTTTCCAGAAACCATTTGTAGACAGTGGCAATTCCGTCTTCAAGGTCGATTTTCGGGGCCCAGTTCATGGATCTGAGCTTGTCCGCGCTCATCAGTTTTCGCGGCGTCCCGTCCGGTTTGGAAAGATCGTGCACGATGTCTCCGTGAAATCCGACGATCTTGCAGACCAGTTGCGTCAGCTCAAGAATGGTGAGATCCTGGCCTGAACCGACATTCACATGCCCGTCCGAGGAATAGGTTTTCATCAGATGCACGCAGGCGTCCGCGCAATCATCGACATGCAGGAACTCACGCTTCGGCGTTCCCGTGCCCCACACCGTTATGCTGTCGGCGCCCCTTAACTTTGCCTCATGCGCCTTGCGGATAATGGCCGGCATCACGTGGCTGGAATTCGGGTCGAAATTGTCCCCCGGACCATAGAGATTGGTCGGCATGGCGGAAATGAAATCCGCGCCATATTGCTTGCGATAGGCATCGCAGAGCTTGATGCCGGCGATCTTGGCGATCGCATACCACTCGTTGGTCGGCTCGAGGCTGCCGGTCAACAGCGCGTCTTCGGTGATCGGCTGCGGGGCAAATTTCGGATAGATGCAGGACGAGCCGAGGAACATCAGCTTTTCGACGCCGAGACGATGGGCACCGTGGATGATATTGGCCTCGATCATCAGGTTGTCATAGAGAAATTCGGCCGGATATGTCTCGTTGGCGAGAATTCCGCCAACCTTTGCCGCGGCCAGAAAAATCGCGTCCGGCTTGTGGCTTTCCATCCAGGCAAGCGTCGATGCCTGGTTTTTCAGGTCCGCTTCCTCGCGCGTCGCCGTGAGGATATGGCAGTTTTCGCTCTGCAGACGGCGCACCAGCGCCGAGCCGACCATGCCCCTGTGTCCCGCCACCCATATGCGCTTGCCGCTCAGCGAATACATGGCTCAGGCCTCTTTCATCACGGTTGACGTCTTCATGATCTTCAAGTCCTCGCGCACCATTTCCCGGCACAGGTCGCGGACAGATGTTTCATGCTTCCAGCCCAGCTTTTGATGAGCCTTGGCCGGGTTGCCGATCAACAGGTCGACTTCGGTCGGCCGGAAATAGCGAGGATCCACTTCGACGACGCACCGGCCGGTGGCCATGTCATAACCCTTTTCCTCAACGCCTGTGCCGCGCCACTCCAGATGGATGCCGACGTCTTCGAAGGCCCAGGTGACGAAGGTGCGGACTTCGGTGGTTTCACCGGTCGCCAGGACATAGTCGTCCGCCTCGTCCTGCTGCAGCATCAGCCACATGCCGCGCACATATTCGCGCGCGTGACCCCAGTCCCGCTTGGCATCGATATTTCCCAGATAGAGCTTGTCCTGCTTGCCCAGTTGGATGGCAGCGGCTGCCCGGGTGATCTTGCGCGTCACGAATGTCTCGCCGCGCAACGGGCTTTCGTGGTTGAACAGGATGCCGTTGGAGGCGTGCAGCCCGTAGGCCTCGCGATAATTGACGACGATCCAGTAGGAATAGAGCTTGGCCGCAGCATAGGGCGAGCGCGGATAGAACGGTGTCGTTTCGCTCTGCGGTACCTCCTGCACCAGACCATAAAGCTCCGACGTCGAGGCCTGATAGAACCTCGTCTTTTTCGTCAGTCCGAGAATGCGAATGGCCTCGAGAATGCGAAGCGTACCGATGCCATCGGCATTGGCCGTATATTCCGGGGTCTCGAAGGACACCTGGACATGGCTCTGGGCTGCCAGGTTGTAGATCTCATCCGGCTGGCATTCCTGCACGATACGAATGAGATTGGTGGAATCTGTCATGTCGCCGTAGTGCAAGATAAAACGTTGATGCTGTTCGTGCGGATCTTGATAGATATGTTCGATACGTCCCGTATTGAACGACGAGGAGCGGCGCTTGACGCCATGCACGACGTAGCCTTTGGCAAGAAGCAGATCGGCGAGATAGGCGCCGTCTTGGCCTGTGATGCCGGTTATGAGCGCGACTTTGTTATGTTTGTTGGCGCCGCTCATGGTCGTCTCCTTCAATGCGGGAATGGGCCCAGATCCTGTTGGGCGGTAGCTTAAAATCAGAGAAACGGCAAGCGCGATCAAACAAGCGCCGATCTCGCCGGCCTTGCGCTCATCAATCGCGTAAACGCTGCAAAGGTGTGGACAGGATTAAACTGGTGCCGCTTGCAGGACTCGAACCTGCGACCCCATCATTACGAATGATGTGCTCTACCACCTGAGCTAAAGCGGCACTCTGCGCAAAGGCTTTTGGCCTGTTCGCGTTGGTGTTGCGGCTGATACAGGCATTGCGGCGTGATTTCAAGCCGGATTTCCGCGTGCTGCGCAAAAAATGGTGGCCACCGCGTTGACGCCGGCTGTCATTTGAGCGGCCATTGCGCCGGCCAGTTCTCCGGTCCGCCGAGATCCTTGCCGTCGCAGTCCTTGAATGTCTGGCGGTCGAGCACGAGGACGGCGCCCGCCTGGTTCTTCGACAGGTGCCAGGCCGTGTAGAGACCGCAGTCGCCGATGCCTCGGCCGCGGAAAAAGGCCGATAATGTCCCGTTGGCAAAGTCATAGTCGAGGTTATAGGCGTTGGCCATCGTGCTGGGGGCGCCGTCGTGCAGGACAGGGAAGGCCATTGTCGAAATGACCCCGAAACTGTCGATGAACAGCGCAAAGGGCGTGTTGTAGGCGCCCGGCGTTCCGCACGGGGTCCCATAGATCGCCTCGTCGTCGGAGAGCCGGTGAACGAAGGCATTGCCGTCGAACTGGCTTTCTTCCGTATCGGCACATTCGCCGCCTTCGGCAAAGCGGCTGCGGATCGCCTCCGGAAGCTGGGCAAGCGAGCGGATGTCGCGAAATGGCAGGGCCGGGGAGGGTGGCTTGTCGCCCCTGGCGCTGAGGGCATCGGTATGGCCGACCCGTTTTTGCTGGTCGTCCATGAACAGCAGGCTGGCTGCAACGCCGGCCAGCGGAACGTCGCCTTCAGCAATAGCCTCGCCTCGCGACAGCCTGACATGCAGGCTTGTCCCGTTCTTCATGTCCATCGCCAGTCCGCTGCCGATGAAATTTCCGGTCAGCACCCAGACGGCTGCGGCCGCATCATAGCGGATAGCCCCGGACGATACGGACAAGGGCGCGCCGCCATCGACGGAAACCGAGGCGCTGACGTCGCGCGCATCCTCGGAAAAGGCGGGATTGTCCGTCGACGCGGCGATCGACAGCGGCGTGTCCGGACCGCCGTCGCGCCGTAGCTCCAGCTGGCCAATGGCGCTCCCGGTGAGAAACTGCCGAATGGTGCAATCGCGCGACTGGCTGCAGCTCACCTGCCATGACTGAAACTGCTTAAAACCGCCGGTGTCTGCAACGCAGACGGCGGTGCCCGACAGCAGCAGGGCAAATGTAAAAGGCAAGACGGGAAACCGCATGAATATCCTCCGGCAATGGAATGCGGGAGGACGTTAGCAGCGGTTTTATCAGCCGCAAATCGCCTTTTTTGCGCCTAAATATTCTTGTTCCAGCCGATCGACCAGGGCGGCCACCGGCTCGACCGATTTCACCGCGCCAATACCCTGGCCGCAGCCCCAGATATCCTTCCAGGCCTTGGCGCCGGTCGTCGCCTTGTCGAAATCCATCTTGGTGGGGTCGGCCACGGGCAGGTTGTCGGGGTCCATGCCGGCCGCCACGATGGAGGGTTTGAGATAGTTGCCGTGGATACCGGTGAAGAAATTCGAATAGACGATGTCGCTGGCCTGCGCCTCGACGATCGCCTGCTTGTAGGCATCCGAGGCGCGGGCCTCGGTCGTGGCGATGAAGGGCGAGCCGATATAGGCCATGTCGGCGCCCATCGCTTGGGCCGCCAGAATGCCGCCGCCGGTGGCGATCGCGCCGGCTAACAGCAGCGGCCCGTTGAACCATTCGCGGATTTCCTGGACGAGGGCAAATGGCGACAGCGTGCCGGCATGGCCGCCGGCGCCGGTGGCAACGGCAATCAGTCCGTCGGCGCCCTTGCGGATGGCCGAATTGGCATGACGGTTGTTGATGACATCATGCAACACGATGCCGCCATAGGAATGCACGGCGGCATTGACCTCGGGCACGGCGCCGAGCGACGAGATGACGATCGGCACCTTGTATTTGATGCACATCATCAGATCGTGCTCGAGGCGCTTGTTGGACGTGTGGACGATCTGGTTGACGGCAAAGGGGGCTGCCGGGCGCTCGGGATTCTTCGCGTTGTAGGCGGCCAGATCTTCGGTGATCATTGCCAGCCATTCGTCGAGCTGGCTTTCTGGCCGCGCGTTGAGAGCCGGAAAGGAGCCGACCACGCCGGCCTTGCATTGCGCAAGCGTCAGATCGGGATGGGAAATGATGAACAGCGGCGAGGCCACCACGGGAAGCCGCAGATGATCCGAAAGAATGGGGGGCAAAGCCATGGCGCACCTCTCAATGTTGACGTTTACGGAAACGTCAATGGAATAGCAGAACCGCCGATCCAGGAAAAGAGGGCGGCTCGATTTCGCTGAAGATGGGAACCGACCGCTGGCCCGGTCCGACCTCCGCGTCCCTTTCCCTATTTATCAGCCGGAAAGCCCCGAACCCGGATTTTCCACTGGGTATCGCCTGCAAGCGCCGCTGCAAGGGCTTGCGGATTGGCAAGCCACCCGTTACCGAATCGTAAACGGCCATCCGGAACCTGTTCAGACCGGTTCAAATGGCCGGCAATAGGAGTAGGATCGCCCGTGAGCGGATTGGAAACGGCCATCAGAAGCGCCCTGGAGCGCTCGGATCGCGCCAATGCGGAAATCCGTGCCCGCATTTATCAGTCGGCGCGCCACGCCCTGGAAGGTGGCTTGCGCAAGCAGAATATCAATGATCCCGAAACTGTCGCCCAGCAGCGGCATCGCCTGGAAACGGTGATTCACGGCATCGAACAGGAGGAGAGGGGGCGGCTTGCCACGCCGGGCCGCGCCGAACCGGAAGCTCCGGTGATGGGCGACCAGCCGGCAAACCGGCACGACCGCCAGGATCCGCCGTCCGTCGACGGTCATGGCATGGAGCTGCGCGCCGAGCGGCACCGCGAACCAGCGCCGTCGGCCGACATGTCCGATCTGCGGGCCGAACGCGATAGTCGTGTCTTTGAGGATCAGGATGTCGTGCAATCGCCGCCATCCGCCGCGGCGGTCCATCCGCAGTCGCTGGACATTCGGCCGGAGGCGGTCATCCATCACAAGAAGCACCGGCGCGGCTTCTTCTCGCGCCTCTTCATTTTCACGGTCCTGCTCGTCACGGTCGGCATGGGCGCCTGGTGGATCTACACCTCAGGTCTGTTGATGACGGCCGCCGAACGCGACACCAGCGTGCCGAACCCGCCGCCCCATGCGGAGGAGGAAGACTTTTCCGGCAACATCTCGCCGCAGCCGCAGCCGCTCGACCCGGGTTTTTCCGATGAATGGATCGAGGTCTTCGGCCCGAACCAGATCGAGGCGGTCAAGCCGCGTGGCAATGCGCTGGTCGATGTCGTCACGACCGGCGACGGGCCGGCGGTTCAACTGACATCACGCAGCGCCGATGCCGATGGCAGCGTTGCCATTGACGTGCCGGTCGAGGTGCTGCGCGATATGGCCGGTCGGGTCTCGACCATTGCCCTGACCCTGCGATCGGCCTCCGACAAGCCGGTGCAGATTTCGGTAGAATGCGATTTCGACCGGCTCGGCGATTGCGCGCGTCACCGCTTCACCGTCAATCCGGAAAAGGCCGATATCCTGTTTCAGATCGATTTCGAGAGGGGCATTGCCCCGGCGACCCCCGGCCAATTGCTGGTCAATGGCGATCTGAGCGGCCAGGGGCAGGGGGTCAATCTCTATTCGGTGCGCGTTCTGCCAGGC
Organism: Rhizobium sp. CG5; assembly: GCF_023701945.1. Classification (GTDB taxonomy): domain Bacteria; phylum Pseudomonadota; class Alphaproteobacteria; order Rhizobiales; family Rhizobiaceae; genus Allorhizobium. The sequence continues at coordinate 178,642 of NZ_JABAEF010000002.1, forward strand.
CAGTGATCCCGTTCAATCCAGGACATCGGCGCCCCGGCCGATGATCTTGGTGTCGGTCTCGCCGATATTGCCCTTGTCCTTGCCGTCATAGTCAAGCGCATTCAGGATATGGCGGATGACGTTCAGCCGGGCGCGCCGCTTGTCATTGGCGCGAACCACCGTCCAGGGCGCATGGTCGGTATCCGTCTTCTTCAGCATGCGGTCACGCTTGTCGGTGTAGTCGTCCCATTTGTCGAGGGCGGCGATGTCCATCGGCGAGAGTTTCCAGATCTTCAGCGGATCGTGGCGCCGGTCGTGGAAACGCTCGAGCTGCATTTCCCGGCCGATATTCAGCCAGAACTTGAAGAAATGAATGCCGTCTTCCTCGATCAGTTCTTCAAAGCGCGGCACCTGGTCGAGAAAATGGGTATACTGTTCCGGCGTGCAGAAGCCCATCACCGGCTCGACCACGGCACGGTTGTACCAGGAGCGATCGAACAGCACGAATTCGCCGGCGCTCGGAAACTGCGCCACATAGCGCTGGAAATACCATTGACCGCGTTCGGTCTCGGTCGGCTTGGTGAGCGCCACGACGCGCGCGGTGCGGGGGTTCATATAGGACAGGATCGCGTGGATCGTGCCGCCCTTGCCGGCCGCATCGCGACCCTCGAAGAGTGCCATCACCCGCTTGCCGGTCGCCTGCTGCCAGAACTGCACCTTGACCAGTTCTTCCTGCAGTTTTTCCAACTGCTTCTCGTAGTCGTCCTCGTCCAGCTTCTTCTCATAGGGGTAGCCGCCCGAACTGAGAGAAACGTCGTCGATCCACTTCGGCAGCTTGGGATCATCGATGTCGAATAGGCGCTTTTGTCCGCCAAGCTTCAGCTCTACCGCGCGGCTTTTCTTCTGTTCGTCCATGACATCGCTCTCCCGCTTGCCTGTTGCGCGGTCACGCAGGGCGTTGTCCACCGCAATATTTCATCCTTTAGCAAGGACACAGTTATGGAGCAAATTCAAGATCCTGCCGCGTTCCAACAGGCTTTGGCGGATCGGCAGGCGGAATATTGACGCGCGCCATGGCCGGCCACGTAAACTTCTGTCATCAATGACGGCTAACAAGGAAAATCCGCGATTTCATCGCGCCTGTTTGCCGCTCGCCGAGGTGCATTTGAACGACATGCTGCCGCCACTGCGCCGATTGAGAGCGCGCCTGTCCTCCCGATGGACCCTGCTGCTGGCCGCCGCCCTGGCGGCGCTGACCGTCTATCTGTCCGGCGCCGACGTGGCGATCACCTCTATGCTGTTTGGCCTGTGCTCGATCGCCATCCTCGTCCATAGCCCGGTAAAGCCGATGCCCGCATCAAGGCCGGACGTCGCCGAAGAGGAGAAGGTCCAGGCCGACCTGTTGCCCCCGGTTCTCTATGCTGCTTACGGCGCGCTCGAACTGCCGGTGGTGGTGTTTCGCGTCGACGCGACGGTGCTCTTCCAGAACCGGGCCATGGAAAGAGCCTTCGGGCCATTGCCGCAGGGGTCCCATGTGTCGGCCCGCTGGCGCTCGCCGAGCATCCTCGACGTGATCCGCGAGACGGTGGCGACCGACGAGCCGAACCAGATCGAGCATTCCGAACGCCTGCCGTCCGAACGGGTCTATACGGTGCGCATTGCCCCGATCGATCTGCCGGCCGGCGTGCCAAACGGCGAGAAGCTCTACACCATGTCCTTCAAGGATATTTCCGAACTGCGGCGGATCGACCGCATGCGCAGCGATTTCGTGGCCAATGCCAGCCACGAATTGCGCACGCCGCTTGCCTCCCTCAAGGGCTTCATCGAGACCATGCAGGGTCCGGCGCGCTCCGACGTCAAGGCGCAGGAGCGCTTTCTCGCGATCATGCTCGATCAGGCCAATCGCATGAGCCGGCTGGTCGACGATCTGCTGTCCCTGTCGCGGCTGGAGTTGAAGGCCCACCTGGCGCCCAGCGACATGGTCGATCTCGTGCCGGTCATCGGCCATGTCAGCGATTCCCTGGCGCCGCTTGCCGCCGATCTCGGCGTTGACCTTCGCCTTCATCTGCCAAAGTCCAAGGTCGAGGTCATGGGCGATCGCGACGAACTGATCCAGGTGTTCGAAAACCTTATGGAGAACGCCTGCAAGTATGGTCAGGAGGGCAAGGTGGTCGATGTGCATGTGCGTAACGAACCCGGCCACGCCGTCGAAGTCAGCATTGTCGACCACGGGCCGGGCATCCCGGCCGAGCATGTCCCGCGCCTGACCGAGCGCTTCTATCGGGTCAGTGTCGCCGACAGCCGCTCCAAGAAAGGCACAGGCCTCGGCCTTGCCATCGTCAAGCATATCCTGACCCGCCACAGGGCGCGGCTAATCGTCAAATCCGAAATTGGCAAGGGAACCGACTTTACCGTGCGGTTTTGACATAAAACTGTTCCCTTTGTTCCGCCCTTGTAAAAAATACCTATAAAAATCAAGCAATTGAACTGTCACAAATGTTTCACGGAACTGACATAAAAGCTTGGGGTAAGTGCCGCTATTAAGAGCGGGCCGATGCTCGGCAAACGTGGGCGCCGCAAGCGTGCTCACAGACAGAAGCCCATTAACGGGAGAATTCACATGAACGTTCTGAAACTTACGGCAGCCGCCCTCGTGGCCTCCGCTGCCTTCGCCGGCGCTGGCGTCGGCGCTGCTGTTGCTCGCGACCAGATCCAGATCGCTGGCTCGTCGACCGTTTTGCCTTATGCCTCGATCGTGGCTGAAGCCTTCGGCGAGAACACCGATTTTGGCACGCCGGTCGTTGAATCCGGTGGCTCTGGCGCCGGCCGCAAGAAGCTCTGCGAAGGCGTGGGCGAGAACACCATCGACATCGCAAACTCCTCCTCGCGCATCAGCCAGTCGGATATCGATCTCTGCGCCGCCAACGGCGTGAAGGACATCCAGGAAGTTCGCATCGGCTACGACGGCATCGTGTTCACGTCGGACCTCAAGGGCCCAGAATTTGCCTTCACCCAGGCCGACTGGCACAATGCCCTGGCTGCCCAGGTCCTCAAGGACGGCAAGCTGGTCGCCAATCCTTACAAGTCCTGGAACGAAATCCGCGCTGACCTGCCGGCACAGCCGATCCTGGCCTTCATCCCGGGCACCAAGCACGGCACCCGCGAAGTCTTCAACGAGAAGGTTCTGGTTGACGGCTGCAAGGAAGACGGCGCCTACGACGTCCTGTTGGCTGCCAAGAACAACGACAAGGCTGAAGCTGCCAAGGCCTGCATGGCCGTGCGTACCGACGGTGTATCGACCGACATCGACGGCGACTACACTGAAACTCTGGCTCGCGTAGCGGCCAACAAGAACGCCATCGGCGTGGTCGGCCTGTCGTTCTACCAGAACAACACCGACAAGCTGCGTGTCGCCACCATGGCCGGCATTGTTCCTTCGGTTGAGACGATCGCCAAGGGCGAATATCCGATCTCGCGTCCGCTCTACTTCTACGTCAAGAACGCTCACCTTGATGTTATCCCTGGCCTGCAGGAATACATCGAGTTCTTCGTCTCCGACGACATGGCCGGCCCGAACGGCCCGCTGGCTGCCTACGGCCTGGTTTCCGATCCGGAACTTGCCAAGACTCAGGCTGCCGTCAAGGCCCGTACCCCGATGGGCCCGCTGAAGAAGTAATCACCTAAAGCCCGGCGGCGCGACGATCGCGCCGCCGGTTTTCATTGTTCTCAGACGATGTGGGATTTTCAGGGGATGTGGGCGAAATGAGTGTGGGCATCATTATCCTTGTCGTATTAGCGCTTGCGGCACTTGGCTTTTATCTGGGCAGGCAACGCGCCCTGTCTCTCTGGGCGCCGGGAAGCGCCAAGCTGCACTCCCTTCCGGGCTATTACGGCCAGATGGTCGCGCTGTTCACCGCCGTGCCGGCATTGGTGCTGATGGTCGTGTGGCTGTCCGTGCAGCCGAGCATCATCGAAGGGCGCGTCAGCAGCATGATCCCCGACAGCGTGGTGCCCGAAGGTGGCGCGCATAGTCTGGTGATGGCCGACGTCCGCCGGATTGCTGACGGTTTGAATGCCGTCATCGAGCGGGGCGGAGTGGGCGAAAGTGAGCTCGATGACGGTCGTATCGATTTCAACAATATCCGCTCACGCCTGGCGGAAGTCGGAGTTGCCTTGGGTGGCGATGTGCCGATCGAGGTGTTCGAAGCGGCGCGCGCCTATCGGCAGAGTGCCAGCACCAGCAACCTGGTCATGTCCGTTGCCGTTTTGGTTCTGGCTTTGATCATGGGGCCGCTGGCCTATCGCAGCATCCGTCCCGAACAACGGGCCCGCAATCTCACCGAGACATTTGTCAAATGGGTGCTGATGGCCTCGTCGCTGGTCGCCATCATGACCACCGTCGGCATCGTCGGCTCTCTGGTTTTCGAGACGATCACGTTCTTCAAGTTGTATCCGTGGCAGAAGTTCTTCTTCTCCACGCTCTGGAACCCGCAGTTTCGCGGTGGTTCCGATCTCGGCATCCTGCCTTTGTTGTGGGGTACCTTCTACGTTTCGATCATATCTTTGATCGTTGCCGTCCCGATCGGATTGATGATTGCCGTCTTCCTGTCCGAATATGCCGGTCCGAAGACACGCAGCATCGTCAAGCCGGCCATCGAGGTTCTCGCCGGCATCCCGACGATCGTCTACGGTCTGTTCGCGCTGGTGACCGTCGGTCCCTTCCTGCGCGACTGGTTTGCCGAGCCGCTTGGCCTTGGCACTTCGTCTTCCTCGGTTCTGACGGCCGGCCTGGTCATGGGCGTGATGATCATCCCCTTCGTCAGTTCCTTGTCGGATGACATCATCAACGCTGTCCCGCAGGCCCTGCGCGACGGTTCCTACGGGCTGGGTGCCACGCAGTCGGAAACCATCAAGCTGGTGGTCCTGCCTGCAGCACTGCCGGGCATCGTGGGTGCCGTCTTGCTGGCCGCCAGCCGTGCGATCGGGGAAACCATGATCGTAGTGCTGGGCGCGGGTGCTGCGGCCAAACTCGCCCTCAATCCATTCGAAGCCATGACGACCGTGACGGTGAAGATCGTCAGCCAGCTGACCGGCGATACGGAGTTTTCAAGCCCTGAAACGCTTGTCGCCTTCGCCCTCGGCCTGACCCTCTTCGTGATCACGCTCGCGCTGAACGTGATGGCTCTTTACATCGTGCGCAAATATCGGGAGCAGTACGAATGACCGACATCTCCGTGTTCAGCAAAACCACCGCCCTGCAGGCAAAGTCTCTCTACGCGGCGGATGAACGGACGCGTCGTCGCAACGCCTCGGAAGCGCGCTTCCGCATGATGGGCAAGATGGCCGTCGGTCTCGGCATCCTGGCACTGATCGGACTGCTGGCGTCCATCCTGTCGAACGGAGCAACGTCCTTTCAGCAGACCTACATCACGCTCAACGTCGATCTCGATGCGGCGGTTCTCGACAAGGCCGGCGACCGTAACCCGGAAAACATCGCCAAGGTCTCGACCTTCGGTTATGTGCCTTTGATCCAGAAGGCGCTCAGCGATGCAATGGCGGCCAAGGGAATTGCCGTCGACACCATGAATGCCAAGGCTGCTGCGGACTTGATTTCCAAGGAAGCTCCGGCCGACCTGCGCCGTTTCGTTCTCGCTGATCCCACAGTCATCGGCACCACCCACCCCTTCAACTTTCTGGCGGCTGGTCGCATCGACGGCTACTACAAGGGGCGCGTGACCATGGAAAGTGCTGCAGTGGACCGCAATACCTCGCCGGAACAGCTTATGCTGGCGGACAAGTTGAAAGAAGCCGGGATCCTGACGACGCGTTTCAACTGGGGCTTCTTCACGGCACCTGACGCATCCGATACGCGGCCGGAAGCGGCAGGCCTCGGTGTCGCCATCATCGGCTCGATCTACATGATGCTGATTGTTGTGGCCCTGTCGCTCCCGCTCGGCGTGGCCGCCTCGATCTATCTGGAAGAGTTCGCGCCGCAGAACCACTTTACCGACCTGATCGAGGTCAATATCGCCAACCTGGCTGCGGTTCCTTCGATCGTATTCGGTATCCTGGGTCTTGCGGTGCTGATCAATTTCTTCGGCCTCCCGCAGTCCGCTCCCATCGTTGGGGGCCTGGTGTTGACACTGATGACGCTGCCAACGATCATCATCGCGACAAGGGCCGCCTTCAAGGCTGTGCCGCCATCGATCCGCGATGCAGCGCTCGGCGTCGGGGCTTCCAAGATGCAGTCGATCTTCCACCACGTTCTGCCTCTGGCCATGCCCGGCATTTTGACGGGCGCGATCATCGGCCTGGCCCGCGCACTTGGGGAAACCGCACCGCTGCTGCTCATCGGCATGGTGGCATTCGTGCGCGAATATCCCGCCGGTCCTCCGGATGGTCTGTTCGACCCGGCGTCCGCTCTCCCCGTCCAGGTCTACAACTGGACCCAGCGCGGCGACCCGGCCTTTGTCGAGCGTGCCTCCGGTGCGATCATTGTCCTGCTGGTGTTTCTGATCACGATGAACCTAGTCGCAATCATTCTTCGCCGTCGCTTCGAGCGCCGTTGGTAGAGGGAACAGTTATGATGAACAATATGTCAACGACGATGAAGGCCGAAGTCATGAATGAATCGAAGATCTCCGCTCGCGGTGTTCAGGTTTATTACGGTGAAAAACACGCCATCATCGATGTCAATATCGAAATCCGGCCCCGCACGGTCACGGCCTTCATCGGACCGTCCGGCTGCGGAAAGTCGACCTTTCTGCGCTGCCTCAACCGGATGAACGATACGATTTCGATCTGCCGGGTCGAGGGCCATATCCATATGGATGGCGAGGATATCTACGATCCGAAGGTGGATCCGGTCCAGTTGCGCGCCAAGGTGGGCATGGTCTTCCAGAAGCCCAACCCGTTCCCGAAGTCGATCTACGAGAATGTCGCCTATGGTCCGCGCATCCATGGCCTGGCCCGCAACAAGGCGGACCTCGATGAGATCGTATCTGCAGCCTTGCAGAAGGCCGGCCTGTGGAACGAGGTCAAGGATCGTCTGCAGGAATCGGGCACGGGCCTCTCCGGTGGTCAGCAGCAGCGCCTGTGCATTGCCCGCGCCATCGCTGTCAGCCCCGAAGTCATCCTGATGGACGAACCCTGCTCGGCGCTCGATCCGATCGCCACGGCCAAGGTCGAGGAATTGATCCACGAACTTCGCGCCAACTTCACCATCGTCATCGTGACCCATTCGATGCAGCAGGCAGCCCGCGTGTCGCAGCGCACCGCCATGTTCCATCTGGGCTATCTGGTCGAAGAAAACGATACCGACAAGATGTTCACCAATCCGGACGACCAGCGCACGCAGGATTACATCATGGGCCGTTTCGGCTGATGCTTGGGTCGCCAGGCTGCGGTTTCAAAATTCAAGGACAATGAACATGTCATCATCGCATATCTACACGGCCTATGACGAAGACCTGAAATACCTGATGCGCCGGATCTCCGAAATGGGTGGCCTGGCCGAACAGATGGTCGGCGAATCCATGCGGGCATTGGTGAATTCCGATGGCGCTTTGGCCCAGAAGGTCATCTCCGACGACGTCATCATGGACAATGCCGAGCGGGAAATCGGCGACAAGGCGATCATCACGATCGCCCGCCGCCAGCCCGTTGCCTCCGACCTTCGCGAGATCATCGGCGCGCTGCGCATTGCCAGCGATCTGGAACGGGTCGGCGACCTGGCCAAGAGCAATGCCAAGCGCGTCATGGTCGTACAGGAATCCGGCATTCCCCGCACGCTCGCCCGCGGCATTGAACACCTCTCGGAACTGGCACTCGTCCAGCTCAAGGAAGTGCTCGACGTCTACACGACGCGCTCGGCCGAAAAAGCCAAATCGATCCGCGACCGCGACGATGAGATCGACGCGATCTATACGTCGCTGTTCCGCGAACTGCTCACCTATATGATGGAAGATCCGCGCAATATCACCACCTGCACGCATCTGCTGTTCTGCGCCAAGAATATCGAGCGTATCGGTGACCACGCGACCAACATCGCTGAAACCATCTATTACATGGCGACCGGCGCACAGCCGGAGGGTGAGCGTCCGAAGGATGACCTGACGTCGACTGTTGGCGTCTCTGCCGAGTAATGATGTTTCCCGCCTGAAGGGGTACGTGAGCAAATGCTGCCGAAAATAGCTGTGGTTGAGGACGAAGAAGCACTGAGCGTGCTTCTTCGCTACAACCTGGAAGCCGAGGGCTACGAGGTTGAGGCCATTCTTCGTGGCGACGAAGCGGAACTGCGCCTGCAGGAACGGGTACCCGACCTGCTGATCCTCGATTGGATGCTGCCGGGCGTGTCGGGCATCGAATTGTGCCGGCGCCTGCGCATGCGGCCGGAGACCGAGCGTCTGCCGATCATCATGTTGACGGCGCGCGGCGAGGAAAGCGAACGGGTTCGCGGCCTTGCAACCGGCGCCGACGACTATGTCGTCAAGCCGTTCTCGACGCCGGAACTGATGGCCCGCGTCAAGGCCATGCTGCGTCGGGCGCGTCCCGAAGTGCTGTCCAGCGTGCTGCGCTGCGGCGACATCGAACTCGACCGCGAAACGCACCGGGTTCACCGCAAGAGCCGCGAAGTCCGCCTCGGACCGACCGAATTCCGGCTTCTCGAATTCCTGATGGCGTCGCCGGGCCGGGTCTTCTCCCGCTCGCAGCTACTCGACGGCGTCTGGGGACATGACATCTATGTCGATGAGCGCACGGTCGACGTTCATGTTGGACGCCTGCGCAAGGCGCTCAACTTTTCCAGCATGCAGGATGTGATCCGCACGGTTCGCGGCGCAGGCTATTCGATGGAAGCCTGAGCGCCGGCTGAAGCACGCAAACGAAAACGAAAAAACGGGCAAGGGCCCGTTTTTTTGTATTGATGGATAGTGCTGAAACAGGCAGGCCTGTGTGCGGCCGAAATTGGCGCTTCCGGCATGACCGGTCGAGCAGGACCTTCGAACCGGGTTGGCCCGAAGGTCCTGGCGAGAGTTAGCGCGCTGCCTTGCGCCGTTCGCCGACCGGCTGATAGGCCATCTTGGCGTGATAGGCGCAATAGGGCGACGCATCCGGGGAATCGCAGCCACAGAAGTGGAAGTCGTCCTTCATCGGATCGCCGACGGGCCATTTGCAGGTCCGTTCGGTCAGGTCGGTCAGCAACAGTTTCTTGGAGATCGGCACCACCACATTGCTGGGGCGGACGACTTCCACTTCCTCGTGGCCGTCGATTTCGACCTCTTCCTTGATCATCGTTGCGCCATCGGCACGGGTGACCGTGCGGGTGGTGACGCGCGAGGCGAAATTCGGCGCCCGCGGCGCGGACGTGGTGCGCTGCTTGGCAGCCGCCACCCGGCTTGCCGAGGTGCTGCCGCCGGCCTTTGCCCGGCCCGGCAGGCACAGCCTGTGGACCTTGCCGATCACGGCATTTCGGCTGACGCCACCCAGCTGGGCCGCAATTTGGCTCGCACTCAGCCCTTCAGCCCAAAGTCTTTTGAGCCGCTCGACGCGCTCGTCTGTCCAGTTCATGCCGCTATCTCCGCCTATCGCGTGTCTGTTGGCAGAATCCCTCACCGTTGCTCCGGACGAATCCGGAACGCAACTTGCCTCGTTACTGTCGGTGACTAGTTCCGCCGCATGCAGTCTAGTAATTATTCGTTAACCTAGTGTGAGCCTGACTCCGTGACAAGAGTCGGCCGAATCAGGATGATTCGATTTTCGGGTTTTCCCCAACTTGCTCATTTGTGTGCGTCTGAAAAAAGTACCGGGCTGAGGTTGCGACACCCAGCGGGAAGGCCGTAAAAACACTGTTATTGCGTTGTTTTGTTGACAGCATGGGCCGAAATCGGGATAGTGCTCTGGCCGCCGCAAGGCGGCATTTTTAATTTTTCGGGCATGTCCGATCTTTTGACGGTCGGAATGGACATTTTAGTCTCGTCGAAGGAGTTTTTGCGCCATGGCTGAAGCCTCGCCGCTCTACGAAACCTATATGCGGGCGCCCCTGCGGTTCGTGCGCGGGGAAGGGGTCTGGCTGTTCACCGAAGATGGCCAGCGCTATCTCGATTTTGCCGCCGGTGTCGCCGTCAATTCGCTTGGTCATGCCCATCCGCATCTGGTGGAAGCCATCAAGGCACAGGCCGACAAGGTCTGGCATCTCTCCAATCTCTACGAGATCCCAGGCCAGGAGCGTTTGGCGCAGCGGCTTTGCGCGGCAACCTTTGCCGACAAGGTGTTCTTCACCAATTCCGGCGCCGAAGCGCTGGAATGCTCGATCAAGACGGCCCGCCGCTATCAGTATGCCAAGGGGCACCCTGAGAAATTCCACATCATCACCTTCGAAGGCGCGTTTCACGGCCGCACCATCGCGACGGTCGCCGCGGGCGGCCAGGAGAAATACCTGGAGGGCTTCGGTCCCAAGGCTCCCGGCTTCGACCAGGTGCCGTTCGGCGACATGGAGGCTTTGAAGGCCGCCATCACCGATGCGACGGCTGCGATCCTGATCGAACCGGTCCAGGGCGAGGGCGGCATCCGCACTGTTTCCAACGAGATCCTGCGCGAACTTCGCTCCATCTGCGACGACAACGGGCTTCTGCTGATCCTCGACGAGGTGCAGTCGGGCGTCGGCCGCACCGGCAAGCTGTTTGCCCATGAATGGGCCGGCATCACGCCCGATATCATGGCCGTTGCCAAGGGCATCGGCGGCGGCTTTCCGCTGGGCGCCTGCCTTGCGACCGAAGAAGCGGCATCCGGTATGAAGGCCGGCACCCACGGCTCGACCTATGGCGGCAATCCGCTGGCCATGGCGGTCGGCAATGCCGTTCTCGATATCGTGCTGGCGGATGATTTCCTGCCGCATGTCCGCGACGTGGCTCTGGTGTTCCGCCAGGGTCTCGCCGCCCTGAAGGACCGGTTCCCCGATGTCATCGAGGAGATCCGCGGCGAGGGCCTGATGCTCGGCATCAAGGCCAAGGTGCCGTCGGCCGAGTTGCTGAAGGCCATGCGCGCCGAGCACATGCTCGGCGTTCCGGCGGGCGACAATGTCATTCGTCTTCTGCCGCCGCTGACAACCACGGCCGAGGAAGCCCGCGAGGGCCTGCATCGCATCGAATTGGCCGCAGAGAGCCTGAGTGCGCGCGAACCCGTGCTCGCTGCCCGGGCTTAAGGACAGGTATGGAATAATGGCATCTCCCAAGCATTTCCTGGATCTTTCGGCCATGACTGCCGAGGATCTGCGCAAGATCATCGACGACGCCCGCACCCGCAAGACGGCGACCAAGGCCGGCACGGCCGACAAGCCCTTGGCCGGCAAGATGCTGGCGATGATTTTTGAAAAGCCGTCGACCCGCACGCGCGTCTCGTTCGACGTCGGCATGCGCCAGCTGGGTGGTGAAACGCTGTTCCTGTCGGGCACCGAAATGCAGCTCGGTCGCGCCGAAACCATCGGCGATACGGCCAAGGTCCTGTCGCGTTATGTCGATGCGATCATGATCCGCACCACCGATCATGCGCGCCTGCTGGAAATGGCCGAGCACGCCACCGTACCGGTCATCAATGCGCTGACCGATCTCACCCATCCCTGCCAGATCATGGCGGATATCCTGACCCTTGAGGAACATCGCGGCCCGATCAAGGGCAAGACGCTCGCCTGGACCGGCGACGGCAACAATGTGCTGCATTCGCTTGTGGAAGGTGCGGCGCGTTTTGGCTATCGCATGAATATGGCGGTGCCGCTCGGCTCCGAGCCGGACGACCGTATCCTCAACTGGGCGCGCAACAATGGCGGCGAGATCATGCTCTGCCATGACGCCGATCGCGCCGTGGCCAATGCCGATGCGGTGATCACCGACACCTGGGTGTCGATGAATCTGGAGCACAAGGCCCGTGGCCACAATGTCTTCCAGCCGTTCCAGGTCAATCCGCAGCTGATGGCCAAGGCCAATCCGGACGCGCTGTTCCTGCACTGCCTGCCCGCCCATCGCGGCGAGGAAGTGACGGACGAGGTCATCGACGGGCCGCAGTCGGTGGTCTTCGACGAGGCGGAAAATCGCCTGCATGCGCAGAAATCCATCCTTGCCTGGTGCTTCGGAGCGGTTTAACCATTTCCGGGGTATCGTATCGTAAAGCAGGTTGAGCACAGGGCTGCGGTGGTCGGCGGGCTGCAACGGCTTGTCCGTGCTTGATCTTTCGCTGCGTAAACCCCATGTGTGCGCTTTCCGTGAAGCCACTGGGCTTCCTTTTGATCGGGCGTCCCTCGCGCCATGGAGTAGCAATTATGTCAGACAGGTCGAACGCGCTGGGCGAATTCGATTTCGCCGGAGATGATCACGTCGTCCCCTTCCAGGTCGAAGGCCTGGATGTGCGCGGTCGCGCCGTGCAATTGGGTCCCCTGCTCAATAGCATTCTCGGGCGCCACAATTATCCGCCGGCCGTAGCCAGGCTCCTGGCAGAGGCCATCGTGCTGACCGTGCTGATCGGCACCTCCCTGAAATTCCAGGGCAAGTTCATTGTCCAGACCAAGACCGATGGACCGGTGGATCTGCTCGTGGCGGATTTTGCAGCGCCTGACAGCGTCCGCGCCTATGCCCGTTTTGACGAGGAGCGGCTGGCGGCGGCGATTGCGGCAGGCGAAGCATCACCGTCGCAGCTTTTGGGCAACGGCATCCTGGCGCTGACGATCGACCAGGGCAATTACATGCAGCCCTATCAGGGTATCGTGCCGCTGGACGGCTCGACGCTGGAGGAGGTTGCCGGCCTCTATTTCCGCCAGTCCGAACAGATCCCGACCCGTGTGCGGCTTGGTGTCGCCGAGCTGTTCGACCGTGACGCAGAGGGCAAGCCGCGGCACTCCTGGCGGGCAGGCGGCGTGCTGGCCCAGTTCCTGCCGACAGCCCCTGAGCGCATGCGCCAGCCTGATTTGCATGGCGGCGACGGCGATGTGGGCCAGGGCATGGATCATGTCGAAGATGATGCCTGGGCCGAAGCCCGCGCCCTGGTCGAGACCATCGATTCCGACGAGTTGACGGATCCCTTGATCGGTGTGGAGCGGCTGTTGTTCCGGCTGTTCCACGAGCGCGGCGTGCGGGTCTATCCGCCTCTGCAGATGCAGGACCGCTGCAGCTGTTCGCGCGACAAGATCAAGGGTGTGCTGAAGGGCTTCAGCGCCGATGAGATCGCCGCCAGCGACGAAGAGGGCGAAATCGCGGTCACCTGCGAGTTCTGTTCGACCACCTATCGCTATCAGTTGGATGAGGTCGAGAACGCCTGATGCGGCGTTCGCATCAGTTCAGCACGCGCAACAGTCCCGGCGCATCGAGAGAAAAGGCCGGGATCGCCACCTCGAACATCTCGCCCCGATCGGTCTGCATCAGGTAATGGCCGAACATCAGCCCGGACGGGGTGTCGAGCGGGCAGCCTGACGTGTATTCGAAGCTGTCGCCGGGCTCCAGGCGCGGCTGCTCGCCGATCACACCCGGTCCGTTGACCTCGTCCACCTGGCCGTTCTGGTCGGTAATATGCCAGTAGCGATGGGTCAGCTTCACGGTTTCGATCGAATGATTGGCGATGACGATCCGATAACCCCAGACATAGCGGTCGTCATCCGGATCGGATTGCTCCTCCAGATAGAATGGCTCGACCACCACTTCTATATCCCGTGTCAAGGCACGATACATGCGCCGTCCCTTTTTAAAGATGTACTAAGCATATCCTATAGGATGGGAATGGCGTCAAGGAATGCAAGATTCTCAACGGATTTTGGGGCCCCTTTGGCGGCCTTTCTCATCTTAACACTAATGGTCTAGGTAAACAGACGAGCTCGCCCACAGCCGAGGCCAGGGCGAGCTTTATCGGATCAGGCCGAAACGCTCCGCAAAGCCTGGGCGAAATCCTCGAGAAGATCGTCCGTGTCCTCAATGCCGCAGGACAGCCGCACCGTTCCGCCGGAAATGCCGAGTTCCGCACGGGCCTCGTCGCTGAGGTTCTTGTGGGTTGTGGTCGCCGGATGGGTGATCAACGTCTTGGCATCGCCGAGATTGTTGGAAATCAGCACGATGTCGAGGGCATTCTGCAGGGCAAATGCCGCCTCCTTGCCGCCCTTCAACTCGAATGCCACCAGCGTCGAGCCGCCGCTCATCTGGCTGGCGACGATGTCGGCCTGCGGATGGTCGGCGCGGCCGGGATAGATCACCTTGGCCACCTGGTTCTGCTCGGCCAGGAAGTCGGCGATCTTTGCTGCGGTCTCGGTCTGCTGCTTAACGCGCAGGGCCAGCGTTTCCACGCCCTTCAGAAGCGTCCAGGCGTTGAACGGTGACATGGCCGGGCCGGTATGGCGGAAGTAATCGTGCAGGTGCTCGTCGATCCATTCCTTGTCGGAGAGCACGACGCCCCCCAGGCATCGGCCCTGGCCGTCAATATGCTTGGTGGCCGAATAGACGACCACATGGGCGCCAAGCTCCAGCGGCTTCTGGTAGAGCGGCGTGGCGAATACGTTGTCGACCACGACCTTGGCGCCGATCTGGTTCGCGAGCCTGGCGACGCCGGCGATATCGATCACTTCGAGCGTCGGATTGGTCGGGCTTTCGAGGAAAAACACCTTGGTGTTCTTGCGGATCGCCTGTTCCCAGTTGGCGAGGTCGCGGCCGTCGACCAGCGTGAACTCGATGCCATAGCGCGGTGCCAGCGTCTCGACCACCCAGCGGCAGGAGCCGAACAGGGCGCGGGCCGCGACGATATGATCGCCGGCTTTCAGCTGGCAAAGAAGCGCCGCCGACACGGCGGCCATGCCGGAGGCCGTGGCGCGGGCATCCTCGGCGCCTTCCAGCATGCACATGCGCTTTTCGAACATGTCATTGGTCGGACTGCCGTAGCGCGCATAGATGAAACCGTCGGTCTCGCCTTTGAAGCGCGCCTCGGCGGCTTCAGACGTGTCGTAGACAAAACCTTGTGTCAGGAAAATTGCTTCGGAGGTTTCGCCATACTGCGAGCGCAGGGTCCCGCCATGGACCAGTTGCGTTGCCGGACGCCAATTCTTGCTCATGCCATCATGCCTTTCAAATACAAAAAAACCGGCCACGAATACGGACCGGTTTTGAGTACCCGGTCTATTTAGCCATTTGTTTAACGTGGCTGCAAGCCGACCGGCCAAATCACCACGGGATAAGGCTCAAATACGCCGAACTCGGGCTTGCGTCAATTCCTCGACTTTGGTTTTGTCGGGCCAAAATCTGAGGTGATGGACATGACGAGGACGAAGGGAATTCTGGCCGATCGCGCCATCGAGGCGCTGTTCGCCTCGGGTAGCCTGAAAAGCGAGGCAGCACTCGACGCCGACCAGGTCCAGCCGGCCAGCCTCGACTTGCGTCTGGGCTCGAAAGCGCTGCGCGTCCGCGCCAGTTTCATGCCGGGCCGCGATGCCCGCGTCGCCGACAAGCTGGAGCGCCTGACGCTGCACGAAATCGATCTCGAAAACGGCGCCGTGCTGGAAACCGGCTGCGTCTACATCGTGCCGTTGATGGAAAGTCTCGACCTGCCGGCCGAAATGTCGGCCTCGGCCAATCCCAAAAGCTCGACCGGACGTCTCGACATCTTTACCCGCGTCATGGTCGATCATGCCCAGGAATTCGACAAGATCCCGGCCGGCTACACGGGTCCTCTCTATCTGGAAATCAGCCCGCGCACCTTCCCGGTCATCGTGCGCCGCGGCTCGCGCCTGTCGCAGATCCGCTTCCGCGTCGGCCAGTCGCTGCTTGGCGAGAGCGAACTGCTGGACCTGCACCGCACCGAGACTCTTGTTGCCAGCGAAGCCCCCAACGTCTCCGGCGGCGGTATCGCCCTGTCGATTGACCTGAAAGGCACCGGCCCCGACGGCCTGCTCGGCTATCGCGGCAAGCACCATACCTCGGTTATCGATGTCGACCGCAAGGGCATGCATGACGTCCTGGATTTCTGGGAGCCGCTCTATAGCCGCGGCCGCGACGAACTGATCCTCGACCCCGACGAATTCTATATTCTGGTCTCCAACGAGGCCGTGCATGTACCGCCGCTCTATGCCGCGGAAATGACGCCCTATGATCCGCTGGTCGGCGAGTTCCGTGTTCACTACGCCGGCTTCTTCGATCCGGGCTTCGGCCACGCCGCAGCCGGCGGCACGGGCAGCCGTGCGGTGCTGGAAGTGCGCAGCCACGAAGTGCCGTTCATTCTCGAACACGGCCAGGTCATCGGCCGCCTGGTCTACGAACACATGCAGGAGCGCCCGCAGGGGCTCTATGGCAGCGGGCTTGGCTCCAATTACCAGGCCCAGGGCCTGAAACTGTCCAAGCATTTCCGGGCCGCCTGACGGCTCTGAGCGCCTTGCCGCTCTTGACAGAAAGCGGCAACTGTAGGACTTCTGCGGCGTGCGCGGGTGTAGCTCAATGGTAGAGCAGCAGCTTCCCAAGCTGAATACGAGGGTTCGATTCCCTTCACCCGCTCCAGCCGCTTTTTCAATTACTTACGGGTGGTTTTCCGAGCGGTTTTTCTAACGGTTTTACACTCAGTTTTACCAACGTCCGTTCTTGCTCTGGCGTCGTTAATCTGCCGAATCGCGTCCTGCGTGGCTGCGGGCCAGGTCAGCGATTATCAGGGTGCCCGGCGCCTGCTCGATTGCCTGCCCAAAGCAAAGGAATTGCTGGCAGATCGTGATTGCGACGCCGACTGGTTCCGCAACGGATTGAAAGACAAGGGTATTTCGCCCTGCATCCCGCCACGCAAGAAGCGCCGCAACCCGGCCGACTACGACAAAGTCCTTTATAGGCAACGCTATCGTATCGAGAACATGTTCGGCAGGATCAAAGATTGGAGGCGCATCGCCACCAGATACGGCCGATGCGCCTACACCTTCCTATCCGCAATGCTCATCGTAGCAACTTGCTGCTACTGGCTCGATTAATGGGTCCTGAGCCTAGAGCCTTCCTCGTAAAAACTTATGATTTTAAGAAACTGCCTACGGGTCTGTGCTGATAGGCTGTACTCTTATGTTGCCCACTAGGATGCGGTAGAAGCCGCCAAGTGGCAGACGCTCGTTACCCTCGCCCCTAGTTAAAGCAAAGGTACCCATCTCGTCCGAGTACGGTTGCTGGATGGCCATAGACGCCGTCGTAATCTCAATCACACACCGGAGTATGCACTCCACTGTGCGCTTGATTGGGGGTGCCGCAGCAAGCCGTATATTCTGTCCGGTGTCTCCGGCAAATGACAGATCTGGGACATAGTGTCTGTCTTCTCCAGGAAATGCGTCCAGTGATCGTGCCGTGATACGTGGGAAGCTGTGAGAGTATGGTAGAGGCAACAGGTTGCTGTCGATTACATCTGCCGACGGGTCATCTGGCAGGGTGTTCACGAGCATGGTTGCTAAAGTATCAGCTTCTAGTATGGCGCCAATTAGCCTTCGGAATGCCCAGTTGTAGGACAAGACGTCAGAAAATTGATGTATTCCACGATCTATTCGCATCTCCTCACCATTATGGCGGTACGAGGAATAGCCAGTCAGCCACGCTCCGTCAGCATAATTGCCCTCTACAGGGACCAAGAACGAGTGATTGTGTTTGCAGCCATTGCACAGTCTTTCCCAGTGTTCGCTAATCCCTTTTAGTGCTGTCTTATAGCGTCTCTTGGTATCTCTATTTAGGGACGGGTCTAAGTAGTCTACGATATCGCTATCGTAGAACTCGAACAGTTCTGCAGATCGGTAGACAGCATCGGTGAAAGCGTCTGTGGCAAAAGATGGTTGGCCTTTAATACTGTCGCTAAATCCCTCTTCTCTCCTTTCTGTCTCGTATTTTTCGACCGCATCCAGTGCTAATGTAATTGCTCGGTTCATACGACGGTGTAGAAGGCCGTACGCGGTGACTAGAGGTGCGTGGTCACGGCGCAGTCGTATCTTCAGCTTTCTGTTGTCTATTGCTTCGAGGAAGGGGGAGATGATTATGTTAAGGTCGGGAGCAGGGGGCTGAGAAAAAGTGTTCATACTAACTCCTGATCACAAAAAGCTAGTTTAGCCGGGTCAATGTTGCTGGCAAGTGGTGCCGATGTGTTTGTCCTTACGTGTAGGAAGCAGTAAGCAGGTCCTTGCTCCTAGATGCATACAATCCACATGTCATCTCACGTTATTCGCTTTTTACATCTATAGCTAAGTTATTGATTCATATGGTAGCTGTATCAGAGCTTTTCTGTAAAAATATCTCTCTAACGCATTGAAATAATTTGGTTATGTGGCGGCTTCCCAAGCTGAATACGAGGGGTCCGATTCCCTTCATCCGCTCCAATTCCCCATATCTCCGCGCGATCGACGGCTTGCACGACAGCCGTGTTTTATGAGCCTGCCGCGGGCAGGGCCTATGGCTGCGGAGCGGTGCCGTCGACGGCCTCTTTTTCCGGCCGCGCCGCCGGGCTATGCGGCGTCTTGTTCCAGAAAAAAGGGCGTGAGCGCAGTTCGAATACGGCGCGCCAGGCCGCCAGCGACATCATCAGCCAATAGACCGGAATGAAGATCCAGCGCCAGCTCACCAGCCGCGTCTCAAAGCGCGTCATCTTGGTGGCGCCGAGCGCCAGGAAGGCGGCATAGCTTCCCAGCACATTGATCATGTCGGTGTAAAACAGCACCTTGTCCATGATAGACATCGCAGTGCCCGGCAAACCCATCATGGCTAGGGTCGATTGCGTGAGGAACAGGATCATGACGGGATGGGCCAGCGACGAAATGAGCATGCCGCCAATCAGCAGCTGGAAGACCACAAAGGCGCAAGATCCCATTTCGGCAATGGCCAGGGATGGCGAGCGCATGACCACCAGCCAGGTCTGCAGCCAGCCCTTGAACCACCTGGTTCTCTGGCCGGTCCAGACCGGGATCGAGGTCGGTGCATCCTCAAGGGTTTGGCGGTGGATGACCTCGGCCCGGTAGCCGAGCCGATAGAGCCTGAGGCCGATATCGGCATCTTCGGTGACATTATACGGATCCCAGCCGCCCGCGGCGCGCAACACATGCGTCTTGAAATGGTTGGAGGTGCCACCCAGCGGCAGCGGCATCCGGCAGCGCGCCAGAATGGGCAGGAGCCCTCGAAACAGCGCCGAATATTCGAGCGAGAAAAGCGCGCTGACGCAGCTGGCTTTGCCATTGGCAATGATCAGCGGTGCCTGCAGGCAGGCGATATCGTCCGCGGCGGATGAAAAGCGCTGATAGGCCTCCAGCAATTGGTCGGGATGCGGACGGTCCTCGGCATCGAAGATGGCGACATAGTCGCCGCGCACGCCCGCCAGTGCATAGGTCAGCGCCTTCGGCTTGGTGCGTGGCCCGCCGGCCGGAACTTCGACGATCTCGACATGGGGACCGGGCGCCAAGGCCTTGATCGCCGCAATGGTCTCCAGGTCGTCCGCCTCACACACCAATTTGATATCGAGGCGTGATTTCGGCCAGTTCAGCCTGTCCAGCGAGGCCACTAACTGGCTGACGACGTCGGTCTCCCGATAGAGCGCCACCATCACCGAATAGATCGGCAGCCCTTCGCCTGGCAAAAGTGTCGCGGTAGTACAAGGCCTGGTCCGGCGGGACTGAACGACGGCGGCCAGGCGCGGCATCAGCGCCAGGAAGAAGAGGAATGTCAGCGTGATGTGCAGCGCCAGCAAGGTGGGTTCGGTGGCAAGCATCAGGCAGGTCAGAAATGTCGTCAGCAGGCTGCCGATCCAGAAGCCCTGCCGCCCGGCCAGCACGACCCTCGCGGAAAAGCGTGGCGCGGTATCGAACAATCCGTTGATCGCGGAATGCAGCCGACGGCCTGCTCCAGTCCGCCATGCCGCCCGCCGAACCGTGGCGGGCGCGGCAATGGCCAGCGATGTCCGCAGGCCCGGCAGCCGGGCAAGCGTCGCCGTCAGGTCCGCAAACCGGCGCGCTTCCGGCACGATCACCGTCACCGGCGGCTTGTGGCCATGGTTCAGGCGGATATGGGTCGGCTTTTGCAGCTGGCTGTCCAGGCCGCGGATATCGGTGACCTGGCCATCTTCGATCGCGTCCACGAAAGGCAGACCTGCCAGGCGCGCCATGCCCGCATAATAGGCGTCTTCCCGCACCCCGCCGCCGTGCAGCAATTCCCGCTCGATGGTCGTGCCGTTGCGCAACGCCCGTTGCGCCATGCGGGCGATCAGGGGCTTGCCGATTCCGAGTTGCTTGAGGATGACGGCCTCGTCCCAGAGGGAGGAAATAACATGCCGATCCGGGACTGCGCTGGTTGGCGCGGCACCGATTGGCGCAATTTGAGACTCGACGGCCAGCGCTAATGCCAGCCTTTCATATTCCCCAGCCCGCATTCCTCTGCTAAACCGTCACCAGACCGATGACGCCCCAGATTATCCCCGGAATGGATCATAATGATACGCGCAGAAGTTTCATCCCTAGGTTTAAGGGGGGTACGCGCAATTGTAGCGACCATCCTCCTTCTCGGCCTGCTGGCACCGCTGATGGCGCGTGCCGATGAGGGCGCGGTTCCGGACTTTCCTGTTCTCTTCGATGCCCGCGAGCGGCTGCCCCGGCCGGATCTTTCGGTGTTGCTGCGCCTGCGCTTCCTGACCACGACCGATTTCCCACCCTTCAATTTCATCGACCAAACCGGGCATCTCGCCGGGTTTCAGGTCGATCTCGTCCGCGAGATCTGCGCCGAACTGGGCATCGAGGCCAAATGCCAGATCCAGGCCATGCCCTTTGCCGACCTGCAGGCGGCCTTGACCAACAAACAGGGCGACGCGGTGATCGCCGGCACGGCCGTGACCGGCGAGCTGCGGCGGAGCTTTGCTTTTTCACGACCCTTCGCAATGCTGCCGGCCCGGTTCGTGCGCAACCGCAGCGCGCGGCTCGACGTGGAGGAGGTCGGCGCGCTTCGGGGAAAATCCGTCGGTGTGGTGGCGGCGACGGCCCATGAGGCCATGTTCAAGGCATTCTTCCCGGACCTGCGCAGTGTGCCTTTCGAAAGCCGCAGCGCCATGCTCGACGCCCTGAAGAAGGGCGATGTCGATGCCGTCTTTGCCGATGGCCTGCAACTGTCCTTCTGGCTGGCATCCGATGCCTCGGCGCAATGCTGTGCCTTGCTGGACGGACCCTTCGTCTCCGAGCGTTTTTTGGGCGAAGGCCTGACCATCATGATGCGCCAGGAGGACCAGTTCCTGGCCGAAGCCTTCGACAGTGCTTTGGCCGCATTGTCGCGCAAGGGTCGGCTGAAGGAGATTTCGCTGCGCTACTTCCCCCTCGGGCTCTACTGAGCGGACCTGGTGTCAGGCCTTGCGATAGCGCGCTATCGCGCTGCGCTCGATGGCAGCGCATGTCAGTTTGTCCAGCGACAGGCGGTCGCGCAGCAATTGCAGCATGCGGATTTCCTCCGGGCGGATCTCCAGATCGACGGAGGCCACTTCCACGGCCAGCGCATAGGCCGTGTCGAACAACCGGGGCGGCAGCGTGTCGCGGATGGTCTCAAGCGTGATGTCGAGGCCTTCCGGTCCGGCCAGCATGTCCGCGCAACGTTTCGAGACCGGGATCAGTTCGGCTTTCTCGAAATCCTTGAAGACCGGAAGAAAGTCGACCAACTGGCCGATGCGTTCCAATTCCTTGTCATTCATGGAGTTATCGACGGCGGACACCATGACCATTGCGAAAATCAGGGCGTCATGCGTGGTAAGCGGGCTATTCATCTGTCGGAACCTCGTTGTCTATCCGCAAGAGTAAGAACTGGCTTGCCGCCTTTCAAGACGCAGCCACCGCCTTTACCGCGGATCGTCGCCATAGAGGCCGAGTTTGGCCGACCGGGCCGCCTCTGAAAGCGACATCAGAGCCTGATCACCCGCTGCTTCCGCCCAACCATTGCGGATCAGCCATTCGGCGATATCCGTGTCGCCGATGCGGCAGGCCGCCACGATCGTTCCCGTCCAGTTGGCGCTGGCGATATCGCAGGTGACCGACCGGTTTCGGAGGAAAAGCCGCTGCTGGGTTCGCGCCACCATGCCGCAGGGCCATTGCGTGCCGTCGCTGCCTGGGCAGAGCCGCTGGCGGTCGGTTGGCTGAACGCCGCGAAGCTGCAGGGTGCGGGCGCCGAAGGCCAGGCGCCCCGCGTCAATGGTCTGAGGCCGGGGCAGCACGGCGGCTAGTTCCGGTTTCGCCGGGGCGGGGTCCTGGCGCGGCGTTATGCGCTCGAATCCGGTCGTATCCGTTGTGCCGACCGGCGATGCGAAGGCATCGGGGCTGATGGGCCGCACGGGCCGGTTCTCGATGATCGAAGCCTGGGCCGGCGGCGTTTCGGTTGTCGCCTGGATGCTCGCCTCCTCATTCGCGATGTCGGGCACCTCTCGGAGGTCGGCGGCGAGATACACCAGGGCGAGGCACCAGAGGCCAAGGCCGGCAAGACCGGTGAAGAATGTGCCGACTGGCCGCATCGGTTAATATTCCTATTGGCTCGCCCAGATGATCCGCGCTATCCAGTCCACCTCGCTCATGTCGAGGCTGCGGTTGGCATGTTCGGGGTTGAGCGACAGCAGGTCGATCGAGCGTGCGCTGTGCCGGCCCAGGATCTTGGCCATCACTTCGCCATCGCGGGTCTTCACCGCCACCCTGTCGCCGCGGCGCACCTGTGCCCCGGGCTCGACGATCAGCACGTCACCGTCCCGGTAGAGCGGCATCATGCTGTCGCCCTGAACCTCCAGCGCATAGACATGGGGGCTGCGCGACGGGGAAGCCGGAAACTCGACGACATCCCAGCCCTGGCCGGCGGGAAATCCGCCATCGTCAAAAAAGCCGCCGGCGCCGGCCTGGGCAAAACCCAGCAGGGGAATATTGCCGGCAGGGGCGGCAACACCGCTCTCACCCATGCCGCTCTCGCCCATTCCGTTGCCGGACGAGCCGGTGCCGAAAAAGCTCATGAACTGGTCGATGCTGGCGCCGGTGGCCTCCAGCACTTTCGCAATGGATTCGGTCGAGGGCCAGCGTTGCCGACCATCTGGTCCGGTCCGCTTGGATTTGTTGAAGGATGTCGGATCGAGCCCGGCGCGGCGCGCCAGGCCAGAGGCGGTCAGTTGATGCTGCTCGGCAAGCCTGTCGATGGCGCCCCAGATTTTCTCATGTGAAAGCATTGTCGCCCGTGCCCCAAAGCCGGGGAAGCGATGCCAGGTCTCGCCTTCCACCGTGCAATGGAACGACTTTAATCAAGCCTGCCTTCGGAGTAAAGAACAAAGGAATAAAATCCTCCTTCTTTCCCGCGCTCAGCATCATGAATGTGTCCGCTAACCCGGACCTTGGCAGAGCCTGCGGTCAGGCCACCATCGCCATGTTGATCTTGCCGAGTTGGATGACGGCCTGGGTGCGGCTGTCGACCTTGAGCTTCAGCAGGATCGCCGAGACATGAGCCTTGATCGTGGCTTCCGACACGCCCAGCTCATAGGCGATCTGCTTGTTGAGCAGGCCTTCGCCCAGCATGCCGAGTACGCGGCTCTGCTGCGGGGTGAGGGTGCGCAAGCGGTTGATCAGGTCGGCCACATCAGGGTCATGTTCCTGGCCGCCGTGGTAGGACCGCGGTGTCCAGACGTCGCCCTCCAGCACCGCCTGGATGCCGGCACGAATATCGTCGATGCCGGAGGATTTGGAGATGAAGCCGGATGCGCCAAGCTCGATGGACCGGCGGATGGTGGTCGGATCGTCGGTGGCCGATACGATGACGATCGGCAGATGGGCAAATTCGGCCCTGAGCGACATCAGCCCGGAAAAGCCGCTGACCCCCGGCATAGCCAGATCGAGCAGCATGACGTCGGCTTCCGGGTGATGGGCCGCCACGCGGCGGGCCGTTTCGAAATCGCCGGCCTCAACGATCGTCTGGTGGCCCTCCATGCCACTGACGGCCTGGCGCAGCGCGCCACGAAACAACGGATGATCGTCTGCAATGATAATCGTGCGTTCTGTCATGGATTGCCCCCTCCCAAGAGCCTCTCCCGGCAACCGCCGGTGCCGATGTTTGTTCTTTTAGCGTCACCTGAGAACATATACAATGGTCTATGTTTTCTGGGGCGCTCCCGATGCAGGTTTTTCCTCGTTTTGCTTGAACTCCTCAACCAGCCCGAAGAAGCTGCGCATGAAGCGTTCCATGATGCCGATCGAGCGCTCGACCTCCTCGTCGGACGGTGTGGCACTGGGTGGTGCTGTCAATCCACTGCCGGTCTTCCCGAGTTGCTCCAGCGCCTGCACCCGCTTTTCGAGCAAGGCCAGATCCTCTTCATAGGCCGCCCGTTCGTCGGCACCCATCAGGCAGACCAGCGCGCCGTCCTTCTCGCGGCACAGCGTCATCGCGCCCGTGCGCGTATCGAGGCGCACGAACCCGTCTGCACTTTTCTCCATCTGGAAGCGGCCGGTTTCGCTGGCCTCCTGCGCCAGGGCGCCAGAGGACAGCAGGCTTGTGGCGATGATGGCCAGCAGTGTTGTCGACTTCATTGTGATCCTCCAAAAATGGGTGCATCAGCAGTGCACTTGGCCGTCAGCCGTGGACAAGAGGCCGCATTTGCGGCAAATCCCCTCCAGCTTGAATGCCGAACAAGGACAAATGCCCGTGTCAGCCCCGATGCCAGATGTAGTCTACAAGATCGTGCCGATGGAATTATGGCAGAAAGCCCAGGAAGCGGGTGTCTTCAAGGGCGCGGCGATTGATCTGAGTGACGGCTATATCCATTTTTCGACGGCAGCCCAGGCGGTGCAGACGGCGCGGCTGCATTTTGCCGGCGTGAGCGGCCTGCTGCTGGTCGCGGTCGAGGCTGCAGCCCTCGGCGAAGCGCTGAAATTCGAGCCGTCGCGCGGCGGCGATCTCTTCCCGCATCTCTATGCGGATCTGCCTCTGGCGGCGGTGTTGTGGGAAAAGCCCCTGCCGCTTGACGCCGCAGGTCTTCACGTTTTCCCGGAGATGCCGCGATGATCGATGTGTTCAAGAGTTTTGCCCGCAAAGGCCTTTTCTTGTTCGACCCGGAAACCGCCCATGGCATGTCGATCGCCGGACTGAAAACCGGCCTGTTCCCCGCCTGCCGCTTGGCCGCCGATCCGCGTCTCGTCCAGACGGTGGCCGGCCTCACCTTCGCCAATCCGCTCGGCATGGCCGCCGGCTTCGACAAGAATGCCGAAGTGCCGGATGCGCTTTTGCGCCTCGGCTTCGGTTTTGCCGAAATCGGCACGCTGACGCCGAAGGCGCAATTGGGCAATCCCAAGCCCCGCATCTTCCGGCTGGAGGCCGATAGCGCGGTGATCAACCGGCTCGGCTTCAACAACGAAGGCCATGACGCCGCCTTCGCCCGCCTCAGCGCCCGCGCCCAGAGAGACGGCATTGTCGGCGTCAATATCGGCGCCAACAAGGACAGTGACGACCGCGTCGCCGACTATGTCGCCGGCATTCGTCGGTTCGCCTCGCTGGCGAGTTATTTCACCGCCAATATTTCCTCGCCCAACACGCCGGGCCTGCGTGATCTGCAGGCGCGTGACAGCTTGTCAGCCCTGTTGAGTGCCGTTCTGGCCGCCCGCGATGCGGAAGTGGCCAAATTGGGACGCCCGCTGCCGGTCTTTTTGAAAATCGCTCCGGATCTGACCGAAGAGGGCATGGACGATATCGCTGCCGAGGCGCTGGCCCATAAGCTCGACGGCCTGATCGTCTCCAACACGACCCTGTCGCGTGAGGGCCTGACGGATCAGCACCAGGCCGGCGAGGCCGGCGGACTGTCCGGCCGGCCGCTGTTTGAAAAGTCGACTGCCGTACTCGCCCGCATGCGCCGCCGCGTCGGCCCCGATATGCCGATCATCGGCGTCGGCGGCGTATCTTCGGCCGAAACAGCGCTCGAAAAGATCCGCGCCGGCGCCGATCTGGTGCAGCTCTATTCCTGCATGGTCTATGAGGGCCCCGGCCTGCCGGCCCGCATCGTCCGCGACCTGTCGAAACGGCTCGACCGCGAAGGCGTCGCCTCGATCCGCGACCTGCGCGACAGCCGGCTGGATCACTGGCTGTCGGTAAAGGTCTGATCGAGCTTAGACCTGAGCCGCGACAGAAGCAGCAGGCCGCGTAACGCCAGGAACAGGTTGAGCGCGATCCACAGGCCGTGATTGCCCATCAGCGGCACCAGCAGCGCCACGCAAGCCAGGTAGCCGGCCAGCGACAGGATCATCATGTTGCGCATCGCGGCAGACCAGGTGGCGCCGATGAACACGCCATCCATCTGGAAGGCCAGCGCGCCAGTCAGCGCCGTCAGTGCCGCATAAGGCAAGTAACGCACGGCTTCGGCGCGCACATCCGCTGTGGTCGTGATGAAGCCGATGATCGCTACGCCGAACCCGAGGAAGAAGGCGACGCTCAGAAGCGCCAGCCCCAGCGACCAAAGGCCGGTGATCTTCACGGCCTTCACGAAAGCCTTGCGACAGTGCGCCCCGACCGCCTGGCCGGTGATCTGCTCGGCAGCGGTGGCAATACCGTCGAGATAGAAGCCGGCGATCATGAAGAAATTCATCAAAACCGCATTGGCGGCCAGCGTCACCGCGCCAAAGCTGGCGCCGATCCGGGTCATCACAATAAAGGCGGTGGTCAGCGCGAAGGTGCGGATCAGGATGTCGCGGTTCAGCCGGAACAGATCCTTGAGTTTGGCCGCGTCGGTCAGCATCGACAGGTGCGGCAGGGCGCTAGAACCATAGCGCCAGAACACGAATGCCATGCCGGCCAGCACCGCCGCCGCCTCGCCGATCACGGTGCCCCAGGCAACCCCTGCAATGCCCCAGCCATAGACCAGCCCAAGCGTGATCGACATGACGATGTTGACGCCGTTGAGCAGGATCTGCAGCGCCAGCCCGACCGAACCCATGCCGCGCCCGAGAACAAAACCCAACAGCGTGAAATTCGACAGCGTCAGCGGCCCCGCCACAATGCGGATCACGATATAGGTCGCCGCCGCCTCGGCCACCGCACCCTCCGCCCCCATCAGCGACAGGCCAGTCCCGATGATCAATGGCGAGAGCGCCAGGATCAACAGGCCGAAGCCGACCGACAGCGCCATCGAACGCCAGAACACGGCAAACACTTCCGCGCTGTCGCGCCGTCCTTCGGCTTGCGCGATCAGCGCCGTGGTCGAGGCCCGCAGGAAATTGAGGCTGGAAAACAGCAGGTCGAACAGCGCCGCGGCGATCGCGAGGCCGGCAAGGGCCGCCGCTTCGCCCGTGCGGCCGATCACGGCGGTGTCGGTCAGGCCGAGCAGCGGCGTGGGGACGAAGCCGAGCGTCATCGGCACGGCGATGGCCAGCACCGAGCGGTGCGACACGTCGAAAACGGGGGAGGGGGAGGTGGTCTTGCTCATGCCTTGCGATCCGTCTGCAAGGCGGGAATCACCTAGCTCGACAGCACCATGGCCCAATAGGGCTTGTTGGCGGAAGAGGGATCGCGCGCCACGGCAACGCCGAGGCCCCGATAGCTGCCCAGCATGTTTTCCAGGTGCTTTGGCGACTCGATCCAGGCCGTCACGGCGCGGGCCGTTTCCTGCTGCCCGGCGGCAATGTTTTCGGCGGCTGGCAGGGCGACGTCGGAGGCCTTCATGCGATCCTTGAAATCGTCCCGGATGCCGATCAGATGGGCCATCTTGTCGGCCCGTGCCATGCGCTTGGCCTGGATGACGGCCGCCGCCTGGGCGGCCTTGTCGGCGGCCAGGGGCGAAAGGCCGCGTTTGGCCCGCAGCGCATTGACCATCGCCAGCGCCTCTTCGGTCGTGTCAGTCGATGTGCCGCCGTCGGTCGTCAGGATATCGCTGCTGCGGCAGCCGGTAAGACCGACGACGAGCGCAGCGCCGGACCATAGCAGAAGCGCCCGGCGGGACGGTGCGGGAAGCAATGTCTGCTGCATGTCAGGCCCGCGAGTTGAACAATCTGAGCACGATGAACACCGGGATCACAATGGTGGCACCGAGCAGCAGATAATCGCCGATCCGTCCCAGCGCCGCAAAACCCTTGTGCCAGAGATCGAAGAAGAAATCGCGCACGCCATCCAGGATGTCGATCGGATAGATCCCGAAAATGCTCATCACGAAGCCGACGATCAGCGACACGACCACCAGCTTGATGACCGTGCGGGCCGGTGAATCGCCGAGAAACCTGTTGATGCCATCCGCCATGCGAAATCTCCTGTTTGTCCTGACATAGGCACGGTTATCGCGGCTCGCAAGCGGATTTGCGGCAATCCCGCTGCTCACGCCAAAAATAGCGCTTGTGTTTTGGCCCGGCATCGGCGACCACCGCACACCTCTTGGAGCCTCCTCATGCGACACGATCAGCTATCCTCAGGCGATGCCACGGCAGATCGTCGGGCCGACTATGCCCGGATGCTTGATGAAGGTGGTGATCCGGCTGCCGCCGCCGAACTGATGGAGCAGGCGCTGGACCTTGCGCCCGGTTGGCCGGCGGGCTGGTTTCAGCTGTCGCAATACCGCAGCGGGGCAAACAATGTCGCAGGTGCCGCGAATGCCTTGCAGACCCTGCTGGAACTCGATCCGGACGATCTGTTCGGCGCCCGCCTGAAGCTGGCGCTGCTTGGTGTTGCCGCCGTTCCTGCGGCGCCGTCGAGCCGCTATGTCGAGGCGCTGTTCGACGAATATGCCGACCACTTCGATGTCTCCCTGGTCGAAAAGCTCGACTACTGCATTCCCGAGAAGCTGACCGCCTTGCTGAAACGCATCGACAGCGCCGACCGTCGTTACGATCTTGCGGTGGATCTCGGCTGCGGCACCGGCCTGCTCGGCATCGAAATCCGCGACCGGGTGGATCGGCTGGAAGGGTTCGATCTGTCCGCAAACATGCTGGCGAAGGCCGAAGAGAAGGAAATCTACGATCTGCTCGCCCAGGCCGATCTGTCTTTGGGTCCGGACGCCTGTGGTCTTTTCGCAGACGGGCTTGCAAGGCACCGCGCCGATCTCGTCGCCGCCGCCGACGTGATGATGTATCTGGGCAGTCTCGACACCGTGCTGCTGCTGGCGGCGGAACTGATCGCGCCCTCCGGTATCCTGGCGTTTTCGGTGGAGGAACCGGACGAGGCGGGCGGCTATATCCTCGCCGAGTCGATGCGATATCAGCATTCCGAATCCTATATTCGCACGCAATTGGCAGAGTTTGGATTTCAATGCCTGGCGACGGAGAAAACAGCCATTCGCAAGGATGGCGCGAAACGCATTCCCGGTATCCTGTTTATTGCCCGCAGAACGGGGTGAGAGACCGATAATTGCGATCTTTTCGATAGGTCAGCATTCCTTACGTATCGCTCTTGCCGAAAGCGGCAACTGCGCTCATCCTGATGGCCAACAACCGACAGTTCCGGAGAGAATGGTCATGGCGCAGGCAGGCAGCATGTTCGGCATCTGGAATACCAATCCCGCCCGTCATTCGACCGCGGAAGACATTCAGGGCCTGTTGGCCGGCAGCATGATTTCCGCTCTCGGCCTCTATATCCTGGCGCAGGTCGGTCTCCTGACCGGCGGCATGGCAGGCCTTGCCTTCGTGCTGCATTATGCCACCGGCCTCAGCTTCGGTCTCCTGTTCTTCGTCCTCAACCTGCCCTTCTACATCCTGTCGTTCAAGCGCGTCGGGCTGGACTTCACCCTGAAGACCTTCGCCGCCGTCGCGGCCACCTCCTTCCTCGTCGAAATCGAGAGCCGGTTTTTGTTGATCCAGATGATCAACCCGATCTGGGCGGCGGTGCTCGGCGGCCTGCTGCTCGGCTTCGGCCTGCTGGCGCTTTATCGCCACCGCGCCAGCCTCGGCGGGCTGGGCATTCTCGCCGTCTATATCCAGGATCGGTTCGGCATCCGCGCCGGCCTCGTGCAGCTTGCCTTCGACCTCGTGGTCATGGCCTGCGCCTTCTTCGTCGTCAGCCCCATGGTGGTGGTCTATTCGATCATCGGCGCCGTCGTGCTCAACCTGTTCCTGACCGTCAACCACCGCTCCGACCGCTACATCGCCCTGCGCTAAGGCGATCGGCGTCAAATCCCGATCCGGCAATCTTGACGTCCGGCGCCGGCAGCGTATTGCTGCAGTGCACGGGTGGATGGTTCATCAAACGACGCTACCCAGTGTTCTGAATCTCAGCCGGAGACCGCCCGACATGCCGCCACGCAACGCCCTTGCTGCACTCTGGGCCTCAAGCTCCGAGCGTCATTCGGTTCTGGACGATGCGCAGGGGCTGGCCGCCGGCAGCATGCTGGCCTCGCTCGGCGTGCTTCTGCTCTCCACCGGTGGCCTGTTGACCGGCGGCACGGCCGGCATCGCCTTTCTCCTGCATTATGCGACCGGCATTGCCTTCGGGGTGATCTTCTTCCTGATCAACCTGCCCTTCTACTATCTGGCCCTGAAGCGTTTCGGCCTGACTTTTACGCTGAAGACCTTTGCCGCCGTCACTCTGACCTCGCTGCTGACCGAAGCGCTGCCGCGCTATATCGCGCTTTCCGACATCGATCCGCTGATCGCCGCACTGTTCGGTGGCCTGCTGGTCGGCACCGGCATGCTGGCGCTCTTTCGCCATCAGGCAAGCCTTGGCGGCTTCGGCATTCTCGCCCTCTTCCTGCAGGACCGCTTCGGTTGGCGCGCCGGCCTGGTGCAACTGGGCTTCGATGCCGTGGTGCTGGCCTTCTCCTTCTTCGTCGCCAGCCCGGTGATCATCGCCTGCTCGGTGGCCGGCGCCGTGGTGCTCAACATCACGCTCGCCTTCAACCACCGCCGCGACCGCTACATCGCCCGGTAAGACAGGCCGACGGAAGCGATTGCCTCTTCTCTTTCTGTTTGGGGTGATTACTTTCTGCGCGTGAGCGCAATCGAATCCAAATCGTCCAATCCCGCCGGCAGCCTGCTGCCCACCCCCTTCCTCCGCTGGTTTGCGGAAAAGGGGTGGCAGCCGCGCGACCATCAGTTGGAGCTTTTGTCGCGGGCCAAGGCGGGCGAAAGCCTGCTGCTGATTGCCCCGACCGGTGCCGGCAAGACCCTGGCCGGCTTCCTGCCGTCGCTGGTCGATCTGACCAAGCGGGGCAAACGCCCGCCGGGCTCGGCCTTCACCGGCGTCCACACGCTCTACATCTCGCCGCTGAAGGCGCTGGCTGTCGATATCGAGCGGAATCTCACCCGGCCGGTCGAAGAGATGCGCCTGCCGATCACCATCGAGACGCGCACCGGCGATACGCCGAGCGCCAAGCGCCAGCGCCAGAAGCTGAACCCGCCGGATATCCTGCTGACCACGCCGGAACAGGTGGCGTTGCTGCTGGCCAATGGCGAAGCGGCGCGCTTCTTCAAGGATCTGCGCTATGTGATCTTCGACGAGTTGCACTCGCTGGTCACCTCCAAGCGCGGCCATCTCCTGTCGCTGGGGCTGGCGCGCCTGCGGCAATTGGCGCCGTCGTTGCAGACCATCGGCCTGTCGGCGACGGTGGCCGAGCCGCCGGAATTGCAGACATGGCTGGTGGCGCAGCAGGGCCAGGGGCCGCAGCTGGCCGGTCTCGTGACGGTCAGCGGCGGCGCCAAACCGGATATCACCATCCTGGAGACAGAGCAGCGCATCCCCTGGTCAGGCCATTCCGCCCGCTATGCCATTCCCGACATCTACCGCACGCTGAAGCAGTTCGGCATGACGATCATGTTCGTCAACACCCGCTCCCAGGCCGAAATGCTGTTCCAGGAACTCTGGACGGTGAATGATGACAACCTGCCGATCGCCCTGCATCACGGTTCCCTCGATGTCGGCCAGCGCCGCAGGGTGGAGCAGGCCATGGCCGACAGTCGCCTGCGCGCCGTGGTCGCCACGTCGACGCTCGATCTCGGCATCGACTGGGGCAATGTCGACCTGGTCATCCATGTCGGCGCACCGAAGGGGGCAAGCCGTCTTGCCCAGCGCATCGGCCGCGCCAATCACCGCATGGACGAGCCGAGCCGCGCCATTCTGGTGCCGGCCAATCGCTTCGAGGTCATGGAGTGTCAGGCAGCGCTCGATGCCAATTACCTCGGGGCGCAGGACACGCCGCCGGTCGGCGAGGGCGCGCTCGACGTGCTGGCCCAGCATGTGCTCGGCATGGCCTGCGCCGAACCGTTCCGCGCCGACGATCTTTATGCCGAGGTCACCACGGCCTCGCCTTATGCAAAACTCGATCGGCCGACCTTCGACCGCATCATGGATTTCGTGGCGACCGGCGGTTATGCCCTGAAGACCTATGAGCGCTATGCCAAGATCCGCCTGACCAAGGACGGCACCTGGCGCATTTCCAATCCCGCCATCGCCCAGCAATATCGCCTCAACCTCGGCACCATCGTCGAAATGCCGATGCTGAATGTCCGCCTCGTCAAGCGCAACCATCTCGGCTCGATCGGCCGCGGCGGCATGACGCTTGGCAAGGTCGAGGAATATTTCACCGAGTCCTTAAGCCCCGGCGATACCTTTCTGTTTTCCGGCAAGGTGTTGCGTTTTGAAGGTATCCGGGAGAGTGAATGTCTGGTGTCCAACGCCTTTTCACAGGATCCGAAAATTCCCGCCTATGCCGGCGGCAAGTTTCCGCTCTCCACCTTTCTCGCCGATCTGGTGCGCTCCATGCTGGACGATCGCGCCAAATGGTCTGTCCTGCCCGATCAGGTGCGCGAATGGCTGGAACTGCAGCGCGAGAAATCCGTCCTGCCGAAGCGCGGCGAGTTGCTGGTCGAAACCTTCCCGCGCGGCAACCGCTTCTATATGGTGATCTACCCCTTCGAGGGCCGCCTGGCCCACCAGACGCTCGGCATGCTGCTGACCCGGCGACTGGAGCGCATGGGCGCCAAGCCGCTCGGCTTCGTCGCCACGGATTATTCTCTGGGCGTCTGGGGCCTGGAGGATGTCGGCACGATGATCCGCTCCGGCCGGCTTAGGCTCGCCGATCTCTTCGACGAAGACATGCTGGGCGACGATCTGGAAGCCTGGCTTGGCGAATCCTGGATGTTGAAACGCACCTTCCGCACCTGCGCAGTGATCGCCGGGCTGATCGAAAAACGCCATCCAGGCAAGGAAAAATCCGGTCGGCAGGTGACGGTCTCGGCCGATCTGATCTATGACGTGCTGCGCGCCCACGAGCCGGACCACATCCTGCTACAGGCGACAAGGCAGGATGCGGCAAACGGCCTTTTGGATATTGCCCGGCTTGGCGATATGCTGAAGCGAATCAACGGCCATATCGTTCACAAGGCCCTGGAGCGCATTTCGCCGCTCGCCGTGCCGATCATGCTGGAAATCGGCAAGGAACCGGTGGTCGGCGAAGCGCAGGATCATCTTCTGGCCGAAGCGGCCGATGATCTGATCAGCGAGGCCATGGCGTGATGGTTTGATTTTCGGCTCTCGTGGGGCAAAGGGTGCTTAAAGCATGTCGCCCGAAAGTGGGCTCCGGTTTCGGGACAACGACATGCGGCAAAATAAAGGGATAAAGCGTAAGGAGCGAATCTGAAAGATCGCGACACGCTTTAGGCCCGGCAAGGGCCATGACTGGGAATGGGAATGACAGGCTTAGCAGCAAGACAGCGGATGGATGCAGACCAGGCGGACCCGACCGTGGAGATCGTTCTTCATGGCGTCGTTGCCTGCTGCGACCTCTCTGGCGCCCTGTTCCTGCCGGACATCGACCTGCTTGTTGTCTCCGATCTGCATCTGGAAAAAGGCGCCGCCTTTGCCCGCCGCGGCCAGCTTCTGCCGCCGTATGATACGCTGGCAACGCTTCGAAACCTGGAGCGTGTCATCGCCCGCTACGATCCGCGCATCGTCATCAGTCTCGGCGACAATTTTCATGATCGCACCGGCTCGGCGCTGATGCCGGCGGAATTCCGCACCATGGTTGAAGGGCTTGCCCGTGGCCGTGAATGGATCTGGATCAACGGCAATCACGACCCGGACGGCATTTGCGGCCTGCCGGGCCAGTCAGCCGATGAAATCTGCTATGGCGGGCTGACCTTCCGGCACGAACCGTCACTGATATCAGGTGCTGGCGAAATTGCCGGGCACCTGCATCCCTCGGCCACCGTTCGCCGCCGCGAAAAGTCGGTGCGTCGCGCTTGTTTCGCAACAGATGGTGTGCGCCTGCTGATGCCGGCCTTCGGGGTTTTGACCGGCGGTCTGGATCTGCGCCACAAGGCCTTTGCCGGCCTCTTCGCCAAAGAGGCGCTGATCGCTCATCTGCTGGGCCGCGACCGGCTCTATTCCGTGCGCTTTGCCAATCTTCTTGGCTGATCAATCCTTGCGGAAGATCAGGCTGGCGCCCCAGCCGGTGATCAGTGCGAGCATGACCGAGAACATGCCGTAGATCACCGGGCTCTGATGGGCCGCCTGGGAGATCGTCTGCTCCAGCCCGGTCTTCACGACACGCAGCCGCATCTCCCGTTCCGCGATGAACTCGCCGCTCTTGAAGAGATAGGCATGCACGACATGCACCCCATCGGGAATGTTGGCCGGCAGGCGTAGGGTTGCCTTGAACAGGCTGGAACTGACGAAGCGCACGCCGTTGGTGTCGTGCTGGTAAAGCCCATGGGTCTGCTGAAGCCGCCGATAGGCCTGGCGGAAATCGACCAGACTGACGGCATTGCCGAAATAGCCGGTCGGTGTCAGCGGCAGGAAGTCGATGCCGACCCCGAGTTCCGACAGCAATTGCGGCGTCGAGATATTGGCAACCGGCCGGGTGGCGGCCAGCGAATAGGATTCCGGCACCCGCTCGAAACTCATCGACAGCCGGTTGACCCAGATGCCGAACAGCCGCTCCTTGCGCCGCACGGTCGCATCGGTGCGCGGCCCTTCCAGCGTGACGACCACGTCATACTGGCCGATCGCCAGCAGAAGCGAATCCGTATTGCTGAGAGAGCCGAACACCGTCAGGTCGGCGCCGCGAAAATCCGAGGTAATGGCGATTTCGCTGGTCGACGTGCCGATATCGAGGCTTTCCTTCGTCGAATCGGGCGTCAGAAACGGGATCTGCGCCAGAGCCGGCATGGCCGGCAGGCTGGCAGACGCCAACAACAGGGCAGAGAGCAGGGCGCGCATCAATTTCCAAACCCTCCGATCGCCACGGAATAGACATCGGCCGGCGTCGCCACCAGCTCGATCGCCAGCCGCACGCCGACGGCAAACACCAACAATCCCAGCAAAGCGCGAAGGTGTTCGCCGCGCAGCCTCTGGCCGACGCGCACGCCATATTGCGCGCCGATAACGCCGGCGATCATCAGGATGAAGGCCAGCACGATATCGACGGAATAGTTGGTCGCGGCCTGCACGATGGTCGTGTAGGCGGTCACGAAGATGATCTGGAACAGCGAGGTTCCGACGACCACGTTGGTTGGGATGCGCAGCAGGTAGATCATCGCCGGCACCATGATGAAGCCGCCGCCGACACCCATGATCGAGGTCAGGATGCCGATGGAAAAGCCAAGGGCGATCAGCGGAATGACGCTCAGATAGATCTTCGATTTCTTGAAGCGCATCTTGAAGGGCAGGCGGTGCACCCAATTGTGCTGGCCGGGCCGCTTCAGCGTGGCGGGCTCGTTGCGCGCCGCGCGCCGCATGGCATTGAGGCTTTCCATCAGCATCAGCGAGCCGATCGTGCCCAGAAACACCACGTAAAGCAGCGAGATGAACAGGTCGAGCTGCCCGAGACTGCGCAGCCAGGAAAAGATCCAGACGCCCACCGTTGCACCCGCCAGGCCCCCCAGCAGCAGCACGGTTCCAAGCTTCATATCCAGCGTGCCGCGCCGGAAATGGGTAATGGCGCCGGAGACCGAGGAGGCGACGACCTGGTTCGCACCCGTGGCGACAGCCACGACAGGCGGAATGTTGTAGAAGATCAGCAGCGGCGTGATCAGGAAGCCGCCACCGACGCCGAACATGCCCGAAAGAAAGCCGACGGCCGCGCCCATGCCGAGAATGATGAAGATGTTCACCGACAATTCTGCGATCGGCAGGTAGATTGTCACGGTCGGCCCTCGAAAACTGCGAATGCCCGCTTGAGCGGGTGAACCTTGTTAAATGCGGATGACCACGTGATACCGTCGCGGCGCGGAAGCGGCCCGTAGATGGGCAAAAGTTGCCCTGGACCATAACTTTTCATGCGCCCCAAGCAACCCCGAGTCAATTCAAGACACCGGATTACTCTCGCTTTTTTCAGGTTTTATGAAGGCAATCCGTTATTTGTTGCGGGCCAGCAACGCGGTCACCAACTGGTCGTTGATCCGGCCCGTCGGTTCCTGACCGATCGAGGTCTGGAAGGCCTTGATCGCGGCAATCGTCTTCTTGCCAAGCTTGCCATCGGGCGTGCCGGCGTCGAAGCCATTGTTGTTGAGGATGGCCTGGATATTGCGGATCGCCTTGTCCATGTCGACGCTGGCGGTCTTCAGGCCCTTGCCGGCCCATTCGTCCGGAACATCCACGGCATTGGCGTCTGGGTTGAGCGGCTTGGCTTTCCAGAGGTCGACGGCCGCGCGCGCCTGTTCCAGCCGTTCGGCCGGCATGGCATTGGCCACTTCGTCGCGCTTTTTGGCGGCATCCTTGTCACCGTCCTTGGCGGCGATCGCAAACCACTTGTAGGAGGCTTCAAGGTCCTGGCTGACGCCATTGCCGCGGGCAAAGAGCACGGCGAGGTTGAACTGGCTGTCGGAAACGCCAAGCTCGGCCGCTTTGGTGAACCATTCGGCGGCTTTGGCAAAATCCGGCGTGCCATCGGCACCGGATGCGTAAAGCACGGCCAGATTGTGCATGGCGCTGGCATTGCCGGCATCGGCAGCCTGTTGATAGAGCGCCTTGGCCTTGGCAATGTCCCGTTCGACGCCGGTTCCCTTTTCATAGAGATTGGCGAGGCGATACTGGGCCGGCGCAAAGCCCCGGTCGGCGGCATGCTGATACCAGACGGCCGCCTTGGACAGATCATTGGCAACGCCGCGGCCTTCTGTGAAGCGCGCGCCGATTTCAAACAGCGCCAGCGGATCGCCGGTCTTGGCGGCAGCGGTCAGCGACGGCGGGGTAATGCCCTCCGGGATTTCGATCGTTGCCGTCGCCGGTGCAGGTTCCGGTGCCGTGGCTGTCGCCGGCGGCGCCAGGCCGTCGGGCTCAGAGACCGTGCCAGCCGGTGCCAGCGTGTCGACGTCGCTGCCGCCATCCATTGGGGCATTGTCGAGGCTGGCAGCAGGGCGCTCGACCGGCGCAACGGGTGCGGCCTCGATCGGTGCGCTCTCGTCGACCATCGGCTGGTCGGCGGGTGCGGCATTGTCTTCAAGTGCGGGCGGCACTGACAGGTCTTCGTCGGATGCAGGCGCGGTGTCGGCGCTCCTGGTGTCGGCGGCCGGTCCGGTGGGAAGGGCAGCGGCAGGGTCGGGCGCCTGGCTCTTCTCCGCAGGCTCGATCGTCTCGATCGCAGGGTCTGGGGCCTTGTCGCCGCGTGTCAGGGTGTTGATCAGCGGCAGAGCCATGGCGGCCAGCAGCACGGCGCCAACCGCCATCAGAATGGGCCGGCGATAGCGCTTGAAGGTCGAGCCGGCGTTCACTTCATCGGCCAGTTTGCCCATCGGGCTGCGCTGGCTGCGGTCGGTTTCCTGGGCTGCGGCCTGCGCGGCGCGGCGGGCAGCCGCAATGTAATCGGCCCGGTCATCGGCGCCGGTTGTTGCCGTGCCTGACGCACCGGCG
Organism: Rhizobium sp. CG5; assembly: GCF_023701945.1. Lineage (GTDB taxonomy): Bacteria > Pseudomonadota > Alphaproteobacteria > Rhizobiales > Rhizobiaceae > Allorhizobium. The sequence continues at coordinate 216,363 of NZ_JABAEF010000002.1, forward strand.
CGAGCCGCATTCTGGCTGGCCCGCACCCGCTCCAGGATCTTGCGCACATCCGGCGTGCCGGAGCCGGGCTCCAGCAATTCGTTGGCCTCTTCCGGCGGCAGCATGTCGACCGGATCGATCGACGGCGAGGGGTCGATCATGTCGCGCGTCTTGGCGACAGCCGGCTCCTCTTTTTTCGCGCCGGGGATCAGCCGCTTGCCAAGGCCAGCCAGAAGGCTTGGGCGGCCCGGCTTCTTCTCGGCGGCAACCGGAGCCTCGACTGGTGCAACGGCGTCGGAGGCGCTGCCCCTGGTGCTGGATGCCGACGGGGTCTGTGGGGTCTCCGGCGACTGGAAGGCGGCCTCCAATTCGCGTCGCACATTGCTCAGATGCGAGGTGGCGGCGGCATCCATGTCGCGTTCGACACTGGCGGCGGTCATCACCTCCGGGCGGGCAAAGGCCGGCGCCGGCGCGGCCGTGCGCTGGTCCATCTGGTCGAGTTTTTCCGCAATCTGCACCAGGGTTTCGTGCAGCGCCTCGAATGTCCGGTGGGTGCGCTCCTCGGTGCCGCGGCTGATCTCTTCCAGGTGCTTCAGATGGTCGGCAAGTGCCGCCATCGTTTCAAGGCCCTGGCTGGCCTCGACGCCGTGCGATGAGCCCTGCTGACGGGCATAATTGTCCATCACGGCTTCGGCTGCCTGGCGGGCCGCCTCGATGATATATTCGTCGCTGGTCGACAGATAGTCTTCGAGCGCCGCCATGCGACCCTCGAACTGCTCGGTCGGCTGGCTGCCGGCTACGGGCGTATTGCTGATCAGTGCCGACAGATGGGCGATCTGTTCTTCGAGGCTGCTGAGGCTCGCCTGGTCGCCAAGCGGTGCGGCCGTCGTTTCTTCGAGCCGAAGGGCAATGCTATGCAGCCGATCGTCGAGGCTCCGGAGCAGCCGGTCGTCCATGGCAGGAGCCGCCTGCGGCAGCTCGATGTCTTCGATCCGACGGCCGAGGATTTCCAGCCGTTCGGCCAGCCGGTCGTTGACGGCGCCATGGTCGAGCGCATCGATCTTGCGGGAGATATCGGCGAGGTAACCGGTCAGCTCCGGCTGGGCCACCGGCTTCTGCGACCGTTCCAGCAGCAGCGACAGCTGGTCCAGCCGTTCTTCGAGCTTGCTGGCGGCCTGCTCGCTCGACAGGTCCTCGATCCGCGCCGACAGCGCCTCGATCCGGCTGCCCAGCTCCTTGGCCGGGTCCGGCCGGGCGGCGGCATTGATCGCCATGGTTTCGATCTGCCGGGCAATGGCACCGATGCGGTCTTCCAGACGGGCGATCAGGTCCATGTCGGCGCTGGACGCGCTGCTGCGCCCGCCGGCCGCAATGGCCCTGGTGATTTCGTCGAGCCTGAGGTCGATGCCGGCGAACTGGTCGTTCATCGCCCGCTCGTTGGGCTCGATATGCGCGCCGATATGTTCAAGCGCCGTGGCCACCGCCATCAGCTTGTCTTCAAGGGCGCGCACCGAACGCGCATCACCCATCGTGCCCATCTGCTTCTTGATGTCATCCAGCCGATAGGCGAGCGACACCAGCTCTTCCTGCAGGGCATCGGGGTCGAGCCGTTCCAGCTTCGTCTCAAGCGTGTTCCAGCGGTTTTCCATGTGGCGCACGGAATCCTCCCGCGCCAAACCGTCCATCAGCGAGCGCAGGTCATCGAATTCGGCCCGCAAGCCGTCGCTGCCGGGCGCGGCATTCTGGCCGAGCTCGGTGATGCCGCTGGCGATGCGGGCGAGATCCTCGCGCATGTCGGCATGCAGCGGATGGTCCTCGGCGATCGTTCGGATGCCGTGGATCTCCGAGCGCAGCGCACTCACTTCCCGCGCCAGGCTTTCGGAAATGTCCTGCTTCAAGTCCTGCCGCAGGCTGAGCAGCGCCTGGGTGATGTCTTTGAGCACAAGATCGGACGGGGCCTGCGCCGCAGCCGGGTATGCGTTGGCCGCCGCAGTCGGCGCCGGCACTGGTGCCGTGGAGCGAGCCAGGATATCGCTCGGCGTGTCCCGGTGGGCGCGCTCCGTCGCACGCGGCCGGTTTGCCTCGAGTGCCCGCTGGCGCTGGCGGATCTCAGTCAGCGGATCGACGCGCAGTTCTCGTTCGCCACGGCTGTCACGCTCGCGGGGCACCTCACGCCGCAGCTCTTCGACCGGCCGACTGTCGCGGCCGGTTCCGACCATCAGGCCTTCTATGCGGGCTTCCAGTCCCTCGATCGTACGGCTCAGCGCATCCAGCGATGAGGCGCCGGCCGGGCGGGAAGGAGTTGATCGCGATCCGTTCATGTTCTTGCTCGCTTCGACATTGTCGCTCGCTGCCGTAAGGCCCACGAGAAGATGGCTTTCCCTGGTCGTTTTGCTGCTGGAAGGACCGGCCGCCGGGCAGTTCGGCATATCTGTTCTTCCGTCGTTCGGTTGGCTGCACCGGAAATCTCCCGAGCATCCGGACGAACCGCATTCGACGCACCACGTTTCACCGGTCACAATTCACGAAACGTGGTAAACAAGCCGTTAACTGGGGCGGGAATTTTTTAACGATTCGACAATATATTGGAGAAAGGCCGGACCGCGGCCTGCCAGGCAGGGTCGTGCCGGTTTTAAAAAAATCGCCGCCGCGCAAATATTGACGTTTACGCAAACGTCAATATTTTATATAAGCATGAACCAGACCGGGCATGTCCCGGTGACAAGTCTTTGGAGGAAGATGGAAAATGCCGGTCTACAAGGCTCCCGTAAACGACACGCTTTTCATTTTGAACGATGTCCTCGGTCTCGACCGCTACAACAATCTCCCCGGTTTCGAGGATGCCAGCCCCGACATGATCGAAGCGATCGTTGGCGAAGCGGCACGGCTTGCCGAAGAGGAGCTTTTTCCGCTCAACCTGTCCGGCGACCAGGAAGGCTGCACCCGGAACGACGACGCCTCGGTGACCGTGCCCAAGGGCTTCAAGCAGGCGTATGATGCCTATTGTCAGGGCGGCTGGAGCGGTCTGGCCGTACCTCCCGAATTCGGCGGCCAGGGCCTGCCCTATACGCTGCACAGCGCCGTCGGTGAGTATATGTCGTCGGCGAATATGGCGCTGACCATGTATCCGGGCCTGACCCAAGGCGCCATTGCCGCCATTCTGGTGCATGGCACCGACGAGCAAAAGCAGACCTATGTGCCGAAAATGGTCGAGGGCATCTGGTCCGGCACCATGAACCTGACCGAGCCCCATTGCGGCACCGACCTCGGGCTCTTGCGCACCAAGGCCGTGCCGAACGGCGACGGCTCCTACAAGATTTCCGGCCAGAAAATCTTCATCTCGGCCGGCGAGCATGGGATGACCGATAACATCATCCATCTGGTGATCGCCCGCATCGAAGGCGCGCCAGCAGGCACCAAGGGCATTTCGCTGTTCATCGTGCCGAAGTTCCTGGTCAACGAGGACGGTTCGGTTGGCACGCGAAACGGCGTCAGCTGCGGCGCCATCGAGCACAAGATGGGCATTCACGGCAATTCCACCTGTGTGATGAACTATGACGAGGCCACCGGCTACCTGATCGGTGCCGAAAACAAGGGTCTTGCGGCCATGTTCGTGATGATGAACGAGGCCCGCCTCGGCGTCGGCCTTCAGGGCCTCTCGGTCGCCGAGATCGCCTATCAGAACGCCGTCCACTATGCCCGCGAACGTATCCAGGGCCGTTCCCTGTCGGGCATCAAGGCGCCGGACAGACAAGCCGATCCGATCATCGTCCATCCCGATATCCGCCGCTCGCTGCTGACCATCAAGTCCTTCACCGAGGCCGGCCGCGCCTTCACCCTGTGGACCGCGCTGAAATCCGATATCGCCCATCGCTCCACGGATGCCGCCGAAAAGCAGGCAGCCGACGACATTCTCGGTCTGATGACGCCGATCCTCAAAGGTGTCCTGACCGACAAGGGCTTCGATCATGCCGTCATGGCCCAGCAGGTATTCGGCGGTCACGGCTATATCGAAGAACACGGCATGAGCCAGTATGTCCGCGATGCCCGCATTGCCATGATCTACGAGGGCGCCAACGGCATCCAGGCTCTTGATCTGGTCGGCCGCAAGCTGGGCTTGAACGGTGGCCGTGCCGCCATGGCCCTGTTCAAGGAGATCGGCGATTTCTGCGAGGAAAACCGCGCTGACGAAAAGCTCGCCTTCTACACCAAGGGCCTGAAGAAAGGCCTCAACGACCTGCAGGCGTCCACCATGTGGTTCATGTCCAACGCCATGGCCAAGCCCGACAATGCCGGCGCCGGCTCGACCGATTACATGCACCTCTTCGGTCTGGTCGTGCTTGGCTATATGTGGGCGAAAATGGCGAAAGCCGCCAACGACGGCCTGGCCAACGGCGATCCGCGGTCCGACTATCTGGAAACCAAGCTGAAAACCGGGCGTTTCTTCATGGAGAAGATCATGCCGGAAACCGCGCTCCGCAAGATCCGCATCGAAGCGGGCGCCGACAGCCTGATGGACATGGCCGCGGAAGCGTTCTGAAGGATGAGTTAGGCGATTGCCCCTCACCCTAGCCCTCTCCCCGTAAACGGGGCGAAGGTGCCGGCAGGCGGATGAGGGGCTGTCGTCAAATAGCCCAAAGTTTTATAGGCGCCCGCGCGCCCCTAGGGAGATGAGAAACAATGACCGAAGCCTATATCTATGACCACGTGCGCACGCCGCGCGGCCGCGGCAAGAAGGATGGCAGTCTGCACGAGGTGCCGACACCTCGGCTCGCCGCCAAGACCCTGGAGGCGCTGCGCGATCGCAATGGCCTCGACACCGGAACCGTTGACGACATCATCTTCGGCTGCGTCGATCCGGTCATGGAAGCCGGCGCCGTGATCCCCAAGGCCGCCGCGTTTGAGGCCGGCTACGCCTTCTCCGCTCCGGGCATCCAGATCTCGCGCTTCTGCGCCTCCGGCCTTGATGCCGTCAATCTCGCCGCCGGCAAGGTCATGGCTGGCTCCGACGATATCGTCATCGCCGGCGGCGTCGAGAGCATGTCGCGTGTCGGCATGGGCATGTCGGGTGGTGCCTGGTACATGGACCCCTCGGTCAACTTCCCCGGCTATTTCATGCCCCAGGGTGTTTCTGCCGACCTGATCGCCACGAAATATGGCTTCTCCCGCGATGACGTCGACGCCTATGCGGTGGAAAGCCAGAAGCGTTCGGCCAATTCCTGGGAGAAAGGCTATTTCGCCAAGTCCGTCATCCCGATCAAGGATGGCAACGGCCTGACCATCCTCGACCGCGACGAGCATATGCGCCCGAGCACCGACATGCAGTCGCTGGCCGGCCTCAACCCATCCTTCCAGATGCCGGGTGAAATGGGCGGTTTCGATGCCGTCGCCTTCCAGGCCCATCCGGAAATCGAGAAGATCTCGTATGTCCACCACGCCGGCAATTCGTCTGGCATCGTCGATGGCGCCGCCGCGGTGCTGGTCGGCTCCAAGGCCGGCGGCCAGTCGATGGGCCTGAAGCCCCGCGCCCGCATCCGCGCCTTCACCAATATCGGCTCCGATCCGGCCTTGATGCTGACCGGCCCGGTCGACGTCACCGAAAAGCTTTTGAAGCGCTCCGGCATGTCGATCGCCGACATCGATCTGTTCGAACTCAACGAAGCCTTTGCCGCCGTGGTGCTGCGCTTCATGCAGGCCTTCAACGTCAGCCACGACATCATGAACGTCAACGGCGGCGCGATTGCCATGGGCCACCCGCTCGGCGCCACCGGCGCGATGATCCTTGGCACCGTGCTCGATGAGCTGGAACGCCGCGATCTGAACACCGCCCTGGTCACGCTCTGCATCGGCGCCGGCATGGGCACGGCGACGATCATCGAGAGGGTTTGAAAAGAGCCGTGCGGCAGCCCCTCATCCGGCTGCCGCCACCTTCTCCCCGCAAGCGGGGAGAAGGGAATGTGCCGCGAGGGTTCTGGGTCCCCCTCGCCCCGTTTACGGGGAGAGGGTGCGCCGAGCGAAGCGGAGGCGGGGTGAGGGGCAGGCCAAGGGCCACTACGAAATTCAAGGGAAGAGGAATCCCATTATGAGCACCTATAAGAACTTCAACGTTGATACCGACGCCGACGGCATCGCTCTCGTCACCTGGGACATGCCCGAGAAGTCGATGAACGTCTTCACCGTCGAGGTGATGGACGAGATCGAGGCGATCGTCGATGCCACCGTGGCCGATAGCGCCGTCAAGGGCGTGGTCTTTACCTCGGGCAAGTCGAGTTTCTCCGGCGGTGCCGATCTTACCATGATCAAGGGCATGTTCTCCATGCTGGAGGCGGAAAAGGTCAAGGATCCGGCCAATGCCGTGCAGAAGCTGTTCGACGCCGCCGGTCGCATGACCTGGCTGTGGCGCAAGATCGAGACCAATGGCAAGCCCTGGGTCTCGGCCATCAACGGCACCTGCATGGGCGGCGCGTTTGAACTGTCGCTGGCCTGCCACGGCCGCGTTGCGTCCAATGCCAAGTCGGTCAAGATCGCCCTGCCGGAAGTGAAAGTGGGCATCTTCCCCGGCGCCGGCGGCACCCAGCGCGTGCCGCGCCTGGCCAATGCCCAGGACGCCCTGCAGATGATGACCACCGGTTCGAGCCTGACGGCCAGCCGCGCCAAGGCGATGAACCTTGTGCATCAGGTGGTCGAGCCGGATCAGCTGATCCCGGCCGCCAAGCAGATGATCAAGGACGGCCTCAAGCCCGTCGCCCCCTGGGACGAAAAGGGCTTCAAGGTGCCCGGCGGCGGTATCTGGACGCCGGCCGCAGCCCAGCTCTGGCCGGCAGCGTCTGCCATCCTGCGCCGCGAGACATCGGGCAACTATCCGGCAGCTCTTGCCATCCTCAAATGCGTCTATGAAGGCCTGCAGGTGCCCTTCGACACCGGCCTCAGGATCGAGCAGCGGTATTTCACCCAGGTCGTGCAGACCACCGAGGCCTTCTCGATGATCCGCTCGCTGTTCGTTTCCATGCAGGAACTCGGCAAGGGTGCCCGCCGCCCGGCCGGCCAGCCCAAGACCCAGCTGAAGCATGTCGGCGTCGTCGGCGCCGGCTTCATGGGCGCCTCGATCGCCTATGTGACGGCCGCTGCCGGCATTCCCGTCACCCTGATCGACCGCGACATGGAGGCCGCCTCCAAGGGCAAGACCCATTCCGAGGGTCTGGTGGCCGGCGCCATCAGTAAGGGCAAGCTGACCAAGGAAGACGGCGAAAAGCTGCTGTCGCTGATCACCCCGTCGGATGATTACACTTCGCTCTCGACCGCCGATCTGGTCATCGAAGCCGTGTTCGAGGATCGCGACGTCAAGAAGGCGGTCATCGAGAAGGTCGAGGCGGTTCTGCCCGAGGGGGCCATTTTCGCCTCCAATACCTCGACCCTGCCGATCACAGGTCTGGCCGGTAATTCCAAACGCCCGGTCGATTTCATCGGCATCCACTTCTTCTCGCCGGTCGAGAAGATGATGCTGACCGAAGTCATCCTCGGCAAGCAGACCGGCGACAAGGCGCTGGCCGTCGCGCTCGATTATGTCGCGGCGATCAAAAAGACGCCGATCGTCGTCAACGACACCCGCGGCTTCTTCGTCAACCGTTGCGTGCTGCGCTACATGGCCGAAAGCTATGACATGTTGATCGAAGGCGTGCCGCCTGTGATGATCGAGAATGCCGCGAAATTCGCCGGCATGCCGGTTGGCCCGCTGTCGCTCAACGACGAGGTGGCCATCGACCTGTCCCTGAAGATCCTGAAAGCCACCGTCGCCGATCTCGGCGAACAGGCCGTCGATCCGCGCCACATGGAGCTGGTCTCTCGGCTGGTCGAAAAGGAAGAGCGTTTCGGCCGCAAGAACGGCAAGGGTTTTTATGATTACCCGCCGAAGCCGGCCAAAAAGTCGCTCTGGCCGGGCCTGAAGGATCTCTATCCGCAGAAGGCTGCGGACGAGGTCTCGATGAAGACCCTGCAGCAGCGTTTCCTGGCGACCATCGCGCTTGAGGCCGCCCGCACCGTCGAAGAAGGCATTGTGACCGATCCGCGCGAGGCCGATGTCGGCTCCATCCTCGGCTTCGGCTTTGCCCCCTATACCGGTGGGGCGCTCAGCTACATCGACGGCATGGGCGTGAAGACCTTCGTCGAGCTCTGCGAAAAGCTCTCAGCCTCCTACGGCCCCCATTTCAAGCCGACGCCGCTGCTGCGGGAAATGGCCGAAAAGGGCGAAACTTTCTATGGCCGCTTCGATCCCTACGGTCAGGTGGAAAAGGCGGCGTAAGTCAGAAGTTACGAATAAAGCAGGCCCTCCGGGGCCTGTTTTAAGGAGCGGATGCTTATTGCTCGCTGGCCCAGGTCAGGCTCTGTCAGGAATCCGTGAGGCCGTGAAAACCGCAATATGGAGGAATGTCGGATTTTTGGTTTCGGCCCGGCCATAAGCCCGATATGATGGCGCGGTACAATGGGCCCGGTACAATGGGCCAGGTACAATGGGATGGTGTCCTGCCGTTTTGGCAGGTGGGATCAAAAGATGCGTCCATCGATCACGACTTACAAAAAAGCATTTCGGCAAAGCGTCCTGATGCTGACGGCCTTCTTCGGATGCTCATGGCAACAGAGTTTGGCTGCGAATGAATGCCGCGTCTCGCCGACGCCGGGTATCAGCTGGCAGAATTGCGACAAGAAGCTACTGATGCTGAACGGCAGCGACCTCGGCGGCGCCAACCTCACCGGAGCCGATTTCACGTCAACCGATCTCAGGGACAGCAACCTGTCGGCTGCCAACTTCGAGGATGCCGTCCTGGTGCGGGCAAGCCTGGCGCGTTCCGTGGCCAAGGGCGCGAATTTTTCGGGCATCGAGGCATTCAGAACGGAATTCGGCAATCTGGATGCACAAGGCGCGGTTTTCGTGAACGCCGAATTGTCGCGGTCCAACTTCACCAAGGCCAAACTTGCCGATACGGATTTCAGAAAGGCCGATTTGGGCCGCTCGCAATTTGATAGGGCCGATGTTAGCGGCAGCCGCTTCTCGCTGGCCAATCTCGCGCGGACCGATTTCCGAGAGGCGATATTTGCCAAGCCGGTCGATTTCGACCGGGCCTTCATGTTCCTGACCCGCATAGAAGGCGTCGATCTTTCTGCGGCGACGGGATTGACCCAGTGGCAAATGGACATGGCCTGTGGAGACGACACCACCGTGCTGCCGACGGGTCTGACCAAGGCCGCAAGCTGGCCTTGCAAATTCCAGCAGGAATAGCAAAACCACGCGCGATCCGATCTCTACCGCTCGGTCCAGCAGCGGTGTTTAGGACCTCGTCAATCGCGGTGGACGGTCATCCCTTTGCAATGGCCTCATCGACAGCCAGTTCCGCCATGGCCAGCACGGCCTCGCGGGTCCGGGCGGCGGCGATGAAGCGGCCATTGTGGCAAAAGCTGGCGCCCTTGACGCCGCAGACCGCTTCGAGATCACCATTGGTCAGGCCGGCCCAGGCGGCCGGCAGGTCGGCGCGCACTTCGAACCCCTCGTCATTGCTGCGGATGGTGGTCAGGCACCAGTCCTTGTCGCGCGGGTGGATGACGAACAGCAACTGATCGGCTCCCGCCTTGACGACGGCCGAGCGGAACGGCATGCCGAGCGGCAGTTCCAGAATGCGCCCCGCACCAGCCTCGACGATCGCTTTGTGCACCAGCGCCTCGGCCCGCAGTTTGGCGGCACTGCCGGCAATCCGCGCCTCGACGAATGTGCGGGCGATGGCAAAAGCCGCGTGGAAGCCCCGCATCTCCGCCTCGGGATCGGTCTCGTCGAAAACGGGTTTCAGGGTTTCCAGCAGCGCCGACAGCGTCAGGCCGGCCAGCGGCCCGGCCGTGGCGGGGCTCAGCGCGCCATTGTCGACCAGATCGATCGGCAGCACGAAGCTGGCATCGAAGGAGGCATAGACGCTTTTGACATGCTCGGCGGGGACTGCCAGAGCGGCCAGATAATCGCGGCCATAATGCGCCCAGATCAATCCGAACGAACTATAGGGCTGGCCATCTGGGCGCAGCGGTGCGCCGCGCTGGTGGTGGTCGAAGATCCGCGCCTCGGGGTCATAGGCGCCGCCGACATCGTAGATAATCCGGTCGGCACCCGGCGTGATCCATTCCGGCGCCCGGCTGCGGACAATGCGCGCCTGCGGGAAAAGCCGGGTGAGGATGACGCTCGACAGCAATTCGTCGGCATGGAAGCCACCGGAATGGGTGACGAGAAAATCAGGGGTCATGCCGGAATGCGCCTTTTCGTTCGCGGGAGGTCTCTATGCGGTCCGCCCCAGATAGCCTTTGCCGGCCGCCATCTCAACCCGCCTTCGCCGGATTCCGGCACCTTGGCCATGCCATGTCTGACCGGCTTGCGGCCTCTTCGCTTGTGCAGGCGGTTGCCGGCTCTCCTTCAGGAGATCGCCACGATCTCCAACTCCCCGTCGCCGATCGTAACGACATCGCCCACCGCCTTGCCCATGATCGCCCGGGCCACCGGCGAAACATAGGACATCGATCCGGCCTTGGGATCGGCCTCGTCCTCGCCGACGATGCGATAGGTCTGCACGCGCCCGTCGTCGCGCTCGAATTTGACCGTGCTGCCAAAGGCGACCGTGTCGGTCGAGGTCGGCGCGGCCATCACCTGCGCCGAACCGACCCGTGCTGCAAAATAGCGCGTGTCGCGCAACGGATTGGCCGTCTGCCGCCGCCGCTCGTTGACGTCCTCGATCACGTTGGCCACCTCATAGGCCGACCGCGCCGCGCGCAACTGTTCCTCCAGCGCTTTCAGCCCCGCCTCGGTCACCAGGTTCGGATGCGGCGAAACCGGCCGATCCGGCAACATGGTCTCCGCCGCGGTCTCCGAACTCTCTTCCTTGGTAAAGGCAACACTCAACGCTTTGAACTTTCAAGTTGGTGGACAGGCAACTGACCGGCAATGGCCAAACGGGATCGTCAGCTTCGAGTCCCATGGTCTTAAACCCATATAGGATTGCTGGACAGTTGCGCCAACTCTATCGTGCTTGCGGCCATCGGTCGCTAAGCCAGCTTCGGCCCTTTGTCCTGACCCAGGCCTGGTCTTCATTCGGTCGATGCGCCTGGCTTCAGTTTCGAGACGCCGAAAGAGGAGATGACGGCGAGCAGGGCGATGGCCGCGGCCACATAGCCGATTTGGGGCAGGCCAAAGTGTTGGATGACGCTGCCGCCAATCACGGCGCCAAGGCCGATGCCGGCATTCGCCATGGACACGTTCAGGGTCCCCGCCAGTGCCTGGGCATGGGAGGCAGCCTTCATCACGCGGATCTGGCAGATCGGATAGAGCGCCGTATTGGCGATGCCCCAGGCGGCCAAGGCGAGGATCAGCCATGTCTGCGAGGTCGCAAAAGGCGTGGTTACCGCCATGCCGATGGCCAGGACCAGCGTGGCAAGGGCGGTTGCGAGCAGCGGTCCGCGATTGACCAGATAACCGCCGAGCCAGTTTCCAAGCAGACCAAGCACGCCAAAACCCATCAGCCACCAGCCAACCTGCGAGGCCGGGATCATTGCCACCCGCTCCAGCGTGTCGGCCAGATAGGTATAGGCCGTAAACATCGCGGTAAAGACCAGGACGGAAAGCCCCAGGTTTCCGAGAAAGAACGGGTCTTTCAGGATGCGCGCCTGCGTGCCGGCGCCGACTTTCTTCTGCGGCGCAATCGAGGGCATGAACAGGACGAGCAGGACGGCCATTAGCAGCGACAGCCCGGCCAGCAGCCAGAAGGTGCCGCGCCAGTCGATGGCGTCGGCGGCAAGCGTGCCAAGCGGGACGCCCAGCACCATGGCGGCGGCGATGCCCATGTAAACCTGCGCGACCGCCTTGCCGGAACGCTCTGGACCGACCAGGTCGCCGGCAGTTTCGCTGGCGGTTCCCCAGAATACCGGCAGCGCCAAAGCGGGGATGAAGCGGCCGAGACCCAGTATCCAGATATTCGGGGCAAGGGCGGCAAGCGCGTTGGATGCGGCAAAGATGGCCAGGATGATGACGAACAGCCGCTTGCGGTCGAGATGCGAGACAAGGGCGGTCAGAAAGGGTCCAGCCAGCATCACCGTGAAGGCAAACAGCGTGACCAACTGCCCGGCGGCCGACACGGAGATGTCAAGATCGCGGGCGAGGCCGGGCAGCATGCCGACGATAATGAATTCGGTCGTCACGATCACGAAGGCCGAGATTGCCAGCAATGTCACGGCCAGCCCGCTGCGAGGCACTGTCGCGCTTACAGCAGGGTTTGCGGATAGGGGTGTGTGATCGATGATGTCGGACATGGCTGCGCCTCGGGCGTTAACGGTTCCCGCGGACATAGCGCCTATTCATCGTGGAATTGATAGGCTAGAATTCCGAATATTACGGAGGATAAGTTCGCAATGGTGGAGCCCGTCGATAGCCTTGCATCGTTACGTGCTTTCGTGGCGTCTGCCGATGCCCGCAGTTTCAAGACCGCAGGGCAGGGCCTCGGCATATCCTCGTCTGCGGTCGGCAAGGCCATCGCCCGGCTGGAATCGCAGCTGGCAGTCACGCTGTTTCACCGCACCACCCGCACCATTTCGCTGACCGAGGCCGGTACTATCTTTCTGGCACGCGCCCGGCGCATGCTCGATGAGCTGCAGGCCGGTGAGGCGGAACTGGCCGAAGTTTCCGGCAGCCCGCGCGGCCGGCTCCGCGTCAGCCTGCCGCTGACAGGATCGCTGCTGACCAATGCGCTGGCGGCCTTTGCGGCCGAACATCCCCTGGTGGAGCTGGATCTTGATTACAGCGACCGCCTCGTTGACGTGATCGAGGAAGGGTTCGACGTCGTCATCCGCACCGGGGAAACAGGTGATTCCCGCCTGCTGCACAAGACGCTCGGCCATTTCGAATGGCGGCTCGTGGCCGCTCCGACCTATGTGGCCGCCCACGGTCTGCCAACGGGGCCTCAAGATTTGTCGCACCACGTCTGTCTGCGACAGAAGCTCTTGTCGGGCCGCATCGCCGCCTGGCCGCTGCGATCGGCGCCCGGATTGAATGTCCCGGTCAGCCTCACCGCGAGCGTCATCGATCCCTTGCTTGATCTGACCCTCCGCGGTGCCGGCATCGGATGCTTCCCGCAATTCCTGGTGCGCGATGGGCTCGCCAATGGCGCGCTTGTTCCTGTTCTGGAGGGCGAGTTGGAGCAGGCGGGCGTCCTGACGATGCTCTGGCCCGCCAGCCGATTTCGGGTGCCCAAGGTGCGGGCCTTCGTGGATTATGTCGGTCGGCATGTTAAAGCCGATGTCGGCAGCGTGGCTTGAGAGCCGGGACTTTGCAGACGTGGTATCGTGCGCCTCTGACAGGAGAATTCCGTTTGCGCCTGAGCAGACATCGCTCCAGTCTTGACCCCGCCCGCAGACAGTTTCGAGTGTTTCCATGCCCGCCACCCCCGTTATCCCCGTCTCAGCATTGAACGTCTTCACCGACGGCACCTTTGACCCCGCCTCCGGCCACGGCGGCTGGTCCTTTGTCGCCTGTCGCGGCGACCTGGAGATCACCTTCGACCACGGCGGCGTGCCGCAAACCTCCAACAATGCGATGGAACTGATGGCGCTGCTTAAAGCAGCGCGCTGGCTCCATCAGTCGGCCGGGGCTGAGCCGGCGGTGCTCTGGACCGATTCCCTCTATGTCGTGGAGGGCTGCAACCGCCTGAGACCGATCTGGCGCAACAATGGCTGGACGGTGATCTCAGCCAATGCCCATCGCCGCCGCCGCTCGATCCCAGATCGGGACCTGTGGCAGGCGGTTGATGTCGAGCTTGGCCGAAATCCCCTGATCACGGTCGCCTGGTGCAAGGGCCATTCAGGCCTTGTCGGCAATGAGCGCGCCGATGCGCTGGCCGAAACCGCCCGCCTGTCGATGGCGAAAATCCGCAGCATACGTACCGGTTGAACGGATCCATGACTTGACAGAGATAGCAGCACGCCTAAACCGCGCGACATATAATGTCGTCAAGGAGTGGTATTTTGAAAGTCTTGGCCAATTTTTCGGCCTTCGTCGGTAAGACCTTTGCCGTCTGGGTCATCCTGTTTGCCGTGCTTGGCTTCTTTTTTCCCGACACGTTCAAGCAGATCGCCCCGTGGATCGTCACGCTGCTGGCCATCATCATGTTCGGCATGGGGCTGACCATTTCCGTCGATGACTTTCGCGAAGTGGTCAAGCGGCCCTTGGATGTGGCGATCGGCGTCGTCTCGCAATTCGTCATCATGCCGCTTCTGGCCGTGCTTTTGACGATGATCGTGCCCATGCCGCCGGAAGTCGCCGCCGGCGTCATTCTGGTCGGCTGCTGCCCCGGCGGCACCTCGTCGAATGTCATGACCTATCTGAGCAAAGGCGATGTCGCCCTGTCGGTCGCCTGCACCAGCGTCACCACGCTGGCAGCACCGCTGGTCACGCCCTTCCTGGTCTGGCTGTTTGCCAGCCAGTATTTGCCGGTCGATGCCATGGCCATGTTCATCAGCATCGTCAAGGTCGTGCTGGTGCCGCTGGCCCTTGGCTTTGCCCTGCAGAAACTGCTGCCCAATCTGGTGCGCGCCGCGGTGCCCGCTTTGCCGCTGGTCAGCGTCATCGGCATCGTGCTGATCGTCTCCGCCGTCGTCGGCGCCAGCAAGGGCGCCATTGCCCAGTCCGGCCTGACGATCTTTGCCGTCGTCGTCCTGCACAATGGCCTGGGCTATCTGCTCGGCTTCTTCGCCGCCCGGGCCTGCGGCCTGTCGCTTTCCAAGCGCAAGGCGATCGCCATTGAGGTCGGCATGCAGAACAGCGGCCTGGGCGCGGCTCTCGCGAATGCCTATTTCTCGCCGGTCGCCGCCGTGCCCAGCGCCATCTTCAGCGTCTGGCACAACATTTCCGGCGCGCTTCTGGCCAACTGGTTCGCATCCCGCGTCGATGGGGCTGAAAAGACGGTTGCCAGCAAGGCGTGAAAGGATAGACTCAAAGCTTCAGTCTGAAAAAATGCTCGATGTGCTGAGTCTCGTTTTAAACTCCATCAAACTGAACGCTTACGGAGCGTCTGAACGGTTTGTTGGATACTTCGAAAGGGCAGGGAAATACAGTCCTGGAATGGCTGAAATTGCTAGCGATTTATTCTGCGAGTTTCATGCAGGATCGTTTCACGAAATCTCTATGCTTTCGTCTTTGCATGTAAATTCTGATGCAGTTGGCCATAGCGGCGACATTCTTGAAGATGAGCGGGATTTGGCTCTTGTGAAACCGCCGATATCCGCAGGGCGAATCAGAAGCTTCAGCTATAATGAAATGTTTGTTCAAGACTACGGATCGGAGCAATATGAAGCGGCGATCGAAGTGGCTTACAAGGATTTTAGAGTTTTCCGTGTCGGCGAGTTTGAGCCCTTGGACCTCCGAAACCTCCTCATTTCCAGGCTACTGGTTTACGGGATACGTGGGCACTGCTTCTTAGTTTTCGAGAAGCTCGGTTTGGCATAATATCCCAGTGACGACATAGGTTTTGGGGTAGTCGGCCTACGGGAAGATTATGCATTTTTCCAATGCCCACGAGTTTTTACGACAAGCGGACAAACTTAATGACTTCCGTTCTGTTATTGAAAGATAGAGAACCAGAAAGTCTAAGGGCTTGATCCAAAACGAGTTGAATAGAATGAGCCAGTTGTGATTCCTTCGAATTTGCTCTCTAGAAGCTTTGCAAGTCCGACAACACGCTTCGCTCGCGCAGAGAGTACCGGATTATGAAGCCAAGAGTTCTTTCCGGGAGCGCTCAGCAATCTGTATGCCCCCTCCATAGTGGACGCGACCTCCAGATACGGTAGCCCAATCTCAATAAACGCGTCCAATATACCAGTGGTCACAGAATCCAGGTCATCGATTGTGGCCACATGCCAGCGCATTTGTCCGACACCCGCAATATTTCCCAATTCTGCACCCAAAGAGTTCGTCAAGCTTTTATCTTTTTTCGAGATAAAATTGTCGTTCTCGTTTGCCAATTCTTCAAGTTTATGAAATCTGACCGCTACATCTGCAGTTACGTCAAAATCACTCTTATGATTGATAAAGGCAAGGTGAAACCGACTTATTCCGCCGGGGAATTCTCGCTTGAATGACTGCCCAATTGCTTTTCGATCAAAGCCAAATTCACCAACTCGATTTCCAATTCCGTTCAACAGAGCCTGTCGAATTTCTTTCATCGTCAATCCTCCATAGTCACGCTCGATCGTCTCGAATAAGATGTGTGCCCTTGTATCGCACCCGGAGCATTTTTACCGACTATTGTTCCACCTTGCGCTGAGATAGCTGCGTCCTTCGCGAGTTGTATAGGATTTTTCATACCACAACCACAGTTCACTTCGCGCGCTATAATCGTACCAGTGGGGTGTTGCGACGAGGTGATCTCCGACCCGTCTGCCGAGTGGTGTCCTGACGTAAGCCCGAACGCCAAAGTATTGGATATCCCTCGTTCAAGAGATCCTTCGCAGCTCTAAGAGCCTGACCGATAAAGAGTTGAGTCAAATCAGCCAGTTGGGACTCCTTCGATTTTGCTTAAGATTCGATGGAGACCGCCATGGGCTGGACTGTTGTGAACGCACTGCTTTATATCGCGTCGACCGGATGACAATGGCAGATGCTGCCGAAAAGATTTTCCACCTTATTCATCCGTACAGGGTTACTTCTGCGAGTGGCGGGCGACTGGCTTGTAGCTGCGGGTCAACCATCATCTCGTCATGGAGACGCGAGAACTGGAAGGGAAGGAAGCCGTCGCCGACGGCAGGGGTGATAGACCGCCAGAGTGTCAAAACGACCAAAAGCGGGGGGGATTGCGGGCTATGACGCGGGCAAGAAGATTAAAGGCCGCAAACGCTATCTGACGGTGGGGCTCGTCGTTCACGGTGCTGACATTCAATACCGCGATGGAGCAGCGGCGGCTCTCAAAATACCGGTCCGAAAATGGGGGGCGCATTGCACAAGGTCGCGAAGTTCGCGCTCGAGATCGTCACGTGAACCGGCAAAGCAAAGGGCTTCGAAGTGCTGCCGCGTCGCTGGGCCGCCGAGCGCACATTCGCTTGGCTTGGCAGATGCAGGCGACTTGTTAAGGATTGAGAGAAATCAGTTGCTTCCGCTGAAGCCCTGGACGCTCATCGCCCACATCTGCATCCTCACCCGAAGGCTCGCAAGGTACCATGCCTATTGAACTCTTATCGAGTCACGCTCTAAGGTTTCGCGAGGTGGGATCGGTTGGCGGCCACATTCCAAGTCAGCGCGCGACATCGTGGATTGCCTTCAGCGCTGTTTGAGAAACTAACCAAATGGTTCGCCAGGCATTCGCCAGCCCGCCCGGCAACCTCGTCATTGGGTCAGCCCATAGGGCAGGCGGTGGCCGTTGGCCTCCAGCCAATCGATCAGCGCGCGGGGCTCGTCGGTCTGGATGATGGTGGCGCCGTGGTTGATCCAGAAGCCGTAGACGTCGTCGGGACGCCCGACGGCAAAGGCCAGTCCGTCGCCGCGCCCGCCGGCCACCATGCCCTCGGGCCGGTCGGTGATCGGGTAGGTGTTGATCCACATGTGCCAGCCGCCCTTTAGCGCCGCAACTTGCGCCGCGGTCGAAAACAGCGGTCCGCCAGCCTCCGTCATCGGTTGGCCGGCCTGGCGCTGCCAGACGATCAGTTCTGCTGCCGGCGCGTCGAAGGCGGCGGTGACCTTGGCCATAAAGCCGGCGTCCCGCACCGCATCGTCGGCGAAAATCGGCATGAAGGCGATATCCCGATCGATACCGGCCAGCGCGCTTTGCGTTTCGGCCAGTCTCTGCTCGTTCCAGATCGCATGCTTCAGCAGGATGCCGTCCGCCATCCCAAGGCTGCGGGCAAGGTTGGCGATCTCCGGCAGGTCGGCGGCCTCCAGCTTGTTGTCGATATTGACCAGGATCCGCCCCTTGGCATGGGACAGCATCTCGGCAAGCGTCGGCACGCTTTCATCGGTGACGCGCCGCTCGCCTTCGACCACCAGCCGGCAGGTTTTCAGCTCAGCCAGGGTCCGGGCGCTGACCGCGCCTTGGCAAGTGGTGGTGCGGTCCAGCGTCGCATCATGCAGGATCACCAGCACCCCGTCGGCCGATCGCCGCACGTCCAGTTCGACGGCGTCCACGCCAAGCGCCACGGCCGCGTCGATGGCGTCCAGCGAATTCTCAGCCCGCAGCACTTGGCCATGGTCCTTCCAGCCGGCCCGGTGCGCCACCACCATCACATGGCCGCGCCACTGGTTGGCATGGGTCAGCCGCGTCCGGATCAGCGCTGCCCGGCTGTTTTCGGGCGTCGAGGCATTGCCGGCCAGCGAGGGAAAAAGCACCAGCATGGCGGTCAGCACGCTGGCAAGGATCGGCATGGTCAGGCGCATCGGCGGCATCTCCAGGATCCGTTTGCATCCGGTGGCGATAGCTGATTTGCTTGACGGGTCGATGAAAGTGGCATGACGGGACGATGACAGGTGGCACCAGGGGCGGCCCCCTCTTGCCGTTTGCGCCTTGCCATAGACACAATTGCCGGGTACATGCTGCAGCATCGATCTTGCTAGATGAACTTTGTTTCGGCTTACCGCTGTAACTGGCGAACTTCCTCAAAATCGGTTTTCACCGCGGCGATGGGTCTCCCCAAAACTGCAACTTCTATGAACGATTTTAAAAGGATATCGTCATGAGCACTGGTACCGTAAAGTGGTTTAACGCAACCAAGGGCTTCGGCTTCATTCAGCCGGACGACGGCGCTGCCGACGTTTTTGTTCACATCTCTGCCGTTGAGCGCGCTGGCATGCGCGACCTGAAGGATGGCCAGAAGCTCTCCTTCGAACTGGTCCGCGACAACAAGTCCGGCAAGATGTCTGCAGACCGCCTCCAGGCCGTCTAATACAGATTATCTCCAGATCGTGACCACGGATGTACCGGCACGGTTTTGTAGAGATTGAGGGAAGGTCGGGTTTGCCCGGCCTTTTTTTATGGGTTTTTTCAAGTGCTGGGCCTTTCCTGGCCGCATTCGCGCTCTAGGCTTGTCGGGGTAGACACAAGGAAAGCCGATGCCCGACACAGCCCATAAGCAAGACAGCCAGCGCGTCATTCATGCCGATCTGCCGGTCAACACCACGCTGCACATCTGGCTGAAGGCCATGTTGCCCGGCATTCAAGGGTCGCTTTCCTTCTTCAGCGCCAATGGCAAGTTCGGCGAGGTTCTGGCCACCAATACCGAGGAATACGACTTCCGCATCTACCATGTGTTCGGTGGCGGTCATATCGAGCTGCAGTATGACAGCGACGTCACCGCGGTTTCGGTTGCCTACTGGTTCACCCCCGCCGACGTGCTGGAAACCGGCATCACCGTGCTGCACACCAATCCCGGCAATGCGCCGCCGCGCCTGACCGACGGCTATCATTTTCGCCCGCCGTTTGGCTGGATGAACGATCCGAACGGCTTTGGCCGGTTCGGCGGGCGGCCGCATCTGTTCTACCAGCATTACTCCCACGGCCTGACCTGGAACACCATGCACTGGGGCCATGCCGTTTCGTCGGATTACCTGCGCTGGCGCCACCTGCCGATCTTCCTCTTCCCCTCCGAGGATCTGAGCGCCCGGCCCGACAAGCGCGGCGGTGCCTTTTCCGGCTCGGCCATTGCCCTGCCCAACGGCCCCGGCATCCGGGTCTTCTTCACCGAGCAACAGAAGGATCGCCAGCCGGAGGAGCAGATCCAGATGAGTGCGACCTCGGCCGATCTCTTCAGCGCCGGCCAGGCGGAGATCATTCTGCCGCAGCGGCCGGACGGCGAGGGCCTGACGCTCGATTTCCGCGATCCGTACGTGATGAAGGGACCCGATGGCCTGTGGAAAATGCTGCTCGGCAGCCAGAGCGATGAAGGGGGGGTGATCCTGCTCTACGAGAGCGAGGACCGAACAGCCGCCGGTGGCTGGACCTATGTCGGCAAGCTGCTGGTCGATACGCGCCACAAGACGACGGCGCTCGAATGCCCCTGCCTGCTGCCGCTCGACGGCCCGCTTACCAGCCCGTCGACCCGCTGGGTGCTGATCTATGGCCTGATGAACAGCGAGGACATCAGGACCGGCCGCAAGAACCTCACCATGGCGGAAGTCGGCTGGTTCGACGGCAAGACCTTTGCCAAGGAATTCGAGCAGGAGCTGGATTTCGGCACCGACAACTACGCCTTCCAGGCCTTCATGGATGGAGATGTGCCGATCGGCATCGGCTGGTTGGCCAATTGGGCGGATGCCGGCCATACCATCGACTTCCCGACGGCCATGACCCTGCCGCGCACCTTGCGCTTTGCCGATGGCGCGCTGCTGACACCGCCGATCGGGGCTGCCGAAAGCCTGCGCAGCCATAGTCTCGACCGCACGCGTCTGGCCAGCGGCCAGACGGTGACGCTGCTGAATGGCGCCGTCGAGATTCTCTTCGAGCTTCAGGAAGCCGGAGCCGGCTTTGAACTGCTGCTCGATCATCCCGACGTCCAACTCGCCGTCGTGCTGGACGAAGCGGGTCTGTCCATTCGCCATGAGAAGGAAGGGGAGGTGTCGCCCCGCTATATTGCCGAGGGCGCCCGGCCGCGACGCATTCGTATCTTCCTCGACTACGGATCGATCGAGGTCTTTGCCGATCACGGCCGCTGGGTCGGTACCAAGCGCATTGCCGGCTTCGAACCGGTTCGCTCCGCCCGGCTGATCGCCGCCCCCGGCGTGGTGACACATGCAACGGTGTGGGCCTTGCGGCCTTAGGGATCGGCGGGGTTCAGTCGTTCGACGCCGGTTGTCGCACCCGCACCACCGTGACCGTGCAGGGCGCGTGCCCGGCCACTTCGCCGGACACGCTGCCGAGCAGCGTGCGCATGGCGGAATTGGCGCGCGCGCCCATGACGATGTGATCGACCAGGTTGTCGCGCGCATGGGTGAGGATGGCCTGGGCCGGAGACACCGCTTCGATCACATGGTAGGTCGCGCAGCCCTCTGCCAGTTTCAACGGCTCCGCCCAGTGCTTCAACTGCACCAGACCGGACACATGCTTGTTGTTGCCGCTGGCGTCGAGATCGCTATCCAGTTTGAGCAGGGCGGTTTTCAGCACGTTGACACAGGCGACACGGGCATCGGGGGTCTTCTCGATGATCCGGCTGACGGTCAATCGCAGCGCTTCGGCAAGCTCGGACGAGCCGTCGCCGAGATCGATGGCGACCATGACGATCGGTGCCCTCGACAAGAGCATCGTGCCGGCCTGGGGCCGGATCATCTCGATCGGCTCAGGGTCGAACCGACGCTTCATCACGGGCACCCAGCCGTCGCGCTTCAGCTTTTCCGCGCGCGGCGACAGCGCCACCTTGGAGAGATCCTGCAGGTCCATGGCCAGTTGCGCGGCGGTCGGATAGCGCCGCGCCGGGTTGACCTCCAGGCAGCGCAGGATCACCTCCTGGAATGCCTTGGACAGCTCGGGTCGGCGCGCCCGTGGCGGCACGGGATCGCGCCACAGGCGGCGCTTCAGTCCTTTCATGCGTTGCGGATCGCCGAAGGGTCGAGTGCCGGTGGCAAAGAAATACATCAGCACACCGAGCGCAAAAATATCGCTGCGAAAATCGCTGCGGACGCCGAGGATCTGCTCGGGCGCCATATAGGGGGCCGTGCCGTAGGGCAGGCGGAATTCCTCGCTCATGAGATCCGGCAGGTGCAGGTGCCGCGCCAGTCCATAATCGACCAGCACGGCCTCGTCGCTGTCGCGAAACAGGATGTTGGAAGGCTTGATATCGAGATGCACAACATCCTGGCGGTGCAGATCGGCAAGGGCCGTGGCAATCCGGGCGCCCAGCCTTGCCACTTCATCGGCGTCGAGCGGCAGTTTCTCGAGCAAGGGATAGAGCGATCGTCCGGAAAGACGCTCGAAAACGATATAGGGCTGGCGGGCGAAATCGCCATTGGCGACGAAACGCGGCACATGCCGCCCCGAAAGTTTTGGGAGAATCATCTGCTCCATCTCGAAGCCGACGATCATCGCCGGATCGGTGCCGTCGCCCATGTCCGGAACCTTCATCAGCATCGGAAAGTCGATATCCGGCCGTGTCACGGCATAGAGCCGCGACATGCCGCCGCGATGGGCCAGCTCGCCGATCGTGAAGCCATCGATCACGCTGCCGGGATGCAGAGTGGTTCTCGCCATGTCCTACTTCCCCCCAAGTCCTGCTTGCCCCTCAAATCCTACTTCCCCTTGAACAGCCGGGCCGCCAGCTTTTCCGGCAGGTCGGCCGCCCGGATGCTCGCCGCCGCCGCCTCGATGTCATAGGCCGCCCGAAGAAAGCAGAGCTCGCCTGTGTCGGTATCGAGCATCGCAAAGGCCGCGGCGGGATTGCCGTCTCGCGGCTGGCCTACCGAACCCATCACCGCCAGCCAGCGCCGCTGCGGCAAAAGCGGTATGCCCGTCGCCGAATGGGGAGCAAAAGCCGTCACTTTGCCGGCGGGAGCGAGTGCATAAAGGGCCGGCACATGGACATGGCCGCAAAAGCTCACCGAGGCCTGGCAGGCCCGGAAATGCGCCGCGGCGTCCTCGGCGTCGGTGACATAGCGAAATTTCTGCGGTGCGGAGGCGTCGGCATGCACATAGAGCCGGTCCTCGTCCCGGACTTCAAGCGGCAGCCCCTTGAGAAAGGCCTTCTCGCTCGGCGAAAGCACGCCCGCAGTCCAATCGATGGCCGCGCGGGCCGTTTCGTTGAGGGAAATAAGCGGATCGTCCACCGCCTGGTCATGGTTGCCGCGAATGACGACGGCCCCCTGTTCGGCCAGCGCCATGCAGGTCTGCACGCACCAGCCGGGATCGCCGCCATAGCCGACGATATCGCCGAGAATGACGTAACGCGATGCGCCGCGCTGGCTGGCCTGTGCAAGGACAGCCTCGAACGCCTGACGGTTTGCGTGGATATCGGATAGGACAGCGATCCGCATGGCCCCTCCCTGGCGTCGAATGCTTGAAACGGCAGTCTAGGCGCTAATCCGACAGCGCGCTATTGGCCGGAAGGCGAAGATGCCGCAGGGCTCCGTAACAAAAGACGCGGGGCCGTCGCTGCCGCGAAATGCTATTGTCCGCAAAGGACGATGCGCCGTCACGCTGCCGTTACGTCGCTGCTTTAAGCGTGCCTGTTTGAAGCCCTACCGGCCAGAACCGCGATCGGTGCATTGCAGCCTTCGCCGGAGCGCGATTGTCACGAGTAATGACGGAGTGCGAATCATGAACAAACTGGATGTGCCGACAAGTGCCGAAAAGGCCTCCGATCTGCTGGACGAGATCGTGCAGTTGCGGGCGACCGTTGTCGCGAAGGCGCAGGTCCTGCTGGACGAGTTCGACGGTGACAAGCGACCTGTCGATCCGGCCGTCGAAAACCTCGCCCATTACCTCGCCTTGCGCCATCAGGATCTGCGGATCCTGCAGCGTCGCCTGATGGTTCTCGGCCTGTCGTCGCTCGGCCGCCTGGAGGGTCGCGTCCTGCCGACGCTCGATGCGGTGATTGCAGCGCTGGCGGCTCTGGCAGGCCGCGAAAGCCCCATGCCCATGCCGACCGAAGGTGCATTCTTCAAGGGCGAGGCCCGCCTGCAGGAGGCTTCTGAGGCGCTGTTTGCTGCACCCCGCGCCCATCGTCGCACCCGCATCATGGTGACCCTGCCGAGCGAGGCTGCGGATAAACCGGATTTCATTCTGGATCTCGCCGCCAAGGGCATGGACATTGCCCGTATCAACTGCGCCCATGATGGGCCGGACGCTTGGCGCGCCATGTCTGCACATGTGCGTTCAGCGGCCCATGTGCTTGGCCGCGATTTGAAAGTCCTGATGGATATTGCCGGCCCGAAGATCCGCACCGGCGTCGTGGAACTTCCCGATAAAAAGGCGCGCCTGGCGGTCGGTGACCGAGTCCGGCTTGTCGCCTCCGGCCTGCCGCGAACCTGCAGCGAGGTGCGGTTTTCGGCCGGCGTGTCCCTGCCGGAAATGGTGACGCGCCTCTCGGTCGGCGATCGGCTGCGCTATGACGACGGCAAGCTCGAAGGCGTTGTCGACAGCATCGCTGACGGCGAGGCGGTGATCCTGATCACCAAGGCCAAATCGGGCGGCGCCAAGCTGAAGCCGGAAAAGGGCATCAACCTGCCCGACACCGCGCTTGGCCTGTCGCCCCTGACCGCCAAGGACGAGACGGACCTGCCGACCGTCATCGAATGCGCCGACATGGTCGGCTATTCCTTCGTCAGCCACCCCGACGATATCGATCTGCTCGACGCAGCGCTGGCGCGCCATGGAGCGTCGAGCCGGCCGCTGGGCCTGGTTGCCAAGATCGAACAGCCGGAAGCCGTAAGCAATCTGCCGGCCCTGATTGCCCGCGCCCGCAAACGTGGCCCGTTTGCCGTGATGATCGCTCGCGGCGATCTGGCCGCCGAGATCGGTTTCGAGCGACTTGCCGAAATGCAGGAGGAAATCCTGTGGATCTGCGAGGCCGCTTCCGTTCCGGCCATCTGGGCCACACAGGTGCTGGAGGATCTGGTGCGCGACGGTATTCCATCGCGCGGCGAAATGACCGATGCAGCCATGGCCAGCCGGGCGGAGTGCGTGATGCTCAACAAGGGGCCTTCCGTCGGTCAGGCCGTCGAACTGCTGGACCGCCTGCTGGGCCGTATGGACGAGCATGTCGTCAAGAAAACACCGACCCTGCGGGCCCTGAAGTCCTGGTAACCCACTGATCCGCGGGCGTTTGGCGCCCGCGGCTGACGGCAAACCCTATTCGGCAGCAGTCCTTTTCAACGCCGAAACCTGGGTGATATAGGCCCGCAGCGCGGCCGGGCGCACCGGCTTGTGCTGGATGCCGATCGTCTGTCGCTCGGCCTCGCTGCGCACCTCCTGGGTGCGGTCCGCGGTGATCAGCAGGGCCGGGATTGTCGTGCCGTACAGGGAACGCAGCATCAGGATCGCGCCAATACCGCTGCCGTCGCCAAGATGGTAGTCGGCAATGATGACGTCGGGTGGTGTCGCATGGTCGGCGACGATGCCGTCGAGCTCGGCCACCGACCCGGCGCAATCGACCCGGCAGCCCCAGCCGGTGAGCAACAGTTGCATGCCCTCCAGGATCTTCGGCTCGTTGTCGATGCACAACACCCTGACGCCCTCCAGCGACCGCGACGTCTTGTCGGGCGAGGCCATCGTCGCGACGGACGCGGCCTGTGGCTGGGACATGTCGAGCGGCATGAACACCCGGAAGCTCGTGCCCTTGCCGGGGGTAGAGGAGAGCTGCACCGGATGGTTCAGAACCCGGGCGATGCGGTCGACGATCGACAGCCCAAGCCCGAGGCCCGACGCGGTCCTCACCCCTTCCTCCAACCGGGCGAATTCCTTGAACACCGTGCGAAACTTGGAGGACGGTATGCCGATGCCCGAATCCATCACCTGGATGATAACCTCCTTGCCGTGGCGGCGGGCGCCGACCAGGACCCGGCCGGACGGCGTGTATTTGATGGCATTCGACACCAGATTCTGCACCAGACGGCGCAGCAGATTGGGATCGGTCCGCACCTTCAGCGATGTCGGGACGACGACGAGTTTCAGGTTCTTCTCGCGCGCCATCGGTGCGAAATCGGTTTCGATGCGTTCCAGCAGGCTTTGCAGGGGAACGGAGGCCAGCCGCGGTTTCATGGCGCCGGTGTCCAGGCGCGACAGATCGAGCACCGCCCCGAGGATGATCTCGACCGATTCCAGCGCCGAATCGATATTGCGCACCAGGGCGCTGTCGCTGGAATCGCCCAGCCGTTCGACCAGCGACGACGAGTAGAGCCGCGCCGCATTGAGCGGCTGCAGGATGTCGTGGCCGGCGGCGGCAAAGAAGCGCGTCTTGCCGATATTCGCCTCATCGGCCGCCGCCCGCGCTTCGGCCAGCGCATGGTTCACCCGGGTGAGCTCTCCGGTGCGTTCGCCAACCCTTTGCTCCAGGGTCTCATTGGCCTGCTTCAGCGCCTTGTCGGCGGCCACCTGCGCACTGATGTCGGTAAAGGTTGCGACGATTCCCTTGTCCGGCATGGCATTGCAGCGAACCTCGATGATGCGGGCGCCGCCCGAAAGCACCAGCTGGAACGGATCGTCGAGGTGGTGGAAGTTGCCGATCACCGTCGACTGCTCCTCGGCGGCGATATCGCCGCGCTGCGACAGGATCGAGATGATGTCGGTCAGCGGAAAGCCGACCTGGCCGACATGCTCCGGCAGGTCGAGAAGGCTGCGGAAACGCCGGTTCCAGATCGTCAGGCGACTGCCGGCATCGAAGACGGCAATGCCCTGGTCCATCTGCGACAGGGCGGTCTGCAGCATATCCTGATTGTATTGCAGCGCCTCGCTGGCCTGGTCGAGAAGCCAGGCGGTGTCGGCCGAGGTATCCTCCGCCTTCTGCAGGATCAGCGACAGTACCAGGCGGGCGGAGGCCGAGCCGATGGCGCTGCCGAGCAGCTGTTCGGAAAAATGGATGAAGGCCATGTCGGCCGGGCTGTCGTCGGCCAGCGTGCGGCCGGCCGCCTGCTCGTAGCTCTTGAAGGAGCGGTGCATGCGCTCGTCGCCCAGATAGCGGGCGATCGCGGTCTTGAGGTCTCCGACGCTGACGCGGGTCTTCCAGCCGCGCGTCGCGAAATTGGCCCGCAGATGGCGTTTGACGAAAATGCCCGACTGGATCCGCTCGACCGGCCGCGGATTGCGGCTGAGCGTACCGATCACAAAGGCCGCGCAATTGACCAGCAGGCTCAAAACCGTGGCATTGACCAACTGGTCTGCATCCGGTCCGCTGAACAGCGTAATGCCGGGAAACAGGAAGCTGAGCACGGTGGAGGCGAGGTCTGAGTGATCCTGGACGCCGAAGCTCGGCAGGAAAAGCAGATAGATCCACACCACGAACCCGCTGCTGAGGCCGGCTATGGCGCCTCGCGCATTGGCCCGCCGCCAGATCAGCCCGCCAAACAGCGACGGGGCGATCTGGGCGATTGCCGCAAAGGCCAGCAGGCCGATCGACGACAGGCCGCTCGTGTTGTCGGCCGAGCGGTAATAGGCATAGCCGAGCAGCATGACGCCGAAGATCGCCGTGCGGCGGATGTTGAGGAGGGTTCGGGCAAAGTCGTCGTGATGGCTGGTCCGCGATAGCAGCTTTTGCCTGAGGAAGATCGGCATGACGATATCGTTGGACACCATGATCGCCAGCGCCACGGACTCGACGATGACCATGGCGGTGGCGGCCGAAAAGCCGCCGAGGAAGGTGATCAGCGAGATCACGGGCAATTCGTTGTGCAGCGGCAGTGATAGCACATAGAGATCGGCATTGCCGGTGCCGCCAAACGCCATCAGCCCGCCGATGGCCGCCGGCAGCACGAAGATGTTGATGGCGATCAGGTAAAGCGGCAGCAGGTAGCCGGCCAGCCGCAACTCCT
Organism: Rhizobium sp. CG5; assembly: GCF_023701945.1. Classification (GTDB taxonomy): domain Bacteria; phylum Pseudomonadota; class Alphaproteobacteria; order Rhizobiales; family Rhizobiaceae; genus Allorhizobium. The sequence goes on from NZ_JABAEF010000002.1 coordinate 243,844, forward strand.
TCGACGTTCGGTTCTCGACGACGGTGACGTGAAACTGGCGCGGCAGCATGATGATCGCAAAGGCCGACAGGGCAATCAGCAGCAGCCAACGGCTGATCGGCGTTTCATGGGTCAGTGCCGACATCACCAGCGGGGTTTCGACCGCCTTTGCCCAGAGATCGCTCGGGCCGTCGAACAGGAAGAAGACGACCGATATGCCCAGGGTGAAGAAGGCCACCAGCTTGACCACCGATTCCATGGCGATCGCCAGGATCAGCCCGTCCTGATGTTCCGTGGCGTCGGTATGCCGGGTGCCGAACATCACCGCGAAACAGGCCAGTGACAGCGCCACGATCAGCGGCAGGTCGATGAAATAGAGATTGCCGGTGCCGATGCCGTAATCGGACGGATCGACCATGGCCGAGACGGAGGAGGACACTGCCTTGAGCTGCAGGGCGATATAGGGGATCGTGCCCACCAGCGCGATCAGCGTCACCAGCATGCCGACGATCGGGTTCTTGCCATAGCGGGCGGCAATGAAATCCGCCCCGGAGGTCAGCTTTTCCGCCTTCGCCAGCTCGATAATGCGGCGCAGGATCGGCATGCCGAGCGTGAACATCAGGATCGGGCCGATATAGATCGCGGTGAACTCCAGGCCGCGATCGGCGGCAAGCCCCACGCCGCCAAAATAGGTCCAGGACGTGCAGTAGATCGCCAGTGACAAGGCATAGACAATCGGCCGGCCGTTCTTGGGAACACCGTGCAGCCGGCTCCGGCGGTCGCCGTAACTGGCCACTGCGAACAGCAGCAGCAGATAGGCGAAGGCCGACAGAAAGATGACCCATCCTGGAAGCACGCACCCTCCTTGCCACGGCGTTCCAAAACTCCGTGCGCGACATTAGGTCAAATCGCGGCTGTTTGAAATCGTCCGACCGATTGGCAATAAGTCGAACATATTGGCGCGACGTATGTTTTTCCGCGTCGCCATGTTCCAAGTTTCGGCGACCATGCTAAATTACCATCTGCAGGATTGCTGCGGCAATCGGGATATCGGATCAAGAGGAAACAGCTATGCTCAACGAGTTCAAAACGTTTATCGCGCGCGGCAATGTCATGGACCTGGCTGTCGGCGTGATCATCGGCGGGGCGTTCGGCCTGATCGTCAATTCGCTGGTGGCCGACATCGTCATGCCCGTCGTCGGTGTGGTGTTCGGCGGTTTTGACTTTTCGAACTACTTCCTGCCGCTCAGCTCCAAGGTCACGGCAACCTCGCTGGCCGCCGCCCGCGAACAGGGCGCCGTCTTTGCCTATGGCAATTTCATCACCGTGGTGATCAATTTCGTCATCCTGGCCTGGATCATCTTCCTGATGGTCAAGGGCGTGAACACCCTGCGCAAGTCGCTCGAACGACAGCAGGCCGCCGCTGAGCAAGCCGCGCCGCCGGCCGCCGACATCCAACTGCTGACCGAGATCCGCGATCTGCTGAAGGCACGCTGATCCGGCTGGTCGCCCGCCTTGAAAGTCTCGGCCCGCACCCGGGCCGGGCCTTGCCATTCATCACGGAAATCGATCCGTCCCTCACGCTTTATCATATGAATTCCAGCCTGTGATCGGCTATCAACGTCGAAACGGAGAAGCCTTATGTCGATCGTCAGCAGCCTTAGCCATCGTGCCGTATCCGCACCCGAAAGCGGTATCGTTGAAATCATCACCTATGCCCGAGGACGGGACAATCTCATCCCCCTTTGGGCCGGCGAAGGCGATCTTCCGAGCCCGGATTTCATCAATCGTGCAGCGAGCGACGCCCTTCTGGCGGGCGAGACCTTCTACACCTGGCAGCGCGGCATTCCCGAATTGCGCCAATCGCTGTCGGCCTATTATCAGCGCCATTTCTCCGTCGATCTTTCGCCGGACCATTTTTATGTGACGGGTTCCGGCATGCAGGCGATCGTGCTTGCCGTTCAGGCGCTGACCGGTCCCGGCGACGAGATGATCTACCTGACGCCCTGCTGGCCCAATATCGTCTCGGCCATCGAGATCGGCGGCGCCAGGGCGGTCGGCCTGCCGATCGGTTTTGAAGGCGGACGGTGGGCGCTCGATCTCAATCGGCTCGAACAGGCGATCACCCCGAAGACCAAGGCGCTGTTCATCAACACGCCCTCCAACCCGACCGGCTGGACGGCCAGCCGCGAGGATCTGGCGGCGATCCTTGGCCTTGCCCGCAAGCACGGCATCTGGATCCTCGCCGACGAGATCTATTCTCTCTATCACTTCGCCTCGGCCGACCGCGCGCCGTCGTTCCTCGACATCATGGAAGAGGGTGACCGGGTCATCTTCGCCAATTCCTTCTCCAAGAACTGGTCGATGACCGGCTGGCGCGTCGGTTGGCTCGTGGCACCACCTGAAACCGGGCAGATTTTCGAAAACCTGATCCAGTATTCGACGTCAGGCGTCGCACAGTTCATGCAGCGTGGCGCCGTCGCTGCGCTCGATCACGGGGACGAGTTTGTGCGCGAGAACATCGCGCGTGCTGTCACGTCCCGCGACATTCTCTGCGACGCGCTGATTGCCACCAATCGCGTGCAGATGATGAAGCCCGAAGGCGCGCTCTATGCTTTCATGAAGATCGACGGCCTGGAAGACAGCCGCGCCGCCGCCATTGACATCGTCGACAAGACAGGCGTTGCGCTGGCGCCCGGATCGGCCTTCGGCGCCGGCGGCGAGCAGTTCCTGCGGGCCTGCTTCCTGCGTGATCCGGCCCAGGTCCGCGATGCGGCCGACCGGCTCAGCGATTACATCCTGAAGCTTTGAACGGAGCCGGGAGCGGGCAGAGGCCCGTTCTCGGCATCAGGGCCGATCGATAAAATTTGAATATTTTCTGAAAGTGCTGATTAAGTATAGATCAAATAGATATGGCAAAAATTGCCGGTTATTGTTTGAGATAAATAGTTTTAAAGTCGAAATCGCATAGACCTATCCCTGACATTGGCGCAGGCTGAGGAATAGGGTTATGGCGATATTGGTGACGGGCGGTGCCGGTTACATTGGCAGTCACATGGTCTGGGCATTGCTGGATGCCGGGCACGATGTGGTTGTGATCGATCGTCTGTCGACCGGCTTTCGCTGGGCAGTCGCGCCCAAGGCGCGCTTCTATCTCGGCGATGTCGGCGACCGCCTGGTTCTCGAACAGGTGTTTGCCGAAAATCCCATCGACGCGATCATTCATTTCGCCGGTTCGATCGTGGTGCCGGAATCCGTCAGCAATCCGCTCGACTATTACGACAACAACACAGGCAATTCCCGCGTGCTGATCCAGGCGGCGGTCAAAACAGGCATTTCGAAGCTCATCTTTTCGTCGACCGCCGCAGTCTATGGCACGCCGGAGCGCAACGAACCGGTCTGCGAGACGGCGACGCCGCGGCCGGAGAACCCTTATGGCTCCTCCAAGCTGATGACGGAAATCATGCTGCAGGATACGGCGCGCGCCCATGACTTCCGCTATGTGGCCCTGCGTTATTTCAACGTCGCCGGCGCCGATGCGCAAGGCCGTGCCGGCCAGTCGACCCGCGGCGCCACCCACCTCATCAAGGTCGCCTGCGAAACAGCCTTGGGCATGCGCGACGGCATGTGCGTCTACGGCACGGACTATCCGACCCCGGATGGCACCGGTATGCGCGACTATATCCACGTGAGCGACCTGGTCGCCGCCCATTTGAAAGCGCTTGCCTATCTGCAGGGCGGAGGCAGCTCGCTCGTCGCCAATTGCGGTTATGGCAGCGGGTCTTCCGTGCTCGATGTCATCAACGCCGTCGAACGCGTCTCCGGCAAGACGCTCAATGTTCGTTTTGAACCGCGGCGTCCTGGTGATGCTGCCTTCGTGGTGGCCGATGCCGGGCTGGCCCGGCGCGTGCTGGGTTGGTCCGCGGTCAGTCCGGGGCTTGAGACCATCGTGGCAACCGCCCTCGACTGGGAGCGTCGCCGGCTCAGCGACGAGGCGCACGACATCGATACTATTCGCCAAAGGTTGGCCGCGACACGATTCTGATCGCACCTCCAGTTTGACAACAGGTTCGCCCGATAGCCTTGCCCCCGGTAATAAGCGTTTACCGGGCAGGGCGAATTATGGCGTTTTTAGCAGGCAGGGTTGATGAGAGCGGCGGCACGCGGCTCGGTGGCATGGTCCGGAGGTGGCGATGAAAGCCGTCATCCTGGCAGGTGGCATGGGTACGCGCATCGCGGAAGAAACCCATCTGCGACCAAAGCCGATGATCGAGATCGGTGGTCGCCCGATCCTCTGGCACATCATGAAGCTCTATCATGGCCATGGCATCCGTGATTTCATCATCTGCTGCGGCTTCCGCGGCTATGTGATCAAGGAATATTTCGCCAATTACGGGCTGCATATGTCGGACATTTCGTTCGACCTGGCCAATAACAGCCTGCAATTCCACCGCCAGAGCGCCGAAAACTGGCGTGTCACTCTTGTCGATACGGGCGAGACCTCCCTGACCGGCGGCCGGTTGAAGCGCGTCGCATCTTATCTCAAGGACGAAGAGGCATTCTGCTTCACCTATGGTGACGGCCTGTGCGATGTCGATATCGGTGCCACCATCCGTTTCCACAAGCAACACGGCCGCCTGGCAACGGTGACCGCTGTGCGCCCGCCGGCCCGTTTCGGGGCGTTGAAACTTGACGGCAATACCGTCAACGGCTTCATCGAAAAGCCGGAAGGCGAAGGCGGCTTCATCAATGGCGGCTTTTTTGTCCTGTCGCCGCGGGTCATCGAGCGGATCGAGGACGATCACAGCAGTTGGGAAGGCGAGCCTCTGACGGGCCTCGCCGAAGATGGCGAGCTGCAGGCCTTCATGCATGACGGGTTCTGGCAGCCCATGGACACGCTTCGCGACAAGACCCTTCTCGAAGGCATGTGGAGCAGCGGCAATCCGCCCTGGAAGATCTGGTGACCATGGCCAATCCGCACTTCTGGAACGGCAAACGGGTTCTGCTGACCGGTCATACCGGCTTCAAGGGAAGCTGGCTTGGTCTCTGGCTTGCCGATATGGGCGCTGAGGTCAGCGGCCTGTCGCTGGAGCCCGATACCGATCCGTCGCTGTTCCGGCTGTTGAACGGCGCTCCAGATGTTCAGCCCTGCGATATCCGCGACCGGACGGCGGTTGCGGCCCGCGTCGCGTCATCCAGGCCCGAGATTGTTCTGCATCTGGCGGCCCAGCCGCTGGTGCGGGCCGGTTACCGCGATCCGCTTGCCACATACGAAACCAATGTCCAGGGCACCGCCAATCTTCTCGATGCGCTGCGCATCGCGCCTGATCTGCGCGCCGTCGTCGTCGTGACCACCGACAAGGTCTACGAGAACCCCGAAACCGGCCGGCCCTTTGTCGAAACCGATCCGCTTGGCGGCCATGATCCCTACAGCGCCAGCAAGGCGGCGGCCGAGATCGTCACTGCGAGTTATCGATCGTCGTTCTTCGCGGCCCGGCGTATCGGTGTCGCTACGGCGCGGGCCGGCAATGTCATCGGTGGCGGCGATTGGGCGGAGGACCGGCTGATCCCCGACGCCGTCAGGGCCTGGGGCAATGGCCGGGTGCTGGAGGTGCGCCGGCCCGGTGCCGTGCGGCCCTGGCAGCATGTTCTGGAGCCGCTCAACGGTTACCTGATGATGGCCGAACGGCTCTGGGCGGAACCGGATTTCGCCCCGAGCCTCAATTTTGGCCCCGACATCCACTCGGCGGCCACCGTCGGCAATGTCCTCGAACGCGCGCGTGAAACATTCGGGCAGGGCGATGTCCAGCTGGGTGACGGCAGCGCCGGACCGCACGAGGCGGGCTACCTGATGCTTGACAGCGCCAGGGCCACAGCCACGCTCGGCTACAAGCCGTGCTGGTCCCTCGACGAAACAGTGCGGCGGACCATGGCCTGGTATCGGGCGCAGGCAAGCGGTGTTCCGTCCCGGCAATTGTGCCTGGCCGATATCACCGATTTCCGGCAAAGCCTGACGGTCGATCTGCGGGAGGCGGTATGAGCGCCCGTTTCGAGGTCGTACCGACAGCTATTCAAGGCCTGCTGATCCTCAACCGACGTCGCCTTGGCGACGACCGCGGTTTCCTGACGCGTCTGTTTTGTGCCGAGGAACTGGGTGCATTGGGGTGGGACGGACCGGTCTCGCAGGTCAATGAAACCGGCACGACCCATGCCGGCACGGTCCGTGGCATGCATTTCCAGCGCGCGCCGTTCGGCGAGGACAAGCTGGTGACCTGCGTGGCCGGCACCGTGCTCGACGTCGCGGTCGACATCCGTCAGGGATCTCCGACCTTCCTGCACCATGTCGCCGTCGAGCTGTCGGCCGACAATGCCCGTTCCCTGCTCATACCGGCCGGCTTCGCCCACGGTTTCCAGACGCTGACCGACGCGGTGCGGATGATCTATGCCCATTCGGCACCCTATCGCGCGGAAGCCGAAGGCGGGCTGCATTGCCAGGATCCGCAACTCGCCATTGCCTGGCCGTTGCCGGTCGCCCATCTGTCCGCCCGCGATGCCGGGCACCCTTTTCTTGGTCCGAGTTTTGAAGGGATCGCTGCATGAAATGCCGTCACTGCCAATCGCAACGGATGCGGCCGTTTCTCGACCTCGGCACGGCGCCGCCGTCCAATTCCTATGTTCGCCTGGAAGACCGCGGCCGTCCGGAACTCTGGTATCCGCTGGTCATCCGCGTTTGCGAGGAATGCCTTCTGGTCCAGACCGAGGATTTTGCGGCGCGCGAGACGTTCTTCTCCGACAGCTACGCCTATTTCTCGTCCTTCTCCTCGTCCTGGCTGGGCCATGCCCGCGACTACGTGGCGCGCATGACGGAGCGGTTTGATTTGGGCCCGCAGTCGCGGGTCGTGGAAATTGCCGCTAATGACGGCTACCTGCTGCAATATGTCAAGGAGCGCGGCATTGGCTGCCTGGGCGTCGAGCCGACTGCCAGCACCGCCGCGGCAGCGCGCCAGAAAGGCATTGAGGTCGTCGAGGATTTCTTCGGGATCGCTCTTGCCGAAACGCTCGAAAAGGATGGCTGGTCCGCCGATCTGATGGCGGCCAACAATGTTCTGGCCCATGTGCCCGATATCAACGATTTCGTCGGCGGCTTTGCCCGCCTGCTGAAGCCTCAGGGTGTCGCCACTTTCGAGTTTCCGCACCTGATGAACATGGTCGCCGAAACGCAGTTCGACACCGCCTATCACGAACACTATTCTTATCTGTCGCTGACCGCGGTCGAACGCATATTCCGCGAAAACGGCCTTTCGGTCTTCGACGTCGAAACGACGCCGTGGCATGGCGGCAGCCTCAGGGTCTTTGCCTGCCGAAGCGATCATGACCATCACCAACGTCTTGCCAGCGTCGATGCCATGCTGGCGCGGGAAGCCGATGCCGGGATGCGCGACCTGCACTACTATGCCGGCTTCCAGGCAGAGGCGGAGCGCGCCCGCAACGACTTCCTGGCCTTCATCATCGATTGCCAGCGCCAAGGTCTGAAAGTCGCTGCTTACGGAGCGGCCGCCAAGGGCAATACGCTGATGAATTTCGCCGGCCTCAAGCCGGATCAGATGGCCTTCGTCGTCGACAAGAATCCGGCCAAGCAGGACATGCTGCTGCCAGGCAGCCGCGTGCCGATTGTATCCGAGAGTGTCCTCAAAGCCGAGAAACCGCAAAGGGTGGTGATATTGCCATGGAATCTTCAAACAGAGATCAAGCAGCAGCTTTCGTATATCACCGACTGGGGTGGGAAGTTCGTGACGGCGATCCCGCATCTGACGATACATCCCTGACCGAGGGCGTGCCTTCTATTCCGGAGCGACAGGTCGCCAAGATGCCGCCGGTCGTCCTGCCGGCTGGCCCGGTTGCCTCGATCGACTGACGATTTTGCGTCGCGCCTGCGCCTTGACGAAAGCCTGACGGACGACTGGAGAAGAGCAATGACACAAGAGCCACGACTTTCGATCTGCGTGCCCTCGCGAAACCGTCAATATTACTTCAAGAAGACGATCGAGGGCATTTTGCGCAGTTCGCGCACGGATTTCGAACTGGTTCTCGTCGACAATTCCGACGATCCCTCAATCATGAACGACTACATGAAGGAGGTCGTCAAGGATCCGCGTGTCGTCTATCTTCCGTCGACAGATCGCACGCTGTCCATGCTGGACAACTGGGAACGCACTCTGGAGGCAGCCACCGGCAATTGGGTCACGGTCATTGGCGATGACGACTACATCGACCCGGATGTCATGATCGTGCTCAGGAAGGTTGTCGCGGCCAATCCGGGCGTCGAAGCCTTTGCCTGGGGTGCGCTGAACTATATGTGGCCGAGCCCGCAGACAAGAGTTCAGAATGTTATGATCGGCTTCAATCACAACGTGGTCAAAGTGCCGAGGTCGGATTCGCTGAAGGGCATGTTCGGTTGGCATAAGGCAGGGATCATTCCGAAGGCGGGCTTTTCCGTCTATCATTCTGCCATCAGTCGCCCCCTTCTCGAGAAGATCAAACAGACCTTCTGCGGGCGCTATTTCGAGCACCCCACGGTCGACTACGATATGGCGATGAAGGTGATCGTCACCGGTCGCGAATTTGCGTTCTGCCAGAGGCCTTTTTCGGTCATGGGCAGTTGCCCCGAGAGCAATTCCTTTGCCATCGGCCGCATCGACGACATGAAAACGAGGGTCGAGGCCTTTATGAAGGAACTCGGGCGCAATATGGACGAGGATCCGGAACTCGCCGATTTTCCGTTCAGCAGCCATCTCGGCGTGTCATCCGTCATCGGCATCACGCAGCAATGGTTCAAGAAGAAGTACAAGCTGAATTTCGACGGTTGGGAAAAGAACTTTGCCGAGGCCTGCGCGCGGAATGTCGAAATCTTTCGGGAGCGGGAGGCCTTCGAAATCGTCAAGGAAGGCTACACGGCGGCCCTGAAGAAATGGCGCCGTGGCAAGTTCCTGAAATACTTCAATCCGGTGCTGATCGAGAACGAGCTAGGCATCGCCATCAGTGGCTCCAACGAAATGGGAACCTATATTCGCTCCGATATTGCCGGGGTAACGACACCGGTCGAACTGTTCGACATCGTCAACGCCATGGTAATGCCGGCGGATATGATCAAGGTTCGCGAGGAAGGACTGCGCTATCCCTGGGACGAGTTCATGCTGACGATCGACGGCGAGCGACGCGCCGGCTTTCAGCCGGGAAAAGGGGACAAGAGGGTCGCCTGAGGCGAGCCGATCCGCAACCTGCTGCGCTCAGGCGAGCGTAATCCTGTCGATCCGACCGCCGATCTGGGCACCGATATAGAGGTTTTCATAGCATTTTGCCGGAAAGCCGGCCTGGCGCATATGAAAGGCCGTCTGGTCGATGTCGTAGCCGACACGGTGCAATCCGATCCCGTCGCTGGAGATCGTCGCAAAGGCGGCGCGGGGATCGCCGTCACGGGGCTGGCCGACAGCACCTGGATTGCAGAATGTCTTGCCGTTGACGTCAAGCAGGGCCTGGACATGGGTATGTCCGGCAAACAGCCGCTGCGTGCCCGCCGGAAAATGCGCATCTTCGATGGCGTAGAGATACTGGTCGATCGGGTCGTCCAGGCCGCCATGCACGAAATAGTCCGTACCGTCGGCGATATGGGATAGGGACGTCGACAGCCATTTTACCTGATCGGCTGAGATGATACCGCGCTGGTATTCGGTAATCTCCGAGACCAGTCTGGAGCGCGGACATCCCTCTCCGCTGACGATATAGTGGTCGTGATTGCCGAGGATGTTGACGATTCCGCGCTCGCGCAGCGCGTCGACGCATTCGCCGGGCTGCGCGTAATAGCCGACGACATCGCCGAGCGACAGGATCTGCCGGCACCCCAAGGCATCGACCTCTTCCAGCACGGCGGTCAAAGCCGGCAGGTTGCCATGAATGTCGGAGATGATCGCGATCATAGGACGACCAGATCCTCGGAATAGCGCCAGCCGCGGCCGCGCGCGATGACTGGTGCCTCCGGCACCTCGTCCGTCAGGTAGAACTGCACGGCAAGGGCTGCCTCATTGTAGCCGAAGGCTGCCCGCAGCGATGTGCTGCTCGAGAACCGCGGATTGATTTCCAGGAGGTAAGGCACATCGCCGGCCATGCGGAACTGGTAGTTGGTCGGCCCGACCGGCTTGAAGATCGCAGCCAATTGTTCAACCGCCGCGGCCAGCACCGGGTGATCGACCACTTCGGCATATTGCGTATTGCCGGCCACCGACAGCTTGCGCCGGAAAATGATCGGCGGCAGCGCGGTTCCATCACCAAGACCGAAGGCACCGACCGTGAATTCCTGATCGTCGCTGCCGACGAATTTCTGGATCAGGAAGGCATCCTTGCTCCGGCGGCTCCAATAGGTGAAATCATCGGCGTCGCGCAGCACGGCGATGCCCCGCGAGCCATTGCCCTGGCGCGGCTTCAGCAGCAGGGGCGGCGCGCCGAGTTCTTCGATGCACTCGTCCCAACTGGCCGCCAGGCATCCGGGAATGACGGGCAATCCGTGGGTCTTGAGCGCTTCGGCAAAAATCCATTTGTCCTGCGCCAGTTCGATCAGCCCGGCCTCGTTAAGCACGATCCGGCTTCGGCTATCGGCAAAGGCCGAGCGGTTGCGGTTGAAGAACAGCACGTCGAGCTCCAGCCCCGGCAGAACGAGATCCACCGCTTCGTTGTCCAGCAGGGCCGTCCAGAAGTCGAGATAGTCCGGGCTGTCTTCGTCGCAATGCGGCTTGGCGAAGAAGGTATCGCAGAAATGCCGCCCAATGCCGTTTGGATCCCGGTCGACGCCGATGATGCGGACGGGAAGGCCTGCCTTGCGTAACGAGGCGGCGATCCCCTGGCCGATGATGGCACCGACAGCCGTGACGACGACAGTGATGGTGGCGGGAAGCGTCTTTGATGGTGTCATGTGATGTCCATGGGGCCAAAGGCCGGTGCCGTGCCGGCCGACTTGATCATGTCGATGCCGTTTCTCATGCCGATCGCCGGCGCCAGCCCGAGCAGGTCGAACGCCGGCCGGCCATCGGCGAAATGGATCGTCCGGAAGGGAGATTTCTCCGGCGCCTCGACCTGGCGTCCGCCAAGGTCGAAGACGTCATAGGCGATATCCGCCACCTGCTGCCAGGTGAGGGACTCCGGATGGGTGATCGGCAGGTCTGCGCTGATCTCGGCCTGTGTGCTGCGGATCATCAGATCGGCGGCATCCCGGACATGCAGCAGGTTGCGCACGCCCAGAGAGGGCGGCATGCGCATGTCGAGTCCTTTCGAGGCATAGGCAATGATGCGGCCGAACCAGGGCTGATGATGGCAGCATCGCCCATTGGTGTCGTAGAGCTGCGTGAAACGCAGGCTGCAGAAACGTCCGCCGTGCTTTGCCATGGTCCACTGGAGCACCTGCTCGGCAATTGCCTTGGTCAAGCCATAGGAGGTGAAATGGGCGGGGTCGAGAGCCGGATCCGAGGAGGCCGAGCCGGCATAGACGAGAACGGGCGCGCCCAGTTGCCGGACCAGATCGCCGACGGCAATCGCGCTTGTGGCGTTAAGCGCGAAATTCTCACGCAGCCCCTCGTCGCTGTCGCCGGCAAATCCAGCCGCGCAATGAAAGACCACATCCGCGCCGAGACCAGCGGGAACCGAGACCGTCGTGTCGAGCAGGTCGAAACGGATATCATCGCCAGGTCCGCGACCGACGGTGAATGTCTCTACACCATGCTCCTGCAGCCGCTCGATCAACTGGCGCCCGAGCATGGAACCCGCCCCGATGACGGCCGCGGTTTTCATGCCGCTTCGGCTTCGACCAGCAGCGCCACGCACAGGTCAGGCAAGTCGATGCCGGCGCGGATCGGGATCAGGTCGTTGTCGATTGCACAAGTCGGCCTGTATTCCGTGGTGACGGCGTCCAGATTGACAGCGTTCATGCGGCAAAGTCCTTCCAGTCGAGGGTGCCCGAGAGAATCATCTCAGCGCCGTCAGTGCCGCAATTGGCCACAAGATCGAGCGCGGTGACATAAGGCGTAAAATCACCATGCAGTTGCGGGTAGGGCGTTTTCCGATAGTCCATATAGCTGACCGAAATGCCTTTGCTCTCGAAAAGGCCGTGGTTCAGATAATTGCGGGCCCCATGGCCGGTGATGTAGTTGGTCCCGCCCAGATGCTCGACGATGTCGCAGACCCGCTCGCTGCTCGCCCCATCGATCGGCAGATCGTGGGAGAACACGAAGCGGGTGCGGTCCAGCTTGAAATAGGCCGCCAGTTCCAGCATCGAATGGCGGGAAACGTCGGCCACGGTCACAAGCTCATGGGCATAGACGCGGTCCACAAGGCCGAGCATCTCGTCGCGGAACGGCGCCTTCAGGTAGTTCTGCCGCAGGATGTCGCGGTGCCTGGCGCGCCAGTCGGTGCGGTCGTCCAGCAAGACCTCGTCGATCCGCTGGCCGAAGTGAAAATCCTTGAGCGGCAGCGTCAGCCAGCTCACGCCTTTCGGCCCCTTGACCTGCACCCGATTGGTGAAGCTGCCGCGCGAATACTGGACATCGTCGTAATGGACAAACACATCCGCAAGCCGGATCTGCTCCAGCATTCCCACCCAGGGGAAATACATCGACTGCGAGATGACGATATTGAGGCTCATGGTCCATTCGAACGGGTTGATCGTCGCTGTGTAGCAGCCTTAAAGGCGATAGCTTTCACCAGACTGGCTTTTGCCGCTCATTCATCGATCCAGACCAGGTCCAGCCCCGGCCGGTTGAGGGCTGGCTGGCTGGCGATGATCTCTCGTGCCTTGAGCGGATTCAGCCCGACGAAGATGACATCCGTTTCGCTCGGCATGGCCGCCGGCGGCATGACCGGCCGGCCGAAATGCGAGGAGCCCTGCAGTTTCGGGTTCTGGTCGAGAAAGGCGGCGAGCTTGACGTCGCCGACAATGCGGCTGTGGATCCAGCTGCCGTAGAATCCGGAGCCGTAGATCGCCGCATTGTGGCCGGCGAACCGCTTGGCCGACCCGTCCAGCCGGGCGGTGGCGTCCTCCCAGAAGGCGCAGATCTGCTTGGCGGCCGCTGCGGCCGCTGCAACCTCTGCCGCATCGGCATCACTGGCCACCGGGGTTTCGGACCGTGATGCCACGGCGAAGAAGGCGCCGGGAAAGGCGGTGCTGTCTATGGTTTCCAGCACGAAGCCGGACAGAGCGAAAGCCCGCTTGAGGGACGCTTCGCTGAAATGATTGAGATGGTCGGCCACCGTCATGTCGCCGGGATTGGCAACGACATTGGGCATCGACAGCAGTAGGCGGCCGCCAGGAGCCAGCAGGTCCCGCAGTGTTTTCAGGAACGCGACAGGAGCCTCGACATGTTCGATGACGAAATGGCTGATGATGGCCTGGAAGCGCCCGGCCCAGTCGGCCGGTGCCTGATAGGTGGCCTGGTCCTCCTCAGCGACCCAGCCTGCCCAGGCGCCCTTGTAGTCACTGCTGACATCGAAGACATGCGGCCGCAGGTCCGGCCTGCTCTTCAGCATCTTGCGCAGCGTATCGGCCTTGGCCGCACCATAATCGAGGATAGACGCGCCTTGCGGCAGATCCAGCAGGCGCAGTCCGACCGCAGCCTGGTGGTCGGTTCGGAAGATGGGATGCCCTTTGGCGTCCACGGCGAAGATCTGGTCGTGATCTTCCGATTCCAGGGAGATACGATAGGTCGTGTCGTAAAAGCTGTCGATATCGGGCAGGTCGCCACATTGCGCATGGCCACAGCCGTCGCAGACATAGGCGAGTGTCGGAATGTCGATAAACGCCATCATCGAGGTGAGTGCCGGGGCAGAGGCCTGATAGGACGGCACGGCTATTTCCGAACCGCAAACGCGACAGGAGGTCATGCGGCAGTCTCCGCGTCGGTGACAAGTTCGGGCAGCACCTTCGAGAAATCGACGCCGGCCGCAAACGATCCGCACCAGCCGATCCGCACGCCGATCGGCTCTGCAAAGTTGAAATAGCGGAACTGGATGCTCCACCGCGGGATTTTCGAGACGTTGTGGCCGCCCTGGTGCATGGTCAGGAAGTCCATCAGGATCAGGTCTCCCGGAACGGGGAGGGGAGCCACGACAGAATAGCGAGCTACCCGCTCTTCCTCTTTGTCCAGGAAAATGGCATAGGCGCCCGTCTTGCCGCTGCTGGTATCGTTTCGGTAGACCGGAATGACACCGTCCGAATGAGATCCTTCGGCGATCTGCACCGGTCCCATGTCGCGGGTGATCGGCAGTAGCGGCGTCCAGAAGACGATGCCGTCCAGGCTGCGCAACTGGCTCGGGAATTCCTGGTGCCAATGGGCCCGAAACTTCTCTTCGCCGGGATTGTCGATGCGTATGCCGTAACCGCCAGCCGCGATGCCCGGAATGCTTCCGGGTCGAAGGGCCTCGAACACCTTGGTATTCTGTGCCTTGGTAACAAGCTGCAGGAAGGCAGGGATCTGCTTCACGGCGTCATAGACTTCGCCGCCCCAGGCGCGGTTCTTGGCGATCATGGCCGGATAGGCGATTGTCATGGCATCCCAGCTCGTGCCCGTCGGCGCATCCACGGCATATTTGCGGCAGAGCAGCTCGATGATCACCCGGATGCCTTCCTGGATCGGGGCGATATCCACGGGCGCGTCGTAGAACTGCGGCAGCATGGTATAACCTTTGCCGGCGAATTGCTCCGCAGCCTCTGAGGTTACAAGTTTCCTGGCCTGCAACATGTCTTCGTCTCCCAGATTAACAACGTTTTGTTCGGTCATGCGAGGTGCTGGAACCCGTGCCGAACAATTTCCCGATTCGCAGACAACACTGCTGCAATCGCCTTGAGCGAGGCTGATCAGCCTGCGCAGGCAAGTGGTGAGCATCACGCCATGCCACCAGGCGGCGTGTAACCGTGCCGGGTGGCATGGAATCGGTCCTTCAGGGCTTGATGCAGCGGCAATAGCCGTTCGGCGAGGAGGACAATACCAGCTTGCCGTTCAAAACGGGGTCCATTTCGAAGCGGTCATTTTCCTCAAGGTAGACATTGACCGCATGCAGCGGCTCGTTGCCCTTGTACCAGACCTGCGAGCGTTTCGGGGCCTGTTCCTCGGTCAGGTGGCCGATCAGCGTATCCGCCACCACGAGATAGCAGCCTTCGGTGACCAGCGGACCATAGGCCCGGCACTCGGCCAGTACATGCTCGTAGGAATGGTCGCTGTCGAGCACGACCATGACGCGGGCACCCGGCGGGATCTCGGCCTTGACCTTGGCCAGCACGTCGTCGTCCACCGAACCGCCTTCGATCATCGTGATGCGCTTGGCCATCACATGGCTTTCGATCGTCTCGCGATTATGGGCGCGGATGTCGAGATCGACGCCGATCACCTTGCCGGCGTCATTGCCCATGGCGGCGAGCAGCGATGCCATGAAGATCACCGAGCCGCCGCGGGCGACACCGGTTTCGATGATGATGTCGGGCTTGGTGTTCCAGATCACTTCCTGCGTCGCCATCACATCGGCAGGCATCTGGATGATCGGCACGCCCATCCAGGACCAGAGATAGGAATAATCGTACTTGTTGAGGGTCAGCAACAGCTCCAGCGCCTCGTTGAAGGCTTCGCTGTCGCGACCAAGCGCAAGGCTCATCGCCTTCTTGTGGTCCTCGAATTCCTGGCGGTCGTCTTTGTGGGTCATGGGCTCGGTCAGCCTTCTGTTCAGCGATGCATCTGCAATGCGGGAGAGTGATGGACGGTGTCGGAGGTGGTCATGCGATTATGGGCGCGTTTGACCAGGTCGATGATGACATGGGCGACGCGGGCAATCTGCTCGTTCGTCATGTCGTGATAGCTCGGCAGGTTGATCGCCCGCTCGGGAATGTCGTAGGCGTGGACGTTGTCGGCCACCGCTTCGAACATCGGCAGGCTCGACAGCGGGTGGAAGAAGACGCGGGCGTCGATATTGGCCTCGGCAAAGGCGGCAATCATGTCTTCGCGGCCAAGACCCAGCTGCCGGTCGAGAACCGCGGTCGGCATCCAGGCGCCGTTGACGGCATCGGCCGGTTCCGGATTGAGCGACACCCCCGGAATGCCGCCGAGCAAGCCCCGGTAGATCCTGAAGATCTCGCGCTTGCGGGCGGTTAGGTCCTCGATGCGCATCATCTGCGCGCAGCCGAGAGCGGCCTGGATGTTCGACATCTTGTATTTGTAGCCGACGGCGTCGGGCCAGAACTGTTTCTTCTGGGTCCGCGCACGGCCATGATTGCTAAGCGTCAGGACCTTTTCGTAAAGCGCCTGGTCGCTCGTCACGAACATGCCGCCTTCACCGGTCGTGATGGTCTTGGTGCCATGGAAGGAAAACACTCCGAACCGGCCCATCGATCCGGTCCGGCGCCCGCACCAGACCGAGCCGATGGCCTCGGCGCTGTCCTCGATGATCGCGATCCCATACCGCTCGCCGATGGCCAGAAGCACATCCATATCCGCCAGATTGCCGTAGATATGGGTGGCGACGATGGCTTTCGTTCTCGGCGTGATGGCCCGCTCGGCAGCCTGGGGATCGATGCACCACGACACCGGGTCGATATCGACGAAAACTGGCTTTGCATGCAGGTGGACGATCGGTGCGGCGGTGGCAATCCAGTTGGTATCGGCGAGGATCACTTCGTCGCCGGAACCGATGCCGAGGGCCGCAAGCCCCATATGCATCGCGCCGGTGCAGCTTGATGTGGCGATGGCATGCTCGACACCCAAATGCTCCTGGAACATCTTTTCAAAACGGATGATGTAGTCATAGCACTGGCTGCCCCAGCCATTGGCGGCAGCGTCCGTGGCATATTCGGTTTCCAAGGCCGTGATGGAAGGCTTGGTATAGAGGATCCGTTCGTTCATGCCGCGCAGCCCATTCCCGCAATGGCCTCTTCTGCCAGCAGTTCGATCTGGCCGGTCATGATTGGCACCGGGGCGATCATCGACCGCACCACGTTGAAGAAGTCCTGCGCCGTCACAGCATTGCCGATGAACCGGTCGATCAGCAGCGTCTTGCCATGCAGGCCACGGCGCGCATCGTCGGGCATCTGCGGCATGAACTGCGGCTTGAAATCCTGAACGAGCTGCTGGCCGCCCGGCATCTGCAGGATGGCGGTAAAATAGGCTTGGCATTTTCGCTCAAAAGCGGCTCTGTCGTGTTCCAGCACGCAATCATACATGCAGGCGCGGATGAAATGTTCGTTGAAGCCGCTCCAGGTGCTGCCGAGTTCGCTCAGCACCCGGGCCTGGATTTCGGCTATGGCAGCCGTCAGCCCGAGACCGGCGTGGAACGGGAAGCCTTCAAGGGCAGATCGAGCGGAACCGGATCGAAAGGGCGTCGTGCTGACGGCCGAAAGCGGCCGGTTGGAAAGGCCCATGCCATTGGCGAAGATCAGGACCCGGGCCGCCCATTCATGGTGCGGAATGGGCGTCAGCCAGCTCATTGGCCCGCATGTCGAGAGGATGGTTTCCAGAAGGCTGCGCTTGATCGCGCCATGATAGAGCCCGAACGGCATGCGGGGAACCTGCTGGCTGCCGGACCATTGGAAATAGGCCTCCAGAAGCTTGGTCTTCTCCATCTCCGTGACGTTGTGAAGCACGGGAACGGCAACGGTGGTCTTGATGTGGCGGGGTGCTGCCGGATTGATCTGAAAGGCGTTCCAGCCAAGCGCGTCGATATTCGGCTGGGTCTTGTCCACATGCGCGAGAAGGCTGGGCAGATCCGGTTCCAGCATGTCGAGCGGCTGGAGCAGGGTGATCCAGTCGCCGGTGGCCGCGGCCACGGTGCCGAGCCAGAGCTGGGCTGCCGAGATGTTGTCGGGCGCCGGCGGCAGGATCTTGAGGCGCTCGTCCGAGCCGGCCAGCGTGCGAAGTTCAATGGCATCGTCGCATGTGTTGCCGTAAGGGGCGACGATCAGCTCAACGCTAGTATCGGGCTTTGCCAGAAGCCGTTGCGCCAGGGTGGTCGGTGCTGGCATGCCCGGCGTGACGGGAATGCAGACGGTGAGTTTCGGCATGGTCGGCCTCGCAAAGATCGTGTCCGCCGGCATGTGCTGCCACCGGAATGGAATGCGCCGACGATGCTCCGCCCCTCGACCCGGGAGGCGGAGCAATGCTGGCGCCTGCCGTGTCTAGCCTCTAAAACTGGAGCGAGGCTTTGCTGTACGATCTGTTGCAGTGGCGATGAGGGTGGGAAACCTATGCACGGGCCCGCCGCACCATCGCAAAGATGGCCGCATCCAGAAAACGTTCGAGCCTGACCCTATTGAAAGTTGCGTCCCTTGGGCAAAGCCTTCACCGTCTGCCTGTGAAGCGTTGCGCCTTGCGGTGTCGGTATCTCCGTGGCAGGGCCGGGCAATGACACGAGGCGGGACGGGGAGTGACGGCGGCCGCGGATATCCTCGCGCACCGGCCGGCGCACCTCGTCGGCATTGGCAAGCCCGCCCATATGCGGGGCCATTTCGGAAATCTGCGCCATCAGCGGCGTCAGGTCCTGCATGTGCTGGGCGACCACATGAAGAACGCCGTCCTCGTTTTGAACCCGGCCGCGCACGCTGACGCAGCGGCTGCCGAGCACCACCATGCGATAGGTCTCGAACACCTTCGGCCAGACGATGATATTGGCAATGCCGCTTTCGTCCTCGATGGTTTCAAACACCACCCCCTTGGCCGAGCCCGGCCGCTGGCGCACCAGGACGAGGCCGGCCACGGTGACGGTGCGGCCGGACGATAGGGTCTGCAGGTCGACATTGCGCATATGCCCCATGGACTGCAGCGTGCGGCGCAGGAAATGCATGGGATGGGCTTTCAGCGAAAAGGCCAGCGACCGGTAATCGTTGATCACCTGCTCGCCGAGCGGCATCGGCGGCAGCTGGATATCGGCTTCCTTCTGCAGATTGGCCTGGTCGACAATGGCAAACAGCGGCAGGCGCTCGGCGCTGCTCAACGGATCGAGCGCCTTGACCGCCCACAGCGCATCGCGCCGGTCGAGCCCGATGGAGCGGAAGCAATCGGCATCGGCCAGCTTCTCGATCGAGCCGCGTGACAGGCCGGAACGCATCCAAAGATCCCGCACGCTGTCATAACCGCGATTCCGGTGGGCCATCAGCTGTGTGGCTTCGGCTTCGCTCAGCCCCTTGACCTCGCGCAGCCCGAGCCGCACGGCATGGCTATTTTTCATGATGCCGGCCATGGCACGGTGCTGCGGGGCAATGAACAGCGGATCCGCTTCGGCTTCGAGCGTCGAGTCCCAATCGGAATGATTGATATCGACGGCCCGCATCTCGACGCCATGCTCGCGCGCATCGCGGATCAATTGTGCCGGGGCGTAAAAACCCATCGGCTGGGAATTCAGCAGGGCGGCGCAGAACACATCGGGATAATGGCATTTCAGCCAGCAGGACACATAGACCAGCAGCGCGAAGCTGGCCGCATGGCTTTCGGGAAAGCCGTATTCGCCAAAACCCTCGATCTGCTTGAAACAATGTTCGGCAAACTCCCGCTCATAGCCGTTGCCCACCATGCCCTCGACCATCTTCTGCTGGAAAGTGCTGATCGTCCCGACCCGGCGAAAGGTCGCCATGGCGCGGCGCAGCTTGTCGGCCTCGCCGGGCGAGAAATGCGCCGCCACGATGGCGATGTTCATCGCCTGCTCCTGGAACAGCGGCACGCCCAGCGTCTTGCCGAGAACCGTGCGCAACTCCTCCTTCGGAAAGCTGACCGGCTCCTTGCCCTGCCGGCGCCGCAGATAGGGATGCACCATATTGCCCTGGATCGGCCCGGGGCGCACGATCGCCACCTCGATCACCAGGTCGTAATAGCATTTGGGCTTCAGCCGCGGCAGCATCGACATCTGCGCGCGGCTTTCGATCTGGAAGACGCCGAGCGTATCGGCGCGGCAGATCATGTCATAGGTCGGCGTGTCGCCCTCCTCGATCAAGGCCAGCGTTTCACGCCGTCCGTAATGATTGTCGAGCAGGTCGAAGGCCTTGCGGATGCAGGTCAGCATGCCGAGCGCCAGAACGTCGATCTTCAGCATCCCCAGGCTTTCCAGATCGTCCTTGTCCCATTCGACGATGGTGCGATCCTCCATCGCCGCATTCTCGATCGGGATCAGCGAGGACAGCCGGTCGCGGGTGATCAGGAAGCCGCCGACATGTTGCGACAGATGGCGGGGAAAGCCGATGATCTGGCTGGCCAGATCCAGCATCTGGGCCAAATGCTTGTCGCCGGGGTCGAGTCCGGCGCGCTTGGCATCCTGCGGATCGATCTCGCGCGACCAGCCGCCCCATTTGGTGCCGCTGATCGCCATGATCGTATCGTCGGAATAGCCGAACGCCTTGCCCACGTCGCGCAGCGCCGAGCGCGCCCGGTAGCTGATGACGGTCGCTGCCAGCCCGGCCCGCTCGCGGCCGTATTTCGCATAGATATACTGGATCACCTCCTCGCGCCGCTCATGCTCGAAATCCACGTCGATATCCGGCGGTTCGTTGCGCTCCTCCGAAATGAACCGCTCGAACAGCAGATCCACCTTTTCCGGGTCGACGGAGGTGATGCCGAGGCAGTAGCAGATCGCCGAATTGGCCGCCGAGCCGCGGCCCTGGCAGAGAATGTTCTTCGAGCGGGCATAACGCACGATATCGTAGACCGTGAGGAAATAGGGGGCGTAGCCGACCTTGGCGATCAGCTGCATCTCATGGGCGATGGCTTTGGTCACCTTGTCCGGTGCGCCATCGGGATAGCGCCAGGCAAGCCCGATCTCCGTCAGCCGCGCCAGCGCCAGCTGCGAGGGCAGCGGCGTGCCGCCCAGCTCCTCGAATGTCGGATCCTCCGGATATTGATGCTTCAATTCGTCGAGCGAAAAGGTCAGGCGGTCAAACAGCCGCTGCGTGGCCGCAAGGGCTGCCTCGTAGCCCTTGAAAAGATGCGCCATGGCTAGGGGGCCCTGCAGATGCCGCTCGGCATTGGGCTCCAGCCGCGTGCCGATCGAGCTGAGGGTCTCGTGTTCGCGGATGCAGGTCAGCACATCCTGCAGCGGCCGCCGGTCGGGATGGTGGTAGAGCACGTCGCCAACGGCAATGAGCGGAACATCCGCCGCATCGGCAAGGGCAGCGATGCGCGCCATGCGGCGCTGGTCGCTGGCGCCGAAATCGCGGCAGAGCGCCAGATGGACCTTGTCCGGAAAGGCCGTTTTCAGCCGGGCGAGCACGTCCGGCAGCCGCGCATCCAGCCGCCTTCCGGGCAAAACGGCCATCTGCAGCTGCGCGCCATGACTAAGCAGATCGTCGATGGCCAGATGGCATTCGCCTTTCGGTGCCCGCCGCTTGCCAAGGCTCAGCAATTCGCACAGCTCGCCCCAGCCGGCCCGGTCCTCAGGCCAGACCAGAATATCCGGCGTGCCGTCCCTGAACACCAGCCGGCAGCCCGGCTGGTAGCGCAGGCCCGCCTCCTTGGCTGCCATATGACCGCGCACCACGCCGGCCACCGAATTGCGGTCGGTAATGGCGATGCCGGAGAGCCCTATGCGGGCCGCCTGCGCTACCAGTTCCTCCGGATGCGAGGCGCCGCGCAGGAAGGAGAAATTGCTGGTGACCGCCAGCTCGCAATAGGACAGGGCAGGGGGAGAGCCGGACCTCATGCGAACAGCCCGTGCATATACCATTTCGGCCCGGCGGTTTCCCGCTCGTAGAGGCCGTGGCGAAACACCCAGAAACGGTAGCCCTGCACATCCTCGACGCGGAAATAGTCGCGCGAATAGGCGCCGCGCCCCTCCCGCCACCATTCGCAGGCAATCCGCTCCGGCCCTTCCGAGCGCGCCACTTCGTAAGACGCTCGCCGCCAGCGAAACCGCAAGGGCGGCCCGTCCGGCACTTCGGCCATGGCCTCCATCGGTTCCGGCCGGTCAAACAGGATCAGCGGTCGGGTCGGGCTTGGCGCGTCCTCGCCGGGTGCAAAACCCGGCTCGTCACGGCCGCGGGCCTCAGTGGCCCTCCCTTGCACGGCGGCCCTCTCTTGCACGGCAGCATGAGTGGTGAAGCTGCGCTCCGGGATATGGGTGTCGGCCAGCGAGAACTGGCGGATGGCGGCCGGGCCGAGACGGGCGCCGATCCGGTCGACCAGGGCGGCATAGTCTTCGCCAGCGGTCTTGCCGGCCACGAGATCCGCCTGCCGGGCATCGAAAGGGTCGGCACGGGTGATCTCCAGCCTGATGACGTCGAAGCCGAAGCCGGCGTCCAGATCATCATGCAGGCCGGTGATGCGGTCCTTGAACAGGCGCAGGATCCGGGCCGGATCGCGCACCGGCTGGGAGGCCAGAACACTCAGCGACGAGACTTTTCCATCGGCGCGAAACAGCCGCAGGCAGCATTGCCGCGCGCCCAGGCCCCGCTTTTCCAGCGGTTCGGCAAGCGTGCCGGCGAGATGGCCGATGGTTGCCCGAATGTCGTCCTCATAGACGACCGGTTCGGCAAAGCGTTTCTCGGCGGCCAGTTCCGCCACCGGCAGCAGCGGTGAGATCACCTCGTCCAGCTGCCCCATCGCCTGGTCGAGCCGGGTCAGCAGCGGTCGGCCGAAGCGTGCGGCGAGCGGCGCGCGCGGCAGGCCGGCAATGCAGCCGATGGTCTTCAGCCCGACGCGGCGAAGACCGGTCGCCACGCCGTCCTCAAGCCGCAGGGCGGAGATGGGCAGCGGCAGAAGCGCATCGGCCTGCTCGCCGGGCAAAAGCACGCTCCGCGTCCCGAAGCGCGCCATGGCAAAGGCTGCCCCCGCCGTATCGGCAAGGCAGAGCTTTGGGTTAAAACCCTGTGCCGTCAGCCGGGCCGACACATCGGCCACCAGCGCCGCCTCGCCCCCGAACAGATGGCAGCAGCCGGTCACGTCCATCAGCAGCCCGTCGCCCGCACCGTCGATCGCGACCAGAGGCGTATAGCGGCCACACCAGTCGGCCATCGCATGCAGCAGAGTGCGAAGAGCGTCGGGGTCGTGTTCGTGGCAGTCGAGGTCGGGCACCAGGGCGCGGGCATCGCCGAGCGGCTGGTCACGAAAAATGCCGAACCGTGCGGCATCCGCCTCATGGGCGACGATGCGGATGGCATTGCGGACCAGTGCCGTGACGACGATGGGGGGTCCGTCAGGACGCCCGTCCGAAATCCAGAAGGGTCCCCATGTCTGCCGGGCGATGCGGTCTGTGGCCAGGTGCGGGAAGGCGATGGACAGGATTCGTTGCGGGGTGCGGGGTGACATACTCAAACACCTTGTCTTTCATGTTCCATGCAACGGGCCATTGTCCCCCCTGGCCGTTGCGGTTGCGCTCCAGGGTCAGGATGTGCCGCACGCATCCGATCCCGTTTCGATGGTCGTCAGACGCGGATGAAGCCTGCGGCTCCACCAGCCAGCGGGTGAGGGCAGCTGTTGCCTCCTCCTCGCCGCTGGAGCGCAGAATTCCGGCAAACACGCCGGTTTCCCGGGCCCGGACCGCCAGCCGCCGGGTCTCCGTCAGGCCGAAGCGGGCCGGATTGCCCTTGATCTGCAGGATCACCGCCAGCGCATCCCGGCAGGCCGCCGCCTCGTCGGCCGCCCAAAGGGCGGATTTGAGGTCGCGCGGTGCCACCAGCGTGAAGCAGCCGGGATCAAGGCCATATTGCGCAAGGCCGGCCGGAAACAGCGATCCGCCATCCACCGCCGAAGCCGGATCGACCACCCAGACGATGCGCCGCCCGGCATGCCCCAGAGCCTGTTGCGCCTGTTGCGCCAGCTGCGAAAGCAGGCCGAGCAGAAAACCGCTGGCAAGCGCAATGTCGCGCCCGTGCCGGCAGCGGATCTCATGCAAGGCATGGGCGGCAAGGCCGCCGCCGAGACACTGATCGATCTCGGTGATGCCGAAAGAAAAACGTTCGCCCGCCTCTTTCGTCTGCGGCGCGTCCAGGAAGGTAAGGTGCCGGCCGCTTTCCGGTCTTTTCCCCGCCAGCCGCTCCAGGGACGACGCGTGAAAATACCGCGCAGCCCCGGCACCTCCTTGCTCTCCCCGATCCGCCATGGCACGCTCCAGTGTTCACTTTATGTTCTATTTATCAGCAGAAGCCAATGGAAGAGTCAACGGGCTTTGTGAAAGAGAGGGTGAGGAATGGGGGATGCAGCAGCGCGGGGTTTCGAACGCGCGTCCGTTGCGCTCCGTGGCAACGTTCCGGTATCGCCGAAACGTCCTTCGGATGGCTTGCCCGCAAAAGCCTCCATTGCGGCCATCATCCTAAATCCGCATGTCAGATAACATAAATGCCTGTCCCTCAGGCGCAAACTGACCACGGACCATATTGCCATTGTCGATCAGATGCGTCTCGTCTGGTTGCCAGGATAGACGGTCTGGTGTCAGATAGACCTCAACTTGCTGCTCATCAAAATCGAGCGCACTTACAATGTCATCGAGTGATGGAATTGTAGAAGCCACGATGTCGAGAATTGCCAACGAGGAATGACCCTGCTTCACGGCCACAACCGCGTCGAGTTGTGGAAGATAAAGCAGCCTTATCTCCGGGGTCAATTTCGCTTTTAACATAAATAAGGCTGGATGATCACAGGCCGAAGCCAATAGCGACGTAGGCGCTCGATCAGAAAATATGCGTTTGAGGAGCGCGATATCGCCCTCTGTTTCCAAGGACAATTCGCGGAAACGGTTCACTGAGTTGTGCCGCATTAGCTTCGAGCTGAACCACATCTCCTTGATCTGCCGAAAGCCAAAAGGTCGGTATAGATCAGGAGTGCCGGTAGCGAGAATAATTAAGCTTGACCTTTTATCCGCGTAATCCAACGCTCGACGCATCAGGTCGCTGAAGAGGCCTTTTCTCCGCCATTCAGGACGCGTCGCGACCGATTGTACGCCAAAAGCAACAACCTGCTGCCCGGACAGCCAGAGCCGTCGTTCATATAGGCTTACATTGGCAACTAGACACTCGTCATGCCACCAGCCGAATGCGACGACTGTTGGGTCATGTCCGAGCCTGTCTAAAGACGAGATATCAATCTCGAATACGTCCAAGATCAGCTTACCCAGTTCCTTCAAGCCATATGTTGAATGTGCGTAGTCAGATCGGAAAAGAAGATTGTTCATGGAAAGGCTTCATCTCGCATAAGTTGCCGAAACGTATCAGTTGACGTGCGCTTGGTTGATAGCGATGACTCCAAACGGCCAGGTGTTTGCTCAAATTTTAAGGGATCAGAAAACGTGAATTAAACGTGTGCGACTTATGCTTGTGGCATGAGCAAGTTCACGCTTCTGGTTATCGCGTCTTCAACTGCCGCCTTCCTTGCGGGAGGCGGACACTCGATCGTGCCGCGCGCGGTGTACGATCCGGGATGTACTATCAAAGGCAATATCTCAATCAATTCCGGTCGGCGGATTTTTCATGTGCCGGGCCAAGAGGATTATAGCGCGACGATTATTCGAACGGAATATGGCGAACGCTGGTTCTGTTCTGAGCAAGAGGCACGAGAGGCCGGTTGGCGCAAAGCGTCGCGATGATAACTGGGGAGCAAGGAATTGAGCAGGATTATTGGTTTCGTCTGTTTTCTGGTTTTGTCGTTCGGGCCGCTCGCGCAAGCAAAAGCCGACAGCCCCAGCCTCATAGGCAGTTGGCAGCAAGTGGTTTCGAATGCCGGTCAGTGCGATACATGTCGGATCACCATCAAGAAACAAGGCTCCGTCCTGCGCGTGACCTCAAACAACGGCTGGTTTGCAATCGTCGAAGCGGACAAGCCCGGAAAATTCAACGCGGTGAGTGGGGTCGGACGATGGAAGCCGGGGCATGGTGGCAGCTATAGCCGGGCGGCCTTCGACATTCATTTCACACTGACGGATAGCCAAATCTATATGAACATGACCGTTCCGATGAAGGACAGACCCGCCCAGGTTATCAAGGCGATTTTCGACAAGCTACCCACAGACAATCAAGACAGTCGATCGACGATCAAGGCATAGCTGTTGGCTGGGAAACCGGCGAGCAGACAGGCCTTATCGGAAAAGCTCCATCACGTTCTCTGCGTGCCCGTTGGCGATCTGCAACCCCTGAACGGCAAGCTGCTCCTGCGTCTGTAGCGCCGTGAGCCGGGTGGATGCCACATTCATATCGGCATCGACCAGACGACCGATGCCTTTGCCGATTGTATCCATGAGGGTCTGCGCGAAACCCTCCTGCATCTCGATCCGGGTCGCGACCGCGCCGAGTGCCGACCGGCAGCGGGTGTCCGAGTGGATGATTGAAACTGCGCGCAAAGTTGACGTTGTTCCGAATGAGGGAAGTGTCCGCTTCGGCCGAATTCTGTTGTCCGAAAGCCCGACCGATATAGAACATCGCGCCACGTTGCGTGTGACAAAGCCACCGCCGATTTGTGCCAAAGGTCGCGCCGCGCCAAAGGAACGCGCGCCGCGCTACAACGTATTGATCTTGGGCGAGAGAATGGTGCCCGGAGGCGGATTTGAACCACCGACACGCGGATTTTCAATCCGCTGCTCTACCAACTGAGCTATCCGGGCATCTGGGCCGTTGCGGGCCGTTCGGTTGTTTGGTTCAACCGGCGGGGGATCGTTTCCCCCGGAAGCGTGCGGGTTATAACATCTTGTTCGGCCATGTCCAGCGCCAAATGGCACTTTTTTGACAGTCTCTGAAAAAACGGAAAAAATTGAACAAATAGAACGGTTTCAGTGGTGCAGGGATGGTGCCTTGCCGGACCTCGGTGGCCCGGCAGCGCGCAATCGCGTCGTCGCTGGCGGGTCCCGGTCGCCGCCGGCAAAAGTCTCAATCGTCGTCCTGATAGTCCGCCTTGCTTTCGTCGTCGGCAACCGGAATGGCATAGGAGCCTTTCAGCCAGCGCGACAGATCCAGCTCCCGGCAGCGATTGGAGCAGAAGGGATAGTGCTCGCGATGCGACGGCCGTTTGCATTCGGGGCAGGGCCGTGCCTTGCGCAAGGGTTCGATCTTGGCGCTGCGGGGGCTATTGTCGTCACTCATGGTTCAGCCTTCCATCCAGCCGGCATGCACGTCAAATCCCTCGCCGGACAACAGCTGCAGGGTTTCAAACAGCGGCAGGCCGACAACGTTGGTATAGGAGCCGACCAGCTTCTGCACGAAGCAGCCGGCCAGGCCCTGGATGCCATAGGCGCCGGCCTTGCCCCGCCATTGGCCGGAGGCCAGATAGGATTCGATATCGAGCCCCGACAGCCGCTTGAAGCGCACCTTGGTCTCGATCACCTTCTGGCGCGTCTTGCCGTCAGGCGTGATCAGGCACACGCCGGTAAACACCCAATGGCCGCGGCCCGACAGCAGATGCAGGCAGGACGAGGCCTCGTCGAGATATTCAGCCTTCGGCAGGATGCGCCGCCCGACCGCCACCACCGTGTCGGCCGCCAGGATATAGCTGTGCTTCCACAGCGGCTCGTCCTTTACGGCGGCAAGCGCTGCACGGGCCTTCTCGGTGGAAAGCCGGCGGGCCAGCGAGCGCGGATGCTCCGATTTGCCCGGCGTCTCGTCGAGATCCATCGGCATCAGCCGGTCGGGCTCGATGCCGGCCTGTTTCAAGAGGTCGAGCCGGCGCGGCGAACCGGAGGCCAGGATCAGCGTCTGTTTCAGCTCCATGGATCGTCAAGCCCTTTCGGGTGTCTGCCTTCGTTCACTTGAAGCGATAGGTGATGCGGCCCTTGGTCAGGTCGTAAGGGGTCATCTCGACCAGCACCTTGTCGCCGGCCAGAACGCGGATACGGTTCTTGCGCATGCGTCCGGCGGTGTGGGCGATGATCTCGTGTTCGTTTTCAAGCTTGACCCGAAAGGTCGCATTGGGGAGCAGTTCCGTCACGACGCCGGGGAATTCGAGAACTTCTTCTTTAGCCATAGAGGGGTTGTCTTCCTATGTGTTGCATCGGACCCAGCGGGGGCCCGGTAAAATGTGCGCGGAAACTACACAATCACCGCGCTTTTGTGAACCTTGTAGATTGGGCTTTTGAATTTTGTTTCAATTCGGCTTTTCGGCCGGTTTTTCAGCAGGTTTTTCGGCCGGCGGCGGCTCGGCCGTTTGCGTCGGCGCCAGGCGTTCGGCGATCAGCCTTTGCAGCCGGTCGCGCACGGCGCGATAGGCCTCCAGGATCTGCTCCCGGGTGCCGGTGGCAACGGTCGGATCGGGCATCGGCCAGTAGACCACCTCGACCGCCGAGGTGCGCGTCAGTTCCAGCGCCGCATGATGGGCCTCCGGCGCCAGCGTCACCACCAGGTCGAAGAAGTTATCGGCCAGTTCTTCCAGCGTCTGCGGCTGGCGTTTGCCGAGCGACAGCCCGATTTCCTCCAGCACGGCATCGACGAAAGGATCGCGCTCGCCGGGCCTGACCCCCGCCGATGCCACATAGGTGCCGGCCGGCAGCATGTGCCGGGCGATCACTTCCGCCATCGGCGAGCGGATGGCATTCATGCCGCAGACGAAGAGAATGGCCCCTAGCGTCCTGTCCTGTGGTCGGGAAGCCGCATGATCGTCCATCGGCCTATCCACGCCAGTAGAGAACGCAGACCAGTGTGAACAGCCGCCGTGCCGTGTCGAAATCCAGCTTGATCTTGCCCTGCAGCCGGTCCATCAGCGTCTGCGAGCCCTCGTTGTGAATGCCGCGCCGGCCCATGTCGATCGCTTCGATCTGGCTGGGCGTCGAGGAACGGATTGCCTCGTAATAGCTCTCGCAGATCATGAAATAGTCCTTGATGATCCGCCGGAACGGCGTCAGCGACAGGATATGGGTGGCGACGTCTTCGCCGGCCTCCGTCTTGATGCCGAACACCAGCTTGGAATCGACCAGCGACAGGTTGAGTTTGTAGGGCCCGCCGGCGTGGCCGGCCGGCTCGAAGCTGTTTTCCTCGATCAGGTCGAAAATGGCGACCGCCCGCTCGTGCTCGACATCGGGCGTCGACCGCCCGATCGTTTCGTCGAGGATCACGTCGCAGAGCTTGAAGTCGCCCTTGGCCATCGGGCTCAGCCTTCGAGATTGAGGCGAATGGCAACTGAGCGGGCATGGGCGTCGAGCCCCTCGCTTTTCGCCAGTGCAATGGCCGCCGGCGCCAATTGGCGCAACTGTTCGGGCCCCAGCCGCAGGATCGAGGTGCGCTTGACGAAATCGAGCACCGACAGGCCGGAGGAAAACCGTGCCGAACGGGCCGTCGGCAGCACGTGGTTGGATCCGCCGACATAATCGCCGATCACCTCCGGCGTGTGCCGGCCGAGGAAGATGGCGCCGGCATTGCGGATGCCGGCCATCAAATGATCGGGATCGGCCACGGCCAGTTCCAGATGTTCGGCGGCAATGCGATTGGCGAGCGGCAGCGAGGCTTCAAGGTCGGGCACGATGATGATGGCGCCGAAATCGGCCCAGCTGGCCGCCGCCGTCTCCGAACGGCTCAGCGTCTTCAGCTGCCGCTCGACGGCGGCCTCCACGGCACGGGCCAGATCCCGGTCGTCGGTGATCAGGATCGACTGGGCGCCGCGGTCGTGCTCGGCCTGGGCCAGAAGGTCGGCGGCCAGCCAGTCGGGATTGTTGTCGCTGTCGGCAATGACCAGCACTTCGGACGGACCGGCGATCATGTCGATGCCGACCGTGCCGAACACATGCCGCTTGGCGGCTGCGACATAGGCATTGCCCGGACCGACGATCTTGGCGACCGGTTCGATCGTTTCCGTGCCATAGGCAAGCGCTGCGATAGCCTGCGCACCGCCGATGCGGTAGATTTCGCGCACCCCGGCAATGCGGGCCGCCGCCAGCACCGTCGGGTTGATGTCGCCGCCGGTGGCCGGCACGACCATGACGATTCGCGGCACGCCGGCCACGCGCGCCGGCACGGCATTCATCAGCACCGAGCTTGGATAGCTCGCCGTGCCGCCGGGCACATAGAGGCCGACCGCATCGATCGCCGTCCAGCGCGAGCCGAGGCCGACGCCGATGGCGTCCTCGTAGATATCGTCCTTCGGCATTTGCCGGGCATGGTGTTTTTCGATCCGCTCGGCGGCCAGCCGCAGGGCGTCCATGACATCGGGGGCGACGGTTTTGACAGCGGCGTCGATCTCGGCATCGGTGACGCACATTGCGGTCTTGGCGAAATCGATGCCGTCGAAGCGTTGCGAGTAGTCAGCCAGCGCCGCATCGCCGCGTGCCTTGACGTCGTCGATGATCGCGCGCACCACGGCATTCACATCGTCGGACACTTCGCGCTTGGTTGTCAGGAAGGCGGCGAAACGCTGTTCAAACCCTTCCGATGTCTGTTCGAGCCAGATAGCCACGTCTCTCGTCTTCCCTCTCCTCGGCCGTCCCTTTGTACCAAACCTTGGCACCGGGTCGTTGATCAGCGACCCGTTTTTACAGCGCTCGGCCGTCAGTTGCCCGGATGGCTGGGCTTGAAGCTGGTTTCCCATGCTCCGCCGGTATCTGCAAGCTGAACTTCGATGCATTCCACATCCAGCGCCACCATGCCGTCGCCCGACAGCACCAGTTCCAGCACGCCGTCCGGACCTTCGCCCTTCTGCTGGAAGCGCAGGGCGAGCAGGCTGAGCACCTTGTCCTTGTCGGTGCGGTCGAAGCCGACGGAGCGCACGGCCTGGACGCGCTTGATGCTGAGCAGCGCCCGGCGGCGCTCAAAGGCTTTTTCGCCGGGCTTCAGCTTTTCCCAGACGAAGCGGTTGGCGGCCAGCGTGAAGACGCCCGACCGCGTCGCATAGTTGATATCGCCGACCTTGAACACGGCGTCCTGCATATGGGCGGAGACGACGGCGAGGTCGTCGATGTCGAGCGAGAGAAGTTTGAGGCTCGTTGTCATGTGCCGTTTCCCGAAATGGGCGCCAGAGCGGCGCAATCCTTGACCCCCGAGATAGGTTGCCGCGCCAGGAAGCGCAACGCCCAAGCGCGGCAATGGCACGGAATCGGTCGTGAATCAGTCGCTGATGCGCTCGACGATCGCGCCGCAACGCGTCAGCTTCTCTTCCAGCCGCTCGAAGCCGCGGTCGAGATGGTAGACGCGGTTGACCAGCGTCTCGCCTTCGGCGGCAAGACCGGCAATCACCAGCGACACGGAGGCGCGCAGGTCGGTTGCCATGACGGGCGCGCCGCGCAGCCGCTTGACGCCCTCGATGCGCGCCGTCTGGCCCGACAGCGTGATGCGGGCGCCCAGCCGTGCCAGTTCCTGCACATGCATGAAGCGGTTCTCGAAGATCGTCTCGGTGACATGCGCCACGCCGTCGGCGCGGGTCATCAGGCCCATGAACTGCGCCTGCAGGTCGGTCGGGAAGCCGGGGAAGGGCTCGGTGACGATGTCGACCGGGCGGATGTCGTTGCCATGGCCGATGACGCGGATGCCGTTGTCCACGGCAATCAGTTCGGCGCCGGCCCGGCGGATCGCCGACACAGCGGTGTCGAGCAGGGTGATGTCGGTGCCGGCCAACGTCACGTCGCCGCCGGTCATGGCGACCGCCATGGCATAGGTCCCGGTCTCGATGCGGTCCGGCAGGACCCGGTGGCGGGCGCCCGACAGGCTGGTCACGCCTTCGATGGTGATGGTCGGGGTGCCGGCACCGGTGATCTTGGCGCCCATGGCGATCATGCAATTGGCCAGATCGACCACTTCAGGCTCGCGGGCGGCATTGCCGATCACCGTCGTGCCGCGGGCCAGCACCGCTGCCATCATCATCACATGGGTGGCGCCGACCGAGACCTTCGGGAAGGTGTAATGGGCGCCGATCAGGCCACCCTTCGGCGCCGTGGCATTGATATAGCCGGCGTCGATGTCCATGGTCGCGCCAAGCGCTGTCAGGCCCTCGATGAACAGGTCGACCGGACGCGTGCCGATGGCGCAACCGCCCGGCAGCGAAACGCGGGCCTTGCCCTCGCGCGCCAGAAGCGGGCCGATCACCCAGAAGCTCGCCCGCATCTTGGAGACCAGGTCGTAAGGCGCCGTGGTATCGGCAATGGTGCGGCAGGTGAAATGGATGGTGCGCGAATACATGCCATTCTGGGTTTCGCGGCGGCCGTTGACCGACACGTCGACGCCGTGATTGCCGAGAATCCGCATCAGCAGCTCGACATCGGCCAGATGCGGCACGTTTTCCAGCGTCAGCGTATCGCTGGTCAAAAGCGAGGCGATCATCAGCGGCAGGGCGGCATTCTTGGCGCCGGAAATCGGGATGATCCCGTTCAACTGGTTACCGCCGACAATCCTGATACGATCCATATATCCTTACGGGCCGCGCATCGGCGTCCCGCCTTTCCTATTGTTCTTGATGTCCGGATGTCCGGGCGAAGGGGCTCTTTAGACGAAAAGCCGGCGCGGTTCAATTCGCCGGTGATTGCCGCGTCAATGCGTGTCGCGATCGGTCAAGATCGCTCCGTCCGCTTTATATCTTTAGGTTTGTCGCATGTCGTTGTCCC
The DNA here is from genome assembly GCF_023701945.1 of Rhizobium sp. CG5. GTDB lineage: Bacteria > Pseudomonadota > Alphaproteobacteria > Rhizobiales > Rhizobiaceae > Allorhizobium. Next base: position 276,316 of record NZ_JABAEF010000002.1, read on the forward strand.
CGAAACCGGCGCCCACTTTCGGGCGACATGCTTTAATCATCGCTCTCCGGCGAATTTGCGGCAGGCAGGCCCTCGCCCTCGATGGCCTCGCCGGAACGGCGCGCCCGCGACTGCTGCTTGCGCCGCATCAGGTTTTCCCGAAGTTTTTGTGCCGCCCGCAGGCGCCGCTGTTCGGCAACCTGCAGCGCTGAGGCATTGCGTGCCTCCGCCTTGAGCTTGCCGCTCGGCCGGGTCGCGACCGCACGGTCGCCCGATGCGCCGGGATCTCCGGCATCGCCTGCCGAATCGACGCCCGTGCCGGTCGCAGCCACCCCCGCAGATTTCTCAGTGTCATCGCTCATGTCGCCCTGATAGCGCAAAACCATGTTTTGCAAAAGGTGCGCGCCATCCCCGCCTTTTGTGAACTTAGTTTCCAATAGCGCTTGCGCTCACCGCAAACCTGTGGCAATAGCCCCCTCGCTCCACACAAGCAGCGCCACGCTGCTTCGGACACGATGCTGCTATAGCTCAGGGGTAGAGCACTCCCTTGGTAAGGGAGAGGCCGAGAGTTCAAATCTCTCTAGCAGCACCATTCTTTTCCCCAAAATGATTGTCCATCCGAGCGTACGGCTTTTGCGAACTCGTCTACCCGCATTTGCGGGATTGCACGCATTTCGCTTGGTGAATGGGTCTGGCCAGTGGCCGGAGAAGCCTCGCACCGCCCCGGCCCCCAAACCGACTTGGATTAAATACACGTCTCGAAAACGATTTCATGCCATAAGCAGGATCGAGCGGAATCCAGAAGGTTGGCATGCCAGAGACTGCAGAAGGGCAGAATAGCCGCGGTCGCCCCAAGGTGGCGCCGGGTCGGCGCAAGACAAGCGGCCGGTGGTTGTTCGCTCTGCTGGTCCTTGCGATCGGGTCGGCGATCCTGGCGACGGTTTTGCTGGCCAATGACATGCAGAACCTGCGGGCAATCTATCGGCACTATGGTCTGCCCTGGCCTTTGGAAGACAAGCAGGTGGAGCGCGCGCCGCGCCCGCTCAAGGGAAAACGGCTGATCGCTTTGCCCATCAAGCTGCCGGATCATGTCCTGGCCGCTCCCGAAATGGACAGCATCGGCGCCCTGGTGCGCGATATCCGCCGGCCGGGCGACCTGTTCTGCGCCGCCTTTGCCGACAACGGCATGCCGAACGGCGGCTGGCAGCCGAGCCAGTTCGACAAAACCACATTCGAGTGCCTGTCGGAAACGCTGATCCCCTCGACTGACGAAGCGGCGCAGAACGCCTCGTTCTTCTTCATCGCCAAGGGCGATCCGGACGGCAATATCGGCTCCATTCGCATGAAACTCGTGGCACCCGATACCGATGCCGGAAAGACGGTCCATGCCATGCTGGTGCGGTCGGTCGAACTGCTGATCGAGCAGACCCAGTGGGGCGACCTTGCTGAGGCGGTAGAGCATGCCACCCGGCTGGAGGATTTTCAGGCCGTGCGTTTTGGCCTGTCCTTCAAGTTCACGCGGGAGTTCACCGCGCCCAACCGCTTCAATCTCATCGTGCTGCCGACCGGCAAGACGCCGGCCATCAAGGCGACGCGCGCCTATTTCGCACGGCAGGACTGGCTGCCTGTGCCGTCCGTACCGGTTCCGCTCGTTCCCATCTCCAGGCTGCCAATCGCGCCGGCCCGATAGTGGTCCCGACCAGATGCGTGCCGTCTTGCCATTAATCTTAATTGCAAGACAGCGGAGCGGCGATCTTTCTCGCTCTTTTCCCGTGACGTATAGAAGAGCCAGTCTACTTTCGTGGCTCTCTGTCAGATCGAACAGTAACGGATCAATCATGCCCATCGAGATGTCCAAGACAAAATCCCTGTTGATCTTGATGGCGATATTGGCTGTCGGCGCCGTGCTGCGTCTCTACGCCATCGACTCCCAGGCGCTGTGGAGCGACGAGGGGCAGACGCTGACACTGTCTCTCTGGCCGATCATGGACATGATCAGCAAGCCGACCGATCCGACGCCGTTTCTCTACTATGCCCTGCATCAGGTCTTCCTGTCGCCGGACTCGAGCGTCGCGGCGGTGCGATCCCTGTCCGTCGTCTTCGGTATGGCCCAGCTCGTGCTGATGTTCGGGCTTGGCCGGCTGTGCTTCGGTCGTGCCGGTGGCCTGCTGGCCGCCGCCCTGATGGCGGTCTGGTCGTCCCATGTCGATTACAGCATGGAGGCGCGCGCCTATGCGCTGCTGGGTTTCCTGATCCTGCTCGCCTTCTACGGCCTGATCCTCTACGTCAAGAGGATCCGTGAGGCAGCATCCCTGTCGTTAAGGCTTTTGGCGCTGGCGCTGTTTGCCATCGGCAATGTGCTGAGTTTCTACACCCATGTCATCGCCGCCTTCAGCATCGCCTTCACCGGAGCGCTGCTGTTCGGCTTTGCGCTGTCGCGGCCGCGCCGCTACTGGCCGGAGGTCGCGATCACCTTCGCGGTGATGGCGATCCTCGCGGTCCCTGGCGTTCTGCGCATTCTGGCGCAGGTGGAAACTGGCCATGAATTCAATTGGCTGGTCCAGGCAAGCCCGATGACCTTCATCAGCACCGTGGCGGACATGTTCTTCCCCATCGGCTTCTGGGACAATCCGCTGACCAACAGCCTGGACATCAGGCTCGATGCGAAGTTCGTCGCGATCCCGGTCTTCGCGCTGCTGCTGGCGGTCAGCCTATGGTTCAGCCGTTTCACGCTGGCGCGGGTCGCCCGCGAGCAGCCGATCCTGGCACTTCTGGTGCTGGGCTGTGCCGTGCTGCCGGCGGCCATCTGGCTGGTCGGATATGTCGGACGGCCGATCTTCCTGGGGCGCGTCCTCCTGTTCTGCATTCCGGGCCTGATCCTGCTGCTGGTTGCGATGATTGTGAGCCAACCGCGGCAGCGGGCGATCGCCCTGTCGATGGCCACGATCGGGCTGTGGCTTGCCTCGACGCTGCTGTTCGGCATGATGCGCGAGAAGCAGGATTGGCGCGGTGCAAACGGGTTCCTGGCCGCCGCGGTCGCTCCGGACGACATTATCGCCATGTGCCCGGACTTCGAATATCCGGCTTTGCGCCATGCGGCATCGGCGTCGGTTCCTGTCGGCCGTGCTGTTCTGCTGGGTGACGAAAAGGGCGCCCTCACGCTGATCGAGGCGGGCCTCGGCGCCAGCCGAACCTGGGCCGCCGACTATTTCGTGGCAAGCCAGCGCTATGACGTTCGTCCCACTGTAACGCTCGACATCCAGCCCGGGCAGTCCATCTGGAGGGTGGATGGCATATGCTGGGACGGAATTGTCGAATATGCGACGCTCGACAGGATACTGGCACCGATCGATCCGGCGCCTTCCGCCGAATGGTCGCAAAAGGCCAAATACGACGATCATATCCTCATCCGCCGCTATCGGGTCACCCAGCCAGCAAGCCTGACGCTGCGGCAGGGACTGGGCGCCGGTCAGCAATAGCCGCAGTCAACGACGACGCTCGGTTTGTGGAATGCTCTGCTGCCCTTTGCCTCAGGCCTCTTCGCGCGGCTTGGAATCTTGAACACTCGGTGTCGCAGCAGACGCCAGCGGTCCGACATGGGCTTCCTTGACGATGTAGCGTGGCCGACCCTTGGTCTCGATATAGATGCGGCCGATATACTCGCCCAAAACGCCGAGCCCCATGATCTGGATGCCCGACAGAAACAGCGTTGCGGTGATCAGGGACGGATAACCGGGCACGGGGTTGCCCCAGAGCAGCTTGTTGAGCACCATCCAGCCGGCGTAGCCGATCGACAGGCAGGAAATGCTGAGGCCGACATAGGTCCAGACCCGCAAGGGAAAGGTCGAGAAACTGGTAATCCCTTCGATGGCAAGGTTCCACAGCTTCCAGCCATTGAACTTGGTCTTGCCGGCAGAGCGCGCCGAGCGGCGATATTCGACGATATCGACGGTTCCGCCCACCCAGGACAGGATGCCCTTCATGAACAGGTTGCGCTCCTGGAGCTGTTTTATGTTCTCGACGGTCGGGCGCGACAGCAGCCGGAAATCGCCGACATTGGCCTCGATCTTCGGCGTCGAGATCATGTTGTGGAGGCGATAGAAGATCTCGGCGGTATTGCGTTTCAATCGTCCGTCGCTGCTCCGGTCGATGCGCTTGGCCAGCACGATATCGGCGCCGTTGCGCCATTTCTCGATCATGACCGGGATGATTTCGATAGGATCCTGCAGGTCGACATCGATCGGGATCATCGCCTCGCCGCTGGCCGATTCCAGTCCGGCAAACAGCGCGGCTTCCTTGCCGAAATTGCGCGACAGGCTGATCAGGGTGACGAGCGGGTCGGCCAGCGCCAGCGCCTTGACGATGTTCAGCGTTCCATCCTGGCTGCCGTCATTGACGAAGACGATTTCGACGTCGATGCCTTTCAGCGGCGCAAATTGCCTGACCGCATTGTAAAAGATCGGGATGGTATCTTCTTCGTTATAGACGGGAACTACCAGCGAGACTTTCATGAAGACCTCTTGCGGAACACGACATACTTAGAGAACAAAAATCCGAAAAGAAGACTAAAGGCCGAGAAGGAAACAAGGGTCAGGATGGCAGGAAGGTCGAAAACATCGGCAAGCCGGCCAAACAGGAAGGACATCAGTCCGAGGAAGCCGACATAGAGCAGATAGCGCATGCTGCTGATCGTCGACCGGAACGTGAAACGGGCGTTGACGAAAAAACTGAAGGTGACCGCCGCAATGAAGGCAATCAGGTTGCTGACGCTCTGATCCTGTTCCAGAAGCTGGAAGAAGATGAAAAAGATCGCCCAATGGATGGCGGTATTGGCCACGCCGACGATCACATATCTGGAAAACATTTTGATTGCGCGACCCACCCACCGTTCTCAAGTTCCGGCAAGCTTAGTGCGACAACAGAAATTTATCATTAAACGGCGTGCGCAGATTGCATATAACGGCGTATGGGCCGTCCGCCAAAGCAGAAATCAGCTATCGATTTGAAGTAACGACATTATTTGGATTTGTAACGAATTCGTCGAACCGATAGGTAGCATATTCCCGACGCATTTGAGGTCTGCATGCGACAGTTAAACTGGCGTCACAGTGGATGTGCTGCAGATCAGAATATGCGGACGTGGTCGGTTTCCTGTGGCGGGCGTGCAACAAGAAGGGAAATTGCTGCGGTCGCCGCAGCGGCCAGAAGTGCCGCACCTATGCCAAGAACAATCATTGCCCATACCTCAGTCGACTTCATCGTCGTTCGACAGCTTTCACTTGGAAACTTGCCCGAAACTTATCTTTACTTGATTCCGGCCCGTTTGTCTAAAGATAATGAATATGCATTTTGTCGAAAATAAGCGGACATCCAGTGATCATTAACCTTCGGGCAAGGAATTAACCATAAAGATTGAGGGAATCGTCGGAATGGGGCTTTCCCAAAGCTCCAGTCGGCATGAAGCCAGTCCCGTCGCACCGGTTTTTGGTCCGGTATGAATCATTGAAGTAAGTCCTATCGCTTTCCTCGGCGAATCCGGCCTTCGTCTGCAGACCCTGTCTGCAGCCGGATCCCTGTGGCCGCGGATGATATGGACGATTTTGATCGGATGGATTTGGCTGCGAATGCCGAGCATCCGGACGGGGATTGGCAGTTGCAGCAGGACATGCAGGCAGAAGACGCAAGAGGAGCACAGGCAGGCAGCCTGCGCGATCGTTTGCGCTTTGCAGCACTCGACGCTGAACTCTGCGAACTCCTGCGGCGTCACAGGTCAAGCCTGCAGCCCCATCTCAATTCCGGTCTTCGCGATCTCTTCCAGCGGCTGCAGGCTTTTCCGGAGGCGGCACGGAATTTTGCGAGCGAGCGCCAGACGGACCGGTTCCACGATCTGCTGGGCTCCCACTGGGACGTCCTGACGGATGCTCGGTTCGATGCACTCTATGCGGAGCGGGTCAAGGTCCTGTCCGATACGGAAAGCCGCATGGGCCTCGATCCGCGTTGGCATATTGCCGGCCACGCGGTTGTCCTTGAGCACCTGCTGTCCGGCATCATCGAGGACGCGGGCGGCGGCTTTCTGGCCGCATCCAAGAAAAAGACGCGCGAACGGGCCGATCTCACCAATGCGATCGTCCGCCTTGTCATGGTCGATGTCGAAATCGCCGTCTCCCTGCGGTTCAACGAATTACGCGTCAGGCATCACCGCGAACTTGGCGAAATGCGGCGCAAGGAGCGCACCGGCGTCGTGGACATCTTCGGGGAGGTCTTCGAGGCGCTCGCCGGCGGCGACCTGTCCGTTCGCCTGTCCGGTGAATTGCCGGATGAGTATCGGGATCTTGCGGATACCTTGAACAGCGCCATTGAAGGCTTGCAGTCGGCCATGGCCTCTGCCGATAAAGGCACGCAGCAGGCCGCCGCGACCACAGGAGAATTTGCATCCAGGACCCGTCAGTATTGGGAGCGCGCCGATAGCCAGGCCACCCAGCTTGAACAGGCCTCGGTAGAATTGCGCACCATTACCGACCAGGTCCGCCAGAGTGCCGGTCATTCGAAGCGCACCGAAGACGCCGCGACGCAGACCTGCAAGGCGGTGGAAGCAAGCGGTCAGGTTGTCGGCCAGGCGATCAGCGCCATGTCCGATATCGAGGCCTCAGCCGAGCAGATCGGACGGATCATCGGCTCTATCGACGAAATTGCCTTCCAGACCAATCTGTTGGCTCTCAATGCCGGGATCGAGGCGGCTCGCGCCGGCGACAGTGGTCGCGGCTTTGCCGTCGTGGCACAGGAAGTGCGGGCCCTGGCCCAGCGCTCGGCGGAATCGGCCCGCGAGATCAAGACGCTGGTGGCCACCACCAAGTCGCAGGTCGATGCTGGCGTTCATATGGTCGCCCGCACCCAGGAGGCGATCGCCAGCATCGTCACCCAGGTCACCGGCATCAATGATGCCGTGTCGTCGATCGCCCGCGACACCGAGCGCCACGCCGGTGAACTCGACGCCCTTTCCGGCACCGTGGCGTCGCTGGGAAGCGATGCTGCCGGCAATTCCGACATGGCCCGCCAGTCGGCTGAAGGAACCGATCATCTTCACACGGTCATACTGGAGCTTGGAAAGACGATCAGAGCGTTCCGCATTGAACGTCAGCAGCAAGCTCCAAAACGAGACAGGGTCGTCGCCGCTATACTGGAACCCGCGACACCACATCGATACCAGGCTGTAACGCTTTCTGAAGGGGCGCAGAAGCAGGACGAAATGTTCGCGCCGCTTATGGATGACGATTCTAGTTATAAAATGCCTCTCGCAGGTCTTCGTTTATGAGGGGAATGTTTACTACCTTTCTATACAACAAGAGAAGTCGTGTTTCGCACGCCATTGTTACCGCCACAAAAGCGTCGCGGACAATGGGGTTAAGCGAAACGGAGACATGGATCAGGAAAGACGAGGTAAGAGCTGATGGCAAGCAAGAAAGGCGCATTGAAGGATTTGAAGCTGCCTGCTGTGCTGGACTTGAATGAAGCTTCCGCACTGCGTGAAAAGCTTCTGTCCCTGCGCGGCAACGGGTTAACGGTCGATGCCTCTGGCGTCGAACGGGTCGGTGCATTGTGCGTGCAGGTCCTCATTGCAGGGGCCAAGGCCTGGGAAGAAGACAAGCATCCATTTTCTGTGACGAACGCTTCCGACGCCTTCGTCAAGACCATTCAGCTCATAGGCTTAAACACCGATCATCTGATCGCTAAGGAGATTCGTCAATGAAGAAGAAAGTGCTGACAGTGGACGATTCCCGGACCATCCGGAATATGCTCCTGGTCACCCTCAACAATGCAGGTTTCGAAACCATCCAGGCCGAAGACGGCATCGAAGGTTTGGAAGTGCTTGAGGAATGTAATCCGGATGTCATCGTCACGGACATCAACATGCCGCGCCTCGATGGCTTCGGCTTCATCGAAGGCGTGCGCCGCAACGAGAAGTACCGGGCAATCCCGATCCTCGTTCTGACCACTGAAAGCGATGCGGAAAAGAAGAATCGCGCCCGCCAGGCCGGTGCCACTGGCTGGATCGTCAAGCCTTTCGATCCGACGAAACTGATCGATGCCATTGAACGTGTAACCGCCTGAACCGGGAAATTCTCCGATGGATATGAACGAAATCAAAGAGATCTTCTTTCAGGAATGCGAAGAACAGCTCGCTGAACTGGAATCCGGTCTGCTGAAAATGAATGATGGGGATCGCGATCCAGAAACGGTCAACGCCGTTTTCCGCGCGGTTCACTCCATCAAAGGCGGTGCGGGTGCGTTCGGTCTCGATGATCTCGTTGCCTTCGCTCACGTTTTTGAAACGACGCTCGATTGCGTTCGTTCCAACAAGCTCGAGCCGGGTCCTGAAGTGATGAAAGTAATGCTCAAGTCGGCCGACGTGTTGGCCGACCTGACCAACGCCTCCCGGGATGGCGGCAGTGTCGATCCGTCGCGCTCCGCCGGCCTCGTCAAGGAACTCGAAGCCCTTGCCAACGGCGATCCACTGCCGACGGGTTCCGCTGCCCCCGCTCCGGCGCCGGCGCCCAAGGCGGCTCCTGCCCCCGCGCCGAGCGATGCGAGCGGCTTCCAGCCGATCCCATTCTCCTTCGATGATTTTGGCAGCGACGAGCCGGCAGCCGAAGTCCCGACCTTCGAGATCTCTTTCAAGCCGCGCCGCGATCTCTATGCCAAGGGCAATGATGCGGCGCTGCTGCTGCGCGATCTGTCGCGCATCGGCGAGATGACCATCAATTGCAACACGGACAGCTTGCCGTCGATCGACATGATGGATGCCGAGGACGCCTATTTCAGCTGGAAGATCTCCATCAAGACGGAGAAGGGCGAAGGGGGCATCCGCAGCGTCTTCGAATTCGCAGAATGGGATTGCGATCTCGAGGTGAAGCGCCAGGAAGTCGCAGCAGAGGCCAATGCGGAAGAGCTGCCGATGGTTCCGGTGCCCTTCGATCTGTCCATTCTGGACGATGGCGGTGCCGAAGAACCGGCTGCCCTGGTGAATGCCGCCGTCGAAGCTGCTGAGACCGCCAGCAACGTCACCAAACTGACCGGAATCGCAGCCAAGGCCGATCGTCAGGAGAAAAAGGAATCGCCGGCTGCCGCCGCTGCTGCTGCCGCTGCCGCTTCCCAGAACAATGCCGCGGCCGGCCAGACCATCCGCGTCGATCTCGATCGCGTCGACCGTCTCATCAACCTGGTCGGCGAACTCGTCATCAACCAGGCGATGCTGTCTCAGAGTGTTATCGAAAACGATACCAACGGCACGTCCTCGATCAATATGGGTCTGGAAGAGCTCCAGCAACTGACGCGCGAGATCCAGGACAGCGTCATGGCGATCCGTGCGCAGCCGGTTAAGCCGGTGTTCCAGCGCATGTCCCGTATCGTTCGCGAAGTGGCGGACATGGTCGGCAAATCGATCCGCCTTGTCACCGAAGGCGAAAATACCGAAGTCGACAAAACCGTCATCGACAAGCTCGCCGAACCGTTGACCCACATGATCAGAAATGCCGTAGACCACGGCATCGAGTCGCCTGAAAAGCGCGCAGCGGCCGGCAAGGATCCGGAAGGCACGATCAAGCTGACGGCAAAGCATCGTTCCGGCCGTATCGTGATCGAACTGGTCGACGACGGTGCCGGTATCAACCGCGAACGCGTCCGCCAGAAGGCCATCGACAACGAACTGATCGCCGCCGATTCCAACCTCAGCGACGAAGAGATCGACAACCTGATCTTCGCGCCGGGCTTCTCTACGGCCGATAAGATTTCCGACATCTCCGGTCGCGGCGTCGGCATGGATGTCGTCAAGCGCTCGATCCAGGCCCTCGGCGGACGTATCTCCATCAGCTCCAAGCCGGGCTATGGATCGACCTTCACCATGAGCCTGCCGCTGACCCTCGCAGTGCTCGACGGCATGGTGGTCACCGTGGCCAACCAGACCCTGGTCGTGCCGCTGACGGCCATCGTCGAAACCCTGCAGCCGGAAGCACAGAACATCCATTCGTTCGGTGCCAACCAGCGACTGATCTCGATCCGCAACAGCTTCTGCCCTCTGGTCGATGTCGGCCGGATCCTGAACTTCCGCAACCTCCAGGCCAATCCGATCGATGGCGTTGCTCTTCTGGTAGAATCCGAAGGCGGCGGCCAGCGCGCGCTGATGGTGGATGCCATCCAGGGCCAGCGTCAGGTCGTCATCAAGAGCCTCGAGGCAAACTACACCCACGTGCCCGGCATTGCCGCGGCAACGATCCTCGGGGACGGGCGCGTCGCGCTCATCCTGGATGTCGATGCCGTCGTTTCCGCCTCGCGAGGTCAGTCGCTCAAGCAGGAAATGTCCTTAGCTGTCGCAGGATAATGCCATGTCGTTCGTTGTAAAAAGTCTGATTGAGGGAAACCGGGAGCTCATCGCCTTCCGGATCGGCGATCAGGAGTTCTGCGTCAACATCATGAATGTACGGGAGATTCGCGGCTGGACAGTGGCCACGCCTCTTCCGCACTCTCCGCCTTACGTCATGGGTGTCATCAACCTGCGTGGCGCGGTTCTGCCGATCATGAACCTTGCCACCCGGCTCGGAATGAAACCTGCAGAACCGACCCAACGTCACGTGATCATCGTCACCCAGATCAAGCAGAAAGTCGTCGGCCTCCTGGTCGATGCCGTGTCGGATATTCTGACCGTCACGGAAGACAATATCCAACCGACACCGGAAGTGTCGTCAGATCTCGAACGGCAATACGCCCGTGGAGTTCTGGCAATCGAGAAAAGGATGATCTGCTTGATTGAACTTGGCGCACTATTTCCCGAAGCGGAGAGCGAAGCGGCATGATGTCGATTTCCCCGGCCACGACCAGGCAATCAGACGACGAGATCATGGCCAACGGCGAATATCCGTTGACCCGGCGGGATCTGAACGAGATCGCCGCGATGATCTATTCTGATGCCGGCATAGCGCTGAACGACAGCAAGGCCTCGCTGGTCTATTCTCGCCTGTCCAAGCATATCCGTGCCTTGGGTCTGAGGGGCTTTCGTGAATATTGCTCGCTTGTATCCTCCACCGAGGGTGCGCCGGCGCGCCGGGAAATGTTATCGCATCTGACGACGAATTTCACACGCTTCTTTCGTGAAAACCACCATTTCGAGCATCTGAAGAGCGATGTGCTGCCCGAACTGATCAATCGCGCCAAGGCCGGTGGCCGGGTACGCATCTGGTCGGCTGCCTGCTCGGACGGGCAGGAGCCCTATTCGATCGCGTTGACCGTTCTGTCCATGATGCCGAATGCGGCCGACTACGATTTTCGCATCCTGGCGACCGATATCGATCCGAAGATCCTGGCGTTGGCGCGGGCCGGCGTTTACGACGAGGCAGCACTCGAGACCGTCTCACCGGCCATGCGCAAGCAATGGTTCAAGGAAGTCGATATCCAGGGCCGCCGCAAGTTCCAGGTCGACGACCGCGTCAAGCGGCTGATCACCTACAACGAACTCAACCTGATGGCGCAATGGCCGTTCAAGGGGCCGTTCGACATCATCTTCTGTCGCAACGTCGTGATCTATTTCGACGAGCCGACACAGGTAAAGATCTGGTCGCGTTTCGCCGGCCTGTTGCCGGACGGCGGCCATCTTTACATCGGCCATTCGGAGCGGGTCTCGGGCGATGCCAAGAACCTTTTCGACAATATCGGTATCACAACCTATCGCTACATCGGCAAGGGGGGCAAAAAACCATGACGCTTCCCGCCCGTGTTCTTGTTGTCGACGATAGCCCGACCATGCGCGGGCTGATCACGGCCGTCCTCAATTCAGATCCGGAAGTCAAAGTTATTGGCCAGGCCGGTGATGCAATGCAGGCGCGCGCCGCGATCAAGGAACTCAATCCCGATGTCGTAACGCTCGACATCGAGATGCCGAACATGAACGGCCTTGAATTCCTCGACAAGATCATGCGCCTGCGCCCCATGCCGGTCATCATGGTCTCGACCATGACCCATCGCGGCGCCGAAGCGACCCTTGCGGCCCTTGAGATCGGTGCCTTCGATTGCGTCGGAAAGCCGATGCCGGGCGAGGCCCGTCCTTTCGGTGATCTTGCCGAAAAGGTGAAGGCTGCAGCCCGCGCGCAGCGCCGCCAGGCCCCTGCGCCAGCAGTCGCCATGATCGCGCCGGCTGCGGATTTTCGCGTTGGTCGGAAGATCGTCGCCATCGGCTCGTCGACCGGCGGCGTCGAGGCTCTGATCGCCGTGTTGCAGAAATTTCCGCAGAACTGCCCGCCGACGGTGATTACGCAACACATGCCGCCGACGTTTACCAAAAGTTTCGCAGAACGCCTTAACCGTATCTGCGCACCGGTGGTCCAGGAAGCGACCGACGGTGCAAGGCTCGAAATCGGCAGGATCTATCTCGCTCCGGGCGGAGATCGGCATTTGCAGGTTGTCAACGCTTCGGCGCCAAGCTGCCGGTTGATCGAAAGGGATCCGGTCAATGGACATCGACCTTCGGTGGATGTGCTGTTTGACTCGGTTGCTGAGCTTGCAGGCCGCAATGCCGTGGGGGTCATACTGACAGGTATGGGCCGCGACGGGGCTGCGGGATTGCTCAAGATGCGTCACGCAGGTGCGCGCACCATTGGGCAGAATGAAAAGACCTGTGTGGTCTACGGGATGCCACGAGTGGCCCATGAATTGGGTGCGGTCGAGCATCAATTGCCGCTTGGTTCAATCGGCGATGAAATTCTGAAACTTACGGCCGCCCGAAAAGAAGGTAGTGAATAAATGTCTATAGCTGAGAAAATCAAAGTTCTGATCGTCGACGATCAGGTCACAAGCCGCCTGCTGCTGAGCGATGCGCTGACCCAGCTCGGGTTCAAGCAGATCACGGCCGCAGGCGACGGGGAACAGGGCCTGAAGATCATGGAGCAGCAGCCCCATCATCTGGTGATCTCCGACTTTAACATGCCCAAGATGGACGGCCTTGGCCTTCTTCAGGCGGTGCGCACCAACCCGACCACCAAGAAGGCCGCGTTCATCATTTTGACCGCGCAAGGTGACCGGGCTCTGGTTCAGAAAGCCGCGCAATTGGGTGCCAACAATGTCCTGGCCAAGCCCTTCACCATCGAAAAGATGAAGGCTGCCATCGAAGCGGTTTTCGGAGCGTTGAAATGATCGAAGACGGCGCTTCTCGGCGGGTCCATATCATACAGGGCGAGTATAAGGTTGTCAGCGAGCCGGATGTGGTCCTGTCAACCATTCTCGGCTCCTGCGTGGCTGCTTGTTTGCGGGATCCGATCGCGGGCGTCGGAGGCATGAACCATTTTCTTTTGCCTGGTTCGGCCAATCCAGGGTCAGGCGGTGGAGATGCGACACGCTACGGCGTCCATCTGATGGAACTACTCATCAATGGACTGCTGAAAAAGGGAGCGAGACGTGATCGGCTCGAGGCGAAAATTTTCGGGGGCGCCAAGACCATCGCAACGTTTTCCAATGTTGGCGAACAGAATGCCGCCTTTGCAAATCAGTTCCTGCGTGATGAAGGCATCAAGATTGTCGGCTCGTCGACCGGCGGCGATCACGGACGCAAACTGGAATTCTGGCCGGTCAGCGGCCGAGCCAGGCAGTATCCGTTGACGGGTGCAGAAACGCAGAAAACAGTGGCTCTGGAACAGCGGCCGACGCCGGTCATCAGACCGGTGGAGAACTCCATCGAATTCTTCTAGTGATAGGAAGCTCCATGCATACCGAAAAGAAGACAGAGACTGTTTTGGAAGAGGCTCTGCCGGAGATCCTGATGCGGATTGTTTCCGAACTGCACGATGTGGCCTATCTGATCGAACGGATAGAGCCACAGATGCTGGAGCTCGGTGGCACCAACGTTCTGGAATCGCCCGATAGCGTCAAGGTTATGCAGGGCATCGACCTGGCGGTCCAGAAGACACGCGGCATAGCGGAGTTCATCGACACCATCACGGGCACCATTCCCAATGAATGGGTTGTGGATCTCAGCACCGCGATCAGCCTGGTGAAGCTCGCCGACATGCAGAAGGCGCTGAGCTCGGGCGTGCGCCATGGCCATTCGCAGCCGCTTGGCAAGGCCGCCGGCGACTTCGATTTCTTCTAGACGAGGTCTCTCGTCGGATTTTTCCCATTCGTTTCCTGTCACGCATTGCGCCCGGTTCGCGACCGGTAGCTTGCGTGCAACGAAACGCTCGCACAAGTTTCGCCTCGTAGTGTCTGGCAAGGGCAAATGCCGTAACCACTTCGATCGACGGTGCGAGACAGAATGAATCTGTTTAATCAGTTACTTCAAGTTTTTAAAAACTTGGCATCCTTGGGGCAAGCGCGCCTCATGGCCCTGGCGGGTGTGGGTGTCTTATCCGTGGCGCTCATCATTGGCGCCGCCTTTTTGGTCAATAAGCCAGCCTATGAGACCCTATATGTCGGTCTCGAATCCACGGACCTCAACCAGATCAGCATTGCTTTGGCCGAAGCCAGCATAAACTTTGAAGTCGGCAGCGATGGCAAGAGCATCCAGGTTCCCGCCGGCATGACCGGCAAGGCGCGCCTGCTGCTGGCTGAGCGTGGCCTGCCCAACAGCGCCAATGCCGGTTACGAGCTGTTCGACAATGTCGGTTCGCTCGGGCTCACCTCCTTCATGCAGGAAGTCACCCGCGTTCGTGCGCTGGAAGGCGAAGTTGCCCGCACCATCCAGCAGATCTCCGGTATCGCCGCCGCCCGCGTTCACATCGTCATGCCCGATGTCGGCAATTTCCGGCGCGGTGACCAGAAGCCGACGGCGTCGGTGATGATCCGCGCCAGCACGACGACGGGCCGCAAGGCTTCGGCGTCCATCCGCCATCTCGTCGCATCCTCCGTGCCGGGCCTTGATGTCGATGATGTCACCATCCTCGATTCGACCGGCCAGCTGCTCGCGTCCGGCGATGAAACCGGCGGCGCGGCGAACAAGTCGCTTGGCGTCGTCCAGTCGGTTCAGCAGGAAATCGAATCCAATATCGACAAGGCGCTCGCGCCGTTTCTCGGCATGGACAATTTCCGCTCAAGTGTCACGGCCCAGCTCAATACCGATACCCAGCAGATCCAGGAGACCATCTACGATCCCGAATCGCGCGTCGAGCGTTCCGTACGGGTGACCAAGGAAGCGCAGAAATCCATGCAGAAGATGCAGGATACCGCCGCGACCGTGGAGCAGAACATTCCCCAGGGGGATCCCCAGGGCTCCGGCGCAGGTCCGGAATCCTCCGACGAGGCGGACAAGAAGGAAGAGCAGACCAACTACGAGATCAACAGCAAGACGGTCGCAACGGTCAGCAACAGCTACAAGGTCGAGAAGATCTCTGTCGCGGTGGTGGTCAACAAGGGCCGCGTTGCCAAGATGGTCGGAGAACCGGTTGATCAGGCCAAGATCGACGCTTACCTGGCCGAGATGCAGAAGATCGTCACGTCGGCCGCAGGTCTGGATACCGAACGGGGCGACGTGATCACCCTGACGGCCATGGACTTCCTCGAAAACCAGTTGCTGGAAGAATCCGCGGCCGGACCCGGTGTCATGGACATGCTGAGCCGCAATCTTGCCGGCATCATCAACTCGCTTGCCTTCGTCGGCGTGGCATTCCTCATCATCTGGATGGGCATTCGCCCGATGGTCCGCTCGATGAACGGCTCGTCTGCCACAGCGCTTGGCACTGGCGAGACGGCCGCCGGCCTCGAACTTCCCGACTTCTCGCCGGGCCTCGACGGCGGCGCAGGCGGCCTCATGGACGGCTTCGGCTCCGACTTCGGCTTCGACAGCACCGACGACATGCTGTCGCTGGACGACGATCCGAACGGCGGCTTCAACCGCCGCGTCAAGGAAGGTCCCGAGCGGCGCCTGGCGCGCATGGTCGAAATCAGCGAGGAGCGCGCTGCCAAGATCCTGCGCAAATGGGCTGTGGACAAAGCCGCCTGATCATGGACCTGGATTGCCGCGAACGCCGTGCCTTGTGTACGGCGTTTTCGTTTGTGTCGTGGGCTTTCGCCAGGGTTTTCGGTGCTGATTCATGGATCTATCCGCTTGGCCAGTCCCCAAACCTAGTTATGGCATTTGCCTATTTATCTCTTACAATGGGACCATGATTCGTCGGTATGCGCGGATGCCAGACCGGACTGAAGGAAAATGCGGCTTCCGACAGTTCATGGCGTTTATCGAGGACTGGCCGTTTCGTCCCGGAAAGGGGGAAACACAATGGACGCTGAGCTGTTGCAAGCAGGTGTCGTAAGTAAGAAGCAGTCCGCGTACCCCTCAGGTGAAAGCACCAAGGGCGCATCGGCGGAGCAACTGATCGGTAAATTGTCGACGGTCGCCGGATCGGGTAACATTCAGGCTGCCTTGCGA
The DNA here is from genome assembly GCF_023701945.1 of Rhizobium sp. CG5. Lineage (GTDB taxonomy): Bacteria > Pseudomonadota > Alphaproteobacteria > Rhizobiales > Rhizobiaceae > Allorhizobium. The sequence goes on from NZ_JABAEF010000002.1 coordinate 292,694, forward strand.
ATCCTGACCAACTATTCGGGCGCATCCTATTTCCTCCTGGCTCGTTACGATCTGGTCCAAGAGGAGGGGCTGAACTTTGTGGTCTCGGCAAACTGGCCTTTCGATCTGGTCCGCCGGCTTGAGGTCGAACTGGCTGCGGCCTATTCGCGGACGACCGAACTGGAAAAGTGTCTCTCCCTCCTGCAGCCCAAATTCGCACTTCTGCCGGATGATGTGGATGTGCCGCCGGGTGCCAGCCGGCAATATTGCTCGCTGATGTTCAACGTGGGGCGCACCAGGCTGTCCCTGATGCTGCTCTTGCCGGATGGCTTTGTCCTGTCGCCGGAGCGGCTGCGCGAAGTAGGCCTGCTGGCTGGCTACTGCGTCAGCCTGTCGTCCAGCAAGGGGCAGAAGACCGACCGCGATTTCGAATTGACCGAGCGGGAACTGGAATGCCTGTTCTGGATAGCGGAGGGAAAGACCAGTGATGAGATCGCCATGATCCTTGGAATTTCACGCAATACCATCAACAACTACATCACCAGCGTGATGCGCAAGACAGCCACCAAGACCCGCTCCGAAGCCATTGCCTATGCAGTGCGCAACAATCTCGTATGAAGGATCTTCCCATGGCCTATTCCGGGAACTTTTCCGACGGCGGCGTGGGGGATTTCCACTCAAGTCGCACACGCCTGGCCGCGGGCCGTCCGGATATTTTTCCCAAGCTCGTTGCCATGCAGAAGACGATCAACGCCAAGAACTTTGCCGTCTTTCGCGTCAGCGGCGCCGGCCTTCCGGGCAAGCGCAAGCTGTCCTGCGACATGGAGAACTGGGGTCCGGCTCAAACCTCCTGTTCCGAGGCACTCGTTGCAAGCTACGGCGACCGGCTGCTCAGCCATATCGATGCGTCGCTGCTGCCGCTGGTCTGGAATGCCCGCGACGACAGCAGCTTTACCGAAGCATCTGATTTCACGGCCTTCGTCGTCCGACTTGCGCCTGGGCCCTTGCCATTCTCGGGCATTGCCTTTCCGGTCCGTCTCGGAGCCGTCGGCAATGGCTACATGGTTTTTACCACGACTGGCGGCATGGACCTGCCGGGCCAGATGGTTCTCGACATGCACAGCCGCAGCTGCAAGTTGATGATGGATATTCTCTCGCTCACCGAGCGCCGTGCGGCCCCGTCCGAATCGCTCAGCGACAGGGAAATCGCCTGCCTTCAACTGGCAGGCGATGGCCGTATCAGCGAAGAAATCGCCGAGAAGCTCGGTTTGTCCGTACACACGGTCAATGCCTATCTCGGCTCAGCAACGATCAAGCTTGATTCGGTCAACCGAATCCAGGCAATCGCCAAGGCGATTCGCCTTGGCTATATCAACTGAACCCGGTTGCGCCAGGCGGCCTGTCGCTCTCAGCTGTAAGACGGGGTTGAACGGCTCTTTACAAATCGCGCCTCGCGCAGGCTCTGTTCAAGGAAACGCGTGTTGTCGTCCGGATTGCTCGACGGCTTCTGGAAAGAAATATGGTTGATTTCGACGCCGGCAAGCTCGTTCGTCAGCGTCAGTTGCGCATAGACGGTGACGTCTTTCGGCTTGATCTCCAGGTCGAGCACGACCTCGGGCACGCCGCCCCATTCAAGCCGGTAGTCGCCACCGGCACCGAAATTCACGGTGCCCGGATGAAAATAGAGCTCGGCTGCGGATGATACGAGATCCGCAATATTGCCGAAGAATTCGCACCGCAAAAGGGAAATCAGGTCGGCTGCGTCCAGGAGCCGGAGCTCGGTGGCAACAGGGCTGATCGCCTCGGCGACGATTTTCTCACGTTGGCTGGTGTAAGGGCACTTCTTCATAATGCTTAGCGTATCCGTTTGTTATTTTTGGCCTTTGCGGCGTAAACCCGGTGAACGAGCTCCGCTACGGCCTTATAAAATACTGACGGGATGACACTATCCACCGAGACTTGCGCAAACATGGAGCGCGCCAGGGGTGGATCCTCGAAAATCGGTATGTTGTTTTCCCGCGCCAGTTCGCGAATCTTCTGGGCGATAATGTCCTGTCCCTTTGCGACGACGATCGGCGCATCGCCTTCCTCGCGTACGTAACGCAGGGCCACGGCATAATGGGTCGGATTGGTGATCACCAGCGTGGCGCGGGGCACGTTGCTGATCATGCGCCGGCGAGCCCGGTCGCGGGCGATCGAGCGCTGGCGCGCCTTGACGATGGGGTCGCCCTGGGCTTGCTTGTTTTCCTCCTTCACCTCCTGCTTCGTCATCCGCAGTTCTTCGTACCAATGATAGCGGGTCCACGCGACGTCGATGATGGCCAGAAGGGCCGTGGCAAACAGGATGATGATGATGATCTGCTTCATGATCGAGGCAAGTTTCACGAAGATCACTTGCGGATCGGAAAACATCGCATCGAGCGTGGCATAATACTGGCCGCGCATGCTGGAAATGATCACGGCGGAAACGATGATGATCTTGAACGCCGATTTTGCAAACTCGATCATGCCCATCTTGCTGAACAGCCGCTCCCAACCCTTTATGGGCGAAACGCGGTTGAACTGCGGACTGATCCGGTCGAGAACGAAGCTCGGCATATTCTGGGCAATAGAGGCGATGAGGCCGAGCGACATGAACAGCAGCATGGCCGGCAGCAGCAGGACGCCGGACTCCCATCCCAGGTGCGCGAAAAGCGAGACGACGTCCGTGCTGCTCGCCAGGCTCCACTGGTCGGGCTGCTCGAACAGATCCCGCAGGGTTTCACCCATGCGGGCTATCCCGTTCGGGAGGAAGAACACGAAATAAATGTAGAGCGCCAGCGTAGAGGCAAAGATCGGCGCCTCACGGGAAGCGGGCAGGTTGCCTTTCTCGGCCGCGTCGCGAAGTTTTTTCCCGGTCGGGTCTTCTGTTTTGCTGTCTTTATCGTCGTCAGACAAGGGCTGATCCGTTCGTTGCGGTCATCCGTTGAGGTGGGAAGCCCTTCGGACCTGCCGCATTGTTCCGGCCATCGGATCGGCACTTTCCCAGGAGGCCGGACATGCGGGTAAGCGAGATATCGTCGCAGAAGATGCCGTGCAAGTCAGGCACCGACACACCAGCACGATACTCTCGGGTGCTTTTGCATTCAATTGCTGCCAAAGGGCGTATCGCTGTTTTCAACAGCGCTTGCGAACCGGATCGCGGCACTTTCTGCCGCTGGCGAGGCTGTCGGCAAGGCGACCGGTTGCTCAGGGCAGGATGACCATGCGGACGCGGTGGCCCGCATGGCTGTCATTGTCCATCAGGCAGCCTTTTCGGCCTCTGATTCCTTGAGCTGGATCTGGCCGGCATTGGCGAGGCGAATGGCCTCCTGCGCCACGGCGCGACGGGCGATCGCGATTTCTCGCGGGTTGATGCCGACAGTGCCAGCCTGCAGATCCGATTCGATCATGCGCCGTTGCCGCGGGCTGATGGCCGCCAGGACACATTCGCGGATTTCCACCGAGGCGCCACGCAGCGCCATGGTGAGAATATCGGCGGAAATGTCGTTGAGCAGCATGACGCGGCTGCGCTGCGGCATCGCCAGCAGATCTTCGAACAGGAAGATCTTCGGACGAACCTTATTGACTGCTTCCTTGCTGATCGTTTCGAGCGAACTGAGCAAGGTGTCGACCTGGGGCTTGTCCAACTCGTTCATCAGTTCGGCGACCTTGTTGGTGCCGACCGAGTTGCGTTCGGTGTCGATTTCCTGGATCAGTTCGATGACCCGGTTCTCGATGATCTGCGCCGCTTTCGAGCTGACATTCTTCATGTTAACGGTACGGTTCATGATGTCGGCCCGACGGCTTTCCGGCAGGGTGAACAAGACCTTGGCCCCGAACGAGGACGGAATCATCGACAGAATATAGGCAACCGTCTGGGGATGCTCGCGCATCAGGAACTTGCCGATGAATTCGGGATCGGCATCCTGCAGGCGATCCCAGATCGACGCCTCAAAGGCCTGGAACGCGGTGCGACGGCCGAGCAGGCCGTCGACTTCTTCCGGTGTGAGGCCTTCCTCGAGAATGCTCTCGATAGCCTTGGCATTGTCCATCAGGCCAGCGCCTTCGGTGAACAAATCCTCGAATTCACCGACCAGCACGGCCAGCTCGTCCGGGGGAATGGTGCGCAGCGTCTGGGCCGAGGCAATGATCGTCTGCAATTCGTTTTGGGTAAAATACTTCAGCAGCTTCCCGGCCACACCCTTGCCCATGGCGAGCAGCACTGCAGCTGCCTTGTCCGCCTGGCTCAGAGGCTTTCCGGCAATGGGACCGCCAAAATCATCAAAGTCCATCATGGTCTTTCCCCTCCGGCCCTATAATTGGGTCAGGATGTCTTGGTGCTCATCACTTCGATCAGTTTCACTCCGAACCGTGTGTCGTCATTTTCAAGCACGGTGATTTCGCCCCTGGCAATCCGCCGGCCATTCACCATGATTTCGACAGGTTCACCGATCTTCTTGTCCAGCGCAATAATGGCGCCTTCCTCGAGGTTCATCAATCCCGATACCTGCATGCGGCTGCTGCCGAGAACGATCTGGACATCGATCGGAATGTCCATGATCAGATCGAGATTGGAATTGAGGGCGCTGCCGAGACCGGCTCCCGAGCCGCCCGTGTCAGAAAATCCGCCGCCGAACGAGCTGCCACCGAAGGATCCGGTGTCCGCCGCCGAGCTGCTGCCGCCAAAATCGGAATCAAAGCCTGCCATGTCGGGCGTGCCGCCGGCCGAAAAATCGCTGCCAAGGTCGGATCCGAAGTCGCCGCCGAGGTCCGAACCGAAATCGCCACCGATATCCGGCAGGGTTCCGTCGCTGTCGCTTTTCAGGACGCCGCGCAAATCATCGATCGCCTGATCGAAATCGGCATCGCTTGCCGGCATCGCCAGTGCATCGTCATCGGTCACAGGTGTTTTTTTCGTAGCCATGAAATCACTATTCCCGTTGAAACTTGCCTCAACCTGCCTTGCCACATCGGCTGCAGGATAAAGGTCTTAACCCATCAAATGTCTAAGTATCTCGTCTTCCGAACTGATGTTCGATTTAACGCGGACCGTGTAGTTTTCGCCGGCCCGTCCAAATTCACAGGCATACATATCCTTGCCGTTGGCGCTGACGTCGACGGTGACATCGCCATGATCGCGAAACGGAATGACATCGCCGACGGCAAGTTTCGAGACCGTCAGCAGCGAGATAGACTGCAGCCGGACCCTGGCTTCCAGCGTGATCTGCGAACGACGCACCTGCTCGGCGATCAGATCGGACCATTCCTTATGGTTTTTCGACATTTGGCTCTTCGACCTGGGCGCCGTGACCTTGGTTTTGAGCAATGCCTTTTGTGGAATGATCAGGACGAATTCCGAGGTGACCGTCCCGAGCGTGATATTCATCCGGACCGAAGCGCCAAATTCGTCGACGTGGTCCGGTTCCGGCTTGGCCCGGTCTTCGGCATTGTGCGGCCGCTCGGGAATGACTTCAAAGCCACCGGCGGCGTTCACGCCGGAGCGCAGCACATTGGCGATCCGGTCGAACACCATCACGGCCAGGTCGAGCTCGATGCGCGACAACGGACGCTGGATTGGCTGTTCGATGGTCTCCGGAATGGCGCCGAGCAGGTTTTCCATCAGCGTGATGACGAAGCCATTGCCGCAGCCCATGACAAATTTGGGGCTCCAGTTGCGCAAGGAGCCATCGACCAGCACGAAGTCGTCGCCAAGATCGGCGATCAGGTCGTTCATCAGGCCCGTGCTGTGGCGGTTGTAGCTGACGTCGACCGTCAGGCCCGTCTCGCTGTGGAAGACGTCGGGCAGGAATTCGCTGTAGAGATGGCCGAAATCGGCGGCGAGTTTCTCAACGGTCTTCCTGTCGCCGAGCGCGCCGGTCAGCTTGGCGAGCAGGGCGTGGTCCATAGGAGTTGGGAATATCGTTTGCGTGTCTGTCATGATCAAGCCGCCTTGTTCTCACCACCCGGGTTCATCATTTCCTGCTCGACAGCGTCGATGGACGGACGCTCATAGGAAGAAATCGTCTTGCGACCATATTCCAGCGCCACCTGTGGGACGGAGCCGTTCATGTAGGCAAGCAGGGTCTGCTTGACGATGATGTACAGACGGTGCTGCTTGGTGCGGACAATCTTGATCTGCGAAATCAGTGGGTTACAGACCGAGTAGGACAGGAAGATGCCGAGCATGGTGCCGACGAGCGCGGCGCCGATCAAGGCGCCAAGGACTTCCGGCGACTCGTTGATCTTGCCCATGGCCTTGATGACCCCGAGAACGGCCGCCACGATACCGATGGCCGGAAAGCTGTCGCCCATGGCGGTGATGGCGTTGTACGGCTTCATCTTGTCATAGTGGATGGTGTTGATTTCCTCGTCCATCAGCGCTTCGATTTCATGGCTGCGGGCATTGCCGATGATGATCAGGCGGACGTAGTCGCAGATGAAGGATGTCAGTTCCTTGTTCTTCAGCACCGTAGGCGCCGCCTGGAAGATCGTCGATTCATCGGGATTGTCGATATGCGCTTCGATCTCGTTGCGCGATTTTGTCCTGAGGTCGCGCATCAGCGAATAGAGCACGCCGAGCACATCCAGATAGTGGCGCTCTTTCGGAACAGTGTTCTTGAAGGCCTCGCCGAGCGCCTTGCCGGAGTCTTTCACGACCTTCATCGGATTGGCCATGATGAAGCCGCCAAGGCCGGCGCCGCCGATAATCATGAGCTCGTAAGGCTGAACAAGCACGTTGAGGTGGCCACCCATGGCCATGAAGCCCCCCAGGATACAGCCGATAGTGATCACAAATCCGATGATAATATTCATTTCGCGCCTGCATCTGAACGTTGCTTTTCAGATGCAGCGATAAGGTTGCTTCCTTGCGTGAGGCTGATGGTCGCCCTTCAGGGATCGTCGACCTCCAGACAGCTTCGCGCAAGCCATTTGGGACAATAACAGCGGCAACGGACGCTGATCCCGCTTGTCCCATCCTCAAGGTAAACGACCGTGACGACAACCTATACAAGCTATCAGAGGATTGCCAAGGACCTGCCGACCTCGCTTGAACGCGTGGCGCAGAAGCCGGATGTCGTGCGCGAAACCGAATACTATCTTGCCAAGATCGGCGATGTGAAATCCGTCGATGATTTCATGGCCGATACCCGCCTTTATGACTATGCGCTGAAAGCGCACGGACTGGAGGACATGTCCTATGCCAAGGCCTTTATCCGCAAGGTATTGACCGAAGGCGTGAGCGACGACGAAGCCTTTGCCAACAAGCTGACGGATACCCGCTATGCGGACCTGGCCACGGCCTTGAACTTTGCCGCATACGATACGGCCGCGACCTCTTTCGACCGGGCCCAGCAGGGCGTCGTCGACAAGTACATGCGCCAGACGCTGGAAGAAGATGCCGGCGCCGACAACAATGGTGTTCGCCTCGCACTCTATTTCGAACGCATGGCCCCCGCCGTGACGTCGACCATGGACATTCTGGCCGATGGCGCCCTGGCGCAGGTCGTTCGCACCGCGTTTCAACTGCCGATGGAGGTTGCCGCCTCGGATATCGACAAGCAGGCGGCCTATCTCGAAAAGCTCTTCGACGTCGAGGACTTCAAGGATCCCGAGAAGCTCGGCACGTTCCTGGAACGCTTCACGGCGCTCTGGGAGCTGGAAAATCCATCCGACAACTATGACCCATTGGCCGTCTTCGGCTCGTCGACGGGGCACGGCATCTCCGCCGATTTGTTGATTTCTATAAACTCTCTGAAACTCGGAGGCAGTTGACGTGCAATCTGGAATGTATGTTTCTCTGTCGTCACAGGTTGCCCTCGAGCGGCGACTGACGACGATCGCAGACAATATGGCCAATATAAATACGGTCGGTTTCCGTTCGGCCGAGGTCAAGTTCGACCAGGTGCTAAGCAAGACCCAGAACGACATGAATGCCAAGATTGCTTTCGTGTCCCAGGGCAACGACTATCTCAATACCGCATCCGGGCAGTTGGAGCAGTCCGGCAACCCTCTCGACTTCGCGGTCAAGGGGGACGCCTGGTTTGCCATCGACACGCCGGCGGGCCAGGTCCTGACCCGCGACGGACGCTTCACCATGAAGGAAACCGGCGAACTGGTCTCGCTGCAGGGATATCCCGTCCTGGATGCCGGCGGCGCCCCGATCCAGCTCAACCGGGCCGGCGGTCCGCCGGCTGTCGGTGCTGACGGCAGCATCGTTCAGGATGACCGGCAGGTCGCGACGCTCGGACTTTTTACCGCGGATATCACCAAGGGCTTCATTCGCCACGACAACAGCGGCGTGATCACCACGGACCGGCCGCAGCCGGTGACCGACGATCCCTCCATCGGCGTCATCCAGGGCTATCTCGAGCAGTCCAATGTCAACGGTATTGGCGAGATGACGCAGCTGATCCAGGTCAATCGCGCCTTCGAGAGCATTTCCTCCCTGATCCAGGAAGGCGAGACATCCCTGAGCGAGGCAATCAAGACCCTCGGTGGAAGCCGATAGGCTTAGGACGCAGACCCCATGGCCATAGAGTTTCAAGTCGACATCGCCCCGAACGCCAAGCTGGCCCAATTGGCCGGACTGACGACGCGCTACTCCAATCCGGACTATTCGGTCACCCATGGCGGTCATGTCCGCACCATCGCGGCCGGCCATTACACGGTCACCGGTCTGTCCCGCCATCTCCATCTCGGCGACTTCGTCGCCCATCGCAGCACCTCCGGCATTCATCTGGGCGAAGTGGTGCGGGTCGAGCCCGATCTGGTCTATGTCTGCCCTATCGAACCGGGCGAGCCGATCGGCGTGCATGATGTGGTCATTCGCAAGGGGGCCTTTCGGATTGCCCCGGATGCCAGCTGGTGCGGCCGCACCATCAATGCGCTGGGCGAGCCGATCGATGGTCACGGCCCGATGATCTCGGGGCCAGAGCGCCGGTCAATCTCCAATTCGGCACCGCCGTCCATGGCGCGTCGCCGCGTCGAAAAAGGCTTCCGCACCGGTGTTCGGGCGATCGACATCTTTTCACCGCTCTGCCTTGGCCAACGTCTTGGCATCTTCGCCGGCTCCGGCGTCGGCAAGTCGACGCTGCTGTCGATGCTGGCGCGCGCCGATGCCTTCGACAAGGTGGTGATTGCGCTGGTCGGCGAACGCGGCCGCGAAGTGCGCGAATTCATCGAAGACACGCTCGGCCCCAACATGGCCAAGGCGGTGGCGGTTGTTGCGACCAGCGACGAAAGCCCGATGCTGCGCAAGATGGCGCCACTGGCTGCCATGACGATTGCCGAGCATTTTCGCGACAAGGGCGAAAACGTCCTGTTCATCGTCGACAGCGTCACCCGCTTTGCCCATGCCATTCGCGAGGTGGCCATGGCCGCCGGCGAACCGCCGGTCGCGCGTGGATATCCGGCGTCGGTCTTCACCGAAATGCCGCGGCTTCTGGAACGGGCCGGCCCAGGCGAGGAGGGGGCAGGGACGATCACGGCGATCATCTCCATTCTCGTCGATGGCGACAATCACAACGACCCGATCGCCGACTCGACCCGCGGTATTCTCGACGGACATATCGTGCTCGATCGAAGCCTGGCGGACGAAGGGCGTTACCCGCCGATCAATCCGCTGTCCTCGATCTCCCGCCTGGCGCGCAAGGCCTGGACGCCGGAGCAGGAAAAGCTGGTGTCGCGCCTGAAGACATTGATCCACCGCTTCGAGGAAACGCGGGATCTGCGGCTGATCGGCGGCTATCGCGCCGGCAGCGATCCGGACCTGGACATGGCGATCAAACAGGTTCCCCTCGTCTATGAGGTGATGAAGCAGACACCCAGTGATCGCCCGGCCGTGGATGCCTATGCCGATCTGGCCGGCGCCCTGAAGGCAGCAGCCGGCCAGCCCGGTGCCAGCGGAAAACTAAGAGGATGACCGTGACCGATTTTGATGCAGACGAAAAAGTTCCGCCGCTGAAGCCGGTCTTGCGCAAACCGTCCTTGCTGACCGATCGCGCGCTTGCCGCGGCTGGGGTGGCGCTTGCCTGCGCCGCGGCGTTCTTTCCCTGGTATGTCTTCTTCAACGAGGAGAAGTTCGGCATGCGGGTGACGGCGATCGATCACACACGCGATCTGCCGGAAGGACCCGGCCGAAACGTGTTCAGCGTTTCACCGCTGGCCATGGTCGACAAGGACGACAATGGTCCCAAGTCGCCTCCGCAGGATCTGGATTCCCTGGTGACGGCGACGGTCTCGAAGCTCGGAGAGGAGAAAAAGGTTGGAGACGCTCTGGACGAGATCCAGCCTTTCCCGGGCCGCGGTGGCTTCCGCCTGCTGCATGTCGCCAATGGTCGCGCGCTGATCGAGGACGGATCGGCCATGTTCATGGTTCGCGTCGGCTCGATCCTGCCGGACAACAGCCGTGTCGCAACCCTTGAACAGCGTGATGGCCACTGGGTGATCGTCACGTCCGCAGGCGAAATCTACGAACACGAGTAAAGACACCTTTCTCCGTAAGTCCCACGCAAGATTAGCCCCATAGGCTTCAAGCAGTAGAACGGAGAGAACCCTATGGACCCGATCCAGCTTTTTGACTTGGCATCCCGGCAGGCCGAATGGCTTTCCGTGCGTCAGGAAGTTGTCGCCGGCAACATTGCCAACGCGAACACGCCGAAATTTCGGGCCAAGGACATCACTCCCTTCGACGCAGTCCTTGACGAGACCCGGTCGGTGCGCATGGCTCAGACCCACCCTGGACACATGTCCACGAGTTCGCTGAGTGACGACGTCGAGGTCAAGGAAGCCAAGCTCAACAATGAGATCGGCATCCAGGAGTCGGGAAACTCCGTTGCTATCGCCGACGAGCTCACCAAGGCTGGCGAGATTCAGGGGCAGTATTCTCTCAACACCAACCTGGTCAGTTCCTTCCATCGCATGATGCTGATGACCGTAAGGAAATAAGTCATGGATCCATTGAAAGCGGCTCTGAAGATTGCCGGCAGCGGCCTTGAAGTTCAGTCCACCCGCCTGCGCATTGTCTCCGAAAATATCGCCAATGCGCGCTCGACAGGTGATACGCCGGGTGCCGATCCCTACCGTCGCAAGACGGTGACATTCGGCTCCGAACTCGACAAGGTAAGCGGCGCCGAACTGGTCCAGGTTGAGAAACTTGGCGTCGATGCGTCCGACTTCGTCGAGGAATATGATCCGGGCAATCCGGCCGCGGACGCCAAGGGCTTCGTCAAGATGCCGAACGTCAACATTCTGATCGAAATGTCAGACATGCGCGAAGCCAATCGCAGCTACGAAGCCAATCTGCAAAGCGTCAAGCAGGCCCGTGAGCTCATCTCTTCGACCATCGACCTTCTGAAGGCCTCCCAATGATAGATTCAATCAATAGCGTAAGTTCGTTGACGTTGACCAATGGCCTTGAGGGCCTCTCGACCGAGACGGTGAACACCGGCATGCAGACGGGCGCTGCGACCCCCGGCATGTCGACCGGCATGAGCTTTTCCAGCGTGCTCGGCGACATGGCCACCCAGGCCATGGACAATATCAAGCAGGCCGAAGTTTCGTCCTTTGAAGGGATCAAGGGAACGGCGAACACCCGCGAAGTGGTGGATGCGGTGCTGGCCGCGGAACAATCTCTCCAGACCGCGATAGCGCTGCGCGACAAGATCGTCTCGGCCTATCTCGAAGTCAGCAAGATGCAAATTTAACGGATTTGAGGACGAACATATGAGAGCGCTTGCTATCGCCGCCACCGGCATGGACGCCCAGCAGACAAATCTGGAAGTGATTGCCAACAACATCGCCAACATCAACACGACCGGCTACAAGCGGGCCCGTGCCGAATTCTCGGATCTGCTGTACCAGACGGAAAAGACCCAAGGCGTTCCCAACCGGGCAAACCAGGCGATCGTTCCCGAGGGCGCGAACATCGGTCTGGGCGTCCAGACGGCGGCCGTGCGCAACATCCATCTGCAGGGTGAACTGACCCAGACCGAAAACGAGCTCGACTTGGCGCTCGTCGGACGCGGCTGGTTCCAGATCGAATCCACCGACGGCACGACGCAATATACCCGCGCCGGCGCCTTCAACACCAATGCCGACGGCGAGCTGGTGACGATCGACGGCTATGCGGTCGTGCCGGGCATCACCATTCCCGACGATGCCAGCGAACTGGAAGTCAGCCGCACCGGCGTCGTGTCGGCACGCCTCGGCAACGACACCGACCTGACCGAGATCGGCCAGCTGACGATCGCCAATTTCGTCAACGAGGCGGGCCTGAAGCCGCTCGGCGACAACCTGTTCGGCGAGACCGCGGCCTCCGGCGAGCCGATTGTCGCGGCGCCCGAAGATCCGGGCTTTGCCTACATCAAGCAGGGCTACCTGGAATCGTCCAACGTCGATTCCGTCAAGGAAATCACTGATCTGATCTCCGCACAGCGCGCTTATGAAATGAACTCGAAGGTCATTACCACGGCTGACGAAATGGCTCAGATCGTCAGTAAGAACCTGAAGTAAGCCACGAAAGGGCAAACATGATGTTTCGCCGCATCACAGGATCGAAGAGAACACCGGTGGTCCTTGCGACCATTGCCCTGGCGCTTTGCGCCGGGGCCGATTTCGTGGCCGCCGAGAGCGGCTATGCGGTCGTTCCCACGGAAATCATCTATCCCGGCGAGACAGTGTCCGCCCACCAGCTTGAAGAAGTGCCCATCACCAACCCCAATCTGGCCGGAGGCTTTGCCGGTTCGATTCCCGAGGTGGTCGGCATGATTTCCAAGCGAACGCTGCTTCCGGGCCGCACCATTCCGGTGTCGGGATTGCGCGAGCCCTTTGCGGTCAAGCGTGGCTCCAATCTTCGTCTGACATTTACGATCGGCTCCATGACGATTTCGGCTGCGGGAAGTCCGTTGCAGGACGCCTCGATCGGCGACGTCATAAAGGTACGAAATCTGGATTCCGGCGTCATCGTCAGCGGTACAGTGATGGCCGACGGAACCGTGCAGGTGATGGCAAAATGAGTGCAATGCGTCTTTTGATCACCATGCTGATGGGCCTTGCCATCGGGCTTGGGCCCGCCAGCGGAAGTTTGGCTGCCAACTCGCGCATCAAGGATATCGCATCGCTCCAGGCCGGGCGCGACAACCAGCTGATCGGTTACGGTCTGGTCGTGGGCTTGCAGGCGACCGGTGACAGCCTGCGCTCGTCACCCTTCACCGAGCAGTCGATGCGCGCCATGCTGCAGAACCTCGGCATCTCGACCCAGGGCGGACAGTCCAATGCCAAGAATACCGCCGCCGTCATGGTGACAGCCACCCTGCCGCCATTTGCAAGTCCTGGCAGCCGGATCGATGCGTCGGTCAGTTCGCTTGGCGACGCAACCTCGCTGCGCGGCGGCACGCTGATCATGACCTCCCTCTCTGGGGCCGACGGACAGATCTATGCAGTCGCCCAAGGGTCGATCATCGTTTCCGGCTTTACGGCGCAAGGGCAGGCGGGCAGCATCACCGAAGGCGTGACCACCGCCGGCCGGGTTCCAAACGGCGCGATCGTCGAACGGGAACTGCCGTCGAAATTCAAGGACGGGGTCAATCTGGTCTTGCAATTGCGCAATCCCGACTTTTCCACCGCCTTGGGCATCGCCGAGCGGATCAACGGCTATGCCGCTGCCAATTTCGGCGGCCCGATTGCCGAGGCCCGCGATTCCCAGGAGGTCGTCGTCCAGAAGCCGCGAACGGCCGATCTGGCCAGGCTGATGGCCGATATCGAAAACCTCGTCGTCGCGACCGATACGCCGGCCAAGGTGGTCATCAACGAACGAACCGGTACCATCGTCATCGGCGCCGATGTCCGTGTGTCCAAGGTGGCCGTCAGTTACGGCACCCTGACGGTTCAGGTCACCGAAACGCCGCAGGTCATCCAGCCGCAACCGTTCTCGCGCGGTGAAACGGCCGTTCAGCCGCAGACCGATATCCTGGCCCAGACCGAGGGCGGCAATGTCGCGATCGTCGAAGGTCCGGATCTGCGCACGCTGGTGACCGGCCTCAACAATATCGGCGTCAAGCCGGATGGCATCATCGCGATCCTGCAAGGCATCAAATCGGCCGGCGCACTCCAGGCGGAGCTTGTACTGCAATGATTGCTCATAGACGCGCTCCCAAATCTGGCCATCGTGTGCGGCTGGCCTTTGCCGCCGGCGCCCTTCTCCTGGCCTCGGTGGCCAGCGGTCACGCTCAGGAAAAATCGCCGCTTGAGTCCATCACCCAAGATGAGATCCAGAAATATTGCACCAGCATTGCCGATCCGGCCCGCGACCAGCGCTATCTTCTGCAAAAGCAGGACCTTGAAAAGCTGCAGGCCGATGTCGACAGCCGCATCGCCGTTCTGGAAGCGCGCAAGGTCGAATACGAAGACTGGCTGAAGCGTCGCAACGATTTCCTGGTTCAGGCCGAAGCCGGCCTGGTCGAAATCTACAAGAAAATGAAGGCCGATGCCGCCGCGCCGCAGCTCGAAGAAGTCAATGTCGGGCTTGCCGCAGCGATCCTGATGAAGCTGCCGGCCCGGCAATCAAGCCTTATCCTGAGTGAAATGGACGCGGGGAAGGCGGGTGCGGTGGCATCCATCATGTCGAGCGCCGCTGATCCCACTACATCGAAAGATCCGTCATGACCAAGCGTTTTACAGTCTTCCTCGCGGTCGCGTTCCTGGCGGGTTGCGAAAGCCAGACCGTCAAGGAAATCGGCAACGCGCCGTCCATGAGCCCGATCGGCAGCGGCCTGCGCTACAGCCAGACGCCGCAGATGGCGCTCTATCCGAAACAGCCGCGACAGATTGCCAGCGGCTATTCGCTGTGGAGCGATTCGCAGGCGGCTCTGTTCAAGGATTCGCGCGCCCTCAATGTCGGCGATATCCTGACGGTCAATATCCAGATCAACGACAAGGCGTCCTTCGACAACGAAACCGACCGCAGCCGCACCAACTCGAGCGGCATCACCTGGTCGACGGCCGCAGAACTGTTCGGCTGGACGCCGCCGGTGACGACGGGTGACCTCAGTTCGAGTTCCGATACCAGCAGCAACGGCAAGGGAACGATCAGCCGGTCGGAAAAATTGACCCTGTTGGTTGCAGCTGTCGTGACGGGCATTCTGGAAAACGGCAATCTGCTGATCAGTGCCTCCCAGGAAGTGCGCGTCAATCACGAACTGCGTATCCTGAATGTCGCCGGTATTGTCCGGCCGCAGGATGTCGATGCCGACAATACGATCTCCTATGAACGCATCGCAGAGGCTCGTATCTCCTACGGCGGTCGCGGCCGTCTGACGGAGGTGCAGCAGCCCGCGGTCGGGCAGCAGGTCGTCGATCTGTTCTCGCCGATCTGATGCGGCGAGATCTCTTGAAAACGAACGGCGGTTAGAGACCATGGAAGAAGCCGGTGCCGGTGACGGTGGGAAGAAGAAATCCTCGCCGATCCTGTTGATAGCAGCGATCGCGGCTCTGACGGTCGTGGGCGGCGGTGGCGGCTGGGTGGTCGGCATGCTGATCGCCCCGAAGATCCAGTCGGCCGAGGCTGAAAACAAGGCGCCGGAAGCCGCAGCGGCCGGCGAACATGGAGCCGCCAAGGAAGAAGCGGGTCTGCCGCATATCTCGACCGAGGCGAACGGTGTCGTCCAGCTCGAGCCCATTACGACCAACCTTGCCTATCCCTCGGAGAGCTGGATAAGGCTCGAGGTGGCGCTGTTGTTCAATGGGCCTGCCGACGTGACGATGTCCGAAAGCATCCATCAGGATATCATGGCCTATATGCGCACAGTGTCGCTTCAGCAGGTCGAAGGCCCCCGCGGCTTTCAGTATTTGAAGGAAGACATCCAAGAGCGTGTTGACCTTCGATCCGAAGGACGCGTATCGAGGGTGATGTTCAGGACATTTGTGATCGAATGATTCGATACCTCATCTTGTTGGCCGCCATGATGGCGGCACCGGAAATCGCTCAGGCGCAGCAGTTTCCGACCGATATCCTGAACGCACCGATCGACGGCTCTGTTGCGGCCTGGATCATCCGGACCTTCGGCTTGCTGACCGTTCTGTCGGTCGCTCCGGGCATCCTGATCATGGTGACGAGCTTTCCGCGCTTCATCATCGCCTTTTCCATTCTGCGCTCGGGCATGGGGCTGGCCAGTACGCCGTCCAACATGATTCTGGTCAGCCTGGCACTGTTCATGACCTTCTACGTGATGACGCCCACCATGGACGCGGCCTGGCGCGATGGCGTTCAGCCCTTGCTCGACAACCAGCTGACGGAAGCCCAGGCGATCGAGCGCATCGCCGAGCCGTTCAGAACCTTCATGACGGCCAATACCCGCGACAAGGACCTCCGCCTGTTCATCGACATCGCCAGCGAACGCGGACAGACGCCGGTGGTCGATCAGAAGGTTGACTATCGTGTTCTGATCCCGGCCTTCATGCTGTCGGAAATCAGGCGCGGATTCGAGATCGGCTTTCTCATCATCCTGCCGTTTCTGGTCATCGACATGATTGTCGCGACGATCACCATGGCCATGGGCATGATGATGCTGCCGCCCACCTCCATCTCGCTGCCGTTCAAGGTCCTGTTCTTCGTGCTGATCGATGGCTGGAACCTGCTGGTCGGCAGCCTCGTGCGCTCCTTCGCCTGACACTCCGATCAATCTGCTGCGTATCGCCCGTCGCGGAGCCGGAACTGAGCTTTTGGCCCCTCGCTGGCGCATTCGCGTCAGGTTTTGAGATATCATAAACCATTTTATTCAAATTTGACGCATTCTGCAGCTCTCAAGAGCTCAAATTGTGCGTTTAATGAATTCTTCACCATTTGCCTTCAGCGGGTGTTAAAGTCCTTGCTGTCATTTAGCTGTCAGAGGCGGATTAATTTCAGCACTAGTTAATTGACATGATGTCGATCGCCTCTTCCGGTACCAAACCCGGCATGTCCCTCTCTCGTATCTTGTAATTAAGGGACAATCCTATGACCAGCATCATGACCAACTCTGCGGCGCTGTCCGCACTCGACACGCTCCGCTCGATCAACAAGAGCCTTGACTCGACCCAGGGCAGCATCTCGTCCGGCTATCGCGTTGAGGACGCATCGGACAATGCCGCTTACTGGTCGATCGCCACCACCATGCGTTCGGACAACAAGTCACTCGGCGCCGTCCAGGACGCCCTCGGCCTCGGCGCTGCCAAGACCGACACAGCCTATACCGGCATGGAAGCCGCCATCGACGTCGTTTCCGAAATCAAGTCCAAGCTGGTCGCCGCTCGCGAACCGGGCGTTGACAAGGACAAGATCAACAAGGAACTGACCGAACTCAAGTCGCAGCTCGCATCGGTTGCCGAATCGGCTTCCTTCAACGGCGAAAACTGGCTCTACAACGACTCCACGACCGCCGTCGGCACCAAGGAAATGGTTGGTTCCTTCGTTCGTGACTCGGACGGCAACGTTGCTGTCGAAACCTTGTCCTTCGACGCCTCGACCTCGGTTCTGATCGACGACGACGACGCCACGCGCGGCCTTCTGACCAAGGATTACGAAGTCGAAATCGCGACCGGCACGACCACCACCACCGTGACCTACTTCCTGATCACCTCGGCCTCAACGGGCGCTTCGGGTTCGGTTGTCGAGCTCACGGACTCGAGCACGGACATTGAAGTCGACGGCATGATCAGCGCCGTTGATGCCATGTTGACCGACATGACAGATGCCGCTGCAACGCTCGGCGCGACCAAGAGCCGAATCGAAATGCAGGACGAGTTCGTCGCCGACCTCATGGACGTGATCGACACCGGCGTGGGCCGACTGGTCGATGCCGACATGAACGAGGAATCGACGAAGCTGAAAGCGCTCCAGACCCAGCAGCAGCTCGGTATCCAGGCGCTGTCGATCGCCAACTCCAACTCCGACAACATCCTGTCGCTGTTCCGTTAATCGGACGCGCCATAGCCGCCTGAATGAAAGGTGGAGTATCCAGTCAGTCGCGCCCCTCAGGGCGCGGCTGTTTTTTTGCATTCGCCAGGGCAGTGCGCAATTTTACTCGGGCTAACAACCCCTGTCTGAAATATTCGGAAATCTATTTCGCGATTTAGCGTCTGTTAACCTTAATGAGGTTGAATAGGGATATCAAAACGACGGATTAACCACTTGTAAACAAAGGTTAATTGCATGACGCGTGCTGTCGTTGCCGGTATCACAATCCGGTATGTCCCTTCCCATTTTCCTTTCAATAAGGGGCAGTACCTATGACGAGTATTATGACGAATTCCGCTGCACTCGCAGCACTTGACACTCTGCGTTCCATCGATACGCAAATGAACACCACGCAGTCGCGTGTATCTTCCGGCTACCGCGTCGAGGACGCATCTGACAACGCAGCTTACTGGTCGATCGCCACCACCATGCGTTCGGACAACAAGGCTCTTGGCTCCGTTCAGGACGCCCTCGGCCTCGGCGCTGCCAAGGTCGACACAGCCTATACCGGTATGGAAGCCTCGATCGACGTCGTTTCCGAAATCAAGGCCAAGCTGGTTGCCGCTCGCGAACCGGGCGTCGACAAGGACAAGATCAACAAGGAACTGACGGAACTCAAGGCTCAGCTCGGCTCGATTGCCGAATCGGCTTCTTTCTCCGGTGAGAACTGGCTCTACAACGACTCCACCACTGCCATCGGCACCAAGGAAATGGTCGGCTCCTTCGTTCGTGACTCGGACGACAACGTTTCCATCGAAGTCCTGTCCTTCGACGCCTCGACCTCGGTTCTGATCGACGACGACGACGCCACGCGCGGCCTTCTGACCAAGGATTACGAAGTCGAAGTCGCGACCGGCACGACCACCAGCACCGTGACCTACTTCCTGATCACCTCGGCCTCAACGGGCGCTTCGGGTTCGGTTGTCGAACTGTCTGACTCGACCACGGACTTTGAAGTCGAAGGCATGATCAGCGCCGTTGACGCCATGTTGCTCGACATGACCGATGCCGGTGCAACGCTTGGTGCCACCAAGAGCCGCATCGACATGCAGGGCGAATTCGTCGCCGACCTCATGGATGTGATCGACACCGGCGTAGGCCGACTGGTCGATGCCGACATGAACGAGGAATCGACGAAGCTGAAAGCGCTCCAGACCCAGCAGCAGCTCGGTATCCAGTCGCTGTCGATCGCCAACTCCAACTCCGAAAACATCCTGTCGCTGTTCCGCTAAGGAATGGTGGCATAAGGGAGGCGCTCCGGCGCCTCCTTACCGGATTGAACAGAGACGCCGCGATCGAAGGATCGCGGCTCTTTTTTTGCCCAAATCAAGTCTTCATTTTTCCTCAATTATTATTAACAAAAGCGGTCCTGCGTTTAGCTTTCATTAACCATAATGGTGTCAACTGTGCCTATCGAAACGGCGGGCCGATGACGAAAATCATCCGATAGGCGGGCATGAAGCTGACCTCCGTTGCCGGTATCAAACCCGGTATGTCCCTTCCAAATCACTGTCAATAAAGGGGCAGCACTATGACGAGCTTGATGACCAACAGCGCCGCAATCGCAGCACTTGACACTCTGCGTTCCATCGATACGCAAATGAATACCACGCAGTCGCGTGTATCTTCCGGCTACCGCGTCGAGGACGCATCGGACAACGCCGCTTACTGGTCGATCGCCACCACCATGCGTTCCGACAACAAGTCACTTGGCGCCGTCCAGGACGCCCTCGGCCTCGGCGCTGCCAAGGTCGATACAGCCTATACCGGTATGGAAGCCTCCATCGACGTTGTGTCCGAAATCAAGGCCAAGCTGGTTGCCGCTCGTGAGCCGGGTGTTGACAAAAGCAAGATCAACAAGGAACTGACGGAACTCAAGGCGCAGCTCGGCTCGATCGCCGAATCGGCTTCTTTCTCCGGTGAGAACTGGCTCTACAACGACTCCACCAGTCCCGTTGGCACCAAGGAAATGGTCGGCTCCTTCGTTCGTGACTCGGACGACAACGTTTCCGTCGAGGTTCTGTCCTTCGACGCCTCGACCTCGGTTCTGATCGACGACAACGACGCCACGCTCGGCCTTCTGACCAAGGATTACGAAGTCGAAGTCGCGACCGGCACGACCACCAGCACCGTGACCTACTTCCTGATCACCTCGGCCTCAACGGGCGCTTCGGGTTCGGTTGTCGAGCTCACGGACTCGACCACGGACATGGAAGTCGAAGGCATGATCAGCGCCGTTGACGCCATGTTGCTCGACATGACCGATGCCGGTGCAACGCTTGGTGCCACCAAGAGCCGCATCGACATGCAGGGCGAGTTCGTCGCCGACCTCATGGATGTGATCGACACCGGCGTAGGCCGACTGGTCGATGCCGACATGAACGAGGAATCGACGAAGCTGAAAGCGCTCCAGACCCAGCAGCAGCTCGGTATCCAGGCGCTGTCGATCGCCAACTCCAACTCCGAAAACGTGCTGTCGCTGTTCCAGTAATAGGCTCTCCGGCAGTCGCCGGGTCTATCAGACCGTCAACAAGCAAGAAACGCCGCGATCCCAAGGGTCGCGGCGTTTGTCGTTTTTATCTCTGGCTTGAGCGACGCTTGTGGCTTGGCGGGATCTTAGGGAATTATTCATTCAGATTAACAAAAACTTTATTGCGTTAAGGATTTGTTAACCATATGACTGTTAATCATTCGTTAAGAACGTCAGGTTGGTCGCCAGGGCAAACAAGCGACCGATGCGCATGAAGCGATCTGACGTTGCCGGTAATCAATAGATTTACAGTCCGGTATGTCCCGTAACCTTCATGGGGCACCAATCAATGACCAGCATTATGACCAATACCGCCGCGATGGCGGCTCTTCAGACACTTCGCTCGATCGACTCGAACATGGAGGAAACGCAAGCACGCGTATCGTCCGGTTACCGGGTCGGCACGGCCGCCGACAACGCCGCATACTGGTCGATCGCGACCACCATGCGCTCCGACAACGCAGCACTCTCCACCGTTCAGGATGCACTCGGCCTTGGCGCCGCGAAGACAGATACGGCCTATACAGGCCTGGAATCGGCGGTCGAGGTCGTCACCGAAATCAAGTCCAAGCTGGTTGCGGCTCGCGAGCCGGGTGTCGACAAGGAAAAGATCAACAAGGAACTGGCCGAACTTAAGAACCAGCTGGCGTCAATTTCCGAATCGGCGTCCTTCTCCGGCGAAAACTGGCTCTACAACGAATCGACGGCCGCACCGGGAACCAAGGAAATCGTCGCGTCGTTCAATCGCGCCACGGACGGCACCGTTTCCGTGACGACGCTTGCCTTCGACACATCCGAATCCGTGCTGATCGACACCAATGACGCATCCCGCGGCATTTTGACCGGAGGCGTGACCGTTGAAGAGCCGTCGGGCACCGGCACGACCAGCGGCACCTACTTTCTGATCGATGCCAGCTCGACCACCACCGCTACCGGCACGGAAATTGAAATCGGAACCACCACCAGCGACGATACGCTGGACGGCATGATCAGCGCCGTCGACGCCATTCTCCAGCAACTGACGGATTCGGCTTCCACTCTTGGTGCCATCACCAGCCGTATCGACATGCAGGACGAGTTCGTCTCGACCCTGATGGACGTGATCGACAAGGGCGTCGGTCGACTGGTCGATGCCGACATGAACGAAGAGTCGACGAAGCTGAAAGCGCTCCAGACCCAGCAGCAGCTCGGCATTCAGTCTCTGTCCATTGCCAATACCAATGCCGAGAACATCCTCACCCTGTTCAAGTAAGGCATTGATCGACGGGCCGGAGTTGACTGATTTCCCCTCTACCGTGCCGCCGGTCATCGGCATCAGGTGGAACCGTTGGACCGCGCAACTGCCCTGGCGCGCGGTCCAACACCTTCATCCTCGCACAAGTTTGACCTTCTAGTTTTCCATGTGGCGTCTTTCCGGCGCCGATCGGCACAAGCATAGCCGGATGTCCCGGGATTGAAACGGATCGTGGGTGTAGAGTTGACAAAGATTTTTGAACTGGTCCCAAATTCCGGCCTGTCGGTCGTCGGCGCATCGCGTCGGCGCGTTTTTGCGCAAGCAGGAGGGCGCGTCCTATGAGCATGCCTCTTGCACGCTATCTGAAAGACTTCAGCGCTCCGCAATCGGCGACAGTCACCACGGACGATGTCGGCTTCGGCGCCTCCGGCCTGGATTTCGATGACAGCGATTTTCCGGCTTTGAGCGCTCCCGATCCGATCGATCTTGAGGCGGAGAGACGCGAGGCCTATGCCGAAGGCCATGAAGCGGCGGAACGGGCGCTGCGTGAACAATACGAGGGCGACCGACAGGCGCTGGATGCCAGGCACCGCGACGAGGTCGCCGCCCTGCAGAAAGCCCACGAGGCCGCAACAGGCCGGCTCATCGCCGACTGCCTTCGCCTGATCGCCTCCCAAGTCGCGGCCTCGGTCGCAGAGCAGTCCGTCGCCGCACTCGCGCCGCTGATCTCAAGGGACATTGCCGAGAATACCGTCAAGGATCTAGCGCAACTGATCGAGCAGGCCGTCATGGCCGGTGATGCAGGCGTGATCACGGTCAGGGGACCACTTGCTCTCTTTGAGATGCTCAAGGATGAGTTGCCGGAATCCGCCGAGCGGCTGAGCCATGTCGAGGCGGACGATCTGGATCTGACAGTCGATCTTGCCGATACCGTTCTGGTCACCCGCATATCGGCTTTTGCAGCCAGCCTTAAGAAAGTGTTGGGATGAGCGACGGCGAAAATCACCATCACGGCAAGAATGAGATCATCATCATCAAGCGTCATGGTGGCGGCGATCATGATGGGAACCATGGCGGCGCGTGGAAGATTGCCTATGCCGACTTCATGACCGCCATGATGGCCTTCTTTCTGGTCATGTGGCTGGTCAATGCCGCCAACGAGGAAACCAAGGCTTCTGTTGCCAGCTATTTCAACCCGATCAAATTGTCCGACGAAAAGCCGACCGAAAAAGGCTTGAAAAAGCCTGTGGACCAGGCCGAGGGCGAGCAAAAGCAGGAACGTTCGAAGGTCAAGGAAGAGGAGCAGACGGTTGGTGCCGCGGCGGCGACCGGCGAGGACCAGACCGCGACATCCGGCGATCAGGCCAACTATTCCGAGGCGGATTTCTTCGAGAACCCGTACTCCGTTCTGGCGGAAATCGCACAGGAAGTCGGCCAGCAGGCCAATGTCAGCGCCAAGGGCGAGGGCGGCGCCAGCGATTCCGGTCCCTCGACCGGTGCCGAAGGCGGCGAGGCCTATCGCGACCCGTTCGATCCCGATTTTTGGACGCAGCAGGTGCAGACGGCCAAGGGCGAGCCCGGTACGCCGCGCACCCCCGACCTGTCTGCTGCCGACCAAACGCCGGCAGAGGCAGCCGCCATCGAGGCCAATCAGGAGGTGGCTGTCGCCGTTCCAATCCCACGCCCGGCAAGTGCCGAAGACATTGCAGCCAAAGACAAGAGCAAGGATGCCGATCCCTCGAAACCGGTCACAGCGCAGGACGTTGCGGACAAGACCAAGGATTTCGACAAGGAGAAGGACGCCGATGCCAAGGCTCTGCGCGAAAGTATCGAGACCGCCATCGGAGGAGTCGCCGGCAAGCTGGCCGAAGGGCTGATCGTCACGCCGGCTGAAGGTGGTCTGCTGGTCACCATCAGCGACCAGGCGCAGACGCCGATGTTCAACGTCGGTTCCGCCGTTCCGCGCAAGGAACTGGTGGTGGCGATGGAGAAGATCGGCAAGATCCTCGAAGGCCGCAAGGGATCGATCCTCATTCGCGGCCATACCGATGGTCGACAGTTCAAGGGCACGGAGAACGACAATTGGCGCCTTTCCATGGCCCGCGCCCATAGCGCCTATTACATGCTGGTGCGCGGTGGCCTGAGCGAGAACAGGGTCAGCCAGGTCTCCGGCTATGCCGACCGGCGTCTTCAGGTGCCCGAGAACCCCTTGGCGGATGCCAATCGGCGCATCGAGATCCTGATCCAGGCGGGTCAGGGATAGCACCATGGCAGCTGCAATGAGGCCGTTCCGTGTAATTGTTCTGGCAGCCCTCGGGCTCGCCTCGACGGGACCGCTTGGCGCGCAGACGCTGGATTCCATCGAACCATTCCGCATGCTGCGGTCGCTGCAGTTCGTGCAGGATTCCGTCGTTCTGGGCGACCATTCGGCGGCAGACATGCAGCGCTTCATGCTGGAGACCATCGATAGCCGCTTGCGCAGTTCGGATGCCTCCGTTTTCGAGGAACCGCGAAATGTCGATGCAGCGTTGATCTACGCCATGAGCGGCGGCAATCCGGCCACCCTGGAATTCCTGGTGGCGCGTGACGTCGACGGCAATTTTGACAATCGCGTCACGGATGCATTGCGCAAATACCTGAGCGGCAAGGGCACCCTGATCGCTAAAAGCCTTGCCGAGATGGTGCCGGAATATCGCGATCAGAAAATCGGCCCTTATCTCGCGCTCGTAGCCGGCAATGTGACCATTACCCGGGACCCCGCCGCCGCCCTCAAATTCTATGATTGGGCGCGACTGACCGCTCCCGGAACGATCGTCGAGGAGGCGGCCCTGCGCCGCTCCCTGTCGATAACGCTCGATACCGGCATGGTCGAAAAGGGTGCGGCCTATTCCAATCGCTACGCCCGCCGTTTTCTGCATTCCCCCTATGCCAGCCAGTTCGCCGATCTGTTCGTGCGTCTCGTGGTCGACCATTTCGACAAGCTGGATGAGCAGTATATCCTGACGACACTCTCCTTCATGGACGAGCCGCGCCAACGGGAAGTGTATCTGCGCATTGCAAGGCAGGCCGCCATCAATGGCAATACCGAGCTGGCACGGCTGGGCGCCTCCCATGCGAAGGCCCTGTCGGGCCAGGTGGACGATGGCATGGATGCCTTGGCCGATCTTTACGGCGGCGTCGCCGATGTCTCGACCGGGAGCGTAGAGGCCGCCATGCAGGCAATCCTGGATATTTCCGATGAAAACTTGTCTCCCTCCGATCGCGCCTTGCGCACCGCTGCCCAGGCCGTTGCCGAGGAAGTGCTGCGTCTTCCTGTGATGGAAAGCCCGACGCAAGCCGACTCAACCACTCCTGTGGCCGTTATTCCCGAAACGGCTTCGGATGACCCGACCGCAATGACAGCGGCCGAGCGTGCAGCGGCACCTGTACCCGTTGCGGATAAACCTGCCGGAACGAGTGAAGAGGGCACGGCGAACGATCCGGCCTTCCAGTCATTTGTCGATACTGGCCGTTCCAAACTCGAAGAAATCGATAAGCTGCTGAATGAAGAAAGTGCAACAAGATGATGGATGCCGGTCTTTCGGGAAACGTTGCTGTCGCTGACACCAAAGCCTATTCGGCGCCGGCGCGCGGATCAGGCACGGGTGCGTCATCGTCGTCCAAGAGCGGCTTCTCCGACGAGTTGTCGAAGGCGGCCTCGCAGAAAAACGCGACCGGCGACGATCAGGACACGGCCATCGACGCCGACGAGGACGCATCCGAGCTGCTCGCTGACGATGGCACCAGCACGGATGTTTCCGAGGACGCAGCGGACACGGTGAAGACCGGCAGCAAGGTCAAGCCGATCTTTGACATCTCCGTTGCCGGACTGCGAAAGGCAACGGATCTCGCTGCCCCTGATGGCACTGGCGTCGACAATACTGGCGCCGGCACGGTCGATGGCGACGAGCCTGCAACGGATACCACCGCAGCAAAGACCGATAGAGCCGAGCAGGTTGCGAAGGCCGCTCTGGGCGCCCTGTCCGATAGCGCGGAGACGACCATGACGGCCGACGAGGCTGCAGCACTGCAGCTGGCGGCGAAGTCCGGTCTCGGGCAGACCGGTACGTCTGAAAAAACGTCAACCGAAGCCGAACAGATCGAAGACGGCAGCAAGGAGTCCAAGGCCAGCGACGAGGATCTCGAAGCCGTCCTGTCTTTGCTTGGCGGCAACACGACCGCCACCGCCGAAGAGGTGGATGCCGCATTGGCCGAGGCGATGGCGGATCAGATCAAGGCGTCCGCCTCGTCATCCGACACTGCCGAGGAAACCGTAACCACAGACGCCAGCAGCAGGTCAGTCGGCGCGATTGCCGATGGCAAGACGGCCGATGGCAAGACGGCCGATGGCAAGACGGCCGCCAAGAGTGCTACCGCTTCGACGCCCGTCACCGGCAACGCTGTGGCCCAGGAGACAACGCCCACCGATGAGGCCTTCCGGGCTGTTCGGGCCGACGCGAAGTATGAATCGGCCGCAGTCAGCGTGCGCAGTGACAATGCCGCGGGCGCCGACACCAAGGCTACGACGGCCGATACCCTTCCGACCGTCACCGTGCTCGACAGCCGGCGCTATCTGGCGCCTGCCGAGACCTCCAATGCCGCCAATATCGCCGCGAGCATGATGGGTGACAGCGATTGGGCGAGTGCCATGCGTGCCGGCACAGAGGCAACCGATGCAACGACTGGCGGCGGCAAGGTGCTCAACACCTTGAAGATCCAGATGAGCCCGATCGATCTCGGCAACGTGACGGCGACGT
Organism: Rhizobium sp. CG5; assembly: GCF_023701945.1. GTDB lineage: Bacteria > Pseudomonadota > Alphaproteobacteria > Rhizobiales > Rhizobiaceae > Allorhizobium. Next base: position 319,246 of record NZ_JABAEF010000002.1, read on the forward strand.
TGCGCCTCGTCGGTGATGAACTGTCCGTCAGCCTGGTCGTTGAGAATAGCGCGGCGTACCGCAAGCTCAGCGAGGACCAGAACGAGATCGTCAAGACCCTGCGAGCCCAGGGTTTCAGCGTCGATCAGGTGCAGATCAGCATCGTCAGCAGTGACAAGACGGCGAGCGACACCAGCCAGTCCGGCGGGCAGTTCTCAGGCCAGCAATCCGCCCAGAGTGGCGGGCAGGGCGGAGCCGCCAACAGCCGGTCGCAGGACACGTTCTCATCCTCGCTGGGCAATGATCAGACTCTGGGAGTATCGTCCGATGAAACAACCGCGAACCAGGCGTCCGTGGACGGCACTCGCGGCGCTGGTTCTGGTCAGCTTTACCTCTGAAGTCAGCGCTTCGGTCGGCATCTGCGAGCGCGAGATACAGCACGCAGCGGCCAAGTATGGAGTCCCGGAGGGCATTCTATACTCCGTCGGCCTGACGGAAACCGGACGCAAGGGATCCTTGCAGCCTTATGCCATGAATATCGAAGGCAAAGCCATGTTTCTGGCGTCAGAACCGGAGGTTCTGGAAGCCTTCGCGACGGCCCGGCGGCAGGGAGCCAAGCTCATCGATATCGGTTGTATGCAGATCAATCACCACTTTCACGGGGAGAATTTTGCCTCCGTACAAGAGATGCTGAACCCTCGCCGCAACGTGGAGTATGCGGCAAAGTTCCTCAGCAACCTTCATGATCGGCATGAGACATGGACGATGGCGGTAGCCAGATACCATGCGGGCCCCAACAACGACCCTGCTCAGAAGCGCTATGTGTGTCGTGTTATCGCCAATCTGGTGGCGACCGGGTACGGAAAATGGACGTTGAATGCCCGTCAATTTTGCGGTGAATAGCAACCGATGATTGCTTGCATCAACCGTGGGACGTGTTCGTTGAAATGTGTCCATAATGCGGAAGAAAAAAGTCTGGCAAGCAAAACGTTAACCATGCGTTAACTTTTCCACTGGAGAATTGTGGCTGATTTGGTCGCTACCCACTATATGTAGATCAAATCACCACTAAAATCTTAATCAATTGTTAATAACTATCATTAACTTTCTCCAGTTGTCCCTGATTCCCGCGATTCGTACCGATAGGGTGTTGAAACACCACACTGATTCGGAGGCGGACGAATGATCGTAGTGGTTGATGAGCGCGAGCTCGTTAAAGATGGGTACACATCACTCTTCGGACGTGAGGGAATCCCATCGACCGGATTTGATCCGGCGGAATTTGGAGAATGGGTCACGACGGCAGCCGATTCAGACATCGCTGCAGTCGAAGCGTTTCTGATCGGCCAAGGCGATCGCGCGTTTGAATTGCCCAGGGCAATTCGTGACAGAACCACGGCACCGGTGATCGCAGTCAGCGACCACCCGTCGCTGGAAGCCACACTGGCGCTTTTTGACAGCGGCGTCGATGACGTGGTTCGCAAGCCAGTGCATCCACGCGAAATCCTGGCGCGGGCGGCGGCAATTCGCCGGCGCTTGAAGGCAATATCCAACTATACTGAAATTGGCTCGATCCGGGTATACTCGGATGGACGGGATCCGGAGATTTCCGGCGAAATCTTTCCATTGCCCCGGCGCGAGCGCCGTATTCTTGAATATCTAGTCGCAAACCGCGGACGCCGCGTGTCGAAGACCCAGATCTTCAGTGCCATCTACGGAATCTTCGATGAGGAAGTCGAAGAGAACGTTGTGGAAAGTCACATCAGCAAACTGCGCAAGAAACTGCGGAAAAAGCTTGGCGTCGACCCAGTCGATTCGAAGCGTTTTCTTGGCTACTGCATTGATTGGAAGTGATTTTACGGTCTGAGGACCGAACCGGCGGGGGCCTTGCTTCCATCAAAGTTGTCTAAAGGCATCGCGCCAGACAGCTTCACGCAAGGCCCGCCTTTTATTCTTTGAAACGACGATAGAAACGGGGATTTATTATGAGTCTTTTCGGTACTATGAAAACCGCGGTGTCGGGAATGAGCGCACAGGCAAACCGCCTGAGCACCGTTGGTGACAATATCGCCAATTCCAGTACAACCGGTTATAAGAAGGCCTACACTTCATTTTCATCCATGGTTTTGCCCTCGACGGGCAGTTCGTACAATTCTGGTGGCGTCGATTCCAACATTCGGTATTCGATTTCAGAGCAGGGTGCACTGACGTACACAACGTCAACAACGGATCTGGCGATCCAGGGTGATGGCTTCTTTGTAGTATCCGATGCCAGTGACTCGACCTATCTGACGCGCGCCGGTTCCTTTCAGGTCGATGAGGAAGGTTATCTGGTCAATTCGGCCGGCTACACGCTTCTCGGCTATTCTTACGATTCCGGTACGCCGGCCGCGGTCGTCAACGGGTTTGATGGTCTCGAAGCGATTAATGTCGGTCAGTCGTCACTGAGCGCGACAGCCTCCACGACAGGCGAATTCAGTGCCAACCTCGACTCCAGCTCTGAGACTGTCACCGGCGACACTCCGGCACTCAATTCGTCGACCAGTGAATATACGGACAAGAGCTCGCTGGTCGCCTATGACAGCCTCGGCAACGAAGTGCTGTACGATTTCTATTACACCAAGACCGGCGACAACGAATGGGAAGTCTCGGTGTTCCGTAACGACGAAGCCACGTCGGGCACGTCGTTCCCTTACTCGCCGACCGGCCTCTTGGCCAGCACGACTTTGACGTTCGATGCGACGACCGGGGAATTGGATTCCTCAAGTAGCGACTCGATCTCCTTCACCGACTCAAGCAGCACCGTGCCGCTGTCGCTGACCATCGATCTGTCGGAGATGACCCAGTTGTCCTACGATTTCACGGTTGCGTCTGCGGACGTGGACGGCAATGCGCCGAGCAGCATTGATAGTGTGGAAATCTCTGAAGACGGCACCGTGTCCGCGGTTTACGCCGACGGCACCACCGAACCGCTCTACCGCGTCGCCATGGCGACCGTGGAGAGCCCGGACAACCTCACCGTCGAAAGCGGCAACGTCTACAGTGCCGGCTCCGACTCTGGCGTCATCACCACGGGCTTTGCCGACAGCGGCTCGTTCGGATCCATTGTCTCGGGCGCCCTGGAAAGTTCGAACGTCGACCTGGCGAGCGAACTGACGGAAATGATCGAGGCCCAGCGCAGTTACACCGCAAATTCCAAGGTCTTCCAGACCGGCTCGGACTTGATGGACGTACTGATCAATCTGAAGCGTTAATCGAAGCGCGTAAAAGGCAGCTAAAATGTCGCTCTCATCTGCAGTTAATACGGCTCAAGCCATCTTCAGGAACACCGGTGAACAATCCTCGGTGATCTCCAAGAACATTGCCAACGCAGATAACGCAGACTATGTGCGGCGTTCAGCTGTCGTCGGTTCGACGATATACGGCGCGCAGATCGTGACGACCGAGCGCGCCCAGAATGATGCCCTGCTGCGCCAGACGCTGGACAGCACGGCGGGCAGCAGTGGCCAGGAAACCCTGCTGGACGGTCTGGAACAGCTTCAGTCCTTGCTGGGTGGCAATGACTATGAATTGTCACCCTCGACTTACATTGCCGAATTGCGCGATAGCCTGCAGGCTTTCGCTTCGAAGCCCGGCGAACTCTCCTTGGCCGAAACGGCCATCAATACGGCTCAGGATGTCGCCAGATCGCTGAACACGGCGTCTGAGGGCGTTCAGAGCCTGCGCGCGCAAGCCGATCAGGAAATCGAAACATCCGTCGCCAGGCTGAACGACCTGCTGGCCGAGTTCAAGATCGCCAATGACTCGGTAACATCTGCGACAGCGGTCAACGGCGATCCCAATGATGCACTGGACCAGCGCGAAACGCTGACCAAGCAGATCTCGGAGATCATCGGCGTCACGGCCGTGACCCGCACCAACAATGATATGGTGCTCTACACGGCAGACGGGACGACATTGTTCGAAACGTCGCCGCGCACGGTCAGTTTCGATCGCATCATCGCCTACGGTTCGACAACCGAGGGGAACCCACTTTATATCGACGGCATTGCGGTCGATAGCGGCGAGGGCGGCAATACCACGGCTCAGGGCTCACTTGCCGCATCGCTGCAGCTGCGCGACGAGATCGCCCCGGTTTTCCAGAGCCAGCTTGACGAAGTGGCCCGCGGCTTGGTCACGGTCTTTTCAGAAGTTGATCCGTCGGCATCGGGTTCGGAAATGCCCGGCCTCTTCACGTGGGAACCGAGCACGCCGCCGGCCTATACGCCGGCAGCCGGAACAGTCGAACCTGGCATTGCCTCGACGATCAAAGTCAACGAGGCTCTTTTGACCTCGGCTGGCGGCGATCCGATGCTGTTGCGAGACGGCGGCATCAATGGTTCCTCCTATGTCTGGAACACCACAGGCGGCAGCGGCTATTCGGAGCTTCTCGATGGCTATGTCACCGGCATGGAGGCCGACATGGCCTTCGACCCGGCGGCCCAGCTTGACGATCAGGCCAGCCTGATGACCTACTCAACCGACTCGGTCGGCTGGCTCGAAGAGCTTCGCTCGAATGCCACGACCGCTTCCGAAAACAAGGCGGCGCTGCTGCAGAGAGCGACCCAAGCCTATCAGAATGAAACCGGGGTCAGTCTCGACGAGGAGTTGTCGCTGCTCCTTGATATCGAGCAGTCCTACAAGGCGTCGACCAAACTATTGAGCGCAGTCGATGAAATGCTGAGCGCTCTCATAGAGATGGCGGGATAAGTCATGAAGACATCCAACGTATCAAATCTGGCCATACAGAATGCGATGCGGCTGACGATCCAGCAGTCGCAGAACCAGCTGATCGATGCACAGACGGAAGTCACGACCGGGAAATATGCCGATGTGGGCGCCGAGCTTGGCGCCGATACCGCTGTCGCGCTCGATCTCAATCGCGATGTCTTGCGTCTCCAGTCGCTGATCGACACCAATTCAATCGTCGAGCAGCGGCTTGAGGCCTCCGAGGAGGCCATGAACCAGATGGCAACCAGCGGACAGAACATGATGGATTCGCTGGTTTCGCTGAGTGGTAGCCAGGATGCCACAAGCCTTGCTGTGGCGACCCGTTCCATCCGCGATGCGCTCGACACGTTTACCAGCATGGCCAATACCTCGGTTAACGGCGAATACCTGTTTTCCGGCATCAATACCGACGTGCAGCCGCTCGATAACTATCTCGACCCGGCCTCTCCCGCCAAGGCGGCTTTCGACACGGAATTCCAGTCGTATTTCGGCTTCACCCAGAGCGATTCGGCAACGTCGGGAATCACCGCCACACAGATGGAAGACTTTCTGACCAACGTCGTCGAGCCGATGTTTTCAGGCTCGGACTGGACCACCAACTGGTCGAGCGCCACCGACGAAAGCATGACCAGCCGGATCAGCAAGACGGAAGTCGTTGAAACCTCGACCAGCATCAATGCCGACGGAATGCGCAATTTCGCCATGGCAGCGGTTGTGTCGCTCGAGCTTCTTGGCATGGACCTGCAGGGCGATGTCCGCAAGGTCGTCAGCGACAAGGCGATCGGCTATACGGGCATCGCGGTGACCGGCATCAACGAAGAGCGCACCCAGATGGGCCTGTCGCAGGATCGCGTGACGCGGGCCAATGAATCCCTGGCGGTCCAGAAGGACATCATCGATACCCACCTCTCGGATATCGTCGGTGTCGATGCCTATGAGGCGTCGACCCGGGTCAACAATCTGCTCTCGCTTGTCGAAGCGTCCTACACACTGACATCGAGAATACAGCAGCTGAGCCTTGTCAATTTCCTTTGATGAGCAAAGGATGAAGTAAGAAATGAAGGAAATCTAAATGTATCAGTTTTCCTATGCCGAAATCATGGAGGATGGCGTCGCTGACGCCAAGGATCGCGAACGGCAAGCATTGAGCCGGTCGATTGACCTTCTGACGGCGGCGCGCGACCACGGCGGTTACTCGCGAGAGGCGATCGAAGCGCTGTTCTACACCAGACGAGTATGGATCCGCTTCATCGAGGATCTTAAGCAGCCTGAGAACCAGCTGGGAGCTGAATTGCGCGCAAACCTGATCTCCATTGCGATATGGATCTTGAAGGAATGCGAGCGAATTCGAAAACGACAGTCCAGCAACTATCAGGGCATCATAGACGTTACAACCATCATCAGGGATGGACTTAAATGAAGAGCACTCTGCGCATATCGCTGAAATCTGGGGAACGAATCTTTATCAATGGAGCGGTGTTGCGCGTTGATCGCAAGGTTGCATTGGAATTTCTGAACGACGTTACCTTCCTGCTGGAAAACCACGTCTTGCAGCCGGAAGATGCCAACACGCCACTTCGGCAGCTCTACTTCATCGCCCAGATGATGTTGATCAACCCGGAAGGCCGGGACCAGTCCATGGCCATGTTCCGCAAGTCGATCATCATGCTGGTCTCCTGCTTCCAGGATGAAGAGGTTCTGGCCGAACTGAAGCGCATTGACGGCATGGTCACGTCGGGCCGGGCCTTTGACGCGCTGAAGGCGATCCGCGCGCTCTACCCGATCGAGGATCGCATCCTCAACAATCAGGAAATGGCTCCGGCCACTATCGAACAGATTCGCAAGGAGATCGCACCATGGCGGTAGATGCAGTTAGCACGACTTCGAGCAGTACCGTTTCCAATCCGTGGGTAAATGCCGGATCTTCCACGGATGATTCGGACGATGCCTCGCTCAATTATGACAGCTTTCTGCAGCTGTTGATTGCGCAGATGTCCAATCAGGACCCGACGGATCCGATGGACGCCTCCGAACAGGTCGCCCAGCTTGCGACATTCTCGCAGGTCGAGCAGACCATCCAGACGAACACCCATCTGAAGAGCATGCTGCAGGCCGAGGCGCTGACGCGGGCTGGAGATCTGATCGGCAAGGCGGTCACAACGGCTGACGGCGAAACCTCGGGCATGATCAAGGAAGTCGAAGTCTATTCGGACGGCGTGGTCCTGATCACCGAAGATGGCGACGAACTGCTGCTCGAAGTCGGCATGTCCTTCTCGGACGAGGTGACGGATACCACGGATACGGATACCGATACCGATACCGACACGGATAGTGATACAACGACGGACAGTTGATCGATTCGTTTTAAGGCCATCGGCCTTTGGAGTGCTGTCCATGAATGAAGCTGATGCTCTCGATATCATGCAGGCTGCTGTGTGGACGGTGTTGATTTCATCGGGACCGGCTGTCATGGCCGCCATGATCGTCGGGGTCACGATCGCTTTGATCCAGGCCCTGACGCAGGTCCAGGAAATGACCCTGACCTTCGTTCCGAAGATCTTGGCGATCATGATCACCATCGGTATCAGCGCGCCTTTCGTAGGCGCGCAGATCTCGCTCTTCTCCAACCTGGTCTTTTCCCGCGTTCAGACCGGGTTCTAGAAGACCAGGCGGTCTTGGTGGAGAGGGCCCAGGAGCGTTCTGCATGCCGCTCTTCAAGTGCCGCTCTTAGGCTCGTTTTTTTCCGGCCACCTTCGCGCAAGCTTCACCGTCTACCCAAGTAGTCATCTGGTCGTGGAAACCTTTCCGCCGACCGCCTTCTCATGAAGAGACGGACTGTAAATGGCGCAAATACCGGCTTTATCTATCCCAAAGGTCAGCCCCAACGGCCGTGATATCGGCTTCGCGGCCGGCATTGTCGCGATCCTTTGTATTCTTTTCCTGCCGATTCCACCGTTCCTGATCGATATGGGGCTGGCCTTTTCGATCGGCTTCTCGGTGCTGATCCTGATGGTCTCGCTGTGGATCAGGCGTCCGCTGGACTTCTCGTCCTTTCCGACCATCCTGCTGATCTCGACGATGATCCGCCTGGCGCTCAACATCGCCACGACGCGCGTCATCCTCTCGCACGGACATGAAGGCCACTCGGCCGCCGGCGGTGTTATCGCCGGCTTCTCCAGCCTGGTGATGTCCGGCGACTTTGTCATTGGTCTGATCGTCTTTCTGATCCTGGTCACCGTCAACTTCATCGTCATTACCAAGGGCGCGACCCGTATCGCTGAAGTCGGTGCGCGCTTCACCCTCGATGCCATTCCCGGCAAGCAGATGTCGATCGACGCCGATCTGTCGGCGGGTATCATCGACGAGAAGGAGGCCCAGCACCGGCGCCAGGAATTGGAGCAGGAAAGCTCCTTCTTCGGCGCCATGGACGGTGCCTCCAAGTTCGTGCGCGGGGATGCGGTTGCCGGCCTGCTGATCACCGCCATCAACGTATTCGGCGGCATCATCATCGGCTATTTCCGTCACGGCATGGAAATCGGCGAGGCCGCCGACGTCTTCGTGAAGCTGTCGGTTGGTGACGGCATCGTGACGCAGATCCCTGCGCTGATCGTATCGCTGGCCGCAGGCCTGCTCGTGACGCGTGGCGGCACACCGGGCTCGACCGACGAGGCGGTTATCAATCAGCTGAGCGGTTATCCCCGTGCACTGTCCGTCGCCGCCGGCCTGATGGTTCTTCTCGCTCTCATTCCTGGTCTGCCATTCTTCCCGTTCATCTCGCTTGGCGGCATCATGGCCTTCGGCGCATGGTTCATCCCGCGCCAGATCGAGGCTGAGAACAAGGTCAAGCGCGATCAGGAGGAAAAGAAGGTCGTTCAGACCAAGGAGGCTGAAAAGGACTCCGTCAAGAACGTCCTGAAGACCGCGGAAATCGAGCTTGCCCTTGGCAAGCTGGTGTCTACCAGGCTGCTGGGCGCCCATCAGGAACTGGCATTCCGGGTCGGCAAGATGCGCAAGAAATTTGCCAGCCAATACGGTTTCGTCGTGCCGGAAATCAAGGTTACCGACGATATCGGCATCCAGGAAAAATCCTATCATATCCGCATCCACGGCACCACGGTCGCCTCAAACCAGCTGCGCGTCGGCGAAGTGCTTGTTGTCACCGGGGCCGGCCGCAAGCCGAGTGTTCCGGGTGACGAGATCCGCGAACCGGCCTTCGGCATGCCGGCCGTGTCGATCATGGAGACCTTTACCGAAGACCTGAAGCGCGAAGGCTTCCATCCGATCGACAACGTCTCTGTGGTGCTGACCCATGTCAGCGAAGTCATCCGCAACAACCTGCCGCAACTGCTGTCCTACAAGGACGTCAAGATCCTCATCGACAGGCTTGATCCGGAATACAAGAAGCTGGCCGACGAAATCTGCTCGTCGCACATGTCCTATTCCGGTCTGCAGGCCGTGCTGAAGCTGCTGTTGGCCGAGCGGGTCTCCATCCGCAACCTGCACCTCATTCTCGAGGCGGTCGCCGAGCTGGCGCCCCATGTCCGCAAGACCGAGCAGATCGTCGAGCATGTGCGGGTGCGCATGGCCCAGCAACTCTGCGGCGACTTGACCGACAATGGCGTGCTCAGGGTTCTGCGGCTCGGCAGCAAGTGGGACCTGGTCTTCCATCAGGCCTTGAAACGCGATGCCAAGGGCGAAATCGTCGAATTCGATATCGATCCGCGCAGCCTGGAAGAATTCAGCGAACAGGCCAGCAAAGTCATCCGTGAATTCATGGACCGCGGTCTGCCCTTTGTGCTTGTCACATCGCCCGAAACACGCTCCTATGTGCGCATGATCATCGAACGTTTGTTTGCCACTTTGCCGGTCCTCTCCCATGTGGAACTGGCCAAGGGCATCGAAATAAAGATCCTGGGTTCCATTTCATGATCAACGACCCCGAGGGGACTGTCCTCGCCTTTTTTGTGGCCTTCTGCCGCATTGGCGGATGCATGATGGTCCTGCCGGGATTTTCGACCTCGCGTGTTCCCGCCCAATTGCGCCTCTATATTGCTTTGGCCATGTCCATGGCGGTCCTGCCGCTTCTCTGGGACACGATCTATCCGCGCGTCACGGGAGGTGGGGCCACCTATGTCGGTCTGATCGTCACCGAGACGCTGATCGGCACCATGTATGGCATGATCGCCCGCATCTACACGTTGGGACTGCAATTTGCGGGAGCGGTCCTGACCATGTCGATTGGCTTCAACGCGCCGGGCACCGCCGACGTGCTGGAAGATACCTCTGAAAACCAGCTGACCAATCTGATCAGCTTCGGCGGCTTGCTGCTGCTGTTCATGATGGATTTTCACCATATCGTTTTCCGGGCGCTGATCGATTCCTACCAGATCCTGCCGCTCGGCGGCGTAGCGGACACGCAGAGGATGCTGATCACCATGACGGATACGCTGCAGGCGACCTTCATGCTGATGCTGCGCTTGTCCAGTCCCTTCATCATCTTCAGCCTCATGTTCAACTTTTCGATCGGCCTGATCAACAAGTTGGCGTCGCAGATCCCGATCTACTTCATCTCGACGCCCTATCTTCTGGTGGGCGGCCTGTTCCTGGTCTACCTGTCCATAGCCGCCCTGGTCCGCCAGTTTGCCGAAAACTTCACCCGGATCTTCCTGGGCAGTTAGGAGAGGCGCATGGGGCCGGCCAAGAAATCGGAGAAGCTGAAGCGTCTCGTCGCCGTGCAGCGCCATCTGGAGAAGATGGCCGAGAGTGATCTGGCCGCGACTGCCAAGCAGCGTCTGCAAGTGGCCCTTGATCTGGAACGGGTGATCGAGGCGATTGGCTCGCTCGACCCCGTGCATCGGCTGTTCGCCCAGAGCTATGCCGATCGCTTCGGCAGGCTGACGGCCGCCGAGAAACAACTGGCCGGCGTTCAGAAACTGCAGGAAATGAAGGTTCTGCGCGAGCGCACAAAGGCGGACCGTCTGGAAGGAAACATGAAGGACGCCCGCGTTCTCGAAGATCGCGAAGTCGACGATAACGCCATATACGACCTCGTCGATATGCGATTTGCCACGCCAGCCTCCAGCAAGCTTCACAAGACATAGTCCGCCGGTAATTAGAAATGAGGATTATGACGTGGCGATTTCCCCCCCGAGTGACCTTGTGCTGGATGTTGTCCGAGCGGCTGATCCGACGGATGTCCAGGCAGCGCAGGAAAAGCTGAAAACGAGCCGCGCGTCCTATGAGGCGGCAAGTCTCGCGGAAAAAGGCGCCGGCTTCGAAGCGGCGGTAGGAGTCCTCAATGGCGCCGCAACCCAGGCCGGTCTCGGCAATGCCAGCGGCAAATCCAGCGAAGTCCCGGAAACCTACCGGCAGTTCGAGGCCGTGGTGCTGCAGAATTTCGTCAAGTCGATGCTGCCCTCCGACAGCGAGGCCGTGTTCGGCAAGGGCAATGCCGGCGAGATGTGGAAGAGCATGATGGCCGAGCAGATCGGCGAGGTCCTGTCCGAGCGCGGCGGTGTCGGAATCGCCGAGCAGATGTTCTCCGACGAGGTCAAGGCACGCCGCGGCAAGGATGTCGTCAATGTCGTCACCGACGAGGATGACCGCAGCGTTGCCATGAACATGTTGACCGACCTTGAGCGCAAAACTTTAGGCGTCTCGTCTTCCGAACAGGCTCAGGCCTAGAAATTGAATGTGGGGCAGAAATATGGAATATGTCTCTAGCGAATATCGCATCAAATCGGTTCTCGGACGGCTCGAAATGATCGTCGACAACGAGAACCAACGGATCGGCAAAGACCCGGAATTCGACCTCAAGGTGTCGAATGCGCGCAAAAGCCGGTGCCTCTATGAATTGACCATGCTGTTTCGCGACACTGCGCCGAACGATCTGGCGGCCAGCTACGTCGAGCAGATGCATGCCTTGAAGAAAAAGCTGGCGCTCAATGCAAGGCGCGTCGAAGCTCATATGAATGCGGTCCGGGCCGTGGCGGATCTGCTCAAGAATGCCGTTCAGGATGCCGATGCCGACGGCACCTATTCCCAGGAACAATTCCTCTTCTGTGAGACGTGATGGTCAAGCTGCTGTTTGCCGGTATATGGGTCTGTGTCGTTGCTCTGGGTGCGGTCTACGTCTCCGTGCAGATGGCGACGGCTCCGGCCGTCGTCGACGAAGAGGCCGCCCGCAAGGCGGCGCTGGAAGTGGTCCCCGGTGAATCGATCACCATACCGCTGATCGCCGACGGCAAGGTCAAGGGCTATTTCCTCAGCAAGATCTCCTTCATGGTCGACAAGGAAAAGTCCAAGGGTCTTCATCTGCCGATGACGGAACTGATGACGGATGAACTTTTCACCCTTCTGGTCGGCAACAAGATGGTCGATATCAGCAATATCGCCGCCTTCGATGTCGCCTCGTTTCGGGACACGATCAAGACCGACATGAACGCCAAGCTCGGCGAGGGCATGGTCAACGAAGTGCTGATCGAGCAGCTCGACTATCTCTCCAAGGACGATGTTCGCGCCAACGGTGAGGGAAGCGCCAAACCGCCCGGCCAGCCGGTCAAGATCGTCGAAGGCCAGGCGCCGCCGGAACCAGCAAAAGCCGGTCACTAGGTTTTCGAGTTAAGGCAAGTGCATCTGAAGACGGCCCAGGCAGCAATGCTCGGGCCTTTTTGTTTGAGATGATAGCACAGCCCGTTGGACCGTCGGCCCAAAATATGGTTACGATAACCTTAATTTTACAGGCTTAAATCTAAGGGTTAGTTTAAGCCAGGTTTCAACCTCGCCTGCTATATCCGATGCTTAGTCGTTTCTTGTTTTGCGTGGCCCTATGCGATCTCATTCTCTCCACCGGATTATGGCAACATTGACCGAAGGCGCATCAGCTGCGCTGGCCTTTGGCGTGGGTCTGGAACACCCGGACCCTGCATCCACGATTTCAACGAACGGCGCTTCCCGACATGATGAAGGGCTTGGTCGATGAACATTGTTCCCACTTTCACGCTGCTGGCTCCGCGCCGGGCAATCCTCGGATTGCCGGTCTTCGATTTGCCCTGGGATGGCGCGCTGTCGTTTGTCAATGAACTGGCCTCGCTGCCGGACGGGCAGACGCAGATCGCCTTTCTCAATGCCAACAATGCCAATATCATGATGGCCGATCCCGGATATCGCGCGGTGCTCGATACGCAGGTCGTGCTGCCCGACGGCTTCGGTATCGATCTGGCGTCCGGTGTCCTGCACGGGCGCGCATTTACCGCCAATCTCAACGGCACGGACTTCGTCCCGGCATTGCTGACCTACATGGACAGCCCCAAGCGGGTGGGTTTGATGGGTGGCCGCAGGAATGTGCTGACGGCCGCTGCCGAACAATTGCGCAAGCATGCACCCTGGCATGATTTCATCGAGATTTCCGACGGGTTCTTCAGCCCAGCCGACACGGATGATGTGCTCGACCGGATCGAGGATGCCGATCTCGATATTCTTCTGATCGGCATGGGAACGCCTTTGCAGGAAAAGTGGATGGCCCACAACATCCGCGCCGAGCATGCGCGCCTGGTGATCGGTGTCGGTGCGCTGTTTGATTTCATATCCGGCACGGTGCCAAGGGCTCCGAACTGGGTGCGGCACTTTCGCTGCGAATGGCTTTACCGCCTGAGCCTGGAACCTGACCGCCTGTGGCGGCGATATCTCGTCGGGATCCCGGTGTTTCTCATGCACATCGCAATGTTCCGGCTTGGTTTGCGCAAGGTAAGCGAACCGGAGCCCGTGGCGCAGGTGGTGCCGGCCCGTCGCCAGGCGGCCGTCAACGAGGGGCGCAGGCCGTTGAACATGCCGCGGCAGAAGCTGCGTCGCTCCTCGGCCCATTGACGGACGGCGAACCGGCGCCCGCCAAGACCGGCGACGTCAGGTCGAACGAGCTGCGCCGAACGACAGATGGACCTTTGACCGGCGCCACCGGCATAGGGATGCTTTCAGTCGGTGCCCTGGCGCCCTCATTCGTCTGATTTTTGTCTATTTTTAATCATTCTGCAGCATTCCCTAGTATACGATGTCCGATCAGAACATGGTGACTGCCCGTTATTTGCAGTGTTGCCGCTATTGCTGTTTTGGATATTCAACGTCTTGGGAGCGTAGAAGGCATGTTTATTGATCGTATCCTGTCCCGGTTCAGGATCCAGACAAAGGTGCTGATCTTCATTTTACCGTTCGTCGTAAGCATCACGGCTGTCGGTTTTACCGGTCTCTACGCGTCTGGACTACTTCAGGGTCGGATCGAGCTATCCAATAGCGTCCTGCAATCCTTGAGCGGTTTCCGGGATGTATCCGGCGCGATGAACGACTTCCTGAAAAACGCCACCGCCGAAAGCCGGGACAAGGTCGTCGACAAGCTGCAAAGCCAGCAGGACACGTTGAGGGCCACGCTTTCGCAGCTTGATGCCGATGCCGATGGCCGCGCAGAGCTGCAGCAGGCAATCTCCGACGTCGATGGCGTGGTCGGCCATATGGGCACCCTCTGGAGCCTGCACGAGACCGAAACCGGCCTGGTACAGTCCCTGCAGAAGGGCGTCAGCGCCATCGTCAGTTCGCAGATCGACATCAACGAGGCGATGAAGAAGGTGTCGCGCGCGGTAGAGGATGACGAAACCGCTGCCAAGCAGATGCTGCGCGATGCCGACCATATCGCACTCAGCGCCACGATCCTTTCGGGCATTAATAGCAAATTCGGCAAGTTGAAGACGCCTGAGGAAAAATTCGATCTCGTTGCCGCGAGCCTCGACGAGATGAAGACGCGCCATCGGTTGCTGTCCATCTCTTTGCCGGAGAAAAACAAGTCGGCGGCCAAGACGCTGGACACGATCATCAAGGATCTTGGCGGCATGGTGGCTGCCGGCGACAAATCCCAGCTGGTGGTCGACGAGATGACGGCCCGGCTGCGCAATTTCACCCAGATGTCCGCCTATCTGGGCATCGCCGCCCAGCAGAAGATGAAGGACGCCACCGCTCGCTTCGGTGAACTCGACGAGCCTCTGCAAAGGGCCCAGGCCATCCTCAACAACAGCCGCAGCCTGATCAGTTCCTCTTATTCGATCCAGGTCATGATGGCCCGCTTCATGCTGGCGCCCACCAGCCAGAACCTGACCCGCCTGACGCAGGAATTCGCCAGCGTGCGCAAGGATCTGGCAACGCTCGAAGCCAGTGCCGCCGATCGCGACTTCCTGCCGCCCCTGAAGGCCAAGCTGGCGCCCGCCATCGAAACCATGGAGAAGGCAAGCGCCGATCTCGTGAAGATCGCCGAGGACCGGGTCCGCAATTTTCAGGTCGCGGCGGCAGACCTCGATAAGATCTGGAGCCAGCTGACCTCCTTTGCCGAGCAGCAGAAACAGAGCGCCGGCGTCGAGCGGGACAGCGCCAATTCGATTTCGATCGGCGCGACCGCGCTGGGGATCCTGATCTCGCTGTTTGCCGGCATCGGCCTGGTCATCACCTTCAAGGGTCCGATCGGCCAGATCACCGACGCCATGCGCCGGCTGGCGGAAGGCGTGCTCGACACGCGCATCAACGGCGAAAGCCGCGTCGACGAGATCGGCGAGATGGCCCGTGCCCTTGGCGTCTTCAAACAGAACGCCCTGTCGAAGATCGAGATCGAGAACCGCAGCGAGGCTGAGCGGACCGAGGTTGAGGAAGAGCGCCGCCGCAACGATCGCGACAAGCAGGAAACCGACCGGCAGATCGACTTTGCCGTCAATGCGCTGGCCAGGGGCCTTGGCCGGTTGTCGCAGGGCGACATATCGGAGACGATCGAGACGCCGTTCTTCGGTCGTCTTGAGCAATTGCGCAACGATTTCAATTCTTCGCTGGTACGCCTGCAGGATACCATGACGCAGATCCGCTCCAATACCTACATGATCCAGCGCAATGCCGGCGAGATGAGCCAGTCGGCTGACGAACTGGCCAAGCGCACCGAGCAGCAGGCGGCATCGCTGGAGGAAACGGCGGCGGCCGTCGAACAGATCACCACGACGGTCAAGTCTTCGGCGGCCCGTGCCGAAGAGGCAAACCGCATCGTCGGCGAGACGAAGACAGCGGCCGATACCTCGTCTGCCGTCGTGGCCGATGCCATCAAGGCGATGGACCGCATCGAGGCGGCCTCCGGCCAGATTGTTCAGATCATCGACGTGATCGACGAGATCGCTTTCCAGACCAACCTTTTGGCTTTGAACGCCGGCATTGAGGCGGCCAGGGCCGGCGAGGCCGGCAGGGGCTTTGCCGTCGTTGCCCAGGAAGTCCGCGAACTGGCCCAGCGCTCGGCCAATGCGGCCCAGCAGATCAAGGACCTGATCAACAGATCGAGCACGGAAGTGTCGTCCGGCGCCCGACTTGTCCAGCAGACCGGTACTGTCCTTGCGGAAATCTCCTCGAAGATCGTCACAGTCTCGGATCGCGTCTATGTGATCGCCACCGCCAGCCGCGAGCAGTCCGACGCACTCGGCGAGGTCAACTCGGCTGTCAACCAGATGGACCAGATGACCCAGCGCAATGCCGCCATGGTCGAGGAAACCAATGCCGCGACGCGCCAGCTTGCCGATGAGGCCGATGCGCTGATGTCACTGGTCGATAGGTTCAAGCTCGCCGATCCGCGCTCCGGCAGGTCAGCGATAGACTGCGCGGCCTAAGCGGCCGGCAGATCTATCTCGCTGGGATGTGAGGCGCACGAGACTGGCGCGCGCCAGCGGCCGGTTCAGACCAGTTGCAGGCGCCGCTTTTTCTCTGTGCGCTGAGAGGTCGCGGGCATTTGCTCGGCCGGAGGGGCGGATTCGGTGGAGGCTGGCCGCTTGCCAAGCCCACTGGCGCGGGCAAGATCGGAACGCTTCTTGGCATAGTTTCGCGCGACCATCGGATAGGATGCCGGAAGATCCCATTTCCTGCGATATTCTTCTGGAGTCAAATTGTACTGCGTTCTCAAATGACGCTTCATCGACTTGAACTTCAGTCCATCCTCAAGGCAGATGACGAACTCGTCGGTCAGTGATTTCTCGATCGGCACGGCAGGCCGCAGTTTTTCGACCGGGGCCGGCGCTGCATTGCTGCAGGTGGAAAGCGACGAATAGGTTTCTGAAATCAGGCGCGCAATGTCCGCGGCAGGCGTAACGTTGCGCTGCAGATAGGCCGAGACGATCTGCGCTGTCAGCGTCAGCCGGTTCTCGGTTGCGTCCTGTTCCCGGCTTGTAAGGCCCGCGCTGTATTCGTCCTGGTTCGGTGTCGAGGATGTCAAATCGAGGCTCCTATCGTGCCCGCAAGCGGAGTCGGCACAGTCAGATCCGTCAATGGATCGATCGGGTGCGCAAAGGGTTATTGTTTTCGAACGCTGTCCGATCGGGCGACGTCCCGCCAGAAGTGGAGGGCGAGGAAGCCGAGCGCCGCGCTCTTGCCGGTGATATGGCATTCTTCAAGATGGAACAGGTCTGGCTGCGTCTGCAGCGGTACATGGTTCCCGCAATGCCAGATCTTGTCCTGTTCAGTTTCGAAACAGTCTTCAATCTCCGGCATCATCGTGGCCCTTCCGTAATGGTACGCCGAAACGGCGCGCCGGGGCTCTGGCGCGAAAGATCCGAAGGCTTCACTGGCCGAGGATGGATCTTTCTGGTGTCCCATGGAGAAACTGGCGAATCTCCTCAAATGGTTAGGCCAACAATACTGTCGTCGACGCGCGCAAAGATTTCCGAATATTGCTGAAATCTGGAATTTTCATGGAATTGTGTGTCGAAACCTTTCTGAGAGGCTTCGCCGGCGCCGGTGTGCGCTGCTGGCCGATGGCCTGCGCCACCTGCCTTAAGAGGTTTCGTCCGTGGCCTCGGGAAATGTAACGATAACCTCTAGGCCGCGTGGTGTGCGATTGCGCACGGTGATGCTGCCGTTGAAACGCTCGATGATTTCCTTGGCGATCGCCATGCCGAGGCCGGCGCCCGGTATCGCTTTGCGCCTGGCGATGTCGATGCGAAAAAATGGCTCGAAGATCTGGCCGAGTAGATCGGTCGGCACGCCTGGCCCGCTATCCTTGATCCTGACCACGGCCCGGTCCGCCTGACGTTCAACGGTCACCACAGCGGCCTCGCCATGGGTTGCCGCGTTGATGATCAGGTTGCGCAGCGCCCGGGTCAGGGCAAGCGGATCGGCAAAGATTGTCATCGTCTCAAGATGCCCCTGTTCGGCCGTCAGCTTGAGTGCGGACATTTCGTTGACGATCCTTTGGATGGCAGCGTCGAGCCGAACCCTCTCCGGCTTGCTGGCGCCGACCTCTTCGCGCACCAGTCGTATAGCGCTGTCAGCAATCGAATCCAGTTCTTCCAGATCGGCAAACCATTTGGCCCGTTCGGCTTTATCCTTGATGAACTCGGCACGCAGGCGCATTCGGGTCAATGGTGTCCGCAGGTCATGTCCGGCGGCCGCAACCAGCCGCATCCGGCTCTCCGTTGCCGCCCTGAGGCGCGTCGAAAGCCGGTTGAGTGCCTGTGCCGTGGCGCGCAGTTCGCGATTGCCGGTCTCCGGGATGTGGGACAGCAATCCGTCTGACCCAACCCCTGCCATGGCGTTTTCGATCAGTTGCAGCGGCCGGGTGATCTTCGTGGCGGCGAAGACGGCGATGAAGGCGCTGCCGACGATGATCAACACGAGCCAGGTCAACAGCCGCTTCCATTCGCCCGGTGGCGGTCCAAGCCCGCGCAACGGCGTGTGCAGCCAATCGCCGTCGGCAAGCTGCAGCGACACCAGGGCGGTCCAGGGCTCGTCGCCATGCACCACCGTGGAGGCTCTGGGCGAGCCGATCCGTTTCAGCGATTCGGACATGATGGTCGCGAACTCCGTGTCGGCTTCGCGATCGCTCGGCTGCGGGCGGATGATCGCGCCTGCGGAGACGGCTGCTGATCGGTCCTTCTCGACCAGCGTGGCCAACAGTTCCAGCTTGCGCGCCTCGACACTGCTGAAGTCATTGCTGATCGGTGGCCGCAGCGCGAAAAAAGCCGCCACGGTGGACAGGATGACCACGAACACGATGGCTGCCACCAGAAGAGTGGCAATGCGGAAGACCAGAGATTTCATGCGTCATCCAGAATCGTTGTTACTGGCACGACCAATTGGTAGCCGCCATGGCGGATGGTTCTGAAAATGGGGGAATCGACTGTTTCTCCGAGCTTGCGGCGCAGCCTGCTGACCAGCACGTCGATAGACCGGTCGGCCGAATCCCGTTCCTTGCTCTGGGTGAAGTCCAGCAATTGTTCCCGCGACAGCCGCTGTCCGGAATGTTCGACGAAGGCCTGCAGCAGGTCGAATTCGGCACCGGTGAGATCGAAGACCTCGCCGGCGTGACGCTCCACCCGTCGTCTTTGCGGGTCGAGGGAAAACTCGCCGAAGCGGTAGCGCCGCGGCAGGTCCTCCAGGGCACCGATGGCATGGACACGGCGCAGCACCGCCCGGATGCGGGCCGCCAGTTCGCGGGGATTGAAGGGTTTGCCGAGATAGTCGTCGGCACCGATCTCTAGGCCGAGGATGCGATCGATATCCTCTTTCAGTGCCGTGAGCAGGATGACCGGCAGGTTCGGTGTCTGCCGGTGCAGATCGCGGCAGAAATCGAAGCCGGACCCGTCGGGCAGCATCACGTCTAGGACCAACAGGTCCGGCTGTGAGCGGTGGATGGCCTCGGCGCAGCCGCGCAGATGGGCGGCAGTGGAAATCTCGAAACCCTGTTCTTCCAGATACCGGCTGAGAAGCGTGCGGATTTCCATATCGTCATCGACGATCAGAACTCTTGGCACAGGCCTCGACATCATCAACTCGGTTTCCTTTTGGCAGGCAGCATGCAAGACCTCTTTTACGCATCAAACAGTTCGGGTTTCCAGTCTCGATTCCAGTCGCCTCACAATGACCGCGTTTCAGAAACATTGGGAAAAGAGAGGCATTTGTGTGCCACCGCCGATGGCTTTCAGACCTGCTGCACCTTTGTCGAAATCAGCCGCCGAAATAGCGGAAATAAGCCCATGCTGCCAGAAAAACTGCCACCACGCCGAGGATCGTCAGGGCCTTGCGCAGCCCCGGGCGGGGTGTCTTCGGCTTTGGCGGTTTCGGCGGTTGCTTGAAGTCGATGATATTTGACACGCTTGGGCTCCGTTCCGTCTTCGCCAGACTATAGGGCGTCAAGGTTTCCAAAGTCCTGCGATCAGCCAACGCGATGCCGGCGCTTCAATATTTCTTGCGCGGCGACGTTGTCTTGTTGCCGCGCGGCCCGGTCTGTTCGGGCGTATTGCTACGGTTTTCCGCAAGCAGCTTGCGCCAGCGCGCCAGCCGCTCGGCGGGCAGGGTGCCGGCGGCAATGGCGGCCTGCACCGCACAACCCGGCTCATGGGCATGGGTGCAATCGCGAAACCGGCAGGAGGGTGCCAGATCGGTGATTTCGGCAAACAGCGTGTCGATCCCCTCGGCGGCATCGCTGACATTGAGCGTGCGCATGCCCGGCGTGTCGATGATCCAGCCGCCGCCGGCAATGGCGTGCAGCGAGCGTGCCGTCGTCGTATGGCGCCCCTTGGCGTCACGCTCGCGGATGCCGCCGGTTTCCTGGGCCGTGGCGCGGTCCGGACCGGCCAGTGTGTTGACCAGCGTCGACTTGCCGACGCCCGACGAACCGATCATGGCCACGGTCTGGCCCGGCTTGCACCAGGGGGCAAGCGCCAAGGCGCTATCGGGCGAGCGGGCATTCACGGTCACGACCGCCAGCCCGCGCTGCAGGGCCGCCGCTTGTTCCTGGTAACTCGCCAGGTCTTCGGCTGTATCGGCCTTGGTCAGCACCATGACCGGCTCCGTGCCAGCCTGGTTGCACAGGGCCAGATAGCGCTCCAGCCGGGCTGGATTGAAATCCAGGTTGCAGGAGGTGACGATGAACAGCGTGTCGACATTGGCAGCCGCCAGCTGCGGCGCCTTCTTGCCTTCGATGCGGCGCTGCAGCAGCGTCCGGCGGTCGAGCCGGCGGTGCAGGGCGAAACTGTGCGGCTCGGCCAGCACCCAGTCTCCCACCGCAAAGTCGCCTGTATTGGTATGAACCGGCAAGTCGAGATCAACAGCGCCTTCGATGGACAAGCCGGACAGCCGCGCCCGGTGCACGGAAGCGATGCGCACCACGGCAAGGCCGGTCTCTTCCGGCGCCAGCTGGTCCGCGAAAAAATCCGACCAGCCGAGCGTCATCAGCGATGCAGCGGCGGGACCCGTCACAGGAATGCCCGGAGGCGTGGCGTCGCAAACATCGATCATCTCCTGGACGGAACAGATAGGAGACGCTGATAGCAGAAGCGCCGCCCTTCCGGCAATCGTTTCCGCAACCCGGCCGATGCGTCCATCGTGCTGCGGCTGCGGCATCGTGACTGTTGTTTTTGCCGCCTTCGCATATCTCTTCCGCTTGAGATCCCTTGCATTTGCCGATTTTAGACACCATAGGGCGGTGGCAGGAAAATCGTGGCGAGAACCGGACGCTAGAGTGGCCGGACCTATCCAGGCAAGGGGTGATCGGTGTGACGACAGTGATTGATGGCAAGCAGGCAGCCGCATCTGTGATCGAGGCAGTGACATCTGCCGCGGCAGGCTACGAAAACCAGACCGGTGGCAAGGTGGGTCTTGCCGTGGTCATCGTCGGCAACGATCCGGCCAGTCACGCCTATGTCGGCTCCAAGAGCCGGATGGCCAAGCAGTGCGGGTTCAACTCCATCCAGCACACGCTGCCGGAAGAGACCACGCAGGAAGAGTTGATGGCACTGGTCGCAACGCTGAACGCGGACACCGCCATTCACGGCATCCTGGTGCAACTGCCCCTGCCCAAACATCTGCAGTCCGATGCGGTGATCCAGGCGATCCTGCCGGAAAAGGACGTTGATGGCCTCAACATCCTCAACGCCGGCAAGCTTGCGGTTGGCGATCTCGAAACGGGCCTGATCTCCTGCACCCCGGCCGGCGCCATGCTGCTGGTCCGCCAGATCCACGGCGCGGATCTGTCCGGCCTCAATGCGCTGGTGATCGGCCGCTCCAACCTGTTCGGCAAGCCGATGGCGCAATTGCTGCTGGCCGCCAATGCCACCGTGACGATCGGCCATTCCCGCAGCCGCGATCTGGCAGCGCTCGGCCGCAATGCCGATATCCTGGTCGCCGCCGTCGGCCGCGGCCAGATGGTCAAGGTCGATTGGATCAAGCCCGGCGCCACCGTCATCGATGTCGGGATCAACCGCATCCCGGCACCGGAAAAAGGCGAGGGCAAGAGCCGGCTGGTCGGCGATGTCGCCTTCGACGAATGCATCGGCGTTGCCGGTGCCATTTCGCCGGTTCCAGGCGGCGTCGGCCCGATGACCATCGCCATGCTGATGGCCAATACCGTGATCGCCGCCTATCGCACCGCCGGCCTGACCGCGCCGAAATTCTAAGCGGGCAAGTGACGGCCTATCGCGGCGCAGGGCCCGTCGAGGCCCTGATGACAAGATCGGCCTTCCACAATTCATGCAGGGGCGGCTGCGGCTCCTGGCCGTTGATCTGACAGATCAGCCGCTGCGCGATGCGGTTGCCTGCCGCCCGCAGCGAAGACCGGGTGGTGGTCAGCGGGATCGAGAAGTTTTCGGGCTTCAGCAACGGCAGCACGTCGTCATGGGCAATCAGCGAAATATCCTTGCCGAGCTTCAGCCCGGCCTGGTTGATCGCCCGCACAGCCCCGAGCGCCAGCACCGTGCTGGCGCACAGCACTGCCGTCGGCGGTTCCGGCAGGCGCAGCAGCTCTGCCATGCCGCGAAAGCCGAATTCGTCGGTCATCACCGAATTGCGGGTATGGGATGCAGCAAGCGTCAGCCCGGCGCTGGCCAGCGCCGCGACCACACCGTCGCGCCGGCGGATGGCAAAGTCGAGATAGTCAGGGCCGTTCAACAGGCCGAAATGGCGATGGCCGAGCCGCAGCAGCAGGCTGGTCGCATCGTTGAAAGCGCCTTCGTTATCGACGTCGAGATAGGGATAGTCCGATTCCAGGCGGAGCGACCGGCCATGCACGATGAACGGCACATTCAGGGTCTTGGCCATGGTGATGCGCGGATCGTTTTCGCGCATATAGGCCAGGTAATAGCCGTCGACGCTGCCGCTGGCGACCAGCCAGCGGATGGCCTGTTCCTCTTCGCGTGGATGGGCTGGCATGATCACCAGATGAAAGTCCTGCCGAAGCGCCTCTTCCGCAAGCCCGCTCTGGAATTCGGCGAAATGGATGTCGGAACTATGGTCGGGCGCGATCGGCATGATCAGGCCGATCGATCCGGCCTTGCCCGTCGCCAGCCTCTGGGCGGCAAGGTTGGGCCGATAACCGGTTTCCTTGGCCGCCTGCAGCACGCGCTGGCGCGTTTCCTCATTGACCTCGGGATAGCCGTTCAAGGCGCGGCTGATTGTCGTTTGCGACAGGCCGAGCAATTGCGATAACTGTTTGAGATTCACCTGTTGGCCACTCCTCGGGCCTGGCATTCGGGCGTCGACGCCCACCTCGTGAATGCCAAGCGCTTGAAACTTCTATCAGTAGCTGGATGGCATATAAACAGCAAAATGACAAAGCCCAGGCCCTGTGCTTAAATCGCTGGCGTTCCTTGCGGCCTTTTGGTCCATCTTCTGAAAAGGGCTTGACTCTCTTTAGATCCAAGTGAAATTACTCGTCGTCAAAGCGCTTTGAATGAATCCATTATTCAGGACGAGCCTGGCGGGATCATCCCGCTGGACAATGTGATGGGAGGTAAATCACATGAAGAAAACTTGGCTATTGCATGCTGCTGCCCTTGCGCTGCTTGCCGGCTCTGCTGGCGCGGCGGAGCTGAAATTCGCGCCTGGCGAAGACAAGAAATTCAACTGGACGAGCTTTGAAGATTTCAAGAAGGGCCATGACCTGAAGGGCCAGAGCCTGACGATCTTCGGCCCCTGGCGCGGCGAAGACCAGGCTCTGTTCGAAAGCGTGTTTGCCTATTTCGAGGAAGCGACGGGCATCGACGTCAAATATTCCTCCTCTGAAAATTATGAACAGCAGATCGTCATCGACACCCAGGCCGGCAGCCCGCCGGAAGTCGCGATCCTGCCGCAGCCCGGCCTGATCGCCGACCTCGCATCCAAGGGTTACCTGACGCCGCTCGGCGACGAATTGAAGACCTGGCTCCTCGAAAACTATGCCGCCGGCCAGTCCTGGGTCGATCTGTCGACCTATAAGGGCAAGGATGGCGCCGAAGCGCTCTATGCCTTCCCCTACAAGATCGACGTCAAGTCGCTGGTCTGGTACGTGCCGGAAAACTTCGAAGACGCCGGCTACGAAGTGCCCAAGACCATGGAAGAGCTGAAGGCTCTGACCGAGCAGATCGTCGAGGACGGCGGTACGCCCTGGTGCATCGGTCTGGGGTCCGGCGGTGCAACCGGCTGGCCCGCCACCGACTGGGTCGAGGACATGATGCTGCGCACATCCTCCCCGGAAACCTATGACAAGTGGGTCACCAATGCCATTCCGTTCACCGATCCGGCCGTTCTGACCGCGATCGACGAGTTCGGCTGGTTTGCCAAGAACGACAAGTTCGTCGATGGCGGTTCGGCCGCCGTTGCCTCGACCGACTTCCGCGACAGCCCGAAGGGCCTGTTCGGTGCGCCGCCCAAGTGCTACCTGCATCACCAGGCGTCCTTCGTGCCGTCCTTCTTCCCTGAAGGCACCGTGGTCGGCGAAGATGCCGATTTCTTCTACATGCCGCCTTATGAAAGCAAGAAGGATCTCGGCAATCCGGTGCTGGGCGCCGGCACGCTGGCGATGATCACCAAGGATTCGCCCGCCGCCCGTGCCTTCATCGAATTCCTGCAGACGCCGATCGCCCATGAACTGTGGATGGCGCAGTCCAGCTTCCTGACGCCCTATAAGAGCGCCAGCAAGGAGACCTATGCCAATGCGCCGATGGCCAAGCAGGGCGACATTCTTCTGAATGCCACCACCTTCCGCTTCGACGGCTCGGATCTGATGCCGGGCAAGATCGGTGCTGGAGCCTTCTGGACCGGTATGGTCGACTACACCGGTGGCAAGTCGGCCGCCGATGTCGCGGCGAGCATCCAGAAGGCCTGGGACGGGCTGAAGTAGGGTATCATCCTCGAAACGGAGGGCCGGACCGGCTGTGGTCCGGCCCTCTTCGATCAAAGTCGCGCCGCCGGTTCAGGCCGGATGAATGAGCGCGGCAGACAAGGCAGCGAGGGGAGGGGAGACTGTGGATCAGTTATTCTACGCACTGGTAACCATCGTGCTCGGGGTTGCAGGCGCAATCGGCTATTTTTACGGCTCGAACCTGTTGCTCGACTGGATCTTTCCATCCAATATCGACGACACGGCCCGCGCCTCGCGCAATATGCGCCGCGCCAATATGGTCAGGCCCTGGCTGTTTTTAGGCCCGGCCTTCATTTCCCTGTCGGTCTATCTGGTCTACCCGCTGTTCTCGTCCATTGCCTATTCGCTCTACGACCGGTCCGGCACGAATTTCGTCGGGCTCGACAATTATCGCTGGATGCTGACCGACGGTGAGTTCCGCAAATCGATCTTCAACAACATGCTGTGGCTGATCATCGTCCCGACCTTTTCGACGCTGTTTGGCCTGATCATAGCGGCGCTTACCGATCGCATCTGGTGGGGCAATATCGCCAAGTCGCTGATCTTCATGCCGATGGCGATCTCCTTTGTCGGCGCCTCGGTGATCTGGAAATTCGTCTACGACTACCGCGACGCCGGCTCCGAGCAGATCGGCATCCTGAACGCCATCGTCGTCTTCTTCGGCGGCGAGCCGCAGATCTGGATCACGCTGCCGTTCTGGAACAATTTCTTCCTGATGGTCATCCTGATCTGGATCCAGACCGGTTTTGCCATGGTGCTGCTGTCGGCGGCCCTGCGCGGCATTCCGGAGGAAACCATCGAGGCTGCCGTCATCGACGGCGCCAATCCGTTCCAGATCTTCATGAAGATCAAGGTTCCACAGATGTGGAGCACGATCGCCGTGGTCTGGACGACCATCACCATCCTGGTCCTCAAGGTTTTCGATATCGTTCTGGCCATGACCAACGGCCAGTGGAACACCCAGGTGCTGGCCAACCTGATGTTCGATTGGATGTTCCGCGGCGGCGGCGATTTCGGCCGCGGCGCGGCCATTGCCGTCGTCATCATGGTCATGGTCGTGCCGATCATGGTGTGGAACATTCGCAATGCCCGCCGCGAAATGGAGGGACGCTGACATGCGCGCCGCCAAAAATTCCCCGCTCACCTGGGCCGTGCATCTGTCCGTGCTGCTGCTGGTGGCCCTGTGGACCCTGCCGACCGCCGGTCTGCTGATCTCGTCCCTGCGCGACAAGGACCAGATCGTCGCCTCAGGCTGGTGGACGGCCCTGACCACCTCCAGCCAGAACGGCATTTATCGCGCGCCGGCCCCAAGCGCCCAGGTCGAGCAGAACGGCGCCTTTGTAATCTCCGGCAACGTCTTCGACGGCAAGGGCGGAACGGTCAGTGCCTTCGGTGTCAATATCAACCAGCCGACCGCCTATGAGCCCGGAGCCACGGCCGAGCGCAACGATGGCAGCAAGCTGACGCTCGGGGAGAACGGCGATTTCCGCATCGAATCGCCCAAGGCCTTCGAAGGCACGCGCGGCGACCGCATCTTCTTCACCTCGGCCGTTCCGCCGCGCTTCACCTTCGACAATTACCGCACGGTGCTGACGGCCGAAGGCATCGGCCAGTCCTTCCTGAATTCCCTGACGGTGGCGGTTCCGGCAACCATCATCCCGATTCTTGTCGCTGCCTTTGCGGCCTATGCGCTTGCCTGGATGAAATTTCCCGGCCGGGCACTCATTCTGGCGGTGATCGTCGGCCTGTTGGTCGTGCCGCTGCAGATGTCGCTGATCCCGCTGCTGCGCATGTACAACGACGTCGGCGTATTCTTCGGCGTGCCGTCCAAGACCTATCTCGGCATCTGGCTTGCCCATATGGGCTTTGGCCTGCCGCTCGCCATCTATCTGCTGCGCAACTATATTGCCGGTCTGCCGCGCGAGATCATGGAATCGGCGCGGGTCGATGGCGCCAGCGATTTCACCATCTTCGTCAAGATCGTCCTGCCGCTGTCCTATCCCGCTTTGGCGTCCTTCTCGATCTTCCAGTTCCTGTGGACCTGGAACGACCTCTTGGTCGCCATGGTTTTCTTAGGCGCCGGCGACAGCGAACTGGTGCTGACCGGCCGTCTGGTCAATCTTCTCGGCTCTCGCGGCGGCAATTGGGAGATCCTGACCGCCTCCGCCTTCATCACCATCATCGTGCCGCTGGCCGTGTTCTTCACTCTGCAACGCTATCTCGTGCGCGGCCTTTTGGCGGGATCCGTCAAGGGGGGCTGAACGTTATGATATCTCATGTTTTCGAACGGAATTAACAAGGAATGACCATGACTGCAGTTTCGCAATCGGTACTGGCGCAGGATAAGGATTGGTGGCGCGGCGCGGTGATCTATCAGATCTATCCGCGCTCCTACCAGGATTCGAACGGCGACGGCATCGGCGACCTGAAGGGCATCACCGCCCGCCTGCCGCATATCGCCAGGCTCGGTGCCGACGCCATCTGGATCTCGCCCTTCTTCACCTCGCCGATGAAGGATTTTGGCTACGACGTCTCCAACTATATCGATGTCGATCCGATGTTCGGCTCGCTGTCCGACTTCGACGGCCTGATCGCCGAAGCCCATCGTCTCGGCATCAAGGTGATGATCGATCTGGTCATTTCCCACACTTCAGACCAGCACGCCTGGTTCGTCGAGAGCCGGTCGAGCCGCATCAATCCCAAGTCGGACTGGTATGTCTGGTCGGACGCCAAGCCGGACGGCACGCCGCCGAACAATTGGCTGTCGATCTTCGGCGGCTCGGCCTGGCAGTGGGATCCGACCCGCATGCAGTATTTCATGCACAACTTCCTGACCTCGCAGCCCGACCTCAACCTGCACAATCCGCAGGTACAGGACGCGGTTCTCGATGCCGTGCGCTTCTGGTTGAAGCGCGGTGTCGATGGCTTCCGTCTCGACACCATCAATTTCTATTTCCACGACAAGGAATTGCGCGACAATCCGGCGCTGGCGCCCGAGCGCCGCAACGCCGCCACGGCGCCAGCCGTCAATCCTTACAATTTCCAGGAGCATATCTACGACAAGAACCGACCGGAAAACCTCGAATTCCTGAAGCGCTTCCGCGCCGTGCTCGACGAGTTCCCGGCGATTGCCGCGGTCGGCGAAGTCGGCGACAGCCAGCGTGGCCTGGAGATCGTCGGCGAATACACCTCCGGCGGCGACAAGATGCAGATGTGCTACGCGTTTGAATTCCTGGCGCCCGACGTTTTGACCGCCGAGCGGGTCGGCGAGGTGCAGAAGGCCTTTGCGGCGGCTGCCGCCGAGGGCTGGGCCTGCTGGGCCTTTTCCAACCACGATGTGGTGCGCCATGTCAGCCGCTGGGGCGCCGACGTCGTCGATCGCATCGCCTATGCCAAACTGCTGGCCGCAATCCTGCTGACGCAGCGCGGTTCGGTCTGCATCTATCAGGGCGAGGAACTGGGCCTGACCGAGGCCGATATCGCCTTTGAAGACCTGCAGGATCCCTATGGCATCCAGTTCTGGCCGGAATTTAAAGGTCGCGACGGCTGCCGCACGCCGATGGTCTGGGATGCCCGGGCCATGCAGGCGGGATTCAGTTCGGCCGAAAAGACCTGGCTGCCCATCCCGGTCGAGCATGTGCTCAATGCCGTCAGCGTTCAGGAAGGCAATCCGGACTCGGTGCTGGAGCAGTACCGGCGCTTCCTGGCCTTCCGCAAGCAGCACGAAGCCTTTGCCAAGGGCGACATCGTCTTTCAGCCGGCAGACGGTTCGATCCTGGCCTATACCCGGTCGCTCGGCAATGAGACGGTGCTCTGCATCTTCAACATGTCGGCGGTCGAAGGCGAGGCCACCCTGCCGCAAGGGGACTGGCAGGAACTGTCCGGCCACGGCTTTGCCAGCAGCATAGACAATCAAAACATCCGGCTTCCGGCCTGGGGCGCGTATTTCGCGCGTCACGGCTAAGGCGCGAGGGGGGAGATCATGACAGGCCTCATCTTAAAAGACATCCGCAAGTCCTACGGCCAGGTAAAAATCCTGCATGGGATCGATCTCGAGATCGCCCAGGGCGAATTCATCGTCTTCGTCGGCCCGTCCGGCTGTGGCAAGTCCACCTTGCTCCGGATGATCGCCGGTCTGGAGGACGTCACCAGCGGTGAGATGATCATCGATGGCCAGGTGGTCAATGACGTGCCGCCGTCCAAGCGCGGCATTGCCATGGTCTTCCAGTCCTATGCGCTCTATCCGCACATGACGGTCTACGACAACATGGCCTTCGGCATGCGGATCGCCGGCGAAAGCAAGGAAGAGATCGATCGCCGTGTTCGCTCGGCGGCCGGCATCCTGCAGCTGGAACCTTATCTGGATCG
Source organism: Rhizobium sp. CG5 (assembly GCF_023701945.1). Lineage (GTDB taxonomy): Bacteria > Pseudomonadota > Alphaproteobacteria > Rhizobiales > Rhizobiaceae > Allorhizobium. The sequence goes on from NZ_JABAEF010000002.1 coordinate 348,533, forward strand.
TCTGCCGAAGGCGCTGTCGGGCGGCCAGCGCCAGCGCGTCGCCATCGGGCGGGCCATCTGCCGCGATCCGAAAGTCTTCCTGTTCGATGAGCCCCTGTCGAACCTTGATGCGGCGTTGCGCGTTGCCACCCGCATCGAGATCGCCAAGCTCAACGAAACCATGCCCGATACCACGATGATCTACGTCACCCATGACCAGGTCGAGGCCATGACGCTTGCCGATCGCATCGTCGTGTTGTCTGCCGGAAAGATCGAGCAGGTCGGCCCGCCACTGGAGTTGTACGATCATCCGGCCAATCTCTTCGTCGCCAAGTTCATCGGCTCGCCGGCCATGAACATCATGCCCGCCACGATCGAAACGGCCGGCGCCAGCACCCTGTTGAAACTTCTCGACGGCAGCACTGTTTCGCTTGAGATCGCGACACCGGCCGCAGACGCCGGCAAGAAGGCAAGCTTCGGTGTGCGGCCGGAGGATCTGAGCATCGCCAGCGGCGATCACCATCTCTTTGAAGGCGTGGTGTCGATCGTCGAGGCGCTGGGCGAAGTGACCATGCTTTATGTCGAAGGCCCGGTTGAAGAAGAGTCGATCGTCGTCAAGCTGCAGGGCACCGTGCCGGTCAAGAAGGGTGAAAAGCTGCGCTTTGCCGCCGACCCGGCCAAGCTGCATCTTTTTGATGCTGAGGGTCAGGCCTATGCCAAGATCTGACCTGTTTCGCTTAACCGCCGGTTAGCGATAACGATAGGCCGGACAGAACGACGATCGGGCAAAAAGGAACTGTTAAATCCCTCGTCTTATTCTGCCTCCCATAATAAAACTGGTGGGCGATACAATGGCTATGCAAGCATCTTCGAACAAGGGAAGCTATCTCAAGAAAGAGGAATCCTTCATGTATGACCGCGAGTCGCGGTTCAAGATGGAGGACACCATGAATGCCGGCCGTATCGAGTATACGGAAAAAGGCGTCATGCACATGGCTGCCCGCCGCTGCGACATTATCCGGATTTCCATGAGCGGCGCGGTTATCAGCCTCTTGACCCAGTATAACCTGCCGCAGCAGTTCTATCTGGATCTGCCGGATGCCCGCATCACCAAGGTCGGCTGCCTGCTGATGAAGGTCTATGCCAACAACACGGCCGAAGTGCGCTTCCTGCGCCTGCTGACCCAGAAGGAACTCGACCGGATCTTCGTCTTCTCGACCCATCCGGCTCATCGCGACCGGGTGCTCGACGTTCGCTCCTGGTAAGCAGACGCTGACATATGCGGCGGGACGGCGAAAGCGCCGGCTCTGTCAGCAAAGTCTTGAACAATCCCTGAAATCGACCTGTCCCCTCTGGACATTCCGCACGCCGGGCGAAATCCTGCTCCATCAATGAGCAGGAGGATGCGATGGCAGTGGATAAAGTGGCAATCATCACCGCGGGCGGCAGCGGCATGGGCGCGGCCTCGGCACGGCGGCTGGCAGAAGACGGTTTCAAGGTCGCAATCCTGTCGTCCTCCGGCAAGGGCGAGGCGCTGGCGCAGGAACTGGGCGGCCTGGGTGCTACCGGCTCCAATCAATCCCCGGAGGATCTGCAGCGCCTTGTCGACAGCACGATGGAGCGCTGGGGCCGGGTCGATGTGCTGGTCAACAGTGCCGGCCACGGACCGCGCGCCCAGATCCTCGAGATCAGCGATGAGGACTGGCACAAGGGCATCGACGTCTATCTCCTGAACGTCATCCGTCCAACGCGGCTGGTCACGCCGATCATGCAGGTCCAGAAGTCGGGCGCGATCGTCAACATCTCGACGGCCTGGGCCTTCGAGCCGAGCGCCATGTTCCCGACCTCCGCCGTCGCCCGCGCCGGGCTTTCCGCCTTCACCAAGATCTTCGCCGATACCTATGCGGCCGACAATATCCGCATGAACAATGTCCTTCCGGGATGGATCGACAGCCTGCCCGCCACCGAGGAGCGGCGCGATGGCGTGCCGATGAAACGCTACGGCACCAGCGAGGAAATCGCGGCAACGGTCGCCTTTCTCGCCTCCGACGGTGCCGGCTATATCACCGGCCAGAACCTCAAGGTCGATGGCGGGCTGACCCGCTCGGTGTGAAGCGAAGTCCTCCCGCTTCGCCGCCTTGCATCGTTTTTGCACGGGATCGTCCATAAGCGATGCCGCGTAAACGACTTGGTTACCAAGTCTCTTCATACTTGCTTCCAGTCGGCTTGTGCCGACGGGCGCAAATACGGCTTCGGGGGTTGCCGGACCTGTGCTCATGGTAAACGCGGCGCGTATGGCCGCCGGCCGGAAACGGCCGCATTGGTAACGAGTATGAGTATGGCGTTCTCGAGCGAAACAATGCGTAGCCGTAACCCCGTGAAGGGATCGGTTCCCCCGAAGAAAAAGCCGGCCGTGTCGAAGGCCGTGGTGATCGGCGTCGGCATTGCCGCCGCCTTCTGGGTGACGGTGGCGATCGCGACCGTACAGACCATGTCGATTTCCGCACAAAAAGTCCCGGCCGGCCGGTCCGATGCTTTCCTCATCTCGTCGCGGGTGGCGATCGTCGATCGTTCGCGGTCGGTGACTGGGATCGACAAGCGACAGGATATGGCGGCTCTCGAAGAGGCCAAGGCTCGGCTTGCCCGTGCCGTTGCCCTGACCGACGATCCGCTGCTCGCCGTCTTGCCGCGCTCCATGAACCTTTCCGATGTCGACAAGTCTCAGCGTCTGGCGCTGGCGTCCTCCGTGCCGAACGAACAGCGCATCGCCATCCTGCGCCAGGCGATCGCTGCGGCCAATGCCCAGGCGACACGCGAACTGGCGCTGGCGGCAAAGCTGGCGACCCCGAGCATGGCCATGACCGATCCGCTGGTCACCGCCTCTATCCCTGCAAAGCCCGCACCAGCGTCCGTATCATCCGTCTCCTCGGTAGCGCTTGCCTATGCAGCGCCCATGGCCACCGATGACATCGTGCCGCCGGCCGTGGATCCGCGCGAATTGCCGTTTGAAGAAGTGCTCTCCGAGACCGACCACGACACGGAAGACGATCTGCTGGTGATCGGACCCTTGCCGGCGGCCCGTCCGGAAACGCCGAAGACTGCCAAGCCGCCGACCGAAAAGGTCGCTCCGCCTGCTGCCGAACAATTGGCCGTGGCGCGGCCGGAAAAATCGGTCGTCGAGGAAGACGATGGCTGGAAGCTGTTTGGCAACAAGTCGAAACTGCCCGGGAAGAACAGCCGGATCGCCGTCTATGATATTTCGGCCGGCGTCGTGCATATGCCGAATGGCGAAAAGCTGGAGGCTCATTCCGGCCGCGGCAGCATGCGCGACAATCCCCGTTATGCCAATGTCAAGAACCGCGGCCCGACACCGCCGCATATCTACAATCTGCGCATGCGCGAAAGCCGCTTCCACGGCGTCGAGGCAATCCGCATGCTGCCCTATGACGGCCGCAACAAATATGGCCGCGACGGATTCCTCACCCACACCTATCTGCTGCGCGTGCGCGGCGACAGCAGCGGCTGTGTGGTGTTCGAGGAATACAACCGCTTCCTCAATGCCTTCAAGCGCGGCGAGGTGACGAAGATGATCGTCGTGCCGCGCATGTCGGAACTGCCGAAATACATGGCGGCGCTTTGAGCTTAAATTAAACAGCAAAACAGATCAGGCCGGCTCTCGCCGGCCTGATGTCGTTTCGGCACTCCTTATGGATTTACATCGCCGGCAGAATGGCGATGTCGCGCACCAGGGCGTCGGTGCCGATGATTGTGCCGGACTTGGTGGCGGCCCCGGTCTCGATATTGACCTTGTAGATCGTATTGTCGGCCACCAGCCATGCGGTGTTCGTGCCGTCCTCGGTGGTCTGCACGTCAAAGCCGTAGGCTGAAGGCTTGCCGTCGATGCCGAGCTTGCCGATCGCCTTCAGCGTGCCGTCATTCGGCTTGGTCTGCTGGATCAGGGCACCGATCGTCGCGTCGATATTGTACATCGCAGTCTTTTCCGGCTTGCCGAAGGAGTTTATATAGGCAGCCGCGACAATGTTCGGCACTTCACCCTTGTGCATGTCGCCCTCCTCGAAGGCCAGCGTGCCATCGACCGTCACGGCGCCGGTGTCGGGGTGAACGCGGTGATTGGTCGTGCCGGTCATGTAGCGCAGGCGGTCGGCCATCGGATTGAAGTCGACGATCACGGGCGCCTCGGTCATGGAGAGCGGCTTGTCCATCTTGGCCACTTCGGTGGCAGCACCGGTAGCAAGGTCGATCGTGACGATGGCATTGTCGGCGGTGACGCCGATCACGGTCTTGTTGCCCGGACGGTAGTCGATGCCGGCCAGCTTGGTGACGCCGGTGACCTCCATGGACTTGGAAATCTCCGGCTTGTCGGTGTCGAACATCACCAAGGTCTTGTCGCCGGCAAGGCCGAGCACCGGAGCGGCGTGAGCGGCAACAGCGGCCAGAACGAAGCCGGATGTCAGCAGAACGGTGTTGAAGGTTTTCATGTGGTTTCTCCCAGAGTGTTGGTGACCAATGAAAGCGCCGTTGTAACGCTTCCTGATCTGACGACACGCGGAAGGAGCGTTTGGATGCAGCCGGATTAAAATAATGTTCGTCTGCATCCGATTTTTCATGCCGCGGGTAGCTGCATTATGGAAACCGACCAGAAACAGAAGCATGCCGAAAGACCCTGCCCCTCGAGGGCGGCACGCGTTCGTGTGGTTTCGGCGGCAGGATCGCCGCAAAGGCACATGCGCTCTTTCGAATTGTCTCATGGCGGGCTATTCCTTGCGGATCGAACCAAGGGAGGCATGATGCTCGATCCTCAACAGGCGCTGGCCAGTGCTCTGTCGGCCTGTGCGCGCGGCGACCGAAATGGCCTGCGGGCCATCTATGATGCCGAAGCGGCCCGTCTCGTCACCATTGCCCACCGTATCCTGCGCCGGCACGACCTGGCCGAGGAAATCGTGCAGGAGGCCTTTATCCAGATCTGGAACAAGGCCCATCAATATGCGCCAGACCGCGGCTCGGCGCGCGGCTGGATCTACGCCATCGTGCGCAACCGCGCGCTCAATGCACTGCGCGATGGCTCGCGCGAGGATCTGCTGGAAGCCGATAGCCTCGATCGCCTGCAGGAGGATGCCCAGGCCGAGATCGCCGTCGATCCCTTAGCCGACATGGACGAGCACAGCCGGCTGCGCGATTGCCTGGCCGGCCTCGACGAAACCAAGCGCCGCAGCATCCTGATGGCTTACCTGTCGGGCTATAGCCATGGCGAGATTGCCGGCCGGCTGAAAGTGCCGCTCGGCACCGCCAAGGCCTGGATCCGCCGCGGTCTTGCCTCGCTTCGGGAGTGCATGGCATGAGCCCTTCCATCCCCACAGCCCGCGAGCGCGCCGATGACTATGTGCTCGGCCTTCTCGATCCTGCCGACATCCTGGCCTTTGAGGCCGAACTTGAAGAGGATGCCGTGCTGCGCAGCGCCGTGGCGGAAAGCCGTGACCGCTTTGTCGAACTGGATCTGGCTGGTCCCCCGCGTCCGGTCTCGGCGGATCTCTGGAGCCGCATTGATGCCGTTCTGCCCGAGGCGGCAAGCCGCGGCACATCCAAGGCTGCATCACCTCTGGCAAATGGTCCTGCCGCCCCGGCACCCGCTGTCAACGACAACCGCCTGTCGCGCTGGCGGGCGACGGCCATGGCCGGCATTGCGGCATCGCTGCTGCTGCTGGCCGGGCTCTCCTATTCCGTTCTCAACCAGCCCGCACCGCAGGTGATCGCCGTTCTGGTCAATGAAGCGGGGCAACCTCTGGTTCTGGTCGAGGATTTTGGCAATGACTCGGCCCGCATCACCCCGATTGCCGATTTCAATGCCCCGGCCGATCGGTCGCTGCAGGTCTGGACCCTGCCGTCGAAGGATATGGGCCCGCAGTCGCTCGGGCTGCTCGATGGCTGGAGGACCGCGCTCTTGAAGAGTGCAGCGCTGCCGGGGCCGCAGGAAGACCAGTTGTACGAGATCACCCTGGAACCGCCCGGCGGATCTCCGACCGGTCGCCCGACCGGCCCCATTCTCGTCAAGGGTTTTGCCCGGATGCCGCGCTAGGTCAATAGACCGCGAGGACTATCGCGGTTTCAGAATGGCATCGCGGGTTGAGGCGAGTTGATCCGTCAGCGCCACCAGTTCGGCGCTCGACAATCCCGTCGCCTCGCCCACGCAGCTCGGTATCGACAGCGCCTTGTCGCGCAGTGCCTCACCCTCGGCGGTTAACCGCACCCGCACCATGCGCTCGTCGACCGGATCGCGGCTGCGGGTCAGATAGCCCGCGCCCTCAAGCCGCTTGATGAGTGGCGTCAGCGTACTGGATTCCAGAAACAGCATCTTTCCAAGATCCTTGACCGTCTGGTCGTCCCGCGACCACAGGGCCACCATCACAAGATATTGCGGATAGGTCAGACCGATCGCATCCAGCAGGGGGCGGTAGAGTTGGTTGAAAGCGTGGCCGGCGGAATAGATCGCAAAGCAGAGAAAGCTGTCGAGGTTCAGCCGCGGCGTGGCGGGTGCAGTGTCTTGCTGTGTCATTTTGCCTTCATCGGCTCGTTCGATAATCTGCGTAATATAAATCGTACGCAATTGAATCGCAAGCGCTTGACGGAAAGCCTCAGATGAGTCATATAGATCGTGCACGATTGAAACGCACACAATACAAATCCGGCCATGAATCACCGGGGCAGACCTGAAGGAGACCGCAGTGTCCGAGCAACTGAATGTCATTCTGACCCGCCGCGATGCGCTGCTCGGCACTGCGGCCTTGACCACATACCTGGCACTGCCGGCGCTGTCGGCCCATGCCACCTCTCAAAACCCAGCTGAAGGAGATATGTCCATGACCCAGAGTTTCGTAAAGACCAAAGACGGCGTTGATATTTTCTACAAGGATTGGGGTCCAAAGACCGCCCAGCCGATCGTCTTCCATCATGGCTGGCCGCTGTCCGGCGACGATTGGGATGCACAGATGCTCTATTTCGTCGGCAAGGGCTATCGTGTCATCGCCCATGACCGCCGCGGCCATGGTCGGTCGACCCAGGTGTCGGACGGTCACGACATGGAACACTATTCCGCCGATGTCGCCGCCGTCACCGAGCATCTCGACCTGCATGATGCCATCCATGTCGGCCATTCGACCGGCGGCGGCGAAGCCGCAGCCTATGTCGCCCGCCACGGCAAGGGCCGGGTCGCCAAGCTGGTAATGGTCGGCGCCGTGCCGCCGATCATGCTGAAGACGCAAGCCAATCCGGGCGGTCTGCCGATCGAAGTGTTTGACGGTTTCCGCGCAGCGCTCGCCGCCAACCGCTCGCAATTCTATCTCGATGTGGCTTCGGGTCCGTTCTACGGCTTCAACCGGCCGAATGCCGCGGTATCCCAGGGCGCGATCCAGAATTGGTGGCGCCAGGGCATGGCCGGCGGTGCCAAGGCCCATTACGACGGCATCAAGGCGTTTTCCGAAACCGACTTCACCGCCGACCTCCAGGCCATCGACGTTCCGACGCTGGTCATGCATGGCGACGACGACCAGATCGTGCCGATCGACGATTCGGCCCGCCTCGCCGTAAAGCTGCTGAAGAACGGCACGCTGAAGGTCTACGAAGGCTACCCGCACGGTATGCTGACCACCCATGCCGACGTGCTGAACGCCGATCTGCTCGCCTTCTTCAAGGCCTGACGATAGCGGTTGTCGAAAATGACGAAAGGCGCGGAGTGATCCGCGCCTTTCCTGTTTGGTGTGGCTGATCGAAACCGGATCCGTGCCCAAACGCCGTCTGGGTGCTGGATGTGCGGCTTAGAATTCCTGCCAGTCCTCCTGTTTCAGGGCCGTATTGCCGACGGAGGCCGGGGCGGACCGGGTAGCGGGTCGTCGATCAGCCGGAGCCGGGTAACGGGGCGCCGCCGACGACCCGCGCGACACCTGCCGAGAGGAACCCTCGGCCTGGTAATGCGACCCGAGCGCGAAGCGGCTAATCAACTGGCGCAATCGTTCGGTTTCCTGCGCCAGCGTCGCGCTTGCGGCATTGGATTCTTCCACCATCGCGGCATTCTGCTGGGTGACCTGGTCCATCTGGTTGACCGCGGCATTGACCTCCGAAAGACCCGTCGCCTGTTCGCGGGCGGAACTGGAAATCGCCTCCATGTGTTCGTTCACGGCGACGATATTCTCCTGGATGGTGCTCAGGGCCTCGCCGGTCTCGCTGACCAGCTTGACGCCGTTGCGCACCTCGTCCGAAGAGTTGCGGATCAGTTCCTTGATCTCTTTTGCGGCCTGGGCGGAACGCTGGGCGAGTTCGCGGACTTCCTGGGCAACGACGGCAAAGCCCTTGCCGGCGTCGCCGGCGCGTGCCGCTTCAACACCGGCATTGAGGGCAAGCAGGTTGGTCTGGAAGGCGATTTCGTCGATCACGCCGATAATGTTGGAGATCTGGCTCGATGAGGTTTCGATGCGGGCCATGGCGCCAACGGCATCGGCCACCACCTTGCCCGAGCGGGCCGCATTGTCGCTCGCTGTCGCCGCCGCGGTCCGGGCTTCTTCGGCGCGCTTCGAAGCGTTCGAGACGTTCACGGTGATCTGGTCGAGGGCCGCCGCGGTTTCTTCCAGCGACGCCGCCTGCTGCTCGGTGCGCTTGGACAGATCCTGGGCGCTGTGGCTGATTTCGCGGGTACCGCTGTCGATCTGCTCCGTCGATTTCGACACGGCGGCGAGCGTGGTTCCCAGCTGCGTCACCGCTTCGTTCATGCTGCCACGCAGGCTTTCGAAATCTGCCGCGAACGGCGTGTCCAGGTTGAAGGTAAGATCGCCCGCCGCCAGTTTGGTGAGCGATTCGCCGATCGTCTTGACCGCGTGCACCCGCTCGGTCACATCGGTGGCGAATTTCACCACCTTGGTCACCTGACCCTTGTCGTTCAGGATCGGGTTATAGGAGGCGTTGATGACGACCTTCTTGCCGTTCTTGCCGATGCGGGTGAATTCGGCGGCCTGAAACTTGCCGGCCCGCAACTCTTTCCAGAAGGTCTCGTAAGCGGGGCTCTTCACAAAATCCTTGTCGACAAACATGCTGTGATGCTTGCCCTTGATTTCGTCGATGCGGTAGCCGAGTGCATTGAGGAAGTTCTCATTTGCGCTGACGATCTCGCCCTCGGTGGTGAACTCGATAATGGCCTGAACGCGGCTGATCGCCACCATTTGGTTCAGGAAATCGGTGTTCTGCAGGCGCGCGGCGGCATTGGCCCATTCCACGACGAAGCCGGTGGTCTTGTTGTTGTCGAGAAGCGGTGTGACGATCAGGTCAAAGGCCCGGTGCCCAACCCAGATGGTGGCCTTGTGCTGCACCTTCAGCGTCGCCAGCATATTGCGCTGATGGGAGGGGTTCTTGTGGAAGATGTCGATATTGGCGCCGATCAGCGATTTGAAGTCGAAACGGGGCAGTTCCTTCTTCAGGTCGCTTTCCGCTTCCTTCAGCAGGTCCTGAACGGCAGCATTCATATAACGGATGTTGAGATTGGCATCGGCGATCATAATATTGGCGGTAATGACTTCGAGCGACTCAAGTTTTGAGCGCGAGGCGTTGTTGAATCCGAACATCGATTTGTCCTTGGGCACTGAGGTTGGTCGAGACTGTTGCGATCGTTGGTCACAAGAGGCAAGCAAGCAGGATCGTTCTGTCTGGATCAACGACTGTTGCTGCCGAGCCGAACAATGGATCTCGATGTAAATTTATATTCAAAAAGTATAATATGCGTTAACCGTGTCTAATATTTGTATAGTTTAAGAAGGGAAGTGTTGGCCCGGCATTTTCTTGCCAAATATCAAGTCCGATGAGACGCGAGCAGCAGGACGCGCCCCTCCATGAGGCGGGTTACCGCCAAGGCATGACAGCGAAGGTCGTGCCCGACTTCCGTAAAAGCGAATGAAAACAGCAGTGCGCTGGGCCTGTGCGATCGGGATGGAACCGTTCACACTTGAAGAGCGGAACCGCTCTAGAGCAGATCCTGTTCAATCCGGGTCATATCCAGCAGCCCTGAAGTAGTTTGCGCATTCTGTTGGCGTGAAGCGGGGCATCAATGCGCCGACCGCGTCCCACAAAGCATCGATCTTTCTCTCCGCCCGAGCCCGCAACATTGCCTTCAACTTTGAGAAGGCGTTTTCAATAGGATTGAAGTCGGGGCTGTAGGGCGGCAGGAACATGAGCGTGGCACCCATGCGTTCGATGGCATCGCGCACCCCGGCTGCTTTGTGTGCGGGCAAATTGTCCATGACGACAATATCTCCAGGCTGAAGGGTCGCCAGCAACACCTGCTCGACATAGGCCAGGAAGACGTTGCCATTCATTGCTCCGTCGTAGACAAACGGCGCGGTCATGCCGGTCAGGCGCAGAGCACCGGTGAATGTCGTTGTTTTCCAGTGTCCGTGTGGCACGCCAGATCGACAGCGCTCGCCTCGAATTGCACGTCCGCGCAGCCGTGCCATCTTCGTTGAAAGACCGGTCTCGTCTATGAAGATCAGCTTTTGCGGATCGAGATCGAGCTGCTCATCAAACCAGGCGCGTCGACGCTTCAGGACGTCCGGTCGATCCTGCTCCAATGCGTGTGCGGACTTTTTTTAAATGTCCAGCCGCGACCACGCAGCCAGGCACCGAGCGCGCTCCGGCTGATGCTGACCTGCCGTTCGCCCGACAGGCGCTCGACCATTTCATCGAGCGTTACGTCCCGGCAATCATCGATCATTTCGACAACAAACGCCTCGTGGGCGTCCAGAAGGGAAGGTCGTTTCCAACCCTGCGGCCGCGGTGTTGGCTCGCCCTCTACTGCTCTTGCAATCCAGCGGATCGCCGTGGAAACCCCAACCCCGAACCGACCGGCAGCCTGGCGGGCAGACATACCGGCAGCTGACGCCTTCAAGACGCGGATACGAAGATCATCGCTCAGTGCTCGTGCCATCATCAACCTCCTATTCGAAGAGAAGTTGAATCAGCTTCGGTCGCTCTCGTCACATCACGTTTGATTCATCAATCACCGGATCTGCTCTAGAACAGCACGCTTGCACCCTGGTCGGCGGGGCCAGCAATGCGGCGCAGCGGCGCGAACAGTTCGCGGCCCATGCCGAATTCATTGTCGGAGAGATCGGCGGTCACAGGCTCTCGTGCGGCAAATTCCGCGGCATCGACCAGAACTTCCAGCGTGCCGTTGACCGCATCGAGGCGAATCATGTCGCCTTCGCGGATGCGGGCAATCGCACCACCATCGACGGCTTCCGGTGTGACGTGGATGGCGGCCGGCACCTTGCCGGAAGCGCCCGACATGCGGCCATCGGTTAACAGCGCCACCTTGAAGCCGCGGTCCTGCAGCACGCCGAGCGGCGGCGTCAGGCGATGCAGTTCCGGCATGCCATTGGCCTTCGGTCCCTGGAAGCGCACCACGGCGACGAAATCGCGGTTGAGCTGGCCGTGCTTGAAGGCGTCCTGCAGCGATTGCTGGTCGTGGAAGATCATCGCCGGCGCCTCGATCACATGGCGCTCCGGCTTGACCGCGGAAATCTTGATCACCGCCTTGCCGAGATTGCCGGTCAGCATCTTCAACCCGCCATTCGGCTGGAACGGCGCCTCGATGCGCGAGAGGACCTTAGGATCGGCACTCTCTTCCGGCGATGGTTCGCGGATCACCGTGCCATTCTCACCCAGCCGCGCGTCGATCGTATAGGCGGCCAGCCCCTGGCCGAACACGGTGCGCACGTCGTCATGCACGAAGCCAGCCTTCAGCAGCTGCTTGATCAGGAAGCCCATGCCGCCGGCGGCGTGGAAATGGTTTACGTCGGCCAGACCGTTCGGATAGACGCGGGCCAGCAGCGGCACGATGTCGGACAGATCGGAAATATCCTGCCAGGTCAGCAGAATGCCGGCCGCCCGCGCCATGGCGATCAGATGCAGGGTATGGTTGGTCGAGCCACCGGTCGCATGCAGGCCGACCACGCCGTTGACGACGGAGCGCTCGTCGATCATCTCGCCGGCCGGCGTGAATTCGTTGCCCTGCGCGGTGATCGCCAGGGCCCGCTTGGCGGCTTCCCGCGTCAGCGCATCGCGCAGCGGCGTGCCGGGATTGATGAAGGAGGCGCCGGGCATGTGGAAGCCCATGATCTCCATCAGCATCTGGTTGGAATTGGCGGTGCCGTAGAAGGTGCAGGTGCCGGGGCCGTGATAGGATTTGGATTCCGCCTCCAGCAGTTCCGCGCGGCCGACCTTGCCCTCGGCATAGAGCTGGCGGATGCGCGACTTCTCGTCGTTCGGCAGGCCCGTCGTCATCGGTCCGGCCGGCACGAAGATCGCCGGCAGATGACCGAAAGTCAGCGCTGCAATCACCAGGCCCGGCACGATCTTGTCGCAGACGCCCAGATAGACCGCCGCGTCGAACATGTTGTGGGAGAGGCCGATACCGGCCGCCATGGCGATCACGTCGCGCGAAAACAGCGACAGTTCCATGCCCGGCTGGCCTTGTGTCACGCCATCGCACATCGCCGGCACGCCGCCGGCCACCTGGGCAATGCCGCCCGCCTCATGGGCCGCCGCACGGATCAGCGCCGGATAGGTCTCGAACGGCTGATGGGCCGACAGCATGTCGTTATAGGCGGTGATGATGCCGAGATTGCCCACGACATCGCCGGCCAGCGCGGCTTTGTCAGAGGGGGAACAGACCGCAAAGCCATGGGCGAGGTTGCCGCAGGACAGCGTCGAGCGATGCACGCCCTTGATGATCTGCCGACGCACGCGGTCGAGATAGACCTCGCGATGCGGCTTGGAACGCTCGACGATACGCTTGGTGATGGCTTCGATGCGGCTATCGGCTGTCATGGGATCATCCTGTCTGTTTGCGAACAGGCGCGGCGGCGGGAGGGCCTCGCAGCGCGGCCTGTTCAGGCCAAGGTCGAGTTCGGCATGCGGCGATCGTCCGTCGTATGCGCCACGGCATGGGGTCTCATCGGGCGCTCAGGGTGCCCAGTATATCGCAAGCGGCGTCCCGGCGCGATGGAGCACGGCGCGGATCGGCATGTCAGCCTCGTCCGTGCCCCCAAGAGCCTTGTCCAGCACGGCCTTTTTTTCCGCCCCTTCGATATGCAGCACCAGCAGGCGGGCATCGTGAAGACTGGAAAAGGAGAAGGTCAGCCGCGGTTCGCCGGCCCCTTGCGCTTCCATGGTCATGACGCGGCGTGGCAGCTCAAGATCAAGGGCCTCCGCCAGATGATTGCCGCCGGGGAAGAACGATGCCGTATGGCCATCGCCGCCCATGCCGAGAATGACGATATCGAAGGGCGCGCTGATGGCGGCGGCAGCCTTGGTTGCAAGGTCTGCTGCCTCTTCCGCCGAGGAACAGTCATGGTAGAGCGGCAGGAACTGCGCACCCGCGGCGGCATTCTTCAGGAGATGCCGGGAGACCAGGCCATGGTTGGAGCGCTCATTGTCCTCCGGCACGAAGCGCTCGTCGACCAGCGTCACCACGACCTTGTCCCAGTCGAGCGGCTTTACCGACAGTGCCTCGAAAAAGGCCTTCGGCGTCGAGCCGCCGGAAACCGCGATGGAGGCTAAGCCGCGCGCCGCGATGGCAGCGGACAGGGCGTCCGCTACCGTGCCGGCCAGTGCATCGGCCAGCGCTTTGCCATTGTCATAGCTGTTGAGATGGGTCGCCATGCTGCAAGCCTCAGTCGATTTCGTGCCAGGTGCGGCCGTCGCGCTCGATCAGCGCAATGGCCTGGCTCGGACCCCAGGTGCCGGATGTATAACCCTGCGCCTTCTGCCCGACCTCTTCCCAGCTCTTCAGGATCGGATCGACCCACATCCATGCCGCTTCCACTTCGTCGCGGCGCATGAACAGCGTCTGGTTGGAGCGGATGACGTCCATCAGCAGGCGTTCATAGGCATCGGGATTGCGCACGTCAAAAGCCTGGGCAAAGCTCATGTCGAGGGAAACGTGGCGCAAGCGCATGCCGCCCGGACCCGGATCCTTGATCATCAGCCATTGCTTGACGCCTTCGTCCGGCTGCAGGCGGATCACCAGCTGGTTGGCCTCGATCCGGCCGGCCGCATCGTCGAAGATCGAATGCGGGATCGGCTTGAAGGAGATGACGATTTCCGACATACGGCTGGCAAGACGCTTGCCGGTGCGCAGGTAGAAGGGCACGCCGGCCCAGCGCCAATTGTTGATCTCGGCCTTGATGGCCACGAATGTCTCCGTATCGGAGGCGGCTTCCAGCTCTTCCGTATAGCCCTTCACCGGCCCGCCGGCAGAGGCACCCGCCCGGTACTGGCCGCGCACCGTCTGCTTCTCGACATTGGTCGCATTGATCGGCTTCAGCGACCGCAGGACCTTCAGCTTTTCGTCGCGCAGTGCCTCGGAATTCATCGAGGACGGCGCTTCCATTGCCACCAGGCAGAGCAGCTGCAGGATATGGTTCTGCACCATGTCGCGCAGCGCACCCGCCTTGTCGTAATAGCCGACGCGGCCTTCAAGGCCGACGGATTCGGCCACCGTGATCTGCACATGGTCGATATGCGCGGAATTCCATAGCGGCTCGTACAGCGCATTGGCAAACCGCAGCGCCATCAGGTTCTGCACGGTTTCCTTGCCGAGATAATGGTCGATGCGGAAGATCTGCTCTTCCTTGAACACCTTACCGATCGTGTCGTTGAGCGCCTGGGCGGAGGCGAGATCCCGGCCGATCGGCTTTTCGACGACGATGCGTGTCGATTTGGTGATCAGCTTGTGGTCGCGGATCTTTTCGGCGATATCGCCGAAGATCGACGGTGATACGGCCAGGTAAAAGGCGCGCACCACGTCCTTGCCGCTATCCAGCAGCGTTTTCAGCTTGTCCCAGCCGTCCGGCGACTTGGCATCGACCGGCACATAGAACACCCGCGCGCAGAACTTGGCGACTTCGGCATCGTCATATTCGCCCTGTTTCAGGTGTTCCTTGAGGGCATCCTCGGTATATTTGCGATATTCCTCATTGGTCATCGCCGTGCGTGACGCACCGATGATCCGTGTCGGTTCGGTCAGCTGGCCGGCCAGCTGGCGGTGATAGAGGGCGGGCAGGAGCTTGCGCTCTGCAAGGTCGCCGGTGGCTCCGAACACGACATAGTCAAAGGGTTCGACGGGGATGATCTGGCTGCTCATACGGGCTTCTCTCAATCAGAAACGTTGGACGGAAGAATAATCTAATCGATTTAAAAAGGCCAGCACCTTGCAGTGCAAAACGTCTTTTGCCGCAAAATCAGAACCGGTCCCTAAGCGCATACCAGGTCAGCGCCAGGAACAGCAGCGGGGTGCGAAGCCTTGCGCCGCCGGGAAAGGGCGGGATTTTCAGGTCTTTCAGCAGGTCGAGGTCGGGGGCCTTTCCAAGGATCGAATCGGCATACAGTTTGCCACAGTAGTTTGACAGCATGACGCCATGGCCGGAATAGCCGCCGATCGAGGTGACACCGGGCATGACATCACGGGCAAACGGCTTGCGCGGCAGGGTGATACCCACCGATCCGCCCCAGGCATGGGTCATTTCGATCGAATGCAGCGCCGGATAGACCTCGGCGATCTGCCGGCGGATATGGCTCGATATGTCGATTGGATTGTCGGCGGTATAGGCTTCGCGCCCGCCAAACAGCAGCCGCCCGTCGCGGCTCTTGCGGAAATAGCGCACCACGAAGCGCGAATCGGCAACCGCCTCCGATCCGGGGATGATGTCCGGGAATTTGTCGAGCGGCACGGTTGCGCCGATGAAGGAGCGGATCGGCATGACATGCGCCGCCGTCACCGGCTCCAGGTTGCCGATATAGGCATTGGTGGCGATCAGCACACGGGTCGCGGTGATCGTGCCGGTCGGCGTCTCGATCATCGTCTTGCCACCCGCCTGGCGGATCGAAAGCGCCTTGGTCATCTCGCGGATATCGGCGCCGGCCGCCTTTGCCGCGCGGGCAAGCCCGACGATCAGTTTCAGCGGATGAATATGGCCCGTGCCGGTGTCGCGCACGCCGCAATGATAGCGGTTTGTGCCGAGCCTTTCCGCGGTTTCCTTGCCGTCCATGAAGGCGACATGCGGATAGCCGTAGCGGGTCGCCATGATGTCGGCGCTGGACCGGTAGCTCTTGTCCTGGCCCGGTTTGTGGCTGACATTCAGCTGGCCTGGCAGATAGTCCATGTCGATGGCCTGCGCCGCCGCGAAATCCTGCACATAGTGCTTGGCCCGTTCGGCCATGTCGAATAGCGCCTTGGAGCGCTCATAGCCAAGCTCGGCTTCAAGCTCGTCCGGCCAGGCGCGCTGACCGGTGCCGAACTGGCCGCCATTGCGCCCCGATGCACCGTCGCCGATGCGATGCGCCTCGATTAGCAGCACCGAGACGCCGGAAATCGCCAGATTATAGGCGGCCTGCAATCCGGTGAAGCCGCCGCCGATGATGGCGACATCGACGCTTCTTGACCCATCCAGCGGCGGATACTCCGGCCTGTCGTCAACGGTTGCCTGATACCAGGAGAGACCCGGTGCAATGGGGCTTTGCCAAGCCATGGGATGCTCCTTACGTCAGACGTTCAGCAGAAGGAATTCGCGTTCCCACGGGCTGATCACCTGCATGAATGTCTCGAATTCGCCGCGCTTGACGCCGGCGTAAAGGCCGATGAACTCCTGGCTCAGCACCTCCGCCAGTGCCGGCTCCTCCTCCAGCAGCGAGACGGCTTCCAGCAGGCCGCGCGGCAGGTCGACCGAGCCTTCGTTGGCGGTGCCTTCGGAGGCGGCCGTCGGCTCGATCCCCCTGATGATGCCGAGATAGCCGCAGGCCAGCGACGCGGCCAGCGCCAGATAGGGATTGCAGTCCGATCCCGGCAGGCGGTTTTCGACGCGTCGTGCGGCAGCATCGGAGACCGGCACGCGGAACGCCGTCGTGCGGTTGTCATAGCCCCAGGCATTGTTGACCGGCGCCGACATGTCGGGCGTCAGGCGGCGGTAGGAGTTGACGTAGGGCGCCATCATCACCAGGGCGCTCGGCACGTATTTCTGCATACCGCCGATGAACGAGAAGAACTCCTTCGACGCCGAGCCATCGGCATTGGAAAAGATGTTCTGGCCGGTCTCCATGTCGATCACCGACTGGTGGATATGCATGGCCGAGCCCGGCTGTGCCTGCATCGGCTTGGCCATGAAGGTCGCATAGATGCCGTGTTTCAACGCCGCCTCGCGGATCGTCCGCTTGAACAGGAAGACCTGGTCGGCAAGCTCGATCGGATTGCCATGGCGCAGGTTGATTTCCAGCTGCGCCGGGCCTTCCTCGTGGATCAGCGTATCGATCTCCAGGCCTTGCTTCTCCGAGAAATGATAGATGTCGTCGATCAACTCGTCGAACTCGTTGATGCCGGCAATCGAATAGCCCTGGCCGCCGAGGATCGAGCGGCCCGAACGGCCTTTCGGCGGGTGCAGCGGATAGTCCGGGTCCTCGTTGACGGCGACCAGGTAGAATTCGATCTCTGGTGCCACGACCGGCTTCCAGCCCTTGGCCTCATAGAGTTTCAGGACATTCTTCAGCACATTGCGCGGCGTATAGGGCACGTCGTCGCCATCCGTGGTGATGATGTCGCAGATCACCTGCGCGGTCGGGTCGGTTTCCCAGGGCACCACCGACAGGGTCGACAGATCAGGCATCAGCTTGATGTCGCTGTCGCGCGAATCGTAGCGGAACTGGCCGCTTTCTTCCGGATATTCGCCTGAGATCGTGTGGCGGTAGAGCGCCGAGGGCAGGGCGAGCGACGTATTGCTGGTGAATTTCGAGGTCGGCATCATCTTGCCGCGCGGCACGCCGGCCAGATCCGGCGTAATGCACTCGATATCCTCGATGCCACGGGCCCTAAGCCAGGCGGCGGCTTCCTTCCAGGACTTGACGCCGCGGGTGGAATTGATGTCCGGGGGAATGCTTGCCTTCTTGGATGCCGCGCCTTTGGGTCTGAGCATTGATTTCTTAGGAGGCATGTCTCACCGGTTCTGGTTGTTGTCTTGTTCCATCATATCGGCTGTTTGCGAATTGGCGAGGGGGAAACCGCCATTGACTTTGCCGCACCGATCGAAAAGACAGGATTTCAACTGCCTTGGGAGCCGCATGTGGCGCGAACCTACGATGTTGTTATAATCGGTGCCGGAGCCGCCGGCATGATGGCGGCGATTGCTGCCGGCCGCCGCGGCCGCTCGGTCATCGTGCTCGATCATGCGAAATCGCCCGGCGAGAAGATCCGCATTTCCGGCGGCGGCCGCTGCAACTTCACCAATATCCATACGAGCCCGAAGAACTTCCTCTCCGCCAATCCGCATTTCGCCAAGTCGGCGCTGGCCCGCTTCACGCCCGCCGATTTCATTGCCATGGTCGACCGCCACGTCATCGCCTGGCATGAAAAGACGCTCGGGCAATTGTTCTGCGACGACAGCGCCAAGGACATCATCCGCATGCTGCTCCAGGAGATGCGCTCGGCCGACGTCACCCTGTCGCTCGGCCGCGAGATCTCCGCGGTCTTGAAGGTCGGCGATGCCTTTCGCGTCGAGACGCCGGAAGGGCCGGTGGAGGCGGGCGCCCTGATCGTGGCAACCGGCGGCAAGTCGATCCCCAAAATGGGCGCGACAGGTTTTGCCTATAGGCTCGCCGAACAATTCGGCCTCAACCTGCTGGAAACCCGGCCGGGTCTGGTGCCGCTGACGCTTGATCCTGGTCTGCTCGAAAACCTGGCGCCGCTAGCCGGCATCGCGGCGCCAGCCGAGATCCGCCATGGCAAGACGGGCTTTCGCGAAGCGCTGCTCTTCACCCATCGCGGCCTCAGCGGCCCGGCCGTGCTGCAGATTTCCAGCTACTGGCGCGAAGGCGACGAGATCTTCGTTTCGCTGGAGCCGGATATCGACTTTCTGGCCGTCCTGAAGACGGCCCGCCGGGAAAACGGCAAGCAGGCGCTGCAGACCGTGCTGTCCCTGCATCTGCCGAAGCGTCTCGCCCAGCATGTCGTGGAGCGCAGCGGCTTGACCGGTCCGCTGGCCGATCACTCCGACAAGGCACTGCAGACATTGGTGGACGCCTTGCGACGCTGGGCGATCAAGCCGGCCGGCTCGGAAGGCTATCGCACCGCCGAAGTCACGCTCGGTGGCGTCGACACGACGGCGCTGGATTCCAAGACCATGCAGGCCAGATCCGTGCCGGGGCTTTATTTCATCGGCGAATGCGTCGACGTGACCGGCTGGCTCGGCGGCTACAATTTCCAATGGGCCTGGGCCTCCGGCCATGCCGCCGGATCGGCCGCCTGAACGCGTCCAGGCCTTATAATCGCAAGCCGGCTCCCCTATATTGAGGGAGACGGCCCAATTGCCGCCTTTTTCTTTCAATACTTCTTAACAGACTTCATTCATCCTGATCGAATGCCGGAAAGACCTGTCCTGATTATGGACGGTGCATGGCAGCAGAGCCATCGGTATGGAATTGAATTCTGAACGGCAACATTGGGAATTTCAGCTCATGAACAGACCAAATCGCCAAGCGCGTGCTATCGCCATCGCGAAGGCCAATGAAGACCAGTCCAAGATCATGCTTCGCACCGCTGCCCTCGGTCTGGGCGCCTGTGCCCTGATCGCAGCGATTGCCATCCTGATCGGCTGATCGTTAGGACTAGCTGGCCGCAGCACACGACGGCCTTGCCTTGCCGCAGCACGGGTCCTGTGCCGACCCATGCCGCGTCTGTCTGGGCGGTTGCTGTTTGGCGGCGGTTGGTGACGGAACGGCAGATGTCTCACCCTCGACGGCGGCCTGGCGGCTTGCCGAAAATTCCTGTCGAAGTGCCGTCCATTTCCTGGCAAACCTCCGCCAGAACGGCTCTCGAAAACGCGCGTAAAACGCCTCTTCCCGTTCGACTTCCGTTTGGCCTCGGCCCCTTTGTTCCGCCGCTGACAGGGCAGACATCATTCCCCATAATTCCAGCATGGTGCATCTCCTTGTTTGGACATGCCCTATGATCTATGCATCAAATATCGCTTTATAAACGCCGCATTCCGCACTACATCTTTCATCCATGAAAAACCCGTCCTGGGATGCCTATCAGATCTTCCTGGTCGTGGCCCGTTCCGGCGGCCTGACCGGCGCTGCCGAGGGGACTGGCCTCAGCCCCGCCACGATCGGCCGGCGCATGGTCGATCTGGAACGCCAGATGGGCCGCGCTCTGTTCGTGCGCAGCCAGCAGGGTTATGGCCTGACCGGCGACGGCCGGCAATTGCTCGAACAGTTGCTGGAGATGGAAGCCGCCAGCCGCAAGGTGGAGACCTGGCGGGACGGGGCCGCCGCCCCGGCGCTGGTGCGCATTGCTGTCGGCACCTGGAACGGCCTGCTGCTGGCGGAGAATTTTGCAGCCCTCTGCACGGCTCGCGATGCCTTTCGCGTCGATCTGTTCATCGCCGAGCAAAGGGCAGCACTTTCCCATCGCGAGCACGATATCGGCATCCGCGCCTTCGAGCCGGAGGAGATCAACCTTGCTTCGGTCTTCGTGGGCGATGTGGCTTACGCCGCCTATCAGGCCCGCAATACAGGGGACGTCGGCCCCGGCCGCTGGCTGGCGGTGGGCCGTGACGATGCCATTTCCGCCTATCTGCGCTGGCCGCACGACAGCCGCGCGGAAAACATTATCGCCACCGTCAACCGGCCACGCTCGCTGCGCGACCTGGCGGTCGCCGGCGCCGGCATTGCCGTGCTGCCCTGCTTCATCGGCGACCTGGAACCGCGGCTGGAGCGGGTCGGCGCAGAAATCGAGGACCTGCGTCATCGCCAGTGGATCGTCATGAACAACGACGATCGCCACCGCCGCGAAATCCGCACCGTCGCCGACCGCATGGCACGGCTGCTGCGCGGCCATGCGGACCTCATCGCCGGCAAGCGGGGCCTTTAAGTCCGGGGCCTCAAACAAGGCTGAGCCACGGCGCATCCTGTCGGCGCGGCATGTCACTTCACGAAAAATCCCGCGCAAAGGTCCGCTGCCGCTTCCCCCTCGAAGCGCTGCGGTCCATTGCGCGGGACATAACCCGGCGTCGGGCAGCCGGGTGTTCGTGACGGGTGTCGCCAAAAGCCGCCCGCCTGCGATAGTCCACGGGCGGACGGCTTGTGGAGCCGGATGGTTCAGGCGGCGTTCTGACCCTGGGTGACGATGACCGGGATCAGCAGGTCGCCCCAATTGCCCTGGCCGCCATGGTGGCGGGCCGAGCGCACCAGTTCGACCGAGACGCCCGCATCGACCGCCTTCATGACCGACTGGTTGAGGCGGTGCAGGTCATTGGCCAGCATGCGGATCGTCGCCTGCTGATCGGTGCTCATGGCCGAGGATTGCTCTTCTGCGCGTTCTTTGACTCGGGTCTGCGGTGTCATGGTATGTCTCCTCTCGTTATCCGGGGTTTTTGAAGTGCTGTCCGATTTGCCCCTCATCCGCCTGCCGGCACCTTCTCCCCGCGAGCGGGGAGAAGGACGGTTGCCGCCAGCCTCCCATACGGGGGCCTCCTGCCGGCGTAGTGTCTTGGGGCACGTCCCCTCTCCCCGCTTGCGGGGAGAGGGCTAGGGTGAGGGGCAGGTCCCGGATGGTGCCGGGCCTTATCTTCGCTTACTCCGCCGCCGGGCGGAACTGTTCGTGTTCGGTCGATTCGCCCATGGCCGTCGTCGAGGACTGGCCGCCGGTGATGGCCATCGACACGGCGTCGAAATAGCCGGTGCCGACTTCGCGCTGGTGCTTGGTCGCCGTGTAGCCATTGACCTCGGCGGCGAATTCCGCCTCCTGCAGCTCCGAATAGGCGGCCATCTGACGGTCCTTGTAGCCGCGCGCCAGCTCGAACATGCCGAAGTTCAGCTGGTGGAAGCCGGCCAGCGTGATGAACTGGAACTTGTAGCCCATGGCGCCCAGCTCGCGCTGGAACTTGGCGATCGTTGCGTCGTCGAGGTTCTTCTTCCAGTTGAACGACGGCGAGCAATTGTAGGCGAGCTTCTTGCCCGGATGGACCTTGTGCACGGCTTCGGCAAACTTGCGGGCCTGCTCGAGGTCCGGCTTGCCGGTCTCCATCCAGATCATGTCGCAATGCGGCGCATAGGCAATGGCCCGGGCGATGCAGGGCTCGATGCCGTTCTTGACCTGGTAGAAGCCTTCCGTGGTGCGGCCGGCATCGTAGTCGACGAAGGGCTGGTCGCGCTCGTCGATATCGGAGGTCAGAAGCTTGGCAGCTTCCGCATCGGTGCGGGCGACGATCAGCGTCGGCGTGCCCATGACGTCGGCGGCGAGCCGCGCGGCGTTGAGGTTGCGGATATGGGCGGCCGTCGGGATCAGAACCTTGCCGCCGAGATGGCCGCACTTCTTTTCCGATGCCAGCTGATCCTCGAAGTGAACGCCGGCAGCGCCCGCCTCGATGAAGGCCTTCATGATCTCAAACGCGTTCAGCGGGCCGCCGAAGCCGGCCTCCGCGTCGGCAACGATCGGTGCGAACCAGGTGTCGACCGACAGGCCCTTGCCTTCCGCAGTCTCGATCTGGTCGGCGCGCTGCAGCGTCTTGTTGATCCGCTTGGCGAGCTCCGGTGCGGCATTGGCCGGATAGAGCGACTGGTCGGGATACATCGACGAGGCCGTATTGGCATCGGCGGCAACCTGCCAGCCGGAGAGGTAGATGGCCTTCAGGCCGGCGCGGACCATCTGCATGGCCTGGTTGCCGGAGAGGGCGCCGAGCGCATTGACGAAATCTTCCTCGTTGATCAGCTTCCACAGACGGTTGGCGCCCATCTCGGCCAGCGAATACTTGATCTCGACGCTACCGCGCAGACGCTGCACATCCGCTGCCGTATAGGGGCGCTCGATGCCGTCGAAACGGCCCTCGGCTGCACCCGGAACGAGATTGTAAAAATCGGTCATAGCTAACTCCCTCTTGCTTCGACGCCCGGAAAAGAGGACCGCATCCTGCGGTCGTTTCTCCATTCTTGATGTGACGATATTTACAGTGCGCTGCGAAAAACCGCCAGAAGAAACAGAATATTCATCCTTTGAAAGAGGTTATCCTGTCTTGTGCTTTACAACGGAGCGCTGTAAAATTGTAAAGAATGTAAATCCCGAATATGGGACAGTTTTGTAAAAGGGTGTCACATGGCCGAGAACAAGATCTTCGCTGGCCCGCGCGTGCGGCGCATCCGCAATGGCCTGGGGCTGACCCAGACGGCCATGGCCGAGGCGCTGGATATCTCGCCGTCCTATCTGAACCTGATCGAGCGCAACCAGCGACCGTTGACGGTGCAGCTGCTTTTGAAGCTCTCCGCCGTCTACAAGGTCGATCTCGACGAGTTGCAGGGCGAGGCGGGCGGCAGTGCCGGGCAGTTGCGCGAAGTCTTTGCCGATCCGCTTCTCGCGGGCGAGGTGCCGGGCGATCAGGAATTGTTCGAGGTGGCGGAGGCAGCACCCAATGCGGCCAACGGCATCATCAAGCTGTACCGGGCCTACCGCGAACAGGCCGCCCGGCTCTCCGATCTTGCCGAACTGCTGGCCCGCGAGGGCCATGAGACCTCGCTGTCGGGCACCCGCCTGCCGATCGACGAGGTGCGCGAGAAGCTGGAGCGCCGGCCGAATTTTTACGCACGGATCGAGGATGCGGCGGAAGCCTTTCACGCCGGCTTGGGACTGTCGGCCGGCGACGATCTGGCGGTGGCGCTGAAATCCTGGCTGCGCAGCCAGCACGGCATCGTCGTGCGCGCCCTGCCGATCCATGCCATGCCCCATCTGCGGCGGCGTTACGACCGCCACTCGATGCGGCTGTTCCTGTCCGAGCGGCTGACGCAATTCGATCAGTTGCGGGAAGTGGCCATGGAGGCGAGCCTTCTGGCGCTCGCCGATGAGATCCTCGCCGAGCTGGAGGCGCTTGGCCTTTCCACCGGCGAGGCCAAGCGCCTTGGCCGTTTCGAGCTGGCGCGGTATGCCGCCCATGCGCTGATGATGCCCTACGGCGCCTATCTCGCCGCCGCCCAGCGGGCGCGCTACGACATCGACATCCTGCGCTCGCGCTTCAACGTCTCCTATGAGCAGGCCGCCAACCGGCTGACCATGCTGCAGCGGCCGGGCGCGCAAGGGGTTCCCTTCTTCATGCTGGAGATCGACCATGCCGGCAACCGCTTCCGCAAGGCGGGCGCGCAAGGGTTTCCGCAGGCGAGATTCGGCGGAGGCTGTCCCAAGCTCAATGTTCACGCCGCCTTTTCCCAGGCCGGCCAGGTGCTGGTCGATAGCGTCGAGATGCCGGATGGGGCGGGTTTCTTGACGGTGTCGCGCACGCTGGATGGTCCGCAGGCCGGCTTCAACGAGCGGGTACGGCGCACGGCCCTGTTGATCGGTTGCGATATCGGTTTTCGCGATGAGGTTGTCTATGGCCAGGCGGTGACCGCTGCCGGCCTGCCGCCCGTCGGCATCGGCACGATCTGTCGGCTGTGCGAGCGGCAGGGCTGCCTGGCGCGGGCCGAGCCGCCGGTGACGCGTCCGCTGGGGCTCGACGAAATGGTCACGGGGCTTTCCGCCTTCGATTTCCAGTAAGGCTCCTGCATCGTGCCGACCCTGTCGGAACAGACGGTATTTTCTCCTTGTCGCGCCCGCGTTTCCTTTCTAGTCTGAGAAAAAACAAAGGGAATAGTGAGCGGGCGCCAACGTCTTTCACCTTAAGAACAGGAGATAATATGAAGTCCGATATGATCCGTTTGACCTCTGTCGCGTTGGCGGCAATTTTCATGGCATCGGCCGCCAAGGCCGATGGCGTCGTCAACGTCTACAACTGGTCCGACTATATCGACGAGTCGATCCTGGAGGATTTCACCAAGGAAACCGGCATCAAGGTCGTCTACGACGTCTTCGACAGCAACGAATTGCTGGAAACCAAGCTGCTGGCCGGCGGCTCGGGCTATGATGTCGTGGTGCCGACCGGTCCGTTCCTGGCGCGCCAGATCCAGGCCGGCGTGTTCCAGAAGCTCGACAAATCGAAGCTGCCGAACCTTTCCAACATGTGGCCGGATATCATGACCCGGCTGGCGAAATACGATCCGGGCAATGAATATGCCGTCAACTACATGTGGGGCACCACCGGCATCGGCTATAACGTCGCCAAGGTGAAGGCCGCTCTCGGCGATATGCCGATCGACAGCTGGGATGTGCTGTTCAAGCCGGAAAACGCCGAAAAGCTCAAAGGTTGCGGCGTCAACATTCTGGACGCCTCCGACGAAACCTTTGCCATCGCCATGAACTATATCGGCAAGGATCCCGACAGCAAGGCGACGGCCGATCTGGAAGCCGGCGGCGAGGTTTATTCCAAGATCCGCCCGTCCGTGAAGACCTTCAATTCCTCGTCCTATATCGATGATCTGGCCAATGGGGATACCTGCATCACGCTCGGCTGGTCCGGCGATATCCTGCAGGCCAAGGCCCGTGCCGAGGAAGCCAAGAACGGCGTCGAGATCAATTACGTGATCCCGAAGGAAGGCACCTATATGTGGTTCGACAACCTGGCCATCCCGGCGGATGCCAAGAATGTCACAGAGGCCCATGCCTTCATCAACTATCTGATGAAGCCGGAGGTGATCGCCAAGGCCTCGAACTATGTTCAGTATGCCAATGGCAACCTGGCATCCCAGCCGCTGCTCGACAAGGAAGTCTTCGAAAACCCGTCGGTCTATCCAACCGAGGAAACGGTCAAGAAGCTCTTCACCATCTCGCCCTATGGCCCGAAAGAACAGCGTGTTCTGAACCGGGTCTGGACGCAGATCAAAACCGGCAGCTGATCGGGGACAACAAGCGGGGCACGGGTTGCCCCGTTTTCTTTTTCGGGCGCGCTCCATCGGGGGAGGGGTTGCGTGTCTGGCACGCATGACAATCATAAATCGGGGATAAGGGTGTTGCGGCATGGCGAAGTCTTTGGGGCCGGTAAAGCGTAAATTCAGTCCGTGGACAGATCCGGCCGCCGTGCCGTTCATACGGTTTGAAAATGTCACCAAGCGTTTCGGCAATTTCACCGCCGTCGCCAATCTCACTCTGGATATTTACGAGCGAGAGTTCTTCTCGCTGCTGGGGCCGTCCGGCTGCGGCAAGACCACGCTGATGCGCATGCTGGCCGGCTTCGAGGATCCGACCGAAGGCCGTATCCTGCTGCAGGGCAAGGACATCTCCGGCGTACCGCCCTACAAGCGGCCGACCAACATGATGTTCCAGTCCTATGCGCTCTTTCCCCATATGACGGTCGCCAAGAACATCGCTTTCGGCCTTGAGCAGGACAATCTGCAGCGCGCCGAGATCGACGCCCGCGTCGAGGAAATGCTGAAGCTCGTCAAGCTCGAGGAATTCGCCAAACGCAAGCCCAACCAGCTGTCGGGCGGCCAGCGCCAGCGCGTTGCGCTCGCCCGGTCCCTGGCCAAGAAGCCGAAGGTCCTGCTGCTCGACGAACCGCTCGGCGCGCTCGACCGCAAGCTGCGCGAGGAAACCCAGTTCGAGCTGATGGACATCCAGACCAAGCTCGGCCTCACCTTCCTGATCGTCACCCATGACCAGGAAGAAGCCATGACCGTCTCCGACCGCATCGCGGTGATGGACAAGGGCGAGATCGTCCAGGTGGCGACGCCGGCCGAGATCTACGAGGCGCCGAACTGCCGTTACGTCGCGGATTTCATCGGCGACATCAATATTGTCGAGGGGCGCTTCGAGGCCGAGACGCAAGGGGGCCATCAGGGCATTGCCCTGGTCACCTGCGGCGGCTTCAAGGTCGCCGTCGATCAGGTCTGCGATGTCCCGGCCGGCACCGATGTCGCCTTCGCCATCCGGCCCGAAAAGGTGCATATCTCCACCGAAGCGCCGGCCGATACCAGCGTCAATGCCCTCTATGGCGAAGTCTGGGATATCGGCTATCTCGGCGACTTCTCGGTCTTCATCGTCAAGCTGGACGATGGCCGGATGTTCCGCGCCGCGCAGGCCAACATCTCGCGTCTCGTCGACCGGCCGATCACCTTCGGCGACATGGTCTGGCTCACCTGGCCGGCCGATGCCGGCCTTGTCCTGACACGTTGAGGGGAGGGTATCATGGCTGAAACCGCAACTCTGCCCTCCGCCAGCCGGGCCCGCTGGCTTGTCGTCATCATTCCCTATGTGTGGATGGTGCTGTTTTTCCTCGCGCCCTTCTTCATCATCGTCAAGATCTCGCTGTCCGACACCGCCATCGCCATGCCGCCTTACACGCCGGTGCTGCAGGGACTGTCGGCGATCGGCGCGTTTTTCAGCGAGTTGGACTTCGAGAACTATGTCTTCCTGACCGAAGATCCGCTCTACATGAATGCCTATATCTCGTCGCTGCGCATCGCCTCGATTTCGACGCTGCTGCTGCTTTTGATCGGCTATCCCATTGCGCTGGCCATGGCACGCGCCTCGGTCACCATCCGCCCGACCCTTCTGATGCTGGTCATCCTGCCCTTCTGGACCTCGTTCCTGATCCGCGTCTATGCCTGGATCGGCATCCTGAAGCCGGAAGGCCTGCTGACGCTCGCCTTGCAGACACTCGGCCTTTACGGGCCGGATCAGCAGGTGCAGATCTTCCGCACCGAGACCGCGGTTTTCATCGGCATCGTCTATTCCTATCTGCCCTTCATGGTGCTGCCACTCTATTCGGCCCTCGAAAAGCTCGACGGCAGCCTGCTGGAGGCAGCCAGCGATCTCGGCTGCCCGCCGTGGAAGGCCTTCTGGAGGGTCACTTTCCCCTTGTCGCTGCCCGGCGTCATTGCCGGCGCGATGATCTGCTTCATCCCGATCACCGGCGAATTTGTCATTCCCGATTTGTTGGGCGGCGCGGAAACCCTGATGATCGGCAAGACGCTGTGGACCGAGTTCTTCGGCAATCGCGACTGGCCGCTGGCCTCGGCCGTGGCCGTCCTGCTGCTGCTGATGCTCGTCGTGCCGATTGCCATCTTCCAGAACCAGCAGCAGAAAGTGTGAGGGCGCGCCATGAAACCCGGCAAATTCGACGCGACCGTTCTCACCCTCGGCTTCGCATTCCTCTACATCCCGATCATCATCCTGGTGATCTATTCGTTCAATGACTCCAAGCTGGTCACCGTCTGGGGCGGCTTCTCGCTGAAATGGTACAGCCAGATGTGGTCGAACGACGGCCTGATGAATGCCGGCTGGGTGACCCTGCGGGTCGGCCTGCTCAGTGCCTCGCTTGGCACGGTGCTCGGCACGCTGACAGCACTTGCCCTGGTGCGCTTCAACAAGTTTCCGGGACGATTGCTGTTTTCCGGCATGGTCTATGCGCCGCTGGTCATGCCGGAAGTCATCACCGGTCTGTCACTGCTGCTGCTCTTCGTGGCGATCGGGCTAGATCGCAGCCTGCTGACGGTGACCATCGCCCATACGACGTTCACCATGTGCTATGTGGCAATCGTCGTGCAGTCGCGGCTTTTGACCTTCGACCGCAGCCTGGAAGAGGCGGCCCTTGATCTCGGCTGCCCGCCGGTCAAGACCTTCTTCAAGATCACCCTGCCGCTGATCCTGCCGGCCGTCATCTCCGGCTGGATGCTGGCCTTCACCCTGTCGCTCGACGATCTGGTCATTGCCAGCTTCACCACGGGCCCCGGCGCCACCACCCTGCCGATCAAGATCTACAGCCAGGTGCGGCTTGGGGTGACGCCGGAGATCAACGCGGTCTGCTCGATCCTCATCGCCATCGTCACGGTCGGCGTGATCATTGCCTCGATCACCACCAAGCGGCACGAATTGCAGCGCCAGCGCGACGAGCACTTTGCCGCTGCCGCTCCTTGAGGTCGGCTCAAAGATCCCGCGGCGGCGACAGGATATAGGTGAGCAGCCATATAGGCACGACCACCAGCGCACCGAGCACCACCCGCGGCAGCGACCAGTCGACGGCGCGCTGCAGGCCGGCCCAGAAGTCTGCCTGGGTCGCGCCGAAGAAGGCGAGGATATTGTCGGCGGTGAACCCGAAAAAGGTGAGGGCGGCTCCCGCCAGCAGGGACGCCAGGACGATCTTGAAAACGGCCGTGAATATCCGAAACATCGCCCGCCTCCCCTCGGTTGATTCGTCCCTTAATATATCAAATCACTGATGGAGAGACCCGGAATTACTGGCCACTCGCCGCAGGCAGGGTGATCGGCGAAATCACCGGGTCCGGCCACGATCCGCCGACGAAGAAACGCAGCGGCGGCGGTGCCGGAAACCCCGCAACAGGCTCGGCCGCAAGCTCGGCTGAAAGCGCCAAGCCGTTGGAGCTGAAGGGGATGACGCCGGTCATACCAAGCGTCTCGGCCGTGTTGCTGAGTTGTGCCTTGTCGATCTCCGCAGATCCGTCGGAAAACCGGGCGGAAAGCTCCAGCCGGTCGAAGGGAATTTGACCATCTGCGGCTTCGCTGAGCCGGAAAAACGACCTTTGCCCTGCCAAAAGACGGATTTTTTCGGTATCGGCACCGTTCAGGGTTCCGGGGCCGGCCGTGAAACTGAGGCGACCCTTGATGTCCTCAGGGCCGGTTTCCCAGATGGGCCGCTCGGTCCGAAGCTCGAGGTCCAAAGAACCGGGACCTTGCGGCAAGGGCCCTTCCAGGGCAAGCCGTTGGCCTAGGTCGCCAAGATTGGCGTCCGTTATCGAGAGTTCCAGATGGGCGCCATTGTCAAAACCGCTGCTGGTGCCTTCCAGGTGACCGGTCAGCCGCCCTTCCTCGAACAGGCTGTCGGCGATGTCGAAGGTCATCGAGTTTCCCGTCGCCAGGATACTGGCTGCCATACCCTCAAGCATGAAGGGCGCAAGTCTCGCCTGATCGGCCGAAAGGGTCAGGTCCAGTTCCAGCCAGTCCAGCAAACCGGACCTCTTGACCGCGTCCCGGTTGGACAAATCAGGCAGGTCGAGCGAGAAGGCGCCGAGCAGCCCGCGGATATCCAGTGTCTCCAGCGCCAGGGTCCCGCTGACCTTGGGCTTGGCCGATTGCGACGGGGACAGCACCATGATGCCGGAGGCGCGTGTATCATTGGCCTGGAATTCCAGGTCTTCAAGGCGCAGGTTGTCGCCGCTTGTCGTCAGGCGGGATGTCACCGACGCCGTTTTCAGCACTTCCGTGCCCGGCAATGTCACGCCAAGCCAGGTGAGCAGCGCCGGCATGTCGGGTGTCGAGGCATTGATCGCCCCGGTGAGGAAATAGCTGGGCTGCAGGCTGGCTATTCCGTCGAAGCTGGCATTGAGAGCCAGTGAGTGAAAGTCAAATTGCCCCTGGCCGTTCCGACCGCCCAGCAACAGCAGCGGCTGGGTCGAGGAAAAATCGATCCGTGCATCCCGGCCGGCAAGGCGCAGATCCGCCGATCCTTTCAACGCGCCGGACAGGCGCGGCCAGCCGACCCGGGCTGAAATTCCGTCAACCGTGAAGTTGCGGCCGGTCGCGTGGTCGCGCAGTTCCACCACGCCGTCCTCGATCATCACCAATCCGATGCCGGTATCGAGGGTCGCGTCGAGCAACTGTCTGTCGTCGCCAAGCGGTTGCGCATCCCGCACGGCAGCGCTTAAAAGGCCTTCGCTTGCCCAGTCGATATGCCCCTTCGCATTGCGATCGATGAACACCCGTGGCCGGATCAAATGGAAATCGCTGAAGACCGGCCGGCCCTTGATCGCATCGATAATGCCGAATCCGGCCGACAGCAGATCGATCCGGCCGAGCACCACGGCGCCGTCCGGCGTCGATTTGGCGACCGTCACGAAGGGCAGCGAAATCCTCGGCTCCGGCCAGAATTGCAGTTGCGGTGTGCCGGCGATCGTCACGTCATGACCGGTCCACTGCGCCACCGCGTCTTCCATCGCGCTGCGCACCAGACTGCTGGAGATCAGATAGGGGGCCGCCGCCCGCGAAGCGACGAAGATCGACAGGGCGACCAGCACCACTATGCCGACGCCGCGCAAGATGCAACCCATCAGGCGGTTGCGGCGCGGATCGGGCCGCAGAAGCTTTTTCCACATGGCGCTCACGGTTCGTCTTCAACCTGCATGCCGGATCGGATCGTCCGGCCTCTGTTCCGGTCGGATATAGGAAATGGGCCCGGCTTGCAAATCTGTGTGACAGGGGTTCCGGCCGGACTTTATATTGCGTTGCGAAGTGCTATACAGGCCGGGGAAAAAGTGGAGGAAGGAATGACGAACGAATTGCCGCTCTGGGTGCCGTCGGAGGCGTATCGCAACGCGACGCCGATGCATGATTTCATGACGGTCTGCAGCGCCCGTGCCGGAAAAGACTTCGCCGACTACGATGCGTTCCACGCCTGGTCGGTCGAGGATCGCCCGGCATTCTGGTCCGCCGTCTGGGATTATTGCGGGGTGCGCGGCGAGAAGGGCACCAAATTTCTCGAGAATGGCGATGACATGTTGGCGGCGCGGTTCTTTCCCGATGCCCGGCTGAACTTTGCCGAAAACCTGCTGAAACACACTGGCCCCGGCGACGCCATGATCTTCCGCGGCGAGGACAAGGTGAGCGATCGCTGGTCCTGGGATCGCCTGTCGGCCATGGTCTCCCGCCTGCAGCAGGCCTATCGCGCACTTGGCATCGGGCAAGGCGACCGCATTGCCGCGATGATGCCGAACATGCCGGAAACGGTGGCGGCCATGCTGGCGGCCAGCGCCATCGGCGCCATCTGGTCCTCCTGCTCGCCCGATTTTGGCGACCAGGGCGTGCTCGACCGCTTCGGCCAGATCGGTCCGAAACTGTTCATCTGCTGCGACGGCTATTGGTACAACGGCAAGAAGCAGGAGGTGGCCGACAAGGTCCAGACTGTGGCCGTCAAGCTCGGCGTGCCGGTTCTGGTCATTCCCTATGCGGGAGACGCCGAAGCGCTGGCAAAGACCCTGCCGGACGGCAAGACGCTGGAAGCCTTCGTCGCGCCTTTCGCTGCGAAAGCCGTGGAGTATGTGCAGCTCCCCTTCTCCCATCCGCTTTACATTCTGTTTTCGTCGGGCACGACAGGCGTGCCGAAATGCATCGTCCATTCGGCCGGCGGCACGCTGCTGCAGCATCTGAAGGAGCAGCGCTTCCACTGCGGTCTGGTCGAGGGCGACAAGCTGTTTTACTTCACCACGTGCGGCTGGATGATGTGGAACTGGCTGGTCTCGGGGCTTGCCAGCGGCGCCACGCTCTGCCTCTACGATGGCTCGCCCTTCTATCCCGACGGCAATGTGCTGTTCGACTATGCGGCCGACGAGAAATTCGCGGTGTTCGGCACATCGGCCAAATATATCGACGCGGTGCGCAAGGGCGGCCTGACGCCAAAGACCACCCACGACCTCTCAAGCCTGCGCCTGATGACCTCGACCGGTTCGCCGCTGTCGCCGGAGGGCTTTTCCTTCGTCTACCAGGGCATCAAATCGGACGTGCATCTCGCCTCGATTTCCGGCGGCACGGATATCGTCTCGTGCTTCGTGCTGGGCAATCCGCTGAAACCGGTCTGGCGCGGCGAGATCCAGGGGCCGGGCCTCGGCCTTGCCATGGATGTCTGGAACGATGAGGGCCAACCCGTGCGCGGCGAAAAGGGCGAGCTGGTCTGCACCAGTGCGTTTCCGTCCATGCCGGTGATGTTCTGGAACGATCCCGACGGCAAGAAATACCGCGCCGCCTATTTCGAGCGTTTCGACAATATCTGGTGCCACGGCGATTTTGCCGAATGGACCGTGCATGGCGGCCTGATCATCCATGGCCGCTCGGATGCGACGCTCAACCCCGGCGGCGTGCGCATCGGCACGGCGGAGATCTACAATCAGGTCGAGCAGATGGAAGAGGTGGCAGAAGCCCTGTGCATCGGCCAGGATTTCGATGACGACGTTCGCGTCGTGCTGTTCGTGCGGCTGGCGGCGGGCGTCACTCTTACCGACGATCTGGTCAAGGCGATCAAGACGCGGATCCGCCTCGGCTGCACGCCGCGCCATGTGCCGGCCAAGGTGATCGCCGTTGCCGACATTCCGCGCACCAAGTCCGGCAAGATCGTCGAACTGGCGGTTCGCGACGTGGTGCACGGACGGCCGGTGAAAAACAAGGAGGCGCTCGCCAATCCGGAAGCGCTCGATCTGTTTGCTGATCTGGCCGAGCTCAAGAGCTGATCAGGCGGGGGGACTGGCGGCAAACCTTGCCACTGTTAGAAAGAAGGTCGGCTGGTAACCAACTCTTAACTGGCATTTGGCAAGACTGTGCCAACTTGGAGTCATAGGATGAACCTATGGCATGGAGCCATATGGCTCCCGAACACATGAAGTTGGTCGGCTCGATCTCCAGTTGAACAGCATTCCACCTTCAGGGCAGCCTTGGCTGCCCTTTTTCTTTGATCGAATGCGAAGACGAGCGATCAGCGCCGCGCGTCGAGCGAGCGCGATACCAGGATCACGGGAATGAGCCCCGCCGCGATGATGATGATGGCGGCCACCGACGCATCCTGCACCTTGGAGCGCGAGGCATCCTCATAGACCAGCGTCGCCAGCGTGTTGAAGTTGAACGGCCGCAGCAGGATCGTCGCCGACAATTCCTTCAGGGTTTCGATGAACACCAGCAGGGCGGCGGTCAATACAGCCGGGCGCATGTTCGGCAGCAGCACGCTGCGCAACGTCTGGAAACCGCTGCGCCCCAGCGTGCGGGACGCCATGTCGAGATGCGGCGAAAGCTTCTGGAAGCCGGCATCGATCGTGCCTTCGGCCATGGTCATGAACCGCACCGTCGAAGCATAGACGATGGCAAAGCCGGTGCCGGAGAGCAGCAGGCCGGTCGAGATGCCGAGCGACGAGCGCAACCAGCCGTCGACGGCATTGTCGATGCCGGCCAGCGGGATCAGCACGCCGATGCCAAGCACGGTTCCTGGAATGCCATAACCGAGCGACGACAGCCGGCTGGCAGCGCTGGCGAGATGGGAGCGCTCGGCTCGCGCCGCATAGGCCAGCACGAAGGCGAACAGAACGGCCAGCAGGGCGGCCGACGCCGATACGGAGACGCTGTGCCAGAGGGCGCGCACCAGTCGTGGTTCGAGAAACTGGTCGAGCCGCCTGAGTGCAAATCCCGCCAGCACGATCACCGGCACGGCAAAGCCGATAATGACGGGCAGGGCGCAGAAGGCTGTTGCGCAAAGCCGCCGCCAACCGGTGAGGCGCAGGCGCAGCGCATCGCTGGCCGACGCCGTGGTCTTCTGGCTGGCGAAACGCTGACGCCGCCGCGCCGCGCGCTCGATCAGCAGCAGGCCGACCACGAAGAACAGCATGACGCAGGCGATCTGTGCCGCACCCGACAGGCTGCCGCGGTTGAGCCAGGTGTCATAGATCGAGAAGGTCAGGGTATTGACCCCCAGATATTCCACCGCGCCGATATCGTTCAGCGCTTCCATCATCACCAGGGTGAGGCCGACCATGATGGCCGGGCGGGCCATCGGGATCTGCACCCGGAAAAACACCCGAAGCGGTCCGGCGCCCAGCGTGCGTGCCACATCGGCCGCCGTGCGGCCCTGCATCAGGAACATCGAGCGGCAGGCGAGATAGACGTAAGGATAGAGCACGGCGCTCATCACCAGCACGGCGCCACCCAGCGAGCGGATCTCCGGGAACGAATATTGCCGCATGCTGGTAAAGCCGAAAACCTGGCGATAGGCGGTCTGCACCGGGCCGGTATAGTCGAAGAACTCGCCGAAGGCGTAAGCCGCCAGATAGGACGGAATGGCCAGCGGCAGCACCAGGGCGGAGGAAAAGAACCGCCGCAGCGGAAAATCGCAGGAGGCGACCAGCCAGGCCGAGATGATGCCGAAAAACGCGGTCACCGTGCCGGTCAAAAGCAGCAGCAGCAGGGTGGGGCCGGTGGCGCGCGGCACGACATTGAGGATCACATGGCGTCCGCTCTCGGTGTCGCCGGACAGGGCAATCCACAGGATCGCGAAGATCGGCATGGCCACCACGGCTGCCACAGCGATCGACGACAGCGTCAGCCAGTTCAGGCGCTTGCGGAAAACACCGCGCCTCGACCGAACGGCCATATGTCCCGTTTCCTGCAAATGTCTTGCCCCTTGATTGTCACCGCAACGACCCGGAGTGTGGTCTAGACCAAACGCCGGCGCAAGGGAACGGGACATTCCGGCACAGACCGATCCGGCACAAAGCCGGTTCGCCCTTCGTCTTCAGTCGGCAAGGACGCGGGGCGAGGGGAAGGTGACTTCGACCAGCGTCCCCTCGTTGGGCGACGAATGAATGGCGAAGGTGGCGCGATTGGCATCGACCATCGCCTTGGTGAGCGGCAGGCCGAGCCCGGTGCCTTCGCCGCGAATGCGCGGTCCGGCCGATACCTGCCGGAACGGCTTCATCGCCTGCTCCAGCTCGCTGCGCGACATGCCGACGCCGGTATCGCGGATGCGCAGGATCACGCTGCCATTGCCTTCATAGGCGGTCGAGACGATGATCTGCCCGCCCGACGGGGTAAAGCGGATGGCGTTGGCCAGGATGTTGAGCACGATCTGCTTGATCGAGCGCAGGTCGGCCACGACATTCGGCACCGATTGCGACAGCGCCGTGCGGATGATCACCCGCTGGCCATTGGCCTGCGGCTGGACGATCGACACCGCTTCCGATACCGTTTCGTTGAGGCCGACGGCGACGAAATCGAGTTCCATCTCGCCCGCCTCGATCTTCGAGATGTCGAGCAGGTCGTTGACGATGTCGAGCACATGCCGGCCGGAGCGGCCGATATCGTTGGAATATTCCACATAGCGCGGATGGCCGATCGGACCGAAGCGCTCGCCGGCCATGATGTCGGCAAAGCCGATGATGGCGTTGAGCGGCGTGCGGATCTCGTGACTGACCCGGGCGAGAAAATCGCTCTTGTGCGCGTTCGCCGTCTCGGCGGCCCGCTTGGCGTTGCGCAATTCCTCTTCGGTGCGCTTCCATTGGGTGATGTCGCGGATGACGGCGCAATAGCCGTTCGACGAAGTCAGCTGGCCGATCGTCATGAAGATCGGCAGGAAACCGCCCGACGCCTCGCGGCCGA
Organism: Rhizobium sp. CG5; assembly: GCF_023701945.1. Classification (GTDB taxonomy): domain Bacteria; phylum Pseudomonadota; class Alphaproteobacteria; order Rhizobiales; family Rhizobiaceae; genus Allorhizobium. The sequence continues at coordinate 384,609 of NZ_JABAEF010000002.1, forward strand.
TCACTTCGCGGCCGTCGTTCAGCACGCTGGCTACGCCATGGCCGGCAAGGCCACTCAGATAATCGAGGATCGCCTTCTGGCTCTCATGGGCAAACAGCATGACGAAGGGTTTGCCGCGGGTTTCCTCGTCGTCATAGTTGAACAGCGCGCTGGCCGCCCGGTTCATCGAGCGGATATCGCCATCGGCACCGAGAATGACCACGCCGTCGGTCGCCGTCTCGAGAATGGCGCGCAGTTCTTCTGCCTCGACCTGCAGCCGCGCCAGCTGGTCGGCCTCGGCTGGCGGGCGCGGCTCGACCGGTGTGGCGACAGCCGGCATAAGCGAGGCCTCGTCGCGCACGGAGATCGGAACCAGCGCCAGAAGCAGCGCCGAGGATTGTTCCCAGCGGATCGATTGCAGCCGCGCCGAAACCGGCACCAGCTCGTCATCGGCACGCACCACAACCAGGCTGCCGGCCTGCTCCGTGGTGTCTTCGAGATCGTCGCGCTGCAGCAGTGCATCGAGCCCACCCGCCTCGTCCAGCGCCTCGATACTGTCATAGCCGGTCAGGCTCAGGAATTCGGGATTGCCGTGGATCAGCCGGTCGCCCAGATGCACCAGCAGCGGCACCGGCATCATGTCGAGGATATCGGCGGTCAGCGCAATCTCGCGCTTGGCCCGCGGCAGGGAGACCACCTCGCCCTGCGGATCGGCGAACGTCTCGCTCGCTGTTCCTCTGCCGGTCTCCGTCTGTGGTCCGCCACCGTCCTGTTCGGCGCGCTCGTCGAGCACGGCAACAGCCGTATCGCTCTCGTCGGAGCTGGCCTGCTCCGCGGCACCGCCGGCGGGAGCCGTCGTGCCGTCATTGTCGTTTCCGGCCTCGAACAGCATCTCGTCTTCATCAGGCTCGGTCGGCGGGGCCTCGGAGCCGACAGCGCTGGAGCCAAGGCCGCTCAGGCCATGGGGATCGAGCTTGCGGGCGATCTCGCGGAAGGCGGCCTGTTCGCCGGGCGTCAGCCCGTCCTTCGGCTTGAACCGGCGTTCTTCCAGCTGGATGATCTTGTCGCTGGAACGGCGGTTCGGCGTCTCGACGATCTGTAGCGCCGGCGGTTCGTAGGCCGCCACGAAATGCGCCCGTGGCGTTGGCTCGGTCTGGAACAGGTCCGGTTCATCGTCCTCGGGGGGTTCGGGATCGGCAGGAGTCTCGGATACCTCGACCGTCTCGTCGACTGCGGTTACCGCATCATCGGCGCCCTGGTCGGTCTCGACGACAGGGTCCGCATCAGCCACGGCGTCCGTATCGTCGGTGCCGATGTCCGCGTCTGCATCCTCCACCGCTGGCGGCGCTGCCTCTAAGAGGTCCACGGCTGGCCGATCAGCCGCGTCAACCGCCGTCGGGGCAGGGCTGTGCGTTTCCTCCGGCACGAAGGTCAGGCCGACGGCATTGGGATCGTCGACCACATCGGCGACGCGTACGATGCCGAAGCCGCGAAAACCGTCGAAATCCCGGTCGCGGGTATAGGTCGGCAGGGCGGCCAGATCGACCGGCACCATCAGCGCCGTACCCTCGATCGGCCAGTAGATGGTCTTGCCCGACCAGGTGTCGCGCTTCTTCAAGAGTTCGGCAATCTTGCCGTCCGGATCGAGATTGAACAGGGCGGCGAGATCGCCGAAGGCCTGGCCGTTGATGTCGGCGGCGCGAGGCCCGACCGTCTGGGCAAATTCACCCGACACTTCGCTGAACCGCCCGGCCGCATCGATCTTCCACACGAAACGGGATGCCCGCGAGCCGGGCACGAAGCGGAAGGAATTCTGGTCCAGTTCCGAAGTCGTCTCTGCCTCGACTTGAGCGGTATCGTCGGCAAGGGTCGCGGCTTCGGCTGCAGGCTGCACGACCTCGTCGGTTTCATCGCTTGCGCCGTCATCGCCGGATACCTCGTCCGCGGCGGCAACCGGCACGACGTCGGCGAGATTGTCTGCGGCGGGCCATGCCTCCACCGGATCGGTCTCGGTCTCGCCGTCCACAGCGTCCGCCTCGGTGGGCACAGCCTCGTCGACGGTCGCGTCCTCGGCCATGGCGGCCGGCATATCGTCGTTTGGCACACTATCGTCCACCGTGTCATCGGCAGGCTCTGCGCTGTGTTCGTCCGCTTCCGGCGCGTCTTCAGCCGCAACCGGCGGCTCGTCGTCCAAAAACTCTTCCGGTCCCTGCTCGATATCCTCGATCCCGCCGATCGCCTGCATCACATCACTGAAGTCCGGCGTCGTCTCCGCGGGCGCAGGCTCTGCCGCTTCAGGCTCGTCCGCAATCGTCTCGGGCGCCGTGTCGGCCTCGGCCTCAACGGCAATCATAGGGGCGTCCGGCTCCGGGGTGAAAGGCACGGCTCCAACGGGCAGCAAATCTTCCACGGGGTTCGGCTCATCCGCCACAACGGTTGCTGCCGGCGCGTCGTCGCTCTTGGCATTGTCCGGCCGCTCAAAACCCTCGGTCGGATCCATGGTGCCGAGGATCGTCTCGACGGCAAACAGCAGATGCAGGGCCGGCGCATCGCCCACCTTGCCGATCGCCGCCGGCAGATAGCCGCGCCCGGTCGGAATTGGCCGTTTCAAGATGCGCTCGGGCGTGCTGCCGACCAGGTTGACCAGCGTCTTGGCGGTATGGGCGGTCATACCCAATTGCTGGAAATGCGCCGAAGCGGCGATCACCTGACCCTCGCCATCGAGCATCGCCATATGGGTATCGGGATCGTCGAAACCGGTCAGCATCAGCTGCGCGCAGTCCTTTGGCGTCTTGGACTGGCCGGGCAGGGCGATGGAAAACAGCACCACGGGCTCGCCCGGCCGGATCTCGATCAGCTCGACATGGGCCTCAACGGGGACGCGTTGAAAGCCGGAGGCAACGCGCACCAGCAGGCTGCGGCTGTCGCCGAGCTTGGCCAGCTGATGCACGGTGGTTTCCAGCTGGCGGAAGGTGACATCCGTCGCGGTGGGTCCCTGTTCCAGGAAATCATAGATCGACGCGCTGCCGAAAAAGCCGGCGCCGGCGCCGTTTGCCCACAGCACCTGGCTGAGGTCCGCCGAAAACAGCGCCAGCGCTTCGCCACGCGCAAAGCGATCCCGCACGCGTCGGTGAACGGCAATGTCGATGAACGGGTATTGGACTGCGGGCATATCATACCTGTCGAGCCGATCGCCGGCTTTTGAACATATTAACAGTTTTTTAATAACTTCGCACGGCCTTTGGGTCCAGCTTGGCAAGCGTGAATTGACAAACAGAGTTAATACGCAAGTCGATTAGACTATGGTGCAATGCACAAATATGTTGCAATGCAACATCGGCGGTGCTATATAAGATGTATCCAATCAATGAGGAGCCTCTGGAGAGGACCCGTCACCAACCCAAGGAGTGCATGACATGGCTGCCACCAAGACCAATGACGTATTCTCGATCAATTCCTTTGACCCTGCCAAGCTCTCGGAAGGCTTCCGCGATTTCGCCGAAAAGGGCGCTGCCCAGTCGAAGGACGCCTATGCCAAGATGAAGACCGCCGCCGAGGAAGCCACCAAGACCGTAGAAACCACCATGCAGACCGCCCAGGCCGGCACGGTTGAACTCGGCCTCAAGGCCATCGACGCGCTGCGCACCAATGCCGAAATGTCCCTGTCGCACATGGAAGCGCTGCTCGGCGTCAAGTCCATCGCCGAACTGGTCGAACTGCAGACCTCCTTCATCCGCAAGCAGGCTGAAGTCACCATCGAACAGGCCAAGGCGATGCAGGAAGCGGCCAAGAAGGTCGCCGAAACCGTGACCAAGCCGGCCAAGGACGCCACCGAAAAGGCAATCTCGACCCTCAAGGTCGCCTGATCCGCCTTCCATGCCTGAAATGCCGAGGCCGGGACCCCCATGTCCCGGCCTTTTGTTTTGCCGGCGCAGAAAGTGCTTGAAAAAAGCAGCGACTGCCCGTATGTGACCCCTGCAAGCGCGGTTAGCGCCTGCATGTGCGGTTGTAGCTCAGTTGGTTAGAGCGCAGGTTTGTGGCACCTGAGGTCGGAGGTTCGAGACCCCCCAACCGTACCATTTTTTCTTCCACGATGATTGTAGCTTGACGCGCGAATCCAGAATGTTGACACGAGAAATCGAAATTTTGTAAATTGCCGAGACGCTGTAACAACTGTCTTGAAGAACCTTCGCAGGTCGTTTGAAAATTGCTTTATTCTTCGAGCTTCTTGCAGAGCTGCTGCATGAAGGCCCGCGTATTCTCAAAGATCGTGAAGGATCGCTCACCGTCGTATTTCTCAAAACCATGCATAGCGTGGTTTCGCCATGCATTTTTGACAAATCGAAGATGTATTGCGGCTTCGGCTGCCCACTGCTCTTCATCCGCCCCATGTACCCTTTTTCTAATGTCACGGCTGGCCGCTTCGATTTGATTCAGGCGAGTATTCCAGTTAGCCGTTTCCTCAATGCTGTAGTGGCGCCCGAGCATCGTTAATCCCAGTTCCAGAACTCGCATTGAATGCATTACGCTGGCGGTCCACCGGCTGAGCGCGAGGCACTTCGCGGCTTCGGCAATGTCATAGGATGCAGATGGAAACGCTGCATCAACAGCTTCGCCAAACGGGAACGGCTCGGAGTAAAGCTGAGCATGCCGCGGCGAAATGGTGAACAGGGAGCAGCCTTCCAACTCGTTCATGAAGGCGAGAATTACGTGCTCAGCGTTGGTCACGATCCGGTTCAAACGGTGGCTATCGTGTCCAATGGGGGTAGCAAAGAGGTCTGAACACTCCTCTGCGGCTCTTTTCGCCGCGATGGCTACACCACGCATTTCCAGAGTATCCGCAGCGACGTTGACCACATGCAGGCTTTTGATGAATTTAGCGCGAACATCTAGCGAGTGGTTCAGCCCCGCAATCGTGTTGCTCTTCTGAAGAAGCTGGATCTGCACACGCCATTCGGCAACACAGCCGGTGAGGAACGTCAGAGCAGACAGCGTTTTGCTGTCGAAATCTATCATGAGGGCAGAAGTCCAGAGCTTAGAGGAGACGCATCTTTAGCACTCTTGTTTATCGATTCGATAGATTGGTGTCTGTGACGGATCTAGACACCAATCTAATACCCTGTGTTAAGGGCGTTCGTGCGCCTTACACTGGGCTTTTGCGGGCACCCTTTAAGTCTCGGTTGGTGATCTCGACACGCATCAGCCAGCCGCCGCCGTCGAAGACCCATTCAGGCTTGATGCCCAGCGCGCAGCCTGTGGATGCTCGGGTCAAGCCCGAGCATGACGGCGGGGAGGGTGGTGCCTGCCTATAGCCGGCGCTTTCGCCTTCAGCGGCGCCTCCGCCTACAGCCTCCCACCGCCACCGCCGCAAACAAAAAACCCCGCCATGCAACCATGACGGGGCTCCCCTCAGTCCAGTCCCGCCGAGCCGTCTACCCCAGCGCTACCGTCTTCACCCAGCCATGGGCGTCCGGGGCCTGGCCGCGCTGGATGCTGGTCAGCTGGGTGCGCAGCGTTTCGGTCTGAATGCCGGTGCCGGCATTGCCGATGACGAATTCGCCGCCGGCATGGCGCACCGTGCCGATGGCAGCGATCACGGCGGCGGTGCCGCAGGCAAAGGCCTCGCGCAGTTTTCCGCTCTGGGCGTCCGCCTTCCACTCGTCGAAGGAATAGGGTCGCTCGACGACGTTGAGGCCGTTTTCGCTAGCCAGTTTGATGATCGAGGCGCGGGTGATGCCGGGCAGGATGGTGCCTGACAGCGGCGGCGTTACCACCGTGCCGTCATCCATCACGAAGAACACGTTCATGCCGCCGAGTTCCTCGACCCAGCGGTGTTCGGCCGCATCGAGAAACACCACCTGGTCGCAGCCGCGCCTGGTGGCTTCGGCCTGGGCCAGCAGGCTGCCGGCATAGTTGCCGCCGCATTTGGCAGCGCCCGTACCGCCGGGGCCAGCGCGGGTGAAATCCTCCGAGACCCACAGGGTCACCGGCTTGCCGCCGCCCTTGAAATAGGGGCCGACCGGCGAGGCGATGACGCAGAAAATATATTGCCGCGACGGCCGCACGCCGAGAAAGGTCTCGCTGGCAAACATGAAGGGCCGCAGATAGAGGCTGCCCTCGCCCTCCGGCACCCATTTGGCGTCGATCTTCACCAGTTCCTCGACAGCCCGCAGGAACAGCGCCTCGGGGATTTCGGGCATCGCCATGCGCTCGGCGGATCTGGCAAAACGACGGGCGTTTTCCTCCGGCCGGAACAAAAGGATGCGGTCGTCGGGAGCGCGATAGGCCTTCATGCCCTCGAAGATTTCCTGGGCATAGTGCAGGACGCTCGCCGCCGGGTCGATCGAAAACGGTCCACGCGCCTTGATCTCGGCGGAGTGCCAGCCCTTGTCGGCATCCCACAGGATCACCGCCATATGGTCGGTAAACAGCGTGCCGAAGCCGAGGTTTTCAAAGGCCTTGAGGCGGGCGTCCTCGGCCATCGGCTGAAGGTTCGGCGCGATCGTGAAGTCGGGCAGTGCGGTCTCTGTGGTCATCGGGTGCCTGTTGCTCAAAAAATCCAACGATGGTGCTGGTGATACTGGGCTGCGCCGAGTATCGCCGAAGGTTTTGGTTTGCGCGGTTCGGGGCGATTTTGTCAACTGAATCCGGCAGCCGTCAAAGAAAGATCGGCCGCTCCTCGCTCACCCGTTCCTGCAGGTAGTCGACCACGGTGCGCACCCGCACCAGTTCGCGCGCACTTTCGTGATAGGTCGTCCAATAGGCCCGGCGGATGGCGATCTCCGGCAAAACCCGCACCAGTTCGGGATATTGCCGGGCGATATAGCTGTGCAATATGCCGATGCCGGCGCCCGAGCGCACCGCCTCGGTCTGGCCGGTGGCCGAGGAAATCTCGAATGTGGCATTCCAGTTGCGCATCACCTCGGCGGTAAAATTCAGCGAGGCGGAATAGAGCAGATCCTCGACATAGCCGACCCGCCGATGGTCCTTCAGCGCCTCGACCCGCTCCGGCACACCCGCTGCGTCGAGATAGGACTGCGCCGCATAAAGCCCCAGCGTGTAGTCGGTCAGTTTGGAGGAGACCAGCCGGCCCTGCTCCGGCCGTTCGATGGTGATGGCGATATCGGCTTCGCGCTGCGACAGCGAAAAGGTGCGCGGCACCGGCACCAGCTGGATCTTCAGGTCCGGATGGCGCTGCGTCAGCCGGCCAAGCCGGGACGCCAGGAAGGCGACGCCGAAGCCGTCCGGCGCGCCGATCCGCACCGTGCCGGCCACCGCACTATCGATCCGGCCGATGCTCGACTGGGCGGCCAGCATTTCGGTTTCCATGCGCTCCGCCGCATGCAGGAAAATCTCGCCCTCCGGCGACAGCTCGCAGCCATTGGTGCGGCGGATCAAAAGCCGCGTCTGCAGCGATTCCTCCAGCGCGGTGACCCGCCGCGACAGGGTGGCATGGTTGACCCCCAGCCGTTTGGAGGCTGCCAGGATCTGCCCGGTGCGCGCCACCGCCAGAAACATCCGAACGTCGTCCCAGTTCATTGCAATCCCTGCCGTGTTGGATAGGAGGCTTCAATTTCCGCACAACGGATGTGTAATTCAGGCGATTGATTTGTGCAAATTGAAGTGCAAAGCTGCGATTATAAAATCCAAGGAGGAACCCCATGTATCAGATCGGTCATTTCATCGGCGGCCAGAAGGTCGCCGGCACATCCGGCCGTAAGCAGCCGATTTTCAACCCGGCCACCGGCGAGATCCAGGGCGAGGTGGCGCTGGCCAGCGACGCCGAACTCGACGCTGCCGTGCAGAATGCCAAGGCCGCCCAGGGCAAGTGGGCCGCCACCAATCCGCAGCGCCGCGCCCGCGTCTTCATGAAATTCGTCGCCCTGCTCAACGAGAACATGGACGAGCTTGCCGAAATGCTGTCGCGCGAGCATGGCAAGACCATCGAGGATTCGAAGGGCGACGTGATCCGCGGCCTGGAAGTCTGCGAATTCGTCATCGGCATCCCGCATCTCTCCAAGAGCGAATTTACCGAAGGCGCCGGCCCCAATATCGACATGTATTCGATCCGCCAGCCGGTCGGCATCGGCGCCGGCATCACCCCGTTCAACTTCCCCGGCATGATCCCGATGTGGATGTTTGCCCCGGCCATTGCCTGCGGCAACGCCTTCATCCTGAAGCCGTCCGAGCGCGATCCGTCCCTGCCGATCCGGCTTGCCGAACTGATGATCGAGGCCGGCCTGCCGGCGGGCATCCTCAATGTCGTCAACGGCGACAAGTCGGCCGTCGACGCGATCCTCACCCATCCCGATATCTCGGCCGTCTCCTTCGTCGGCTCCACGCCGATCGCCCGCTATGTCTATGGCACGGCGGCGATGAACGGCAAGCGGGCGCAATGCTTCGGCGGCGCCAAGAACCACATGATCATCATGCCCGATGCCGATCTCGACCAGGCAGCCCAGGCGCTGATCGGCGCCGGCTACGGTTCGGCCGGCGAGCGCTGCATGGCGATCTCGGTTGCCGTTCCGGTCGGCGAAGAGACCGCCAACCGGTTGATCGAAAAGCTGACCCCCATGGTCGAATCCTTGCGCATCGGCCCCTACAATGACGACAAGGCCGATCTCGGTCCCGTCGTCACCAAGGAAGCCAAAGCCCGTATCCTCGGCCTGATCAACAAGGGCGTCGAAGAGGGCGCCAAGCTGGTGGTCGACGGCCGCGATTTCAAGCTGCAGGGCTATGAAGACGGCTATTTCGTCGGCGGCTGCCTGTTCGACAACGTCACGCCCGACATGGACATCTACAAGACGGAGATCTTCGGACCGGTTCTCTCGGTCGTTCGCGCCAGGAACTACGAAGAAGCCCTCGAACTGCCGATGAAGCATGAATACGGCAACGGCGTCGCCATCTACACCCGCGACGGCGATGCGGCCCGCGACTTCACCAGCCGCATCAATATCGGCATGGTCGGCGTCAACGTGCCGATCCCGGTTCCGCTGGCCTATCATTCCTTCGGCGGCTGGAAGTCCTCGTCCTTCGGCGACCTCAACCAGCACGGTACGGATTCCATCAAGTTCTGGACCCGCACCAAGACGGTGACCTCGCGCTGGCCGTCGGGCATCAAGGACGGCGCCGAGTTCTCGATCCCGACCATGAAATGACTTTCATCTCCTCCTGACGATGCAGGGCGGGCCTCGAAAGAGGCCCGTTTTGCGTTGCAAGCCCTTGAGCTTGCGGCATCGCCATGGTTGAAAGACCGGTCGGTGCGACGCGCTGCGGTGCAGACCGAAGGCCGCCGTCGGCTGACAGGGGTAGGATCGAGTCGAGAGGGCTTTGCATGACGGTGGCATCGGCAGAGGCGGCAAATCCGCTGGAGCGCGGCGAATTCCGCGGCAATGCACGGGAATATTTCGGCATCTGGATCGTCAACGTGCTTTTGACCATCGTCACCCTCGGCATCTATTCCGCCTGGGCAAAGGTCCGGCGCAACCGCTATTTCTACGGCAACAGCGTCGTGGCCGGCCATTCCTTCGACTATCATGCCCGCGGCAAGCAGATCTTCATCGGCCGGGCCATCGTCTTCGTCATCTTCATCATCATCCAGATCGTCGCGGCCTTCTATCCGCTGTTCGGCATCGTCGTGCCCTTCATCCTGCTGGCGGTTTTGCCCTGGCTCATTTCCCGCGGCCTGCGCTTCAATGCCCGCGTCACCAGCTATCGCAACATTCGTTTCGACTTTGTCGGCACCGGCTGGCGCGCCTTCCTGTCCATCCTGCTGGGGGGCCTCCTGGCTTTTTTCAGCTTCGGCATCCTGGCGCCGCTCGCCAGCCGCTGGCTCTATCGTTACATGCTGAACAACCTGCGCTATGGCGATCGCGCCTTTTCGACCGATCCCAAGCTCGGCAAGCTCTACCGCGTCTGGGTACTGCCGGCGCTGATGGTGCTGGTCGGCCTGATCCTTGCCGCCCTTGCCGGCTGGATGGTCTATAGTTTCGATCAGGCCTCCGACCCGGACGCCCTGCTGGACGAAACCGATCTGCAGCTTCGCATTATCGGCACCATCTATGCTGCCGCGATCGCCCTCTTCGTGGTCTATGCCGTGGCAGGGATCTTCTATCGGGTCGGCGTTCGCAATGTGGTGATGGACGCTACACTGCTCGACGGCAAGCACCGGCTTTACAGCGATCTTTCCCGCGGCCGCTATTTCTGGATCGTCCTGTCGAACCTGATGGTCATGGTGCTGACGCTCGGCCTGATGCGGCCCTGGGCGGCGGTGCGCGAACAGCGCTATGTCGTCGAACATACCGGCATCGTGTTCATGGGCGATCTCGATGACATCATGGCCTCCATCCAGGCGACCGGCACGGCGGCAACCGCCGAATATCTCGACATGGAGGGTTTTGACTTTGGCTTCTGACGGTAGCGTGATCGCGACGGGCCATTGGCATCCACCCGGCTCCAGCCGTGCCCTTGCGGCCCGTCTGGTGGGCGAAGGCAGGCGCTTGTCCGTGCAACTCGCCGATGACGAGGACGAACCGGCGGCGGCTGGCGATCTCGCCGACCTCGCCATCTCCGACCGCGTCGGACGCATTCCGCGGCGCATCGGCTTTGCCGACGGCTCGCTGTTCGAAACGCCTGACAATGACGCTATCGATGCCTGGCTTGCCACCCATCGCGCCAACCGCACCGGCTGGATCCATAGGCTCGAAAAATTCCACCCGCGTTTGATCGGCTTGGTCCTGGCCGTCTTCGTGCTGGCCGGCCTGATCTATCGGTATGCCGTGCCGGCCCTGGTCGAGGTGGCAATCGTCCTGACCCCGCCGGTCGCCACCGAAATGATGTCCTCCGGCACCCTGTCCTCGCTCGACAAGGCGGTGTTTTCACCGAGCAGCCTGCCGGACAACGAGCAAACCGATATCCGCACCCGCTTCGAGGCGATCACCGCGCATTCGGTGCGCGGCGTCGACGGCTATTCCTTGAATTTCCGCAGCGGCGGCTTCATCGGCCCCAATGCCTTTGCGCTGCCGGATGGCACGCTTGTTATCACCGACGAGTTGATCGAACTGGCCGATGGCGATACCGAGATGGTGCTGGGCGTGCTTGCCCATGAAATCGGCCATGTCGAGCGCAATCATTCCCTGCGCCAGATCTACCGTGCTGCCGGCACGGCCGCGCTCATCATGCTGATTGCCGGCGATATCGGCACGGCGGGCGAGGATATCCTGACCAATGGCGCAGCCCTGCTGTCGCTCTCCTATTCGCGGTCTGCCGAAAGCGAGGCGGACCGCATTTCGGTCGAACTGATGAGCAAGGCCGGCCATGATCCCGCCGCCATCGGCCGGTTCTTCGCGGTGCTGGAAGAAAAGCTCGGCAGCAGCGGCGAGACATCGATGCTGTCCACCCATCCCGGCACCCCGGAACGCCGCAAGGCGATCGACGATTACGCGATGCAGTTGAAGGAGCGCCAGGCGGTCAAGTGAGCCGCAACACGTGGCGGCTTGACACAGGGTACAGCAAAAACATTCCTGAACGTGTGATGTTTTTACACTCTCGGTTAACCTAACAAAGGCAATTCTTATTGGTGAGGGCCACCCGAATTGCTGCGGTGCTGCATGATGCTCCTGCCTTCCTTTGCTCCCCAGCCATTGCACCGAACCGCTATTTCCCGTCGGCTCGCGTTCCCGCCACAGAAAGTCTTTCCATGTTAAGCCGTTTTTCGATCAAGGCTAAAATTCTGTCCATGATCCTGCTGCTGGGCGTCATCTCCCTGATGGGGATGTCACTGCTGGCAGCCAGGTTCAACCAGGTCAACGCCTCCTATGCCAGCTTCATCCAGAACGAGACCCAGGCGGCCATTCTGGGCGCCCGCTCGTCGGCCGGCATGTGGACGGCGATCAACGCAATTTCCCGCGTCGCGGTTCTCGACGCGGCTTCGCCCGAGTATGAGGCCCTGAGTGCCACCTTCGTGCGCAACTATGCCGGTGCCGCGGAAAAGATGGTCTCGATCGGTACCATGGTGCCGTCCCGCAAGCCGGCCGCGACCGAAATCCTGGCCAGCATGGAGCAGTTCAAGGCTATCTTTGAGGAGATCACCGCTCTCAAGAAGGCCGGCAAGGATGCCGAAGCCCTCGTGGTGGCCAAGCGCATGGACACGCTCTCTGCCGATATCTCCGCCAAATCAGGTGCCAACAACACCGCGATGATGGCCATGATCACCGATGGTGGCAAGGTTCTCTCGGATCAGACCTCGTCGGACATCATCTCCAGCCTGTCCATCCTGGTCGGCGCCATCCTGGCCGTGACCGCCCTGGCCTTCTATGTCTCAAATGCCGGCATCACCAAGCCGATGGAACGCCTGCGCCAGCGCATGCAGTCGCTCGCCCGCGGCGAAGCGCGTGCGGCAATCGAGGGTCTTAACCGGGCCGACGAGATCGGCACCATGGCCCAGGCGGTCGAGGTGTTCCGCAACAACGAGGTCGAGCGCGTAAGGCTGTCCGCCGCCACTGAAAGCGGCCGCACCCAGCGTGAAGCCGAACTTGCCGCCGACGAGGCCCGCCGGTCCCAGGAATCGGCGATACTGCAGCAGGTTGTCCAGGCGCTTGCCGGCGGCCTCCAGGCGCTGGCCAATGGCGACCTCTCGCACCGCATCGACAAGCCCTTCGGCGCCGATCTGGACTCGCTGCGCAACGACTTCAACCACTCGGTACAGAAGCTGAGCGAAGCCATGCGCGTCGTCGGCAGCAATGCCGCTGCCATCAGCTCCGGCTCGAATGAAATCCGCACCGCCAGCGACGACCTGTCCAAGCGCACCGAACAGCAGGCCGCCGCCGTCGAACAGACGGCCGCAGCGCTGGAAGAGATCACTACCACCGTGCGCGACGCCGCAAAGCGCGCCGACGAGGCCCGTCGCCTGGTCGTCGAAACCGGCGCAGACGCCAAGGGTTCGGGTGCCGTCGTGCATTCGGCCGTCGAGGCCATGCGCCAGATCGAGAGCTCTTCTGCGGGCATCTCCAACATCATCGGCGTCATCGACGACATCGCCTTCCAGACCAACCTGCTTGCGCTGAACGCCGGTGTCGAAGCCGCGCGTGCCGGTGAAGCCGGCAAGGGCTTCGCCGTCGTCGCCCAGGAAGTGCGCGAACTCGCCCAACGCTCGGCCAACGCCGCCAAGGAGATCAAGGCGCTGATCAATACCTCCAGTTCGCAGGTCGAGGCCGGCGTCAGCCTGGTGGACAAGACCGGCAAGGCGCTGGAGGCGATCGTCTCCCAGGTCGCCCATATCAGCGACCACGTGCAGGCCATTGCCGAGGCTTACCGCGAACAGTCGCTGAGTCTCCAGGAGATCAACAACGCCGTCAACAGCATGGACCAGGGCACGCAGAAGAACGCCGCCATGGTCGAGGAAGCCACCGCCACGGCCCATGGGCTGGCAACGGAAGCGGCCGAACTCATGTCGCTGCTGAGCCAGTTCCGGCTGCCCGGCGAAGCCCAGGCCTCGCGCGGATACGCTACCGGCGCCCAGCGTTCGCGGGCTGCCTGAAGGGCGGCATCCCGCGCCCCTGAGGCCGGGTCTTCAACACTGGAAAAGGGCGCTCAACGCGCCCTTTTTTGTGGTTCCAAAACGATTGGTTGCCCTGGCCGGTCCCAAGCTCCCGGTCATTCCAGCGAAAAGCTGGAATCCAGCCGCGGCGCGTCTGCGCGGAGTTCTTGATCCCGACCATGACGTAGGGATCTCCCCATCCCAGCAAGCCAGGGGCGGCCGATTGGTCGCCCTTGGCCTATCTGCTGAACATAAGCCCGACTGCATCGCCAAGTGCAGAGTGCCTTTCCGGTGTTACTCCGAGGCGAGTTGCTGGCGCATGAAGGCGACCGCGCCGATCATGGCGGCGGCGACCAGCCATAGCGACAGGATGGCAAACCCGGTCGGCGCCCCGCCTTGTGCCTCTGTGAACCCGACCGGTGCAGCCAGCCAGTCACGCAACATTCCCGCCGCCAGTGAAGGCAAGGGCAGGACGTCATCGGTACGGCCGAAATAGACCTGCGAAAGCGTTGCGCCGATCCCGAGCAGGAAGGCCGGAATGACGGCGGCGATCATCGAGCGGGCGAGGATGGTGATGGCCGAGACGAAGGCCGCCAGCACTGCAAGCTCCAGAAAGGCGATGGCGAAGGCGAGGACCAGGGTCGAGGCGCTGCCCACTGGCAAGGCGGTTGCCAAAATTCCCTGACCGTAGACAAGCGCGTTGCCGATATTGAGCATGAGGCTCCCGGCCGCTGTCAGCACAAGGCTTGCCGAAAGCAAGATCAGGCAGGCGAGAAACTTGGCCGCCCACAAGTGCAGCCGCGAAAAACGCGGCACCAGATGCCGCCAGGTCGAATGGCGATATTCCACGTTAAAGACCGAAGCGATGCCGATCGCAAAGAGCAACTGCGCGACCGAGTTGCCGGAGATGTTGAGCGCCTGGGCGGCCGAGAGCAGGAAATCGGCGTCCGGTGCCGGTATGCGTCCGGTATGGCTGAGCACAAGCGCCTGCAGGCCGAGCTTGAACAGCGTGGCAGCGATCGGGACGGCCAGAAAGCCCCAGAACAGGGTAGCGCGCTGGCGGGAGAGCTTTGTCAGTTCAGCTTTGACCAGCGGCATCATCGCCTACATTCCTTGTTTCCGATAGAAAGACCTGCTCCAGATCCGGCCGGATCCACTTGGCCTCGTAGATCAGCAGGCCGGAGGCAGCCAGCGTGCTGATCAGGGCTGGAACCTCGTCGCGCGCGGTGCGCACATAGACCCCGCCATCACCTGCACTGGCGGTCTCGCCGAGCCGGGCGATCAGGGCCTCGGGCCTGTCGACCTCCAGGAAGAAGCGGCCCTGTCGATCGAGCAGGTCGGCAACATTGCCCTCGGCCACCAGTTTTCCGCGCTTGATGATGGTGATGCGCTCGCACATCCGTTCGACTTCGTCGAGAAGGTGGCTGGAGAGCAGCACGGTGATGCCGTCCTGATGGGCGAGTTCCTGGATCAGCGCCCGCATCTCCAGGATTCCGTCGGGATCGAGCCCGTTGGTCGGCTCGTCGAGAATCATGCCGTCGGGCCTTGAAATCAGGGCGCAGCCGATGCCGAGTCGCTGTTTCATGCCGAGCGAGAAGCCGCTGACCCGCTTGTCGGCCGCATTGAGAATGCCAACGCGGCGCAGCACCGCATCGACTTCGGCCGGCTGGTCGGCGAACGAGGCCAGCATCGCCAGATGCTCGCGCGCTGTCATGAAAGGATAGAAGCTCGGGGATTCGATCAGCATGCCGAATTTTCGCCGCGAGGCGGGGCTGGCGGGCGCGCCGAACAGGTCGATGCTGCCGCGATCGGCGCGTACCAGTCCGGCGATGATGCGCAGAAGCGTGCTCTTGCCGGCGCCATTGGGGCCCAGCAGGCCGTGGATCTTGCCGCGTGGGATTTCCAGCGACAGGCCATCAAGGGCCACGACCGCTCCCGGTCCAAAACCGAAGCGCTTGTAGACCTGGCGCACGGAGATCGCATTGTCCATGTCTGGCCTCATGGTCGCGGCGTCACCGTCGCAGCAGGGCGAGGCCGGCTGCAGGTTGCCCCAGATATTGCTCGAAACCGCTCGATCATCGGCAGCCGTCTCCTTTTGCGTCCGCACCTCCACCGCATCTACAGCCATGCGCCGGCAAGCGCCATTGCTTTTGATCCGGTGCGGCGGATACGTGGCCGAAAACGGCGCCACAATCAGGACCGCGGTCATGGCCGCAACGCAAAACGGCCCGGCGATTTCTCCCCGGGCCGCTCTTGGTATCAGCCTAAGACGAACAGGCTTTCGTCTGCAACTTACTGCGTCGGGCCGTCGTTGAAGCCGACCTTGTCGACCAGTTCGGAGGCCGCCTTGCGGTTGGCAGCGATGTCGGCGAGCGACAGGGTGTCGGGCTTGATCGTGCCGAACGAGGCGACGATGTCGGAGGTCTTGGCGCCCGGCATCACGGGATATTCGAAGACCTGCTCGGCATAGATTTCCTGGGCCTCGCCGGAGGCCAGAAACTCCATGAATTTCACCGCATTATCCTTGTTCGGCGCATTCTTGGCGAGCGCCATGCCGGAAATATTCACATGGGTGCCACGGTCCGCGCTATTGGGGAACAGCACCTTGATGGCGGCCGCCCATTCCTTTTCTTCCGGGTCCTTTTCATTGGTCATCATCAGACCGACATAATAGGTATTGCCGAGCGAAATATCGCATTCGCCGGCCATGATCGCCTTGGCCTGGCTGCGGTCATTGCCGTCCGGCTTGCGGGCCAGATTGTCCTTGAAGCCACGCAGCCAGGTTTCGGTGTAGTCGGCCCCGTGATGGGCGATCATCGAGGCGAACAGGCCGATATTGTAGGAATGCTGGCCGTCGCGAATGCAGATCCGGCCCTTCCATTTCGGATCGGCCAGGTCCTCGTAGGTGATCGCCGTATCCGATACGCGCTCCTTGGAGGCATAGACCACCCGGCCGCGGGTTGTCAGGCCGAACCATTCGCCGGCCGGATCGCGGTAATGGGCGGGGATGTCTTTGTTGATGATCTCGTTGCTGAGCGGCTGCGTGACGCCGCCGTCGCGCGCCTCGACCAGCCGTCCGATATCCACGGTCAGGATGACGTCGGCCGGCGAATTGACGCCCTCGGCGCTGATGCGCTCTACAAGGCCCTTGTCGAGGAAGAGGACATTGGTCGTTATACCGGTTTCCTTGGTGAAGGCGTCAAGCACGGGCTGGATCAGTTCCGGCTGGCGATAGGAATAGATATTGACCTCTCCCTCGGCGAAGGCCTGGCTGCCGATGGCGAAGAATGCTGCCGATGCGGCCAATCCTACGACTGATGTCCTGATGCGAAACATGAGACTCCCTTTTTAGTTTCTGTGCCGATTTTTACTTGAGTAAATATATCATGATATTTTCTCGGCATGTCAACGCAGCCGTGATATGAGGGTGATCACGACCTTGTGTATTTTTGCTATTTTGGAATTGTTCAAAACTGCAAAAGGCATTATATACCGATAAAACTTGATTCCGGGAGTTAAGCATGCGTTTGACGAAGCAGACAAATTACGCGGTTCGCATGCTCATGTATTGCGCGGCCAATAACCAGGGCCTGAGCCGGATTCCTGAAATCGCAAAGGCTTATGGCGTTTCGGAGCTTTTCCTGTTCAAGATCCTGCAGCCGCTCAACAAGGCTGGACTGGTCGAAACCGTACGGGGCCGCAATGGCGGCGTGCGCCTCGGTCGCCCGGCGACCGACATTAGCCTGTTCGATGTCGTGCGCGTCACCGAAGACAGTTTCGCGATGGCCGAATGTTTTGAGGATGACGGCGAGGTCGATTGTCCGCTGGTCGACAGCTGCGGTTTGAACTCGGCCCTGCGCAAGGCGCTCAACGCCTTTTTCGGCGTGCTGATGGAATATTCCATCGACGACCTGGTCAAGGCGCGCCCGCAGATCAACTTCCTGCTCGGCATCAACGAATTCGCCGTGCCACGCGGCTCGGCCGTCACTGCACCGGCTGCCTGACGCCTCACTGTGCAACAGATTCTTCATGAGTCCGTGGACTTTGTCCGCGGGCTTTTTGATGTCGTGTTGCCGCGACGTATCGGTGACGTCGCCCGCCTTTGGCAGCCCATGGGCCGACTTTCGTGGCTCTTGAGTTTGTCACTCCATCAGGCTACGTTTACGTAAACGGAATAGGACTCGCCCGGGGAGAAACGACGGGCGACCTCCCGTCGCAGGGATATCGGGCCGGGGGAACGGATGTTCGATTATGTGGTGGTCGGCGGAGGATCGGCGGGTGGCGGTCTGGCCGGCCGGCTGAGCGAAAATGCCGATGTCAGGGTCTGCCTGCTGGAGGCTGGAGGCATGGGCCGCGATCTCTTGATGCGGGTGCCGTCCGGGGCTGCCGCCATCGTCCCTGGCCATCTTCATTCCTCTAACTGGGCCTTCGAGACCGAGCCGCAGGCAGGCCTTCATGGACGACGCGGTTTTCAGCCGCGCGGCCGCGGGCTCGGCGGGTCCAGCGCCATCAATGCCATGCTCTATGTCCGCGGCCATCCGGGCGATTATGACGATTGGGCGGCGGCGGGTTGCGAGGGCTGGAGCTTTGACGATGCGCTCCCCTGGTTTCGCAAGGCGGAGGGCAATGCCCATGGCGCCGGGCCGCTGCATGGCGCGGATGGCCCTTTGCAGGTCTGCGATGCCGATTGGGCGCGGCCGGTCAACCAGGCTTTCCTGGACGCCGCCGAACAGCGGGGTTTTGCCCGCAACGCCGATTTCAATGGCGTGACCCAGGAGGGCGTTGGTCTCTATCAGGCCACACAGTTCTGGAAGGGGCCGCGCAAAGGCGAGCGCTGCTCGGCCGCGGCCGCCTATCTTCACGACCATGTCGACCGGCCGAACCTGACGATCCTGACCGGCGCCCATGCAACCCGGATTCTCCTTGAGAACGGACGGGCCACCGGCGTCGCCTACCGCCAGGGCCGAAGCGAAGGCCGGGTCTTGGCGGCGCGCGAAGTGCTGTGCTGTGCCGGCGCATTCCAGTCGCCGCAGCTGCTGATGCTGTCCGGCATCGGCCCGGCGGAAGACTTGCGCCGGCACGGCATCACGGTCGCAGCCGATCTGCCGGGCGTCGGGGCCAACCTTCAGGATCACCTGGATTTCACGGCGATCTATCGCTCTTCCGACCGCGACATGATCGGCATCGGCCCGTCCGGTGCCCTGGATATCGCCCGCTCGGCCCGCCAGTGGCGAAACGAGGGTGCCGGCCATCTGCGCTCGACCTTTGCCGAATCGGGCGGTTTCCTGAAAACCGACCCGGCGCTCGACCGGCCGGATATCCAGCTGCATTTCGTCGTCGCCATGGTTGATGATCACGCCCGCAAATTGCATCTGGGCTATGGCTATTCCTGCCATGTCTGCGTGCTCAGGCCCCATTCGCGCGGCCGCGTCACCTTGCGCAGCGCCGATCCGATGATGCCGCCGTCCATCGATCCGGCCTATCTGTCCGACCCGCGCGACATGCAGGAGCTGCTCGCCGGCGTGAAGCTGATGCGTTCGATCGTCGAGGCGCCGGCCTTGGACGCTTACCGCAAATCCGAACTCTACCCGATCGCCGGGCTGGACGATGCTGCGCTATCCGAGCAAATACGCCGTCGTGCCGACACGATCTATCATCCGGCCGGCACCTGCCGGATGGGAACCGACAGTGCGGCCGTCGTCGATCCGCATCTGCGGGTGCATGGCGTCGAGGGATTGCGTGTCATCGATGCCTCCGTCATGCCGACGCTGATCGGCGGCAATACCAATGCGCCCGTCATCATGATGGCCGAGAAGCTGTCGGCAGAAATCCTTGGACGGGCAAGCCCTTGAAGCCTGAAGGCCAATGTTGACCTGACGGGATGTTGCTCTAAAAGGAACTGGCAGCGTGGGCACCGTTTTGTCCTCCCGTGTTTCCTGTCCATCAAGACGATCCCGCCCCCATGTCCCTGCCGGAAATCCGCTCCCTGATTGTGACCGTTCTGCTGGGGGCCCTGGGCGCCGCCGCGGCATTTTACCTGGCGTTTCCCGCACCTTTCCTGATCGGCCCGGCGCTGGTGGTGACGCTGGCAGGTCTTGCCGGGCTGAAGCTCATCATCCCGCTCTGGCTGCGCACGGTCTGCTTCGTGCTGGTTGGCATATCCATGGGTACCGCGGTGACGCCCGAGGTGCTTGAGGCGGCCAAGACCTGGCCGCTCAGCTTCGCCATGGTTTTCGTCGCGGTGGTCGTCCTGCTCTATGCTGCCTATTTCGTACTGAAGATCGGCTTCGGCTACGATCACAAGACCGCCATGCTGGCCGCTTCGCCCGGCCATCTGAGCTATATCGTCAGCCTCGGCGCCGATATCGGCGGTGACATTGCCAGCATCAGCATCATCCAGAGTGTTAGGGTCCTCGCCCTGACGCTGACCGTGCCGCTGATCGTCGAGTTCCTGGATCTCGTCGCAGTCACCCCCGGCGCCTCGGCCGTTGTCATGAGCGCGCCGGTGGTCGCTCTCGTCATCGCCGCATCGGCTGGTCTGGGCTTTCTCTTCCTGCGGATGAACATGCCGGCGGCCTTTCTGCTTGGCGGCGTCGCGGTCTCGGTTGCCACCCATCTGAGCGGAATGGTGTCGGGTTCCGTGCCGCAATGGCTTTTGATCCCGTCCTATGTGACGCTCGGCTGTCTGATCGGCTCGCGCTTTTCCGGCGTACCGATCAGCCGCATGAAGAAGGCCTTTGTCGCCGGCGCCGTGGTCACCGTCGTGGTGGTGGCGATTGCCGCTGTCATCGCCATCTTTGTAACCTCGATGACCGGCCTGCCGCTCAATGCCACGGTGATCGCCTTTGCGCCCGGTGGTCTGGAGACCATGGCGGCCATGGCGGTGATGATGCATGCCGATGCCACCTATGTCGGCGCCCACCACGTCCTGCGCATCCTGGTCCTGACCGTCTTCATGCCCTTCGTGCTGCGGCGTGGCAAAGGCGAGGCCAAAGAATGAGCGCTGCGGGCAATGATCAAGGGAGAGCCGGCATGAACGAACTGCGCAATATAGGTCCCGGTCGGGCCATCGTCGTGATGGGGGTTAGCGGCTGCGGTAAGTCGTCGGTCGGCGCAAAGCTGGCGCTTCGCCTTGGCGCGCCATTTCTGGAAGGCGATAGCCTCCATCCATCCGCCAATGTCGAGAAGATGGCCAAGGGCATTCCGCTGACCGATGACGACAGGTTTCCCTGGCTCGAACGGATCGGAGAGCAGCTCGCCGAGGCGCTGGCGCGCAATCAATCCATCGTCCTGTCCTGCTCGGCGCTTCGAAAATCCTATCGCGACATCCTGCGGCGCGCCGGCAACGGCCGGACCGCATTTGTTTTCCTGGACGGAACGCCGGAGCTTCTGGCCCATCGCATGGGCGCCAGGGAAGGGCATTTCATGCCGACATCGCTGTTGACCAGCCAGTTGCAGACGCTGGAAAATCCAGGCGGCGAGGCAGGGGTGGTGACGGTCAGCATAGACCAGGATCTGAATGCGATCGTCGCCGATGCCCTGTCCGGGCTGGGCGAAATCGGCTGAGCAGCAGCCTCTTCCAGCAATTGCCTCCTGCCTGTGTCGCATTGATGCGACAGATCTGCAAAGAATTTCAGGTCGGACGGCTGACTTTCAAGCGAATGTGATGATTGTTCACCTTGTCCGTGCGGCCGGAAAAGGTCCTTTATACAATTAGACATCGCTCAAAAAGGACAAGCCGTCTGTCATGATCCTCTTGCCGTACCCGCCACCGGCCCTACCTCTTTTTTGTTTTAGCGACAATGACATGGCAGGCGAAGGAAAGCTGACTGATGGCAAGGGGTGAGCGGGCACCGATCAGCCCGGGTCTGCGTCGCAAACCGAAGCAGGAAAGAGCCAAGGAACGGATAGACGCTATCCTGAAGACCACCATGCGCCTGTTGGGGGAAAAAGGCGTGGATGCCGTCACCATGAAGGAAATCGCGGCTGGCGCCGGGGGTCCAATTTCGTCGGTCTACCAGTATTTTCCCAACAAGTCGGCGATCCTGATTGCGCTTTTCGAGCATCATGCGCAATCGGTCCGGTCCCTGTTGGCAGAAAGTTTCAGCAGGCTTCAATCTCTGGACGAGGCGATCGTCGCGATCGAGCAGACGATCCGGGCCTATTATGGCATGTTTTCTGCCAACCCGGCCTTGAGGCAGTTGCAGGTCGCCATCCAGGCCGACAAGTCGCTGACCAATCTCGACATCAACGAACGCCGGGTCGAGGCCGATTTTTTCTTCCAGGCCACCGTGCGGTTCATTCCTGAGGCCAATCGCGACGAATTTCGGCGGACGGTCTTTCTGATGTTTCAACTTGTCAACAACGCCATCCGCCTGGCGCTGGTCGTTCCGCCGGAGGAGTCGGGCGATGTCATGGACGATTTTATCGCCATGATGTGCGACCAGATGTGGCTTTTGGGGCGTGGCGACACGTCGATCAATGTCTGACAGGCCGGAGGATCGCCCGATGAAAATCCAAAGGGACGCATGCGAGGGCTCTGCCCTGCGCCGACAGCCCAAGCAGGACCGCAGCCGCGAACGGCTCGACGAAATCCTCAAAGTGGCCATGGAACTGATCGGCTCAAAGGGGCTGGATGCGGTGACGATGAAGGAGATCGCCACCAATGCCGGCGGTCCGATTGCCTCCGTCTACCAGTATTTCCCCAACAAATCGGCCATCATCGCCACGCTCTACGAGCGTTATGCGCTGTGCATCCGGGCGCTGGTCGCCGACAAGCTGACCCATATCGATGGCTGGGAGGATGTCGGTGCGGCAGCGGAAACCGTGTTCGATGCCTACTTCAAGCTGGTGTCGGAACATCCGCCGACCCAGGATCTGCTGAACGCCATCCAGGCCGACACAAAGCTGAACGACGCAGATGTCGAAGAAACCCGACTGCATGCCAATATGTTTTCCGACGCCACGCAACGCTTCATCCCCGAACCGCGCCGCGAGCAGTACAGACGCACGGTCTTCCTGATGTTCTGCATGGCCGGCGGTGCCGTTCGTCTGGCGCTGATGTTCCGCACCGACGAGACGATCGACATTACAGGCGATTTCAAGGCGATGATCCGCCGCCAGCTGCGGATTTTTGCAAGCGATGACGCAGACTGAATCCCTGCTCAAACCCCGCCGTCGAGGCTGGCAATCGCACCATAGAGATCCGGACGCCGGTCGCGAAACGGGCCCCAGGCCTGCCGCTGCCGTGCAATCCCGTCAAGATCGAAGGTGGCCGTCAGCACTGTCTCGCTGCTGCGGTCGGCCTCGCAGACCATCTCCCCGGTCTGGCTGGTGATGAAGGACGAGCCGTAGAAGGTGAGTTCGGTGCCATCTGCGTCGCGGCGACGGTCACGGTGCGCATGGTCAACGTCCTTTGCTAGATGCCGAGCCTGTCGCGCATGCCATACCACCAGGCGCCCAGCAGGGTGAGCGGCACGCGGAACGTCTTGCCGCCGGGGAAGGGCAGGGCCGGCAGCGACGACCAGACGTCGAAACGTCCGGCATGGCCAGCGACCGCCTCGCCGAGGATCTTGCCGAGCAGATGGGTGGTGGTCACCCCATGGCCGCTGTCGCCATGGGAGAAATAAACGGTGTCGGACAGCTTGCCCATATGTGGAATGCGCGTCAGCGTCAGGGCGAAATTGCCGCTCCAGGCAAAGTCGATCTTGGCGCCGGCAAGCTGCGGAAAGGTTTTGAGCATGTTTGGCCGGATCACGCCGGTCAGGTTGGCCGGATCCTGTCCGCCATAGCCGATGCCGCCGCCATAGAGCAGGCGGTTGTCGGCGGTGCGACGGTAATAGTCGAGCACGTAATTGGCGTCCTCGACACAGTAATTGGCCGGCAGCAGTTCTTCGATCAGCTTGGCGTCGAGCGGCTCGGTCGCCATCACCTGGCTGGAGACCGGCATCATCTTGTCGGTGATCTTCGGCAGCAATTGCCCGAGATAGGCATTGCCGCAGACTAGAACATACTTGGCCTTGACCGAACCCTTGGCGGTATGCACCACGGGATTGGCCCCCATGTCGAGGCCGGTGACGCGGGAATTCTCAAAGATCCGCCCGCCCAGGCTTTCGACGGCCGCCGCTTCTCCCAGCACCAGGTTGAGCGGATGGATATGGCCGCCCAGCCTGTCGATCATGCCACCGACATAGCGGTCGGCTTTCACGTAGCGGCCGACCTCGGCCTTCGACACCATCTCCAGCCCGCTATGGCCGTGCTTTTCCCAATGGGCCTTGACGCCGGCCATCTCGCGCACCTGCTTGTCGGTAAAGGCGGCATAGAAGCCGCCATCAACCAGATCGCACTGAATGCCGTATTTCGCCACCCGATCGCGGATGATCTGGCCGCCCTCCAGCGACATCTGCCCGAGCATCATCGCCTTGTCGGGGCCATAGCGTTTGGCGATGGTTTCGAGATCCCGGCTGTAGCCGTTGACGATCTGCCCGCCATTGCGCCCCGATGCGCCAAAGCCGACGCGCTCGCCCTCCAGCACGATCACCGAATAGCCGTTCTCGGCCAATTGAAGCGCCGCCGATATGCCGGTGAAGCCGGCGCCGATCACGCAGACATCGGCAACCTCTTCGCCCTCCAGCGCCGGGCGGATGCGCGTGTCATTGGCAGACGCCGCATACCAGGAATTGGCATGGCCGGGATTGTGGCTGTTGGTTCTAATCTGGTCGCTCATCTCACACCGTCCTGATATAGGCGTCATATTCGACATCGGTCACGCGCAGCGAGAATTCCGCCTGTTCCTGCTGTTTGCAGGCCGTATAGAGCCCGCGGTATTTGGGCCCGAGCGCCGCATAGGCGAAACTCGACTTGGCAAAGCGCTGGATGGCATAGTCCCAGTTGGTCGGCAGCGGCTCGTGGCCGATCGCATGCTCGTCGCCGCTGATGGCGCCGCCCGGCTGGGTCTTTTCTCGCATGCCGGCGAGCGCTGCCCCCAGGATCATCGCCAGAACGAGATAGGGATTGGTATCCGAGCCCGCCACGCGGTGCTCGATACGGGTGGCGGGTTTGGAGGCGGTGATGACGCGCACCGCGGCCGAGCGGTTGTCGAAACCCCAGGAGGCATAGGTCGGCGCATGCTCGGAGGGGCGCAGCCGGCGATAGGAATTCTGGTGCGGCGCGAATACCGCCATGCTCTCGCCCATGTTGTCGAGAAGTCCGCCGACGCAGTGCATCAGCACCTCGGCCGGGCCGTCCTCGCCGACGAAGATATTGCGGCCCTCTTCGTCGAGAATCGAGAAATGCACATGCATGCCGCTGCCGGCCTGGGTGCCGTAGGGCTTGGCCATGAAGGTGGCGTCCAGATCGTGACAGCGTGCCACGCCTTTGACGATGCGTTTCAGCAACAGCGCATAATCGGCCGCCGCCAGTGCGTCGGGCACATGGTTGAGGTTGATTTCATATTGGCCCGGACCGTTTTCGCGCAGCGTCGTATCGGCCGGAACGCCTTGCGCCCGCGCGGCGGAAGAGATGCCGTAGAACACCTCCTCGAAATCCTGCAATTCCGAAATCGACAGGACCTGCGTCTGGCCGGTGTGCCAGCGCCCGTCGCGCGTATTGGGCGGGCGCACCGGATCGAGGGCCGAGCGCACCGGGTCGATCAGGTAGAATTCCAGTTCGGTGGCGACGACCGGCGTCAGCTTCAGCTTCTTGTAGCGCTCAAGCACCGCAGCCAGCACCTGGCGCGGGTCGCCATAAAAACCGCTGCCATCGGGGTTTTTCATCTCGAGCAGAACCTGGGCGGTCGGCCGCGACAGCCAGGTGACGCGCGACAAGGTGCCGGGAACCGGGAAACAGATCCCGTCCGGATCGCCCGTGCCCTCGGCCAAGCCTGCGGCATTGACGTCACGGCCCCAGACATCCAGCGCATAGACCGAACGGGGAATGGCCATGCCCTTGGTCAGTACGTCAAGCGCCCGCTCGCGCGGGATCCACTTGCCGCGTGGCACGCCGTTGACGTCGATGACGAAGGCTTCAAGCACCTCGATATCGGGGTTGGCGTCGAAAAAGGCTTTGGCTTGGCTTTCCATATCCATAAGGCACCGGCTGTTGCTCGTTGGTCTTGATCAATCGGCATGACACCACGCCGCATGCGAAAGAAACACCGCTAACGGTGCGCGCTCTTCGCGTTATAGATCAAAAACCGTGCCATGCGTCTGCCTGTCGCCTGCTGTCGTGCCGCTTCGGCCGGAGGCTGCCGAAAGACAGCGCTGCATCAGGGCCGAGTGCCTTCCGGAGGGAAGGACTAAAAAACTGGTCGAATGACCAGTTTCTATCCTAGCACTGCTTTGGCCGCAATTCCAGCCGGCCCTTTGCGATCAGGGCCATCCCTTGACGATCAGGGCTTGAAGCGTTCCGGCCGGTAGGGTTCGATGTTGAGGAACGGCTTCTCGCCGTCCATCGCCTCGGCAATCAGCCGGCCGGTGACGGGGCCAAGCGTCAGGCCGTGATGGGCATGGCCGAAGGCGAACCAGACATTGGCGTGGCGCGGCGCCTTGCCGATGATCGGCATCATATCCGGCGTGCAGGGGCGGGCGCCCATCCACGGTTCGGCATCCAGCCGTTCGCCGAGCGGGAAGATGTCGCGGGCAACCTTTTCGGCGCGCTCCAGCTGCACCGGCGTTTTCGGCGCATCGCGAAAGGCGAATTCGGCGCCGGTCGTCAGGCGGATGCCCTGGTTCATCGGCGCCAGGAAATAGCCGCGCTCGTTGTCCATCGTCCAGTTGTTGAGCGTCGCATTTCCGGTCGTGCCGTAATGCATGTGATAGCCGCGCTTGACGCCGAGGGGGAAGCGATAGCCGATGCGCTTGGTCACCTCGTCCGACCACGGACCCATGGCGACGACCACCTGGCTGGCCTCGATCGGGCCGTCGTCGGATTTGACTGTCCAGCTCTTTGCAGACCGGTTTTCGGTGAGCGTCGTCGCGTCGCCCTTGACGAAGCGGCCGCCAAGGCTCTCGAACAGTTTCAGATAGGCCAAGGTCAGGGCATGCGGATCGAGCACCGACCACGGATCCGACCATTTCAGCGCGCCGGTGAAGGTGCCGCGCAGATGCGGCTCTTCTCGGGCCAGATCGGCGGAGGACAGCTCGGTATAGCCGACGCCATAGTCGCGGGCGAGCCGCGCGGCCTCCGCATATTCGGAATCGCGCTTGGCATTGCTGCGGAAAATCTCCATCCAGCCGTTCTTGCGGATCAGATGGCCGGCGCCGGCCGCCTCCACCATCTCGCTATGCTCGCTGACCGAATGCTCGATCAGCGGCGCGTAAGCGCGGGCGATGTCGAGATGGCGCCGATGGTTGGAGTGCCACCAGTATTTGGCCAGGAACGACATGACGCTGGGCACGGCGCGGGGATGATAATGGGCGTCGATCCGGTTGTTGAAGCTGTAGCGCACCAGAAGATCGAGGTTCTGCGGGAAACCGTAAGGCACCACGCCTTCGCGCTGGATCAGGCCGGCATTGCCGAACGAGGTTTCCTCGCCGGCGCCGCGGCGGTCGAGCAGCACCACCGATTTTCCGCGACGCGCCAAATGGACGGCTGTGGAAACGCCGATAATCCCGGCGCCAAGAACGATGGCATCTGCTGACATTCACTGAATTCCGTTTTGAGATCTGGATGGCTTGCAAGGATGCAATTGCCTTTGCTGCGGCGCAAACGAAAAATGCCGGCAGGGATGAAATAGCGGTGGGCGTTGCAAAAATGTGGTCATGGCCCTCCGCTTTGGTGTTATAGCATGTCCCTGATCCCCTCCCACCGAAGGACGCACACGATGATCCGATTCGAGAAGAAGTCCGAGCCCGACCTTCCCAGTGAGGCTGCCAAGAAGACAAAGCCTGCGGAAAACACGGTCGATTACGCTTCGCTTGCCAAGCCCGTGTCGAAAAAGCGCGGCCGCAAGGACGCCACCAAGGACGACGCAGAAGAAACCCTGCTCTAAGGCAGGGTTAAGGCTGGTGACAAACCGGCAATGGGTGCGTCGTTTGGAGGTCTGCTGGAACAGCTTCGGCCATCATCCGGCCCATGACGAAGGATCGGGCCTGATCGCTGCGTGATCGCAAGCAGCACCTGCCGGGTCGCCGGGTCGCCGGGTCGGGCCATCGGCGCCTTGGCCCATTGCCGGGATCGCTTCCAATCGGAAAGGCGCCGGCCGCATGTCTCACACTTGCGTTGAGGCCTGAGGCGATCACACTTACACAGCGCCTCCTATCGCGCGTTCTAACCCTTGATTCTGACATTCGGCCGCGGCTCGATTTGGAGGGGCGTGGCCGTCCGATCGGGCTGCTCTTGGGGCGGCAGGGGATCGGCATGGTCGGCGGCCCGGATATCCGCCAGACCGTCCTCTTGCAGAAGCTGGTTGCCGATAATCTCGGCAACCAGCTGTTTCGCATAGCCGCGCATCTTGCTTGGCGGCGAGCCCATCAGGCCATTCCGGCCGGGTCGCCGATCGGCAGCAGCGCCGGATCGTTCGGATTTCGGTTATCGCCCGGCGCTTGCACGGGCGGCTTTGGGGCTTCTTCCTGCGAGCGGTCGGGCATGCCCGGTGTACCGCTTGGTCCGCGCGGCGTTTCGGCGTCAGGCCGCGGGGTGTTGGGAATGGTGGTCGGCATGGAACTCTCCCTTTTCTCTGGCGTTGGTGGCTTTGGTCATACGTGAACGAGCAGGACGGGCCGATGGTTCCGAATTGTGCATCACCGCCTTCGCAGACCGTGGCCCAAAGCCAAACGGTGGCTGTGCCTTCGAAATGCCCCTTTAGGGTTGGAAGGGTACCCTCGTCCGTCGCTTTTGAACCTTCCTATGCGCCGCAACGGGTTCGCCGATCGGGGGCCGATGATCGATTGCGCGCATGATTTCTAACGGCTTCTGCCGAATGGACAGCCCGGTGCCCAAGCACCGTCACGATATGACAAGGAGACTGATATGATGAAGAATTTTGGAATGGCGCTGACCGCTGCCACGCTCGCTCTGGCTGGCGCACAGGCCGCTGCCGCCGCTGACATGACCCCCGGCTACACGCCGCCGCCGGCCTATGATCAGGACACCGAGGGCGGCGTGAAGATCGGCAACCTGACCTGCGACATCGGCGGCGGCACAGGTTATGTGCTCGGCTCCTCCAAGCAGGCCGATTGCGTGTTCCGTTCCACCGTCGGCACCGAGCTGCTCGACAATTACACCGGCGAGATCCGCAAGCTCGGCGTCGACCTCGGCTTCACCACGCGCAGCCGTCTGATCTGGGCGGTCTTTGCACCGACCGCCGGCTACCACCGCGGCTCGCTGGCCGGCCTCTATGTCGGTGCCTCGGCCGAGGCCACTGTCGGCGCTGGCGTCGGCGCCAATGTCCTGGTGGGCGGCACATCCGGCTCGATCCACCTCCAGGCGGTCAGCGTGACCGGCCAGCTCGGCCTCAACGTCGCCGCCGGCAGCGCCTCGATGACCCTGACGCCCGCCAACTGACCCCTTGAACACCCTTCCCCTTGCGCGTGGTCTAGCAGCGCAAGGGGAAGGTCCGCCCTGCAGTCGTCGAAAGCAGCTCCAGCGGCCGATGACAAAGGCCCGCGCCGAGCGCCCATCCGACCGTTCTGTTCGCCTGGACGGGACGCGAAGTGGCCGTGAACCGGCGGTGCATGCCCGTGTGCTTTGGCCGGCACAATTGCAATCACAGCCATTCGTTGCAACAATCCCTGCCATCGGATCAGGTCGACGGGTACGGCCAGCGGATCCGGCCAACGGATGCGGCCAGCGGATGCGGCCAAGGGATGCGGCCAAGGGATGCGGAAGGAGATGCAGCATGGACCAGGTCACCGGCGGTTGCCTGTGCGGCAATGTCAGATTTCGGGCATCGGGACGCCCCTATAGGGTCGGCATCTGTCATTGCCTCGATTGCCGCAAACATCACGGCGCCCTGTTTCACGCATCGGCGATCTTTCCCGAAGCTGCGGTGACCGTCGAGGGCGAAACCCGCGACTACGCCGGCCGCTTCTTCTGCCCCCGCTGCGGCTCATCGGTGTTCGCACGCAGCGCCGACGAGGTCGAAGTGAACCTCGGCTCCCTGGACGCCCCCGACCAGTTCACGCCCACTTATGAACTCTGGACCATCCGCCGCGAATCCTGGCTGCCGGAGTTTGCGCTGGCCAGGCGATACGAGCGAGACCGCGAGGATGGCGGGCGGTTCGAGGGGTAGGGGGAACGGTGCAACGGACGGTTCCGCGGCGGCAGCCTCTGCCGTGCAAGCGAAAACGGGACTAGACATCTCGACCGATCAGGAATGAAGGGCTTTTCGGGAGAATTGGCTGGGGAACCTGGATTCGAACCAAGATTAACGGAGTCAGAGTCCGTCGTTCTACCGTTGAACTATTCCCCAACTGGGCTGCTTGGCGCTCTCATGTGCGCCTGCCGGTGAGGCGGGCTTATAAACAAAAAGATCGGCACTTGCAAATACCCCCGGCCAAAAAAACTGCAAGAAAATAGCGGAGCCGATTTCATGGCCCCGCAAAGCCCGAACGAGGTCGTGCGGGGCGGGCTTTAGCCGTTGGCCAAAAACCGTTTGGCGAAAGGCCGGGCGGCTGGTATCATTGATCCAACGAAAATCGAAAAGACGCCAGCGGCATCCCTTGATGGCTTTGCGCGGCGCGACGGAAAAAGACAGTGAAAGACCCCGAAAGCGGCCCAGCGCCGCCACTCGAAGGGGCGTCTGCGGCAAAGCGCGGGGAGAGCAATTCCTCCCGGCGTGGCAAGTCGAAGCGGAGAGGGCAGAATGCCTCCCCGCCCGCGTTGTCTGGTGTCGAGGGTCAGTCCGTCAAGGCCGACCCGGCAGGACGTTTCCCGAACCAGGATGGATCGTCTCCGGCGCGCAAGCGCAAGCGTAGACGCAAGAAAAGCACGTCCGCGGCTCTGCCCGGCGCGGCGCCTCAGGCCCGTGCGCCAGAACCCGTCATCGATTCGGCAGTGAGTGTCGCTGTGCCGGCGGACAAGGCCGGCAAGCGTCGGCGCAAATCCCGCAACAAGCGCAGCCTGCAGGGTCGGCCGCTGGTCCCCGGCAAGGCCGCCGTTCCGGCCGGTCGGCCTTCAGGGTCCGGCGCTGCTGCATCTGCAGGCCGCCCATCGGGCCATCCCGACGCGCGCGTCGTGCCGAACGGCGCGCCGTCAGGCGGATCTGCCGCAGGCGAGGCGCCATCACGGCCGGCGGTGGCCGCCGCACCCCATATCCCCGATCTCTATGCCGCGCTCGATCTCGGCACCAACAATTGCCGCCTGCTGATCGCCCAGCCGACCAAGCCCGGCCAGTTCCGCGTCGTCGATGCCTTTTCGCGCATCGTCCGGCTTGGCGAGGGGCTCGCCGCCAGCGGCCGCCTGTCGCCGGAGGCCATGGACCGGGCGGTCGAGGCGCTGCGCATCTGCGCCGCCAAGCTGGCCGGTCGCGAGATCCGCCGCATGCGGTTGATCGCCACCGAGGCCTGCCGGGCCGCCGCAAACGGCGAGGAGTTTTTGCGCCGCGTCGTCGAGGAGACCGGGCTGGACCTGGAAATCATCGATCGCGAAACCGAGGCGCGGCTGGCGGTGTCGGGCTGCTCCTCGCTGGTCGGCCGCGAAACCCGCTCGGTCGTGCTGTTCGATATCGGCGGCGGATCCTCCGAGATCGCCGTGATCCGCATTGCCGACAATCGCTCCAGCCGGCTTGCCAATCATATTACCCATTGGACCTCCCTGCCGGTCGGCGTCGTCACGTTGTCGGAGCGCCATGGCGGCCGCGACGTGTCGCCGGCGATTTTCGAGGCGATGATCGACGAGGTGGCGGCCATGCTCGATCGTTTCGATTGCCCCCCGCTTGCCGATCTCGGCCTTTCCGATGCGGCGGAGGATTTTCACCTGATCGGCACATCGGGGACGGTCACGACGCTGGCCGGCGTGCATCTCGATCTGCCGCGCTACGATCGCCGCCGGGTCGATGGTCTGTGGCTGTCGGACGACGAGGTCACGGCCATGCAGGCCAAGCTTTTGTCCTGGGATTATTCCAGCCGCGCCGCCAATGCCTGTATCGGCCCGGATCGCGCCGATCTGGTGCTGGCCGGCTGCGCCATCCTGGAGGCGATCCGCAGGCGCTGGCCGTCGAACCGCATGCGGGTCGCCGATCGGGGCTTGAGGGAAGGTCTTCTGACCGACATGATGGCGGATGACGGCGTCTGGCGACGCCATCGACCGCGGCGGCCGAACGGCCCAAGAGAGCGTTGAGCACGGGACATAGCATGGCTAAAGCATCGATCGGTGGAAACCGGACCGGCCGTAAACTCGGCCAGAGGGTCAAGAAGGGCAAGCTCAAGGCATCGTCGCGGCGGTGGCTGGAGCGCCATATCAACGATCCCTATGTGCAGCGCGCCAAGCTCGAGGGCTATCGCGCCCGCGCCGCCTTCAAGCTGCTGGAGATCGACGAGAAGCACCAGATCCTCAAAGGCGCCCAGCGCATCATCGACCTCGGTGCCGCACCTGGCAGCTGGTCGCAGATCGCCGCCAATGTCACCGGCTCGACCGATAGCGATATCCGCGTCGCGGCCATCGATTTTCTCGAAATGGACCAGTTGCCGGGTGTGAAGATCCTGCAGCTCGACTTTCTCGATGCCGATGCGCCGCGCCAGCTGATCGAGGCGGTCGGCGGCATGCCCGATGTGGTGATTTCCGACATGGCGGCGCCCACCACCGGCCACCAGCGCACCGACCATCTGCGCACCATGCATCTGTGCGAGGTCGCGGCCTATTTCGCCATCGACGTGCTGGCCGAAGGCGGCCATTTCCTGGCAAAGACCTTTCAGGGCGGCACGGAAAAGGACCTGCTCAACCTGCTCAAGAAGAATTTCAAGCAGGTCATCCATATCAAGCCGGGCGCCTCGCGCGCCGAATCGGTCGAGATGTTCCTGCTCGCCAAGGGCTTCAAGGGCCGCGAGGGCAATATGATCGTCGGTCACCATGACGAGGGCGAGGTGGGCCCCAGCCACGATGCCCGCGAGGATGCCACCGCCGACGAGAACCAGGATTGAGGAAAAACGGCCGCGATGCTGCTCTATGTCACCCTCGGCTCGACGGATCTCGTCCGCTCGAAGCGCTTCTACGATGCGGCCCTGGCCGTGCTTGGGCTGCAGTGCCGCGTCAGCAAGGACGATGAGATCGGCTATGGGGCGGACGGCGATGGTCGCTGCCGCCTGTGGCTGCTCACGCCGGTGAATGGCGAGCCCCAGACGGTCGGCAATGGATCGATGATCGCGCTTGACGCGCAAAGCCGCGCTGCGGTCGATGCCTTTTACCAGGCAGCCCTTGCCCAGGGCGGAACGGACGAGGGCGCGCCGGGCCTGCGGCCCTATCATGCACATTTCTATGCCTGTTACGTGCGCGATCCGGACGGCAACAAGCTGTCGGCTGTCTGCGAGACGCCGGAATAGCTCTCGCGGCAGCTCAAGCTCCGCCTTACTTGACCGGCATTTCCTCATGCGCCTTTGCCACCCCATGGCCGGACACGGCGGCGCCGGCATTGGGCGAGAGCGTCAGGAACGGCAGGGCTGCCAGCAACGACAGCCCGGTGACGATCGCAAAGGCCAGATGGAAATCGCCAAGACCGAGCGGTGCGCCGCTGATGAGGACGCTGGCCTCCAGGATCGCCGCAGCCACGGCCACGCCGAGCGCCTGGCTTACCTGCTGCAGCACGGACCCGACCGAGGTCGCCTGGCTGGCCTGGTCGTCTTCGATATCCGAATAGCTGAGCGCATTGACACCGGTGAAGAAGAACGACCGGGCAAATCCGGCCATCAGCAGCACGGTGGAAATCAGGATAGTGGAGGTCTCCGGCGTGAAGAAGGCCGAGGGCAGGGTGGTGGCGGCGGCAAACAGCGGTGCGGCGATCAGCATGCGGCGGAAACCGACGGCGGCAAACACCCGCCGGGCGGCAAATTTCGTGGTAATGGCGCCGATCGCCCCGGTAAAGGTGATCATCCCGGATTGAAACGGCGTCAGCCCGAAGCCGAGCTGCAGCATCAGCGGCATCAGGAAGGGAATGGCGCCGGTCGAAATCCGGAACAATGTGCCGCCGATCGAGGCGGCGCGGAAATTGCGGTTCTGGAAGAGAGTCAGATTGATCAGCGGCGCCCTGTGGCGGCGGGCATGGTGCACGAACAGCACGGCGCCAAGGACGCCCGACACCATGGCGGCAACGCCGACGATCGGCGGCAGGGCGGGCAGGCTGACGACCGACAGGCCGAAGACGATGCCGGCGGTGGCCAGCGCACAATAGAAAAAGCCCTTGACGTCGACCGGCGGCGGATTGGTGGCCGGCACCTCCGGCAGGTAGATGGTCGCCAGCCAGACGCCGAGAAAGCCGATCGGCACATTGATCAGAAAAATCCAGTGCCAGGAGAAATAGGTGGTGATGAAGCCGCCGATCGGCGGTCCGCTCAACGGACCGACCAGCGCCGGAATGGTCAGAAGCGCCATGGCCGACACGAGATCGCTGCGCTTGGTGGTGCGCAGCAGCACCAGCCGCCCGACCGGCGTCATCATCGCCCCGCCCATGCCCTGCAGGAAGCGGGCGCCGACAAAGGCAAACAGCGAGGAGGACATGGCGCACAGCACCGATCCGAGCACGAAGACCAGGATCGCCAGCCGGAAGATCCGCTTGGCCCCGAATCGGTCGGCCATCCAGCCGCTGACCGGGATGAAGATCGCCAGCGCCACCATATAGGAGGTCAGCGCCAACTTCAGCGTGATCGGCCCGACATGGAGATCGGCTGCGATCGCCGGCAGCGCCGTGGCAATGACGGTGGAATCCATCTGCTCCATGAAGAGCGCGACGGCAAGGATAAGCGGAACGATGCGGTTCATCCGGTAAACACCCTGGAACTGGGGACCTGTGGCGGGGCGGTAAGGCGCGATCCTTCTACCTCCGCAGTGCCGCGCTGCCAATGCCAGATCGGCAAAGTTTCAGCCATCCGTTCACGTCTGCGTGAGGCTGGTGTTCTTCGAGGCTTGCGCCTCTATCTTGGCAAGGGCCCGGTCCAGACGGATCGGCAAGGCAAACAGGAGGGTAGGATGGTTTCATTGAACAGACGCGTATTGCTGGGGGCGGCCGGCATGGGCGCGCTTTCGGCGCCTTATCTCATGACCCGCAGCGCGCAGGCCCAGGCGCAGGCGACCAGCACGACGATGGACATCGATCACGCCATGCCGCCGGAAAC
This sequence comes from Rhizobium sp. CG5, assembly GCF_023701945.1. Lineage (GTDB taxonomy): Bacteria > Pseudomonadota > Alphaproteobacteria > Rhizobiales > Rhizobiaceae > Allorhizobium. The sequence goes on from NZ_JABAEF010000002.1 coordinate 419,388, forward strand.
CCATCGGTTCAAGGTCGGAACGTTCGAAGTCGTGGTGGTGAAGGATGGCGCAAGGCCGTCCGGCGCACCGGCCGAGACCTTCGGCACCAATCAGTCGGCCGAAGCGGTCGCCGATCTGTTGAAGCAGAATTTCCTGCCCCCTGACCAGTTCGTCAACAGCTTTGCGCCTGTACTCGTCAATACCGGCTCCGAGGTCGTGCTGTTTGACACCGGCCTTGGTGCGGCAGGACGCGCCCAGGGCGGCGGACGCCTGATCGAAGGCCTGACGGCCGCCGGTTATAACCAGGAAGACGTGACGATCGTCGTGCTCACCCATATGCATGGCGACCATATCGGCGGACTGATGGAAAGCGGCAAGCCGGCCTTCCCCAATGCCCGCTATGTGACCGGCCAGGCCGAATATGATTTCTGGGTCGATCCGGCCCGCGCCGGCACGCCGGCCGAGAGCGGCCAGAAGGGTGTGCTGGCCAATGTGAAGCCGCTGGCCGACAAGATGACCTTCATCGCCGATGGCGCCGATGTGGTGACCGGCATCAGCGCCATGGCGGCCTTCGGTCACTCGCCGGGCCACATGATCTATCGGCTGCAGTCGGAAGGACGCCAGCTTGTGCTGACCGCCGACACCGCCAACCATTTCGTGCTGTCCTTGCAGAAGCCGGAGTGGGAAGTGCGTTTCGACATGGACAAGGCCGCTGCTGCCCAAAGCCGCAAGACAGTCTTCGACATGCTGGCCACCGACAAAGTCGCCTTCCTCGGCTATCACATGCCGTTCCCGGCGGTCGGCTATGTCGAACCGCTCGATACCGGCTACCGTTTCGTGCCGAAGGCCTATCAGTTCGATCTCTGACCTTCGCCTGATCGCAAGATGGCGATCCGCATCGCCCGCCGGGCGGTGCGGATCATCGCGTTTGCGGAGAGGTCGGAAAGGCGCTTTCAGCGGCCTTCGTACATCGAGCGTGCCGTATCCTTCAGCAGGGAGGTCATGCGCTGGCGGATCTCGTCATCGAGAACCGTGACGCCGGCGGCATCGAAATCCTGGCGAAGCCGGGCAAAGACGCCATCCTTTTGGGTCACGTCGGCAGCGATCAGGTCTTTGGCATAAGCGTCGGCATCGGCCTTGCCCATGATGGCGGCGGCCCATAGGCCAATCAATCCATTGCGCCGCGCCTGCGCCTTGAACAAGAGCTCTTCGTCATGCATGAATTTGTTTTCGAATGCCTGCGCCCGCTTCTGTAGTGTGGTCATTTTGATCGCCCCTGTATTTGAACTGTTCTCAGTCGGCCTCATGACTTGGCGGGCCGTGACCGGTTTTGTACAGGCAAAGATTTTAAGAACCGCTAGGAGACAGGCTAAAAGATGGATGAATGACATATGTCAAATCGCGGCTGGAGGCTCAACCTGTAGCTGACGGTCGAACAGGTTCTGTCGCCAAGCTCCGCAGACCGCGTCACAAATCCCGCGGCGACTGGCCAAGCGCAAGCTCTGACACCAATAGGGCAACTGACTGCTCCACGTCCTGATTCGCAGTGTCGATAACCAGGGGGCTCTGTCCCCAATCGTCGTAATGTCGGGCTGTAATTTCTTCCCAGGTCGGCTTTCTCAGCCCCGGAACATCGGTTGTCCGCGTTTCCGCCCGTCGGCGATGTTCATTTTTATCGGAACAGATAATCTCTATTTCGACGGATGGCGCCGCCGATCGTCCTGCAACCGAAAGCCAGGCATCTCGAGTTACCTTCAGGCAATTCACAGAATCCGCAATGACCGTATTGCCGAGCTTCAGATTGTCTTCCGCGATCCCATAGGCGACCATATATCCCGCTGGGCCGACCTCCGATTTCAACATCGCAGACGCTCGTATATTTTGCTCGACTGTATCGACGCGGACATAGACCGCGCCGAGTTCCTTCGCCAAAGCACGAGCGATCGTCGTTTTTCCTGTGCCCGGCAAGCCGCCAAGAATGATGAGCATGAAGATTTTCTTCCCATTGTTCATGAGCCCTCGGACCCTCCACACGAGGATTCTCGATCCGAATGGCATGGTACATTTTCGCCGTGACACATTGATCACGACCAGCGGCCGATCGCAAAAGGCCTCCCGAACAGATTTCCAGTATGATAGCCGCTTGAACGTCGATGCCACGACGGGATCGGGCCCCATTTCAGGTGGGGGCCAAAGCCGGCTATTTTTTGCTATTCCCTTCCTGTCATAGACGTGTTACCTGCCCTCGCCAACTTCCAAGCAATTCTTGCAGGAGCAGCCGGGCGGATGATTCGTTCCGGGCGGCTTTGCATTTTCAAAACGAAGGAAATTGGCAATGGCACGCATCGTAATCTCGGCCACCGGCGCGGAAGCGCTCACCTTTGACGATGTCCTCCTGCAGCCCGGACATTCCGAAGTCATGCCGGGGCAGACCAATATCGCCACCCGCATTTCAAGAGACATCGATCTGTCCCTGCCGATCCTGTCGTCGGCCATGGACACGGTCACCGAGAGCCGGCTTGCCATTGCCATGGCGCAATCGGGCGGCATGGGCGTCATCCACCGCAATCTGACGCCGATCGAGCAGGCCGAAGAGGTCCGCCAGGTCAAGAAATTCGAAAGCGGCATGGTCGTCAACCCGGTCACCATCGGCCCGGATGCCACGCTTGCCGAAGCGCTGTCGCTGATGAAGTCGCACGGCATTTCCGGTATCCCGGTCGTCGAGGGCAACAGTCGCCCTGGTCGCCTGGTCGGCATCCTGACCAATCGCGACGTGCGCTTTGCCTCCGATCCGACCCAGAAGATCCACGAATTGATGACCCACCAGAACCTGATCACCGTCAGGGATGGCGTCGACCAGGGCGAGGCCAAGCGCCTGCTGCACACCCATCGCATCGAAAAGCTTGTGGTCGTCGACAATGAAGGCCGTTGCGTCGGCCTGATCACCGTCAAGGATATCGAGAAGTCGCAGCTCAATCCCCATGCCGCCAAGGATGCGCAAGGCAGACTGCGGGTCGCCGCCGCCATTTCCACCGGTGAAGACGGCCGCGAACGGGCCGAGCGCCTGATCGAAGCCGGCGTCGACGTCATCGTCGTCGATACCGCCCACGGCCATAGCCAGAAGGTGCTGGACGCCGTGGCCGAGGTGAAGAAGATGTCGAATGCCATTCGCATCATCGCCGGCAATGTCGCCACCAGCGAAGGCACCCGCGCCCTGATCGATGCCGGCGCCGACTGCATCAAGGTCGGCATCGGCCCCGGCTCGATCTGCACCACCCGCATTGTTGCCGGCGTCGGCGTTCCGCAGCTCGCCGCCGTCATGGCGGCGGTCGAAGAGGCCAACAAGCACGGCATTCCGGTTATCGCCGATGGCGGCATCAAGTTTTCCGGCGACGTTGCCAAGGCGATTGCCGCCGGCGCTTCTGCCGTCATGGTCGGCTCGCTGCTGGCCGGCACCGACGAAAGCCCCGGCGAGGTCTATCTCTACCAGGGCCGCTCCTTCAAGGCCTATCGCGGCATGGGCTCGGTGGGCGCCATGGCCCGCGGTTCGGCCGACCGCTATTTCCAGGCTGAGGTGCGCGACACCCTGAAGCTGGTGCCGGAAGGCATCGAAGGCCAGGTCCCCTACAAGGGCCCGGTCTCGGCCGTGCTGCACCAGCTGGCCGGCGGGCTGAAGGCAGCCATGGGCTATGTCGGCGGCAAGGACATCAAGGATTTCCAGGAGAAGGCCACCTTCGTGCGCATTTCCGGTGCGGGCTTGCGCGAAAGCCATCCGCATGGCGTGACCATCACCCGCGAAAGCCCGAACTATCCGGGCGGCGCATGATCCGCCTGCCCATCAGCATGTAATCAAAGGCCCGAAATCGGTTGCGATATTCGGGCCTTTTTCTTATGGCTTGGCATTCATGCGGAAAGGAAAACGACATGACCGGTTTTGAACTGTTCTGGCCCCTTGTGGCCCATGCCTTCCTGGTCTTCTGCCTTTATGGCCTGTTGGTCCTGCGCCGGGCAAGCGTCGTCAAATCGGGACTGGTCGAGCGCGAGGCGTTCCGGGAGAATCGCGACGAACCCACGGAGAGCCGCGTGGTCAACCGCGCCATTGCCAACCAGTTCGAACTGCCTGTGCTGTTCTACGCGGTCTCGATCCTGCTCTATATCGTCGATGCCGACAATGTCGTAGCCGTTGCCCTGGCCTGGCTGTTTGTCGCCACCCGTTACGCCCATGCCTTCGTGCATGTCACGGCCAATCGGCTGATGCTGCGCCGGCCGCTGTTCATGGCGGGCTTCGTCGCACTCTTTGCCCTGTGGATCTGGCTGGCGGGCTGGATGGCCTTTTCCTGACCCAGCCCGCCTTTTGAGCTAGTGTGACGGTTCGTTGCCGCCCGCTCGCATGCCGCTCAGCATCCGCTCGAAGGCCTCGTCGCCGTGCCGGTGGCCGACCACCTCGTAGCCGATCACAGCGACCGCGGGCGCCAGCATCAGCAGCGTCAGGCAGACGGTCATGCTGACGCCGAAACCGGCGCAGACCACCGGAAGGACGATGAACAGCGCCGTGCCGGCCAGCAGCCAGACATGGAACCGATCTCGCTCTCCGAGAAGATAGGTGTGGAGCGCGAAGATCGTCAGGATGTAAAGGCCGACCGGAAGGGCGACGGTGAGCAGCGTCGCCACCGCGCCGATATGGGCCTCGTGCTCGATATAATAGGCGGCGACATGCAGGCCGGCGCCGGTGGCGGCGATCGCCGCGAAGATCAGCATGTGCCCATAGCCCCAGACGAAGGCGCGGTCCCGCCTGATATGCAGCACTTTGGCGGAGGGCAGCATGAAATAGAGCCACCACATGCCGAAGGTCAGGCCGGTTCCGGCAACGCACATCAGCACGGTGTCCATGCTCCATCCCTGGCTCTCGACGATGGCCGAGATCGACGCGACCGTGCCGATCACCCCTTCGCCGAGCGCAATGATGGCCAGCAGGCCGTAGCGCTCGGCAATGTGATGGGCATGCCAGGGAGTACCGTTGCCCAGGCGCTCGGCCACGATCGGGCCGGCCAGTTCGAAGATGCCAAGCGCCAGGATGCAGGCCGCCGTCGGCAGGAGAGGCAGGTCGACAAAAATCAGAATGGTCCAGCCGATCTGCGCGGTGAAGATCCAGCCGGCATAAAACAGGCAGGCGGCGCGGCCGCCGGGATATTGCCGCGCCGCCCGCAGCCATTGAAAAATCATCGCCACCCGCATGATGACATAACCCATCACCATCACGGCATTGTCGATATATCCGCCGTGGTCCAGCGACGTGAACATCCGCGGTAGTCCGACGGCCAGGATCAGCACGCCGATCATCTGGATCATGGTCGTGACGCGGTAGATCCAGTCGTCCGTATCGAAGGCGGAGGCGAACCAGGAGAAATTGATCCAGGCCAGGCAGATGGCAAACATCGCGAAGGCGAAGCTACCCAATCCGACGGCAAAATGGCCCTCCGCCATAAGATGCGCAAAAGGCGAGGCGGCTGCGCTGAAGGCGATGACGAATGTCAGGTCGAACAGCAGTTCGAGCGGTGTCGCCACCCGGTGCGCTTCATGCGGATCGCGGCCTCGCATGAGGATCGCACGATGATGAGGCAGATGGGGCGAGGGTTCATGGGACATCGGCGACAGGCTCTCTCGATCACGGTGGCACAGGGAACCGACTCCTTGCCTATTATCAATTGTCCGGTTTCGTAAATATTGGTCAAGCCGGTCTGCCGCAAAAGCCGGCCCGAAACTGCCATCTCGGCCGTCGGCTATCGCCCGCTGGAGGCGCTGTCGCAAAGACGCGACCCTTGTGGTTGCACAAATCTCTCCGAAGTTGACATGTATCAACGATCTCCATCCCATTTCCGCTAGGTTCCCCTCGCGTTCGCAATTCCGAACGGCGAGCAGCGCGGGTTTGATCTGCACACCGTCAATTTTCAAGGGAGACATTCATGGCATCGATGATGAAAGCCGCCGTGGTACGGGAATTCGGCAAGCCGCTGACGATTGAAGACATGCCTATCCCGGAGCCGGGTCCCGGCCAGATCCTCGTCAAGTATGAGGCAACCGGGGTCTGCCACACCGACCTGCATGCCGCCAATGGTGATTGGCCGGTCAAGCCCAATCCGCCCTTCGTCCCCGGCCACGAGGGCGTCGGCTATGTCGCCAAGCTCGGCGCCGGCGTTTCGCGCATCAAGGAAGGTGACCGCGTCGGCGTGCCGTGGCTGCACACCGCCTGCGGCTGCTGCTCGCCCTGCCGCACCGGTTGGGAAACGCTTTGCGGCAGCCAGCAGAATACCGGCTATTCGGTCAACGGCACCTTCGCCCAATATGGCCTTGCCGATCCGGATTTTGTCGGCCGCCTGCCGGACAATCTGGACTTCGGCGCGGCAGCACCCGTGCTGTGCGCCGGCGTCACGGTCTACAAGGGCCTGAAGGAGACCGAAGTGCGCCCCGGTGAATGGGTGGTCATATCAGGCATCGGCGGTCTCGGCCACATGGCCGTGCAATATGCCAAGGCCATGGGCATGCATGTGGTCGCTGCTGATATCCACGAGGACAAGCTGAAGCTTGCCAAGGATCTCGGCGCCGATATCGTCGTCGACGGCACGGCCAAGGACGCCATCGAGCAGGTGCAGAAGGCAACCGGCGGCGTGCATGGCGCGCTCGTTACCGCCGTTTCGCCCAAGGCCATGGAACAGGCCTACGGCTTCCTGCGCTCCAAGGGCACCATGGCGCTGGTCGGCTTGCCGCCGGGCTTCATCTCGCTGCCGGTATTCGAAACGGTCCTGAAGCGCATCACCGTGCGCGGCTCGATCGTCGGCACCCGCCAGGATCTTGAGGAATCGCTGGTGTTTGCCGGCGAGGGCAAGGTGGCCGCCCATTATTCCTGGGACAAGATCGAGAATATCAATGCCATCTTCAAGCGCATGGAAGAAGGCAAGATCGACGGCCGTATCGTTCTCGACCTCAACTGAGGCGGGACCCGTACACCAAAATGTGACTGCAGGGGGCGGCCAATGCGGCCCCTTGCCTCTGGCAATAGGCAGACGACTTCCTAATTTATGATGCAGCGCAACATTGCGAATGCAGGGCATCATGTCGAAGTCCGATTGTGACCATATCTTCGTTTTTCAGGGCGGTGGCGCGCTCGGGGCCTATCAGGCCGGCGCCTATGAGGCCCTTCATGCACAGGGCATCGATCCCGACTGGCTGGCCGGCATTTCGATCGGCGCGATCAATGCCGCGCTGATCGCCGGCAGCCCCAAGGAACACCGGGTCGAAAATCTCAAGGCCTTCTGGGACAGGGTCTCGTCCAGCCTGACCTTCGGCCAGGATCATGCTGATACCGATTTCCGCCGGATCTCCAACGAGGTTTCGGCCATGGCAGGCGCCATCGCCGGCATCCCCGGGTTCTTTTCGCCGCGCCTCTACACCCCCTACCAGATGCTGTTCAATCCGAACGCGATGATCAGTTACTACGATACCGAGCCCTTGCTGAAAACGCTGGAAGAGCTTGTCGATTTCGATCTGCTCAACGATTGCGAGACCCGCATCAGTCTCGGCGCTGTCGAAGTGGTGTCCGGCAATTTTGCCTATTTCGACAATCGCCGCCACACGCTGGATGCCCGGCATATCGCGGCATCAGGCGCTTTGCCGCCGGGCTTTGCGCCGGTCGAGATCGACGGACGCTTCTATTGGGATGGCGGCCTGGTCTCCAACACGCCTTTGCAGCATGTCCTGTCCACCAATGCCTCCGAGCGCGACCTCGAAATTTTCCAGGTCGACCTGTTCAGCGCCCGCGGCACCATGCCGAAGGACCATTTCGAGGCGGAAAGCCGGGTCAAGGAGATCCGCTACTCCAGCCGCACGCGCATGAACACCGACGAATTTGCCCGCAAGCAGGTCGTTCGCCGCGCCGCCAAGCGGCTCTTGGAAAAGCTGCCGCCGGAATTTGCCGATGACGAGGATGCCAGGCTGCTGAAATCGATCGGCATCGAATTCGACGTGACGATCGTCCATCTCATCCACCGCCGCGCCGCCTATGCCACCCATGCCATGGATGCCGAGTTTTCCCGTGCGTCGATCACCGAGCATTGGGCAGCCGGCTATGACGATGTCATGCACACGCTCAACCATGAAAAGTGGAAAAACCGTGGCCGGCCGCGCGACGGCATCCAGATTTTCGACCTTGCCCAGCAAGGCCGCGCAAAGAGCTAACCCCCACGCCTCGCCGTCCCTCATCGGCGCCCAAAGGACGCTCGGCCTCGAGACTGGAAACACGGAGAAAGACCATGAAACTCAAGGATAAAGTCTGCATCATCACCGGTTCGGCCAGCGGCATCGGCAATGCGATCGCGAGACGCTATGTCGAAGAGGGCGCCAAGGTCGTCATCGCCGACCTGAAGCAAGACCAGGCCGAGACCGCGGCCGATGCCCTGACGGCAATGGGACCCGGCGAAGCCTTCGGCATCGCCATGGATGTCACCGACGAGGCGGCGGTCAATGCCGGCGTCGCCAGCACGGTGGCCAAATGGGGACGTGTCGATGTCCTCGTCTCGAATGCCGGCATCCAGATCGTGCACAAGATAGAGGATTTCCCCTTTGCCGACTGGAAGAAGATGCTGTCGATCCATCTTGACGGCGCCTTCCTGACCACCAAGGCCTGCATCCCGCATATGAAGAGCCAGGGCGGCGGCGCCATCCTCTATATGGGGTCCGTGCATTCTCACGAGGCGTCGCCGCTGAAATCGGCCTATGTCACGGCCAAGCACGGCCTGCTGGGTCTGGCCCGCGTCGTCGCCAAGGAAGGCGGCCCATCCGGCATCCGCGCCAATGTCATCTGCCCGGGTTTCGTGCGTACACCTCTGGTCGACAAGCAGATCCCGGAACAGGCCAAGGAACTCGGCATTTCCGAGGACGAGGTCATCAAGAAGGTCATGCTCGGCGAAACCGTGGATGGCGAATTCACCACGGTCGAGGATGTTGCGGAGGTCGCGCTGATATTTGCCGATTTCAAGACCAATGCCCTGACCGGCCAGTCACTGGTGGTCAGCCACGGCTGGTTCATGAACTAATACCAAGTGTCGATGATAGGAACCTATAGGATGGCTTATGGCAGGTCTCTGGCTAGGCGCGGTGCGCAGGGCGATGCTTGCGCATCGGACAAGCGGCGCAACAACGCCAGAGGCCTGCCATAAGCCACCTTCGGCCGGCTTCTCGGCCCTGCTGGCGTCGTCGAGATCCTCGACCGATGCGACAGCATCGCTCTTCGGACCTCTCCTAGCCAGCAGGGCCGATCGAGCCGGTCCTATAGGTTCCTATCATCGACACTTGGTATAAGCCTTAGGCGAGGGCGGCGGTTCGGCCCCGTCCCTCCTCGCGCAGGCTGCCGGCGCTTTCGATGATTGACTGCGCCAGAGCCTCCATGTCCTGGCGCCGTGCGCTGGAGCGGCGCCAGATCAGACCGATCTCGCGGCACGGCGCCGGCTCGGCAAAGGGTACGATGCGGATCGCGGTGCGGGCCGTCTCGGTAGCGATTGCCATTTGCGGGATCAGCGTCATGCCCATGTCATGCGACACCATCTGCAGCAATGTGGTCATCGAGGTCGCACCGAAATTGACCAGGCTGCGCCGGCTCGCCGCCTTGCACACCGAGAGCGCCTGCTCACGCAGGCAATGGCCTTCCTCCAGCAGCAGCAGCCGCTCGGGGTCGACCTGGGTTTCCGTCATCGGCGACAGCAGCACGTCGCTGTCGTTGTCGGCCATGGCCATGTAGAATGTGTCGATGAACAGGCTGCGCTGCACCAGATTGTCCCCTTCGATCGGCAGGGCAGCGATCACCGCATCCAGCCTGCCGTCGCTGAGATCGGCGATCAGCCGGTCGGTGATGGCTTCCTTCAGTTCGATCTCGATCAGCGGATGGCTGCGCCGCAGATGCGGCACCATCTGCGGCACGAGATAGGGCGCGACGGTGGGGATGAGGCCGAGGCGAAGCAGCCCTTCCAGCATGCCGCTGCTGCGCCGCGCCGCCTCTTCCAGGTGGTCGACCCCGGCCAGGATCCCTCTGATATGGCCCAGCACCTCATGCCCCTTGGCGGTCAGCAGCGTGTTGTTGCGGGTGCGTTCGACCAATGTCACATTCAGGTGCCTTTCCATCTCCATAATCTGCGCCGACAGTGCCGGCTGGCTGACATGCACCATCTCGGCCGCCCGGCCGAAATGCAGCGTGGTGGCGAGAGCATCGAAATAGCGCATTTGACGAATGGTAATCATGATAGGAAAATCCTATCGTAAATTCCATTAAATACAATTGGGAATTATGAAACATTTGGACGATCCTGCGCCCACCAACGTCAATTTTCCTAAAATGAGGAGGCATCTATGAACGAGCATGCGAAGATCACCGGCAAATGTCCGGTCATGCATGGCGGCAACACCGCCACGGGCAAGTCCGTGATGGAGTGGTGGCCGAATGCGCTGAACCTTGACATCCTGCACCAGCACGATGCCAAGACCAATCCGCTCGGCCCGAGCTTCAATTATCGCGAGGAGCTGAAAAAGCTCGATGTCGAGGCGCTGAAGGCCGACCTGCGCGCCCTGATGCTGGACAGCCAGGAATGGTGGCCGGCCGACTGGGGTTCCTATGTCGGCATGATGGCCCGCGTCACCTGGCATGCTGCAGGCTCCTACCGCACCACGGATGGTCGCGGCGGCGCCAACACCGGCAACCAGCGCTTCGCACCGCTGAATTCCTGGCCGGACAACGTCAACACCGACAAGGGCCGCCGCCTGCTGTGGCCGATCAAGAAGAAGTACGGCAACAAACTCTCCTGGGCCGATCTGATCGCGCTGGCCGGTACCATGGCCTATGACGTCGCCGGCCTGAAGACCTTTGGTTTTGCGTTCGGCCGCGAAGACATCTGGGCTCCGGAAAAGGACACCTACTGGGGTGACGAGAAGGAGTGGCTGGCGCCGAGCGACGAGCGTTACGCTGATGTGACCAAGCCGGAAACGCTGGCCAACCCGCTGGCCGCCGTGCAGATGGGTCTGATCTACGTCAATCCCGAAGGCGTCAACGGCAAGTCCGATCCGCTGGCAACCGCCGCGCAGATGCGCGAAACCTTCGCCCGCATGGGCATGAACGATGAGGAAACCGTGGCGCTGACGGCCGGCGGCCACACCATCGGCAAGTCCCACGGCAATGGCAGTGCCGGCAATCTCAGCGCCGATCCGGAAGCCGCCGGTCCTGAATTCCAGGGTCTCGGCTGGATGAACACCAAGGGCCGTGGCATCGGCCGCGACACCGTCGTCTCCGGCATCGAGGGCGCCTGGACGTCAGAGCCGACCAAATGGGATAACGGCTTCTTCGAAATGCTGTTCAAGCATGAATGGACGCTCACCCACAGCCCGGCCGGGGCGTCGCAATGGGCGCCGATCACCATCGCCGAGGAAGACAAGCCCGTCGATGTCGAGGATGCCTCGATCCGCGTCATGCCGATGATGACCGATGCCGACATGGCGCTGAAAGTCGATCCGATCTACCGCGAGATCTCGCTGAAGTTCAAGGACGACTTCGCGGCGTTCTCGGATGCCTTCGCCCGCGCCTGGTTCAAGCTGACCCACCGCGATGTCGGCCCGAAGTCGCGCTATTTTGGCCCGGACGTTCCGGCCGAAGACCTGATCTGGCAGGATCCGATCCCGGCCGGCCGTAACGATTACGACGTCGTTGCCGTCAAGGCCAAGATCATCAACAGCGGCTTGTCCACCGGCGAGATGGTGGCGACAGCCTGGGATAGCGCCCGCACCTTCCGCGGTTCCGACAAGCGCGGCGGTGCCAATGGTGCCCGCATTCGCCTCGCCCCGCAGAAGGATTGGGAAGGCAACGAGCCGCAGCGTCTCGCCAAGGTTCTGGCGGTTCTCGAAGGCATTGCCGCGGAAACCGGCGCAAGCCTTGCCGACGTCATCGTTCTGGCCGGCAATGTCGGCGTTGAACAGGCAGCAAAGGCGGCCGGTTTCGATATCACAGTCCCCTTCGCGCCGGGCCGTGGCGACGCCACCGCCGAGCAGACCGATGCGGACGGTTTCGCCGTTCTCGAGCCGCTGGCCGATGGTTTCCGCAATTGGCAGAAGGCCGACTATGTCGTCAGCCCTGAGGAAATGCTGCTCGATCGCGCCCAGTTGATGGGGCTCACCGCTCCGGAACTGACCGTTCTGATCGGCGGCCTGCGGGTGCTCGGAACCAACTACGGCGGCACGGCGCACGGCGTGTTCACCGACCGCGTCGGGGCGCTGACCACCGACTTCTTCAACACCCTGACGGACATGGCCTATACCTGGGTCCCGACCGGCAGCAATTCCTACGACATCCGCGACCGCAAGAGCGGTGCGACCAAGTATACGGCGACCCGCGTCGACCTGGTGCTCGGCTCGAACTCGATCCTGCGCTCCTATGCGGAAGTCTATGCCCAGGACGACAACACCGAGAAGTTCGTGAAGGATTTCGTCGCGGCCTGGACCAAGGTGATGAACGCCGATCGGTTCGACCTGCTGTGATCGTCGCCGAACCGTCGTCTTCAACTGAAATCTCGATAATGGTTATTAGGTAAAGACGACCAACAGCCTCAAAGCCGCCCCATCGGGGTTTGGCTGTCGCATTATGAGACAGGTGATCGGAGATATACTCTCCGGTCACCTTTTTGCATTCCCGCTTCGCTACAAGTTGAGTGATTTTCTTCAGCAAAGTTCAAGGGCTGTCCTCTAGTTACCCAGTCTCGATGGCCAGATATAGTGCTGGCTGCTCGTGATCGCTGGAGGAATGGACGGGGATGCCCAAGTCTATGGACACGAAACGCACCATTCTGCGAAAGAAACCGCAGCAAGAGCGCAGTATTCAGCGTCTCGATACTATGCTACAGGCGGCGGCCGAATTGCTGGTCGAGCAGGGTATAATCAACTTCAAGATGACCGATCTGGCAGCCCGTGCCAAAGTGCCGATCGGCTCACTGTACCAATTCTTTCCTGAAAAGGCGGCCGTGGTCCGTGCTCTGTTCGATCGGAGGACCTCCAGGAGCAAGGCCCGCGTCAAGGAGATGTTTTCGGACATCGCCTCGCTCGAGGAGGTGATGGAAGCCATCCTTTCCTCGCTCGATTGGTACTATGAGCAATATCGGCAGGATCCGATGTGGACGGCGCTGTGGGCCGCCGGCATGATGGATCGTGATCTCATGGAAATGCATCGCGACCACAATGTCGAGATCTCCCGCATATTTTGCGAGGCTGTCAATGCATTGCTCCCGGCGGATGTGGCCCGGCGGATGGAGGCCCGCTCGATCCTGTTCACCCATCTCAGCGGCTCAACCCTGCGGTTGGCGGTGACCCAGGACGACGATATGGCGCGCCGCATCCTGGACGAATGGAAGACCATCGTCCGGGAGCAACTGTTCCGCTAGTCCAGATGCCGATTGGGCAACGCTGTGGGTTCACCAGCCGGGGATCATATGGCCGGTGCGCAGGCGCGGAAACTGGCGCGGCATGCTGACATCACCGTTCAGATCGTCGTCCACAGCCGCTGGCGTGATATTGTCCAGGCAGGCGGTGATGTGATCGGTAATGGCATTCATCAGCGATGGCGACAGGCCGGGCCGCTTCATGATGCCGATCTGCACCGGCGGCAGAGGCGGGAACCCGTCATTCTGGGTCAGCACTTTCATGCCGGTGCGCAGCGCCGATTCCGGTAGCACCGACACGGCCATGCCGGCCAGCACCGCGGCAGCCACGACCGTCGACGACCAGCTGGTAAACAGCACCTGATACTCGCGCCCGTCGGCATCCAGCGCTGAACAGGCCAGCTGGCGCCAGTTGCAGTCGCGCCGCCCGACCGCCAGCGGCACCGGCGCGTCCTCCTTCAGCGGATGGTTGGCAGAGCCGACCCAGCACAGCGGCTCGGTCCGCACCACGTCGGACGAGCGGGCCTGCGGGTTGTGGGTCACCAGTGCAATATCCAGCTCGCCCCGCGCCATTTTTTCCGACAAGCTCGCTGACGGTTCGCAGATGATATAGAGCTCGACGCTCGGATGGGTCTTGGCAAAGCGGCCGATGATCTCGGGCATGTAGCGGTCGGCATAGTCGTCCGGCGTGCCGATCCTGAGCGTGCCCTCGAGACGGTTGTCGTCGAAGGCGGCGATCGCCTCGCTGTTGAGGCGGATGATGCGCCGCGCATAGTTCAGCAGCTTCTCGCCCTCGGCCGTCAGGCGGTTGCCACGACCGTCCTTGATGAACAGCTGCTTGCCGATCCGCTCTTCGAGCCGGCGCATCTGCATGGACACCGCCGATTGCGTCTTGAACACCCGTCCGGCCGCCTTGGTGAAACTGCCGGTATCGACGATTGCGATGAAAGTCTGAAGCTGGTCAATATCGAGAGGAGCCGCCATGGGAACCGTCCATCAGATTGTTTGATGATTACCATTAGAAACATTCGTTGGACTGATCAATAGCTTTTCGCATCGCGGTGCATGCAAATCATCGAGACTTGGTATTGGCTCTTCCTACCTGCCGCCAATGCCTCGCGCTGAGCGGCCAACGCAGGAGGCATTGGCGGCAGGTTCGGCGTCCTATTTGTACTTGTCGGGATTATTGTTCATGTCATTGTAATCGTTCAGCGCATCCTGGTAGCGCGCGAAGATCTCGTTGATGTCCGCAGGCGGCGGGTTCTGGGTTCGGGCCGTCTGATATGCGGTATTTGCCGCGGCAAAGTTGGCCCTGATCTCAGCCTGGCTCTTGGTCGCGCTTGGACCGCTGCTGCTTCCGGTCGGCCCTGGCTGTGGCGGAGGCGGGGAGGTTGGCGGCGCCTGGTTCGCTTGCTGACTACCCGGATTGCTCGGTGGGCCGCCCCAGCTTGCCCAGTCGCCCAGCATTTCCGGCAGTTCCTGTTGCAGAAGTGCTGAAGAGGTCGTCATCTCCATCAGCCCCTGGCCTTCGTTGACGATCACTTCCATGTCATTCTCGGCGCTGACCTTCAGGATGCCGTGATAGGCGGTCTGCATCTGGTCGGGATCGGCCTTGTCGGGAACGACGGCGCCCTCGAAGATCGCAACGTAGATCCAGCCGAGGTCCTTGTTATAGACGGCGGTGACCTGGCTGATCTTCACGCGCACCCGGCTGTAGTCGTTGGTCAGAACCTGATTTGCGATAAAGACCTGGACGAAATCGTTGATCGCCCGTTCGGCCTGCCATGGCTGAACACCGTGGTCGACCGGCTGCGCCCGGACATCGCTCCCGCTGGCCAGCAGGGGCATCCACAACGCCAGTATCGCGACCGCAATGAGGCGCCAGCTGCGAAATGATACAAGGGTCATGGGGTCACCTTTCCTGACGGAACTTCGCGGTTGAAGCATTGCGGCGATCGGCCGTGCCAGCCTGGATCACCCCAGGCCGCCAGCGTCACGCTATATCTGCTCTGTGGTGCGGGAAAGTATAAGTTGTATGTATTTATAGAAAACCCGCATCGCGATTGGCAATTGTTAAGAAATGATGACCAAGAACATGCGCCTGCCGCGCAATGAGACGATC
The DNA here is from genome assembly GCF_023701945.1 of Rhizobium sp. CG5. Classification (GTDB taxonomy): domain Bacteria; phylum Pseudomonadota; class Alphaproteobacteria; order Rhizobiales; family Rhizobiaceae; genus Allorhizobium. The sequence continues at coordinate 434,950 of NZ_JABAEF010000002.1, forward strand.
GGCAAAGCGTGTGGGGTCGGCAATTGTCCCGATCGATCATTCATAAGAACGATTGATGTCTGGCATAAGAAACATTCGTTGGACTGATCGATGGCTTTTGGGCATTTTGATCGGGCAAATCACTACGAACAGGGAGTTGGCCCAATGCCTGCTTCCGCGGATTTTGGCTGATCCGTTCCGGGCACCGGAACGGCATGCCTTTACTCGTGCCGACATCGAAAGGATATTCCCATGCGCACGACAGAACGGATGATCGAACTTGATAGACCCGCTTCCAGCACGGCTGTGACAACCCGTCTGGCTGGCCTGTGGATCTCGGTGAAATCCGTCTGGCGTGCCGTCCGAAACCGCCATGTTGCGAACCGCCTTGCCGATCTTGATGACTATCTGCTGGACGATATCGGGCTGACCCGGTCCGATATCGACCGCATCCTCGGAGATACCGGCCTGGTGGACGATCCTTCGCAACAGTTGACCTGGGCCGCTCTCAAGCGCGCCCGATACATGCTCATCGGCGCCTCGCGCGTCTGAGAGCCTTCCCATCCCCGCAGGGTGATAGCCAATGAGCCCTGCTGCTTGGCCCGGTGACAGTTCGACTGTTGCCGGGCTTTTTTCTGCGTGGATCCGGCATCGCCCCCGTTTGCCCCCAGGATCGGGTCCGCTGCCCGCCTCAGGCCTTGGCGTCTTCGGGCGGTGGCTCGGGCGCCTCTTTCGGCGCGGCCTTTGCCATATAGGTTTCGAAAATCTGCTCCATGCTCTTCTGGTAGTTCTTCTGAACCTCCAGTCCGCTGTCGAACATCGAGTTGATCATCGAAACCATAGCCTGGGCCGGCTCGGCCTCACCGGCGCTCTTGGCCGTTTCCTTCGGCGCAGCCGCGGCTTGCGCCGCAGCGCCCTGACCGAAATTACCGCCCATCATATCCTGGAAGGCCTTGGCAAAGGGATTGTCCATGAAAGGGTTGGCGTTCGCGGCCGGCTTCGGTGCCTGGGCGCCGCCCATCATGTCGCGGAAGGCGTTGGCGAAGGGATTGTCGAACAGGCTTGCTTCCTTCGGCGCCGGTTTGGGTGCAAAGCCGGTGCTTTCCAGCCATTGCTGCATCATTGATGCCATCGGCGTATTGGCGAACGGATTGCTGGCCTCGGGCATCTGGCCCATGCCCTGCTTGAACAGCCCGCCCATGATCGTGTCGGCCATGGCTGGCAGCATCTGCTTGAGGATGTCCTGGCCGATGCCCGTCAGTTGCGCCGCCTGCGCCGCCACCGCCCGCGACACCTCCTTGGAACCGAACAGCTGTTCCAGCACCGAATTGCCGTCGGCGACGCCCTGCGGCGTGAAGGCCTTTCCCATGTCTTCGAAATATTTGCCGTAATTGCCGGACGACATGCTGCTGAACAGCGCCGACATATCGTAGGGGTTGCTGGCGGTGCGCTTCAGGCCGGAGGAAAAGGCCGGCATCAGCGCCGCCATCGCCTGCGCCGCCTTGTCCTGGGCCAGACCGAACTGCTTGGCCATGGCGTCCATCGCCATGCCGTTCTGCGCCCGCATCATCATCTCAAAAAGTGGCAGCATCGACGTCCCTTTCCCAGCAACGCATCGTGGTTGCACTATAGCCGGAAAAGATTGATCGCAAACCGCTTTTTAACATCGGCTCGGGGTGCGGCGCAGCAAATGCAGGCGCTCTAAGGTTTCAGGCCTCAGTACTGATACTCGTCGAAGACGGGCTGGACGGAGCCGTTCCAGCGGCCATGATAGAGCATCAGCAGATCGTCGGCGAGCGTCGCCTTCTTGGCCAGGATTTCGTCGAGCGAGGCCAGGAACACGCTTTCGTCCTGCCCTTCGCCATTCAGTCTGGCCCGTGACTTCAATCCCGAATGGGACATGGCCAGGACTTCGCGGGCGACATCCCGCACATCGCGTCCGGCAACCTGGGCTTTCAGCCCTTGCGCAGGCACCGCGTCGCGCATCGCCTGCACGTCCTCGAAGGTCCAGTCGCGGGTCAGTTCGTCGGCGGAAGCCAGAGCCGCATCGTCATAAAGCAGGCCGACCCAGAAGGCCGGCAGCGCACAGATGCGCCGCCACGGGCCGCCATCGGCGCCGCGCATTTCGAGGAAGCGCTTCAGGCGCACGTCCGGGAACAGGGTGGAGAGATGGTTGGTCCAGTCGCCCATGGTCGGCTCCCATGCGGCAATCTCGCCCTTCAGGGCGCCGGCCATGAACTGCCGGAACGTGACATGGGTGCAATCGTGATAGCGCCCGTCGCGCACCACGAAATACATCGGCACATCCAGCGCCCATTCCACATAGTCGGTAAAGCGGAAATCGTCCTTCAGCGAGAAGGGCAGGACGCCCGAGCGCTGGTTGTCGGTGTCGCGCCAGATCTCGCCGCGCCAGGACAACAGCCCGTTCGGCTTGCCTTCGGTAAACGGCGACGAGGCAAACAGAGCCGTGGCGATCGACTGCAGCTTCATCGACACCCGCATCTTGGTGCGCATGTCTTCTTCTGAGGAAAAGTCGAGATTCACCTGGATGGTACAGGTGCGGTACATCATGTCCAGACCCTGAGCGCCGACCTTCGGCATGTAGCGGGTCATGATGTCGTAGCGTGACTTCGGCATGCGCGGCGTCTCGGCCAGCGTCCATTGCGGGCTGCCGCCGATGCCGAGAAAGCGGATGCCCATCGGCTCGGCGATCTCGCGCAGCATCGCCAGATGCTGGTTGGATTCCCGGCAGGTGTCGTGCAGCGTCTCGACAGGCGCGCCCGACAATTCGAACTGGCCGCCCGGCTCGATCGAGATGGCGCCCTGACCATGAGCCTCGGCAAGGCCGATGATGTTGTCGCGGTCCATGATCGGTTCCCAGCCGAGCTTGGCCTGCATGCCGTTCAGCAGCGCCGAAATGCTGGCATCGCCGGCATAGGGCACGGGGCTGTTGTCGGCACGGAAGAAGGCGAATTTCTCGTGTTCCGTGCCGATGCGAAAGGCGTCTTTCGGCTTGGAGCCGGCGGCCATGTAATCGGCCAGTTCCTGCACCGAGGTGAGCGGCGTATCGTCGGTGGTGTCGCGAGCCATGAAGACTACCTTTTGGGAACAGCCTGCCGGACGGGCAGGGTAAACGGAAGGGTGATTGAACCGGTTTTAGCAGTTGCGCAAGTGAATTTCTTTCAAGACCACCTCAATTAATCCGAAGGTCGGGTGCATTTCAAACGGTCCCGTCAGTGCCAGTCGCCGATCACCGCCTGTACCACGGCGAGCGCCGCCACCGCCGCCGTGTCGGCGCGCAGGATACGCGGGCCCAGCGGAATGGCGGTCACGTAAGGCAGGCCGCGCAGCAAAGCCCGTTCCTCGTCCGAAAAACCGCCCTCCGGCCCGACCAGCAGGGCCAGCGACCGCTCGTTAATCGCGGAAAGGGCGGCGATCGGGTTCTGCGTCGAACTGTCCTCGTCGCAGAAGACGATGCGGCGATCTCTGTCCCAACCGTCCAGCAGGTCCGTCAGCTTTTTCGGCGGCTGCACGGTCGGGATCGCCAGCACCCCGCATTGTTCGGCGGCCTCCACGGCATTGGCCTGCAGCCGCTCGAGATTGGTGATCTTGCCCTGCACATGCTGGGTCATGACCGGCTGTAGCAGCCCGGCGCCCATTTCGACCGCCTTCTGCACCAGATAGTCGAGCCGGCCGACTTTCAGCGGCGCAAACAGGAAATGCAGGTCGCAAGCAGCCGGCTGCGGGCGGGTCAGCTCGACCGGCGTCAGGACGATCCGCTTGCGCGTCGGAAAGGACAGGCTTGCCTTCCATTCGCCGTCGCGGCCGTTGAACAGCAGCAGCTCGGCCCCGTCCGTCAGGCGCAGCACATTGGCCAGATAGTTGAACTGCTCGCCATTGGCCTCGACGCCCGTTCCCGGCAGAAGCGGAGCCTCGACATAGAGCCGCTGCATTCGATAGTTGGCGCGCATGGGTACAATTCCGGTGTCAGACAAAGAGCTGGAACATAGCCCAGTACAAAAGCGCCGCAAGCCCTGCCGAAGCCGGCACGGTAATGACCCAGGCGCCGACGATCGTCATGAAATGCGAGCGGCGCACCAGATAGCGTCGTCCGACCTCGTCCGGATTGTGCTCGCCGCTGTCCTCGATCTCCCAGGCCTCGGCCTTCATCTGCATGTAGGCGATGCGGCGCTTGGAATTGCGGGTGTACCATTCGCGAAAGAAGCCGACCCCGAAAACCGCGCCGACCGCGATATGCGTCGTGCTGACCGGCAGCCCGAGCCCGGCCGCCAGGATGACCGTCACTGCCGCCGACAAGGCGACGCAATAGGCCCGCATCGGATTGAGCTTGGTGATCTGGCTGCCGACCAGGCGGATGAGGCGTGGCCCGAACAGCAGCAGGCCGGCCGAAATGCCGAAAGCGCCGATGATCGTCACCCAGAATGGCGCTGTCGCCACGGCATCGACATGGTCCATCTGGGTGGCATTGACGATGGCCGTCAGCGGACCGATGGCATTGGCCACGTCGTTGGCGCCATGGGCAAAGGACAAAAGGGCCGCCGAGAAGATCAGCGGCAGGCGGAACAGCTTGCGCAGCGACTGGTTGCGGTTTTCGAGCCCGGTCGACTGCAGCCTGATGAAGGGTATGCTGGCCAGCCACACGGCGAGGCCGACGACAAGGCCGGTCAGCAGTGCCGTCGGCGTGCCGATGACGATGATTTGGCCTGCGCCCTTCATGGTCAGATAGGCGCAGAATGCCCCGACCATGGTGCCGTTCAACACCGGCACCCAGCGCCTTGCCGCGGCGATCTTGTCCTCGCGATAGATGATGAATTCCTTGATGAAGGCCAGGAAGACGATGGCCAGCGCCCCGCCGAGCAGCGGCGAGAGGATCCAGCTGAGGGTAATGCCGGCCATCACATCCCATTGCACGGCATTGACGCCGAGCGCCGCCAGGCCCGCTCCCATGACGCCTCCGACGATGGAATGGGTCGTGGAAACAGGCGCATTAACCCAGGTCGCAAAATTGATCCACAGCGCTGCCGCCAGCAGGGCGGCCATCATCGCCCAGGAGAAGACGGTGGGATCAGGCGCCGAGCTTGGATCCAGGATTCCCTCCGAAATGGTCGAGACGACGTCGCCGCCGGCAATCACAGCCCCGGCGATTTCAAACACCGCTGCCAGCACAAGGGCGGAGCCCATGGTCAGCGCTCGCGCTCCGACGGCCGCGCCGACATTGTTGGTGACATCGTTGGCGCCGATATTCATCGCCATATAGGCGGCGATCGACGCCGCCGCGATAACGATCAGTGCCCCCGGCCGATCCATCACGGAGGCACCGGCAAAGATCATCGCCACGACCAGGAAGATCAGTCCCATGCCGAAGGGTGCGTAACCGCGCGACACGAGGTTAGTGGCTTCCTCGACATAGCTGACCTTGTCCAGATCCTTGTCGAGTGTCGGTTTGACGAGCTTCGGCATCGCCTTGGTCATGGCTCGTGCTGTCTCCCTCCGGAAGTACCGCAGCTTGGGCGGGCCGGGACGATGGTCAATGGTTCGGGAGAAACGCGGCCTGTGGGGCATGGCGCACGGAAACGACTGTCCGCGCTCCCGCGACAGGCCTTAATACCAAATCTCTGTGCATTCAATACGACAGCGCGGCACAGGATGACGTCACCGCGCCTCTTCGGGGGCCGGGACGATATCGCCGCCGTTGAGCATCATCTGGGCGAACCGGTGAAACAGCACTTTCAGCTCGGGCTCCTGGACACGGGCCGCGGCTTCCTGGCAATTGACCCATTCGGCCCGCCGCGTTCCCTTTTCCGGAAAGTCCTTCAGCATGTCCTTCACCTCAAGGGGATAGACCTGCACCTTGCAGTTGATTTTCAGGCCCCCTTCCATGCCCTTGGCATAGGAGTAGTGACCGATCGGTTCGCGTCCCACCTTGCCCTTGACGCCTGCCTCCTCGTAAGCCTCGCGCTCGGCCACCGCATGGGATTTCTTGCCTTCCATCGGCCAGCCCTTCGGGATGACCCAGCGGCCGGTATCCCGGCTGGTGATCAGCAGAACTTCCACCTGCTCCTGCTTCTTGCGCTGCCGATAGCACAGCGCGGCATATTGCTGCCGCGGCGGGCGCCGCAGCATCAAATGCACTTCAGAAGCAATGCGGCTTACAATCGTCAATTTCGGGCGATCCTTATCTGATCTATGTTGAATATATAGGGAGGAACGTAAATTTTGTGATGCTTGACGCGAGAAAAAACCGAATCAATTGCATCACCGGTATGACCGTTGATCATGAAACTATGGCGGTCTACGTCAAGCGCTGAAAGCGACCACTTTTGGTCTACGAGAGTTTAGACAGGGTTTTCAACTGTTGCGTGACGGTGCAACACCCCAGTGACGCAATCCCTCCATCACACCATCGGCTTCTGGCCTGTCGGCGCGCACAATCCTGGGATTGCCCTCGCACAGAGTGACCAGCTCGGCATGACCATTGGCGGGAATGACGCCACGCACCATGTCCAGTTCGAACATCGCCCGATCATTGCCCGCATCTCCTGCCACCACGACCTCGTCGAGCCCGATCCCCAGCCGGTCGCACAGCCAGCGCAAGGCCTGTCCCTTGTCTGCATTGCCGGGCAGCACGTCGAGGTCGCGCTTGCTGGAATAAACCAGCTTGACCGCCAGACCGGCCGCGATCAGCCGGCGTTCCAGTGCCTTAACCTCATCCGTCGAGGCATCGTGCAAAAACCAGCTCGACTTGCGGGCATGCTGGTAGCGCTCCGGTTGCCGCTCGACGCCGGGCAGGCCGGTCATGATGGCGGCAATGCGATCGGCATCGTAGTTGGCCCCGAGCGTTTCGCCGTAATGCTCCGACAGGTCGGCATGGGTCGGCGAGGCCAGCATGGTGCCGACGCCGCCGATCACGATATCAGCTCTTGGCAGGCCTTCCTGCTCGGTAAAGGCCAGAATGTCATCGACCAGCCGGCCGCTATTATAGACCAGCACCGGACGGGTCGCGTCGTCCAGCCGGGCCCAGAAGTCGGCGAAACGCTTCGAGGCGTCCCGATTGCCGGCCAGCGTACCGTCCAGATCGGAGGAAAACAGCCGGACCGGTTTCAATCGCCATCGTTCCACGGTTCGGCCCATTCCGTATCGTCGAGCGCCTGTGGGATCGGACGGCCTTCGACCATGGCCACCAACTGCTGGGCAATGCCGGTCCAGGTAAACAGGCTGCGGGCCTTGTGGGCGCCCATGCGCGACAGCCGGCCATAAAGGCGCGGATGCTTGAACGGCTTCATCATGGTGATGCCGAGATCTTCCTTGTCGAACGGATCGGCAAACAGCGCATGCCGCCCATAGCTCACCGCCCGGAACAACCCGCCATGCACGGTGATCACCGTCGGCGTGCCGCTGGCCATCGCCTCGATCGCCGTCATGCCGAACGGCTCGTAGCGGCTCGACAGCACGAACATGTCGGCGGCACGATAATAGTCCGGCAGGTCCTCGTCGGCGATGAAGCCGGAGAAATCGACCCGATCCTCAAGCCCATGCTCTTTCACCTTGGCATGCAGCTCGTCGAGGATCTTCTGCTCCTGGGGGTCGAGATTCTCGCCGCCCAGCGCCAGGTGCAGCCTTGCATCCGGCACGCGGCTGGCCATGACCGCAAAACCGTCGATCAACAGGTCATAACCCTTGTTGGTCGCCAACCGGCCAAGCGCCAGAACCACGGTGCCGGAAAAGCCCAGCTTGTTGCGGATCATCTGCCGGGACGCGTTGGAGACCGGATAGAAGCGATTGTCGTCATAGCCGGGCGGGATCATATGCACACGGTTCTTCGCCATGCCGTAGTCGTCGATCAGCATGTCGAGCTGGATCGGCGTGGTGGCCACCACCAGCTGGCAGCTGCGATAAACGATCAGCTCGTGCTGGATGCGTTCCTTGAAGTTGAACTCCGCCTCGAACTTGTCGGCGCGTTCCGGATAGTCCGTTTCCATCTGCCGCTTCTTCCACAGTCCCAGCGAATGGGGGGTATGGATATGCGGAACGGAGAGCGCTTCGGACAGCCGCTGGCCGGCGACGCCGGCATCCCAGTAATGGCTGTTGATGAACAGGTAGGAGAGGCCCTCGCGCTTGATGTAGCGCAGCGCCTTCTCGCACCATTCGGTCAGGTGGCGGTGCAGATATTCCTTCGGGATGAAGTCGCGGCCGCCGCAGGGAATACGCACCACACGCACGTCATCGTCGACGATGTCGATCTCCGGCTGGTCCTCGAAGCGGCGGGTGTAGATATCCACCTTGTGCCCGAGCTGAGCCAGTTTCTTGGCCAGTTCAATGACATAAACGACCTGTCCACCGGTGTCGGCGGCGCCGAGCGGCGGGTGAGCCGCGACATAGCCATGGGTGGAAACGAGTGCGATCCGCGGTGTCTCGGAGATATCCGTAACTGTTACCATAATCCTCACACTATAGAATTTTCGTTCTCAAAATGCAAGGAATGAATGCATTGAGATCGGATATGTTCCAGTGTGCGGGAATTAGATTCCCTGGATATGTCCCCGTGACGGTTTTGGAACGACGCGGCTCCTTCAGCCAACCAGCAGAATATGCAGCGCTCTCGGCCCATGTGCGCCCAACAGCAGGGTCTGCTCGATATCGCCCGAGCGCGATGGGCCGGTGACGAAATTGACGGTGCGCGGCATGACGTTCCGGCCGTTGGCCTGCCGCAGCCGAGCCCAGATGGTTTCCATGTCGCCAGCGATGTCGGAGGCGTTGACCACGACGATATGATGTTCCGGCAGGAAGGTCAGCGTCACGGGATTGTCCGGCCCCGACAGCAGGGCCAGCGTCCCGCTTTCGGCAATGCCGCCGAAGGCATGGCTGACGGCGGTGAGGTCGTGGCCGTGAGAGGCGCCGTGGCGAACCTCCAGCGTGCCTTCCTCGCTCCACGGCGCCGAGGTCAGGCGCGGGTCCGCGCCGATCCTGACCGACGCCGGCAGGTTGCGGGATTTCAGGTAGGTGCTGACGGCGGCCGGCAGGGCATCGAGACTGCTGATGCGTCCCACACTGGCGCTGTATGTCTCTGCCATCCGGCAAAACAGTGCGACCCGCTCGTCCAGCGGCAATTGCCCGCGCGCCGGAATGATGCCGACCGGCGGCGTCGCCAGCCGGGCCGACGCCACCGACTGGCGCTCGCTGTCATGCGGCGAGGCCTTCAGCGCCGAGCGGATTTTCAGGAGGATGGCGGTTCTGCCCTGCATGGTCAGGCTCCCCGGTTTTTGGCGGATGACTGCTCGGCCGATTGCCGCGCCGCCCATTGCTCGAGGAAGGAACGTCCCTCCGGCGCCGGCATGTCACGATGTTGTGTCCAGCCGGAGGCCAGCGGCAGCGACGGGATCCGCTGGCTCTTGCCGCCGAGCCACACGAGCGCCGTCCGGCCGATTGCGGCGGCCAGGTGATAGAGCTTCGGCCGCTTGGCGAAAAAGGCCCATAGCGTGATGCCGTAGCGGCTGGCGGCCGGTGTCAGGTGCCGTTCGAACTCCCGCTCGCGCCAGTGCCGCATCATCTTCGGCAGCGGAATGCGCATCGGACAGACGCTTTCGCAGCGTCCGCAGAAGGTCGAGGCATTCGGCAAATGGCCCGACTGGTCGATGCCGAACAGCGACGGCGTCAGCACCGAACCCATCGGCCCCGGATAGACCGAGCCATAGGCATGGCCGCCGATCGCATGGTAGACCGGACAGTGGTTGATGCAGGCGCCGCAGCGGATGCAGCGCAGCATCTCCTCGAATTCGGTGCCGAGCATGGCGGTGCGGCCATTGTCGAGCAGCACGACATGGTATTCCTCCGGTCCGTCCGGATCCTCCGGCCGCTTCGGCCCGGTGGAAAAGGTCGTGTAGACCGACATGTCCTGCCCGGTCGCCGAGCGGGCCAAAAGCCGCAGGATCTGCGAACAGTCCTCCAGCGTCGGCACGATCTTCTCGATCGAGGCGACCACCACATGCACCTTGCCGAGCGTCTGGGTCAGGTCGCCATTGCCTTCGTTGGTGACGATCACCGAGGAGCCGGTCTCGGCAATCAGGAAATTGGCGCCGGTAATGCCGACATCGGCCTGGAAATAGCGCTGGCGCAGCACCTCGCGGGCTTCCGCCAGCAGCAGTTCCGGCGCTCTCAAGTCCCGGTCCGCGTCGAGATGGGTGTGAACCCGGCGGAAATCCTCCTCCACCTGTTCCTTGTTGAGATGCACGGCGGGCGCAATGATATGGCTTGGATGCTCGCCGCGCAGCTGGATGATATATTCACCTAGATCGGTCTCCACCGGCTCGATGCCGTTCGCCTCCAGGAATTCGTTGAGATTGATCTCCTCGGTGATCATCGACTTGCCCTTGGTAACGGTCTTGGCGCCGACCCGCTGGCAGATATCCTTGATGATCTGGCGCGCGTCCGCCGCACTTTCCGCCCAGTGCACATGCCCGCCCGACGCCGTCACCTTGGCCTCATAGGCCTCCAGGTAGAGATCGAGATGGGCCAGCGTATGGTTCTTGATGTCGCGGGCCCGGTCCCGGAGCGCATCGAATTCCGGCAGCGCTGCGGCCGCCGTCGCGCGCTTGGCGATAAAGCCGGTCTCGACATTCTTCAGCGCCTTCTGCAATTGCGCATCCACCAGCGCGCCGGCGGCATTGGACTTGAACTGCGTCGAGGTCATCTGCATCGCATCAGTCCTTCACTTGCCGCTGCCGGCGATCGGCGGCTTGTCGGTCATCCCTGCCAGCACTTCGGCGACATGGCGCACCGCGATCGGCGAGCCCTCGCGCTTCAGCTTGCCGGCCATGTTCATCAGACAGCCCATGTCGCCGGCCAGCAGCAGGTCGGCGCCGGTTGCAGTGATGTCGGCGGTCTTCTTGGTGACCATGGCGCCGGAAATATCGGAATATTTGACGCAGAACGTGCCGCCGAAGCCGCAACAGACGTCGCTGGTCGCCATTTCCTTGAGCTCAATTCCCTCGATGGAGGCGAGCAACTGGCGCGGCTGCGCCTGCACGCCGAGTTCGCGCAAACCCGAACAGCTGTCGTGATAGGTGACGGTGGCGGACAGTGTTGCCGAGACCGCCGGCACGCCCCTGACGTCGGTCAGGAAGGACACCAGCTCGAAGACCTTGTCCGAAAAGCGCCGACAGCGCTCCTCCCATTGGGCGTCGCCCTTGAACAGGCCGGGATAGTGTTTCTTCAGCATCGCAGCGCAGGAGCCGGACGGCGCCACCACATAGTCGAAGCCCTCGAACTGCTCGATCACCTGCTCGGCAATGGCGCGGGTGTCCCGGCGGTCGCCGGTATTGTAGGCCGGCTGGCCGCAGCAGGTCTGCGCCATCGGCACGATCACCGTGCAGCCCGCATCCTCGATCAGCTGGGCGCTGGCAAAGCCGACGCTCGGGCGAAACAGATCGACAAGACAGGTGGCGAACAGGCCGACCCGGGGCCTTGGCGTCTGCGCTTCGGTATTCATGTCTCGATGTCCGTTTTTTCGTTGGGCTGGGGGGAGGCGACGCGCGGCGTGCCCGGCTGGCTGTCGCGCTGCAGCAGCCGCAGGCGCGCCACGCGGCCCCATTCGTCGGCCCGCGCTGCGCTGTCGACGGCCTGCATGACGAAATCGATATGGGCCTGTGCTGCCCGTTTGGCGCGGTCCGGATCGCCCGCCGCGATCGCCTCGTAAATGGCGATATGCTGGGCCAGCAGCCGGTCGCGGGCATCGGCAAAGGCAAACACGGCGCGTCGGTTGAAAAAGATGCCTTCGCTGAGCAGCCGGTAGCAGGCGCGCATGGTGTGCAGCAGAATGATATTGTGGGCCGCTTCGCCGATCGCATTGTGGAATTCCACGTCCGCCGCCAGCTCGTCTTCCGGCCGGCCGCGGCCATGGGCGGCCTTCATGTCCTCGACAATGCGCGCCAGCAGCGAAAGATCGGTTTCGCTGGCCCGGCGGGCGGCAAGCTCGGCCGTCAAGCCTTCCAGCTCGCGGCGATATTCCAGATAGTCGCGCGTGGCGCGTTCGTGGCGGGAGATGAGGTCGATGATCGGTTTCGAAAACACCTGGCCGATGATATCGGCGACATAGGTGCCGCCGCCATGCTGGCTGACCAGCAGGCCGCGCTGTTCCAGCTCCTTCAGCGCCTCGCGCAGGATCGGCCGGGACACGTCGAAATCGAGCGCCAGATCCCGTTCGCCCGGCAGCCGGTCGCCATCGCGCAACACGCCTTGCAGGATCAGCAGTTCGATCTGTCGAACCACTTCGCTGGCCGTCCGGCTATGGGTGATCTGGGCGAAAAGCCCGGCATCCTTGTCGGTCACGCGATCCTCCTGTGCCGTTGTTCTAGCAAGCGGTGGCATAATTGGTCAATAAACTTGTCCACTTGTCGCATTACAGCGTTGCGAAGCGGATAGAGAGGGTACTGCGGCAAAGGTGTGACTTCCCCATTGCTTCGCTTTTGTTAAGATCGCCACCTGTAACGGGGAGACTGAAAGACGTGGTGAAACGGTCGTTTGCATTTCCGGCAGCCCCGGACCGGGCGCTGGCGCTCGGCGAAATCCATGCGCGGCCCTATGCGCTGGTGAAATCGGCGCGGGTCATCTTCCAGCTCGCCTTCATGATGGATGGCGGCTCGGCCGTGCATCACGCGGCGATCGCCGAGCTGTCGCGCAGCCGCGGCGTGTCGCCGCCCGAACGCAATGCCCGCTATCACGCACTGGCCTGGGGGCAGGGCACGCTGCGCTGGGAACGCCACACGGAATTTTCCACCTGGTTCTGGGATGGGCCGCTGCCCGAGCAGTTCGGCGGCGAGGTCGCGGTACATCCCTTCGGCGACGGCTTTTCGCCACCCGGCCCGCTGATGTCGGGCATAAGGCTTGAAATCCGCCCGGATGGCCAGCCGGTCACCGATGCGATGAATGTCTTCGATCCGGCCAGCCTCTGTTACAGCGAGGTCAAGAACGGCCAGGCGGCTGTTCTGACCGACTTCCGCCAGGATGGCGATGGCCTCACCCAGATCCTCGTCATCGACCGGGGTCTGAGCGAAGCCGGCCGCGGTGCCCTGGTGCAGCGCCTGCTCGATATCGAGACCTATCGCACCTTCGCCATGCTCGGCCTGCCGCTCGCCCAGACCCTGTCGCCGGATATCCGCCGCATCGAGGATGGCTTAACCGGCGTCACCCAGCGCATGAAGACCAATGCCCGCGACGAGGCGGATGCCATGCTGGGCGAAATCACCCGGCTTGCCGCCGAACTGGAGGCCAATGACGCGCTCAGCCTCTACCGCTTCGGCGCCAGCCGCGCCTATGACGGCATCGTGCGCGAGCGCATCAAGACGCTGGATGAAACGCCGGTGCCGGGCTACGAGACCCTGGGCTCGTTCCTGGAGCGGCGCCTGGCGCCGGCCATGCGCACCTGTCAGTCCGTCGAGGAGCGCCAGGCCAACCTGTCGCGCAAGCTGTCGCGCGCCACCGGCCTCGTCCGCTCCTGGATCGACGTGGAGCTGGAACGCCAGAACGGCGACCTGCTCTCCACCATGAACCGCCGTGCCGAAATGCAACTGCGCCTGCAGCAGACTGTCGAGGGCCTGTCGGTGGCGGCGATCTCCTATTACATCGTCGGTCTCGTCGGCTATCTCGCCAAGGCGATCAGCCACGACCTGCTGCCGGTCGATCCTGGCGTCATCACCGGCCTTTCGGTGCCCTTCGCGGTGCTCGGCGTCTGGTACGTGGTCCGCCGCGTCAGGCAGCGCCATGCGGAGGGGGATTGAGCTTATTGCTCGGCGGCGGACTCGATTACGTCGGAGATCCATTCGTTGAGGCTTTTCTGCTCGGCGCGTGCGGCAAGAACGGCAGCTTCATGCAGTTTCGGGGCAAGCCGCACGTTGAACCTGCCGGAGAATTGCCGATAGGGCGATACGCCGTTTTCCGCGCACATCTCCAGGAAAACCTTGAGCGACAGAGCGCCTTCTTCACGCAGCTTGTCGATGCTGTCGGCATAAAAGTCCGCGCCGCCATTCAGGCCGAGAAATTCGCCGCGCAGCAGGCCGATATCCGGATCCAGGGACACGACGGCTTTCTGGCCTTCAATCTCGATAATGTTGTTCACGGCACTATTCCATTCTCTTCGAACCATCTGCGGATGCTGGCAACAGCCCCCTTGTCGGTGTCCGGCGAGGGATGCGGCCGGTGAAAGACCTTGATCTGGCCGAACAGGAAAACCCCGACCCGCGACCCCTCCCGTTCGCTGACCTCCGCGCCCAACGCGATAAACAGAGCCTCGATCTCCGACCAGCGGATCGTGCCGCTCACCGGACGAGAAAAGATCTGTTCGAGCGTGGCGCGATGTTTACGCTTCATACATTTCGATACCATTATCTGGTACCAAAATCAATGGTAGCCCTCTCTTGGTAGCCTGTCCTTGAGGTGCATCACCGCAAATTCCCTTGCCCCGCTTCCGCATCCGGCCGATAAAGATTGCGCAGATCAAACAACGGCGTGACGAAAGCAGATGGTCCGGCAGACACGTGCAAAGCTCGACAAGAACGGTTTGAGCAGCCTCGGCCTCGACAAACTGGTCGATATTCTGCTCGACGAGGCCACGGCCAACAAGGCGTTGAAGGCCCGTCTGCAGACGGCTTTGGCCGGAGAGGTCGGGCCGCAGGAAATGGGCCGGCTGATCGACAAGCGTCTCGACAGCTCGGATCGTGCCACGACGCGCATCAACAGCGCCCGCGCCAAGGACCTTGCCGCCGAATATGCCGGCCTTGCCCGCAACATCCTCTCGGAACTCGGCGCTGCCGATCCGGCCGGCGCTGCCGATCGCATCCTGCGGTTCCTGGCGCTGCGCTTTTCGCTGTCGGCCCGGCTGGTCGCCGACAGTCCCCGCCTGTGGAAGGTCTTTGACGATGCCGAGGTCGCGGCTTGTGAGTTGATCGCCACCGTGGCCCCGCAGGATCAGGTGCTGCTGGTGCCGCAGATCGAAATGCTGCGCCAGCGGGATCGTTACGCCGAGCAGACCGGCTTCCTGCGTGCCCTCACGGGCGTCTTGGAAAGGCCCGCCGCCGATGCCTGGAAAGCGGTGTTGACCGGCGTCCTGCCCACCGAGCCGCTGAAGCTGCGGGCGCTCGATCTGCTCCAGGCCCTGGCGCTGCACCAGGAGGACATGGATACCTTCCTGAAGCTTGAAGGTGACAAGCCGGAAAACCGCCGCGATACCCTGGCCGTCGCCACGTTGCTGCATGCCGCCGGCCGCCATCAGGATGCGCTGGAATGGGTGCGCATGCGGCCAAGCGGCATGCGGCTTCTGCCCGTCAATGGCGAGATCATGTCCGTCGGCCCGGAATATGGCGCCCGCGAGCGGCGTCTGCTGGAGGCCGAGATCCTCGAACGCCTGAAACGGCGCGAGGATGCCCAGGCCCTGCGCTGGCGCGAATTCGCCGAGACCTACGATCCTGCCGTGCTCCGGCTCTATCTGTCGAAGCTCGACGATTTCGCCGAATTCGACGAGATGGACCGGGCTTTCGCGCTGGTCGACGATGCCAGCGACATCTATGCGGCGCTGGAGTTCTTCATCTCCTGGCCCAAGCTTGACCGCGCCGCGGCGCTGGTGCTGCGGCACGAGGCCAGCTGGGAAGGCCGCTATTACGAGGATCTGGCACCGGCGGCCGAGGCTCTGTCCGAACAGCAGCCGCTGGCCGCCACCGTTCTTTATCGCGTCCTGATCAATGACATCCTGCGCCGCGGCATCGGTGCCGCCTATCCCTATGCCGCCCTCTACCTGACGGAGCTTGAGCGCCTTCTGCCGCATCTGCCGGAGGATGCGCGGTTGAAGCACCACGACGATTTCATGGACGACCTGCGCCGCATCCATCCGAAGAAATACAGCTTCTGGAGCGCCGTTCCGGGCGGGCTGCGCGGCTGACGGTCACCCCTCCCAATAGGGCACGGGACCGTAGAGGCCGGAGAGATAGTCGATGAACAGCCGCACCTTGGCGGGCAGGAACTGCCGGCTCGGATAGACCGCCGAGAGCGCCACATTGCGCGAGCCCTCATAGCCGGGCAGCACCTGCACCAGCCGGCCGCTCTTCAGCTCCGGGCCGATATCCCAGGTGGAGCGCAGCGCGATCCCCAGTCCGACAATCACCGCCTCGCGGATCACCTCGCTGGAATTGGTGATCAGCGCCCCTTCCGGCTTCAGCACAAGACTGCCCTGCGGCCCTTCCAGCCGCCAGGCATCGTAATTATGGGCCGGCAGGCAGATATGCCGTTTCAGGTCGTCGATATCCTCCGGCATGCCATGAACCGCGATGTAATCGGGCGAGGCGCAGAGAATGCGCCGCACCGGTGCCAGCCGCCGCGCCACCAGCGTCGAATCGGTCAGTTCGGCAATGCGGATCGCCAGATCGAAGCCGCCACCGACGATATCGGTAAACTCGTCCGACAGCACCAGATGCAGGGTGAGATCCGGATGCGCCGCCATGAATCCTTTCAGATGCGGGGCAATGTGCAATCGCCCGAACGAGGTCGGCGCGGAGATCTTCAAGGTTCCGGTGACATCGGAGGAGCGCCCGGAGGCATAGGATTCGGCCTCTTCCAGGCCGGAGAGAACCGCCACCACCCGGTCGTAAAAGCCCTGTCCGGCTTCGGTCATCGAAAGCTGGCGTGTCGTGCGTTGCAGAAGCCGCGTGCCGAGCCGGTCTTCCAGCCGTTTGATGCGCTTGGAGACGACGGCCGGCGACAGCCCGAGCGCCCGCGCCGCCGTCGACATGCTGCCGGCAGCGATCACCCGGACAAACACTTCGAGATCGCCGAGATTGGTCATGCCGGCCGGGCCTCCACAGATGCATTCTTTCCGAAATCGTCATAAGTCCATAACATTTGCATGACTTTCGTCAAAGTGGTAAAGAAACAATACCAGTTGAAGCGCATGCGGCGGGAGTGTATGCGGGTTCCATGCGGTGAGGGGAGACATGCATGACGGAAGCCATCCAGTTTCTGGTGCCTGATGCGGCCATCATGGCGCGTCGCCGGGAGATCGTTGACGATCTGAAGGAGCTCGTGCCGGCCAATCGCCTGATCCACGAGCCGGTCGAACTGGTGCCCTTCGAGACCGATGGCTTCATCGCCTATCGCCGCCGTCCTTTGGCGGTGGCCCTTCCCGAGACCACGGCGCAGGTCGCCGCCATCCTCAAATATTGCCACAAATATGGCATTCCCGTCGTGCCGCGCGGCGCCGGCACATCGCTGTCGGGCGGTGCCATTCCCCAGGAAGATGCCGTCGTTCTCGGCCTCTCGGCCATGTCGCGCATCCTCGATATCGACTACGCCAACCGCACCGCCACCGTGCAGGCCGGCGTGACCAATCTCAACATTTCCGAAGCCGTCAGCGCCGATGGCTTTTTCTACGCGCCCGATCCGAGTTCGCAGCTGGCCTGCACCATCGGCGGCAATATCGGCATGAATTCCGGCGGCGCCCACTGTCTGAAATATGGCGTCACCACCAATAACCTTCTGGGCGTCAAGCTGGTGCTGGTCGATGGCACGATCATCGATCTCGGCGGCAAGGCGCTGGATGCCGAGGGCTACGACCTGCTCGGCCTCGTCTGCGGCTCGGAAGGCCAGCTCGGCGTGGTGACGGAAGCGACCGTCCGGCTGATCGCCAAGCCGGAAGGGGCGCGGCCCGTGCTGTTCGGTTTCGACAGCGCCGAAGCCGCCGGCTCCTGCGTCGCCGACGTCATCGGCGCCGGCATCGTGCCGGTGGCGATCGAATTTATGGACAAGCCGGCCATCGAGATCTGCGAGGCCTTTGCCCATGCCGGCTATCCGCTCGATGTCGAGGCGCTTTTGATCGTCGAGGTCGAGGGCTCCGAGGCCGAGATGGAGGCCATGCTCGAAAGCATCTGCGATATCGCCCGAAAGCATGATGTGAAGACGGTGCGCGAAAGCCAGTCGGCGCTGGAATCGGCGCTGATCTGGAAGGGCCGCAAATCGGCCTTCGGTGCCACCGGCCGCATCGCTGACTATATCTGCATGGACGGCACGGTGCCGCTCAGCCAGCTCGCCTATGTGCTGAAGAAGACCTCGGAAATCACCGACCGCTATGGCCTGCGCGTCGCCAATGTCTTCCATGCCGGCGATGGCAACATGCATCCGCTGATCCTCTACAATATCAACGATCCCGAGGATGCCGCCCGCGCCGAAGCGGCCGGCAACGAGATCCTGAAACTCTGCGTCGATGCCGGCGGTTGCCTGACCGGCGAACACGGCGTCGGCATCGAGAAGCGCGACCTGATGCTGCACCAATATGCCCAGGTCGACCTCGACCAGCAGATGGCCATCCGCGCCGCCTTCGATCCCAACTGGACGCTGAACCCCAACAAGGTCTTTCCGCTGGAGGGAAGGGCTTGAGACGATCCCGCTTCAGCTCCGCCAAGACTGCCCCTCATGTCAGGCGCAAAGCGTTGCGCCCGACCTGCCGGCACTTCTCGCCGCAGGTGGCCGGGCTCTTGCATTGGAGCGAAGACCCTCTCTGGCCTGCCGGCCATCTCCCCCACAAGGGGGGAGAAGACTCGTGGGAACCGCTCGGCTCCAACCGCCGGGAGTGCGACTGGGTTAAGCCCTCCCCCTTGTGGGGAGGGTTTGGGAGGGGACTGTTTTCATATGCGACAGCCCTCCTACCGGCGGGGAGAAGGCCCTATGCCGGTCAGGGTGAGGGGCAAGCACCGTTCGATGGTGCCGCCGCATGAGTGATTTCTTCACGCCCTTTTCCGAAAACGATGCCGCCGGCATCATCCGCGATTGTGCCGAGCGGGACATTGCCCTGTCGATTGCCGGCGGGCGCACGCGCATCGGCTTCGGCAATGCCGTGGCCGCAACGGCGAGCTTGCGGTCGACGTCGCTCGCGGGCATCGTCGCCTACAACCCGGCCGAAATGGTGCTGACCGCCAAGGCCGGCACTCCTGTGTCCGAAATCCAGGCAGCGCTCGATGCCAATGGCCAGATGATGGCCTTCGAGCCGGCCGATCATCGCGGCGTCATGGGTACGTCGGGCGAGCCGACCATCGGCGGCGTCTTTGCCAGCAATGCCTCCGGCCCGCGCCGGCTGACGGCGGGCGCTGCCCGCGATCACCTGCTCGGCGTGCGCTTCGTCAATGGCCATGGCGAGGTGGTCAAGGCCGGCGGCCGGGTGATGAAGAATGTCACCGGCCTCGACCTAGTGAAATTGATGGCCGGCTCCTTCGGCACGCTCGGTTTCCTGACCGAGGTGACGTTCAAGGTCTGGCCGCAGCCAAAGACATCCGCTACCATCGTGCTGTCCGGCCTCGACGATGCCGAAGCAACGGCCGCCATGGCCGCTGCCATGGCCCTGCCGGTCGAGGTTTCCGGCGCCGCCCATCTGCCGGAAAGCGTGCGCGGCCGTTTTCTGCATGGCGCTCTCGCCGATGGCCCGGCCACCGTGCTGCGGCTCGAAGGCCTGCCGGCCTCCGTCTCGGTCCGTGTCGAGAAACTCGCTGCCGCCATGGGCCGCTTTGCCCCGGTCAGCCATCTGGATGCCGAACAGACCAGCCTTCTCTGGCGCGAGATCCGCGACGTGAAACCCTATGCCGACGGCACGCCGCGGCCGCTCTGGCGGGTGTCGGTTGCCCCTTCGCAAGGCCACCAGCTGGTGGCGGCGCTGCGGCTCGAGGCGGGCGTCGATGCCTTCTACGACTGGCAGGGCGGCCTGGTCTGGATGCGCATGGAGGCCGATCCCGAGGGCGAGATCCTGCGGCGCTATATCAGGGCGCTCGGCGGCGGCCATGCCGTGCTGGTGCGCGCGTCTGACGCCGCGCGTGCCGCCATTCCCGCCTTCGAGCCGCTCGCCCCCGCCGTCGCCCTGCTGTCGCAAAGGGTCAAGGCCAAGCTCGACCCGCGCGGCATTTTTAATCCGGGCAAGATGGGGTGGGGCGTATGAGATCTGATTATAAACAGTGGTTGGAAGATGAAGAGTACGCGGCAAATACCGTAGTTGCGCAGCTGCATCGGGTGGCCAAGGTGGAGCAATATTATGGAGACCTGGAAGAGGCACTGAATAATGCCCAATACGATTCGATAATTGCAGATTTGACATATTCGGCAAGTGATGAGAAAGCCGCGAAGCCAAATCCATCCCGAATGATATTTGAAGGTAACATTCGAAATAACCTTCAGTCCTATAAGAATGCTGTTGTGCGTTATCGCAAGTTCCTGACGAACCAGGTCTTGGATAAAGAGGCATCGGCCGCAGCGCGACTACCACTGGAAGTATTTGAAGCGCCCATCGAAAAGCAGAAGCTCTCCCTTGAAAGGGACATGCAATCTGCCCTCAGAAGAGACGTGGATCTGCTGGAGGCCGGCCTCCACATCATAGATGATGGTGCTGAACGAGCTGTAAGCTCCGGCTTTATCGATATCCTCTGTCAGGACCAAACGGGCAAAACGGTTGTTGTTGAACTGAAAGCTGGAAAAACGGACGCCAGGGTTGTTGGTCAGATCCTTGGTTACATGGGGGATCTCATGTTCGAGGACGAGCCGACCGCGGTTCGTGGAATTATCGTAGCCCATGAGTTTGATAAACGGACTATCTCCGCTGCCAGAGCTGTGCCGAACCTAAAGCTAATGAAGTACTCGATCTCTTTTAAGTTCGAAGCTGAAGAAGGCATCTGATGCAAACCAATTTCACCGCCGAGCAGCTTGCCGATCCGCATGTCGCGGCCTCCGAGGCGATTTTGCGCAAATGCGTGCATTGCGGCTTCTGCACCGCCACCTGTCCGACCTATGTGACGCTGGGCGATGAGCTCGACAGTCCGCGCGGCCGCATCTATCTGATCAAGGACATGCTGGAAAACGACCGGCCGGCCGATGCGCAGGTGGTCAAGCATATCGACCGCTGTCTCTCCTGCCTTGCCTGCACGACCACCTGTCCCTCCGGCGTCGACTATATGCATCTGGTCGATCATGCCCGCGTGCATATCGAAAAGACCTATCGGCGCCCGGTCATCAACCGGCTGACGCGCGCCATCCTGGCCATGGTCCTGCCATATCCGGGCCGCTTCCGTTTGGCGCTCAGCCTGGCGCGGCTCGGCCGGCCTTTCGCGGGCTTGATCCGCCGCGTCCCGGCGCTCAAATCCTTCGGCGCCATGCTCGATCTGGCGCCGTCCACCACGCCGCCGCCCTCACGCTACGACCTGCCCGGCACATTCGAGAGCCAACAGGCAGAAAAACGGGGCCGCGTCGCCATCCTGGCGGGCTGTGCGCAGCCGGTGCTCGATCCCGGCATCAATGCCGCCACCGTGCGCCTGCTCACCCGGCTTGGCGTCGAAGTGGTGGTGCCGCAGGGGGAGGGCTGTTGCGGCGCGCTGGTCCATCACATGGGCCGCGAAGAGCAGGCGCTCGCCTCCGCCCGCAACAATGTCGATGTCTGGAGCCGCGAAGTCGAGGCCGGAGGGCTCGATGCGATCATCATCACCGCGTCCGGCTGTGGCACGACGATCAAGGACTACGGCTATATGCTGCGCCTCGATCCGGCCTATGCCGACAAGGCGGCGCGGATCTCGGGGCTTGCCAAGGACGTCACCGAATATCTCTCGACCCTGGACCTGCCGGCCCAGCCGAGCCGCGGCATGACCGTCACCTACCATTCGGCCTGTTCCATGCAGCACGGCCAGAAGATCACCGCCCTACCGAAGCTGCTGCTCAAAGCCGCCGGCTTCACCGTCAAGGACCCGGCGGAAGGCCATCTATGCTGCGGTTCGGCCGGCACCTACAATATCATGCAGCCGGAAATCTCGGCAAAGCTGAAAGCCCGCAAGGTAAAGCACCTGGAGGCGACGCGGCCGGACCTGATCGCCACCGGCAATATCGGCTGCATGACGCAGATCGGCTCCGGCACCGCCATTCCGATCGTCCACACGGTCGAATTGCTCGACTGGGCTTACGGCGGCGAGCGGCCGGCAAAATTAAACAAGTCCTAATCTTACCGGTCTATCACTAAGCGCAAGGTAACGTATTCCCTATGGGGAGGCAGACCATGCGGACGAAGTTCTGGGTATTGTGCCTGATGATCGCCGGGGCCGGCGTCGAGGCCCACGCGGCGGACCGTTTTTATTGCGCTGTCGATGACGGCGCGATGAAGCTCTCCGTTGAAAGCGGCTTTCTCCTCGGCGAGGGCCAGGAGCTCAATCATTTTCGCGGCATTGTGGCCTTCAATCAGGACAAGGGTCCGACCCCGGTCGCGGAAGCCCGGCTGACCTCGGCCATGCTGACGCAGCACTGGATGGACGGCGATGAGATGCGTCTGCGCGTCTATTACAAAAGTGAGCGGGATAAGAGCGCCGCATCGCTCGATCTGACGATCGAAACCAAACGCACCAAACGCGGCTCTGGCCGTTTCGAGGGAAATTACACCGCCGTCATGCAGGCTGACGGCTCGGCGAGCAACGCGCCACCACCGGTCACCCGCAACGGCAGGCTGCTCTGTTCGCTGCGGTAAGAGCGCCGTCTACCAGTGAAAGCTGACGCCGAGATTGACGGCATTGGTGAAAATATCGGTCTCCAGCCGGTCGCCGCTATCGATATCCACATCGACGAAAGAGTAATTGCCCTTGTATTCGGCAAACACCGACCAGCGCTCGGTCATCTGGTAGGAGACGCCGGCCTGAGCCTGCAGCGTCATGCCGCCGACCTGGTAGTCCCAGGTCCGCCCGCTCGGCCGAATGACCTCGACATGGGGAATATTGATGCCGACGCCGGCGCCGACATAAGGCACGAATTTCGAATTTTCCATCGGCATGCGGTAAAGCGCGTTGACCGTCAGAAGGTTGATGCCATCGGTAAATTCGAAATGATCCCAGCCGGTCTCTGTCAGCGTTTCATCGTCGGCATAGACCTTGGCATGGGTGAAATCGAGCGACACGCCGAGATTCGGCCGGTTGAGGTTGTCCATCCACCAGATGGCACGGGCGCCGTAATAGGGCGGGGCGGCAAACGACTTTCCCTCCCAGCCGGCGTTAAACGATGTGGGTGCCGTCGGACCGCTCACCGTCACGTCGCTATGGGGGGCCGTCTGCGCGCCGCCGTAGATGGAAAATTCCATTTCGGCGCGAGCACCGGGTGCCGGCAGGAACACGATCGCCGTGGCGCCGATCGCTCCAGACAGCAGGGAAAGCATTTTCGACATGCAAGACATCCGGTGTATAGAGAAAGCAACACTGACTGCCGTATCAGGCTTTCATTGCGGATATTTGACAGGAGCTGGGGAAACGAAAAGGCGCGAAGGATAACCCGCGCGCCTTGTGGCAATGTTGGAAACGGGCGGACCCCGTCGTTACGGGAACGGAGCGGTCAGCCGCCGAAGATGGTGCGCAGGATATCGATGCCCTTGTCGTCGAAGCTCACTTCGCCCTGGCGGTTGCCCGGACCGACGACGATCACCTTGGTGCCGACGCCGGCGCGCTCGTAGAGATGCTCGACATCCTTGTTCATCATGCGGATGCAGCCCGACGACATGTTGAGGCCGATCGTCCAGGGCTGGTTGGTGCCGTGGATACGGAAGATCGTGTCGCGGCCGCCCTTGTAGAGATACATGGCGCGGGCGCCGAGCGGATTGTCGATGCCGCCTTCCTGCACGACGGGAAGCATATGGCCCTTCTTCGCCTCGCGGGCCCGCATTTCGGCCGGCGGACGCCATTCCGGCCATTCCTGCTTGCGGCCGATCTTCACCACGCCCGACCAGCCGAAGCCATCGCGACCGACACCGACGCCATAGCGCGTCGCGCGGTTATTGCCTTCGACATAGTAGAGAAACTTGTTGTTGGTATCGATGATGACGGTACCCGGCGCCTCGTTGGTCTGCAGGCGCACCACCCGGCGCTTAAACTTTTCCGCCGGCTCCTTGGGCTGCTGCGCCACGAGCATGGTGTTGTTTGGCACCTTGGGCGCCGCCGCGCCGCTGAAGGCGGCCGCCGGAAGCGGGGCCAGCAGGCTTAGAGCCGCAATGGCGCAGGCCGCCATTGCAATCCGATATCTCGACATTCGATCGTCCCTCTCAAATCACGTCCCGGCGGAAGCGTATCGAAGTTTGCGGCCGTTTCAACTGGTGAAACGACCAGGTCAAGCAGATTTGAGCACTCCGCCAAGAAAAGCCAGGCAAAAGGGCTTTCGATCTGTGATTTAGATCACAATCACCGTAGTTCCGACTTTGACCCGCTCGTAAAGATCCACCACATCCTCGTTGCGCATGCGGATGCAGCCGGACGAGACGCCGCTGCCAATCGTCCAGGGCGCATTGGTCCCGTGGATCCGGTACAGCGTCGAGCCGAGATAGAGCGCGCGTGCCCCGAGCGGATTTTCCGGGCCGCCTGCCATATGGGTCGGCAGGTAGTGGCCCTTGGCGGCCTCGCGGGCAATCATTTCCTTGGGCGGCGTCCAGTTCGGCCATTCGGCCTTGCGGGTGACCTTGTGGGCGCCGGCCCATTCGAAGCCCGGCTTGCCGACACCGACGCCGTAGCGCCGCGCCTGGCCATTCTCCATGACGAGATAGAGGAAGCGATTGTTGGTGTCGATGACGATCGTGCCGGGCCTATGCTTGGTCTCGTAGGAGACCATCTGCGGCAGGAACATCGGCTCGATCTGCGATCTGACCGGCGCGTTCGTCCGACCGGTGACCGCCTGCTGCACCAGCGGGCGGGTGGCCTGGCCGCGGCGGATCACCTGCCGCTGGTAGACGCGTTGGGCAGGCTGCGGATTGGCATAGACAACCGGCCGCGTCGCAGCGCCACCGAGCTGCATCACCCAGGGGGCGGTCAGATCCGGGCTGACGATGACCGGCGGGCGTGACTGGTAACGTTCGGCGGCAAGGGTCACCTGGCTGAAGGACAACAGCAGGCTGGCTGTGAGCAGGAGGGTTTTGTGGATCATCGGACGGACTCGCTACATTTTACCGAGACTAGGATGCCGCGATGGTGGCATCGCGCCCGCCGAAAAAGGGTAAACGCCGCTCCGCTAAAAGGCTGGAGACCTTGTAAACCTTTCATCAGGGTTAGCGCCGCGTTTGGAAAAATAGTGAACAAATGGTAAACGGCAATCGATGATCAGAGGGAATCACCATCCATGGAAAAAACCGGTCTTGTGACGGGCGACGATGGCCAGGTGCGCTGCTCCTGGCATGGCAATCTGGAGGACTATCGGCGCTATCACGACGAGGAATGGGGCCGGCCGGTGACCGACGACGCACGGCTGTTTGAAAAGATCTGCCTGGAAGGCTTCCAGTCGGGCCTGTCCTGGCTGACCATCCTGCGCAAGCGCGACAATTTCCGCTTAGCCTTTGCCGATTTCGACTGCCACAAGGTGGCGCTGTTTAATGACGAGGATATCGCCCGGTGCCTTGCCGATGCCGGCATCATCCGCCATCGCGGCAAGATCGTCTCGACCATCAACAATGCCCGCCGCGCCGTCGATCTGGAGGCCGAATTCGGCTCGCTGGCCCGCTATTTCTGGAGCTTCGAGCCTGGCGCCAATGAGCGCCCGGCCCGCATGGACTATGCGACGCTCCGGGCCAATCCGACCTCGCCGACCTCGGTGCGCCTGTCGAAGGACCTGAAGAAGCGCGGCTGGACATTTGTCGGCCCGACCACCGTCTATGCCTTCATGCAGGCCATGGGCCTGGTCAATGATCATATCGAAGGCTGCCTGTGCCGCGACAGCGTCGAAAAACTCCGGGCCTCGTTTCAGCGGCCGCGCTGATCAGGTGATCGAGGCGACCAGGTCCGGCAGCGCGCCCAGATGGGAAAGTTCGCGAAACCGCGGCGCCTCGGCGGGCTTGTCCACATGCTCGAGAATCCAGGTCAGCTCATGGGGCACGAACACGCCCCAGGCGCCGACCGCAATCGCCGGCACCACGTCGGATTTCAGCGAATTGCCGACCATCATCGCCCGCTCCGGGCTCTCGCCATTCTTCGAAAAGATGCGGCGATAGGTGGTCGCCGTCTTGTCCGAGACGATCTCCACCGCATCGAAGAAATCGCCAAGGCCGGATTGGGCAAGCTTGCGCTCCTGGTCGAACAGGTCACCCTTGGTGATCAGCACCAGGAAATAGGAACCACTGAGCGCTTCCAGCGCCTCATGCACATGCGGCATGGTCTCGACGGGGTGGCGGAGCAGATCGCGGCCGATCGACAGGATCTCGCCGATCACCCGGCCCGGCGCCCGGCCATCGGTGATCTCCAGCGCCGTCTCGATCATCGACAGGGTAAAGCCCTTGATGCCGAAACCGTAGTGATCGAGATTGCGCTTTTCCGCCTCCAGCAGCCGCGCCGAGATATGGTCGGGGTCCGCGAAGTCGTTGAGCAGGCCTTTGAAATGATCCTCGGTCAGCCGATAATATTGCTCATTCTGCCAGAGCGTGTCGTCGGCATCGAGGCCGATAGTGGTCAGGGCGCGGCCGGTCATCAAGCGCTCCTCATGGCTGTGATGTGTTCTCCATTGTGCTGATCAGTCAGCAAAAGGGCAAGCCTGTGACGGGGCGTTACCTGTCCTATGGAAAAATGCGTCTGTCCTATAATAGGCGGGCTAACCAGGCGATCATGGCGCCTCGGCACGATCGCCTTGACACGCCGCCACCCCCCTCTGTCCTGCCGGACATCTCCCCCACACGGGGGGAGATCACGCAGAGTTAACCGCCCAATTCCTCCAACACGCGACGCATCAGATGTTTTGAACATATCTTATGAGGCAAGAGGCCAGCTGCGAGTCGATCTCCCCCCGTGTGGGGGAGATGGCTGGCAAGCCAGAGGGGGGTAACATCCTCTCCTTCGGCTCTGTATCAGGCGATCTGCAGCATATGGATCAGCAGCAGGCTGGTCGCACAGAGCATGACGAGTGACAGGCAGGCGGCGAGGATCACTCGCCCGCCGGCCCGCGTCGCGCTGCGGATATCGACCGAAAGCCCGAGGCCGGCCATCGCCATCACGGTCAGGAGGTTGGAGAGGCTGGCGATCGGCTGCAGGGCGGCGTGAGGAATGAGGCCGAGCGAGCGCAGCGCCATCATGGCAGCAAAGCCGAGGATGAACCACGGCAGCACATGCTGCAGCGATACTTTCCGGCCGCGGCGTCCGTTGATGATGCCGAGCATCACAAGCACGGGGCCGAGCATCAGCACGCGGATCAGCTTGACCAGCGTGCCGGTCTGCATGCTGATAAGCCCGGCCGGGGCGGTTGCCGCCAGCACCTGCGGCACCGCATAGACCGTCAGCCCGGCAAAGGTGCCGTATTGCAGGGCGCTCAGCCCGGCCATCGTTTGCATCAGCGGCATCAGCAGCACCGCGCCGACGCCGAGAATGGCGGTAAAGGCGATCGACGCCGCCACGTCGTGCGGCTCGGCCGCGATCACCGGTGCGGCGGCGGCAATCGCCGAATTGCCGCAGATCGAATTGCCGCAGGCCACCAGCGTGGCAAGCTTGGCCGGCAGGCCGAGCGCCAGCCCGATGCCGAAGCTGAACAGCAGCGACAGGCAGACCAGACCGGCAATGCCGGCCACCAGGCCAAATCCGGCTTCGCCGATATCAGCAACGCTGATCGAGGCGCCAAGCAGCACCACGGCGCTTTCCAGAATGGTCCGGGCGCTGAACTCGATGCCGGGCTCGAAGCGGGGTCCAAGCGGCAGCGCCGAGCGGATGGCCGTGCCGAGCAGGATGGCCAGCACCAGGCTCTCGATGAAATGGCCGCCGGTTGCCGCGATCTCCACCTGTTCGATCAGCATGGCAGCCAGCGTCACCGCGCCGGCAAGTGCCAGACCGGGAAGAACAGCGAGAAGACGGGACAAGGAGAACATCGCAGGACCTGTGTGGGTATCGTCCCACACTGTCATTCACGATCATCGACATCCATCGAATAGTGTGTCACATTTCATTCGATAAAATCGAATGAATGATCGATGACCTTCGAACAGCTCTCCATCTTTGTCGCCGTCGCCGAGCGCGAGCACCTGACCCAGGCCGCAGCGGCGATCGGACTGACACCCTCGGCGGTCAGTTCCGCCATCAAGACGCTGGAGGGTTTTTATGGCGTCGCCCTGTTCGACCGGGTTGGCCGGCGCATCGAGTTGACGCAGGAAGGCCGGGTCTTTTTGGGCGAGGCGAGGGCGGTGCTGGCGCGGGTGCGTGCCGCCGAGCAGATGCTGGCCGATATGGGCGGCCTGATGCGCGGCACGCTGTCGGTCCATGCCAGCCAGACCATCGCCAGCTACTGGCTGCCGCCGGTGCTGATGCGCTTCCACGGCGATTATCCCGGCGTCGCCCTGACGCTGTCCATCGGCAACACCCGCTCGGTGGCCTCAGCCGTGCTGCAGGGCACGGCCGATATCGGCTTCGTCGAAGGGGCGATCGACGAGCCGGCACTGTCGGTCTCGAAACTGGCCGACGACGATATTCTCATCGTCACCGGTCCCGATCACCCCTGGGCCGATGGTCGGCGCCTGGAAGGCCATGATCTGGCCACCTCGGGCTGGGTGATGCGCGAGCCGGGCTCCGGCACCCGCAGCGCCTTCGAGGCGGCCCTTGGCGGTCTGGATGTCGATCCCTCCGCATTGCAGGTGGTGCTCGAACTGCCCTCCAACGAGGCGGTGCTGTCGGCTGTGCGGGCCGGCCCCTGCGCCGCCGTGGTCTCCGGCATCGCCGCCGAGACGCAATTGCACGAGGGCCTGCTTAGAAAAGCCGGTTTCGACCTGCCGCCCCGCCAGTTCTCCGTCCTGCGCCACAAGGAACGCCGCATCACCATTGCCGCCGCCATGCTGGAACGCCTGAGCCGGGAGGCCGCAGCGGCGCAGGACATCTAAGCCCGCGCCGCCCGCGATTCGAAAACGTTTACTTCCCCTTCGACGCCAGCCAGGCCTTCATCATGGCGATTTCGGCTTCCTGCGCCTTGATCACCGCTTCGGCCAGTGTGCGGATTTCCGGATCCTTGCCGTATTGCAGCGCGATCTTCGCCATGTCGATGGCGCCCTGATGATGGGGGATCATGCCGCGCACGAAATCGACATCGGCGTCACCCGAATACTCGATCGCCATATCCGTGTGCATTTTGCCATTGGCCTCGGCAAAGGCCATGCTGGACGGCCCCTGGTCGCCGCTCGGCTGGCTCATGTCCATGGCCGCCGTATGGCCCTCGTGACTCGTTGTGTCCTGAGCCTGGACAAGGGTTGCGGTCAGCAGTGCGGTGGCGGTGAGAATGGATTTCAAAAACATGGGGTTACCCTTTCTGACGGTGCAGAATCTTGGAAAGCGCCGCAGGGGCGCATGAAAGGTAAGAAATCTGTCGGGGAACGTCAGGCGCGGGGAGGCGGGTCGAGCGGCGCGGCCGTCAGCGAGACGAGGCGGCTTGCCACAGTCGGCGCCTCGGCACCCCGCGCCGGTTTGCCGGCATCGTGGATCAAAATATCGGCGGCCAGCGTCAGGCAGGCAGCGCAATGGCCCTTGGCCATGGTCTGCGGCTGGTGCGGACAGCCGTCATCGGAGGCAGCCATGGTTGCCGTCATCCTATGGCCGGCATCGCCATGATCCATGGCCGCAGGACCATGGTCCCCATGCGAGGCAACCGCCGTCGGAACGGCCATGACAGCCGCCACCGGGGCCATGCCGGTATAGGGCATCGCGCCATAGGCGAAGGCGGCAAATAGAGCCATGATCCGGACGAAACAGCGCATGATCCCGAAGGTAATCCCCATTCCGGCGAAAGCAAGGCGTATCGCTTTGTTTTCATGCAGTCCGCGCCTAGACGGCCACCACCCTGTGCACGATGCGATAGTGCGGGCTTTCCTCGCCGAGTGGTGCCACCGGCCAGTCCCAGCTCTGGCCGTTCGGAGGAATGGTCACGCCGTGCATCAGGTCGAAGATCTCGCGCACATCGCCGGTCCGATCGAGCACCGTATAGCCGGTGTCGGTGAGCAGGCAGGTCTTGGCGGCGGTGATGGCCAGCCCGTCGAGATGGGCCTGGATGAGCTGCGCCGGCGTATCCGCCGGCATGCGCCCGGCCGGCTCCGTCTCCAGCCGCCGGGCGGCGCCCCGGCCGATCTGCGACAGGATATTGGCGGACACCACGAAGTCGAGGTAAGGCACCTGCCGCAGGAAGGCCAGCGGCTCCGGCACCCGCCCTGTCGCCAGATCGTCGTAGCCCGACAGGTCCCGTTCGATCAGCCGCACGTTGCGGATGCCTTTGGCGAGCAGCCACAGCCTGACGCTCGCCAGATGCACCAGATCGACCAGCACCACCGTGTCGAAGGCGCTGCTAAGCTCGAGGATCGGCACGTCGCGCAGCAGGCCGGAGCCGAGCACCACCGCCGTGCGCCTCTGCTTGAGATCCGCAAAGGCAGCCCGCACTGCCGCCTGGCAATATTCCTCATGCTCGCGCCAGACCCTGGCGCATCGCCCGGCGCGTGACCACAGATTGACGGAATAGCGGATCGCCCCCCGGTTCGCCTTGGCCGTCAGCGGCCAGGTCGCCGCATAGTTCAGCGCTTCGAGGATCATGATGTCACCGGTAGACGGAGCTTCGATGGCCGATCTCGATCACCAGCACGACCAGCCTCTCATCCTGGATATCGCAGATGATCCTGTAGTCTCCAACGCGATATCGCCAGAATTGGCCGAGTTCAGAGCCCTGCAGACGGTCGGCAATCTGTTTGGGGTCGTCGAGGCCTGCCACGCGCTCTTCGAGAAATTGACGGATCCGCTTGCGGACAACAGGATCGAGTTTCTCCAGTGATTTCCGGACGGGCTGGCGATATTCAATCGTCCAGGCCATTCCAGAACTCTTTCGAACTCAGAACACGATCTTCCCCACTCTGTATCCGCTTCATGGCGGCCTCCGCAGCGGCAATATCTTGCAGGTCCTCAAGATGCCGCTGCAATGCCATGGTTGCGTAGTCGTCGGGGTCGAGGCCATGAAGGTCTCCGTACTGTGTGATCAGCCGGTGCATTCCTTCCGGTATGTTTATGGCGACACGCTTGTTCATTGGTCACTCATCTTCTTCAGTTGCTTGATGGCCTTGTCATCTAGGTCAATCGTCCAGGCCAAGTTCGCGCTTCACTTCTTCCAGCGAATAGGTCCGGCTTTCGCCGCGCGCTCGTGCCGCCAGCACCTCCTCGGCCTGTTTCACGAAATAGGCGTCCTCCAGCCGCTCCTCGATGATCTCGAGCATATAGGCATTGGGGTCCGCCCCGGTTTCGGCTGCATATTTCAGCACCAGGCGGTGCATTTCTTCCGGCATGTCGAGCGTGACGCGCGTGTTCATGGCTTCTGTTCTGATTGTGCGGGTCAATATAGCATCTGTCCGGCCCGCCTTAAAGCCTTGACCGCCGCTTCGCCCTTGCCGCCAAAACCCTGATCCTCTAAGACACCGGCACTTGAAATTCGAAAAGATCCGGTGCCCGTATCATGAGCGACAAGACCAAGAAGCCGCAGAAACTGAGAGCCCGCCTGCCGCGTGGTTTCGTGGACCGCGAGGCCGGCGATATCCGCGCCGTCAATGAAATGACCGCCAAGATCCGCGAGGTCTATGAGCGCTACGGTTTCGATCCGGTCGAGACGCCGCTGTTTGAATATACCGATGCGCTGGGAAAATTCCTGCCCGACAGCGACCGCCCCAACGAAGGTGTCTTCTCCCTGCAGGACGATGACGAGCAATGGATGAGCCTGCGCTACGACCTGACGGCGCCGCTTGCCCGTCATGTCGCGGAAAATTTCAACGAGATCCAGCTGCCCTACCGCACCTACCGCGCCGGCTACGTCTTCCGCAACGAAAAGCCCGGCCCCGGCCGCTTCCGCCAGTTCATGCAGTTCGACGCCGACACGGTCGGCGCGCCCGGCGTCCAGTCGGATGCCGAAATGTGCATGATGATGGCCGATACGATGGAAGCGCTCGGCATCAAGCGCGGCGATTACGTGATCCGGGTGAATAACCGCAAGGTTCTGGATGGCGTTATGGAGGCGATCGGGTTGGGCGGCGAGGAGAATGCCGGCCGACGGCTGAGTGTGCTGCGGGCGATCGATAAGCTGGATAAGTTTGGGTTTGAGGGGGTCGCGAAGCTTCTGGGTGCCGGTCGTAAGGACGACTCCGGAGATTTCACCAAAGGAGCGGAACTAGCAGGCGAACAAATCGACTTAGTTGCGCGCTATGTCCAATCTGGAGATAGGCATGAACGTGAGCGCAGAGTTCAGCAACTAATCTCTGCCATGACGGCCGGTCAGGATTCACTCAAAATTCTGATGGGTGGCTGGGCCGAGGTCGAGGCGCATAAGGTACGTGAGGAATCAAAACTGTCGCCAGACCAAATAAGCGAGTTATTTGCCTATCTCGGCATGGTTCCACGGTTTGTTCAGCCGAACGCACCTGATCGGCCTCAATGGGATGATGATTTGTTCATTCGTGCCCGTTTTGTTGACGATGAGTACAAGCTTCGAATAGATAACATCAAAACTATTGAAATGCTGCGCGTTAGGCTTCCTAAGAATGCTCTCATTGAGGAAGGCCTCAAGGAGCTCGAATTAATTGCATCTTTGGCTGAATCGTCGAGATATGGATCCGGTAGAATCCTCATCGACCCCTCCGTCGTCCGCGGCCTCGAATACTACACCGGCCCCGTCTATGAGGCTGAACTCACCTTCGACGTCACCAATGAAAAAGGCGAAAAGGTCGTCTTCGGCTCGGTCGGCGGTGGCGGTCGTTATGATGGTCTGGTGTCGCGCTTCATGGGCCAGCCGGTGCCGGCCACCGGTTTCTCCATCGGCGTGTCGCGCCTGATGACCGCCTTGAAAAACCTCGGCAAGCTCGGCGCCGACGATGTCATCGCCCCGGTCCTGGTCACCGTCATGGATGGCGATGTCGAGAGCATGGGCCGCTACCAGCGGTTCACACAGGCGCTTCGCGCCGAAGGCATCCGCGCCGAAATGTACCAGGGCAACTGGAAGAAATTCGGGAACCAGCTGAAATATGCCGACCGGAGAGGCTGCCCGATCGCCATCATCCAGGGCGGTGACGAGCGGGCTCAAGGCATGGTGCAGATCAAGGATCTGATCGAGGGCAAGCGGCTGTCGGGCGAGATCACCGACAACACCGAATGGCGCGAGGCCCGCGTCGCCCAGGAACTGGTGACAGAGGCCGATCTGGTCGCAAAAGTCCGTCAGATCCTCGACGCCCAGGCCGAGGACCGCCTGCGGGCAAAGCAGGCCGGCCTCTGAGCTTACCCTCCCCTTGAGGGGGAGGGTCGGAGCGAAAGCTCCGGGGTGGGGTGACCCGCCACAACGGCAGAAGGATCACCCCCACCCGCGCGTTCCGCGCGACCTCCCCCCTCAAGGGGGAGGTGGAGCCCAGATCGCCGCCCACTCGTCTGGGTAAAGGCCGAAGACAGTCAGCAGGGTTCCCGTAAAATCCGTCTCAGCGCTCTCAACGTCATCCAGCCCGGCGAACGCAGGCCGCGATTCGATCTCCCCCCGTGTGGGGGAGATGCCCGGCAGGGCAGAGGGGGGCGAACTGGCTCCGCGGTTGGCCTGCTGAGCTTGCTCTAACCCGCCCATCGGCATTAGACTCATACCCCTTAAGGGGAGAACACCGCGATGGCCATCCTGTTTCTCGATCATGTCCAGCTTGCCATGCCGGAAGGGCGGGAGGCGGATGCGCGGGCGTTTTATGCGGGCGTGCTCGCCATTCCGGAGGTCGAGAAGCCGGACAATCTCAAGGCCCGCGGCGGCTGCTGGTTCGAGGATGGGCCGGTGAAGATTCATCTGGGCGTCGATCCCGACTTTCATCCGGCCAGAAAGGCCCATCCGGCCTTCATCGTCGCCGATCTCCAGGCGCTGGCAACCCGCATCGGCCGGTCCGGTTATCTGGTCGTCGCCGATCAGCCGCTCAAAGGCTACGAGCGCCTCTACGCCCATGATCCCTTCGGCAACCGCATCGAATTCATGCAGGTGATCGTCTGAAGCGGATGTTTCGCTGTTCCCCTGCCATAAAAAGTGGCGGCCCGATCATGCCCGTCGTTGACATGGGCGCCAAAGGGTGGTGTTCGGATTGGCCGAAAGACCTGAGCCAAATCGCCTGACTTTAACAGCCTGACTGAAATTCCGCTGGGATCCTCATGCCCCTGATCAACATGCCCGACTTTGCCGGCGAACTGCTGGACGAATTTGCCGCGCGCGCCACCACGCGGGTCGACACACCCGTCATCCAGCCGGCCGAGCCCTTTCTCGACATGGCCGGCGAAGACCTGCGCCGCCGCATTTTCCTGACCGAAAACGAGCGGGGCACAAGCCTCTGCCTGCGCCCGGAATTCACCATTCCCGTCTGCCTGCGCCATATCGAGACCGCCACCGGTACGCCGAAGCGCTACGCCTATCTCGGCGAGGTGTTCCGCCAGCGCCGCGAGGGCGCCCATGAATTCTACCAGGCCGGCATCGAGGATCTGGGCGACACGGCCATTGCCGGCGCCGATGGCCGGGCGATCGGCGATGCCTATGCGGTACTGGTCCGCCTGCTGCCGGGCCGAAGGCTCAAGGTGACGCTCGGCGATCAGGCGGTGTTCGAGGCGGTGGTCCAGGCGCTCGGCCTGCCCGCCGGCTGGCAGAAGCGCCTGATCCAGGCCTTTGGCAATTCGGCTCAGCTCGATCAGCTCCTGAAAAAGCTCGCCACCCCCCATCCGGTCGAGGGCCTCGATCCGATGGTCACAGCACTTCTGGCCTCCGGCAATGAGCGCGCCCTGATCGCCCATATCGACGACACCATGCAGGCCACCGGCTATTCCACCAATGCCAGCCGCACGCCGGCCGAGATCGCCACGCGGCTGAAGGAAAAGCTGGAGCTGGCTGAAACCCGGCTCGATGGCGCGGCGCTGCTGCTGCTGCGCGAATTCCTGTCCCTGGAACTGCCGCTGTCGGAGGCCTCCGCCGCGCTGGCCGGCTTTGCCGATGCCGCCGGCTTGAAACTTGGGGCCGCCGTGTCGCGCTTCGACGAGCGGGTGGCAGCCCTTAGCCTTGCCGGGCTGGATCTTGGCCGTATCACCTATCGCGCCGCCTTCGGCCGCCCACTCGACTATTACACCGGCCTGGTCTTCGAGATCGCCGTCGAGGGCTCGTCGGCCGTGTTGGCCGGCGGTGGCCGTTTCGACCGGCTGCTGACCCTGCTCGGCGCAAAGGACCGCATTCCGGCCGTCGGCTTCTCGCTGTGGCTGGATCGCATTGAAGCGGAGAGGGCCGACGACGCGGCGATCCGAAAAGTGGAATCCGGTTTTCGGGCGGAATCGCCGCGCGAAGAAAAGAGCAGAGCATGACCATCACCATTGGCCTGCCCTCCAAGGGCCGCATGAAGGACGATGCCTCGGCCATTTTCGAGCGCGCCGGCATGAAGATCGTCGCGGTCGGCAATGACCGTTCCTATCGCGGCCGCGTCGAAGGGGTCGACGATATCGACATCGCCTTCCTGTCGGCGTCCGAAATCTCGCGCGAGATCGGCAATGGCACGGTCGATTTCGGCGTCACCGGCGAAGACCTGATCCGCGAAGGCCTGAGCGAGGCCGACAGCAAGGTCGAGATCGCCGCCCGCCTCGGCTTCGGCCATGCCGATGTCGTGGTGGCCGTGCCGGAAATCTGGCTTGATGTCGATACCATGGCCGACCTTGGCGACGTCGCGGCCGATTTCCGCGCCCGTCACGGTCGCCGGCTGGCGATTGCCACAAAGTACTGGCGCCTCACCCAGCAGTTCTTCTCCAGCCAGCACGGCATCCAGCTCTATCGCATCGTCGAGAGCTTAGGCGCCACCGAAGGAGCACCCGCCGCCGGCCAGGCCGATATCATCGTCGACATCACCTCGACCGGTTCGACGCTTGTGGCCAATCACCTGAAGATCCTCTCCGACGGCGTCATCCTGCGGTCAGAGGCTTGCCTGGTGCGGGCGAGGAAGCCGGAGCATGACGGCAATCCCATGATCGGCCGGATCGTCGAGGCCGTGCGCGGCGTGCTTTAAATCCAACTTGAGATTGCCCCTCACCCTGACCCTCTCCCCGCAAGCGAGGAGAGGGGACGGACACGGTGCAGCTTGCTGCCTTCTCCCTGCTTGCGGGGAGAAGGTGCCGGCAGGTCAGGTGCAACGTGTTGCACCAGGGATGAGCATCTGTGTTCGGTGTCAAGGTGGATTTGAGGTCCAGAGGCGATCATGAGTGAGCAGGCAGTTGGCAAGGACGACGAGTTTTCGCATGACGGCGACGAGGATGACCTTGGGCGGTTTTCCTGCGGCTTCGAGCGTTTTGGCGAAGCGGGAGAGCGCCGGATTGAAGCGGCGGGCCGACAGGGCGGCCATGTAGAGGGCGCGCCGTGGTGCGGGTCTGCCGGCCCGAATGGAGCGTCGGCCGGTGCGGGCGCCGCTGTCATTGGCGATCGGGGCGAGACCGGCGAGCATGGCGGCCTGCTTACCGAACAGGTCCCCAGTTCGTCCATGCCCGCCATCAGCGCCCAGGCCGTGATGCGGCCGATGCCGGGAATAGAGGTGAGGATCTCGACCTTGCGGCACAGGTCCGGATCCTCGCCGACACACCGTTCGATCTCGTCGTCGAGACGGTCCACATGCCGTTCCAGCCCTTTGACGCGGCGCGACAGTTCGCCGCGCAGGAAGGCGGTGGTGGCGGTGGTAGCACGGTTCTGCAGCGCGGTGATCTCGCCCTTTGCCGCCGAGCGTGCATTGACCAGTTCCTGCAAGGCCTCAATGCGAGGGCTCGGCGGCCGGTCGGCGCCAGGTCGCAGGCTTGCCGCCAGAAGCGCCAGCAGACGGGCGTCGAGCCGATCGGTCTTGGCCAGATAGCCGCAGGCGCGGGCAAACATGCGCGCGCGCAGCGGATCGACGATGGAGACGCAAAAACCGTCAGCCGAAAGCGAGCGATGGGCGAGGCGGTGGAACTTGCCGGTCGCCTCCATCACGATGCTTTGCGGGCCGTACTTGGTCAGCATGCGTTTCAACTGGCGGATGCCGGTCTTGTCATTGCCAAACCGCCGGCTTTCGCCGAGCGGATGGAGATGAATGTCGAGCCACTCTTTACACACGTCCACGCCGACGTAAACTGTCGGCATCGCGTCTTCTTCGAACGAAACCTTGCCTTGCATGCGGGACTTGCTCCCCATCATCTGTTCAGGACAAACGCGAGGACGGCCGGACCAATCTCATCCCCGGTTCTTGCCAAGGGGCGCGCGGTCCCGACCGTCCGCTCTCCGGCGGATGGCCATCCGCCGGAGAGCGCATCAATCATCCAACAATCGATGCTGTTTGAACATGCAAGGGGCAGCTACCACACGACGCAAAACAGCCCGCCGGATCGCTCCGACGGGCTGCTTGTTTTGCCCTAAATGGGGCAGGGATATCAGGCGGTCACAACCACGCCGCGGCGGGCATCGATCGAGTAGGCGCCGGGGCCGAAGGTGGCGAGCAGGATATAGGCGCCGCCGAGCGTGATGTTCTTCATCAGCATGATCTGGTTGAACACGGTCAGCCAGCCATTGGCGGCAGCCGGGAAGTCAGGCACGTTGATGGCCGAGCTGTGGAAGACCAGACCGGTGAACACGCAGAACAGGGCAAGCGCCCAGCCGGTCAGCTTGGTCTGGAAACCGACCAGCACGAACAGGCCGGCGACGAGTTCGAACAGGCCGGCGGCATAGGCCAGCAGATCGGCGGCAGGAAGGCCGGCGCCGGTGATCATGCCGGCCGTGCCGGCCGGGTTCACGAGCTTGTCGAAGCCCGACATGATGAACATGACGGACAATAGGATGCGGGCGACGAGAATGATCAGATCGTTGGTCTTGGACATGGAAGCTTCCTCTATGGCGTGACGCCGCAATGGGGTCGGGCTGTTGGTTCCGAATTTCGAATTGATCTTTGCCATGAAGTTATTGTTGCGCATAGATAGACAGTCTTTGACTGTTCGTTCGCAAATAGAAGACGATCTCCCCCGACGGTCTGGCTGATGGGGTCAGGCGGGGCGACGATCGTGCTGTCAGGCAATGGAGGACGCGCTCGTGGCGCTGACACGCTTCAAAGTCCTGAAAATCTGCAAAATGCAGCCGCTGGTCAGGGTTGGCTATAAAGATAGGCGCCGGGCGCCAGCTTGAACCGGGGAAACACGAAGACGCCGATCATGCTGCCGGAATACTTCTGCTCAAGCCCGGTGGATTCGCCGATGCAGAACACCGGTTGCCGTTCGCCGGTGTTCATCACGATCGTCGTGGAATAGCAGAAGTTCGACGACGACGTCGCGGCCTGTTCGAACAGTTCCAGGATGTGAGCGCGATCATTCGGATCGTAGGAACGCATCATGCTGAGCAGGCCGCATTCGGGGCCGTCCAACCCGTGCAGCGCGGTGGCGCGCTGTCCCAGCTTAATCACGCCATTCGACATATCGCCAGCCCAGCCTTCGCAAAAGCCGAACTGGTAAAGCAGGCTGCTATAGGAATCGCTCATCGCCAGGGGACCTGGACCAAACGGAGCGGCAACATCGGCTTTGGCAATCTTAAACAAGACGTTCCCCAAATCGAAAGCCTATATAACGCTCCAGGACTTTCGGACCAGTTTCGGATATTGTCGTCTGGAGAGCCGCGGCCTCAAAAGCCCCAACCCACCCAATTGTCGCAACGCACGTTTCGTCGGCATCCCAGCAGTTCCAAGAAATGCCAATTTTTAACCAGCGACCCGTCTTTATACAAGCTCATACAAGTCATAAATATCGCGCATAGGTTTAAATGTCGAATCGTAGGTCCTTGCCGACGGTGCCTGTTGCACGCTCGGAACGGCAAAAGCCGACGGCATCGAGACGATATGAACCATCCTCATGGGCAGGGTTATAAATTTTTTGCTCGCTCGGCAATGTATTTTTTTGATACGCAATCGAAAAAGTGAATAATCGTCAGGTAATCCTGCCTTCGGTCAGCTTATCCCCGAGTCTCCAAGGTTTTGCAAGGCCTCTGGGATGCATCGAGCTGACGAATGGGAAGAAATCAGGCTTTTAGTATTCCAGATTCTGCATATTTCAGACGCTTAGTGCGTAGTATATAAGTAAGAATGCAAGTAAGAAGTTCCGAAAGCTTGGTTGCTTGCGCAGCGAACGTGCCCGATGCAAGACGGCTTCCTCACCTTACATTCAGCATTCGTCAAGTTATACCTTCTGAAACGTTAACGTATCCAATGGTTGTGGCCTCCTGCGACCGGAGATCCGGCGGCCTTGCCATCGCCGGATATGAAAAAGGGCGATCCGAAGACCGCCCTTTCAAAATTTCCGATGCCAGCCATGCCGCCAACTCAGCGCGCTCGGCGCGCTGAAAGACTTTTGTTCATGGCCGTCATTCGTAACAAGGCTTCCGCCTTGTTACATCATGCCGCCCATGCCGCCCATGTCAGGCATGCCGCCGCCCATGCCGCCGGCGTCCTTCTTCGGAAGTTCGGCAATCATGGCTTCGGTGGTGATCAGCAGCGAAGCAACCGAAGCTGCGTTCTGCAGGGCGGTGCGAACAACCTTGAGCGGATCGACGATACCCATGGCGATCATGTCGCCGAATTCGCCGGTCTGGGCGTTGTAGCCGAAGTTGTCGGTGTCGCTTTCGAGGATCTTGCCAACGATGATCGAACCTTCGTCGCCAGCGTTCTCAGCGATCTGGCGAACCAGCGACTGAAGAGCCTTGCGAACGATGTTGATGCCGGCTTCCTGGTCGTCGTTTGCACCCTTGACGGTGATCTTGACCGAAGAGCGCAGCAGGGCCGTACCGCCGCCGGGGACGATGCCTTCCTGAACAGCAGCGCGCGTCGCGTTCAGAGCGTCGTCGATGCGGTCCTTGCGTTCCTTGACTTCGATTTCCGTCGAGCCGCCAACGCGGATCACGGCAACACCGCCGGCGAGCTTGGCCAGACGTTCCTGCAGCTTTTCCTTGTCGTAGTCCGAGGTGGTTTCCTCGATCTGCGCCTTGATCTGGGCAACGCGACCTTCGATGTCCGACTTCTGGCCGGCACCATCAACGATCGTGGTGTTTTCCTTGGTGATGGAGATCTTCTTGGCGCGGCCGAGCATGTCGAGGGTGACATTTTCGAGCTTGATGCCGAGGTCTTCGGAGATGACAGTGCCGCCCGACAGGATGGCGATGTCTTCCAGCATGGCCTTGCGGCGATCGCCGAAGCCCGGAGCCTTGACGGCAGCGATCTTCAGGCCGCCACGCAGCTTGTTGAC
Source organism: Rhizobium sp. CG5 (assembly GCF_023701945.1). Lineage (GTDB taxonomy): Bacteria > Pseudomonadota > Alphaproteobacteria > Rhizobiales > Rhizobiaceae > Allorhizobium. Next base: position 475,209 of record NZ_JABAEF010000002.1, read on the forward strand.
GACGAGGGTCGCAAGAGCTTCCCCTTCAACGTCTTCAGCGATGATGACGAGCGGCTTGCCGGACTGGACGACGGCTTCGAGAACCGGCAGCATGGCCTGGAGGTTCGAAAGCTTCTTTTCGTGCAGCAGGATGTAAGCGTCGTCGAGGTCGGCGATCATCTTTTCCGGGTTGGTCACGAAGTAAGGGCTGAGATAGCCGCGGTCGAACTGCATGCCTTCGACGACTTCGAGTTCGGTTTCAGCGGTCTTGGCTTCTTCGACGGTGATGACACCTTCGTTGCCGACCTTCTGCATGGCTTCAGCGATATCGCGGCCAACCTGTGCGTCGCCGTTAGCCGAGATCGTGCCGACCTGGGCAACTTCTTCCGAGGTCGAGATCTTCTTGGCCTTGCTCTGCAGGTCCTTGACGACTTCCGTCACGGCCAGATCGATGCCGCGCTTCAGGTCCATCGGGTTCATGCCGGCCGCAACAGCCTTGTTGCCTTCGCGAACGATGGCCTGGGCCAGAACGGTCGCGGTCGTGGTGCCGTCGCCGGCGATGTCGTTGGTCTTCGAAGCAACTTCGCGAACCATCTGGGCGCCCATGTTTTCGAACTTGTCTTCAAGTTCGATTTCCTTGGCAACCGATACGCCGTCCTTGGTGATGCGCGGAGCGCCGAAGGACTTGTCGATGATGACGTTACGACCCTTGGGGCCGAGCGTTACCTTGACGGCGTCAGCGAGGATATCGACGCCGCGCAGCATTTTTTCGCGCGCAGTGCGACCGAATTTGATTTCTTTAGCAGCCATTTTCAAAACTCCCGGGCATCAGCCCATTGGTGAATTGTTGATTTTGGGAAGGGTAAACCGGCTGATCAGCCGATAACGCCCATGATGTCGGCTTCCTTCATGATCAGAAGGTCTACGCCGTCGAGCTTGACTTCGGTGCCCGACCACTTGCCGAACAGGACGCGATCGCCAACCTTGACGTCGAGCGCGACCAGGTTGCCCTTGTCGTCGCGAACGCCGGAGCCGACAGCGATGATTTCGCCTTCAGCGGGCTTTTCCTTGGCAGTGTCAGGAATGATGATGCCGCCCTTGGTCTTTTCTTCAGCCTCAATACGGCGGACGACGACGCGGTCGTGGAGCGGGCGGAAAGTTGTGCTTGCCATTGTCTAATCCCTCGATCAAATGACATTCGCGGACCGCAGATGGATCCGCATCGATATTGTTAGCACTCGCCCTTGGGGAGTGCTAGCGAGCTTGAGATAAGGATGCTGGCGGAATGAGTCAAGGATGACGTGTCGAAAAAACGTCATGACACATCGCTAGGACGGCCCCATGACAAAGTCTTCTTCCACGGAAATACGGCAACAGCGTGCCGACGCGCCAACCTTCCCGGAACTGGTGCGCGTCTTCGGTCATATCGGCCTGATGAGCTTCGGCGGCCCGGCGGCGCAGATTGGCCTGATGCACCGCATCGTCGTCGATGAAAAACGCTGGGTTCCGGAAGACCGTTTCCTGCATGCGCTGAACTATTGCATGCTGCTGCCGGGGCCGGAAGCCCAGCAGCTCGCCACCTATATCGGCTGGCTGATGTTCGGCGTGCGCGGCGGTGTCGTTGCCGGTCTGCTCTTTGTCCTGCCTGGCCTCGCCGTCATCATCGGCCTCTCGGCCGCCTATGCCCTGTTCCAGGATACCACCTGGATTGCCGGCCTGTTCTTCGGCCTGAAAGCCGCTGTGCTGGCCATTGTCGTCGAAGCGCTGATCCGCATCGGCAAGCGGGCCCTGAAAACGCAGGTGCACCGGATCATCGCCTTGACGGCGTTTCTCGCCCTGTTCCTGCTGTCCGTGCCGTTTCCGCTGGTCGTGCTGCTGGCCGGATTGGCCGGTTACATCGCGGCACGGTCGAGCCGGGCAGCAGACCAGCCGCTCGACGGTCTGCAGGATGGCGAAAAAACCCTGGCCCGCCCGCATCTGGGGCGCTCGGCCGCCGGCCTGCTGTTCTGGATCCTGGTCTGGCAGGCGCCGCTGCTGGTGTTGTGGCTGGTGCTGGGGCCGGGCAGCTTCACCGCGCTCTTCACGTTCTTTTCCAAAATGGCGCTGGTGACCTTCGGCGGCGCCTATGCGGTGCTGGCCTATGTGGCGCAGGTCGCGGTCGAGCAATATCAATGGCTGAAGCCCGGCGAAATGCTGGATGGCCTGGCGCTGGCCGAAACCACGCCGGGGCCGCTCGTTCTGGTATTGTCTTTCGTCGGCTTCCTCGCCAGCTTTCGCCAGTCCATGGGGCTCGATCCGGTTCTGGCCGGCATCCTGGGGTCTGTCCTCACCGCCTGGGCGACTTTCGTGCCGAGCTTCCTCTGGATCTTTGCCGGCGCGCCCTATATCGAGCGGCTGCGCGGCAACCGGCTGCTGTCGGGTGCCTTGTCAGCGATCACCGCTGCGGTGGTCGGTGTCATCCTGAATCTGGCCGTCTGGTTTGCCCTGCATGTGCTGTTTGCCCGCGTCGACCGGCTGATGATCTGGCCGCAGATGGAGAACGTCGCTGGCCCGCCCGCGCCGTTTTCCCTGTCGCTGTCGGTTCCCGACTGGACGACGCTCGACCCTGCGGCCCTTGTCATATCCCTTCTGGCCGCCGTGATGATCTTCCGCTTTCACCAGGGCGTCGGGCGCACGCTGGCCGTTTGCGCCGTGGTCGGCCTTGCCCTGCGCGCTGCCTTCTGATCGTCCGGGATCGCTGCGCTATTTGCGCCACCGGCCGCAAAGACCCTTGCTTTGCCGAGATTCCTTTGCCATGTCAGCCGGACGCAATCTGAAGACAGGAACCATCCATGGCCGAGCGCATCTCCACCCTCAGCGACGTCAGCACGCTCTATGACGTTCTCCTCTGCGATGTCTGGGGTGTGCTGCACAACGGTGTCGACGTGTTCCAGCATGCCTCCGAAGCCCTGTCGGCCGCCCGCGAAAAGGGCGTGACCGTGGTGCTGATCACCAATTCGCCGCGCCCGGCGCCCGGCGTCATCACCCAGCTGCGCATGATGGGCGTCGCCGATACCGCCTATGACCGGATCGTCACCTCGGGCGACGTCACCCGCAAGCTGATTGCCGAAGGCCCGTCCAAGGTCTTCCTGCTCGGCCCCGAGCGCGACATGCCGCTGCTCGACGGGCTGGAGGTCCAGGTCGAGGCTGCCGAGACCGCCCAGTCCATCGTCTGCACCGGCCTGTTCGATGACGAGGTCGATGTTCCGGAAGATTATCACGACATGCTGCTGGCCTTCCAGACGCGTGGCGTGCCGCTGATCTGCGCCAATCCCGACCTGATCGTCGAGCGCGGCCACCGCATGATCCCCTGCGCCGGCGCCGTCGCCGCCTATTACCAGCAGCTCGGCGGCGAAATCCGCATCGCCGGCAAGCCGCATAAGCCGATCTATCAGGCCGCATTGGCCGAGGCCCGTGAACAGCGTGGCACCGAGATCGATCTCAGCCGCGTCATGGCCATCGGCGACGGCATGCCGACCGACGTGCGCGGCGCCGTCGATGCCGGCCTCGACCTGCTCTATATCAGCGGCGGCATCCATGCGGCCGAATATACCGTCAACGGCAAGCCGGACGAGGCGATCCTCAATGCCTGGCTGAAAAGCGAGGGCGTCGACCCCCGCTTCTGGATGCCGCGATTGGCATGAGACGAGGCGTTGGACGATGAATTTGCGGCAAGTCATTCCCCTCCGTAATGCGAGCCTATCGAACGGGGTACCCTCGCGTAATGCTGGCTGTCCGGTCCTGGGAGCCATCCCAGCCAATGGAACCCTCTCATGACCGTCTTTCACCGCAACGACAAAAAGAATCCGCTGCCGGAAAGCCTGAGGGGCGGGGTGATTGCTATCGGCAATTTTGACGGCGTGCATCGCGGTCACCAGACAGTGCTGGCCCGGGCGCTCGAACTGTCCGACCAGCGCGGCGTGCCGGCGCTGGTGCTGACCTTCGAGCCCCATCCGCGTTCGGTGTTCAATCCCGACCGGCCGGTCTTCCGCCTGACGCCGGCGCCGCTGCGGGCCCGCATCCTGGAGGCGCTCGGCTTTCACTCGGTCATCGAATATCCCTTCGACCGCGAGTTTTCGCAGCGCTCCGCCGAGGAATTCATCCAGTCGATCCTGGTCGACTGGCTCGGCGCCTCGGAGGTCGTCACCGGTTTCGATTTTCATTTCGGCAAGGGACGGGAAGGCGGGCCTGCCTTCCTGATGGACGCCGGCGGCCGCAACGGCTTTGGCGTGACGCTGATCGACGCCTTCCGCGACGAGGGCACCGATGTCGTCTCGTCGAGCCGCATTCGCGGCCTTCTGGGCAACGGCGAGGTGGCGGAGGCCGCCGGCCTGCTCGGCTACCGCTTCACGGTCGAAGCCGAGGTGATCAAGGGCCAGCAGCTCGGCCGCACATTGGGCTATCCGACCGCCAATATGGCGCTGCCGCCGGAGGCCGAGCTGAAACCCGGCATCTATGCCGTCAAGCTGCGCCGTGCCGATGGCCGCATGCATGACGGCGTGGCAAGCTTCGGCTATCGCCCGACGGTCACCGACAACGGCGCCGCCCTGCTCGAAACCTTCGTCTTCGATTTCTCCGGCGATCTCTATGGTGAGATCTGCGCGGTCTCGTTCTTCGGCTATCTGCGTCCCGAACTGAAATTCGACGGCCTCGATCCGCTGGTCGCCCAGATCAGGCGGGACGAGGAGGAGGCAAGGGCGCTTCTGTCCGGCGTCAGGCCGATCGGCGAACTGGACCGCAGAATCGCGTTCTGACACCCAGGCTGTTGGTCGGCATCAACGAGACCCTGCCAGCCGCCGGTCAAACGGCCAGGACCGGAGCCGCCCGAGGCTTGTGCCCTGTCGGCGATTCACCAGAGCTTTACCGAGATCGTCCAGAATACCGGCAATATCGCGATCTTTAATCATTCTGAGACCACTTGGGTGATTGACTTGGTCGAGGCCGTGTTCAGGAAGCTTTCGCCCCCATGTTCGATTTGCTGACGATCGTAACGTACAACGCCGTGATCAACCTGGTGATCGCGATCATCGCAGCCATTGCCTGGTGGCGTCACCGCCGGCAGACGGACATCATCTACTGGTTGCTGACCACGTGGTTTATGGTGCTTGGCGCGGTCTGCACCAGCATGACCGAGCTCTTGCCCTACAACATCCTCGGCTATGTCGGCGGGACAATCTATGTGACAAAAACCGGCTTCATGTGCCTCGGGTTCAAGGCATTCTATGGTCAGCCCCACAGGCTGCGGGAGGCCTTCTATGTCTCGGCGCCTTTCCTTGTACTCCTGATCGGGGCCAGCGTTCTCGATGATCCGGGCCCAACGCGCATCTTTCTGATCTATCTCGGTTCTGCGATCAATCTGGCGCTCTGCGCACAGGTTCTCTGGCGGGCGGGGCAAGGCGAGCGTTTGCCGTCTGGACGGCTGGCCGCTTACATCCTGACCGTTTACGCTGGCGCCAACGCGCTGATTTCCCCGCTGGCGATTTTATATCCTGTGCAGTTCGTCGGTCGGATCCCGGTCTCCGACTGGATGGCCTATACCAGCATCCTCCTGCTGATCTTGAACGTCCTGTCCTTTCTGATGGTCATGGTTCTGAAGCTTGAGCGCAGCAGCGAGATCCAGCGCCAACTGGCCGAGCGGGACGCGTTGACGGGCGCCGCCAATCGACGAACCTTCCTGCGCGAGGCGGCACGGCTGGAAAAGGCGGGCGAGATGGCCATCGCCATCGTTGATCTCGATCATTTCAAAGTGGTCAACGATACCTTTGGCCACAAGGGAGGTGACGACGCGCTGGTCCAGTTCGTTGCCCGCGCTGGAATGAACTTGCCGGCGGACGCCGTCTTCGGCCGCCTCGGTGGCGAGGAGTTTGGCATATGTCTGCCTGGACATGATCGGAGCGCCGCCCGGGTGGTCCTCGAGACCCTGCGGGACGCCATTGCCCGCATGGAAGTCCGGTCGGACGGTCACACGTTCGGGCTGACCATGTCCTGCGGCTACACGGTCACGGATGACCGCGTTCGCAGCCTGGATGCGTGGATGGCAGATGCCGACATGGGCCTTTACGCCGCCAAGAACAATGGTCGCAACTGCGTGGTTGCATACAGACCGGAGATGGCGCTGTCCGTTCTGACAACGCCTGCTGCCGGCACCGTATTGCCCATGGCAGAGCCGTCGCGCCTGACGGCTTAGTCGCAAGCCTGCATCGGGTCGCCGGTGTCGACAGCGGCGCCGGAAGACCCGCAGTCCCTCGGCCACGACACGCAAACTTCTTGGCCGCCGCCTCTTTCATTTTCCCGCAAAAACGCTTAGACAACCGGCACTATGACCCAATACCGGTTGATGACCATATCCCGAATTATGGGCCCGGCCTTCTGAGGCGCTTTTTCAAAAGCCCGCCCGAAGGTCCGGGATTTCCGCGCTGGGTATGCCCGCGCGTCTGCCTTTAAAGACAATCCGTATGATCGGGCGGCTGGCCACCAGCGCCCCAGCCAATGGCGATACCATGACCGACAGCACTGAAAAGCTTGACTATTCCAAGACGCTCTATCTGCCCGAAACCGAATTCCCGATGCGCGCCGGCCTTCCCCAGAAGGAGCCGGAAATGGCGAAGAAGTGGAAGGACATGGAGCTCTATAAGAAGCTCCGCGCTTCCGCCGCCGGTCGGACAAAATTCGTCCTGCATGACGGCCCTCCTTATGCCAACGGCAATATCCATATCGGCCATGCGCTGAACAAGGTGCTCAAAGACGTCATCACCCGCTCGTTCCAGATGCGTGGCTTCGACGCCAATTACGTGCCTGGCTGGGATTGCCACGGCCTGCCGATCGAATGGAAGATCGAGGAAGCCTATCGCGCCAAGGGCAAGGACAAGAACGAAGTCCCGGTCAATGAATTCCGCAAGGAATGCCGCGAATTCGCCCAGGGCTGGATCGACATCCAGTCCGACGAATTCCGCCGCCTCGGCATCGAGGGCGATTTCGAGCGCCCCTATACGACGATGAACTTTCACGCCGAGAGCCGTATCGCCGGCGAACTCTTGAAGCTCGCCATGTCCGGCCAGCTTTATCGCGGCTCCAAGCCGATCATGTGGAGCGTGGTGGAACGTACCGCGCTGGCGGAAGCCGAGGTGGAGTATCACGAGGTCGAGAGCGACACGATCTGGGTGAAGTTTCCTGTGGTGGAGGCCGGTACCTTCGACGTTGTCCCAAGCGATACGATGCCAATTCGGTTGACCGACGCCTCTGTCGTTATCTGGACCACCACGCCCTGGACCATCCCCGGCAACCGCGCGATCTCCTATTCGTCGCGCATCGAATACGGCCTCTACGAGGTCACCGAAGCCACCAACGACTTCGGCCCGCAGCCGGGTGAACAGCTAATCTTCGCCAAGCGTCTGGCCGAGGATTGCGCCACCAAGGCCAAGGTCACCCTCAAGCTGATCCGCGATGTCACCGGTGCGGAACTCGGCGCGATCACCTGCGCCCATCCGCTGGCCTCCATGGGCTACGACTTCCTCGTCCCCCTGCTCGACGGCGACCATGTCACCGACGATGCCGGCACCGGTTTCGTGCACACCGCCCCCGGCCATGGCCGCGAGGACTTTGACATCTGGATGGCCAAGGCCCGCGACATCGAAGCACGCGGCATCTCGTCAAAAATCCCCTTCACCGTCGACGATGCCGGTTTCTACACCGAGGATGCGCCGGGCTTCGGTCCGTCCGCCGAGGGCGGTGCCGCTCGCGTCATCGACGACAATGGCAAGAAGGGCGACGCCAACAAGCGGGTGATGGACGCGCTGATCGCGGCCGGCAATCTGTTTGCCCGCGGCCGTATCAAGCATGACTATCCCCATTCCTGGCGCTCCAAGAAGCCGGTCATCTTCCGCAACACGCCGCAATGGTTCGTCTACATGGACAAGGAGCTTGGCGACGGCACGACGCTGCGCAGCCGAGCCCTCTCGGCCATCGACGACACCCGTTTCGTGCCCGCCGCCGGCCAGAACCGGTTGCGCGCCATGATCGAAGGCCGCCCGGACTGGGTACTTTCCCGTCAAAGAGCGTGGGGCGTGCCGATCTGCGTCTTCGCCGATGCAGCGGGCAATGTCCTGCAGGATGAAGAGGTCAACAAGCGCATCTTGGAAGCCTTCGAGACGGAAGGCGCCGATGCCTGGTTTGCCGGAGGCGCCAAGGAGCGTTTCCTGGGCAATGCCCATGACGCCGAACAGTGGACCATGGTCACCGACATCCTCGACGTCTGGTTTGATTCTGGCTCGACCCATACCTTCACGCTGGAAGATCGCCCGGATCTCAAATGGCCGGCCGATGTCTATCTGGAAGGCTCCGACCAGCATCGCGGCTGGTTCCATTCCTCGCTTCTGGAAAGCTGCGCGACGCGCGGTCGCGCACCTTACAACGCCGTCGTCACCCATGGGTTCATCATGGATGAGAAGGGCGAGAAGATGTCGAAGTCGAAGGGCAATGTGACCGCCCCGCAGACCATCATGAACGATGCCGGTGCCGATATCCTGCGCCTCTGGGTCATGTCGTCCGACTATGCCGAGGACCTGCGCGTCGGCAAGACGATCATCCAGACCAATATCGATTCCTACCGCAAGATCCGCAACACGCTGCGCTGGATGCTCGGCACGCTCGCCCATGACAAGGGCGAGGAGATTTCTTATGCCGAGCTGCCCGAACTCGAAAAGCTGGTCCTGCATCGTCTGGTCGAACTCGATGCCATCGTGCGCGACGGCTATGACGAATTCGACTTCAAGAAGATCGCCCGCGCGCTCACCGATTTCGCCAATGTCGAGCTGTCGGCCTTCTATTTCGACATCCGCAAGGACGCGCTCTATTGCGACGCCCCGTCGTCGCTGCGTCGGCGCGCCGCCCTGCATGTCATCCGCAAGCTGTTCGATTGCCTGGTTCTGTGGTTCGCGCCGATGATGCCGTTCACGACAGAAGAAGCCTGGCTGTCGCGCGATCCGTCTGCGGTCTCGGTGCATCTGGAACAGTTCCCGACCATTCCGGCCGAATGGAAGAACGACGCGCTGGTCGAAAAGTGGAAGAAGATCCGCACCGTGCGTCGCGTCGTCACCGGCGCGCTCGAAATCGAGCGCAAGGACAAGCGCATCGGCTCGTCGCTGGAGGCCGCACCCGTCGTGCACATCGCCGATCCGGACCTGGCAAAAGCGCTGGAGGGCCAGGACTTCGAGGAGATCTGCATCACCTCGGCGATCACCATCGTCAGCGGTGCCGGCCCGGCGGATGCCTTCCGCCTCGATGACGTCGCCAATGTCGCCGTCGAGCCGAAGCTGGCCGAGGGCACGAAATGCGCCCGCTCGTGGCGGATCACCACCGATGTCGGCGCCGATCCGGCCTTTCCGGATGTGTCGGCCCGCGATGCGGCAGCGCTTCGCGAGCTCGGCGTGACACGTTAACGAAATATGACCGGATGGTTTGCGCTTTTGCGCGCCATCCGGTAAAACCTGCCTGAAATTGGCCGAAGTTCTCTGTCAGGCGATGGCAGTACGGGGTCGAAACATGATGGATGACCGGCGAGGCTGGAAGGTTTTGATGAATAGCGCAGATATGTTTCGAGTTGGCGCCGGTGCGGCGGGCATTCTCATTGCCTGCCTCGGCCTGAGCGGGTGCGTCGGCAGCCCGACCTATGGCACGGATAAAACCGCCGCCGAACAGTTGGCCGATGATGTGGGATCGATTGCATCGATCGGCTCCAATCCCAACAAGGGCGGCGATATCAAGCAGAATCCCCGGCCCAACCTGGTCATGCCGCCGGACACCGCCAAGGCCGAGCTGGTGGCACCGCAGCAGTCGCTGGCCAGCAAGGACAATCCGGAATGGCTGGAAGCGCCGGAAGAGACGCGCAAGCGCCTCGTCGAGGAGGCCGATGCCAATGCCGACAATCCGCGCTACCGCTCGCCGCTGCTGGCCGGCTATGGCAGCAATGGCACGATGACCGAGACGCAGAAGTGGGAAGCGTTCCGCGAGGCCCGCAAGGTCCAGAAGGGCGCCTATCTCGACCAGCGTCGCTTCCTCTCCGAACCGCCGAGCGAGTACCGCCAGGCTTCAGACCCGGCCGTGCTCGACGATCTGGGCGAGCCCGAGGACGCCAAGGCCAAGCGCCGCAAGAAGGAAGCCAAGGCTGCCAGCCAGACATCGTCCTGGTGGATGCCCTTCCAATAAGCGCGCAAGACCGATTGAAGACCATCAGGGCAGGCCGGCAGCGGCCTGCCTCTCTTTTTGGGAAAACCTCTCGTCTCAGGTAGAGCCAATGACATTCACCATTCGCGATGCCCGCCCGGACGATGCCGCCACCATCCTGCGCTTCATCACCGATCTCGCCATCTTCGAAAAGGCCGGCGACGAGGTGGAGGCAACGGTGGAAAGCCTGACCGAGACTTTGTTCGGTCCGGGCTCGGTGACCGGTTCGGTCATTCTGGAGAAGCACGGCGTGCCGGCCGGCTTTGCCATCTGGTTCTACAACTATTCCACCTGGCAGGGTCGCCGGGGCCTCTATCTCGAAGATCTCTATGTCGCGCCTGAGCATCGCGGCTCCGGCGCCGGCACGCTGCTGCTGCGTTACCTCGCAAAGCGCGCCCTGGCGGAAGGCTGCGGCCGCTTCGAATGGAGCGTGCTCGACTGGAACACTCCCGCCATCCGCGTCTACGACGCCATCGGCGCGGCCCCGCAGACCGAATGGATCCGCTACCGCATGGCCGGCGACGCGCTGAAGGAGTTTGCCGAGGGGTGAGGCCCCGAGTTCGTTCATTGACAAAGTAAGCGAATTTCCTTACTTTCACGGTCAATCAAGGAGACTTGGATGGCCGCCCTGTTGAAAAAAATCAGCACGATTACCGAGAAAGGCCAAGTGACCGTTCCAAAGTCCGTGCGGGATGCACTCGGCCTTGGTTATGGCGGGCGGGTTGCTTTCTATGTCGATGAGAACAGGCATGTCTCCATCGAAAAGGTAGACGAAGCCGACGACGACCCGGTGATTGACAGCTTCCTCGGCTTCCTCGCAAACGATATGGAAAAACATCCGGAACGTGTCCAGGAGTTCCCGAAGGCCTTGGTTGATCGCATGGCTGAACTGACCAAGGGCATGCATGTCAATCTGGACGACCCCATCCTGGGCGATGTGACGATCTGACCGATGCCGGTGGTCAACGGATGGACGATACGGGCTCACCCACTCCTGCTCGATCAACTGGAAAAACTGACGGCATCGGTTGAGGCGCTGAGGCGCAAAGACCCTCAGAGCTATCAGGAGAGCGCCAACGCCAAACTGCTGGCCGCACTCCTTGCCCTGATGTTTGAAAAGATTCCTCAGGACCCGACGTCGACAGCCTATGTTCAAGGCAAGACGCTTGGAGCGAGCCGACGGCATTGGTTCCGAGCCAAATTCGGGGCGGCGCGTTTCCGTCTTTTCTTCCGCTATAGCAGTCGCGCCAAGGTGATCATCTTCGCCTGGGTGAATGACGAAAACACCTTGAGGACATACGGGTCAAAATCGGATGCCTATGCCGTGTTCAAGGACATGCTTGATAGCGACAACCCACCGGACGACTGGGAAACGCTGTTGAAAGCAGCATCGGACCGCAAGGCTGAAACACGTTTAAACAGCGCCCACGCATCCGCATCGAAAAAACAGGACTGACGTGCCGTGCTGCTTTCCGCAGCGTTTTGGATCCCCGCGCCACGGCGGCAGGGCAATCGCATATGAAAACAGTCCCCTCCCAAACCCTCCCCACAAGGGGGAGGGCTTAACCCAGCCGCACCCTCTATGGATAAAAGCGAGCGCGTTCGTCCGGGTGTTCTCCCCCCTTGTGGGGGAGATGGCCGGCAGGCCAGAGAGGGTCTTTTCTAATATGCGATTGCCCTCGCCCCAACGGGGAGAGGTCCGCCGAGCAAAGCGGAGGCGGGGTGAGGGGGCGCCACGCACTGCTTTCTTCCCGAAAACGCCTGTGCAGCCAGCCAACGCGCTCTACCGTCGCTCCTTGAAAAAATCCTTAAGAATTCGTGCGGCTTGCGTTTCGCCGATACCGGAATAGACCTCCGGCGCGTGATGGCAGGTCGCTTGCCCATAGAAGCGCACGCCATTGTCCACCCCGCCGCCCTTCGGGTCTTCGGCGCCGTAATAGAGCCGCCGCAGCCGCGCAAAGGAGATGGCCGCGGCGCACATGGTGCAGGGCTCCAGCGTCACATAGAGGTCGGCGCTGGTCAGCCGCTCCTGGCCAAGCCGCTCGGCAGCGCGGCGGATGGCGAGGATTTCGGCATGCGCCGTGATGTCGTTTGCCGCCCGGGTTTCGTTGCCGGCCGAGGCGATGATCTCGCCGTCCAGCACCAGAACCGCGCCGATCGGCACTTCGCCCCGTGCGCCGGCGGCCCTTGCGGCGTCCAGCGCTGCATCCATGAAGCGATTTGTCTCCGGCATATGACACTTTTCCTCTTAACCCTTGCCGCGCGAACTGATACGACACGCCAAACGACAGGCAAACAAAAATGACATCCAAAGACAAGCCCACGCGACCCGCCGGCAAGCCGTTCGATCGCGACAGAAAGCCGTCGCCGGCGAAATCGCCGCGCACGGCGGACAAATCTGCGTCGGAAGCGCCCCGCAAGCGGGCCGAGCCCTCGACATCAGGCGAAGACGCCATGAAGCCGGAGCGCATCTCCAAGCTGCTCGCCCGCGTCGGCGTGGCCTCGCGCCGCGATATCGAGCGCATGATCATGGAAGGCCGCGTCAAGCTGAACGGCAAGGTGCTCGACACCCCCGTGGTCAACGTGACGATGGCCGACAAGATCGAGGTCGACGAGGTCGCCATCCGCGGCATCGAGCGCACCCGCCTCTGGCTCTACCACAAGCCGGCCGGCCTGGTGACCACCAATTCCGATCCGGAAGGCCGCCAGACCGTCTTCGACAACCTGCCGGACGAATTGCCGCGCGTCATGTCGATCGGCCGTCTCGATATCAATACCGAAGGTCTGCTGCTGCTGACCAATGACGGCGGTCTTGCCCGCGTCCTCGAACTGCCGACCACCGGCTGGCTGCGCCGCTACCGCGTCCGCGCCTATGGCGAGATCGACCAGGCCGGCCTCGACAAGCTGAAGGACGGCATCGCCGTCGACGGCGTCTTGTACGGCTCCATCGAGGCGACGCTCGACCGCACCCAGGGCCACAATGTGTGGATCACCATGGGCCTGCGCGAAGGCAAGAACCGCGAAATCAAGAACGTGCTCGGCGCGCTCGGTCTCGAGGTCAACCGCCTGATCCGCATTTCCTACGGTCCGTTCCAGCTCGGTGATCTGCCCGAGACCAAGGTCGTCGAAGTGCGCGGCCGCATGCTGCGCGATCAGCTCGGGCCTCGCCTGATCGAGGATTCCAAGGCCAATTTCGACGCGCCGATCTTCACCAATTCGCCCGACGAAGAGGAAGAAGAAGCCGCCGCCAAGCCGTCGCAGCGCGCGCCGGAACGTGCCGAGCGGCCCAAATGGGGCAAGCCGGAAGACAAGCGCGAACGGGCACTTGGACGTTTGGACACCCGCCGCGACGACAGCAAGACGCGGGCCCCGCGCAGCGGTGGTCGCGACGATGACCGCAAGGGCGGTTCCTTCGGCGCCGACCGTCCAAGCCGTCCGCCCCTGGGCAAGTCCCGCACCGCCAATGTCTGGATGGCGCCCGGCGCCCGTCCGGTCTCGGAAAAGACCGCCGCCAAGAAGGACGAGACCGAGAAGCGCACGCCGCGGCCCCGCCCCGAGGGTGCGCCGCAGACCAAGCGCTACGGTCGCAGCAAGGACGGCACGCCGACCAAGAGCGCCCGGAAATTCGATCCGGATCGCAGCTCCGGCGGTTCGGGCTTTGCCCGTCCCGATCCAGGCCCTCGCGTCGTGGTCAACCGGGCGGCCGAAGACCGCGACTGGATCCGCGCCGACGGCCCGGATACCAGCAAGCCGCGCGGCGACAGCGAAGGTTTCGGCCACAAGAAATCCTTCGGCGATCGGCCCGCCCGCAGCGGTGATCGCCCGGATCGCGGCAGCGATCGGCCCCGTGGCGATCGTCCACAAGGTGCCAGGCCGCCGCGCGATGATCGCCCGCGCGAAGCCCGCTCGTTTGGCGACCGTCCGCGCAGCGATCGCCCGAGAGAGGACAGACCCAGGGACGACAGGCCGCGCGAAGATCGGCCACGGGGTGAAAAGACCTGGGGCGACAAGCCGCGCGGCGACCGTTCGGCCGATAGCCGGCCCGCCGGCGGCAAGCCCTTCGGCAAGCCGGCTGGCGCACGCCCTTACGGCGACAAGCCGGCCGGGGAAAAACCCTTCGGGGCAAGGCCCGGGGCTGAAAAATCCTTCGGTGGCAAGCCGGGCGGATCCACGCCCGGTGGCGGCAAACCCGCCGGTGCACGGCCCTATTCGGCCCGGCCGAGCAGCGATCGGCCGGGCGGCGGTAAGCCATCCGGTCCGCGCGGCGGCGGCAAGGGCAGGGGCTGACGCGCGGTGCGGATCGTCGGCGGTGAATTTCGCGGCCGGCCCTTGGCCGCGCCAAAGTCCAACGCCATCCGGCCGACCATCGACCGGACGCGCGAAAGCCTGTTCAACATCCTGACCCATGCCCATCCGGAGTGTCTGGAGGGGACGCGGGTGCTGGACCTGTTTGCCGGTACCGGGGCGGTGGGGCTTGAGGCCCTGTCGCGCGGCTGCCGGTCGGCGCTGTTTGTCGAAAACAGCGTCGAAGGCCGCAGCCTGCTGTGGGAAAACATCGATAGCCTCGGCCTGCATGGCCGGGCCCGCATCCTGCGCCGCGACGCCACGTCGCTTGGCAGCAGCAATACCATCGAGCCCTTCCATCTGCTGTTTGCCGATCCGCCCTACGGCCAGGGGCTCGGTGAAAAGGCCTTTGCCGCAGCGCATGAGGGCGGCTGGCTGGTGCAGGGCGCGCTGGCCATTCTCGAAGAGCGTGCCGATGTCCTCGTCCAGGTCGACCGCAATTTCACCTTGCTGGAAGATCGCCTGTTCGGTGACACGAAAATGTACTTCTTTTCCTATAGGCCTGTGTGACATCCTTCGATTGAAAGCCGTCAGACATGCAAGATGCAAGAGCCTCCACTGCCGCAGCCCTGGTGCGCTCAGAGAGATCCGAGCCCACGGTCGCCGTGGCCTTCGGGGCCGGCGGTGCCCGCGGCTTTGCCCATGTCCATGTCATCGAGGTTCTGAACGAACTGGGCATTGAGCCGGTGGCGATCGCCGGCTCGTCGATCGGCGCCATCATGGGGGCCGGCATGGCAGCCGGCATGAGCGGCGCCGAGATCCGCGATTATGCGCTGGAAACGGTCGGCAAGCGGGCGACGGTCGCCAACCGGCTGTGGAGCCTTGGCCCCAACACCATGCGCGACAAGCTCGGCGGCTTCCGCCTTGGCCAGTTCAATCTGGAACGCATCCTCAAGGCCTTCCTGCCGCCGCAGATCCCGGATGATTTTTCCGAGCTGAAGATCCCGCTCAAGGTCATGGCCACCGATTATTACGGCCAGGCCGAAGTGATCTGCGAGGAGGGCGATCTCAACGAGGCGCTGGCGGCGTCTTCCGCCATTCCGGCCCTGTTCATGCCGGTCAAGCTCAATGGGCGGATCATGATCGACGGCGGCATCTTCAATCCGGTGCCCTACGAACACCTGCTCGGCTTGGCCGACATCGTCATCGGCATCGATGTGGTCGGCGCGCCGGATGGCGACGGCCGGACCGTGCCGGCCCGCTTCGATAGCCTGTTCGGCGCCTCGCAGCTGATGATGCAGTCGCATATTGCCCTGAAGCTGAAGCTCGGGGCGCCGGCGATCTTCCTTCGCCCGTCTGTCAACGGCTTCGGCGTGCTGGATTTCCTCAAAGCCCGCCAGATCCTCGATCATTCCGAAGGGGTCAAGGACGACCTCAAGCGCGCCCTTGATGCGCAGTTCGCGCTGCTCTCGAAGATGGATTGATATCAGCCTCTAAACGCCTTCTGCCGTGTCCTCGCTGGCCTCTTCGGCAGCAGCGGCACCGCGCTTCGGCTTCATCAGCGGCTCGGGGCGCACCGGCCGGTTGTGCAGCATGTGCCGTCCGGCCGAAATGCCATCCACCGCCTGGATCTGCAACCGCTCCTCGTCGCGCCGGCGGATATCGTCGCTGATGGCGGCGGCCCTCTCTTCGGTCACTCCGAGCGCCTCGATGGTCTTCTGGCCGAACAACAGCCCGGATTCCAGCGTTTCGCGCAGCTCGTACTCGACATTGCGGGCCCTGAGCGACAGGCTGTGGATGCGGTCATAGGCTCGCACGAACAGGCGCGCATCGGGAAATTCGGATGCCACCAGATCGACGATGCGGTCGGTGACCTCCCGTTTCTGGGTGCACACCGCAACAATCTTGGCCCGCTCGATGCCCGCCGCCCGCAGCACGTCGAGCCGGGTGCCATCGCCGAAATAGATGCGGAAGCCGAAGTTTGCCGCCTGGCGGATGCGGTCGGCGCTGTCGTCGATGATCGTCACCTCCCGGCCGCTGGCCAGAAGGATCTGCGCTGCGATCTGCGCGAAGCGCGAAAAGCCGATCATCAGCACGTCGGCGCCGGCCCCTTCGAAATCCTCGTCCAGCTCCTCGCGGCTTTCGTTCGACATGACCCGCGAGGCAAGGGCCGCCGCGATCGGCGTCAGCGCCATGGTCAGCGTCACGATGGAGATCAGCAGCGACGCCGTGCCGCTGGAAAATACGCCGGATGCGACGGCGGTGGTGAACAGCACGAAGCCGAATTCGCCGCCCTGCGGCAGAAGGGCCGCAATCCGTATGGCATCGTCATGGGGAGATCCGGCCAGACGGCAGATCGTATAGATGATGGTGGCCTTGATGGCCATCACGGTCGGGACGGCCACCAGGATGAACACCAGGTTGTCGACGATCACGTCGAGCTCGACCGACAAACCGACCGCCATGAAGAACAGCGCCAGCAGAATGCCGCGGAACGGCTCGATATCGGCCTCGAGCTCGTGCCGATAGGAGGATTCGGCCAGCATGACGCCGGACAGAAAGGCGCCCATCGCCATCGACATGCCGCTTGCCTGCATCAACATGGCAGACCCCAGCACGATGAACAGCGCGGCGGCGATCATCACTTCCCGCGCACCGGTACGTGCGATGATCTGGAACATCGGCGTCAGCAGGTAACGACCGACCATCACCATGCCGAACACCGTCGCAACGGCAACGGCGATGTCGATCAGCACCGATCCGGCCTGCGGGTCCTGGCGATTGCCGAGAATGGTGACCATCGCCAGAAGCGGCACGATGGCCAGATCCTGCAGCAGCAGGATGGAGAACGAGCGCTGGCCATAGCGGCTGTTGAGATCGGCGCGGTCGTTGAGGATCTGCAGGGCAAAGGCCGTCGAGGACAGCGCCAGGCCGAAGCCGGCTACCAGCCCACTGCGCCAGTCGGCAAGCCCGGTCGCCACTGCCGCACCGGTCAGCGCCAGTCCGCTCAGCACCACCTGCGCCGTGCCCAGCCCGAAAATATCGGCGCGCATGTGCCAGAGCCTCGAGGGTTTCAGCTCGAGCCCAATGACGAACAGCAGGAACACCACGCCGAGTTCCGCGACCGACAGGATCGCCTCGGCATCGGTGATGAGATGGAGGATCGGACCGATGATCACGCCGGCGGCCAGATAGCCGAGCACCGTTCCAAGCCCCAGCTTGCGGAAAATCGGTGCGGCGACCACGGCGCCGCCCAGAAGCAGCAAGGTTTCGACGTAAAGCAGATTCGGCGTGGTCATCGCGAAAATGCCCTCCCTTTGGCGTTTCTGGCGTGGATTACCGGGAATCGGCGGGCCTGCCCTTGATGCATTGTGGAATGCACAATAAATGGAGCCGGAATGAAAGGCCAAGCCATGTCTTCACAAATCGATTCCGCCAATCTTTTATCCCGTGCCCATGAGTTGGTCGAGCTGGCCCGAAAGGCCGGTGCCGATCGCGCCGATGCCGTGGTCGTCAGGTCTCGCTCCCATTCGGTCAGCGTCCGCCTCGGCAAGGTCGAATCGACCGATGCCTCGGAAAGCGACGACTTTTCGCTGCGGGTGTTCATCGGCAACCAGGTCGCCAGCGTCTCGGCCAATCCGGGCTTCGATCTCAAGGTGCTGGCCGAACGGGCCGTCGCCATGGCCAAGGCCTCGCCGGAAGATCCCTATGCCGGTCTCGCCGACGAAGCCGATCTGGCGCGCACCTATCCCGATCTCGACCTATACGATGGCACGGAAGTCTCGAGCGATCAGCTGCGCGAGGCCGCCCTGGCCGCCGAAGCCGCGGCACTTGCCGTGTCTGGCGTCACCAATTCGGCCGGTGCCGGTGCCTCCGCCGGCATGGGCGGGCTGGTTCTGGTCACGTCGCACGGCTTTGCCGGCAGCTATGCCGGCTCGCGCTTCGGCCGTTCGGCCGGCGTCATCGCTGGCGAGGGCACGCGCATGGAGCGCGACCACGATTATGACAGCCGCCTGTTCTTCGCCGACCTCGATGCTTCCGAGGATATCGGCCGCCGCGCTGGCGAGCGGGCCGTGCGCCGGCTGAACCCGCGCCAGGCCGAAACCGGCCGCAACGTCACCGTGGTTTTCGACCCCCGCGTCTCGCGCGGCTTCGTCGGCCATATCGCCGGAGCGATCAATGGCGCCTCCGTTGCCCGCAAGACCTCGTTCCTGCGCGACCGCATGGGCACCCAGGTGCTGAAGGCCGGCCTCAACGTGACCGACGATCCGCTCAAGGTCCGCGGCTCCTCGTCGCGCCCCTTCGATGGCGAAGGCGTGTCGGGCCGCAAACTGGCGATGATCGAGGATGGCGTGCTGAACCATTGGTTCCTGTCGTCGTCCGCAGCCCGCGAACTCGGCCTGAAGACCAATGGCCGCGGCGCCCGCGGCGGCACCTCCGTCTCGCCGTCGTCGACCAATCTGGAGCTGGAACCCGGCCCCATGACGCCGGAAGAGCTGATCCGCAGCATCGGCACCGGTTTCTACGTCACGGAATTGATCGGCCACGGAGTCGACATGATCAGCGGCGACTACAGCCGCGGCGCCTCCGGCTTCTGGATCGAGAACGGCGAGCTTGCCTATCCGGTCTCGGAAGTCACCATCGCCTCGAACCTGAAGGAGATGTTCCTGCAGCTGACGCCTGCCAGCGACATCGACCGCAAGTTCGGCGTGGCGGCGCCCACCATCGCCATCGAAGGCATGACGCTCGCCGGCCGCTAAGGGCCGCAGTCCCGAAAACAGAAAGGCCTCGTAGCACCTAATGCCGGCAGACTCACCCTTCGATTGGCAGAGCGATCTTGCGCTGATCGCCGATGCGGCGCGGATCGCGGGCGAGATCGCCTTGACTTTTTTTGGTCAATCGCCGGAAGTCTGGTGGAAGAACGAGGGCCGTTCGCCCGTCAGTGCGGCAGACTACGCCGCCAACAAAAGCCTGGAAGAGCGCCTGCGCACGGCCCGCCCCGGCTATGGCTGGCTGTCGGAGGAAACCGACGACGATCCGGCGCGGCTCGCCTGCGACACGCTGTTCGTGGTCGATCCGATCGACGGCACGCGCGCCTTCATCGCCGGGGAGAAGACCTGGTGCGTCAGCGTCGCCGTGGTGCACAAGGGCCGGCCGGTGGCCGGAGTGCTGGTGGCGCCGGCGCTGCACGAGGTCTTCACAGCGGTGCTCGGCGGTGCGGTTTTGAAGAATGGCGTACCGATTTGCGTGTCGAATCCGGAACCGCAAGACCGCTTGCGGCTTGCCACCCCGATGGATCTGATCGATGTGCTGGAAAAGCCCTATCGCGATCGGCTCGACCGGGTGAAGCATGTGCCGTCGCTGGCCTACCGGCTGGCCATGGTCGCCGACGGCCGGATCGACGCGACACTGGTCAAGCAGAACTCCCATGACTGGGATCTGGCGGCTGCCGATCTGATCCTCGAACAGGCCGGCGGGAGCCTTGTCGACATGGACGGCAATGCCCTGTCCTACAATCGCCCGACCGTCCAGCATGGCCTGCTGTGCGCCTGTGCCGCATCCGTCCTGCCCGATCTGCTGCAGCACATGAAAGCCGCCGCAGGTTGACCTTTTCCCCGAAATCAAGCAGATGAAGGCTTGAATTGAAATTAAACGGAACCCCATGAAATGACCGATTCCAGCGATAAGAAGCAGCTTCTCCATCTGGTCTTCGGCGGTGAGCTTTCCAGCCTGGAGGATGTCCAGTTCCGCGACGTCAGCAAGCTCGATCTCGTCGGCATGTATCCCGACTATGCCAGCGCCCTGGTGGCCTGGAAGAGCAAGGCCCAGCAGACCGTGGACAACGCCCATATGCGCTATTTCATCGTCCACATGCACCGTCTGCTGACCCCCGGCCAACAGACCATCGTCAAGGATTGATCGGGCCCTGGGCCACGGTGCCGTGAGGCCGGCTTTACGGCCACGGCATTATTTTAAACGCATTTATGACGCAAAACGATTTTTAATCTGCAAGCCTGACCGAGAGGGCAAAGGGCGTTGATAACCAACAAAAACAAGCGGACCGGAGCAAAATGAGCGGATTGGCACGGGTTGCTCTCGCGACATATCGCTGGGCGGGTCTGGTGGCATACCCTCTTGCGGTGCCGTTTCTGGCGATCCGCGCCGCCAAGGGCAAGGAAGATCGGGCCCGCAGGCTGGAGCGGTTCGGCCATCCGGCCGCCGATCGGCCGCAAGGGCCGCTCGTCTGGGTGCATGCCGCCAGCGTCGGCGAGATGATTGCCGTGATCCCGCTGATGCGCGAGCTGCGCCGCCGCGATATCAACGTGCTGTTGACCACCGGTACGGTGACCTCGGCCGAACTGGTGCGCTTTCGGCTGGATGGCGACATCATCCATCAATATGTGCCGATCGACGTCAGGCCGGCGATCAGCCGTTTTCTGGCCTATTGGCAGCCTGATATCGCGATCACGGTGGAATCGGAAATCTGGCCGGCGACGCTGATGGAGCTTCGCGACCGCCACATTCCCCATATCCTGGTCAATGCCCGCATCTCGGATCGGTCCTACGATCGCTGGCGCGGTCATCTGTCGATCGCCGAAGCTTTGTTCGGCAAACTGGCCATGGTCGTTGCCCAGTCGGATCTCGATGCGGAGCGGTTCCGCGATCTGGGCGCCTGGCCGGTCATGGTCTCCGGCAATATCAAGGTCGATACCGACGCGCCGCCCTGCGATGCGGCGGTTCTTGCCCAATACCGTCGGCAGATCGGCGATCGCAACACCTGGGCGGCCATCTCCACTTTCGAGGGGGAAGAGAAGGTCGCCATGATGGTGCATCGCGCCGTCAAGGCCCATACCGGCATGCTGACCATCGTCGTGCCGCGCCATCCCGAACGGTGCGACGAGATCGAGGCGATGATGGTCGAGAAGGGCCTGAAGGTGGCCCGCCGCACCCGCAACGATCCGATCACCCCGGAAACCGACATCCTGCTCGGCGACACGATCGGCGAAATGGGCCTTTATCTGCGCCTGACGGAAATCGCCTTTGTCGGCCGCTCGATGCATGGCAAGGGCGGCCAGAACCCGCTGGAGCCAGCCATGCTCGGCTGCGCGGTGCTGACCGGTCCGAATGTCGAGAATTTCCGCGAGAGCTATCAGAAACTGGTCAAGGGCGGCAGCGCCCGCGTCGTGCGCGATGCGGAAATGCTGGCCAAGGCCGTGCATTTCCTGACCGGCAATCACCTGGCCCGCCAGAAGATGGTCGATGCCGGCATGGAAAGCGTCCAGCAGATGCGCGGCGCTTTGTCTGCCACCATCAAGGGCCTGGAGCCCTATATCAATCCGCTGACCGTCAAGGCGCGGCTGGAACCGAGGGCCGCGCGCGGATGAGCGGTTCGGACCGTGATGCCGAGCGCAGCCCGGCTGCCATCGTCGGACTTCTCTTCGACAAGGATGGCACGCTTCTCGACTATGACGAAAGCTGGGGGCCGGTGAACCGGCAGCTGGCGCTGATGGCCGCCGATGGCGATACGGTTCTGGCCGATCGCCTGCTGTCTGCCTGCGGCATGGATCCGGAAAGCGGCTATGTCGTGCCCGACAGCCTGCTGGCGGCCGGCAATTCCCGCGAGATCGCCGAAGGCCTGGCCGAAGCCGGCTCGCCTTTCGATGCCGACACGCTGGCCGAGCGGCTCGACGAGATCTTTGCCTCGGCCTCCGACATATCAGTGCCGGTCACTGATCTCGCCCTGCTGTTTAAGCGGCTGACCGGTCTCGGGTTCCGGCTCGGCATTGCCTCCAGCGACAATGAGCGCTCGATCCGCAACATCGTCCGGCGCTTCGGGCTGGAGAGTTATGTCGAATTCGTCGCCGGCTACGACAGCGGTCATGGCGTCAAGCCGGAGCCAGGCATGGTGCTGGCCTTCTGCCGGGCGACCGGGCTTGAGCCCTACCAGGTGGCGGTGGTCGGCGACAACAATCACGATCTGCACATGGGCCGCAATGCCGGCGTCGGTTTGACCGTCGCCGTCCTGACCGGTACCGGCTCCCGCCTGACGCTCGAACCGGCCAGCGATTTCTGCCTGAACGACATTACCGAGCTCGAACGGATCCTGCGGTAGGACCGTTTCGAACCGCCGATTGGAAAAGACCCTCTCTGGCCTGCCGGCCATCTCCCCCACAAGGCGATAGCCCCTTCGTCGCAAGGGTGGATCATCTGCCTGTTCCGTTATATGACACTCACCTTGTACCGGCTGGAGGGGATGCCAAGCGATGATCTCGGAAGCGCCGCCGTTCTGGTGGAGAAAGGCGGACTGGCGCGCCTGGCTGCTGTCGCCGCTCTCCTTCGTCTACGGGCGGGTCGCCGGCTATCGCATGCTCAAAGGCAAGCGCCATGCGGTGGCCGTGCCGGTCGTCTGCGTCGGCAATTTCACCGTCGGCGGGGCCGGCAAGACGCCGACCGCGCTGACGCTGGCCCGCGCCGCCAAGGCGAAGGGCCTGAAGCCCGGCTTCCTCAGCCGGGGTTATGGCGGTCTGCTGGATGTCACCACCGTCGTCGATCCGGATCATCACCGCGCCGCTGATGTCGGCGATGAGCCGCTGCTGCTCGCCCGTGAGGCGCTGACCGTCATTTCCCGCCGCCGCACCGCCGGCGCCGACCGCCTCGTCAAGGAAGGCGCCGATATCATCATCATGGACGACGGTTTCCAGAGCGCCCGCCTGGTGATCGACTATGCCCTTGTCGTGATCGACACCGTGCGCGGCATCGGCAATGGCCATATCGTCCCCGGCGGCCCGGTGCGCGCGCCCCTGCGCCGCCAGATGGCCTGTCTGTCGGCCATCCTGAAGGTCGGCAATGGCAATGCCGCCGACAAACTGGTGCGCCAGGCGGCAAGGGCCGGCAAGACGGTGTTCGTCGCCACGCTCGAGCCGCGCGACAGCGCCGACCTTGCGGGCGTTCGGGTCATGGCTTTTGCCGGCATCGCCGATCCGGCCAAATTTTATCGCACCCTGGAAAGCCTCGGCGCCGAGATCGTCGCCCATCGCGCCTTCGGCGATCATCAGCTTCTGAGCGAAGACGAGATTGCCGAACTGCTCGACTATTCCGCCGAACATGGTCTGACGCTGGTCACCACATCAAAGGATTTCGTCCGTCTCAAGGGCGCCCATGGCCGGGCAAGCGACCTCATCGCCCGAAGCCGGGTGGTCGAGGTGGAGATGGCCTTCGACGATCGCCACGCCCCGGCCGCCATCCTCGACCGTGCCATCGAAGCCTGCCGCACCCGCCGCCTGCGCGCCTCTGCGAAAGCTCCGGTTTGATCTGCTGACCTCAGAGGCCAGCGCGACCATGGCAAAAGACCCTCTCTGCCCTGCCGGCGTTCGTCACTGAAATCGATTCACGGGATCGATTTCTCCGCTGCGCGGACCGTTCCTCAACCCCCACAAGGGGGGAGAAAACGCGCGGATACACTTCGTCAAAAACCATAGAGGTTTCAGCGGGTTAAGCCCTCCCCCTTGTGGGGAGGGTGGGGAGGGGATTTTTTTAAAGACAATTGTGACGAGGATGAACAAGGCTTGGGCCTCGAAATCCACCACCCCAGCCGCCGATCAGCGAGGCTGTTGCGAGGGCAGGGCGCCGGCGCGTTTTTCGGCCTCGAACGAGGCCAGGGCGTCGGCATAGGGTTCCTGGCGGGCGACGCTCCAGTATTTCAGCTCGTCGATCAGGATTGGCTTGCCGGTCATGGCGCAGACGACATAGGAGCCGGGCGACAGGATCTGGAAGTCGGCATCGAGATACCTGATCTTCGCCTCGCGGTTGCCGCCGCCTTCAAACCGGTTCATGTCTTGCTCCTGCTGCCGTCATCAGACTGCAATAAACCTTGGCGCATTAGATTTCCAGAAATTTCAGCTTCGGCCGAACAGCCGCTCGATATCCGACAGCTTCAGCTCCACATAGGTCGGCCGGCCGTGATTGCATTGGCCGGAGCCCGGCGTCTGCTCCATCTGCCGCAGCAGCGCGTTCATTTCTTCGACCCGCAGGATCCGGCCGGAGCGCACCGAGCCGTGGCAGGCCATGGTGGCCGCCACATATTCCAGCTTGGCCGACAGGCCGGCGGCCGTGTCCCATTCGGCGATCTCGTCGGCCAGCTGCCGCAACAGGCCCTGCACGTCGACTTCGCCCAGCATGGCCGGCGTCTCGCGAACGGCAATGGCGCCGGGCCCGAACCGCTCGATGGCAAGCCCCATCTGCTCGAAGCTCTCGGCATGGCCCATCAGCCGGTCGCAATCCTCCTCCGTCAAGTCGACGATTTCGGGGATCAGCAGTCCCTGCGACGGCAGCCGCCGCCCGGTCAGCGCCTTGCGCATGTCCTCGAACACCAGCCGTTCATGGGCGGCATGCTGGTCGACGATCACAAGGCCGTCGCCGGTCTGGGCGACGATATAGTTGGAGTGGACCTGCGCGCGGGCAGCCCCCAGCGGATACTGCGCCGGCTCGCTGCGGGATGGCTCGGGGCTCGTCACGCTCTCGCTGCGCGCCGTCGGCATCGCCATGGTCTCGAAGCCGGCCTGCTGCGCCTCTGCGAAGCCCGCAGCCGAGGGGCTGGAAAACGGCCGGTAGGGTGAGGTCGCCGCGCTCCAGCCGGCGACGTCCGGCCGTGCACTTGGCTGGAAGCCCGGACGGAAGGCGCGCAGCATGCCGCCGGCGCCGGTCGTCGAGGCGCGGTCGCCCTCGCGGGTAAGCGCCTCGCGCACGGCGCCGACGATCAGGCCGCGAATGAGGCCGGGATCGCGAAACCGGACGTCTGACTTCGCCGGATGCACGTTGACGTCGACCAGCGCCGGATCGAGCGTGATCGACAGCACGGCGACCGGAAAGCGGCCGTGCGGCACGGTCTCGGCATAGGCGCCACGCAGCGCCGAAAGGATCAGCTTGTCCTGCACCGGACGGCCGTTGACGAAGGCGTATTGATGGGCCGAATTGCCGCGGTTAAAGGTCGGAATGCCGGCAAAGCCGCCGAGCGCCACATCCTCGCGCACCGCATCGAGCGCAATGGCATTGTCGCGGAAATCGGCGCCCAGTATCTGCGCGATGCGGGCCAGGTGATCGTCGCCGGTCGCTGCGAACTCCAGCGTCGAACGGTCGCTGCCCGACAGCACGAAGCGGATCTGCGGAAAGGCAATCGCCATGCGCTTGACCACTTCGGTGATCGCCGCACTTTCCGCCTTCTCGGTTTTCAGGAATTTCAGCCGCGCCGGCGTGGCGAAGAACAGGTCGCGCACCTCGACCATGGTGCCGGGATTGGCCGCCACCGGCCGGAGCGCTGTCAGCCGGCCGCCCTCGACGGAAATCTGCGCACCGCCGGCACTGTCGGCGCGCCGGGTGGAAATTGTCAGCTTGGCGACAGAGCCGATCGAGGGCAGGGCCTCGCCGCGAAAGCCGAGGCTGCGGATGTCGCTGAGCGAAGCCTGCAGCTTCGACGTGCAATGGCGCCGGACCGAAAGTTCGAGATCCGCCTCGCTCATGCCCGAGCCGTTGTCGATCACCCGCAGCAGGCTTTTGCCGCCGCCAGACGTGGCGATCTCGATGCGGCTGGCGCCGGCATCGATGGCGTTTTCGATCAGTTCCTTGACCGCGCTGGCCGGTCGTTCGATGACCTCGCCGGCAGCGATCTGGTTGATCAGGGTCTCGGGCAATTGCTTGATGTTCATCTCGCCATTTTCCCGGATTCGTGCGGTCATGGGAAGGGCGAACTGCGGCCGGCTGGCATTTATTCGCGGTACAAATTCCGGTTGGTTGCCATTAAGATCGCCTTAAGGGAATCCCGCTAATTTGACCCCTAACTTGAAATGATTATGCAATTGAGCTGATAACCGGTGGTTTGTGACGGCAAGCTGGAAGCCGTCACGCAATTGACAGCCGTTTTGTTGCATCAAGTTCGGCATCCAGCATGTTTTCTGTTCTGCAAGATATACATGGGACTGCAAGCGGTGATGCGCCTGCACGGGTCGTTTGAGGCGGTATAGTGAAAGAATTTGCACCGGCCTCGGCAGAGGAAAGGCTTCACGGGGGCCTGTGGATGGAAGAAGCGCCATCAACCAATACAGCCATCCAACCGGCTCTGCTGGATGCGGTCTGCGACGCGCTGTCCTCTGCCATCATCATCTACGACAAAAACGACCATCTGCTCTACGCCAATCGGCTTGGCCTTCATTATTTTCCGGTTCCCGCGGCGTTCCTGTCGGTCGGCACACGGCTGCGTGATTTCCTCGGCGCGGTCTACGATCACTCCATCCGCATGAGCTTGACCGCCAACGGTGGCCCCTTGCCCGGCCGCGAGGAATGGATCGCCGAACGCATTGCCGCCCATTGGCGCGAACGGTCCGAGACGCAGGAACGGGACAAACGCGGCCGCTGGATCCGGCTTGCCAAGCGCCGCCTGCCGTCCGGCTACGGCATTTGCGTGGTCACCGATATCACCGATCAGAAGAAGCGCGAGGAGCAGTGGCGCGCCGACCTGGAACGGGTTCAATTGACCGAGGAAATCCTCGACAACCTTCCCCATCCGATTTTCGTCAAGGACCGCAACTTCAACATGGTTGCCGTCAACAAGCTGTTCTGCGCGCTGCTGGGCGCCGGTGCCGAGGCCATACTCGGCCGCCCCTGTGCCGAGATCTTTGATGCAGGCCTCGCCGCGAAGCTTGATACGGCCGACCGCCATGTTCTCGAAACGGGCGTACCGGCCCTGTCGGTCGAGCGTCTGACGGGCCGGGATGGCACAGAAAGACAGGTCATCGTCCGCAGCCAGCGCGTCGGCAAACCCGGCCGCTATTTTCTGGTGACCAGCATGGACGAAGTCCTGGAGCCGAGAGCGGCTGACGGCCGCGGCGCGATGGCGCCGTCCTTGACCGCCGAACCCGCGCCTCAGGCGAAACCGGCAACCGGAATCACGGACGAGCGCCGCTCGCCCATGCGGTCGTCGCCGATCGGTTTTTCCGGCCGCAAGGTGCTGCTTGTCACCGCCGATACCGACTTCGAGGCCAAGAGCCTCAAGGTCCTGACCCGCCTGGGCGTCGATTCCTGTTCGGTGCGCAGCGAAACCGAGCAGCAGGCCTTCTTGAGTGTCGCCAAGTCCGTCGATGTCACCCTCGATCTGGTGGTCGTCGACAACCAGATGGACCTCGCCTGCCTCGAGCTTGCCGAACAATACGGCATCGATGTCGTAACGCTCGATGCCTTTCAGCTCGATACCGATCTCGCCTTCCTGGTCAGCGAACACTTGAGCGACGCCGAAGGAACCCATCTTTTGGCCTCCGACGACTGGGAAATCTCCACCGTCAGCGATGGTCCGGCGCCTGACGGGGCGTCGGCCATCGAGGTCCTGGTGGTCGAGGACAACGAGATCAACCAGATTGTCTTCTCGCAGATCCTGGAAGGGCTCGGTCGCCGCTACCGCATCGCTGCAACCGGCAGTGAGGCGCTGCGGCTCTGGGACGAACTGCGCCCGCCGCTGATGCTGCTCGATGTCTCCCTGCCCGATATCAATGGCATGGAGGTCTGCCGCACCATTCGCGAGCAGGAGAACCGCACGGGTCGGCAAACGCCGATCATCGGTGTGCTGGTGCCGGCTTTCGATCAGGACCGGGCCAAATGCCTGGCGGCCGGCATGAACGACGTCATCCTGAAACCGCTGAGCCCCGATGCCATCGAAACCCTTCTCGATCGGTTCATGCCGATCGAGGGTTTTGGCCTCGCGCCTTAGCTGAAAACACTGTCAACCCCCTAATTCACGGGTTAGAACCTGTAGTCAAGGCTACGGAATTGCTATGATTTTTTTAATATTTCACGCCCATCCTTCATCCATGAGGAATTGATTTATTTTAGGATTTATGGATGGGCCCCGCTGAATCGACAGTGCCGCCAGCCAGCCAGAATGAGCTGCAGGCGATGGCCTATACCGATCAGCTCACCGGACTTGGCAATCGTTATCGCCTGCGCGACAAGATCCGCTCGCTGGCCGCAGAACGCGCCAGCGACCCCGCGCCGTTTACGGTGGCTTTGGCCAATCTCGATGGCTTCAAGCCGATCAACGACCTGTTCGGCACCATGGCCGGCGACGAAATCCTCTGCCAGGTCGCCCATCGGCTGAAGGCCTGCATGCCCGATGGCGCCACCGTCACACGCCACGACGGCGACGAATTCGCCATTATCCTGCCGCTGATCTTCGAGCGGGTCGGCGCCGAGCGCATCGGCCAGATGATCAAGGATGTCCTGTCGGCGCCTTATGATCTCGGCGACCGCAATGTGCGCCTGTCGGCCTCGCTGGGTTTCTCGATCTATCCGTTTGCCGGCGCCGATTTCGATGAACTGATGAAGAGCGCGGAAACGGCGCTCTATCGCTCCAAGCGTCGCGGCCGCGGCCAGATCACCGTCTACTCCCGCGAGATCGCCCAGGAGATGAAACGCGCCACCCAGATCGAGCAGGCGCTGCGCAATGCCATCATCGCCGACGCGGTCGATGTGCATTTCCAGCCGATCGTGCAACTGCAGGATGGCCGGGTTGTCGGTTTCGAGGCGCTCGCCCGCTGGGTCGATCCCGATCTCGGATCGGTGTCACCGGCGGTCTTCGTGCCGCTGGCCGAAGAGCGCGGCTTCATCGACACCCTGTCCGAAACGCTGTTGCGCAAGGCCGCCGAAGCGACGCTCGCCTGGCCGCGCGAGCTGTTCCTGTCCTTCAACCTGTCCTCGGCCCAGTTGATGGATCCCTCCACCACGGCCAATATCCTGGCGATCCTCAACGGCGTTGGCTTCGATCCTCGCCGGCTGGAGCTGGAAATCACCGAAACCGCCGTGATGACCTCGGCCGAAACGGCCTCGCGCATCATCTCGGAGCTGCGCGCCGCCGGCGTGCGGATCTCGCTCGATGATTTCGGCACCGGACAATCGAGCCTTGGCCGCCTGCGCGATTTCGCCTTCGACAAGGTCAAGATCGACCGCGCCTTCGTCTCCGCGATCACCAAGGATCGCGCCTCCGAGCATATCATCAAGGCAATCGTCACCTTGTGCGATGGTCTGGAACTGGAAGTCGTCGCCGAAGGCATAGAGACCGCCGCCGAGGCCGAAAAGCTGAAAGCGCTCGGCTGCGGCATGGGCCAGGGCTATTTTTACGGCAAGCCGGTCGATGCGGCAGCGACGCTGCGCTACCTCGCCAACCACTACCACGAATTCGCCGTGGTCGACCGGGCCAGCGCCTGATCCTTTGACCTGCCTGCGTCCTGAACGCCACATTCGGAGCAGAAAAAACGACGCGGACCGGACAGGCTTCGCCGCCTCTGGATATAGCCATAAGCCTGGACCTGCCCGATGATGCTCTTTTTGAACGGCGCACCCTGACCGGTCATGGGTTGCCTGAAAAGGAATTGCCATGGACCTGTCACGCGACCCCCTTCTCCAGCCGTTTCAGCTCAAGCACCTGACGCTCAAGAACCGCATCATGTCGACGGCCCACGAGCCGGCCTATTCGGATGGCGGCATGCCGACGGATCGCTACCGGCTCTATCACGTCGAAAAGGCCAAAGGCGGCATAGCGCTGACCATGACGGCGGGGTCGGCGATCGTCTCAAACGACAGCCCGGCCGCCTTCGGCAATCTGCACGCCTACAAGGACGAGATCGTGCCCTGGCTGAAGAAGCTGGCCGATGACTGTCACGAGCACGGCGCGGCCGTGATGATCCAGCTCACCCATCTCGGCCGGCGCACCAATTGGAACAAGGGCGACTGGCTGCCGGTTCTGTCGCCCTCGGCGATCCGCGAGCCGGCCCACCGGCATTTTCCGAAAGAGATCGAGGACTGGGACATCGAGCGCATCGTCGGCGATTATGCCAGCGCTGCCCAACGCATGCAGGCGGCCGGCCTCGATGGCATCGAGTTCGAAGCCTATGGCCATCTGATGGACGGTTTCTGGTCGCCGGCCACCAACCGTCGTGACGACGCATTCGGCGGCAGTCTCGACAATCGCATGCGCTTTTCGACCCTGGTCATCGACGCCGTGCGCAAGGCCGTTGGCCCCGATTTCATCGTCGGCATCCGCATGGTGGCGGACGAGGACTGGGACAAGGGCCTGTCGAAGCAAGAGGGTGTCGAGATCGCCCGGCGGCTGGCAGCCTCGGGCGATATCGATTTCCTCAACATCATCCGCGGCCATATCGAACATGATGCGGCGCTCAACAACGTCATCCCGATCCAGGGCATGGCCGCCTCGCCGCATCTCGATTTTGCCGGTGAGGTGAGGGCCGCCACGAAATTTCCGGTCTTCCATGCCGCCCGCATCGCCGATGTCGCCACGGCCCGCCACGCCATTGCCGAGGGCAAGCTCGACATGGTCGGCATGACCCGCGCCCATATTGCCGATCCGCATATCGTCGCGAAGATCATTGCCGGCCGCGAGGCGGAGATCCGCCCCTGCGTCGGCGCCACCTACTGTCTCGACCGTATCTACGAGGGCGGCGAGGCGCTCTGTATCCACAATGCGGCCACCAGCCGCGAGGCGCTCATCCCGCATATCATTGCCAGGGCGGACAAGCCCCGCAAGGCGGTGGTCGTCGGTGCCGGTCCGGCCGGGCTCGAGGCGGCCCGTGTGCTGGCGGAGCGCGGCCATGGGGTCGAGGTGCTGGAGGCGACGGGGGAGGCGGGCGGCCAGATCAATCTGCTGATCCGCAATCCGCGCCGCCGGGAAATGATCGGCATCGTCGACTGGCGGCTGGCCGAGCTGGAGCGTCTGGGCGTGACGATCCGCTACAACACCTATGCCGGCACAGAGGATATCCTCGCCGAAAATCCCGATCTGGTGGTGATCGCCACCGGCGGCATTGCCCAGTCGCCGGAACTGGAGGCCGGCGAGGAGCTTTTGACCTCAAGCTGGGATATCCTGGCCGGAGCGGTCAAGCCGGAAGGCCCGGCGCTGCTGTTCGACGACAATGGCGGCCATCCGGGCATGAGTGCGGCGGAAGCGATGGCCAAAGCCGGCGTGGAGCTGGAACTGGTCTCGCCCGAACGGTTCTTCGCGCCGGAAATGGGCGGCATGAACCATGTGCCCTATGCAAAGGTCTTTGCCGAACACAATGTCCGCGTCACGATCAACACACGGTTGCTCGCCGTGCGGCGCGAGGGCAATGGCCTGGTGGCAACGCTTGGATCGGATTTTTCCGCTAAGATGCGTGTCGAGCGGCGGGTCGCGCAGGTCGTGGTCGAGCATGGCACGCTTGCCAATGACGATCTCTATCGCGAGCTGAAGCCGCTGTCGCGCAATCTGGGGGCCGTGGACTACAAGGCGCTGATCGCCCGCCGGCAACCCTTGGTCGTCAGGAACGACGGCGCGACATTCGACCTGCTGCGGATTGGCGACGCCGTGGAAAGCCGCAATATCCATGCCGGCATCTACGATGCGCTGCGCCTGTGCGTGCTGTTATGAGAGAGGCGTCAAACGAACGAAGGCGGCGCCGAAGCGCCGCCCTGTTTGAAACGTTGGCACGTTTCCCGTTCCAGGTTACTTGGTAACCGTCGACGAGGTGGTGGTGCCATCGGTTGGTGTCGTCATCGTGCTGGATGCGTCGGCCTGGTCGTCCAGAGTCTTGAATTCAGGCGCGGCCTTCAGCGTCTCGGCCGTTTCCATGGTCGTCAGCTTGATGTCGTTGCCATCAGCTTCGCGGGTCACGGTCAGCTTGGACATTGGAACGGCGACGTTCTTTTCGCCGATGCCGATAAAGCCGCCGACGCCGACGACGGCTGCGACAATGCCGCCCTGTTCTTCGATGATCAGGTCGTTGATGTCACCGATGCTCTCGTTGGCCGAGTTCAGGACCGGCTGGCCGATGAAGTCATTGGCGCTGACCTGCGTGGTGCTCTGTTCGGTCAGGTAGGTGTCGTTCATCGCACCCGTCGTGGCAGCCGGTGCCATGGTATCGGTCGATGGCGTGACGCCCGTTGCTGCCGGAGCTTCCGTGGTCGGAGCGGCCGGGGTGGTGGCGTCCTGAGCATAAGCAAAGGGAGCGATGGCAGTGGAGCCGAGCAGAATGGCTGCTGCGAAAGTGGTAATGGTCTTGTTCATCTCGAACCTACCTTTCAAGGGTGATTGGCGTTGCGAAATGACGCGACTGGCAATGGATCTGTAAGGAGCCTGCAGCGTCGGTTCGAGAGGAAAATGCCTGGGGCGCGCATTCGTTCCGAAAAAAGCGCGCAATATATTTTTGCGCGCAGATGGAACATTCTGGCCCTGTTTCTGTGTTTGGCGCTTTTATGGCTGGCAAAAAAGCCGCTAAATCCGAAATTTCGGGTCGAATTTACCTTTGACGGAGATCCCCAGATCGAACACGTGGCCGCCCAGAGGATCGGCCGCAAGGCCCGCCGCATTGAGGTTTTCCGTGGCCGAGGTGACCAGCATCCGCCCGGCGTCGCGCCCGATAAAGGCCGGGCAGGTGGTCTGCCGGGCCGGCACGAGATAGCGCGCCAGATGCTGTCCCGCCGCATCATAGCGATCGACGGCGCCGACGCCCCAGCGGGCATTCCAGATTGTGCCCTCGGCATCGCAAACCGATCCGTCGAAGCCGCCGTCCTCGCCCGTTCCGTCGATCAGAACACTGGGCGCCCCGATCGGCAGACCCTTGGCGGGGTCGAGAGCCACCTGCATCAGTTTGTTGACGCGGGTATCGGTAAAATAGCCGACCGTGCCGTCCGGCGAGAAGCAGATCGAGTTGGGAATGGAAATCTCGCCGTAGAGCTTCGTCACCGTCGTTCCGGCGACGTGATAGATCGAGCCGGCGCCCGTGGCGGCCGTCTTGCCCATCGTGCCGATCCACAAGGCGCCGCTTTGGTGAACCCGTCCATCGTTCGAACGGTTGTCCGGCCGGTCCGGCTCCAGGGTCGCATGCAGCGTCAGTTCGCCGCTTGCGGTATCGCGCAGATAGAGCCCCTGGTCGCTGGCCAGCAGCTGGCGGCGATCGTCGATAAAGGCCAGCACGCTGGCCATGACCGGTAGCGGATGAACGGTGGTTCGGCCGCTGGTGAGATGGTGTTCGGTCAGGGTCTTGCCCAGGATGTCCAACCACCAGGCGGTGTCCGTGCCGGCATCGTAGGTCGGGCCTTCGGCGAGGTCATGCCGTGTGTCGAGGAGGACGTGTCCTGAAAATGCCGATGTCGAACTCATGCCTGCGAACCTCCATGTCATGCCGATTGCAAGTTCGTGCCATATCGGCATGATAACACGCAAGCGATTACCCCAAATTCGACAATGGTCGCTGGACGGTCGGCGAATTCTCCGTCTATTGTCTACCTCTATCAAGAGGTTGGCTCGCTCCCGACTCATGTCGTTATACCCGGCAAGTGCAAAAGCTGATATTTTGAGTATGAAATAGTCTGAGCAATATACAAAACTGAATTTTTCAATATCAAACCGATTTTGCAAGCGATCTTTTAAGTAGTGCATTGCAGATCGTGCCAGCTTTGGAAAGCGAATCTGGCCGTCTATCTGTTTTATGGCAAAATATATAGTCAAAGCGCTTTGAATGGTTGTTTTGGCGAGATTCATAGTCGGCGGCGCGGTTGGGAACTTCCGCACAAGGTAAGGCAATTGAAACGTGCGTGAAGATCTGGGGAAAGCGTCAATGTCGACTGATGAGAATGCCGTTACGGTGGCGTCGGTGGGAGACTTTATCACCGAGATAAACGGCTTCAAGACGCAGTTCGATGTCTTCCGGCTGATGAAGCGGCTGACGGAAGCCTTCGGGTCCAGGGCCTTCATGGTGATGAACCTGCCATCGGCGACCTCGCTCAACCTGTCGAGCAATTCCATCATCACCAACTGGCCGGCCGAACTGCTGGCCGAATACGACCAGATCCCGTTGTTTTCCAGCAGTCCCGTCATCTCAAGGCTGCGCAATTCGACGGCGCCCTTCCGCTTCGATATCGAGGTCATCGCAAAGGAACGCGATGCGAGCACGATGGAAACCGCCAGGGGCCTGTTCAAACGTTTCAGGATGTCGCACGGCGCCTATTTCCCGGTGCACGATGCCTCGGGCACGCGCGGAGCCGTTTCCTTTTCCGGAGATCGCGCGCCGTTCACGCTGCTGGAGATGATGGAACTGACCTATATCTCGACGCATATCTACAACCGCCTGGCGGAAATCCGCGACCTCGACACCCGCGCCACCGATACGCTGACCGAGCGCGAGATCGATTGTCTCAACTGGACCGCAGCCGGCAAGACCAGCGTCGAGATCGCCGAGATTCTCGGGCTGTCCGAGCACACGATCAACCACTATCTCAACCGCGCCACCAAGAAGCTGGATACGGTCAATCGCACCCAGGCGGTCGCCAAGGCGCTGCGGCTCGGATTGATCAAGTAGCGCAGCCGCGGACCTGCCGTCTGTCTGAAATTGACGGCAGCGGACCGCAACTTGGCCGTTGCGTGGCCAGAGCATTTCGGCCATGAATGCGCCATGGCGAGCCCCGATCTGACAATCCTGGTGATCGATGAAAATGCTCTGCGCGCGTCGATCATCGAGGCGGGCCTGCATGCTGCTGGCCATCTGAACGTCACCATCATCCGCGATGTCCTGGGCGTTGCCCGGCAGATCGAGCGGCTGGCGCCCGATGTCATCGTCATTTCTCTGGAAAACCCCAACCGCGACATGCTGGAAAGCATGTTCCAGCTGTCGCGCACGGTGAAGCGGCCGATCGCCATGTTCGTCGATCGCTCCGATCAGGGCATGATCGAGGCGGCCGTCGAGGCCGGCGTGTCGGCCTATGTGGTGGACGGCCTGCGCCAGGAACGGGTCAAGCCGATCCTCGACATGGCGATCAGCCGCTTCAATGCCTATTCCCGCATGGCCCGCGAACTGGACGAGGCCCGCACCGAACTCGAAAACCGCAAGCTGATCGAGCGGGCCAAGGGCATCCTGATGAAATCCAAGAGGATCGATGAGGACGAAGCCTACAGGCTGCTGCGCTCCACCGCCATGAAACAGAACCGCAAGATCGCCGAAATCGCCCAGAGCCTTGTTCTGGCCGCCGGCCTGCTGGAGGATTGACGCCCATGCCGGACCGGATGGACATCACCCTGGGCTTCATGCCGCTGTTCGACAGCGCCGTCGTCGTCACCGCGGCGGAAAAGGGCTTTGCCAGCGACGAGGGGCTGGATCTGAAGCTGGTCCGCGAAACCTCCTGGGCCAATATCCGCGACCGCATTGCCGTCGGCCATTTCCAGGCCGCCCATATGCTGGCGCCCATGCCGATCGCCGCCAATCTCGGCCTGTCGCCTATGTCGACGCCGCTGATCACGCCGATGGCGCTGAACCTCGGCGGCAATGCCATCACGGTCTCGACAGCACTCTACGAGGCCATGCTGGGCGAGGGGCTGGTGGCCGATCTGGAGCCGCGCGGTGCTGGTGCCGCATTGAAGGCCGTGGTCGAAGCGCGCAAGCGCCTCGGCCTGCCCATGCTGCGTTTTGCCGTGGTGCATTTCCATTCGGGCCACAATTACGAACTGCGCTATTGGCTGGCCGCCTGCGGCATCTCGCCCGATCACGACGTCGAGATCGCCGCCGTGCCGCCGCCGCTGATGCCGGACGCGCTGATGATGGACCGCATCGACGGCTATTGCGTCGGCGAGCCCTGGAACACCGTCTCCGTCGATCGCAACATCGGCCGCATCGTCACCGTCAAGGCCAAGATCTGGCGCAACAGCCCGGAAAAGGTTCTGGGCGTGTCGAAAGCATGGGCCGATGCCAATCGCCCGGCGCTTGATGCCCTGCTCAGAGCCTGCTACCGTGCGGCGCAATGGTGCGGCAATCCGGAAAACATCGAGGAACTGGCCGGCATCATGGCGGCGCGGCAATATCTGGGTGTCGAGGGCCGGCTGCTGCTGCCCGAGCTGACCGGCCGCATCTTCGTCGCGCCTGACGTGACCGTCGAGGTCGAGGATTTTCTCGTGCTCGACCGCAAGGCCGCCAATTTCCCCTGGCAGAGCCACGCCCTGTGGTTCTACAGCCAGATGGTGCGCTGGGGTCATTGCAGCCATTCGCCCCACAATGCGCTGATCGCCCGCGATTCCTATCGCCCCGATCTCTACCGCCAGGCCCTGAAGCCGATTTTCGCCGCCATGCCCGGCGCCAATCTCAAGGTCGAAGGCGCGCTCGCCGCGCCGCAATATATCGGCGCCACTGTCGGCCGGCTGATGCTGGGTCCTGACGGCTTTTTCGACGGCCGGATTTTCGATCCGGACCGGCTTGACGATTATATTGCCAGCCAGGCGATCGCCTAAGACATGCACAACTTTGCGCCCGCAATATAGGCACTGCACAATTGCTGTGCGTCGGCGGTGCGGTCTTGACTGCACAAAGAATAATCAAAACGCTTAACATATTGAAAATATATGATAATAAAAACTATTGCCATCTTGGCACGATTTATGCATGTTAAGAGCCAAGTCCAGAGGGGACTACCAAACAAGACGCGTCCAACGAAGGGCGCTCAAGGCAAAGCCGCCAAACTGATATCCAAAGCCTTATGGCTTGGAATTAGTTTGGCGGCTTTTTTCGTTTTTCTCCTCGGACATCTGGCCACATGGACGACCGCTCAAGAGCCGTCCTTCTGAAGGAGAACCGAGCATGAAGCCGATTTCGATTGCCGCCACCGAGTGTCTGGCCACCCGCCGCGAGTTCCTGCGCAAGTCGGTGGCAACTGCCGCCGTCATCACCGCCGCCCGCACGCTGCTGCCGTCCGGCGCCTATGCGGCGGTGGCCGCCCCTGAGGTCACCGGCGCCAAGCTCGGCTATATCGCGCTGACCGATGCCGCGCCCCTGGTGATTGCCGCCGAAAAGGGCCTGTTTGCCAAACATGGCATGCCGGATGTCGAAGTGCTGAAGCAGGCCTCCTGGGGCGCGACGCGCGACAATCTCGTGCTCGGCGGTGCTGCGAACGGCATTGACGGCGCCCATATCCTGTCGCCGATGCCGTATCTGATGCACATCGGCAAGGTGACGCAGAACAACGTTCCCGTGCCGATGGCCATGCTGGCGCGCCTCAATTACGACAGCCAGGCGATTTCGGTCGCCAAGGAATATGCCGCCACCGGCGTCGGCCTTGATTCCTCCAAGCTGAAGGAGGCCTTTGCCGCCAAGAAGGCTGCGGGCGCGGAAGTCAAGGTTGCCGTGACCTTCCCGGGCGGCACCCATGATCTGTGGATGCGCTACTGGCTGGCCGCCGGCGGCATCGACCCCGACAAGGACGTCTCGACCATCGTCGTGCCGCCGCCGCAGATGGTGGCCAATATGAAGGTCGGCAACATGGACGCCTTCTGCGTCGGCGAGCCGTGGAACGAGCAGCTGGTCAACCAGGGCATCGGCTTCACCGCCTGCACGACAGGCGAGATCTGGAAAGGCCATCCGGAAAAGGCGCTCGGCATGCGCGCCGATTGGGTCGAGAAGAACCCCAATGCCGTAAAGGCCATCCTGATGGCCGTGATGGAGGCCCAGATGTGGTGCGACAGCATGGACAACAAGGAAGAGATGGCCGCCATCCTCGGCAAGCGCCAGTGGTTCAACGTGCCGCCGAAGGATGTCGTCGGCCGCCTGAAGGGCGACATCAACTACGGCAATGGCCGCGTCGAGACGGCCACCGGCCTTGAGATGAAGTTCTGGGCCGACGGCGTCTCCTACCCCTACCAGAGCCACGACAGCTGGTTCATCGCTGAAAACATCCGCTGGGGCAAGTTTGCGCCGGACACCGACATTAAGGCGCTGGTCAAAGAGGTCAACCGCGAAGACCTGTGGCGCCAGGCCGCCGCCGACCTCGGCGTCGCCGCTGCCGACATCCCGGCCTCCAAGTCGCGTGGGACAGAAACCTTCTTCGACGGCAAGGTTTTCGACCCGGAAAACCCGTCGGCCTATCTCGACAGCCTGACCATCAAGGCGGCGTCGTAAGGGGCAAATCCCGAGCCCGGCAGCAATCCACCTCCCCCTTGAGGGGGGAGGTCGCGCGGAACGCGCGGGTGGGGGTGACTACCGCGAACGCTTAAGGCCGGAGCCGTCACCCCACCCCGGACCTGCGGTCCGACCCTCCCCCTCAAGGGGAGGGTGGCACCACCAACGAACGACCGGAACCAAAAAAGGACAAAACCATGCCCGCAACAGCACGTACGCAGACAGCCGCCGTCGCGCCAATGCCGACATCAAAAGGCCAGGTGGTGCGCATGGCGACCCGTCCGGTCGCCAGATATGACGCCCGCAAGATTGCCGCCGCCATCGCCCGCAATGTCCTGCCGCCGCTCGTCGTGCTGGCGGCCCTGCTCGGCATCTGGCAGCTGACCTGTTCGCAAGCCGGCTCCAGCCTGCCGCCGCCAAGCCAGGTGTGGATCGACAGCTACGACCTGATCGCCTTCCCGTTCTTCAATTACGGCTCGCAGGATATCGGCCTTGCCTGGCGCGTGCTGATCTCGCTGGAACGCGTTGCCTATGGCTTCGGCCTTGCCGCCGTCTGCGGCGTGCTGATGGGCGCCGTCATCGGCCAGTCGGTCTGGGCCATGCGCGGTCTCGATCCGATCTTCCAGATCCTGCGCACCGTGCCGCCGCTCGCCTGGCTGCCTCTGTCGCTGGCCGCCTTCCAGAATTCCAATCCTTCCGCGATCTTCGTGATCTTCATCACCTCGATCTGGCCGGTGATCATCAACACCGCCGTCGGCGTGCGCAATATCCCGCAGGATTACCGCAACGTCGCCCAGGTGCTGCGGCTCAACCAGGTCGAGTTCTTCTGGAAGATCATGCTGCCCTCGGCCGCCCCCTACATCTTCACCGGCCTCCGCATCGGCATCGGCCTGTCGTGGCTCGCCATCGTTGCCGCCGAAATGCTGACCGGCGGCGTCGGCATCGGCTTCTTCATCTGGGATGCGTGGAACTCCTCGCGGCTCTCCGACATCATCGTCGCTCTCGCCTATATCGGCATCGTCGGCTTTGCCCTCGACAAGCTGGTGGCCGCGGTCGGCAGTTTCATCACCCGCGGCACTGCGGCCAATTAAGGAGCGCGACATGACCGCCTATCTCAAGCTCGATCATATCGACAAGCATTTCGACCGGGCAGGCGTGCGCGCCGAAGTCCTCAAAGATATCAACCTGACCATCGACAAGGGCGAATTCGTCTCGATCATCGGCCATTCCGGCTGCGGCAAGTCGACCTTGCTCAACCTGATCGCCGGCCTCACAAAGGTCTCCGCCGGCGCGGTGCTGCTGGAGGACCGGGAAGTCAACGCGCCGGGGCCGGAGCGCGCCGTGGTGTTCCAGAACCATTCGCTGCTGCCCTGGCTCACCGTCTATGAAAACGTCAATCTCGGCGTCTCCAAGGTGTTCGGTTCCACCAAGACCAAGGCCGAGCGCCACGACTGGGTGATGCGCAATCTCGATCTGGTGCAGATGGGCCATGCGAAAGACAAGCGCCCGGCGGAAATCTCCGGCGGCATGAAGCAGCGCGTCGGCATCGCCCGCGCGCTCGCCATGGAGCCAAAAATCCTGCTGCTCGATGAGCCCTTTGGCGCGCTCGATGCCCTGACCCGCGCCCATCTGCAGGATGCGGTGATGGAAATCCATGCGCGCCTCGGCAACACGATGATCATGATCACCCATGATGTCGACGAAGCCGTGCTCCTGTCCGACCGCATCGTGATGATGACCAACGGCCCGGCCGCGAAAATCGGCGAAGTGCTCGACGTGCCGATACCGCGTCCCCGCGACCGCATCGCGCTGGCGTCTGACCGCACCTATCTCAAATCCCGCGAAGCCGTGTTGAAGTTCCTCTACGAACGTCACCGCTTCGTCGAAGCCGCGGAGTAACACGGATGGTCGAAAAACTCGTCATCATCGGCAATGGCATGGCCCCCGGCCGCATGCTGGAAGAGCTGTTCGAGCGGGCGCCAGGCCTGTTCGAGGTCACGATCTTCAACGCCGAACCGCGCGTCAATTACGACCGCATCATGCTCTCGCCGGTGCTGTCTGGCGAGAAGTCCTATGACGACATCGTCATCCACAATGACGACTGGTACGCGACCCACGGCGTCACCCTGCACAAGGGAGCAAAGGTTACCGGCATCGACCGTGCCGCCAAGACCGTCACCTCCGCCAATGGCATCACGGTACCTTACGACCGGCTGGTGATCGCCACGGGCTCGCTGCCCTTCATCATTCCCGTGCCCGGCCATCAATTGCCCGGCGTGCTCGCCTACCGCGATCTCGACGATGTCGAGAACATGCTGAAGATTGCTCAGGGCAAGGGCCGCGCCATCGTCATCGGCGCCGGACTTCTGGGCCTGGAAGCCGCCTATGGCCTGAAGCGCCAGGGCATGGAGGTCACCGTCATCCACCTCATGCCGACCATCATGGAGCGCCAGCTCGATCCGGCCGCCGCCTATCTCCTGGAAAAGGCGCTGACCGAACGCGGCATCGAGATCATCACCAAGGCCAATACCAAGGCGATCCTCGGAACCGGCAAGGTCGAGGGCATCGAGCTGGAGGACGGCCGGCAGATTTCCGCCGACATGGTGGTCATGGCAGTCGGCATCCGCCCGGCCTCGAGCCTTGCCAAGGAGGCCGGCATTGCGGTCAACCGCGGCATCGTCGTCGACGATGGCATGATGACCTCCGACCCCAGCATCTTCGCGCTCGGCGAATGCGCCGAGCATCGCGGCACCTGCTACGGCCTGGTGGCGCCGCTCTATGAAGCGGCCCGCGTTCTCGCCGACCGGCTGACCGGCGGCCAGGCCGAGTATCACGGCTCGGTGGTCAATACCAAGCTCAAGGTCACCGGCATCAACCTGTTTTCGGCCGGCGATTTTGCCGAAGGCGAGGGCCGCGAGGAAATCGTCCTGCGCGACGCCACGGCAGGCGTCTACAAGCGGCTGATCCTGAAGGAAAATCGTATCATCGGCGCGGTGCTCTATGGCGAGACCGCGGATGGCTCGTGGTTCTTCGACCTGATGAAGCGGGGAACCGATGTCGCGGCCATGCGCGACACGCTTATTTTCGGTCAGGCCTATCAGGGGGGCAGCCCGCTGGACCCTATGGCGGCCGTTGCAGCCTTGCCGGATGATGCGGAAATCTGCGGCTGCAACGGCGTCTGCAAGGGCAAGATCGTCACCACCATCACCGCCAAAGGCCTGACCTCGCTTGACGATGTCCGCGCCCACACAAAAGCCTCCGCCTCCTGCGGCTCCTGCACCGGCCTGGTCGAACAGCTGATGACCATCACGCTCGGCGATGCCTACAATCCCGCCGCCGTCCAGCCGATGTGTGGCTGCACCCATCTCGGCCACGACGACGTCCGCCGCCTGATCAAGGCCAAGGAGTTGAAAACCATTCCGGCGGTCCTGCAGGAACTGGAATGGACAACCTCCTGCGGCTGCGCCAAATGCCGCCCGGCGCTCAACTATTACCTCGTCTGCGACTGGCCGAACGAATAT
Source organism: Rhizobium sp. CG5 (assembly GCF_023701945.1). GTDB lineage: Bacteria > Pseudomonadota > Alphaproteobacteria > Rhizobiales > Rhizobiaceae > Allorhizobium. The sequence continues at coordinate 517,219 of NZ_JABAEF010000002.1, forward strand.
GCTGACGACTACCAGTCGCGCTATATCAACGAGCGGGTGCACGCCAATATCCAGAAGGACGGCACCTATTCGGTGGTGCCGCGCATGTGGGGCGGCGTGACCAATGCGGCCGAGCTGCGGGCGATTGCCGATGTCGTCGACAAGTTCGAGATCCCGATGGTCAAGGTCACCGGCGGCCAGCGCATCGACCTGCTCGGCATCGAGAAGGAAGACCTGCCCGCCGTCTGGGCCGATCTCGGCAAGGCCGGCTTCGTCTCAGGACAAGCCTATGCCAAGGGCCTTAGAACCGTAAAGACCTGCGTCGGTTCCGACTGGTGCCGCTTCGGCACCCAGGATTCGACCGGTCTGGGCATTCGCATCGAAAGATTCATGTGGGGTTCCTGGACGCCGGCCAAGCTGAAGCTGGCCGTCTCCGGCTGTCCGCGCAACTGCGCCGAGGCCACTTGCAAGGATATCGGCGTGATCTGCGTGGATAGCGGTTTCGAGATCCATTTTGCAGGCGCCGCCGGCCTCGACATCAAGGGCACGGAAGTGCTGGGCCTGGTGAAAACGCCGGACGAAGCGCTGGAATACATCGTCGCGCTCACCCAGATGTACCGCGAGCAGGCCCGTTATCTCGAGCGCATCTACAAATGGGCCAAGCGCGTCGGCCTGGACGAGATCCGCCGCCAGATCATGGGCGATGCCGAGAAGCGTCAGGCCTATTACGAGCGCTTCGTTTTCTCCCAGAAATTTGCCCAGGTCGATCCCTGGTCCGAGCGCGTCTCCGGCAAGGACAAGCACGAGTTCAAGCCCATGGCCACCGTCGGATACTCGGCGGCGGCGGAGTAGTCACCTCCCCCTTGAGGGGGGAGGTCGCGCGGAACGCGCGGGTGGGGGTGATCTTGGGGTGCGCCGCCATCACCCCACCCCGGACCTGCGGTCCGACCCTCCCCCTCAAGGGGAGGGTGACCATCCCGCAAGGCTTTCGAAAAAAGGAAACGAACCCATGAACTGGATCGCAATCGGCCATATCGACGACATCCCGCTGCGCGGTGCGCGCTGCGTCAAGACGCCGGAGGGCAAGGTGGCGGTGTTTCGCACCGCCGACAACGCCGTCTTCGCCATCGAGGACCATTGCCCCCACAAGGGCGGACCGCTCTCCCAAGGTATCGTCCACGGCGCCTCGGTCACCTGTCCGCTGCACAACTGGGTGATTTCGCTCGAAACCGGCAAGGCCCTCGGCGCCGACGAGGGTGCTGTGCGCACCATCCCGGTTCGCAACGAGGGCGGCATGCTGTCGATTGCACTCGAAAGCCTGATGATGGCGGCGGAGTAGGGGAATGGTTAGCGCGGCGATCGGCTCCACCCCCCTCTGGCCTGCCGGCCATCTCCCCCTCAAGGGGGGAGATCGGCAAGAGCCGCAGCCATCGCGGCGCGTTGGCAAATCATGGAGGCGCACCGGATGCATGAAGCGGCGCCACGATTCGATCTCCCCCCTTGAGGGGGAGATGCCTGGCAAGGCAGAGGGGGGTAACCCGCGCGACTACCCCAGCGCCTCGATCTCCTTGCGCGCGCAGCTCGCCAGAAAGGCCGAGCGCGTCAGGCCGCGGCGTGCGGCCTCGGCGTCGATCGCCTTCAGCGTGCCGGCCTCGAAGGTCACATTGGCGCGCACCACCCGGCTGTCATCCTCGATCAACGGAATACGCACGAAAAACGCTCCGGCAGAGAGTTCGTCGCGGATGTCAGCTCTGGCAGCCAGCGCTTCGATAGGAGAGGGCGGCGGCAGGGCCTCGTCTTCCGCCCACAGGCGCAGTGCCTCGATCGCGTTGCCGATCAGGTCCTGCTCTTCGTCCGCCGCCGAGAACACACCTGGCAGGTCCGGAAAGCTGACGCCGAAGGCGCTGCCTTCATCCTTGTGCACGAGGGCGATGTAATGGCGCATGGGGCGTTGTCCTATTCAATCCAGCCGGCCTGCTTGGCGATCGCCCGGGCGGTTCCCAGTGGCAGATCCTTCTTCGGATGCGGAACGATCACCGTCCGGCCATCCTTGCGCAGCTTGTGGTGCGATCCGCTGACGGACACCAGTTCGAAGCCGTCCTCTTTGAGCCGCTGGAGAATTTTCCGGCTATCACGTTCGATCAAAGTCCTCTCCAGTGCGCATTTATATACGCATCACAGTGAAGCATTGCAAGCTGGAACGAAAGGCGTGATCCGGGCGGCGCCAGGATCTCCCAACAGATTGGCACGCGGAAAACACCATGGCCACTGACACCAAAACCACCTGTCCCTATTGCGGTGTCGGCTGTGGCGTGATCGCCAGCGTCGGTGATGCGGGCACCGTGTCCGTCCGGGGCGACCCGGATCATCCGGCGAATTTCGGACGGCTCTGTTCCAAGGGATCGGCGCTGGCCGAGACGATCGATCTTGAGGGGCGCGTGCTGACCCCGGAAATTGCCGGAAAGCCGGCCGGCTGGGACGAGGCGCTGGATCTGGTTGCCGCCCGCTTTGGCGAAACCATTGCCGAGCATGGGCCGGATTCGGTCGCCTTCTATGTCTCGGGACAATTGCTCACCGAGGACTATTACGTCGCCAACAAGCTGATGAAAGGCTTTATCGGCTCGGCCAATATCGATACCAATTCGCGCCTCTGCATGGCCTCCTCGGTCGCCGGCCATCGCCGCGCCTTCGGGTCTGACACGGTGCCGGGCTGTTACGAGGATCTGGAGCTGGCCGATCTGATCGTGCTGACCGGTTCCAATCTCGCCTGGTGCCATCCGGTGCTTTATCAGCGCATTGCCGCCGCAAAAGTGGCGCGGCCTGCGATGAAGATCGTCGTCATCGATCCGCGCCGCACCATGACCTGCGATATCGCCGACCTGCACCTGGCCATTGCTGCCGATGGCGATGTCGCCCTGTTCAATGGTCTGCTGGCCCATCTGGCAGGGAGCCCGGCGCTCGACCAGTCTTATATCGCCGCCCATACTCAGGGCTTTGCCGATGCCTTCGCGGCAGCGTCGCAGACCATGGCCGAGCTGATCGAGGCGACCGGCCTGCCGGCCATGCAGATCCGCCAGTTCTTCCAGCTGTTCGAGACGACCGAAAGGGTGGTGACCTGCTACAGCCAGGGCGTCAACCAATCGTCGGGCGGCTCCGACAAGGTCAATGCCATCATCAATTGCCACCTGGCAACGGGGCGCATCGGCCGTCCCGGTATGGGACCGTTCTCGCTGACCGGCCAGCCCAATGCCATGGGCGGCCGCGAGACCGGCGGGCTCGCCAATATGCTGGCCGCCCATATGGCTCTCGAAAACCCCGAGCACCGCGAACGCGTTAAGCGCTTCTGGCAGTCGCCGGTGATCGCCGACAGGCCGGGGCTGAAGGCCGTCGAGATGTTCCAGGCCGTCGCCGATGGCCGCATCAAGGCGCTGTGGATCATGTCCACCAATCCGGTGGTCTCGATGCCGGATGCCGATGCCGTGAAGGCAGCCATCGCGGCCTGCCCCTTCGTCGTCGTTTCCGACATCATGCGCGACACGGATACGACGCGGCTCGCCCATGTGCTGCTGCCGGCCACCGGCTGGGGCGAGAAGGACGGCACGGTGACCAATTCCGAGCGCCGCATCTCCCGCCAGCGCGCATTCCTGCCCGCGCCCGGCGAGGCCCGACCGGACTGGTGGCAATTGGCCGAGGTCGGCCGCCGTTTGGGCTTTGCCGAGGCTTTTTCCTATGCAGCCCCCGCCGAGATTTTTGCCGAACACGCCGCCCTTTCGGGTTTCGAAAATGACGGCAGCCGCGATTTCGATATCGGCGCCCATGGGGCGATCGATGCCGCCGGCTTTGCGGCACTCACTCCTTTTCAGTGGCCGCAGCCGTCCGGTGTCGAACCGCAGGACACGCGTTTCTTCGCCGATGGCCGCTTCTATCATGCCGATGGCAAGGCGCGCTTCGTGGCGGTCGACGCGGCGGTGCCGCTGCGCGTCACCGAAACCCATCCGCTGGTGCTCAACACCGGCCGGGTGCGCGATCATTGGCATACGCTGACCCGCACCGGCAAAAGCGCCCGCCTGTCCGGCCATCTGGCCGAGCCGTTTGCCGAAATCCATCCGGACGATGCCAGCCGTCTCGGGATCCGCGATGCTGACCTGGTCGAAATCGATAGCCCGACCGGAAGCGTCATCGTGCGGGCCCTGCTCACTCCGCGCCAGGCGAGGGGTGGTCTGTTCGTGCCGATGCACTGGACCGACGCATTCGCCGCCCGCGCCCGGATCGACACGCTGGTGCCGTCGCTCACCGATCCGGTCTCCGGCCAGCCGGCCTTGAAACATGTCGCGGTCAGCGCCAGGCGGTTTGCCGCAGCGTCCTATGGCTTTGCCGTCAGCACCGTGAAGCCGCAAAACCTCGATACGCCCTATTGGGCGCTGGCCAAAGCCAATGGCGGCTGGCGGGTCGAGCTGGCCTTCGAGACGCCGCTGGACGACCTCGAAGCCTGGTGCCGCATCCATTTCGCCCTGCCGGCTGAGGCCGAGAGCCTCGGTTATAGCGACCGCATGAGCGGCGATGCCCGTATCGCCTTCTTCCTCGGCGAGCAGCTGCTGCTGGCTTTGTTCGTCGCCAGCCAGCCGGTGGCGGTGTCGCGCAACTGGGCGATCGGGCAATTATCTGAGCCCCATGCCGACAGCCGCACCCGCTTTGCTGTGGTCGCCGGCCGTCCGGGTGCCGGCCGCGCCGATCCGGGCGCCACCGTCTGCTCGTGCTTTTCCGTTGGCGTCAACCAGATCGTCTCCGCCGTTCGCGCCGGTTGCGGCACGGTCGAGGCGATCGGCGCCACTCTGTCTGCCGGAACCAATTGCGGCTCCTGCCGCGCCGAAATCAGGGGGATCATCGATGGATGCCAAGTCGCTGCTGCTGAGTGAACAAGCTCGCAATTCCGCCCCAGCCCGCCACGCCCCGGCCCGCATGGCACCGCTCGCCAAGCTGCCGGTCTTCTGGTCGCTGGCCGGCAAACGCGTCATCGTCGCCGGCGGCTCGGACGGTGCTGCCTGGAAAGCCGAACTGCTGGCGGCCTGCGGGGCTGAGGTGCATGTCTATTGCACGGCGGACGAGGTGTCGGAGGTCATGCGGGGGGTGATCGGGGAACGTGTGGATGCAGGCACACCCCCCTCTGTCCTGCCGGACATCTCCCCCTCAAGGGCAGGGCTATCGCATATGGCCGAGAGCGGTGATGAGATAGTCGTCGTTCCAGGCGCATTTCTTGATGCGATGGCTGATCGGAATCTTTGGGCCGTCGATGCTCTGGAGGATGTTTCGAGCGATCCGG
>NZ_JABAEF010000030.1 GCF_023701945.1 Rhizobium sp. CG5
TGCTTCAACCGCCTCAAACACTTTCGCCGTTTCGCCACGCGCTATGAACGAAGGACCATTCACTTCACAGGATTAATCCATCTCGCCGCAATCATGATCTGGAGTTGGTGAATGTCGATCGGTCCTACGCCGGGCTGTGAACATGCGAGACCCGGGCCAACAGCGGGGCGCTATTCCTCCGATCAAAGTAAACCTGCGACCAGGGCGATCACGGCAACCCCTACGTGTGGTCCGCGAAGCCTTACACGCGGTCGAGATAGCCGGACAAGATGCTGCGACTGGCAGTCAGGCACGCGATGCGATCGTCGATGCTGGACACTTCCCGGCGCAGCGCCGCAAGAAGATCCGGGCATGGGTGGAAATCCGGTCGCGGATCGGGGAAACACGGCAGAAAGCGGCGGATGACGTCGAGCTTGAGGCCCGCTTCGCTCAACATGCGGATGCGGGCGACGATCTGCTCTTCTGCCTCCCCATAGTCCCGATAGCCGGACTCCCGGCGCGGTGGGTTCAGCAAGCCTTCTTCTTCGTAGTAGCGCAGCATCCGCACGCTGACCCCGGTTCGTTTCGACAATGTTCCGATCTGCATACGGCCTCCTTGACTCTCACAGCGCTGTCAGAGTTTAGCGTCCTCGGCGACTCAAGGAAAGACGAGAAGGAGTTGCCGGATGTCACATGCAGAATTTCAGGGAGCGCAGGTCGCCTACAGGACGGACGGGGCTGGACCGGCCCTCGTGCTCGTTCACGGGACGGGCGGCGATGCCGAGTCAAACTGGGGCGCGTTGGTAGAGACCTTCGCCAAGGAATGGACGGTGATCCGCCCCGACTATTCCGGCTCGGGCACAACGGCCGACGATGGCCGCGAGCTGACCACCGACTATCTCGCGGGCCAGGTCATGGCGGCGACCGAGGCGGCCGGTGCGGAGACGTTTCATCTCTTGGGTTTCTCCCTTGGAGCGGGGATCGCAACCCGGATCGCGGCGGAGTATCCCGAGCGGGTCCGCTCGCTCATCCTCCTGGCCGGGTTTGCCTCGGCGGACGATCCGCGCCTCAAGCTGCAATTCCAGCTCTGGCGCGATCTCATCAAGACGGATCGTCGGGCCATGGCGCGGCTGATCCTGCTGACCGGCTTCAGCCCAGATGCGCTGGCGAGCCTTGGCGCGGATGGTGTGGACCAGGCAGTCGAAGCGACGCTCGACGGTGCCAATTGGGAGGGCATGGGGCGCCAGGTGGAACTGGACTTGACGATCGACGTGCGCCAAGACGCGGCCCGCATTACCGCTCCGACACTGGTGATCGGCTGCACCCACGATCACATGGTGCCGCCCTCCCATGCCAAGGCGCTGGCCAAAGCGATTGCAGGGTCGCGTTATGCCGAACTGCCGACCGGGCACCTCGCGCCAATGGAACAGCCGGACGTTTTTGCTGCCCTCACCATCGCTTTCTTGCGCGAGCAGAAGGCTTGATGCGGCGCCTGGCGGAGCTGGGCCTGCGGCTGGTTCCCCTCGGTCGCGTGCTGAGAGTGGCACGAATGGCCCATGACACTGAGTGGGCAGCCTATTTGTCGAAAGAACGCTTAGCCATGAGGCGGCTGGAGTGGCCCACGTCGATATTTCCCCGGCGCGCAGCCCATCACGCGCCGGAAGATGGTGCTGAAGGCCGCTTCGGATTCATAGCCAATCGAGAAGGCGATCTTGGCCACGCTGTCCTGCGTGCACCGCAGCCGATCGGCGGCAAGGCGCATCCGCCAACCGATCAGATAGTCGAGCGGCGGCTGACCGACGGCCTCGCGGAACCGCACCGCGAAGGTGGTGCGCGACATACCGGCGATGTCGGCGAGCTCGGCAAGCCGCCAGCGTCGAGCGGGGTCGGCATGAAGAGCGTCGATGGCTTTCGCCAAGCGCAGGTCGGACAGAGCGCCCAGCCAGCCAGAGTGTCGGTCCTTGTTCGAGGCAAGCCAGAGCCGCAGAACTTGGAGCAGCATGATCTGCGCAAGGTGTTCGGCCATGAGCGCGCCGCCGGGCGGGCGGCTTTTCAGTTCCGCCGCAAGCTGTTCCAGCGCAAAGCGCAGAACAGTCGCCTGGTTCGAGGCATCACGCACATGGACGATGGCCGGCAGCGCGCCGAGCAGCATATCGGCGTGGTCGCCAGCAAAGGAAAAACGGCCGCCCATCAGGAAGAAATCACCGCCACCGTTGCAGGTTGCGATGCCGTCCACCGCCGCGTCGTAGATGGTCGGCGACTCGATCATGGGCAATGCGAGGTCAGTCGCAAAGACGAAGGGGCGTCCACGGGTCAGCAGGAAGCAATCTCCGGCCTCGATCCGTTGGGGCTCGGCTTCGCCTTCGACCGTGACCCAACAGGCTCCGCGCATGACCGCGTTGAACTTGATGCCCTCATGCGGTGGGAAACGGATCGCCCAGTCGCCGCCCGCATTGAGACCGGCGCTGATCGCGCTTCTTGGTTTCAACAGAGAGAGAACTTCAGACAGAGGGTCCAAGGCAATAAATCCGAACGATCGAGAATGAATGACGCATCATATCGCATGGATTATGCGATTTCTACCGATCATCATGTCCGGGAGACGTATCATGATCGATCAGCAAAAGCCGCTCGGCTCCGGTTTCGGGCCTCAGACCACAGCAGCGGAGGTCCTGACCGGCATTGACCTATCGGGAAAGATCGCCATCGTCACCGGCGGTCATTCGGGTCTTGGCTTGGAGACGACAAGGGCGTTGGCCGGGGCCGGTGCGCGGGTCATTGTCGCCGCGCGTCATCCGGGGGCAGCGGAGACGGCGACGAAGGGACTCCCCCGCGTCACGATCGAGGAACTTGACCTGTCGAACCTCGACAGCGTTCGCGTTTTCGCCGAACGCATCCTAGCAGCAGATCGCCATATCGACCTGCTGATCAACAATGCCGGCATCATGGCTTGTTCCGAGACGCGAGTTGGTCCCGGTTGGGAAGCGCAGTTTGCGACAAATCACCTTGGACATTTCGCGCTGACCAACCGGCTGTGGCCCGCGCTCCGGGGCGGTGCGCGCGTGATCTCGGTGTCCTCCGCCGGCCATCACAGTTCGCCGATCCGCTGGGACGATATCCAGTTCACGCGCGGTTACGACAAGTGGCTCGCCTACGGCCAGTCGAAGACCGCCAACGCCCTTTTCGCCGTTCATCTCGACCGGTTAGGACAAGACGATGGCGTGCGTGCCTTCTCGCTCCATCCCGGCAAGATCTTCACGCCGCTTCAGCGGCACCTGACGATAGAAGAGATGACCGCCGAGGGCTGGCTCGATGCCAGCGGTGCGCCTGCCGATCCGACTTTCAAGACCCCTCAACAGGGCGCGGCGACACAGGTCTGGGCTGCGACTTCGCCGCAACTCGATGGGCTTGGCGGGCTCTATTGCGAGGATTGCGATGTGGCTGCGCGCGCCGAAAAACTCAACGAGGCTTTTGCCGGCGTGCGCGACTACGCCACCAACCCGAATGAGGCAAAGCGGCTCTGGGCACTGTCAGCCGAACTGACGGGCGTCGATAACTCGACCGACGCAACGCGATGACAACGACTTGGCCCATCAAACCGCTGACGCCATCGCTGCGGCGGCTACATGGCCCGGCGAGCCGCTTAGTGCTCCCACGGTGGCTCGCGCCAGAGCTGGGCCAGGAAATCGTCAAAGGCGCTGATCCGCTTTGGCACAGGCTCGCGTTTGGCGCGGACGAAGCTGATCGGACTTGCCTCTTCCACCCAGTCGGGAAGGATGTGGACCAGCCGTCCCGCCTTCAATTCATCCGAGACGTCCCAAAGCTCGCGCAGGGAAATGCCAAGCCCCGCTACGCACCAAGTCCGCAAGGTGATGCCGCTGTCCGTCGCAAGGTCGCTCGACACCGCCATTTCCGCCGTCGTCCCACCGTTGTGCAGCGTCCAGATGTTTCGCAGCCCAGGATAGGCGATGAGCAGGCAAGTGTGCCCGGTGAGCTCCTGTGGGTGTTCCGGGATACCGCGTCGAGCGAGATAGTCCGGCGCGGCCACCAGAATGCGGCGATTGTCGGCAAGACGGCGGGCGATCAGGCGGGAGTCGGAGAGCTTTCCAACCCGGATCGCGACATCGATCTCGCCCGCATAGAGATCGACGATCCTGTCTGTCAGATGCAACTCGAACCCCACCTTGGGATGGAGCTTGCGAAAGTCCGCCGTCGCAGCGGCGACATAGCGGCCTCCGAAGGGCACGGGTGCGGTGATGCGGATCGTGCCCGAAAGGTCGGACGAACCGGCCCTCGCAATCTCGGACGCCTCTTCCAGCAACGCGATAGCGCCACGGGCGCGTTCGGCGATGGCGTGCCCCTCATCGGTGATCTTCAGCCGGCGGGTGTTTCGCTGAAACAGGCTCGTCCCGAACTGCTTTTCCAACCGCGCAATCTGTTTGCTGACCGTCGTTGGCGCGAGATCCATCGATCGCGCCGCAGCCGAGAAACTGCCGCAATCGACGACACGAACGAACACCATCAGATCATCGAGATTGCGCGGAACCATTTAAGCCATACTGCCATAAGTGTTCTCCTATTATGCACCTTTCGGCTCAACTCCGCCATGGGCTAACTGCCGACCAATCGCTCATGCCCGCCTGTTCCACACGCTCGCCAAAGGAGACGCGGGCCTATTTGGAAAGGTCGGACCATGCCTCCCGTCATCTACATCTTCTCGCTTTGCGCCTTCGCCGTCGGATTCACCGAGTTCATCACCATCGGCCTCGTCTCGGCCATGGCGAGCGACCTTCAGGTAGACGTCACCCGTATCGGACTGACGGTCACGACCTATGCCGCCGGCGTCGTTGTCGGCGCGCCGGTGCTGACCGCGCTGGCCTCGGGCCTGTCGCGCAAGCGTTTGATCCTCATCGCCATGCTGGTCTTCAGCGCCGGAAACCTGATCGCCGGTCTGTCTGAAAGCCTTATGCCGCTGCTAATCGCCCGGCTGCTCTCCGGCATGGCTCATGGCGTCTTCTTCGCGGTGGCGTCGAGCGTGGCGACACGTCTTGTCGCGCCGGAGCGTGCGGGCGCAGCCCTCGCATTGGTGTTCGGCGGCGTAACCGTGGCGATGTCGCTCGGCGTGCCCATCGGCACCTGGCTCGGCACCATCCTGCACTGGCAACTCATCTTCCTCGTCATCGCCGGATGCGGCCTGATCGGCAGTCTCGGAATTGCCACGCTGATGTCGGCGAAGGACGGAGAGGCAGCGACGCAAGGCGCGGGCTGGCGCGATCTCGGGGTATTGTTCGACCGGCGGCTGATTGCCGGCGCCAGCATTCCAATGCTGTCCTACACCGGCTCTTTCGCGCTCTATACCTACGTCTCGCCGATCCTGCTCGACGTGACACGGGTCAGCGTCGAGACGGCGAGCCTGACCTTGCTCGCCTATGGCCTGGGCGCAGCGCTCGGCAATGTGCTGGGCGGCAAGCTGACCGACAGCCAGGGCATGGACCGGGCTTCGCTTATCATGCTCGTCGGCGTCGTCGTCTCGCTCGGCCTGATCGCCTTCGCCTTCCATGCGCCTATCGCCATGGTCAGCTTGGTGGCGCTGGTCGGCCTAACCACCTATGGGGCGATCCCGCCGCTCCAGTCCCGCATCCTGATGCTGGCACAGCGCCACCAGCCACAGGCGATGGACGTCGCCTCCGGCATGAACATCGCCGCCTTCAATGCCGGGGTGGTGGTCGGCTCGGGCATCGGCGCGGCCATTATCCCGGCCATGGGGCTGACCGCGCTGGCCCCGCTCGGGGCGGCTGTCGCGCTTGTCTCCATCGTCGCGCTTCTCTGGCAGATCGCGCTGCCGTCGATGAAGGCTCCGGCGCGCGCAGCCGGTGCCGCATCAGCTTCCGCACAGGGAGGGCATTGAAATGGCGCTGCACCCGCAAACCAAGGCATTCCTCGACGCCTACAATGCAAACGCGCCAACGATCGACTACGACACGATCTCCGCCGAGGATTTCGTCCCACGACCATTGAAGCATCGCAGCAGAGGTCATGAGGCGGATCGGCCCTAGGAGGCGCTCATATTTGACGAATAATCGGAAATTATCCGTCAGGTATGACTTAAAGACCGCGCGCCGTTTCCATCTCCTTGCCGACAAAAGCAGCCTCATAGTCGCGCGCCAGCGCACCAGTGACGCCAACCTGTCTGAAGGCTTCCCGCCATCCGTCCGAAATATGCTGCGCCGTTGTCCGGATCGTCTCACGTGCCTCGGCCTCGGGAATCTCAAAAAACACGCAGGCTTCCAATACGAGGTAGGGAATCCGTGCCGCCCAACGCCGGGCGAACCGCTGGATCAGAGCAACCGGAAACGGCGTGTCCGTCAGTTGCCCACTCGCTCTTCGCCAGGGGGCGATCAAGTCGGATGAGAAGGTCATCAAAGGAATGTAGTTGTCGCAATAATCCCGGATCTTGCTCGATATGTTAGCCGGACTTTTGCAGCGCTGCAAAATTAGGATTTTTGCGGCAATAAATTGGCGCGGCAGCTTGTGTTCCGTCAGCGTCAACCGCTGTCCAATGTCCTACCTGGCCATGCCTTCGGCACTATTGCGAATGGCCTCCGCCATGAAATCGCAGAGTGGATTGTTGGACCCAGCACTGCGTATCAGGGCAACGTCAAGGCGTTCGATCACGGGCAGCCCATCAGCCTGCACCAATTCCATGACGGCAGAGGGGACCGACATGCGCGTGACAGCGGCAACGGCAAGCCCTGCCTCGACCACAGTGAGAAGTGCCGACAGACTGACACTCTCATAGGCGGGCTGGAAGCGAATGTCGCTTTTCGCCAATGCGGCCAGAACAACAGCGCGCGCCTGACTTCCCGGTTCGAACAATGCGACGGGGAGGGGATGTCTTTCCAGCGCAATCCGATCGCGGGAGGCGATCCACACCATAGGCTCTTGTCGCAGGAGTTGTCCTTCCACTCCCCGCGACCGCGTGACGATGGCGAGATCGATGTCTCCTCTCTCGATCTGCGGCACAAGTGCTGTCGACTGGGCGCAAATGATCTTGATGGCGACGCGGGGAAACAACTGGCCGAAGCGCCTGAGCACGGGCGGCATGATATGCGAGATGTAGTCATCTGGCGCGCCGATGCTGATCGACCCGGCAATATCGGGCTTGCGAAAGGCTTCCACGGCCTCGTCATGCAGCCTTAGAATGCGCCGCGCATAGGCCTCCAGTTCTTCGCCGGCCGGCGTCAGAGCCAGATTGCGCGTGTCGCGGATAAAGAGCCGCGCCCCCAGTTCTGCTTCGAGCCGGGCGATCTGCGTGGAAACGGTCGCGGGCGATTTATGCACGGCGGACGCCGCCCGCGTGAAACTCATCACGTCGACACATGCTACGAAGGTGCGGAGCAGAGTATGTTCAAGTTCCATGATTGATTGGAAACTCCAATGAATATGTTCATATTATATCGATTGTGCATCTAATTGACAGAGCAATATCCTGAAACCTGTAAAGGCACTTCAGGAGCGGACAGCATGACGAGACAAATCCAGGGTTTCATCGGCGTGGCGGCCGCCCAGATGTTGTTGGGGACGCTTGGGGTCTGTGTTCTGGAGAGCGGTGCGGACCCATTGTCGGTCACGTTCTACCGATGTGTGATCGGCGGCCTCGTGCTGGCGCTTTATGGTGCCTTCCGGGGCAATCTCTCCGCGGTGCTGCGCCTGCCGCCGAGAGTGCTCGGCCTTGCGCTTGCCAGTGGCCTGCTGATGGTCGGCAACTGGGTTTTGTTCTTTACGGCCATGCAACATATTGGCATCGCGGTTGCCACGATCGTCTTTCATGTTCAGCCGTTCATGGTGGTGGTGATCGGCGCGCTGGTCTTTCGTGAGCGTTTGCATGCCGTCACCTTCGGCTGGATCGCTCTGGCACTGATCGGACTTGCTTTGGCCACGGAGTCCACCAAAGGCCAGACTGCTATCGATGCGCCCTGGCTGCTCGGGATCTGTTGCGCGCTCGGCGGTGCGTTTCTCTATTCCGTTGTGACGATCATCGCCAAAGGACTGACGGGCATCACCGGACCTCAACTGGCCTTCGTTCAGTGTCTTTGCGGCATCGTGCTTCTGGTGCTGGTCGTACCGGTAGGACCTTTGGAGGTGTCATCTGTCCAATGGGCGTGGTTTGCCGTTATCGGCGTCGTGCATACCGGCGGTGTTTACATGCTGCTCTATAACGCACTGCCGAAGCTCTCGACGCCCTTGGCGGCCGTGCTGTTGTTTCTCTATCCGGCCACTGCGATCATTGCCGATGCCATTGTCTATGGCCATCGGCTGGGGCCGGCGCAATATGCTGGGGTAGGCTGCATTCTGATCGCAAGCCTCGGCGTGACACTGAAGTGGGGTGTTCGCCGCTCTCTATCCGTTTCGGCCTCTCGGGTGCGCGGAGAGCGCTAGGGTCGTTTTCCAGTCAGCTTTGCCCGCCGATGTACAGCGCGAGATCGACGATCTTCTCTGGGCTGATTTTGTTCTGCTGCAGTTTCCACTTTGGTGGTTTGGCATGCCTGCCATCCTGAAAGGCTGGATGGATCGCGTTTTCGTGTATGGCCAACTGTATTCCGGCAGCAAACGTTTCGACACCGGCATATGCAAGGGCAAGCGCGCCATGCTGGCTGTAACAGCGGGTTCGTCGGCAGAAGCCTGTTCGCCAAGAGGGATATAGCTGACTTTTGCAGCGTCCCGAATTCAGGACTGCAGCGACAAGAGAAAAGTCCCTACCTAATCTCGGCCGGTTGGATGACCTAGGAAATGCTCTACCGCTTCGCCAAGCTGCACCCACGTATGTTTCGATTGCTCGAATACTGACATGGTCGGTGGCGCGAACGCCGGGTCGGCAAACGAACCTATCGCCACCCCTATCCAAGACGGCGAGGCATCGGCCTTCCAATAGACGGTCGAACCGCAAGTGGGGCAAAAATACATGCGGACCTTGCGACCACTATCACCCGCGCGAGCAAATTCCGTTGCTGTTCCAGATATTTCGACGCACTCAACCGAGTAAAACGCATTGGCGCTGAACGGCGCACCAGTTCTTCGCTGGCAAGCGAAACAGTGACATAGCGCAGTCAATTGGGGTGGCTCTTTAAACGTCAGTCTAAGAGCGCCGCAGGCGCATCGGGCGTCAGCCATAGAAACTCCTTCCGCTTGCGCGGTGAGATTATGTTGATGTTGGAGAGTGAAGCGCAGGCCTGAACCGCAATTCATTGCGAGGGGCTATGCGAAGGGGCTGAAACCTGATGCAATTTCAGGTCTGCCACAGCACCAAGGTAGATCGTGGGAGTGTTGATGTCTAGGGGGGAGATAGGCTGTGGCGAATTCCCGACATTTTCTCGAATTTCATAGCCTATATGCCCTCGATGATCCAATAGGGGCCATTTGCGGCTTCGGTTACAAGCCGATCACGCTCGGGTCGCGGGCGTTCTCCAGCCTAGCCCGGTAGCCAGTGGAGATCGTCCAGATGAGTGAGCGGAAGCAGGAGCTTAGTGGCCAGATGCTTGGTCAGCCAAGACTTGCCGCTTCCGCCATTGCCTGCGATGAAAATCCGATCCATTAGCACTCCCGCCGCAGCCTGTTTCGGCCGTCAAAGTCGCTATTGTTTCTGATGGTTTTCTGGCTGGCTAGTGGGTTTCGATGTTCGCAAGGGCTGATGGCTGTCAGCTTCGGCCGAACTCGGTCTTCAGCTCGTCGCAAAAGTCCGGTTCTGCTCAATATATTACCCCGACTTCTGCAATGCCACAAAATCAGGATTTCCGCGATAACCTCACGGCTACCGCTGACGCGCCAGCCAGACCGTGTGCCCGCTACAGTTAGGGTCTTCCGCAACATGGGCCAAAATATCAAAGCCATCCCGGTCGAGCAGCAGGCGGTATTCGTCGGGGTCGAGGCTGGCATGATAGAGGGGTTCCCCTTCCAACGTGCCAATAGTTTCGCCGAAGTTGGGGCCGCTCGTGAACAGCAATGGTGCTTCCGGTTCGACATGTTCGCGGAAGATGGGGAACATGATGCGCTGATCGTGTGGCGCAAGGTGAAAGAAGCTGCACGCTATTCTATGCCAGAATACTCCGCCCGCCAAAGTGTCCTTACATCATCCCGGGAGTACAGGCAGATCGATCCCACGGCATAGAAATGGAGTAGGCTGATCAATGGCAGTGAACGACAAGCGAGAGGGGCAACTAAGCGATGGCGAAATCCACCTCCAAAACTACGCCATTACCGCCGTTTCTACTACCCGTCACTCCCACTCGAGTATTTTTTCTGTCCTAAGGAATTGATTTCACTACAGAAAAACTTCATTTCGGCACCGAGAGCCGTGACGCAGGCCGTCAAAAAGCTAGCCTGTTGATTTTGTTGTATTTTTGGGAAATCGCAGCACAGAAAAAATTCTGTGACTATCGACATCGATCGGCCATTTCGCTGCTGCCGTGACCGGCGAAGGTCGAATCTAACTCTCCGATAAAGTACCGTCAAAACTGACAAAATCAATGCGCCCACCTTGGTCCTGAGTATTGGATCACGGGAAGTTAGGTCGTGCACATGTGCGCGGAAGATAGAGGTTGAAAGGTGAAGACAGTTTCTCGCGAGGAGCTTTACAAACAGGTTTGGTCCAAACCCATGACCAAAGTTGCCGCAGACTACGGCGTTACGGGTACGGCATTGAAGAAGACCCGCAATCGCCACCGCATGAACACCGTCTTGACGGCGGGCGCGCCAGTCTACAGCCGGGAGAATACCAGCGGCCGGAGAACGGTTGGGCAGGAACCGCCGGCGTATTCAACCGCGAGCGGATCGGGCGAACGGGAAAGAAGGGCAAGCGGCAGGCTGGGGTCGCCTGAGAGAGGCTGAAAGGCCGCGACGGTTTCACCATCGAATTCACCATTGACGATAGCAGCGAATTCGCCGGCGAAAAGAGGCGATCCGGCTTCACGCGCGGGCATGGGTTCACGTCTCTTCACAAGCATTTTTTCGAACAGGCCGGAGCCGGAGGACAGACGTAGCATGCGGTTCTGCTGTTCCTCCACCAGCGGGAAGGCTCTGGGGATGAATTCCTTCACCCATTCGTCTTCCTTGGCCAATGCTGCGCGACAGGCCTCGCGCTCGGCCCAGTCCGTATAGCTCCAGAGATGATGGATGGTATTGAGCGGCCCGGTTTCGGCGAGCCAGTAGCCCATCAGCGGCAGATGCCGGCTCACGAATGGAAGCCCGTGGTCCGCCAGCAGTTCGAGATAGGGTATCGCCGCGCCGGGTTTCAGCCGGTAGCTTCGCCATTCGTGAATCATCTTTTCCTCCATGCCCTTACGACGTCGCGCAGGAAAGGTCCCAATCGATTGCGACGCGCATTGGAAGATTGGTTCAGGAGGCCTTGCGATGAAATGGATCGTCCGTCACAAAACATGGACGATCCATCGCTCTCACGGGTCGCTCTACTCGTGGCTGCCTGTCACCTGCTTGCGATAGGCACCCGGCGATATGCCGACCTGCCGGGTGAAGAAGCGGTTGAAATAGGCGGGATCTTCGAAGCCCGTCATATGGGCCACCTGCGCCACGCTGCTCTCGGTATAGACCAGATAGCGCTTGGCCTCGATCGTGACGCGCTCGTAGAGCAGGTCGGAGGCCGTCTTGCCTGCCCGGTTCTTGCAGGCCGCGTTGAGCCGCGCCGGGGTGACGGCGAGAGCATCGGCATAGAAGGCCGGCGAGCGCTCGATGCGGAAATGCTCCTCCAGCAGCGCCCGGTAGCGGGCAAGAAGATCGTAGTCCCTGTCGGGCGCGATGATGCGCGGGTCTTCCTGCGTGATACTGAGGCGCAGGACCACCACCAGAACCCGCATGAACTGCGCGAGGATCGCGGTACGGCGGCCGGGGGCGGACCAGACATATTCACGGTGCAGCCAGCAGAACGTGTCGGTGACGGCGGCGATGTTGACGCCGGTTCCTTCCAGCGAATAGACGGCCGGTCGGCTCGCGGTATCGATGAGCCTTGCGTCCCTCGCCGCTGCCGCCTTCAGGCAGCCGAGGGCGGCGGTAACGACAAAACCGTCAGTTCCTGGATCGAAGTCGATTTGGTGGACGATGCCCGCCGGAATGACCAGGACCCCGGGAACGGCGATCGTCAGCGAAAGCTCCTCCAAACGGATGGTGCCGCCCCCCTCGCGCACCAGCAGAACCTGCATGTGGTCGGGATGGGCGTGCGGACGAATCCTCCAATCGTTTGGACCGCTTCGCTCCCTGATGATCTCGATGTTCAGTAAGTCTAGTTCGACATCCGCACCCTGATCTCCATAGAGATAGTAGTGCGGAACGCTCGCCGTTGCCTCGCCGCCCATTTTTCCTCCTGTCATTGCTCCCATCGAATTGTGCAACAAATGCGCGGCAGCGTCCATTGGTCCGGCCCGCCCCCGCGCGTAGCAATTTCCCCATGGGATGTGATGTGAGAAACGGGAGGAAATCATGGAACGGGCAAGCGAGGGGCGCGTCTGTGACGTGCTGGTGGTTGGGTCCGGCGCGGGAGGGCTCGCAACAGCGATCACCGCAGAAAAACACGGACTGTCGGTCACCGTCATCGAGAAGGAAGCCGTCTTCGGCGGCACCACCGCCTTTTCCGGCGGCGTGCTGTGGATCCCCGGCAACCGCCACGGTAAGACGAACAATCCCGCCGACACCCGCGAGGCCGCGCGCCGCTACATGGCGGCCGAGACGGGAAACTGGTTCCAGCCCGAGGCCGTCGATGCGTTTCTGGACGCGGGGCCGCGCATGCTCGACTGGTTCGAGAAGGAAACGGCGGTCAAGTTCGTACCGACGCTTTATCCGGACTATCATCCGACAACGGAAGGCGGCGTGGATGTCGGGCGCTCGGTACTTGCCGCGCCCTTCGATACCAGGGCACTTGGCGAAGACCTGAAACGGCTGAGGCCGCCGCTCTCGACCATCACCTTCATGGGCATGATGTTCAATTCCTCGAATGCCGACATCAAGCACTTCTTCAATGCCACGAAGTCGCCAGTGTCCTTCGCCTATGTGGTGAAACGGCTGGTCGCCCATGCAGGCGAGGTGGTTCGCCACGGCCGCGGCGTGCAGGTCACCAGCGGCAATGCACTCGCCGCCCGGCTGGCCAGGAGCTGCCTCGATCTCGGCATTCCGATCCTGACCGAAACGCCCGCCCTGCATCTCGTCAAGGCAGATGGTCGTGTGATCGGCACCGATGTCGGCGGAAAGAACCCGGGACGGATCACCGCGCGACGTGGAGTCGTGCTTGCCTGCGGCGGCTATGCCCATGATCTTGCTCGCCGGGCGGAGACCTACGCCCATCTGAAGGCCGGTGGCGGGCATTTCTCGCCGGTGCCGGAGGCCATCACCGGCGACGGCATACGGCTCGGGGAGGAAGCGGGTGCTGCCTTCGATGCGGAATATCCGCAGCCCGCGGCCTGGATGCCGGTCAGCCGGGTGCCGGGCAAGGGCGTCTTTCCGCATCTGCTCGACCGCTACAAACCCGGCATGATCGCTGTGCTGTCCAACGGCAGGCGCTTCACCAACGAGAGCGAGAGCTATCACGATGTCGGCGCGGCCATGGTCGCTTCCGGCGAGGCTTCCGCCTGGCTGATCTGCGACCACCGTACCATCCGCAAATACGGCCTCGGCCATACCAAGCCGGCCCCCATGCCGCTCTGGCTCTGGTTGCGCACCGGCTACCTGAAGAAGGGAAGAACCATTGGCGAACTGGCACGCGCCTGCGGCATCGACCCCGAAGGGCTGGAGGAGACCGTCTCGGTTTTCAATCGCGGCGCGCGCGAGGGCCGCGACGAGGCCTTCCGTCGCGGCGAGACCGCGTTCAACCGCTATCTGGCGGACCCGGACCACAAGCCGAATCCGGCGGTCGCACCAGTGCAGCAGGGGCCGTTCTATGCGGTCCGGATGGAGATGGGCGACCTCGGCACCTTCGACGGGTTGAAAACGACGGTTCCGGGCGAGGTTCTCGACCGGCAGGGAGCCATCATCCCCGGCCTGTTTGCTGTCGGCAACGACCGCGCCTCCATCATGGGGGGAAACTATCCCGGCGCCGGCATTACGCTCGGCCCTGCCATGACCTTCGGCTGGATCACCGGACGCCATCTCGCCGGCATCGCCCAGGAAACAGACAGCAAAACCGACAACAGGGAGAAAGCATCGTGAACTGGCTGGGACTGGAGGGAAAGACCGCCGTCATTACCGGCGGCGGCGGCGGCATAGGTCAGGCGCTCGCCCGCGCCTTTGCCGGGCAGGGCGCGCGTGTCGTACTGGTCGATCGCACTCTTGAACGCACGCAGCCGCTCGCCGCTGAACTGGGGAATGGCGCGCTTGCTCTCGCCTGCGACCTGTCTTGGCCGGAGCAGATCGAGGCCGCAGCGGGTCGGGTGGACAAGGACGGTGGCGCGGATATCCTCGTCAATAATGCCGGCGTGCTGCACCCCGGCCCGCTCGACAGTGTATCGTTGGCGGACTGGTCAATGATGCTCTCGGTGAACCTCACCGGCTACATGCTCTCCGCTCAGGCTTTCGGCAAGGGAATGCTGGCGCGGGGGTCCGGTGCGTTGGTCCATGTCGCGAGCGTCGCCGGCAGCGAACCGCAGCCGGCTAGCGGCGCCTATTCCACCTCGAAGGCGGCGATCCTGATGCTGTCGCGCCAGCTTGCCTATGAATGGGGACCGAGGGGCGTAAGATCGAACACGCTGAGCCCGGGCCTGGTACGCACTCCGCTTTCGGAAGCCTTCTATGCCGATGCCACAACGCGGGAGCAGCGCGAGGCCATGGTGCCGCTTCGCCGTATCGCCACGCCCGACGACATGGCGGATGTGGCACTCTTCCTTGCCTCGCCGCGCGCATCCTACTTGACTGGCCAGGACGTGGTGGTCGATGGCGGACTGACCCAGTCCCTGATGGGCCTCGTACCGAGGCCGGGCTATGCGTGAGGCGCTGGTCACAGGAGGCGCCGACGGCATCGGCTTTGCCACGGCGCTCAAGCTTGCCGAGATCGGCTATCGGGTGACGATCGCCGATCTCAACGGCGAAAGGGCCATTGAGCGCGCGGCCGAACTCAGCCAGATTCATCCCGGCTCTGCTCATCGCGGCATCGTCTGCGACATCACCGACGAGGTGCGGGCAGCGGAGGTCGCGGCCTCCGCCACCTTCGACGTTCTCGTCAACAATGCCGGTATCGGCGACAGCCATATGCCGACGCTGGAACAGGGGCTGGATGCTTTCCGCAATGTGGTGGACGTGCACCTTGCCGGGACCTTCCTGATGTCGCGGGAGGTTGGGAGGGGCATGGTGGCGCGGGGCCGCGGCGCAATCGTCAACCTGTCTTCCATCGCCGGCGTCACGGGACTGCCGAAACGCAATGCCTATGGCGCGGCCAAGGCGGGCGTCGTCGCCATGACACGGGCCATGGCCTGCGAGTGGGCGGGTCGTGGCGTGCGTGTCAATGCTGTCGCGCCGGCCTTCGTGGAAACCGCGCTGGTGAAGAAACTCGCCGATGCCGGCCGCATCGATCTGCCGGTTATTCGCCGGCGCACACCGATTGGCCGGCTGATCGCCGCGGAGGAGGTGGCATCCGCGATTGCCTTTCTGCTGTCGCCGGAAGCCTCCGGCATTACCGGCATCGTGCTGCCGGTTGATGGCGGCTGGACCGCCTTCGGCGATTTCGGGGATGCATCGGCTTAGACCTTCGACCAGTCTGAAGACCGTAACGAAAAGGCCCGGTGAAACATTCACCGGGCCTTTTCGCATTACACCCTGGGAGGAATTGGGTCAGTGTTTCAAGCAGCGTCCTCGATGTGGCCGCCGAGGAAGAGTTGGCCGACGCGCGGGTCCTTTAGCAGTGTGTCGGCCTTGTCGAACATGCGGGCCTGGCCAAGTTCGAGCACGAGACCGTAGTCCGACATCGCGAGCGCTGCCTTGGCATTCTGCTCGACCATCAGGACGGTCACGCCCTGATCGCGCAGGCGGATCAGCGTCTGAAACACCTCCTGCACGAGATTCGGCGAAAGCCCGATCGAGGGTTCGTCGATCAGGATCAGCTTGGGATCGAGCAGCAGGGCGCGGGCGATCTCGAGCTGTTTCTGCTGGCCGCCGGAAAGCTCGATCGCCTTCTGGTCCTTGCGCTGGCGCAGCATGGGAAACTGGTCCATCACCTCTTCCATGCGCCGCCTCACCCTGGCCTGATCCTTGGAGGTGATGCCGCCGAGTTCCAGATTGTGAAGCACGGAAAGCTGCGGCACGACGTTGCGGCCCTGCGGCACATAGGTGACGCCGCGGGCGATCATCTCGGCAGGCGATTTCTTCGTGACGTCTTCTCCATCCAGCAGGATCTTGCCCGAATGGATGTTGAGAAGGCCGAAGATCGCCTTGAACACCGTCGACTTGCCGGCGCCGTTCGGCCCGATCACCGTGGTGATCGACGCTTTCGGAATGGTAAACGAGGTTCCGTTGAGGATGGTGATGCGGCCGTAGCCGCCGGTGATTTTCTTCATCTCCAGCATATCAGCCTCCAAGATAAGCGTCGATGACCATCTGGTTCGACCGGATCTCGTCCGGCGTTCCCTGGGCGATGACTTCGCCCTGCGCCAGCACGATGATGCGCGTGCACAGCGACATGACGAACTCCATGTTGTGCTCGATGACGACGAATGTCGTGCCGTGCTCGCGGTTATACGTGATGAGCCGTTCCTTCAGATGACCGAGCATGGTGAGGTTCACGCCCCCAGCCGGCTCATCCAGAAGCACGATGGCAGGCCCGGCCATGAAGGCCATGGCAGCATCCACCAGCTTCTGCTGGCCGTAGGAAAGCGAGCCGGCCGGCGTGTTGCGATAAGGCGTCAGGCGGAAGAACTCGATGAGCTGTTCGGCCTTTTCGGTAAGGCCCGCATCCGGCTTGCCGAAGAGGCGCGAGAGCATCGAGCCCTCGTGCTCCTGTCCGGCAAGGATGACGTTGTCGAGAACGCTCATCTTCGGGAAAACCGAAAGCTGCTGGAAAGTACGGCCGACGCCCATCAGCGACAGGTCCGCCGGGCGCACGCCGTCGGTGGACCTGCCGTTGATCTCGCAGTGTCCCTCGCTCGGGCGAAGCTGCCCGAGGATGCAGTTGAACAGGGTCGACTTGCCGGAGCCGTTCGGGCCGATCAGGCCGAGTATCTCGCCCTTCTCGACCTCGAAGCTCACCCCGTGGACGGCGCGGATGCCGCCGAAGTGCTTGGAGATGTTGCGGACGGAAAGGATGGGTGCGTTCATGTTCACAGCTGGGCCCCCTGTTGCAGGTCGCGGCGGGCTTCATGCCGGGGCTTCAGCTTTTCCGCGATTCTCTGGCCGAGACCGATGAGGCCGCTAGGCGAATAGACCATCAGCACGATCACCATGGCCGAGTAGATGATGAGGTAGTAGCCTTCGGTGAAGCGCAGCAGTTCGGGCAGCAGGATTACCACGGCAGCTCCGAGCATCGGTCCGAAGAAGAAACCGGAGCCGCCGACCACCACCATCAGAAGAAGTTTCAGCGAATGGATAAGAGCGAAGCTGCCAGGCTCGATGAACTGCACCAGCGGAGCCTGAAGCGCGCCAGCCAATCCCCCGAAGGCGGAGCCGATGGCGAAGGCGAGCAGCGTCTGGCGGCGGATCTTGAGGCCGAGGCTTTCGGCCCGGATCGGGTTCTCGCGCAGCGCCTTGAAGGCGCGGCCCCAGGGCGAGCGCAGGATCCACCACATGGCGGAGGCCGCGATGAGGAAGCAGACCAGCGAGAAGTAGTAGAAGGCCATGTTGCTGTCGATGGAGAATCCGAAGAAGGACGGGCGCTCCATGCCGGAAAGGCCGAAGGAACCGCCGGTGATCTCCTCCTCGTTGCGTAGCACGAGGAACAGCAGCGTGTTGAAGGCGAGCGTCACGAAGGCGAGGAAGTGATGCTGCACGCGCAACGCCGGATAGCCGAGCACGAGGCCCACGGCGAAGCTTGCCGCAATCGAGATGATCGCCGCAAGGCCCCAGTGGATGCCGGCAAGCGTCATCAGCGAGGTGATATAGGCGCCGATTCCCATGAAGGCCGCCTGCGCGAGGCTGACCTGGCCGGCATAGCCGAGCGTCAGGTTGAGTCCCATGGCGGCGATGGAGAACAAGAGCCACGAGCAGAGCGTGTAGACGATGTAGTTGCCCTGTCCGATGGGTGCGACGAGCAGCGCCGCGATGCCGAGGACGAGAAGGAGGGATTGAAGGCGGGTCATACGGTTCTCCCTTCCGGGGTGCCGAGCAGGCCCTGCGGGCGCAGCAGGATGATGGCGATGAGCAGGATAAGCGGCATGGCCGAGCGGTATTCCGCCGAGATGTAGACGGCGGAGAAGTTGTCGATCACCCCGATCAGCAGGCCGCCGACCAGCGCGCCGCGGATCTGGTTGAAGCCGCCGACGATGGCCGCAATGAAGGCGACGAGGCCGAGCGTTTCGCCGTTGGAGAACTTGGCGAGATAGATGGGCGAGATCAGCACCGAGGCGATGGTGGCAAGCGTCGCATTGATGAGGAACGTATAGAGCACCATGCGCTTGACGTTGACCCCGAGGATCTGGGCAACCGCAGGGTTCTGGGCGCTCGCCTGCATACAGCGTCCGGTGCGGGTGCGGTTGAGAAAGAGCTGCAGGCCGCCAATCGCCAGCATGGAAACGACGAGGTTGCCTATGTCTTGAACGGAAACGCTGGCGCCCGCGACGTGATAGACAGTCTGCGGAAAGATCGCCGGGAAGGGCTGGGCAGTGGCGCCGTAGAATTCCTTGACGCTTTCCTTCATCAGAAGGCCGAGCGCGATGGTGGCGATGACCAGCGGCAAAGTGCCATGCGGCAGCATTGGTTCGACGATCAGCCGTTTGAAGGCAACACCGAGGATCAGGAGCGAGAGCGCCAATGCCAGAAAGACCGAGGGCCACAGCGGCAGGCCGAAGATGGTCATGCCGACGAGCACAAAGAAGGCCGGCAGCATGACGAATTCGCCCTGGGCGAAGTTGATGGTTTGCGATGCCTGCCATAGCAGCGTGAAACCAACCGCGGCGAGCGCATAGATGGAACCGGCGGCAAGGCCGGAGATAAGAATCTGGATAAGCTCGGCCATGGGTTCGTCCTCAAGGGCTGGTGGTCGGCTTTGTGAAAGCTTTGGATCAGAGCCGGCGGCACAGGCCGCCGGCAGGGGTTCAATCACCCGGCTCAGTTCGGGGGCAGGATGGCGTCGACCACCTGCTTGCCGTTCTCGACCTTCACGATGAAGCTCTCGCGGGACATTTCGCCGGTCTCATCCCAGCTCACGTCCATGAGAACGCCGGGATATTCGGAGGTCTTCAGTGTCAGGCCATGCAGCTTTTCGGCTATGGCCTTGCTATCAGGGCTTCCGACCATCTCGGTGACGTATTTGAGCGTCCAGGCGGCCGTGTAGCCCTTGATGGCGTTGTGGTCCGGCGTGTACTTGAACTTGGTCTTGAAGCGTTCGACCATTTCCGTCAGCGCCGGAATGTCGGCATCGGGCGTCAGGCCGACATGGCCCATGGCGCCGTTGGCAGCATCGCCGGCAAGCTCGATCACCTTGTGGCCGATCAGCGTGGTCTCGCCGACCAGCGGCTTGTCGAGACCCTGCTTGCGGGCCTCGCGCAGGAAGCGGGCGCTTTCCTCCTCGGTATAATAGACGAAAAAGGCTTCGGCACCGGACGTCTTCAGCTTCAGGACGTCGGCGGAGAAATCGGCCTGTGCCTGTTCGGAAGGGACATCGACGACGATCTCAAGGCCGGCTTTCTGGGCTTCGTCGATGAAGGCCTGATGGCCGCCCTTGCCGAATTCGGTATTCGCCCAGGCCACGCCGACCTTCTTCACGCCCATCTTCTCGACCATGTATTTGACGAGTTTTGGCACGCCCTTCTGGGAACCGAAAGCGGTGCGGAAGATGTAGGGATTGCCCTTGGCGGTGATCGAGGGCGCTTCCGAGCCGGTAAACTGCGGAATGCCATACTGCTTGGCGACCATCATGTTCACCACGGTCGACGAGGAGAACACCGTGCCGGTGATGGCATAGATGCCGTCGTCAATCGCCTTCTGCACCATGGCGCGTGAAACCTGCGGATCGGTCTGGCTGTCATATTCGAGAACGCTGACCGGCTCCTTGAGAATGCCGCCCGCGGCATTGATCTCTTCGAAGCCCATCTCCACGCCGTCGCGGAAGTTGGTGCCGGCGGCAGCGCCCGGTCCGGACAGTTCCACGATCGAACCGATCTTCAGTTCGGCCAACGCCGGTGCGGTAGTGCAGGCCACCAGAATTGCGGCTGTAGAAAGCAGTTTCCTGATCATCATATTCCTCCCGTGAATGATCGTGTCAAATCCGATAGCGGTCCTCATGACGGCTTCTCGGAACGCGGTCGCCCCGAACTCCTCCCGGCGCGCGCGCGATTTCTCTCAATCCCTGTCCACCGATGCGATCTCCGCATCGGCAGTTGATCCGTCATGCTTCGATCGAGCGCACGCCCATCAGCAGCTCGGCAAGCAGGGTGGCCTGCGCGTCGAACATTCCCGATCCCGGCATGGTGCCGCATCCAACAGCCCTTGCGGCGGCAATCAGCGGCGGCACGGCAGGGCGCGTCACCACATCGGCAACGAACTGCCCCGATGTCAGAAATTCTGTCTGGACGGGCAGGAGGTCGCCCTCGCGCATGCCGAGCGGCGTTGCATTGGCGACCAGCGCAAAGCCGCGCGGGTCCGTGCTGCCGGCGCGGGCCTTGCCCGGAAAGGCTTCGTTCAGCCGGGCAAGAAGCGCATCACGCTTTGCCGCGTCGATATCGTGGAGCGCAAGTTCGGAGGCGCCGCGCGCGAGGATTTCGTAGGCGATGGCGGAACCCGCCCCGCCTGCGCCGACCAGCAGCGCCGGCTTGCCGGAAACGTCGAAACCTTCCGCCGCGATGCCATCCAGGTAGCCATGGCCGTCAGTCGCGTCGCCGATCCACTCGTTGCCGTCGCGGATCATGATGTTGACCGCACCCGAGGCCCTGGCGCGGGCCGAAACGCGGGCGCAGAAGGCAAGGCAGGCGACCTTGTGGGGAACGGTGACGATGATGCCATCGACATTGCGCATGGCATTCGCCTGCGTTAGCCAGCCCGGCAGGTCCTTCGGCAGGATATCGATCGGCACGACCATGCCGTTGAAACCCTTGTCCGCCATGATCCCGCTCAAGGATGTGGGCGATTTTACCTGTCCGATCGGATGGCCGACGATCGGAAAGATCCGGGTCTCTCCGTCGACCTTCAACTGCTGCGTCATGCTTTCCTCCCAAGGCGCGGGCCAACGCTCGCCCGGCCGCTTCGATTGTAGACAGAACCACGGTCCCCACTAACGGGAAATGGATGATGGGGCTGAAACATTGGACTATTCATTGAACGGCACTTGCTGCGAGCTCGGCCAGCGTCTGCGCAATGCCCGCAGAAATTCCCGTCGAGGGCTGCGCGCCGAGAAAGGCCGGCACCGGATCGGAGGCCAGATCGGCGGGAATGCGCAGCGGCTTGCCGCTGACGGCAATGCCGTTCCAGCCGGTCTGGCGAGCGAGCTCGCTGACGAAATCTCCCATCTCGGCGGTATCGCCTGCCATGGTCAGAACGGTCGCGCCCCTCAACTGCCCGGTCATGGCCGCCGTCAGCATGCGCGCCACGTCATCCACATGGACGAAGCCGACGCGGCCGGAAAAGCCGATTTCCGCTGGTTTTCCGGCCACCGAAGCGGCAATCGCAATCGAGGGGCCGGCGGCGATCCCGGCGCTGATGCCGGGGCCGTAAACGATATAGGGGCGCAGTCCGAGGCTCGGTACGCCGTAATCAAGATGCCAGGCCCGCGCCACGCCCTCGATGGCGAGCTTGGTGGCGCCATAGACCGTCATCGGTCGCGGATGAACCGCGTCCCCAGGGCCGAAGACACCCGCCGTGCTGAGATAGGCGATCGGCAGCCGGGCCGCTTTCGCCGCCTCGAAGACATTGATGCTGCCGATCAGGTTGACCCGCGTGGCGAGCGCCGGATCGCGGGCGCAATCGACCGTCATCAGGCCGACGAGATGGACGATACCGTTGCATTGCTTCGCCGCTGTGCAAACGGCAGTTGCATCGGTGATGTCGCCGAAGACGATCTCGACATTGGCGGCGAGCGGCAGAAGCTCGGGGCGTGGCACCAGGTCGAAGATCCGCACCTGATGGCCGGCATTCAGCAACGCTGCGACCGTCCGGAGACCGACGAAGCCAGCGCCGCCGGTGACGAGGATCCGGCTCATGCCGCCTCTCCCCGGCGGGTCACCGCCGCCCGCTGAGCCGCATGGCGGGCCGCGATGGCGCCGAAGACGATGGCCGGGCCGATGGTGATGCCGGGTCCGGGATAGACGCCGCCCATGATCGACTGGAGATCGTTGCCGCAGGCATAGAGCCCTTCGATGACGGAACCGTCCTCCCGAAGAAGACGGGCGTTCTCGTCGCCCACCAGACCCATCGCCGAGCCGATATCACCCGGCCACAGCTTTACGGCATAATAGGGTGCGGTCCCAAGCGCGCCGAGCGTCGGGTTTGGCCCGTGGGCCGGGTCGCCGTTCGCCTTTTCATAGATGGTCGTGCCGCGGGCGAAATCGGCGTCGATACCGGTCTTCGCATAGGTGTTCATGCGGGCGACGCTGTCCTTCAGGCCGTTCGCATCGATGTCGAGCTTGCGGGCCAGTTCGTCCAGCGTCGCGCCTTCCGTCAGGTAGCCGTCGGCGAGGTAGGGCTTGATGTTGGCGCCGCCCGGCCGGATCATGCCCATGCCGTAGGTCTTCAGCGCCCTCGCATCAGCGATCAGATAGGTCGGCACATGGCTGCCGTCGCTGTTGGTCGCATACATGGCCGAGACGAACTGGTGGTAGCTGATGCTTTCGTTGACGAAGCGCCGCCCGTCACGCCCGACCGAAATGATGCCCGGCTTGGACCGGTCGAAGACGAAGTGCGGGAAGACGGCCATGGAGCCATCCGGTCGACGGCGGTGCGACACCGGCGCCCAGAAGCAGGGCTGCGCCGAGGTGGTTCCGTGGTGAGCGCCAGCTGCAAAAGCGAGATCGTGCAGCGCGCCGGTATGGCCGGGTGCGGACGGACTGAATTCCGGCGCGGGATGTGGCAGCTTTTCTGTCCGCATCTTCGCATGCCGCGAAAAACCGCCGGATGCGAGCACGACGCCGCCCGTCACCGCGACCCGTTTATCGATGCCCTTCTGGCGCAGCATGACACCCGTCACACCATGCTTGTCCGTGGCGAATGCCGTCGTTTCCGTTTCGGTCAGGACGTCGACGCCGAGCTTGTTTGCGGTCAGCAGCATCCGACCGATCAGGGCATTGCCCATCAGAAGGCGGGGATCGCGGCCATGGCGCATCCTGCCGAGATAGTAGCGACCGATCAGCCGCGCCGAATAGGCCGCGGATTTTAGCGACCTGCCCATCTTCATCAGGTGAGCGATGTCGTCGCGATCGATCATCATGCCGCCGAGAATGGTGAATTCGGGGATCGGCGGGCGGATAAGCGCCAGATCGGCCCCCAGTTTGCCGGCGTCGAAAGGCGTGGGCTCCAACGCCCGGCCGAACGAGGTGGAGCCCTCCAGTTCATAGAGATAGTCCGGATGGAAGGGGCGAGGGCGAAAATGCACGTCCGTCCTGTTCTCCAGCGTTTCCACGACCTCCGGCCCAGCCGCAAGAAATGCTTCCCTGAGTGCCTTCGGGCTGCGGTTTCCGACCGCGCGGTCGAGAAAACCGGAGACCTTCTCGCGGCTGTCATCGGCGCCGATAGCGTGCGAATGGCGGGTGAGCGGTATCCATGTGGTCGCGGCGGAAAAGGCCGACGTTCCGCCCAGGAATTCCGTCCGCTCGACCAGCAGGACGCGCATGCCCTCAAGCGCTGCAAAGACAGCGGCGGACATGCCGCCGGCACCGGCGCCGAGCACGACAACATCATAGGTCTGCCCGACCTCAGCCAACGCTTTTCGCATGCGGTTCTCCTCCCCGAGTCCCAAACAAGTGCCGTTCTGGATCTGACAATTGCAAAAAGTGGAAAATGATTCAAGAATAAAATATAGTTCCATTTTCTTTTTCTGTCTGCTATTCGTCAAAGCAGGATCGGGAGAGCACATGCCGCATATCATCGACATCGCCATCATCGGCGCAGGCGCCATCGGTCGCACACACATCGCTACGCTGGCGCGTATGCCGGGGTTTCGCCTGTCTGCGATCGTCGATCCGATGCCGTCGGGCGCAAGCCTGGGAACCTCGCTTGGCCTGCCGGTTTTTCCGAATACGGCGACCCTGATTGATTCGGGAGTGGCTAAGGCTGCGATCGTCGCAACGCCCAACGAGACTCATCTTCCGGTGTCCGAAGCGCTGCTGCGGGCCAAAATTCCTGTGCTTCTGGAAAAGCCCGTGGCGGATAGCCTTGCCTCCGCCATTCGCCTGATTGCGGTTGCCGGAGAAACTGGCGTTCCCCTGCTCGTCGGCCATCATCGGCGGCATAATCCGATTATCCGCAAGGCGCGTGAGGCGATCCGGGCGGGCAGACTCGGCGATCTCGTCATGGCGACGGTCACCTGTTCACTGGCGAAACCTGCCTCCTATTTCGAGGCGGCATGGCGCCGCACACCCGGTGCTGGCGGACCGCTTCTCATCAATCTCGTTCACGAAATCGACCTTCTCCGGCACTTTTTCGGCGAAATTTCCACGGTTCAGGCCATTGCCAGCAACAGGCACCGGGGATTTGGCGTGGAGGACACGGCAGCGGTCTGCCTGACCTTCGCCGGCGGCGGACTTGCGACGCTCTGCATCTCGGATGCGGCGACGGGCCCCTGGGCCTGGGACCTGACGGCCGGCGAAAACATGGTGCGTTTTCCGGCCCATCCCGTGACCGCACACCATTATGCCGGCAGCCGCGCCGGCCTTTCCCTGCCGGACCTGACGCTTTGGGAGCCGGAAGGCGAACCGGATTGGACGAAAAAGCTGCGCCCCACGACGCTCGCCGTCGAACCCGCCGATCCCTATGAAGCCCAGCTTGCCCATTTCGCCCATCTGATCCGCGAGGGCGGCGCGCCGCTCGTCTCGGTGCGAGATGCGACGGCAAACCTCATCGTGCTCGATGCGATCGTCAGGGCGGCGGAAACCGGACACGCGGTTTCGGTTGACCTTGCGCCTCTGGATGGCATTAGTGGAACCGTATTCAACAACGGAAGCGGTCCATGAGCAGCGTCCTCGAAAAATCCCTCGCCATCATCGAGCTCCTTGTAGATCACCCGACCGGGTTGCCCGTCTCGGCCATAGCATCGGCAATCGACCAGCCCGTCAGCGGCGTGCATCGCACACTGCAGGAACTGGGGCGGCTCGGCTATGTACGGCAGGTGCAGGCGCAGGGCGACTACGCCCTGACGATCAAGCTGCCAGCCATGGGGCTCGGTTTCCTCGGCCGCGCCGGCATCACCGATATCGCGCAGCCGATTCTGGATGTACTGGCGGCACGCTCGGGCGAATTGATCCGCCTTTCGGTCATCGATGGCGACCGGCTGATCTGGGTGGCCGTGGCGCAAGGCGCGACCCGCGGCCTGCGCTACGATCCGGGGCAGGAACAGGGCGTGGTCGTACACTTGGCCAGTTCCTCGGGCGGCAAGGCATGGCTCTCGACGATGAGCGATGAGGAGGCGCTTTCGCGGGTGGCCGCGCAAGGCCTGTTGCGACAGGCGGAAGGCACCGGGCCGAATGCGCCGCGCAGCCTGACGCTGCTTCTCGAACAATTGGCGGAAGCCCGCGCTCGCGGCTACGCCACGGCGGTCGACAGCTACATCGCGGGCATGGCCGCGATGGCGGTGCCTGTCCGCTACCACTCGAACGGCCCTGTTCTCGGGTGTCTTTCCATCGCCGGCCCGGCGGTGCGCATGACGGCCGAGCGCATGGCGGAACTGGCTCCGACGCTACAGGCATCGGTGGCAGAACTGGGAGAGGCGGCCGCTGGGTCGCAGTATTTTCAAGCAATCGTGAAGGCCGTGGAACCGGCTCCCACGACGGATCGCAAGACCGCGTAAGCGTTCTGCCGTTCCATCGCAGGGATGTCCCTTCGCCGCGTGCCCTTGAGCGGGGATGAATGGAACGGCAATCGATACGCACCCTCGGGTGCGATGTACTGGTCATCGGTTCGGGCGCGGCAGGACTGGCCACCGCGGTGACTGCGGGGCATTTCGGCCTCAAGGTCGTGGTGGCAGAAAAGGAAGCGGTGTTCGGCGGCACCTCGGCCTGGTCGGGCGGCTGGCTGTGGATCCCGCGCAATCCGCTGGCGCGGGCGGCAGGGATCGAAGAGACCCCCGAAGGGCCGATGGAATATCTGCGCAGCGAGCTCGGAAACCGCGCCTCCGACCCTCGTCTTTCCACCTTTCTCCGCAACGGACCGGAGATGGTTTCCTTCTTCGCCGAGCACACCGCCGTCCGCTGGATCGACGGCAATCGCGTGCCGGATTTCCATGAGACGCCCGGCGCGACGAAGGGCGGCCGCTCGGTTTCGGCCCTGCCTTACGACGGGCGCGGACTGGGCGAATGGGTGAAGAAGCTGCGGCCGCCGCTCGATGTCGCGAGCCCCTTCGGCATGGGGATCGCGAGCGGCGCGGACATGGCGCATTTCTTCAACGCTTCGCGAAAGCCGGGCTCGGCCTTGCACGCGGTTAATCGCCTCGCCCGACATTTCCGCGACCTCGTGGTCCATCACCGGGGCATGCATCTCGTCAACGGCAACGCGCTCGTCGCCCGGCTGATGCGTTCGGCGCTCGATCTCTCCGTCACCCTGATCGACAGCGCCCCCGCGATCGAACTCATCCGCGACGGCGACCGCGTCACCGGTGCGCGCCTTGCCACGCCCGGCGGAGACACGGTGGTGCAGGCTGCGCGCGGCGTGGTGCTGGCAACCGGCGGCTTTCCGCACGATCCCGCCCGGCTCGATGCGCTGGCCACCCAGGCAGGTGGAGGGCAGGGGCATTTTTCCGCCGCCCCCCGCAGCAATACGGGGGATGGCTTGCGGCTTGGGGAAGAGGCCGGCGGCGCGGTGGCGGACGATCTCGCCTCGTCCGTGGCGCTCGCTCCGGTCTCGGTGGTGCCGCGCCCGGATGGAATGGCCGCGCATTTCCCCCATCTCGTGGAACGTGCCAAGCCCGGCATCATTGCGGTGACCCCGGAGGGTCGGCGCTTCGTCAACGAGGCGGACAGCTATCACGACTTCATGAAGGCCCTGATCGCGGCGACGCCCTCGGGGCGTCTGCCGGTCACCTGGCTGATCGCGGACCACATGGCGCAGCGCCGCTGGGGCCTCGGCTGGGCGAACCCCTTCCCCTTCCCCGCCGGCCCCGCGATCCGTTCCGGCTATCTCAAGACCGGACGAACGCTTGGCGAACTTGCCCGCGCCTGCGGCATCGACGGACAGGCTCTCGAAGAGACCGTCCACACCTTCAACGGCTACGCGGCGCGTGGCGAAGACCCGGATTTCCATCGCGGCCGCTCGGTCTACAATCGGGTGCAGGGCGATGCTGCGCACCGCCCCAATCCGTCGCTTGCACCGCTCGACCGTGCACCGTTCTACGCGGTGAAGATCGTGCCCGGTTCGCTCGGTACCTTCGCAGGGCTCATCACCGATTCGGCGGCGCGGGTGCTCGATTGCGCGGGCAGGCCCGTGCCCGGCCTGTTTGCCGTCGGCAACGACATGTCCTCGGTCATGGGCGGAAACTATCCATCCGGCGGCATCACGCTCGGTCCGGGTATGACCTTCGGATACATCGCCGGCCGCATTCTGGCCGGCCAGCCCGTCGAGGGCATCGAAACGACTTCAAAGGAGGAAACGGCATGAACCTTTATGAACTTGCAACACTCGACACGGTAATTTTCGGCGCCGGCAAGGCAGCACCAGCCATCGAGGCCTGGGTGAAGGAAGGCAAGGGGCGTCTCAGCGGTGCCTGGGGCACCGATATCGGCACTTTGAACCGCGTGTTCGTGCTGCGCGCCTTCGATAGCCTCGAGGATCTCTATACCGAGCGCGAACGTGCGCTGCGCAGCGACAATCCCTTCGGCTGCGTCGAGCATCTCGTCTCGCTCGACATGCAGAGCTATCGCGCACTGGATTTCCTCCCGTCGGTCGAATCGGGCGCCTATGGCCCGATCTATGAATTCCGCACCTACCGGACGAAGATCAACGGCATCGTGCCGACCATGGGCAAGTGGGCCGACGTCGTGCCGGAGCGCGAGGCCTATTCCAGGCTGACGGTCGCCATGTACGGCCTCGACGGAGAGCCGCGCCTGACACAGATCTGGCCCTATGAAAGCCTAGCCGCCCGTTCGGAGGCACGCGCAAAATCCGTCGCCGACGGCAAATGGCCGCCGAAGGGCGGGCCGGACTGGCTGACGCCCGACATGACCAGCCAGATCGCCCTGCCGCTTTCCTTCTCGCCGCTGAAATGACCATGCACGCGCTGTCTCTCGCATTTCTCACGACCTTCGAGGTCGGTCCCGTCGAAGCCGTGCGCATCGCGGCGAAAGCCGGCTACCAGATGGTCGGCCTGCGCATCCTGCCCGCCGCAGCAAGCGGTGAGCCGGCCTATCCGCTGCTGACCGACAGACAGGTGCTGAGGGAGGTGCGCTCGGCGCTTGCCGATACCGGCGTCTCCGTCGGCGATGTCGAGATCATCCGCCTCAAGGCCGAAAACGACTGGGATCTCTTCGCCCGCTTCTGCGAACGCTGCGAAGCGCTCGACGCCCGGCATGTGCTGGTCGCCGGCGACGATACCGACCGGGCACGGCTCACCGAAAGCTTCGCCCGCTTCTGTGCGCTTGCCGGCCGTCACCGCCTGACCGCCGATCTGGAGTTCATGCCGTGGACCGCCGTTCCGGACCTGAAAACGGCACTTTCCGTCGTCGAGGCGGCAGGCCATGCAAATGGCGGCGTGCTGGTCGATGCCCTGCACTACGACCGGTCCGCCACCACGCTCGAGGAAATCGCGGCGCTGCCGCGCAGCCGGGTCAACTATGTCCAGTTCTGCGATGGGGCCCTGCCCTACGATCCGAGCGACGAGGGATTGATCCGCATCGCTCGGGGCGAGCGGCTGTTTCCCGGAGAGGGCGGCATCGATCTCGTCGGCCTTGCCCGCGCCATCCCTGCGGACGTGACCATCAGCGTCGAAATCCCGCATCGGGCGCTCGCCGAAAAGGTCGATGCGCTCGGCCGGGCAGAAATGGCCATTGCCGCGACGCGGGCCATGTTGAGGGCGGCAGGCCCTATATGATCGTCCGCGTCCGGCCGTTATCGCACGGCTGAGCTACGCTGATGCAGGGGACGTCCATCCCACCACGTCATGAGGTTTTGAGTCCGGAGTCGGCCACGCATTAAGCCCACGAACGGTGAACCCAAAGACGGTAGAGATTTTTTTGGCAGCGATTCAAGGGCGATCCGCAGGATGCAGCACGAAACACACCTGCCTTTGTGCACGCTGTTCTGCGCTCGAATGCGATCACTTCGGCAAGAGGCTTTACATCATTCTGAAAATTTATGCAGGCTGCACTTGTAGATTAGAAATTGCGGGACCTGTTAATACGAGTGAGACACGTCGAGAGGGCAATCGCAGGGCAGCGAAATCCACCTCCGAAACTACGCCATTACCGCCGTTTGTATCCGTCATTCCCACTCCAATATTTTTCTCGCCTTAAGAGATTGATTTTCCTAATGAAAAGTTTCTTTGCGGCTCCCAGACCGTTACACGAGCCGTCAAAAAGTTAGTCTCTTGATTTTGCTAGGTTTTTAGGAGCCTCGGGACAGAAAAATTTCTTTGAACTATCGGCATCTATCGACCGATTAGCAGCGAGGCATTGATGGCAAAGGTCGAATCTAGAAGTACCGTCATAATCGGCAAAATCAATATACCCACTTCGATCCTGGATCGCTGGGATACCGGACTGGGATGGGGCAAAGTTAGAATACAGTAAGCGGGGCACCACCTTCATCGCCGTTTCTGACGAAAGGATCGAGCGAGGCAGGCCGATGTTCGCTTTGTGGTCTTCTATCGGATCCATGTCCGACAAAGCCCTTCCGACGAAAGCCGGCAGTTCCCTTACGGCCAAGTCTTCGGGCGCGGACAGTCAAGCCGGCCGCTTTTTCCGGTTCTATCCTTTCGGACGGTATGAACCGGCGTGAAAGCGCGAGAGACGCTGTGCCGCCATATCGATTGCTCCAATCCACCAGACAAGGGAACGTCAATGAGTATCAATTTCGCCTTGAACGCAGACCAGATCGCACTTCGCGACGGTGCGCGTACGTTTGCCAATACCGTGTTGAAGGATGTCCGCAAGACGATTGCGCAGTATGCGAGACCCGACGAACGCTTCTATGCCATCAAGCCGTTTTTCGACCAGGCCGTTGCGGCGGGTTTCGTGAAGACCCTGCTGCCCGAGGTCGCCGGCGGCTCGAATATCGCCACGCTGGATTTCGCGCTGGCGGCCGAAGAACTGACGACTGTCGATGTCAATATTCCAAGCGCCCTGTTCGGCACCGGCCTGTGCGTCAAGCCGGTCGCGATGTTTGGAACCGAGGAGCAGCAAAAGCGCCTTCTGACCGATTTCGCCGAGGATGGCACACGCCTCGGTGCGCTGGCCTTTACGGAAGTCACGGGCGGCGCAAACTTCGATTCCGCCGATCCGCGCTTCGGCGTGAAGACCGTGGCCACGCTGGAGGATGACGAATGGGTGATCAACGGCGAGAAGCACTACACAACGAACGGCACTGGCTGGGACGGCAAGAATTGCCACCTCTATGCCGTGCTGTGCCGCACCGACCTGTCCAAGAGCGCTCAGGATTCGCTTGCCGTGATCATGGTTCCCGGCAACACGCCGGGTGTGCGGGTTTCGGGCCGTCTCGACACGATCGGCCACAGGGCGACGATTTCTCCGCGGATGACCTTCGAGAATGTGCGGGTACCAGCGAACAATATTCTCGGGAAACCGGGTGATGGTATCAAGATCATTTCCACCAATTTTGCCTGGACCGCAGCCCTGATCGGCGCGGCCTGCGTCGGCGTCATGCGCGCGGCCTACGACCATGCACTGCAGTTTGCCCGCTCGGATGCCCGTTCCGGCCCGCATCCGATCATCGACTATCCGACCGTCGGCTATCAGCTCGCCGATATGAAGATGAAGATCGAGGCCTGCCGCTACCTGACGTGGAAAGCGTGCCATCAATACGATCAGTCCAAGGGCGCCGAGCATGAACTGGCGGTGATGACGAAGGTGTTCTGCTCCGAAACCTGCGTCAACGTCGTCTACGATGCCATGCGGGTGGTCGGCGTCGACAGCTACACCGACCTGCATCCCTTGGCTGACATGATGAATGACGCCATGTGCTTCCCGCTTTACGACGGCGGCAACATGGGCGCACGCCGGCGCAATCTGCACAGTATCATCAAGGATCCGAACTACAGTTCGCTGACGGCCCCCTACGCCACCTTCGGCGCCTGACAATCGTCCCGGCATCAACCGCCTCAGGCGATGATGCCTTGAACTCGAACGGTGCGGGGCAGCGCGTCGGCGGCTCCGCTCCAGGCTTGCCTTGTCACGGCCGGTAGTCCCGGGGTGTGATGCCGAAGCGACGGCGAAATGCCCTGCTGAAGTGAGACATGTCGTTGAAGCCGTAGCGGAAGGCGACCTCCGATATGGTCAGGCACGTCCCCCTGCCAATTTCGAAGGCGCAGCGCTCCAGCCTTTTGTTGAGAATGATCTGGCCGAAGGTCTCGCCGCTTCCCTGCAACAACTTGTGCAGGTAGCGTGGTGAGATCCCGAAATGCGCGGCGACCTTGGCCGGCGTGATGTGCGGATCGGCGAAATGGAGCTCGATATGGCGGAGCACCGCGTGGCGCAGCGGCGACCGGAAGCTCCGCTGCTGTTCCTTTCCCGGATCCGGTGCGGAAGCCCGAAGCGACATGGCGACCAGATCGAGAATGGTCTTTGTAAGGTCGATTGCGCTGTGGCGGAAGCTTTCCGGATTGCTGGCCACGGCTGAGAGAAAATCTACAACGATCCTGCCGACGGGAGTGCCGGCGCCGGCGGTTCGCACGGCAAGGTCCTGGCCGACATGGGCATCGAACACATGCTTGGGGATCTTGAAGGAATGTTGCGTCCAGCCGTCGCTGCCATAGTCCAGGAGAAAGGGCTCGGATGAATCGACAACGGTGAAGGTGCCGGGCGAGGTGACGGCGCTCCGGCGGCCCTGGCTGGCGCTGCAACTGCCGTCCACCTGCAGATTGAGAAAGCAATAGGCATCCGTGTCGCGACCAATGTCCCTTCTGGTGCGCGCGATCGTCTGCCTCACCGAGGAAATCGTCGAAATTCCGATGTCATCGAACGGATGATCGGTGACGGCACCTTGGAAAGCCAGTTGCGGCGCCTTTTCAGGGGCTAGTGTCACGTAGACCTTGCACAGGACATCCCTCCAGTAGCTGAAGCGCTCTGTGGCCCTGATCTCCGTCAAATCGAAAGACCTCGCGTGCATGACTTCCTGTTCCGGTTACGGCTCCTGTTTCTCGGCTCCATGGCAGGCTTTTGAGAGCTGCCCGGCCCAGCCGACAGCCACGGCAAGGCCGCAAAATTCGCTGTCGGTCCCTAGTGGCCGCGCATCTCGCTGCGGAATGTGTGCGGCGTCATGCCTGTCGAGTTCTTGAATGCGCGGGTGAAATTGGCGTGGGATGAGAAGCCCGCGGCGATGGCGACGTCGGCGACATTCCAGTTGTCATCGAGCAGTCTCTGCTTGGCGACAGCCATGCGCTTGTCATTGACGTAGGCATGGGGGCTCTTTCCCGTTGCATGTTTGAATGCGCGGGCAAAATGGGCGACACTCATGCAGGCGACGGCGGCCAGGTCGGCGACCGAAAACTCCTCGTCGAGGTGAAATTCGATATAATCCGTCACGCGTCTCATCCGCCGCGCGTCCAGCGCCCCCTCGCTGCTGCGCTTGCCCTGCTGGCGGGTGGAGGCCGTCGAATAAGAGCGGACAAGATGGGCGGAAAGGGAGACGGCCAGCATCTCGATCAATAGGCGGCCGGCCGCACTTTCCGTCGACATCTCCTGCAGGATCTGTCCCGCGGCAAATTCGATGAAGGGGTCCTGGTCGATGCTTTCGTACCGCAGTTCGATCGCCGCCGGATCGAGGTCGAACTCCTGCAGGATCGTCGAGGAGAAGGGCTGCCCCGGCAGGAAGAGATGAAGACAGTCGTCCATCCGCTCCGTCACCGATATGAACTCTTCCTCAATCCCGGCCGGACAGAGCCAGATGGTGCCGCGCCGGGCGACCGTGTGCTGCCGCATGCCGCCGCCGCGTCGATCCACGATGCTGCGTCCGTGCAGGAGGATGGCGATTTCGGTTTCCCGCGGCACGAGTGAGGGCAGTTCACCCGCTTCATGGCACCAGCGCTCGGCCAGAATATTGCGCCAACCGCTTGCGTTCGAGGTCTGGGTCATCGTGCCGGTAATGTATTTGTCGACGGAATGACCGAACATGGCTTCGCTCCGGTTCCATTTTGCCTGAGGTGAACAGAAGCAAATTCTGGACCAACCCGCCAAACAGCCAGTTTAGCAGGAATTGAATAGATAAACGCAGTTTTTGCTAACGCCAAACACCGCCCACTCGCTTCACATTGCCTAAAGTTGAAGCAATGCTTTTCAGAAGGCAAACCTTGGGAGTTGAAAATGGCTCGCACTACTGTTGTCGGCGCATGCCCGCATGACTGTCCGGACACCTGCTCCATCCTGACCACTGTCGAGGATGGGAAGGCTGTCGCTGTCCGCGGCAATCCGGATCACCCGTTTACGCGCGGTCGTCTTTGCGTGAAGGTCAACAACTACCAGGACCGCGTCTACAGCGACAAGCGCCTCTTGTATCCGATGCGCCGCACGGGCCCGAAGGGCAGCGGGCAATTCGAGCGCATCAGTTGGGATGATGCGATCGCGGAGATCGCGGCGCGTTTCAAGGACATCATTGCCACCGACGGCGCGCAGGCCATCCTGCCTTACAGCTATCTCGGTACGCAGGGCATTATCAACGGGCTCAATGTCGGCGATCCGCTGTTCAACAAGCTGGGCGCCAGCGTCAGCGAGCGCACCTTCTGCGATTCCGGTTCCTGCACCGCCTATATGATGACGATCGGCCATACGCCTGGCGTCGATCCGGAAGCCTTCATCCATTCGAAATACATAATCCTGTGGGCCTGCAACACGCTCAGCACCAATTCGCATCACTGGCCCTTTATCGAACAGGCCCGGAAGAACGGCGCCAAGCTGGTGGTCATCGATCCGGTGCGCACCCGCACAGCGCGCCTGGCGGACTGGCACATTCCCATCCGCCCCGGCACCGATTGCGCCCTGGCGCTGGCGATGATCCACATCATCATCAAGGAAGGGCTCATCGATCGCGACTACATCGATGCCCATACCGTCGGTTTTGCCGAGTTGGCGGAACGGGCCGAGCAATACACGCCCGAATTCGCGTCCGCCGAAACGGGCATTCCCGTGGAGGACATCTACGCGTTGACGCGGGAATATGCCACGACCGCGCCGGCCGTCGTGCGCATCGGCGTCGCTGTCGAACGCCATGCCGGCGGCGGCCAGACGGTGCGCGCCATCGCCTGCCTGCCGGCCCTGATCGGGGCCTGGAAGCATGTCGGCGGCGGGTTGCTGCAATTGCCGATCTGGGCCTTCCCGGTCAACTGGGGCGGAATGATGCGGCCCGATCTGCAGCCCGAGACCATGCGGGTCATCAATTCGTGGCAGCTCGGGCCAGCCTTGACCGGCGATATGCCGCTTGATCCACCAATCCGCTCGCTCTTCGTTTACAACGCCAATCCGATGGCGATGGTCAGCCAGCAGGAAAAGCTGGAGCAGGGGCTGGCACGCGACGATCTTTTCACCGTGGTCAGCGAGCATTTCATCACCGACACCGCCCGCTATGCCGATATCCTTCTGCCGGCGACCACCCAGTTGGAACAGAAGGACATCATGTTCTCCTGGGGGCATCTCTACCTCTCCTACAACAATCCGGCGATCGAGCCCCTGGGGGAGGCGGTGCCGAATACCGAGTTGTTCCGCCGGATCGCCCGCGCGCTCGATATCGATGACCCGTTCTTCCACCGCTCGGACGACGAGATGATCGAGCAGTCCATGGACTGGGAAAATCCGGTCATGGAGGGCATCACGCTCGAGGAGCTGAAGGAGAAGGGCTTCCTGCGTCTGAAGTTGCCGGCTGCCGGCGACTGGGCACCGCACCGCGACGGCAATTTTCCGACGCCGACAGGGAAATGCGAGTTCAAGTCCACGCTGGCCGATAACGGCAACTTCGTGGTTCCGTTGTTTCGCCAAGGCTACAACGGCGATCAGGCAGGCGACCCCGTCGATCCCTTGCCGCATTACATCAGGCCGAACGAGAGCCCGGCCAGCGCACCGGCGCTTGCGAAAAAATATCCGCTCAGCCTGATCTCGCCCAAGAGCCACGCGTTCCTCAATTCCAACTATGGCAACCTGCCGGCGCAACTTGCTCAGGCGGGCGAGGAGCAGGCGGTCATCCTTCATCCGGACGACGCGAACGCACGCGGGATAGAGGTGGGGGCGCCCATTCGCGTCTTCAACGATCGCGGTGTCTTCGAAGCTTTCGCCACCGTCTCCGAGGACGTGATGCGCGGCGTTGTGGTTGCGCCCGCCGGTTACTGGCAGCGATCAAACCGCCGGGGACCCACGGTCCATGCCCTGACGCCTCCCGCTTTCGCCGATCTGGGCCGTGCACCGACATTTTCGGATGTGCTGGTCGAGGTCGCCAGATCCTGACCGACAATTTTGCTTCCCTGAAGAGGTTTATTGAGAATGCCCTATGTCGTTACCGACCAATGCACCGGATGCCGCTATACGGAGTGCGTGACGGTGTGCCCCGTCGAATGTTTCCACATCGACGATGACATGACCTATATCGACCCCGACAACTGCATCGATTGCGGCGGCTGTGTCCCGGCCTGTCCGGTTGGCGCGATCCAGCCGTCCTACCTCCTGCCGCCCGACCAGCAGAAATGGATCGAGATCAACAAGCGTCGTTCCGCCGAAACGCCGGTTGTCAACACGCGCCTGGCGCCGCTTCCCGGCGCCGACGAGCGCAAGAGGGCGATGGGCCTATGACGGTGCCGCGCTATCGTGTTGCCATTGTCGGCGCCGGTCCGAGCGGGTTCTATGCCGCCGAAGCATTGCTGCGGTCGGACAAGGACATCGCGGTCGATCTGTTCGAGCGGCTGCCGGTGCCCTACGGTCTGGTCCGGTTCGGGGTCGCCCCCGATCATCCGAAGCTGAAGCAGGTCACCGCGGTGTTCGAGCGGATCGCGGCAATGCCCGGCTTTCGCTTTGTCGGCGGGGTGGAGATCGGTGTTGATATCGGCATTGATGACCTGCGCCGATCCTATCACGCGACGATCCTGGCAACTGGTGCCGCGCTGGGCCGCGACCTCGGCCTGCCGGGCGAAAATCTGCCCGGCACGCATCAGGCGAGCGACTTCGTCGGCTGGTACAATGGTCACCCGGATTACCGGGATCTGACCCTTGACTTCACCGGCGAGCAAGCGGTGGTTATCGGGCATGGCAATGTTGCCCTCGACGTGGCCCGAATCCTCGTTAAGACGCCGGACGAACTGCGCCATACCGATATTGCCGGGCACGCTCTCGAGGCGCTGGCCGAAAGCCGTATTCGCGAGGTGCATCTGGTGGGACGGGGCGGTCCGGCCGGGACACGCTTCTCCGCCAAGGAGCTGCAGGAGTTCGGGACGCTGGCCGATTGCGATCCGGGCGTAGATGCCGATGCCCTCGGCGTTGATCCATTTGCCCTGCCGCAGGCCGCGGACCCGGAACGGAAAATCGCCGTCGGCCTGCTTGAGGCATTCTCCCGCCACCCGGCGACGAAGAGCAAGCGCTGCCTGTTCCGCTTCCATCTCAATCCTGTTCGTTTCGAGGGAAATGAGCGGGTCAGCCGTGTGCACTTTCGTTCGGCCGCGGCGGGCGAGGGGATGGCGCAAGACGTGGCGATCGATACTGGCCTCGTCTTCTTGAGTGTGGGCAGGCGCAGTGCGCCGATCGCCGATGTTCCGTATGACGCCGCCCGCGGCGTCCACGCCAATGCCGGTGGCCGCGTCGGTGTCGAGGCAGAGGGCGTTCCGGGCCTTTATGCGTGCGGCTGGAGCAAGCGCGGTCCGCAGGGAACGATCGGCACAAATCGCGCCTGCGCGCTCGATACGGTGGAGAAGGTGCTGGCCGATATCGTATCTCTGCCCTCGCCACTCGCCGCCTCAGCGGACGATTTCGTTGCCTCAATCTGGGCGCGACAGGGCCAACGGCTCGATTTCGACGCCTGGCGTGCGATCGACATGGCGGAAGTGGCCCGTGGCCGGGCGCTGGGCAAGCCGCGCGAGAAGTTCGTGTCCGTTGCAGAGATGATGGCCGCGGCCACGGGAAGGGATATAGCGTGCTGATGGAACCCTCATCCGCCTGCGCGCTTGTCGACAGTTTCGGCCGCCGGGTGAGCTATCTGCGGCTGTCGGTGACGGACCGCTGCGACCTGCGCTGCGTCTATTGCATGTCGGAGCGCATGACCTTCATGCCGCGGAAGGACATTCTTTCGCTGGACGAACTGGCGCGTGTCGCCCACGCCTTCATCCGGGTGGGCGTGCGCAAGATACGCATTACCGGTGGCGAACCGCTTGTGCGCAAGGATGTCATCGAGCTCTTCCGCGATCTCTCGGCATGCCTGCAGGACGGACGCTTGCAGGAACTGACGCTGACCACCAACGGCACCCGCCTTGCCCGTTACGCCAGGGATCTGGCGCTTGCGGGCGTGCGGCGAGTCAACATATCCCTCGATACGCTTGATCCGCATCGTTTCGCAGCCTTGACCCGTGGCGGCTCCCTGGCAACCGTGCTCGAGGGGATCGACGCAGCGCAGGATGCCGGGCTGGCAATCAAGATCAATACGGTCGCGCTAAGCGGAAGCACGGAAGAGGAGATCGATGACCTGATCGCCTTCACGCACGGGCGCGGCATGGGCCTGACGCTGATCGAGACGATGCCCCTTGGAGAAACGGGG
Organism: Rhizobium sp. CG5; assembly: GCF_023701945.1. Lineage (GTDB taxonomy): Bacteria > Pseudomonadota > Alphaproteobacteria > Rhizobiales > Rhizobiaceae > Allorhizobium. Next base: position 38,197 of record NZ_JABAEF010000030.1, read on the forward strand.
GAGGACCGGCTCGACCAGTATCTGCCGCTGGATCGCCTGCGCCGGCAGATAGAGGAGCGATGGTCGCTGACGGATATTGGCCTGCGTACCGGCGGCGGCCCGGCGCGTTATGCAAGGGTCGCCGAAACCGGCGGCACCATCGGCTTCATCACGCCGATGACGCATAATTTCTGCGAAAACTGCAATCGCGTGCGCGTGACCGCCGCAGGCGTGCTCCACACCTGTCTCGGCCAGAACGACGCGGCGGATCTGAAGGAGGCCATACGGTCTTCCTGTGACGACGGACTGCTGCTGGAGACGATCGCCCATGCGCTGAAGCATAAACCCAAGGGCCACGACTTCGTGCTGGATCGCGCATCTGTGCCGCAGATCGCCCGCCACATGTCGGCGACCGGGGGGTGATATTGCCAAAGAAATGGTGCTGCACCATCATAGTTCTATAGTGATGTCTGCAGCCCGAGAATATTGCGCTCGTCCTCACGCGATCGGACACCCGCCAACTCGCCTTGCCGACAGCATAGCCGCAATCGTGTCGAAGACGATTCGAGCGATCGAGGCAGCAGCATAGCTGGTCTAAAAAGTCCGGCGAGGTGAGCGTAGAGGGACCGCCGGCCTGTGGCATTTGCAAAAGTTCACACTGCTCAGACCTTCCACGAACCGCATCCAGATGAGGAGATAACCGGTACATTCGGTTCCATTTGCGACCGACCTCTATCGTTCATCGTCTATCGGGGGCAGTGTTCTAGAAACTTAGCCTGTTTGCCGCCGGTTGCCGCCGTTTCTACTACCCGTCACTCCCACTCTATTGTCTTTCTTACCATAAGCAGCTGTTTTCATTGCGCAAATTTGTTTCTTCGCCGTTATAGACCGTAAACGAAACTGTCAAAAAGTTAGTCTTTTGATTTTGCTGGATTATTCGGAACGAGCGCAGCTGAAAAAATTCTGTGACCTATCGAGATCTATCGGTTCTTTGATCGGTCTGTCTGGTGCTTCCTCTGTTGAGGAGGTGGGTCAAAAAAGTACCGTCAATGACTTCCCGTCGTCGATGACTCAGTTACTTTTTCGACGGGTTCATTTGTCACAACACCCATCCTGATGAAGTGCTTGCCGAATTAGTGTGCCGCCTCAGGATCGATGTAAAGACTCGATCTTGCGGTCGTCTGTATCCGCCACTGCCGTATTGGCTCAAACTCTGATGTCGGCCGGCGATCGCAGCTCAGCGATGATCGCCGTTCTGGTTGCCGCCTCCTCATTCGAGAAACCGTCAAAGTCGGCAAGACCGTTGAATGACAGTCCAGTCATGCGTTCGATAGACACGACGCTACGCTGGTAGGTCTTGAAGGCACCAAATACCGCCTCAAGGTGCTTTAGCTCCGAGACCTGATCGACGATATAGGCGGTGCTCGAAGGGCGCCCGTTGTCATTGACGAAGCTCAGCACTTTCCAGTAGGCGGTTGGGATCTGCACGCCGCGATAGGTTCGATCGCTGTCCTTGAAAAGCGGTCCCGTAAAAACCGTGACTTTGGTGTCCTGAGCCTTGGCGTTGCCAAGCACATAATCCTCGAGGCTCAGCCAAGTCTTTTGATTGAAATTTGCCGCCTGCGGCGAGCAGTTAGTGAAGTGGAAGGTATCGCCATTGGCGACCTCGGCGCTTTCTCCCCAGACCGGATCTTGGCGGCGCACCAGATGGCCGCGATCGAGGATGTTGTCGACGTAGAGGTCCTCGCCGATCTGGAACTCGTCGGCGATGCGGCCGTCCAGGAACCACTTGTCGTTCTTGCGTTCGACGTCGCCTGGATGCTCGCCGTCAATGTTGACCGCCACGAACATAGCTATTCGCCGCGCCGAGTGCATCACAACGCTGAAATGCTCGTAGTCAAGGCGGCCTTCTGTTGAACCTGATACAGGGGCCACGAACCGCTTGAGCTCGCCCAAGGGTGTGGGAAGGGGCACCGTAAAACCGAGGAAATCTTCCCCGTAACCGACGCGCCCTGCGAAATTCGCAGGGGGCGTACGTTGAGGCCGCCGCCGCGCTTCCAAGCTTTCCAATTCGTAGCCCGCGGCCGCGTCGCTGTCAGCATCCGCTGGACCGCCCAAGCGAGAAAGATCGTGGAGACGCGGTCGATACGAAAGATCGATGGTCACGATGTATCCCCCATTTTTGAATTGCGTATAATCAAATTGTCAGAAAGCAAGTCATCCATCGAGCGCGAGGCCGGCACCAGGTCCACAGCGTCATAAGGTGCGAGAAGTAACGAGTCGTAAGCCTGCACGAGTTTTGCGACAGCGTGAAAACGGCGGCTGAATTTCCCTTGGCGTGCGAGCGCCGAGAACAACGGAGAGGTAAGGCCGGCGAGATCAATGAAAACGACGAAACGTGCGAGCAGATAATCCACTTCGCGCAGGTTGTTCCGGGTATTTCGGAATAGGTCGGATACACAGTCTGTCGGCCAGAAGGGAGCAAACTGCGTGATCTCCGCTACCGCCGCAGCGAAGATAGTTTCATCGGCGGCAGCGGCGTCCCCGAGGGCGGCGCGCACGGGGTCGTAGAGTTCCGGCGACCGCCCCCGTAGCAGCGAACCGAGGGTACGGCGCGTGATTGGCGGGAGTTCAGATGCTGACCACCAAGAGTATGGATTGCTGATAGGAAAGAAAATGCTATCGCCACCGTCGTCAAGAATCCTCAGGTCGGACGACAGCGGAGGAGAGTGCTGAAAGTCAGCAAGTCGGCGTTGCAGTTCTTCGGGTAATTGAACAATTGAAGGTGGCACCCCGGGCACAGACGCCTCTGTACTTGGTGTGGGTGACCAAAGCGCCAGCAATCGTACGACGTCCGGTCTCACTTCGAAGGCATGTTGTGGTGCTAGCAAACGGTCTTTGTCCCAGTAATTCGCCAGCACGCGAAGGCGCAGGGACAAGATTGAGGTGACCGGAGCGCTTTCGATCACCGGATAGGTCTTGATGGCATCGCGATACGGAGGTTCGTCTTTGAACGAGGGCGCCCGACCGAGCGCCACGGTCGCAATTGCGAGCGAAAGCAAGGTCCCTAGCCGGAATGGGGTGTTATTGGACAGCGCGTTGATGTGCTGCGAGTCAACTACTGCCCACTTCAGAAGTGACTCATCGCCGGCTCCCGCAGTCAAACAGGACAAGGCCCATTTCCAGGTCCAATGACTGGTGGTGTCGCCCAATTTGTCGAGAGGTGGTTCTTCCTGAGCTCGCTCACATAGTTGCGCCGCTGCATAGGTCCCGTAGCTGACGACTCCGTTGAAATCAGCCTCAGCAAACATCGATTCAATGCGTTGCGCCGTCTCCTTGTCCTGGAGGACATCGATCTGGTCGCCTAGGAAACGCCCGACGGTTGCGACGCTGGGTTCAGAAGGGATAGGAGGAGATACGAAAATTGACGAATCTGCCTCAATGCCGGTTCGAACGCTTTCTTCCTCATCTCCAACATCGAAATGCCGAGAGGTGATGCCCGATTTGGTACGTCGAGATTGACGGGTCGCGTCCACTTCGCGGCGCTGCCGAACCGGGAGGGCGGCAGTTTCTTCAACAGAAAGGCCCTCGTCGGAGCGTGCCTCACGACGAAGTACGGCGCGCGCAGTGGTCGGCATCGCTGAAACATCCTCGCCCGCGACGTCGAGGACGCGGCGAACGAGACTTGGATCGGCTGCGAGGGCTGTGACTTCACCGAGGAATGCATCATGATATGCGGCAAGCACGGCTGCGTTGAGTTCATTGACGCCGCCCGAGCGGTACCACTGCGCTGCTACCCGATGCACGGCGCGAACTGTCTCGCGCATTTCAGTATTGGCATTCTCGGCCGGGGTCAGATCACCATTCAGCATCGGCAGCATGATGCGGCGCAGCACCGGAATGTGGCGTACCGCGTCATCACCGACGCGCTCCACCAACCAGACCTCGCGCGACAGCGCGCTAAAGAGATCGCGCGCCCGTTGCTCGTCGATAGCGCCAAGACCCGTAGGCACTGCAAGCACGTGGCGGATAAGCTCAGGTGTGACGACGCTCAAGGCAAGGCCGGGGTGGGCCAGCCGAACAAGATCGCCGCGCGGCACCAGCCGCTCACCAGTGGCATCGTTGATAATGTGATCCTTGAGGCGATCTAGGAATCGTGAGTAGAGCACGCGGGTGCTTGCCGCGGCGCCCAGTATCCCTGTCCCCTGCGCCGCACCAATGACCTCGTCGATCTCCTGGGCGTTGCGGCCGCGCGCGAAGGCGGCAAGCAGGATGAGGATCAAGGGGAAGCGGGGCAAGACTTGGACGATCCGCTGCGCGCGGGCCTTCGTGAAGACGTGACGGTCGGCGCGGCCCCGCAGGAACTCGCTGGCTGCATCGATATCGAGTTCCCCAACTTCCCAAGACGCCTCGAACCAGCGCGCCGACGTCGACTTGTCTGTGGGGAATGGATCAGCGCGCCCTGCGATAATCGCGCGAACTGCACCAAACACCGGCTCAGAATCGGCTGAAACAAGCCTAGTCAAAGAATCGATGAAGCTCAGTACCAGCCCGAATGGCTCCTGACTGAGGGACGCTGCACGAATATCGGAGCGCACCAGCACTTCCTCGAACGTGTCGACAATTACCACCAGAGTTTGCGAAGCAAGCGCGCCGTCACCCAGCGCCTTCTGAAGTTCCTCGCGCATGCCGGAGACGACGAGAAGGCTATCAGTTCCGGTGAGGCGATCGACGTCAGTCGTCTTCAGCGTCCGGTTGTGCAATTCCTGTCGCGCGTTACTGCGAATTTTTGATAGCGCCGCGTCAAGCCCCGGCCTCGCGAATCCGATCTGGCGCGTGAGTTCGTTGAGCCATTCGCGCTCGCCACCCAGCGCGACGTTCCGCTGGTCGAAGTCGAGGCAGGCAACAATCGGCCCGGACCAGTCTGAGCGCTGCGTCCGCCGCATCAGATCGGCAACAAGCGCAGACTTGCCAGAACCGCCAATGCCGGTCAGCAGAAGCGGACGCAACCGAACTGGTTCGCCCGCAGGTGGAGCCATTCGGATGAAGGGTGACATGATCGCGCCCTCGGCAATATATCGATCGAGCGCTTTGGTAGCATCGTCACGTCCAAACAGCTTTGTGGGAGCGACATAGTCTTGCCGCCGACGCTCAGCCTGGCGAGCCAGCAAGATGCGGGGATCGATTGCAGGCTCCCTCGTGGTTGAATTCCTCCGCGCTGGCAACGATCGCGCGAAGTCCAGCGCGAGTGCCTGCAGCATAAGGTCATCCTTTGACATCTTCTGTATGTCGGCCCCGTTCCCTGCGGCCCCTTTTCTCAGCGTCGCCTGCAGGATGTGACCGAAGCGATCGCCGCGTTCCGGGGCAGTCTGCGCGATCGTGCGGTCCAGTTCATCAAGCAGAGCAAGCTCCCGCAGCGCCTCTCGGCGGACCTCTGGCTGCAGGCGCCAAAGCACCTGAGTTGTGTCCGCCACCTCTTCGACTGACGCAGACAGCTCGCTAAAAACACGATCCTCGAAAGCTTCGTCACGCGCCCCTGGCACTGCCTTCGCAAGAAGTCGCAATGGATCAAATGTTCCAACCACTGCGGCGCGCTTGCGCAGCGTTACAGCGATAGTTTCGGGGGTTTCGAGAGGCTCGTCGGTCATCACACCCCCATCCGTTTCTTCAAGTGCGGATCGAGGTCATTTTTCACGATCAGCGCGATGGCCTGGGTCATGCTGAACGCTCCGCCTACCCGGCTAGTCGCGACCGAGGCCACGACACCCGCGAGGCACTCACGTGCCGCGTCAGGCAGGGCAAACCGGCCATCTACGCGATGTCCGACCCAGGCCGCGACCCGGTCGCCGTCGAGATGCGTCAGTGGCCTCTCGAGCCTCTTCGCCTTTATGCCTCGAAGGGACGGCAAGTCGACATCGGCGAGCCCGAGCAAGACCAAGCGCAATGCCGGCTCGGCCGATACGTCGCTGTAAAGGCGATCGAGGAGCCCTCGTGTGGAGGTATCCGGCACCGAGTGTGTCTCCAGATCATCGATGACGATCCACAGAGTTCGGTTCCCGGCAGCTGCAACCAATTCGGTTTTCAGTTCCGTCGCTACTCGAGCAACGATGTCGTTGATCTCCGTCGATTGGCGATCGGCGGGCAGCGTCTTGTCATCGACGGGGGTCAACTTGGCCGATAGGCCCATGCCGACGGCATCAATAATCGCTCCCGCCGTTCTGACGGCATTCTGTACCAGACTGGCCGCGCTGATTTCGACGACCTCGTGCTGCGAGGGGTCGAGTTGCTCCTTCAGTATTTTCCGCGAGAAGGACTTTCCGACGGCCGTGAGCGGCTTTCCATCACTCGCAACGTCTGCCCGCACGATGAGGATTTTGACTTTGCCAACGCTGGCTTCCGCAATGGCTTCTTGCAATTCGCCACGGCCTATGAGCGGGTCACCGTTCAGGAATGTCGGCCTGAGTGCCCGCAACTCGCCCATTCGCGCCTGGATGGCTGCACCCGCTTTCTGGCGCACGCGGCGCAGCGGGATCGCGATATTGATCACCGCTTTGGGAAGCAGCTTGCCATTTTCATCGGTGACGTCGGAGTCGCCGTTGAATTCGACGCCAGCCTGATGCAGCGCAACTGGGCGCATATCAAAGTCCAGGCATGGGCCGCCCGAAGAACCGCCGATCGAGTTCGCATTGTGTAGGACCCGCGCCGTCGTCGTCGGCGGTACCCCGCCTAAAAGCCCCGCGAATCCTGCTCCGACGTCGAAACTGCCATAGGATAGCCGCATGGAGTATTCACCGGGGTGATGCAGCAGCACCATGTTTCCCTGCGGAAGAGGAGGCTCCTCTTCAATGATGTCGTAGAAACGCCGGTCCAGACCGGCGGGTTCAGCGATTTCCAGAACGGCAAAATCATCGAATGGCTCAAAGGCGGCGACGTCTTCGGGCCATGGCTCCCCTGTATTCTCGTCCTTCGCGTGTTCGCTGCCTTCGGCGCTGCTTGCCGCGACAAACCAATTAGTGCTCGCCGGAATACGCGTCACCCCGCCAGCCTGTGCTGCACGCGCCGTGAAATCGAACTCAACGCTCAGCGCTGCGGCGCTTCCCGCCTTGGCTCGCCACGCCTCCGCCGGAGCAAGCTTGGCGGTTGTTGCCTCCGTCACCGGCAGAGGCTCGAGAAGGCTCTGCACCACATGCCAGTTTGTGAGAATTAGTCGTGGTCCGATCAGAAACCCGGTTCCCCTGATACGCCTCGCTCCCTCCTTAACGACGACACGACAGGTACAGCGCTGTGCCCGCATGAGGCCCGCATTCACCTCGTCTGGATCGCGGAAGCGCTCTGTGTCCTGGGTGATCGCCTCGAAGGCGATTTGGGCGTCGCGTCGCGCAGCCTCGCCTGAGGTCAGCGCGACTGCCATCACGACCCCATCCCCCCCTTGTGGCGCAGTCGTGAAGAGCGCGGTGCCGGCTGTGGAGCATAGCTCACCCAGGAAGCCCTCTTTCTTTGCATATTGCAAAGCCGCAAGCATATCGGCGGCGTCGCGCGTCTTCCCAGCTTCAAGCGGTTGCTGTCTCTGTCGTCGCAACGCGAGCGCTTTGAAGCGCGTTATCTCGTCCGGCCGTGCGTCGGCAAAGACGTTGAAAGCCTTCTCGAACGTCTCACGCGAGGCCTTGATCTGTCGCGCGAGTTTGGCAACGTCGAGATCGTCGGAAGCTTCGGGCACCGTTCGTCCTCACACCCAGTTCAGCCGTCCAGTCACACTTTCGGGCAAAGCCATGGACTGCCCCACCGCCGCCAGCGAGTGAGCATAGTTCGCTGTCATGACCCGCCCCGCGAAGTGGAGCCCCAGGATTGGCAAACCGTCACTGAACCGCGTAACGCCCGAACCTGAAGATCCTGCCAGCGTAGTCGCATCATGGGTGATGATCCAGTCGCGGCCGTCGCCCTTAATTGTCCCGGCCGGCTGGTCGACGACGCCGGGGCTGAAGTACTTTCGCCCGTAGTCCAGACCGAAGATCATGGCGAGGCGTCTGCCGATCGTCTCCGCGGTCTCCTTGCCCGATGGATCGTCGAGAGCGGCGAGGTCGGGGCGGGCCGGATATCCGATTACCGCGATATCCTGGGACAACTTGGCTTCTTCGGGGTCCTTGATCAGGCCAATCGGCTTCGGCAGCAGCTTACCGACGGTATTCTTGGTTTCGACATCGAGGATCGCCATGTCGAGATGCGCAAAGTCGACATGCTCGCCAATCTTGGAGGCCCCGGCAGCGGCGATTTCCCGCACCTTGAAGCGTTTCTCGTTTCCACGACCACGATCGTCGAAGTTGATCGTCACATTGTCGCGTAAAAACCAGCTACCGAGGCCGCCAGCGCCCGCAACGACATCTGCGATGGCCTCCGCCACATGCCTGTTCGTGACCACTAGGCCAGGCCCCGCAACAAATCCGGTACCGACATGTTCGCCATTGAGGTCTATCCGTCCGACAGTCACACACAGGTCCGGCAGGTACGACTCGGCTGCGTACAACGCCGTGGCCCAATCGGTGATTTCGGCTTGGGCTTTCGAAATCACGCCGTCATTGATTTTGAAGGCTGGACGTCCCTTCAATCTGATTAGCGATTCGACGACAATACGGCCCTCGATCGACAGCGCGGCCTCGCCGCCGGCCACAAGCGAGCGGACAACGTCTTCGGTTTTGTTGAGCACATCGCGACGTGCAGCGGAGGCTTCAAGCGTCGTCCCGGAATCAGCCTCGATCTGGGCGAGCGCTCGCTCGACAAGATCCTGCAAATCTCGCATGCCGGTGCCGCTGAGGCTGGCGCGCGCACTTTCGAGCGTGCTTTCCTGGCCCGGCTGCTTGGGGGCAATCATGGCGATGGTTTGGCGCCGCGACGGCGCTGGCGGTGGCATCGGCGATAATAGATGAGGTGCCGCGTTCGCATCCTTGAGGCTGCGTCTCAGAACCGCTGGCGCGACGGCTGCCAAGCCAGGTGACGGGATTGGGCGGGCAGACGATTCCAACAGCACCGAGCGCCTGGCATCGCTGCGGCGCCATGCGTCCGCAGCGAGAAATGTTGCCTCAGCGCCGAAGCGCGCCCAGTCCATTTTGCCATCTCCGTTTCCCTGCGCTTCGGCAAACACCTGAGAGACGGCCATGCTTGCTGGGGCATCAGGAACCGATTCCGGCGCGATTGGCGCTTCCGGTGACTTTGGTACTTTCGCCAGGGAAAGACGCAGCAGCGCTTCAGCATCGAGGATACCAGCGCCGTAGAGCCAGCTGTTCCACCGTCCAGGGCGGCGCGCGGTGGCCGTAAGCGCAGAGCGAAATAATTCTTGCACGCTCACGCCACGCCGCTTTGCCTCCGCTCGGATCTTAGCGCGCCCGAAATGGGCAATCCAGAGCGCAGCAACGCCAGCCGTCGTCGCCACGGCAAAGGACGTGCCCTGTCCGCCGCTAACGGTGCCCACGCCCCCATCGATCGGCGTGCGGCGGGCAACATACACATTCTCGGCGGGGGCCGAAATTGTGACGCTCGGCCCGGCGCTCGTACCCTTCCACGGTTTGTCGTTGACGTCGACTCCGGCAACGCCGATGACCCGATCATCCGAGGCCGGATAAACTACGAAACCAACGCAGTTTCCGGCAGCGGCCATGACGATCAACCCCGCATCAATGGCAACGCCTACCGCCGCCGCGATGGAGCGAGAGTAGATCCCTCCCAAACTCATCGTGATGATGTCGGCCTTGATTTTTACGGCATGCAGAATTGCAGTTGCCACCGGCGTGCCGTCGAAGATCTTGACGTCCGTCGTGCAGCGTATTGGTACGAGGCTCGCCGCTGGCGCAGAGCCCACCATCCGGCCGCCCGCGCGACTGACGACGACGCTGCCAGTCGCGGTGCCGTGACCGGGATTGGCGAATGTCGGATCGAGGGGGTCGGTCGGGTCTCTGTCCCCGCCGATGATGTCGGTGGCAAGATCAAACCTAAGTGCCTCGATATCGAGGTCGGGATGATTAGCCACGCCGGTATCCGGCTGCGCGACGATGACACCCTTGCCTTTCTTTGCCGAGATCGCCCATGCCTCTGGCGCTCTCACCGCCTTGACTGACCAATGTGCATCGCCCGGAGATGGTGCTTGAGACCAGCAAAACGCGTCGAGCGCTACGGACTCCGGTGCATTTCCCCGCAGCGCGCGGGCATCTGGTTCGGCATAAAGCGTCGAACCAATGTCTGGGGTGCATGACACGAGATCAAGTGGATCAACCAAGGCGTCGGCGATAGCGAACAAACGGTCCGGCGCAATCGTGCGCGGCACACCGGGAAACTGCAGCACGTGGAACGTTGGCAGAAACGAACCCAATGGCGCCAAACTGAAGCTATCTGACTCAAGGAGCGTTGTAATCTTCTTCCGAAGGCCCTCCGCCTTTGACGCATCCTTGAGCTCGAGCTGGAAACGAACAATGCCGGGACGCAGGACCGGCTCGTCACCCTGAGAGGCTTCCGATACCGCGCGCAAAATATCGAAGTCAGCCATCTTCGTTCCCCCGCTGAGGATACTACTTTATGGATTGTTCTTGGGTATTTTGCAACTCAAAACACAAGCTTTTCTTTTAGGTATTGAATATATATTTCTCGCGTAGAACAGCCGTGGTGAGACGTCGACAAGCTACGATCTATTTTGAAGGACGCGCAGACTAGAATGTGGCCAACAGCGATCCGTTAGCCTTGCTCGCCACTAGGTTGCAAGCTACTGCAATATTTAGATAGTTTAAGCAGATAGTATTATCGCCGTGCCTGAAATCTGGCCTGATAGAGTTCCCTAAGTCTGCCCAGAGCTAGCGGGCGACTCTATCGAATTTGGAAGAAATTTAATCGATAGGGTCTGCGCCTAATCGAGATACCGACCAGATTCCTTAAATATTGCAACTTCGCTTATAAATCTGATAAGGTTATGCATCCTTTTGCCGACCATTTTCGTATTCAAAATTCACTAAATTTGAATTGAGACGTGATTCACAGGACGTCCTGGAAGTCAATTCTAGCCATGGGGATACGCGGGTGACCGACGATCAGGACGACGAGGAAGCCAAGAAGCGAATGCTCCAGTTTTTGGAGGAATTTGACAACTGTGCGCAGAGCGTTGGAGGCGGTCGCCGCCAGATCGACATTCAGGCGGCTAGGACGCTCGTGCGGAACAACAAGGATGGCGCAGCGAATTTGGCGAAAGTGTATTGCCTCTACGCAGCATCGGAGCCGAGAGCTATTCAGGTGTCTTATCTTGTCGCTATTCTCTACAAGGCGGAATTCGGTGATGAATCGGTACTTGGCTTTGTACAGCAAAAGCTGAAAGAACTTGGATTACAGGACCAGCTTGACCGTCTGGCAGGAATGGATCGCAGCATTGCGCCCTGAGTCGGATTTCACGAAACTGTCAGCAAATAGGATCAGGCGCATCGCGCAGGATTGTGATTTTCCGGAACTGTGTGAGTTAATTTCAACTGCAGCGCTTTCCGAGCATGAAGCAGTCGAGGCGCCGCTCGATCCACTAACTTTTGAACGATTTCCAGAATTTTCCGGGTCCAGGATTGACGCCTTCATAGCGAGCATATGGCTAGGAGCAGAAAACGAAACCGAAGGCACCACAAAACTGCGCAGGATGCGAGCCGCCTATCTCCTCGGTGCGAGCTTTCTCCCATATGAAGATTCGACCACATATGCCCTTCTGTATGGGAAAGCTCTTCTAGAGTACGGCCTTCCAAAGCTCGCCATAGAACCGTACAGATACGCGGCGATGTGGCGTCGGGAAGGGCTATCGGTTGAGTGGGGCTGCGATGCCCTTTTTCACCTTGCGCTTTGCCAGGAAAAACTTTCGCACTCGGACGCAATGCTGTCCTGCGCTAATGAATACCTGATTTTTGCGCGCGAAAACGATCTGCCAGATCACGTAATGTGCGCCATTCTGTTTAAGTCAAAGGCGCAGGCTGTCCTCGCCGACCGCGAGGCGCGCTCTCTTCTCTCAAACAGGGATTGCAACAGGCGCAGAGACTGTTGCACGAAAGGCGCCTCTCGAGAATTTCTGCCCTGGATTCGGTCGCTGCGATCGGCGACACCATCCGGACTCAAGGTCTTCACGATAGCGGGGTAGACGTTCTCGTCGCTTTTGCAGCGACGCTCGAAGCGCCCGCGGAACGCGCTTTGCTCGCTATGACCCTAAGCGAAGTTGGGTATACGCTGATAAATATTGGCGATCGACGCGGCATTTCGTTCCTAAAAAACGCTGTGGGAATGAATGTAGATTCGACCTTGACGAGTCGTTGGCGTCACACGGTTGACGTTTGGCAAAGCCACCACGGCCCCGCGATCAACGAGGTCGGTGCCGCAGATGAGGACAAGGGTGACGGTGGCCAGACGGACTTATTCGGTCAGCTAACCCGCGTCCAACACCTCCTCGACGAAGGGCGCCATGCGGAAGCGAAGCAGTTAGCCAGGCTAGTGATTCCGAGCGCGGAGGACAAATCAGTTAAGTTCAGTGCGTTACCGTCCCTTGCGCTGTGTCACTATGGGCTCGGAGAGACGGATGCGGCGCTTCGTATTGCTCGCGAAGCCATGTCGCTCGCTAGTGAAATAAATGATCCCCGGCAAAAGATGCTCGCTCATCGAACCTTGGCTCTGATCCATATGCTGAAAGGCGAGGCGCTGTTCGCACTTTCGAATCTCACTTCGGGAATGCAACTCGGCGAAGGAGTACTGGAGAAAGTCAGCAATCTTCCGTTTCGACGATCGGCGATCTTGGAACTGAACTCACTCGCCGAATTGGCCGCTGAAATCTATTGTGCGTCCGGAATGTATGAAAGGCTCCTGCACTTCCTTGAATTCTGTCGCGCCCCCAATCTCTACAAGTGGATGAATCTGGAAACCACCTTCCAATCCGCCAATCTGCCGCAAGAAATACGCACCAAGATCCGCGAAATGGCTCGAACTATTCGTGCGCTAGATGTCGCGCTGGACTCGGATCTTTTTAACGACAGTTTCAGACCTGATAGACACGCTAAACTAACTAAAGTGCGCAACGAAACACAAGAAGAGTTTGATCGCATTTGCCGCGAATCAGGGTTGCAAGCACTGGCTAGCAGTAGAATTGATTCTACCTTTGAATCGCTGGCCAAACGGGTTTTGCAAGATGGGATAGCCATCGTCTCATTGTTTCAGGGCCGCGAACGTGGCATCCTTGTTGGAGCGATCCAAGACAATGGGAATGTTCAGTACTTCGGTAAGTCCTTGCCGACCACTCTTGAGAGCCTGCGGGCTTCCTTTGAAGCAAGGGAGGGTTACACTTCTTCTTCCGATGGCGGCGTTGTGGCCCGAAAGCGGGCACTGGGCAGCGCAAAGGAGCCACCGTTTTGCGGTCCCGCGAACTTGGAAAAAATCCACTACGAAACCCTGGAGAGCCTCCGCCGCTTTTCGGGCATCAAGATCGAACACTTGATCGTCATTCCTCACGACGCGTTGGCTCTCCTTCCATGGTGGCGCTTGGCCGACAATCTCGACTGCAGCCTCACCATCGCCCCAAGTATCGGAGTCGCTGCCGTTTGTAAGGCTCGACAACGGCAACTGCATGGCCCTTCGATCATCGTCGGGGATTCTTCCGGTACTCTTGCATTTGCGAAGGCCGAGACAGAGGCGATCGCCGAATCGCGGGGATCGGACGCTTCCAACCTAACAAAACTTGTTCGCGATGTTATTGATGCTGCGCCAGAAGCCAACTTTTTGAGTTTCTCCTGCCACGGAAACTACGACAATCACGATCCCTACCGTTCTCATCTTGAGGTGGAGGGAAACAGCGATGGCCTCGACCACAACGCTGGTCTGACGGTCAAAGTGGTGATGTCGAGATTGTCACTCAACAATTGCCGGCTAGCGATCTTGTCAGCATGCGAATCCGGAGTTCCCGACTTGCATCAGAGCGGAGAAACGACAGGATTGCCAAGTGCGTTCTTAGTTGCGGGCGCTAAGACCGTTATCGCCAGCCTATGGCCCGTGGATGACGCAGCAACCTACATTCTAATGCGTTACTTCATGAGTGAATGGGCTGGCGGCGGCGGACGCACGCAAAGTCCGGCCGTCGCATTGAAACAAGCAAGAAGAGCTCTTTCAGCTACGACAGTGGAACAAGCACTGGAATTGCTCGGTTCTGACGCCGACTTGCCGCCAGGACCCTTTCCATTTTCAGATCCCACTTTTGTCGACGCGTTTCACTGTTTTGGCACCTGGTAGTGCCCCATAACTTTCAGGTTAGGATCAGCGCGTCGTAGGAGCGTCCGAACTTATCAGGTCTGGGGCGAGCAGATAGCGCGCCGTTAGGCGGTGGCGCGGAGAACCGGAATTTGCGCCCTATGTCCCCCCATGAGCCGCGAACTAGTCCCGCCGATTGCACGCTATTTTACGCTACAGAGGTCGAAAGGATGTGACCTTGCCCCGCTGAACTAATCCATTTTGAAGTAAGCTCTGGCCTATTGAGAGGACCAGAGAATGAAGCGCAACCGTTTCACAGACGAACAGATTATCGGCATACTGAAGGAGCACGAGGCGGGCACGCCGGTCTCGGAGCTTTGCCGCAAGCACGGCGTCAGCGATGCGAGCATCTACAAATGGAAGGCCAAATTCGGCGGTATGGACGTATCCGAAGCCAAGCGGCTGAAGACTCTTGAGGACGAGAACGCGAAGCTGAAGCGGCTTCTGGCGGATGCGATGCTCGACAATGCTGCTTTGAAAGACCTCTTGTGAAATAAGTGGTGACGCCCGCAGCAAGGCGGAACGCTGTCACTCATCTGATGGATCACCACCAGATGAGTGAACGGCGGGCGTGTAAAGCCAGCGGCTTTTGCCGAATGACGATCCGTTACGAAACCAGACGCAGCGACGATGATCGTCTTCGCGAGCGGATGAAAGCATTGGCGCATGAACGCCGTCGCTTCGGTTATCGACGCATCCACGTGCTGCTCAAACGCGAAGGGCACCGTGTGAACCACAAGAAGCTCTTCCTGTGTTTCGGCGTGCAAAATTGACCCCATTAGCGGGGTAATCGGCGTCCAATTTTGACCCCCTTCGGATCTATCTGACCATCCGTTTTTTTGACGGCGGATGGAGAGGGAGTTGAAGCGAGTGGATA
>NZ_JABAEF010000031.1 GCF_023701945.1 Rhizobium sp. CG5
CGAGCGAAACGATGTAATTGCCGTGGTTGCTCATCAGCGGCGGCATCAGGACATTCGGCAGGCGCAGCGAGCCGGCCGGGCCGAGAAAGAGGAACTGGTCGTCGGTGACTTCCGTCTTGAAGGGATGATCGGCCTCGTCGCGCCAGCCGGGGATCAGCTTGTCGACACCGATCGGATCGACCACGGCGCCGGACAGGATATGGGCGCCGACTTCAGCGCCCTTTTCGAGAACGACGACGGTGAGCTCCGGATTGACCTGCTTCAGGCGAATGGCCGCCGAGAGACCAGCCGGCCCGGCACCGACGATCACCACGTCGAATTCCATGCTTTCACGCAAGGAGGAACTATGCGCTTGGGCCATCACGCTGTCTGCTCGCCATGCATTGCGTGATAATCTCTCAAGAACGCGATGATGGCCGAAAAATCCCTGTGCCCCTCCCCGGACACTACAAAGTCCTCGTAAAGCCGTCTGGCGTGCGCACCCAGCGGGGTTGCCGCCGTGCAGTCGGTAGCCGCTTGGCTTGCAAGACGAAGGTCCTTGAGCATCAGAGCACTGGCAAAGCCCGGCACATAGTCGCGATTTGCCGGTGAGGTTGAAACAGGACCCGGGACCGGGCAATAGCTGTTGACCGACCAGCATTGGCCCGACGAGGTCGACAGGACGTCGAACAGGGCCTGATGTTCCAGACCAAGCTTTTCGCCCAGCACGAACGCTTCGGCCGCACCGATCATCGAAATACCGAGCAGCATATTGTTGCAGAGCTTTGCCGCCTGACCTGCACCCGCCGTTCCGCAGGGAATGATACGGCCGCCCATGGGTTCAAGAACCGGACGCGCAGCGTCGATCGCGCCGATGTCGCCGCCCAGCATGAAGCTCAGCGTTCCGGCTTCAGCGCCGCCCGTTCCACCGGAGACCGGCGCATCTACAGTCACGCAACCGGGCAGCAGCCTGTGCGCAGCGCGCGCGCCTTCGACATCGATCGTCGAACTGTCGATGACCAGGGTTCCCGGCCGAACGATGGCGGCGAGCCGTATCCAGACCTCCAGCACCAGTGCGGCATTCGGCAGCATGGTAATGACGGCATCCACCCCATCGGCCGCCGCTTCGATGGAATCGGCGATCAGCACCCCGCGGTCGGTTGCATTTTGCCGCGCGGCTGGTGCGACATCGAAGCCGGTCACGGTGTAACCGGCCTTGACGAGGTTACCCGCCATAGGCGCACCCATGTTTCCCAGACCTATAAAGGCGATCGATCGGACCATATCAATTCTCCTTCCGTCGGAGGTTTTCCGACAATGCTATTGGAAACAGCGAGGGGAGAGGCTTGATCGCGGCGAGAAGCGCCTGCTGATCGACCTCTTCCAGCCGCGCAGGCGACCATGCGGGATTGCGATCCTTGTCGATGACCGCAGCTCTTACCCCCTCGTAGAAATCATGACCGTGAAGGATCGCCGCATCGGCGGCATATTCGCGATCGAGGCAGGCTTCGAGTGACGCCGACCTCTGTGCCTCGCGCAGCAGATGCAGCGTCAATACGAGGCTGGTCGGAGATTTCCCCTCGAGATGCGCAACTGTCATTGCTGCAAAATCCGATCCAACGGCACGTAGGGCTTTGAAAACCCCGGCCATGTCCCGCATGGCGAACACGCTGTCGATCAGCGCGGCATTCTCTTTCAGCGTTGACACGCCGGGATCGACCCTATGGGCGGCGATGGCAGTATCGACGCTCCGGCCTGATGCAATATCGGACAACAGTGCCGGAAGGACATCAGACGGAACCATGACATCGGCAAGACCGGCAGCAATCGTGTCGGCGGCGCCAATGCTGGCACCGGTGAGCCCGATCCAGAATCCAAGGTGTTGCGGCGCACGCGCCAATACCCAGGTACCGCCGACATCGGGAAAATAACCGATACCGGTTTCCGGCATCGCAAACCTTGTCCGCTCCGTCACCACGCGATGACTGCCATGAACAGACAGGCCAACGCCGCCGCCCATGCAGATGCCGTCCATCAATGCGAGCCAGGGCTTCCGCATATGGCTGATCCGGGCGTTCAGGCGGTATTCCTCCGCCCAGAAAGCGAGAGCTTCCTCCGGCGCGGTTCGCCCTGTCTGCCAGATCATCTTGATGTCGCCGCCCGCGCATAGCGCCCGCCCCTCGCCCGTCAGCGCAATCACGCGAACGGAGGGATTGCTCTCCAGCGCTTCGATTTCCCAGGCGATCTTGCGGACCATATCCAGGTCGAGGCTGTTCAGGGCCTCCGGACGGTTGAGATGAATGCGCCCCAATGCGCCGTCGACCCCGGTCAGGACCGTATCGCTCGCCATGACGTCCTCTGGAAAATCCCACGGCATCCTATCGTTCCCTTTGAAAATCTGGCGGGCGTTTCTCGATGAAGGCAGCCATGCCTTCGCGTTGGTCATGGGTGCCGAACAGACGGTGGAACACGGCGCGCTCGTACAGAATGCCTTCACGCAGGGACAACTCCTCCGCCTTCATCACGGATTCCCGTGCCAGACGTGTCGCGGAACGTGAATAGCCGGCGATCTGTGTCGCAGCCGCCATTGCGGACGTCACCACCTCGGCATCGGGCACGACACGGGCCACGAGGCCGGCGCGCAACGCCTCATCCGCTCCCATCATCCGCCCTGTCAGGTGCAGGTCCATGGACAAGGCCCGACCGATCTGCTTGGTCATGCGCTGGGTGCCGCCCATGCCTGCGATCACGCCGAGCTTGACCTCGGGTTGTCCGAATTTCGCGCTTTCGCCCGCAATGGCGAAATCGCACATCATCATCAGTTCGCAACCACCGCCAAGCGCATAGCCGTTAACGGCGGCGATCTTCGGCAGTCGATTGCCTGCGAAACGATCCCAGATCGCGAAGAAATCCTCCTCGATCATCTGCTCGGCGCTTTTGCCGACCATTTCGGCGATATCGGCGCCAGCCGCGAAGGCACGATCCGAGCCCGTGATCACCAGGGCGCCGACGTCCTTGTCGGCATCGAGTACTTCGACGGCCGCAACCATCTCCGTTGCGAGCTGCGAATTCAACGCATTGAGCTGCGCCGGACGGTTAAGCCGGATCAGCGCAACGCGGCCTTCCCTGCTGATTTCTATCGTGTCTGGCATGGCCTTCTCCTAGAGCTGACGGGCGATGACGAGGCGCTGCACCTCGCTGGTGCCCTCGTAGATCTGGCAAATACGCACGTCGCGGTAGATTCGCTCGACCGGATAGTCGGCCAGATAGCCGTAGCCACCATGCACCTGGATGGCTGCGGAGCAAACCTTCTCCGCCATCTCCGAGGCAAACAGCTTGGCCATGGAGGCTTCCGTCAGACACGGCCTTCCCGCATCGCGCAGGCTCGCGGCATGCAGCACCAGCTGGCGCGCCGCCTCGATCTGCGTTGCCATGTCGGCGAGACTGAACCCCACGGCCTGATGTTCGATGATCGCCTTGCCGAAGCTTTTTCGTTCCTTGGCATAGGCCGTTGCAGCCTCGAACGCCGCCCGCGCCATGCCCACGGCCTGCGAGGCGATGCCGATACGCCCGCCCTCAAGATTGGCCAGCGCGATCCTGTAGCCTTCGCCTTCGGCTCCTAGCCGGTTTTCCACCGGGATGCGCATGCCGTCAAACGCGAGGGCGCATGTATCGGACCCGTGCAGGCCCAGCTTATGTTCAACGGATACAACATTATAACCCGGCGTCTCGGTGGGGACGATGAAGGCCGATATGCCCTTCTTGCCCGCCTCCGGATCGGTGACGGCGAAAACGATGATCACCTTGCCGTTCTTGCCTGAGGTGATGAACTGTTTTGATCCGTCGATGATGTAGTGATCGCCATCCAGGCGGGCACGCGTGCGCAGGGCGGACGCATCAGACCCCGCCTGGGCCTCCGTTAAGGCGAAACCGCCGATCCACTCGCCGGAAGCCATTTTGGGCAGAAAGCGGGCCTTCTGATCTTCCGTCCCGAAGCGCAGGATGGGCACGCAGCCGACGGAGGAATGGACCGATACGATCGTCGAGCATGCGCCGTCTGCGGCGGCGATTTCTTCCAGCGCCAGCGCATAGGCGACCGTTCCCGTTTCCGAGCCGCCATACTCCTCCGTAACGAGCATGCCGAGAAAGCCAAGCTCGCCCAGTTCCGTCAACTCAGCGCGCGGAAAAGCACTGTTGCGATCCCGCGCTGCGGCACCGGGAGCAAGGCGATTGGTGGCAAAGTCGCGGACGGTATCGCGGATCTGTTCCTGAAGGTCATCCAGCAGCATCAGTTGATCCTCTCGATAGCGATCGCGGTCGCTTCTCCGCCGCCGATGCAGACCGAGGCCATGCCGCGATCAAGACGGTGTTCTTCCAGCGCCGCCAGCAGGGTAACGATCACACGGGCGCCTGAGGCCCCGATCGGATGGCCCAGCGCGCAGGCACCGCCATTCGGGTTGACCTTGTCATGCGGCAGGTCGAGGTCGCGCATGGCGGCCATGGCGACCACCGCAAAGGCCTCGTTGATCTCGAACAGGTCGACATCCGCCAGCGCCCAGCCCGTTCGTTGCGACAGCCGACGTAGCGCCCCGATAGGGGCCGTGGCAAAAAGCGACGGTTCGTTGGCATAGGTTGCATGGCCGGAAATGCGCGCCTTCGGCCTCAGCCCACGCCGTTCCGCCTCGGATGCACGCATCAGCACCAGGGCGGCGGCCCCGTCCGAAATGGAAGAAGCGTTGGCCGCAGTGACGGTACCACCCTCGCGAAATGCAGGCCGCAGCCTGGGGATTTTTTCCGGCTGCGCCTTGCCCGGCTGCTCATCGATGGAAACGACAGTCTGAACTTTGCCCGTGGCAAGCGTCACCGGCGCGATTTCAGCCGCAAACCGGCCGTCGGCAATCGCCGTTCTGGCGCGTTCCAGGGAGGCCAGCGCATAGGCATCCTGCGCTTCCCGGGTGAATTGGTAGGCCTCAGCGCAATCCTCGGCGAAGGTGCCCATAAGGCGACCCTTGTCATAGGCGTCCTCCAGCCCGTCGAGAAACATGTGGTCGAGGACCTGCCCATGACCCATCCGATGTCCGGTCCGTGCCTTGGGTAAAAGATAAGGCGCGCTGGACATGCTCTCCATGCCACCAGCGACGGCGACATCCGCCGAGCCGGCAGCGATCAGGTCATGCGCCAGCATCACCGCCTTCATGCCGGAACCGCACATCTTGTTGAGCGTGGTGGCACCGGCCGCCAGCGGCAAACCGGCGGCAATTGCCGCCTGACGTGCCGGTGCCTGCCCCTGCCCTGCCGACAGCACGCAACCCATGAGGATCTCTTCGACTGCCTCTTTTGCCAACCCGGCTCGCGACAGCGCACCATCGATGGCTGCCGCACCGAGCAAGGTTGCAGGAATATCGGCAAAATCGCCCTGGAAGCCACCCATGGGGGTGCGCGCTGCGCCGACGATCACGATGGGATCTCGTTCATTCATCTGTCTGTCTCCTGCTTTTGCATTGCTTCAGCGCGGCGGCATTCTGAGTGCACCGTCGAGACGGATGACCTCACCGTTCAGCATCGGGTTTTCGACAATATGGCGCACCAGTGCGGCATATTCTGCGGGCCGACCGAGACGCTGCGGAAAGGGAACGGAAGCGCCGAGTGCATCCTGCACTTCCTGCGGCAACCCGCTCATCATTGGCGTCTCGAAAATTCCGGGTGCGATCGCCATGACACGGATCGCATGCCGAGCCAGTTCGCGCGCTGCCGGCAATGTCAGCGACGCGACGCCACCCTTTGAGGCGGCATAGCCGCTCTGCCCGATCTGTCCCTCGAACGCAGCAACGGATGCCGTGCTGACGATGACGCCACGCTCCCCGCTATCGCCGGGCGGCTGTTTTGCCATCGCATCCGCCGCCAGGCGCAGCATGTTGAAGGTGCCGACAAGGTTGATCGCCACCGTTCGTGCGAAGCTGTCCAAATCGTGCGGCCCTTCACGCCCGACGATCTTTTCACCTGGGCACACGCCGGCGCAGTTGACCAGCACATCGACGCGGCCGAAGGTGTCGATGGCGGTCCGTACAGCTCCGGCTCCGTCCTCGGCGCTGGTGACATCGGTGCGCACGAAGCGGACGCCATCGCCTAGTTCCGCGGCAAGCGCCGCGCCACGGTCCACGTTGACATCCAGCAGCACAGCCCGCGCGCCCGCTTCTACCGCCATTTTGGCGACAGCAGCACCCAGACCGGAACCCGCACCGCTAATCAGAAATACGCTGTTTTCAAGCTTCATGCCGAGTGATCCTGCTTCTGAGCCGCGTTCAGTTTCTCGACCTCCGCCTTGCGCAGCAAAAACCGCTGTATCTTGCCGCTCGGCGTTTTCGGCAGCTCGCCTACGAAATCCACGAGCCGTGGATAGGCATGGGCCGACAATCGTCTCTTGACATGCTGCGCGAGTTCCTCGGCCAGAACGGGCGTGCCCTCTACCCCCTTCGCCAACACGATAAAGGCCTTGACGATTTCCGTTCGCTCCGGATCCGGCACGCCGATCACCGCTGCCTCGATCACGGCGGCATGCTCGATCAGGGCGCTTTCGACATCGAAGGGACCGATCCGATAGCCGGACGATGTAATCAGATCGTCTTCCCGACCGATGAAACTGATGGAACCATCTGGCTCGGCCTCGACTGTATCGCCGGTTCGATAAAAGCCCCCGGCGATTGCCGGCGTTTCCTGTTGGAAATAACCTCTGAACCACATGAGCGGCGAATTGGCGATATCAACGGCCAGCACGCCTGGCTTGTTGGGACTAAGCTCGCGGCCGTCGTCATCGAGCACGGCAACCCGATAGCCCGGCATGGCGAAACCCGCCGAACCGGCCCGCACATCATGGACCAGCCCATGATGATTGTTGACCACCATGCCGGTTTCCGTCTGACCATAGTGATCGTAGATGGGTGCGGCCAGATGGGTTTCGAACCAGCGCAGGATTTCCGGGTTCAGCGGTTCGCCGGCGCTGCTGACGACACGCAGCCGCCCTTTGGTGCCAGCCGCCGCCTCGTCACCCGCAGCAATCAGCAGCCGGTACGCCGTGGGCGATCCCGCAAGGCTGGTGACACCCAGTCGGTCGATGATGCGATAGGTGCTTTCTGCGGTAAAGCTGCCCTCGTACAACACTGTTGCGCAGCCCAGCATTAAGGGTCCGGTCACCGCGTAATACAACCCGTAGGCCCAGCCCGGATCGGCAATGTTCCAGAAGACATCGTCCTCGCGCAGATCGATGGCATAGCGCATATAGGCGGAGAAGGAGACAAGGGCGCGCATCGGAACCGGAACACCCTTGGGAAGCCCCGTTGTGCCCGACGTCGACATCATCATGAAGAGGTCGTCGCCCTTGCCCATCACCGGCTCGAAGTCCGGGCTGGACGCTGCAAGCGCCTCACAGAAATCGATGGTGCCGTCGTTGAGAGGCTCATTGGCGTTGCGCACGACGGCCAGCATCGGACGGTCCGACACCTCGGCGAACTTCGACTCGTTGACCGTATTGGTGACAACCAACCGGGCGTTGCTCATCTTCAAACGATGCTCGATTGCCTTTGGCCCGAAAGCCGTGAAAAGCGGCTGATAGACTGCGCCCAACCGCCAGGCACCCAGGATGGCCGCGACCAGCTCGACGGCCCGCGGCAGCATGCCGGCGACCACATCGCCTTGCCTGACCCCCTGGGACACGAAAAAATTCGCCGCGCGTGCGGACATGTCTCGCAGATGTTCGAATGTATATTCGCGCAACGCGCCATCGGCGGACAGGCAGCGAAGGGCAAGCTTGCCGCTGCCGACATGCCTGTCGCAACATTCCACGCAGGCGTTGATGCCATTTTCCAGATCGCCGGCGAGAAGCCCCACCGCTTCCTTGAGCTGAAACGCGGATTTTTCGACCGCATAGCTGGACTTTGTCGCACCTTCATTTAGCTGCAGCATGATTATCTCCTCATCAACCCGCGCTCAAAGCGTCTCCTCCGGGTGCTTGTAAAATCTATCAAATTTATCCTTGCAAACAATGACAAACGTCAACATGATAAGTGATCGAAAATACAATGATGGACAGCACCGTGAGCGAACGCCGCATGATATCGCCGGGCTTTGTCGAGGATGCTCTTGACTGCCTGCGGCGCGAAAACATCGATCCAGCAGGCGTGTTGGCCCGCGCGAATATTTCACAGGATGCCGCGGACTATGTCTCGAACGAGCAATATGGCATGCTCTGGCTCGAAATCGCGGCTCTGTCGAGGGACGAATTCTTTGGCCTTGGCGCACGGCCGATGCGTCCCGGCAGCTTCAAGCTCATGTGCTACGCCTGCCTGCATGCCGGCACCCTGGAGCGGGCCCTGCGCCGGGCCCTGTCCTTTCTCAACGTCGTGCTCGACAGCCCGACCGGCGAGCTTCGCCAACAAGACGGGCAAGCGGAAATCGTTCTGACCAGTGCCGATGCGCCCCGCCCCGCCTTTGCTTATCGGACCTACTGGCTGCTGCTGCTCGGCATTCTCTGCTGGCTGATCGGACGACGCATCCCTCTGCGGCGCGTGGATTTTGCCTGCCCGGCGCCGACAAACCGTCGCGACTATCTGCAGTTTTTCGGCGCGCCGGTGCATTTCGGCACTTCGCACGGCCGGCTGGTCTTCAATGCAAGCTATCTGACGCTACCGACAATCCGAGATGAGAAATCATTAAAAAACTTTCTGCGCGGCGCTCCTGCGAATATCCTGCTGCGCTATCGTCACGATCAGGGCATGTCCGCCCGCTTGCGAAACCGTTTCAAAATGACAGACCCGGCGGATTGGCCGGACTTCGATGTCCTTGCCCGCGAGTTGAAGCTGTCTCCCGCAACCTTGCGCCGCAGACTGAAGAGCGAGGGGCAGAGTTTCGTCACTATTCGCGACGAAATTCGCTACGAGCAGGCGCGCGTCCTGATGGGCAAACAGCAGCTAAACGTGGCGGAGACCGCAGCCCGACTGGGCTATGCGGAAGCAAGCGCTTTTTACCGTGCCTTCGTGAAATGGTCCGGCATGACACCCGCGGCCTTTCGCCAATCCATCAAGAACAGATCCGACGACAATGATGTCGCTTGAAGCATCGCTCAGTTTAGCAATGTACAAGCGTCTTAGATCTGTTAATTTTGCACGAAATTGAGGCTGTGGCAACGATGGCGCGTAAAACTCTAAAGATCGGTGTTCTCATCCCGCGCAGTGGACCGGCCGGGATCTGGGCGCCGTCGTGTGAAGCCAGCGCCATTCTTGCAGCGTCGGAGATCAATGCGGCAGGTGGTCTTCTCGGCCGGGACATCGAACTCGTCATCCGTGATGCCGGCTCCACAGACCGCAGCGCGGCTGAGGCGGCGTCCAGCTCTGCCAGTCTCGATCTGGTGGAAGCCGTCGTCGCCATGGTGCCAAGTTCGGCCCGGCAGCCGGTCCGCCATGCGTTACAAGGGCGTATTCCATTCGTCTACACACCACAGTTCGAAGGCGACGAGCATCACCCCGGCATCATCACCATCGGAGAAACGGCAGCCGAACTCCTGAACCCGGGCGTGGAATGGCTGGTCCAGCAAAAAAACGCGTCTCGGTTTTTCCTGCTGGGCAATAACTATATCTGGCCGCAGCGCTCCATGGCGCAGGCGCGGCGTCTGATTTCCCGCGGCGGCGGGCGGGTTGTGGGAGAGACCGAAGTGCCATTCGGCCTCGAAGATCAGGACTTCATTCTGTCGCAAATCCGGCAAACACGTCCGCATGTGGTGATGTCATGGCTATTGGGGCACGAAGCGGTGGTTTTCAACCGGGCATTCGCCGAATCAGGGCTTGCTAGCAGAATTCTGCGCTTCAGTACGTCCATCGATGAAACCGTGCTGTATGGTATCGGGGATGATCACACCGAGAATCTTTATGTGTCGTCGGCTTATTTTTCAGGTGTGCGTTCACGCAACAACGATGCCTTTCTGGAGAAGTATCACCAGTATTTCGGCGCATGCCCGGCACCGCCCAATGCGTTTGGGGAATCGCTCTATGAGGGCGTCCACTGCCTGGGCAGCCTTGCGCAGGCCGCCGGCAGCATTCAATCCTTGGATCTCGTGAGTAAGGTGGGACGCTCAAGTCAGTCGCGAACCGCCCGGGGTATGGAGCCGGAAGTGGCCACAGGGAACAGACATAAGGTTCACATCGCCGCCGTGGATGGTTTCGATTTCCGAATCATCACCAGCTAGAGTTGGAGCAATTCCAGGCGAAGCGAAGTGGTTTTGGCGGCGCACGATACCACAAAAAGCCAGAGAATTTTACTGCGACCCAGAATAGCACAAGCGCTGGAGATTTCGCGCGTTTCCCTTATCCGGCCCTGGACCGCCGGGGCTTGTCAGTTCATAAGGCCGCGCAAAATATCGGCAAGCTGGTCGGCTTTTCGCTCCGACAGACGGCTCACAAGGTTATGCTGTTGCGCATCATGGAGAATTTTCAGCCGCTCATAGAGGGCTTTGCCCTTGCTGGCCATGCATATCAGGACTTTCCGCCGGTCGTTCGGAGCGGGCGCGCGAAAGACGAGTGCCTCGACCACCATGCGGTCAATCACTTTCGTCAGTGACGCCGGATCGATCAGCACGGCACTGGCAAGATCACCCATTGGGCGACCATCGGACGCGGCCAAAGCCGTCAATATCCGGAAATGCTCGATCACCACACCCTGCGGCTTCAGAATATCGCTCATCTCTTCTTCAAGCTGACGATTAATGCTTGCGATCAGGTAAGCAAGCTGATCCTGCATTGTGGGTTTGCTCGGCACGGCAACGATCCAATCGTCATTAATTCATAATCATGGTATTCTCAGATATATAAGGCTCAATGGTCGGACTTACAAGCTTATAAATTGGCATGCGCGCCTATTTTTCAGGCACCAAGCCGTACGCTTGGATAAGATGCAAGCGACCCGCCACCGCCGCGATACGATGTTGCCAATAAGCAGCACCAGATCCATCCTAGCCTGGTAAGCCCCTCCCGATTAGCGGGAAGGGCTCTGATCGCAAAAGCCAACTAGGCTGCACTATGCAGGCGACTGACGAACGCCGGGCCTTCAGTGAACTTGCGCAGGGATTTTGCCATTGCCAGAACCGCAAGGTCAAGCAACGGCTCCACGACCACGACGCTCATATATGCGGCACCAAACATGGTCACGTTGGCGAGGTTGGCTGCCGTAAAGCCCTGTCCATACAAGGCCCAGAAGGCGACCCACAGAACAATACCGCCTTGATATGCCGATGAAAGCGCAAGCGTCTGCCTATAGGTCACCTCGACATAAGGCGTTTCCTGAGGGATGAGGCGCTTGGCTATCTGGTTGATCGCAAAGAGCGGAACCAGAAGGGTCGTCACGTTCATGCCGTATTGCGGCAGGTCGAATGGCGCAAAGAAAATTCCCTGCAGCAGCAGCCCGAGAGAAAGTCCCACGGCCGCCGGCCCCGCGCCAAACAAAAGCAGAAGTGTCGACCCAAGGATAAGATGGACTTCCGACACCCCGACCGGATGGTGCGGCAGCACTTCGAAGAAGAAAAAGACGAGCGCCGTCGCGATTGCACTTCTCATCGCATAAGGCACGGCACCGCTCACTCGGACAGTGTCGTAAGACATCTTGGCCGCGCCACCGAACGCACCCAGCGCCGTGACGTAACTAAGCACGATTTTAGCGTCGTCGACGACGCTTGGTTCGATATGCATGGAGTTCCCCTTCTCTCTTAATTTGAAACAGGCGCGGCAATCGCGACAGGACGCCGCGTTGCTGCATGATGGTGATCGTGATGATCGTGATGATCATGGTGGTCGTGATGATGTGCATGCTTTGGAGGGCAGCTGGCATTCATGAGCAGGATCGGCTGGCCATGGGGCGTATTCAGATAGGCTTGCCGCCATTCCTGCGTGCGGTCGCGGAGGTCGGTTTCCTCTACGAGCTTGCGGGATGCGACCATCTTTTCCAGTGCGGATATCCACTGGCGATAATAGGCATCGTTGATGCTCTCACCGGGCAGTTCAGGAGAAGCCTTGATTTCCGCGCTGAAGACCTCGACCCATTCGGGCCAGGTGAATAGCTTGCTCTTGTAAAGTTCGACCGTGAGAGCAAAGGCTTGCGCCTGCCATGGCCGGTCAAAAACCGGCCCGGCCTCATCGCTGGGAAGATGGACCAAATCGTAAGGGACGGCCGCGTTCATGATCCGACCTTTTCCAGATAATCGTCCCAAAGGTCGATGGACACCGTGTCCTTCCCGGATGCATTGCCGCCCCAAAGTTCGTCGCCATGGAAGACGACATTGTAGAGGTGCTGCGGATGTTCCCCCAGTCCGTGCGCCACGGTGTCCGGCGTCACAAAAACCCCATGATCCATCAGGATCGTACCGACCTTGCCGCGCACGTAGCGGGGAAGCCGCGTATGCGTGGTCGGGTTGATGTTCTTGGCGCGAACCTTGTCACCCACCTTGAAGCTTGCGGGCATGTCTTCCGCGACACGTGCAGATGCGCCCGTCTTCACGATGATTGGAATCATATCTTTGGTAACGGCCATCAGTTGGCTCCCTTCATCTGTGCGATCCGGGCATCGAGTTCTGCCGCCGTCATGTAGCCCTTCTCGCAAAGAAGCGTCTCGAAAGAATGCAGCCAGTGCTCGTAATAGCTACCTTCGAGATATTCGGCCGGTGGCATGCGCTCGATGGCATGGCGGAATTCATCGACGTTGAAGCAGCCCGCGCCAAACAGCGGCACGAACAGCGCGAAGGCGCGCCGCTCCCATTCATGCGTGAAGACCGGCTCTTGCGCCGGCGGTGCGATCGGCCCCATGCCATGCATGCCGCCAAGATCGTGGATCCCGTTCATTGTCAGTTCTCCTCATTTGTTATCGTCGTTGACACATGACTGTAGAAGCAGCGGCCGGAACGAGCACGACAAGTCGTGCTGCCCCTTTGGCCACTGCCGAGATCGGCGTCAGGCGCCGGCGCCTGGCACACTCGCCTGCTTCGGAAATCCGGTACCGATCATGGAATCGCGGGTGACGAGTTCGACAAGCCGTTCCTCGCTCCAGTCGTCCGTTCCTGCAGGGCGTTCCGGAAGCACGAGGTATCGGATTTCGGCGCTGCTATCCCAGACACGGATTTCCTTCTCCGCCGGTACGCTGACGCCAAACTCGGCCAGCACGCCGCGCGGATCCATGACGACGCGAGAGCGGTATGGAGCCGATTTGTACCAGGCCGGGGGTAGACCAAGGGTCGGCCACGGATAGCACGAGCACAGCGTGCAAACCGTCATGTTGTGGACGTCGGCAGTGTTCTCGACGACGACCATATCCTCACCCTGAACGCCGGAAAAACCGAGTTCCGCGATTGCAGCCGTGCTGTCCTCCAGAAGGCGTTTTTTATAATCCGGGTCGGTCCAGGCTTTGGCAACGACAAGCGCGCCGTTCCGCGGTCCGACGCGGTTTTCGTATGTATCGACCAGTTCATCCAGAGCGGCAGGGTCGATCAGACCCTTTTCCGTCAGGAGAGACTCCAGCGCCTTGACGCGCAGTTCGATGTCTGCGGGTGGTTCTGTGTGGCTATGCGACATGTCAGTCTCCTCTGTCATGATATTAAATCGTATCATCGTTTATCGTAATTACAAGTAATTGGTTGCGATCTAGAACAGCTTCAGCAAGCGCATGGAAACGCGGGCGTCCTCCTTGAACCCACCTTCGACACGCAGATCGCGTTGCAACAGGCCCTGGAGCTGCAATGTCGGCGTCAGGAACTTCGCCGCTTGCAGCCTGACCTGGTCGGACTCGGTAAAGGTACCATTTGCGACACCGTCGAGCCTCTGCTCGCCACCCCAATATTTCGAGTAGCCAACGGCAAAGTTCCAGCTGGTGTCGGCTGGTGGCGTGTAGGACAGCCAGATTTGTGCTTGATAGGTGTTGTCCTGCTCAAGATTCCCGACGCCTTCAGAAGTGGCATCGGAATTGCGCCCGTACCACATCGTATCGAACGATGCCTGGACCGTGAAACCGTTACCGAGCGCCTGCGTTCCACCGACCTGAAGATCGAATTTCCAGCGGTTTTCGCCCAAATTGAGCGAATCGCCAGCCTCATAGGTTCCGAGCGGGACGAAGAGATAGGGAACGACGGCGAACGTCGTTCCGCTTTCCTTGTTGTTGACGAGCCACAACGGCGCAGCCAGGATCGGATCACCAATGCCGCTTGCCGATTCCAGTGCCGATCCGCCCAGACTGCCATTGTACAGACTGCCATAGGGCAGCAGGACCTGCGGCGCGAACGCCAGGCCGCCGATGTCGGTATAGTGAACGTAGCGAAGGATACCGACATAGGAGTCAAGTCCGGTACCGTCTTTTATGCTCTGTCCGTCACCGGTGACGTAGCTGCCCCTCTTCGTGAAGGTCGAATAGGACAGGATCGCATTTGTTCCGCTCGGAGCCGGAATGAGATCCAGTGCATCGAGATCCACGGCCCTGGCGGGCGAAGCCATTACCAGACCGAAAGCCATCATGGCCGTCATCAGTGTCATTCGTTGTTTCAGAAATGGCATTTCATCAGTCCCCCTTTTTAGCGGGCGGATATCCCAACCGATCCGCCCGGATTTCTAGTCTTTGATGTGCTCTCAGAACGTCTTCCAGTCGCCATCGGCCTCGAAGGCGCTTGCCGCCTGGTAGATCGTGCCTTCGCAGTAATCGTTGGCGATCAGCATGAGGCCGACGGGGAGGCCGTCGGACAGGCCGCAGGGAATCGACATGGCCGGATGCCCGGTCACGTCGAAGGCGGCCGTCGTTGCCGTCATTTCGAAACCGCGCGTAACGATTTCAGCAATGGATGCATCCTTGCCGGGCAGCGGCGACGCGACGCAGGGCACGGTCGGCATCAGCAGGAGGTCATAGGAGCCGAATACGGCGTCGAACGCTTTTTTCAGCTCAAGCACGATGTTGTGCGACTTCGCATAATAGCGGCCGCGATAATGGCTGAGCCCCCACTGCCCCACGAGCATGCAGAGCTTCAGCGTCACCGAGAGATCGTCGGCCTTCTCCCGCCAGCTCGAATGGGCATCGAGCAGGCCCACGTCATAGAGACCCTTCCAGTTGAAGCCCATGCCGTTGCCGTGCAGCATCTGCGCCATGAAACCTTCGAGCGTGATCGGGTTCCAGGCGCAAAGGGCAGTGAGGAACTCCGGTATGGAAACCTCGGAAACCTCGGCTCCGAGTGCCGCAAAGCGCTCGGCCCCTGCCCGCACCTTTTGCGCCACGCCGTCCTGCGTATTCGGGAAGGAGAAGCCCTCCGTCAGGATTCCGATCCTGAGACCCTTGACGCCCTTGCCGAGGAAATCCGTATAGGCTGCGACCTTGGGCGCATACTGGCGCGGATCGAGACCATCGGCCCCGGCCAGCACTTCCAGCAGCAGAGCATTGTCGGCAACGTTCGACGTAATCGGACCGGTATGATCGATGGTGCTTTCGATCGGCATGACGCCGGTATAGGGCACCAGGCCATGCGTGGGTTTCATTCCATAGGTGCCGCAATAGGCCGACGGAATGCGGATCGATCCCCCCTGATCGCCGCCGATCGCCATATCGACTTCGCCGGCCGCGACCAGTGCTGCCGAGCCGGAAGAAGAGCCGCCGGCCGAATAGCCATGACGGTTCGGATTGTGGACGGGGCCGGGATGGGACGTGTGGCTGCCGCCGGAGAGGCAGAAATGCTCGCAGGTGGCCTTGCCGACGATGGTCGCACCGGCATCCAGCATGCGCGTGACGATGGTGGCGTCGCTGGCGGGAATGAAGCCTTCCAGCGTTGTGGAGCCGTTCATCATCGGCACGCCGGCAAGCGCCACATTGTCCTTGAGAGCGACTGTCCTGCCCGCAAGCTTGCCGTCTTTGGCGCCCGTCACGGTGCTTTTCCGAGCCCAGGCGCCGAGTTTGTTTTCGTCTCCGCCCGGCCTGTAGCCCGGCGTGCGGGGATATTTGACATCCGGCGTCGGGTTCGGGTGATTGTCGATCACGTCATAGGCGTCGAATATCCCGCCCATCAGTGCCTGGTATTCGGCCGCCTCTTCCAGAGACATGGTCATATGCAGGCTGGCGGCAAGCTTTGCGACGTCTGCTGCGGTGGGGCGTGTGATGGACATAGGTCATCCTTTCCTGTTGTGACAAGAGCATTGGGTGTCAGTGATGGAGTTGGGTGGCGGCGGTGGCCTGCGGTTCGGTTCAGCCGATGCCGAACTGTGCGGCGATGCCCTCATACCGGTCGAGTTAACCTGTGATCCTGCGTATCTGGATAGGCAGAATGTCTTCGGTCGGTTTAGAGAGCAGCATCTTTCGATGCCACGCGACACGGAACGCGGGCCGAACTGATCACGCCGCGATCCTCGTCAAAATGGGACCGGTTGAAGAGGCCGGTTGGCGCAAGACGGCGGGCGCAGGGAAGAAAGCGCCGCGGATGCAGGCGGTACAACACAGGAAAAGGCGGCCAGACAATTTCATCATTGGGTTCCCCATTGTTATAGCGAGAGATATGGATGAAATTATATTAGTTGTAAAGTCTATTATTTTGCGCGATACTCGTTACGAAATAAGGCAGCTATGCCACTAATATATATACATATTTCCGCTTTTCGTGCCCACAAGAACCCCAATGCAGGACCTTGGAAATGCGCACAAATTCGAAACAGACGGCAAACATGCGCCTACATTTGCCGTCCGCATCAAAGAGGAGCGGCCGTTTAGTTTCCGGCGCTCGCGGCATCCCGCATCATGCCAGTTTCGGGATGACAGTTGATGTATTCGTAGAACTGGTTCGCACCGTCGAAGACCGATACCTCATGATAGAGGCGCAGCTTCTGGAGACCGGCGGCAACGCGGAAAAACGTAACGAAAATACGCAGATGCGTCGGATGCGACTCCGCCCAGCGCTCCAGGAGATCCAGCGAGCGCCAGTGACCGATGTTATAGCTTTTCTCCAGCAAATTGCCGTCAAGATCAATGTATTGAACGTAGCGGTTGCTATAGCAGCCGAGCGGTTTGCCGTTATCACGCAGGAAGTCCATGCCGTCCCGCAACGTCGGCTCAATCTCATCGAGATAGAGACTGCGCTCTGTGCCGTCCGCCTCGGCCCAGTCCTGACCGGAGCGGATAAGGGCAATGTTGTCGTGTGCCTTGACGACCACCCTCCCCCGTTTATCCGGCTCTCCGGATATGATCTCGAGTCCGCCGGTGGCGCTCATCCGATCGGTCTGCGAAATCGGAAACCTGTCGCGCATGGAGCCCCAGTAACCATGCTCCTGAATATCTCCACTGATATCGTCCATGATGGCACCGACGCCGGGAAGCCGGTCCTTGAAGGCGTAGAGCGTTTCATACTGCTCGGCGCGCGGGCTGACGATCTCGCGAAAGTATCCGACGGAGTCCGAAAGTCTCTCCTCCGACGCCCACCAGCCGGCGACGGCCGGCGAAGCCAACCAACGCAGATAGGCGTCTCGATCGCGCCAATAGCCGACGGCAATCAGGTTGTCATAGCCCTGCGCATCCTGATGGTGCGTGAGATCGTATTCTCCCGGACCGTCCGGCAGGGCAAAATGGCTGACGAGGCCACGAAGCGCATCCATCGCGTTAGCTTTCCGCTCCTCGCCGAGATACTGAACGCCGAGATATCCCATGACGACCTGTTGCAGATCTTCACCTGCTCGTGCGACCCACATGGGAAACGGCGGTTGATAATCATCAGCAATACGGCGGGACAGGGATCTGGGACATTTGAGATGCTGGTCGATAGCCGATTCCATAGTTCCTCTCTTTCTTCCTTCCCGCCGCGGCGAAAAGCCTTTCAGCCGATCCAGCGGGTGGCGCGGGTCCTTCGAGGTGCGGGATTGCTCTTGAGGCCCGTCTGCGAGAATGTCATCGGCAACGGGACCGGTATCGTCCCGTATTGCGGAGTCGTTGACCGAAACTGCGCATTGGCGAGAAGGCGAGCCTTATGACGATCGACTGTCACAGCACGCGGAAATACAGCACCGGGACATTGATCGCGGTGGAACAGGACACGCCGCTTATGAGAGTGGAAACCTGGCGCCATGGCGCAGGCCGTTTGCCGGAGGTTATTCCCGCGGCGACCGAGATCGCGGTCATGCTGTCAGGCCGGCTGAACGTCGAACGACGAGGGGATGGCCGCTATCAGAAGAGCGCGGCGGGCCCTGGAACATTCTGGCTCTGTCCCGCAGGAATCCATGAATCCTGTATCTCGCTGTCGGACACCATGGTCGAAACGGTCCATTTCTTCCTGCCGCCGGACCTGCTCGGCGCGACGGCGCTCGAGGAATGGGAGATCGACCCGGGGGCCGTCCAACTGGACTATGCCGGCGGCTGCTTCGATCCGATGCTCAATCAGATCGCGACGGCATTTCGCACCTTGCGTCACGCGCCGGAAGCAGGAATCAACCGGTTGCTGTCGGACAGCCTCCGGATAACGCTGGCGGCCCATCTGTTGCGTTCCTATCTGGTTCGCCCAGCAAGCCGCGATGAGCCGACGCAGCGCCGTGGCCTCCTCGATGATCGCCGTCTCCGGCGGGTGGTCGACCTTGTGGAAACCCGGCCTGAAGCAGATTTCTCGCTGCAGGCGCTTGCCGATGAAGCCTGCCTCAGCCCGTTCCATTTCGTCCGAGCCTTCCATCGCACTGTTGGGAAAACACCCTACCAATATGTCGTCGAGCGGCGGATCGAAAAAGCGAAGGACAAACTTCGCTCGAGATCGCTATCCCTCGTGCAAATCGCCGCCGAAAGCGGCTTCGCCACTCAATCGGGATTTACCCGCACCTTCAGGAAACTGACGGGCGTTACGCCGGGACGTTTCCGGGATAGCGCCGCAGAACAGGCAGGGGTGCCTGAGCGCAACAAGGGTGTCGGTGAGGCGCATCGCAAACAGCCGCCATCCTGAGCATCAAGCGGGCGTCGGTCGCGACGCTTTCTGTGAACGAACGACAAGTCTTGCCATTTCCAACATCAAATTTTCCATGAGCGAATTTGGCGCATTTTTCTTATTTTCCCGATGTCAGTTTGTGGCGTTGCAACGAGGGCAACACGATGTGGACATGATGTCTTTCGATCTGGCCAAGATCAGAACGGCAGAGCGATTCCGCGGCTGCAGACGCTCTGTCTTGGCGGAACGCCGCCGAGGCATCGCCGATCCATGGCCTTGAGGTATCAGATACATTCCCTAACGTGAGACAAGGATCAACGCGCACCGCCGCTCGCGCTACGAAACGACATGGCGGTGATCGGCGAGATGGTCTTCCCCGAACGATGCGGCTGGCCTGAACTGCGGCCAGATACATCCTCCAGATGGAAGCGCCCGACGAGACGCATGAGTTCCGCGGCTTCCTGTGAAAGACTATGGATGGCGGCCGTCGTCTCTT
Organism: Rhizobium sp. CG5; assembly: GCF_023701945.1. Classification (GTDB taxonomy): domain Bacteria; phylum Pseudomonadota; class Alphaproteobacteria; order Rhizobiales; family Rhizobiaceae; genus Allorhizobium. The sequence goes on from NZ_JABAEF010000031.1 coordinate 19,419, forward strand.
CCACCATGGCGGCGTTCTGTTGCGTTGCCTGGTCCATCTGGATGACGGCTGTGTTGACCTGCCCAAGGCCGGCCGCCTGCTCCTGTGCGCCTGTGGCGATTTCAGAAACTATGGCATTGATGTCGCCCACATGAGTGACGATGCGATCAAGCGACTTGCCAGTTTCATCGACAAGCGTGACGCCCTGGGTTACCTGCTGCGCGGAAGTCGAGATAAGTGACCTGATCTCTTTGGCAGCCTCAGCTGAACGTTGGGCCAATGCTCGCACCTCGGACGCCACCACAGCGAAACCGCGCCCAGCCTCGCCTGCCCTTGCCGCCTCGACGCCAGCATTCAGCGCCAACAGGTTCGTTTGAAATGCGATATCGTTGATGACCCCGATGATCTGGCTGATCTGTCTCGACGACTGCTCGATAGCCGTCATCGCGGTGATCGCGTCACCAACTACCTTGCTGGAATGTTCGGCATCGGCCCTGGCGTCCAGGACCGCCTGTTTTGCATGTCTGGCTCCGCTCGCGGTTTTGTTCACGGTCACGGTGATCTCGTTGAGCGTCGCAACGGTTTCCTCGAGTGAGGCTGCCTGTTGTTCGGTACGTCGGGACAGGTCCTCCGCAGCGCCAGAAATTTCGCGAGAGCTTAAGTCTATCGTCGACGTGTTGGTCGCAACCATCCGGATCGCGTCTTGCTGCTTCTGCATGGCTTGGTTAAAGTCGTGCCGCAATGCTTCATAGTCCGCAGCGAATACATCAACCAGGCGGAACGTCAGATCTCCGTCCGCAAGTTTGCTGAGACCGGCAGCGACCCGATCAACGACAAGTGCCTGTTGGCTGAGCAGCGCGGCTTGCCTTTCCTCAGCATCCTTGATCTCCTGGATATGAGATTGGGTGCCTGTCATCCGGAGAGGCTTACCAGCTTTATCGCGCAAGCACGCAGCGGAAGAACGTACCCAAACCCATGAACCGTCACGATGCCGAAGCCGAAAATCCTCGTAAAAGCGCTTTTTGCCCGTAGTATCAGTCGCGAAGGCGGCAAGTGCTGCCAGGATGCGGTCAGCATCTTCCGGATGGAAGCGCTCACCGACGAATGCGATCGAATTTGGAAAATCTTCCTGACTGTTAAACCCGAGAAAACGCCGATAACTGTTCGAGAAGACCCATTTGCAGTCAGGAGACAAGATGTCGCCGTCTGCAATCACGCAGTCCCACACGCCGACACCATCAATGTCAAAAACGAGTTCAGTCATCTGACGCAGATCGAGAAGTTCCCGACGTTCAGGCGACGTCATTTGAGACCGATCTGAAAACACTTTCGAAAACATTCACATGCCCCTCACTGAAATTTGGAGCAAGAATACTCAACATAAGTTAATTTTGTCAGAAAATGCAGATAATTATTACATGAAAAAGCGTCCGATTAAGGGAAGGGAAAAATCCTGCAATCTGAGAAACCTCCGTCTGGAGCAGATCGATCCCATTCTTTCACTCATCAAAGAACCATAGGGACGATCATCGTCCTGAAGATGAAACACGGTGTAGCGGTATGCCGGCGGGCTTTGCGGCCCGGAATCCTGGTAAACGTGCTTGGTTCTGCACATGACTATTGCTGTAAAGTCTTGAGCCGCGGCAGCGCAATCCGGCTCGCGCATTTAGTCGTAAGTACTATGAATCATAGATTTCAGTTTTACGACCTTATATTCGCTGCTTGCCGTGCGCGCAGATACCACACTGCTGCACCTGACAGTATTAATATCCTCAATCTCCAAGCAGAGATGATGGACACCCCCCCGCCAGGTTCGGCAAAAGATGTGGATGAGACTTAAAGCGTTCCGAGCGCTATTATATTTGCCAAGCGCTAGATCCGCCGAACGGTGCTCGTCCACAGGCCTAAAAGTCGACTGCATGCGCATGGTGAGCTTCCCGGAATTCGCGCGGGGAGGCCCCGAAGCGTTTGCGGAAGGTCCGGCTGAAATACGAGAGATCATTAAACCCCCAGGCAAAGGCTATCTCCGATATCGACAGCCGAAACTGCTGGTTGGCGAGTGTATCAGCACAATGATCCAGACGTTTCTCCAGCAACATCCGTTCGAAACAGGTGTCCTGTTCGTGGAGCAGTCGCTGGATTTGCCGTCTCGATATGCCAAAACGCCGCGCCACCTTGTCGATATTCAATGCCGCATCGGCGGCATTGCCATCGATGTAACCTGCTATGGAACGTTTCAACTCGGATCGAACGATCTCGCGACTTGACTCCACGGCAGGTTGCGTCGCTCCCATTGCAACGGCTGTCAATTGCGCAATGCTCCGCGACATCACGTCGGCTGAGCCCTGGTCGATATCCTGTGCCTTGCCCGCAATCGACTTGAGAAAATCGATCAACACCTCACCGACGCCGCTGTCACGCCCCACGGCCACAGCGAGCGCCGCCTCAGGGCGTTCAAGGAGCGGGCGCAGCAAATGTTGCGGAATACGGAACGACACGACGTTCCAGTTATCGATAAAATCAAGAGAATAGGGGCGCGTCGAGTCGACAATGGCGAACTGGTCCGGATAGACCATCGTTTCCCGACCTGCATGCATCACGCGGCTGCGGCCGGCGAGTTGCAGGTTAAGGAAGAAGCAATAGCGATCGTCGCGTTTGATTTCCCGGCTTCGCCTGTGTACGATCTGGGACTGCGACGTGACGTTGACGACATTGATATCGGAAAGAAGCTTCGATTCAACGCGACTGGAAAAGCCCCCGTTGGTTCGACGCTCCGGCAAGAGATTGATGAATGCCTCGCATAGAACCTCGCGCCAATAGCTGAACTGGTCCTTCTCCGGCAAATGCTCCGTTGTCCAAACAGTCATCCCTTAACTCCAGATCCGCGATTAACTCCCTCCCGCCGCTTCCCTGTTCTTTTTATCGAAACGGCGTTTCGACGCACGTGGTAACCAAGGCTTTTCATCGGGGCGGTCTCTTCAACCGCTCCGATGCCATGCATAGTCAAAACGGCCCGCCGCAGGAACCATAACGCACCTGCAGGCCAGATCAACGACCTGTCAAGCGCCGCAGGCACCCAACGGATCATAGTCGTCGCTCAAAAACATCTCATGGAGCTGTCGCCGACGCGCACCCATATTGCCACCATCATAGAGCGGGAAGCAGAGCGCATCCTGCATAAGCTCAGCCAAAGGATGGAGTTGGGTATAACTGTCGACCCCAACCAGCCGCATCGCGTCGTAAACCACCTGGACTGAAAGTTCCGAGCAATAGACCTTCGCCATGACCGCGAGTTCGAGATCCTCGTAATCGCTTTCGTCCAGACGATGGCACGCCTTCCATGTAAGGTAGCGAGAAGCCTCGATCCGCATCTTGAGGTCGGCGAGCATGAAGCCGACATTCTGATAGCCAATGATTGGCGCCGGGCCCGACCGGCTATCTGTACGCGCGAATTGATAGGCCGTTTCGAATGCCGCGCGCATGACGCCGGTGCATGCTGCGCCGATCAGGGCGGCGGTCCATGCAAAGGTCTGGCCAAGGATGCGTTTCCCATCGCCCGGTTTGCCGAGCAGGTTCGACACCGGCACACGCACATTGTTGAACCGGATACGCGGCGACACTGTTGCGCGATGGCCGAGCGTGTCGAGGAAACCCACCACTTCGATGCCGGGGGTAGAGCCAGGAACGACGATCATTGCCAAAGATTCTTCTGGCCCCTTTGTCGGGTCGGTGCGGCAAGTGACCGTATAGAGATCGCAGGTGGTACCGTCCCACCCCGAGCCGTTGGTCGTGTAGTGCTTCTCGCCGTTGATGACATAGTCATCGCCGTCGCGGATCGCGAAGGTCTGAACGCCAAAGCGCGGGTCCGGACAATCGAAATTCGCGCCACCTGTCACTTCGGTGAAAGCCAGCGCCGCGAGCTTAGCATCGCTTCCAGCGAAGTCGGGCAGGAAACGCTGCTTTTGTTCTTCCGTGCCGAACCGCGCAATGGGGATCACGCCCAGACCAGTGGCGAGCAGGGCGGAAGGCACATTGACATCGATGCGGGCAAGTTCTTCGGCGGCAAGGGCGAAGTCCAGGGTAGGCATCGCGGTCCCCCCGTATGCCACCGGCAGCAGCGCCTTCAGGAAGCCCGCGTCCACCATCTTTTGGTAAAAGGGCCGTGTAGCGTAGAACCTGTCTTCCGGTTTTGCGAAGGGGGCGATCGTTGCCTTTACCTGGCCAAGAACCGTTTCTGCAAACATGCGGGCATTCTGACGAAGAGCCTTTTGCTCGTCGCTGAAGGTGAAATCAATCGACATGATGTAATCCGTTCCCTTTTTTGTTGTTTACGAGCGGCCAACGACGCCGCATCGGCCAATATTTCGGCCAGGGCGAATGCCGCAGGCGCTCGCCATGTCCTCGTGTCGGCTGTCCGTGCCAATCCAGATTCAACACGCTGGCGTCTGCGTTCTGATCCGTATGGCAGTCACAGCATTTGACGCGGTTGCAAACTCAATAAAATCCCGCCTGAACCTCCCCTGCGTTTCTGCCGATACCGAGGGCTTACCGTGCAACGTTAAGCACTTGAATCTGCATGAATTCTTTTAGCCCTTCCTCCGACTGCTCGACGCCGATGCCGGACTGCCGGAATCCCGCCATGGGCAGATCGGGACCGATTGCCAGATGTTGGTTGACCCAGATCGAGCCGGTCTGGATACGATTGGCGACAGCGATGGCCCGCTCGGTATCGGCAGACCAGACCGAGCCACCAAGGGCCTGGGGAGAGGCGTTGATATTGCCGATCACCCTGTCCAGATCGTCGAACCGGATGACCGGGAGAATCGGGCCGAACTGCTCCTTGTCGACGATCTCGTCGCCATCGGACACATTGGTAACGATCGCGGGGCTGATGAAATAACCCGATCGCTCCAGGATTTCGCCGCCGGCGATGACTGTGCCATCCTGGCGGGCCTGTTGGAGAAAGGCTTGCACTTTCTCAAACTGCAGCCGGTTCTGGATGGGGCCGACAGTCGTGCCCTGCTCCAGACCATCGCCGACCACCGCCTCGCGGGCCAGCCGGGCCAACTCCTCGCAAAGCGCGTCATGGATGGAGGCATGCACATAGACACGCTTGATCGCCAGGCAGACCTGGCCGCAATTCAGGAAGCCATAGGTGAAAATCTGCTGTGCGACAGCGGGAACATCGACATCATCCAGCACGATCGCCGGATCGTTGCCGCCGAGTTCCAGCGTCAACCGCTTCAAGGTTCCCGAAGCCCCGGCCATGATCCGCCGCCCGGTTTCGGTCGAACCGGTAAAGCTGATCTTGGCGATATCCGGGTGGTTGGTCAGGAACGGTCCAAGATCATTGTTGTCGGCGATGATGTTGACCACACCGGCGGGAAAGATGTCGCGGCACAGGGCACCCAGCATCAGCGTTGCGACCGGTGTGGTCGGCGCCGGCTTCAGAATGATTGCATTGCCCGCAAGAACCGCCGGCCCAATTTTCCAGCCGGCAAGAAGCAGCGGGAAATTCCATGCGACGATCCCGGCGACGACACCGAGCGGATGGTACCGCACCACAGCAAGTGCAGACGCGTCATCGCGTACGGTACGGCCGGGAAGGTCAAGCGTGGCATAGTGGCGAATATAGCCCTCGACCCAGGCCAGTTCGCCCTTGGCTTCCGCAAGCGGCTTGCCCTGCTCAAGGGTCAGCGCCCGGGCGAGCGCTTCGCTGTTTGCATTGATCGCATCGGCGAGACGAACGAGGCATGCCTGGCGATCCGCATGCTTCAGCGCCGCCCATTGCGGAAATGCCGCCTTTGCCGCGGCAACGGCCTCTTGCGCCTGCTCCTCCGAGGCGAGCCCGACAGACGTGAACGGCTTGCCGGTTGCCGGGTTCACGATGTCAAGCTGCGCAGCGCCCTCCACCAATTCGCCGTTGATCAGCATAAGTGCTTTCAGATCACCATCATTGTTCAAGATATGCTCCTCCGATTCCCAATCAGCTTCCGTTTGACGGAAGTCCGTTGCCCCACCCGGCTGGCAGCGCCATCAATGCGATGTCTGCAAACGCATCATCGGACCACGCCGCCAATCATGGAGTCGTAACGCCGGAACGGATTGACCTCTTGGGCTGTGGCGTCTCGCAATTTGCCCTATTGCGCCTCGACCTGATCTCTCGTGCCGGGTTATTCATGCCGAAAGTGAGCACGAATGATCCCGCCGCGCCCGCTATCGCTATCTTCGCCAGGCGACATGGGTTCGCAATTTCGTGTGCTGCCGTGGGTGCCGGCCGCACAGAATGGGTCCGTTGCGAAGTTTCGGCATGGTTTGCCGTGGCAGATCAACGTAAAAAGGAAAACTGGGGTCAAATCCCTCCGATGTTCCCCAAGCATGCCGCCCTCCTTGCCTGGCTGAGGCAAAAAAGCCGGTCGATTACGGGCCGGCTTTGCTTTTTCGGCTTATTCTCCTGCCCTGTCCGCGAGCATACCGACCATCACATCCGATTGCGAAATAATCCCTACAAGTTTGTTGTTGGCGCCAACAACCGGCAGATAGTGCAAGCCCTGTTCTGCCAGAATGATGATCGCATCTTCGACCGGCGTTTCGGGGGACACCGTTTTAACCGGGGATGTCATGATATCTTTGACCGTGCCGTTGGGAGCGCTGCGTCCCGAGACTATCAGCCGAATTCGTTGAAGAAAGCCGATGGTCGGACGACCGCTTGCCCAGCTTGCTTTGTCGAGCAAATCGGTCTGCGTCACGATCCCGACGACCTCCGCATTATCATTTGTCACGGGCAAAGCCTTGAAATGGTGATTGCGCATCAATTCATGGGCTGTTTTCAACGGATGATCCGGTGCGACGCCCACAACGTCGCGGGACATGATGCTGGCGCAGTCCAGATGTGTGGCTCGACGGCGGTAGGAGCGCAGTTCAGTACGACGCAGTATCGTTTCAAGATCGTCGCGATCGATGTCCAACACCTGATCGAAATCCTTCAGAACATCATCCAGATCGGCCGACGAGAAACCGATGCGCTGGACTGGCGCCGGGTCTTTCGTGCCGTGGTTGCTTGGCTGTATGCGCATCGCGTGCGGATAGCGACGACCAGACAGATTGTTGAAGATGACCGCCACGGTGAGAAGCGCTAAGGAATTGCCCGTCACCGGCCAAAGCACGAAGCCATAGCCAAGATCGTGAATGGCCGATCCGCCAAGAACTGCCGTCAAAGCCACCGCACCGCTTGGTGGATGCAGGCAACGTAGAGCCATCATGGCCGCTATGGCGATGCTAATGGCGAGCCCCGCGGCGGCGACGGGATCCATAACCAGCTTTGCAATTGTAACACCGACAATGGCGGAGACGATATTGCCGCAGAGAATGGACCATGGCTGTGCGAGCGGGCTGGAGGGAACCGCAAACAGCAGGACGGCGGACGCCCCCATTGGGGCGATCAAAGCAGGCAGCGCGGCGGTATCGCTGATCGCCAGACGTCCCAGAAAACCGGTCAGGAGAATGCCAATCAATGCCCCCGTGGCGGAACGAAGCCGCTCCCTATAGCTGACCGGCATCGCCTCTGGCAGGATCAGGCGCAACAGATGTCTCATTCTGCAAATTCTCAATTCGCGTCGGGAATTGGCGTTCTAGCAGAAAACAATCCGCTGTCTGCACGTCAGTGAATCCGCCGGGGTGTCTGACCCACAGAGCGTTGAAAATACGGCGCTCTGCAATCCATTCAAGCTAGCAGTGTTTCTCCGATAGCGCGCGTACAACGTGAACCCGAAACATAAGATTGTTCTCGGCCGCCATTGCGAAAGCAAAAAATGCCAGCGCCTTGACGGATCTGAACCATCGGCGCGTCCATTCTCTATGGTAGCCCACCGAGGCACTCTCCGATCAAACCTGTTCGGTCGGCAGAATGAACAGCTCCGCCACGTTTACATGTGCCGGCGCCTAGCCTGCAAAGGATAGCATTGGCAGTGTCAGCCGGCTTCAGGAACCGAACCGCAGCCCGATAGACCGGTTCCCCTGCGTCCGAAATCCGGCCAGAACGAACGTCTTGTCATCTCCTTAGCGTATCGAGGATCAAGGGCGGAAGTCGGTCGAGCAAGTAGGTTATAGACAGGGGCGACTGAAACCACAGGGCCGCGCTCAGGGATATGTCTTCTTCCGACAGCCACAGGCACCTGCCTTGTTTGTAAACAGCAAGAGACGTGAAGACGGCGATATCATCCAACGGGCCTCGAACATCGTTCGGCCAGATCAGGAGATCCAGATCGAGCAATTCCGCGTGCTCCAGGCTGATGTGGATCCAGCCGGCTGGACTGGCGAGTGCCTCGAGAGAGGCTGGGACGTTCAGACCCAGTTGCTCGATGAAACGGGTGGGAGCAGTGCGGTTGCTCCACAGGACAAACTGGCCTTCGCGGAAATCCGCAAGGGCTGCGGATCGACCCATAAGTGCCGGGTAATCGACACGGATCCGTTCGATCCGCCGGCCTATTCCGTTCGTCATCACCGTAGCATCCGAGGATCGGCCGAGGGCACGGGCGATCAGGGCAAATTGTTCATCCCATGGGGCGCTCCAGGCCGGGTAGCCTGCGGGCGCCGCCACCACAGGGGCGATGCGTGAAAGCTTGCGATACGCGCGTTCATCCAGATCCAGATATACGGCCAGGATCAGATCCGGCTCAAGGGACAGTATCCACTCGTAGTCGAGATAGCGGCTGCCGGTAACCTGGGGCTCAGCTCCAAGATTCAACCGTGCCGGTTCCGCCCATGGCCAGGTGGCGTAAGGTCGCTTCCCCCACCATTCGGTTACTCCGAGTGGCGATATCCCCACGGCATAGACGAAATCCTGGTCGTTCAGGCCGAGACAGACGACCCGTCGCGGTTCGGCAATGATGACAGTCTCCCCATGTCGATGCCGCACGGTCACCGGAAAGTCCGGTTTGTCGTTTGCAGCGGTCGGCCTTGCCGGAAAGGCAGAGGTGACGAGTCCGGCCCCGGCAAGGCCAAGTATCTCGCGACGCTTCATGCCCCCTCTCCCCTCGCAGCCAAGCCGGCTTCGCGGCGCGGGCAGGGAATGATCAGCGGACTACCGGTTACCGGGTCCTCGATGATCACGGCCGAAAGGCCGAATACCTGCTCGACCAATGCCACCGACATGATCTGTAGCGGCGGGCCTTCGGCGAAGACCGTGCCGCCTTTGAGGGCAACGACGCGGTCGGCATAGCGACAGGCCTGGTTGAGGTCATGCAATACGGCAATCACGGTGCGGCCCTCGCGGCGTACCAGCCTTGAAAGCAGTTCCATGACTTCAACCTGATGAGCGATGTCGAGAAAGGTCGTGGGCTCGTCGAGCAGCAGAAGCGGCGTTTCTTGGGCCAGCACGACGGCAATCCAGACACGCTGGCGCTGGCCACCCGAGAGTTCATCGACGCGGCGACCTGATAGGTCCGATATCCCCGTCAAGGCGAGGGCCTGCTGAACCGCGGCGGCGTCCTCAGCGCTGCATTCGCGAAGAAATCGCTGATGGGGGAAACGTCCTCGCCAGACCAGATCCTCCACCAGAATGCCCTCCGGCGCCATCGAGGATTGAGGGAGCAGGCCGAGACGCTTTGCGACGTCTCGGGACGGAAGGGTATGGATCGATCGTCCATCCAGCAGCACCTCACCGCGTTCGGGGCGGATGACGCGCGACAGCATCTTCAAGAGCGTCGACTTGCCGCTACCGTTGGCGCCGACGATGGCCGTGAACCGTCCGGCCGGCACTTCGATGCTGAGGTCGGCAATGACCCGCGTTCCGCCAAAGCCGATTGAGATCTTGTGTGCGGACAGCGAGATGCCGGTGTTTTCGCATGGACCCATATCAAAAAACTCCAGTCTTTGTCTCCCGCCACAGCAGCCAGCCGAAATAGGCGCCGCCGAAACAGGCCGTCAGTGCGCCGACCGGCATCTGCACATCAGAAAAGGCCAATCGTGCAAACAGATCTACCGAAAGCAGGCTCATTGCTCCCACAAGAGCCGACGGCAGGACCGCCAGTCCCGATGTCCCCATCGTCAGGCGAGCGAGTTGAGGTGCCACCAGGGCAACGAACGGTATCGGACCGCATATGGCAGTTGTCGTCGCAGTCAAACCGACGGCGATAACTACAGCGGCAATCCGGCTCCTCGCCACAGCAATACCATGCGCAAGCGCCAGTTCATCGCCAAGCTCCAGCTGGCGTAACGAACGGGACACAGCAATCGCAGCCGAGAGAAGAACCAGGAACGGGATGGCGGCAAAAGCGAGGGTCGAAGCGTCGATCTCGACCAGCGATCCCGCCCGCCAGCCGGCGGCGAGCAAGGCCCGGTGCAGGTCGGCCGTTAGCATCAGCCATGTATTGACCGCGTGGAGCATGGCCGACACACCGATGCCAACCACGACCAGCCGCAGTTGCGGCAAGCCGTTTGCGCTGCGGCTCAGCGAGCCGACGAAGAGGGCTGTCAGCACTCCGCCGCCAAAAGCACCTGCGGCAATGCCCGCGAAGCCGCCACCGGTGCAGATGATCGTCAGCAGCACACCGGTTTGGGCACCTGCATCAAGGCCGACGAGATCGGGGCTGCCGAGCGGATTTCGGGTCACCGATTGCAGCAAGGCGCCGGCGACAGCCAGTGCTGCGCCACACAATAGGGCTCCGGCGATGCGCGGCAGGCGCCATTCGAGGACGACAAGAGACAGTCTCTCGTCTGCCCGGCCAAGGAGCGTCAGGGGAAGATCGCCGAGTGACACGGGATAACGACCGATCGCCAGCCCTGCGGTGATCAATACCAGCGCGACAGCCAGAAGCCAGATGCCGGATATAACGGTGCGCCGCTTCAAACGCAGGCTGATGTGACCGATCGGTCCCCGGAGCAGATGCCATGGCGACGATGGCAGAGCACCCGACTGCGGCTCTTTCATCGGTTCAGCCTTCCGCGCGCCAGTCCGATCAGGACCGGCGCCCCAAGAAGGGCAACGACGATGCCGACCTGCAACTCGGCAGGCCGAAGAATGAGCCTGCCCGTCACATCGGACAAGAGCAGCAGGCTCGGTGCCGACAATGTCGATAGGATGAGGACCCGCCGTTCATCCGGCCCCACCAGCATGCGCACGAAATGCGGCACCATCAATCCGATGAAAGCGATCGGTCCCACCGCAGCCGTCGCAGCTCCACAAAGAAGCGCAATCGACAGAAGGATCAGGATCCGCACCTTGACGATTTCGACGCCGAGGCCAACCGCATTCTCAGGACCGAGGGCCAGCGCATTGAGGGTTGGCCCGGCATAGCTCGCCAGCCCGATGCCCAGAACGGTCGGGCCGAGAATGGCAAGCGGCACGTCGTAACCGATCGTCACCAGGGAACCGGCGCTCCACTGGCGCATCTCATCGAATATTTCCGGATCGCTCAGCATGACGATCGTCGTCAACCCTCCAAGGGCCGCCGTGAGCGCCACCCCGGCCAAAAGAAGGGAGATTGGTGCACTCGACCGGCCGGAAGAACTGCCGCTCATGCCAAGCACCAACAGCATCGCGCCCATCGCGCCGACGAATGCAAGGATCAGCCGCCACTCGATCGACGAAAGGCCGAAGAGTGCGATGCCGGCGACCATCAGCGCTGCGGCCCCGGCATTGACACCGAGAAGCCCCGGATCTGCGAGCGGACTGCGCGTCAATGACTGCATCAGCGCACCGGAGGCTCCAAGCCCCATGCCGGCGAGAAGACCGAGCAAGGTTCGTGGCCCGCGCAAGGTTTGCACGAGCAGGGTTTCAAAGCTGGGTGCCCGCCCGGTCAACACATCAATCAGCGCGCCCGGCGACTCCGTCGCAGTTCCGAGAGCAAGGCTTGTCAGTAAGGCTGAAAGCAGAAGGATGAGCACTCCGGAAAGAACGATGCCCCTTCCGGCCCGGCGGGTCGCCGCCGGGGTGGCGGACGCTCTCATGACTGCAGTCCTGCCGGTTTCCAAGGTGTCGACAAGGCGGCTAGGACAGTCGTGTCCAAGGGGGGCCGACGGGGCCGCAGGCGCTCATCGTCGATCCAGTAGGCAACCAGCTTGTGCCTCTCGGGCTTGAGCTTCAAGGTGTTCTTGACATGCTTGCGAATTGTCCGGATCGCCTCCTGTTCGCCAGCCGCCCAGATGTGTCCTGGCCCAGGAGGCAGGGGGATCAACGGAAAGACATCGCCCAGCCGACTTTTCCAGTGCCCGTTGCCGCTGTCAGTGAGCCAAGTGACGACAACATTGTCGCGCTCCGGCAAAGGCTGGATTTGGTCCGGTGTCGCAACCTCGATGACGACCCTGCAGGCAAGATCGCCGGGTTTCTGCTCGATAAGGCGCGCCGCGGCTGGAATTCCCGTGGCGTCGGCCAGGATCAGTTGCCACGGCAGCCCTTCGGTCGGTGTATAGAGGCCGCGCGGATTGTTCACGACCATGCGATGGCCGGCCTGCGCCCGTTGAGCCCATTCGCTTGCCACGCCGCCGGGGTGCACGACGAAATCGACGTCGAGTTCGCACCTGCGGCGATCGAAGCGCCGGACGGTATAGGTCGAGCAACGCACCGGAGGCCTGTCTTCGTGATAGCTCCAGCGACCTTCCCCATCGATGATCGGCAACACCAGTTCGCCGGTTGCTTCGTCCTCAAAGAACAGGCGCAGATATTCGTCCGCCATGCCCGTGGTGCGGAAGTTCCTAAGATCGTCTCCGCAAAAGGTGATACGCAGCATGCCTGGCGTGAGAAGCGTCTTGGACGAGACGGTAACGTCGAAAAAATTGCTGTCCATGGAGTGCGAGCCCATTTATGCCCCCCGCGCCCGGAGGCGGTCGCCCCCGAGCACAGGATAGGTTGTTACCAGGTGTAGCGGATGCTGCCGATCACGGATCGGCCGGGATCGAGATAGCAATATCCGCTCGTGCAGGTCGTCTCGCGTCTGTCGAACAGATTGTTGGCGTTCACCTGCAGCTTCAGTCCCTTATAGGCCGGATCAAGGGCCGCGAAGTCATAACTTACGCTGGCATCGAACAGCACCCGGGCACTGTTTTCCAGGGTATTGGCGTCGTTGCCATAGCTTTTGCCCTGGAAGCGCGCGCCGGCGCCTATCGCAAGACCGTACAGCGCGGTGCTCTCTGGCAATTGATAGTGCAGCCACAGCGAGGCCATATGGAACGGCACGCTGGAAACGTAGTTATCGACGGTCGCGTCCGGGCCTTCGAGGATTCTCAGATCCGTGTAGGTGTAGGAACCCGAAATCGAGAGGCCGTTGTCAAGGCTCGCAACCGCTTCGAGTTCGACGCCGCGCGAGCGCAGTTTGCCTCTTTGCACCTGCGTGTTGACGCCGTTGACCGCCTCGTAGAACAGGCCGTTTTCCTGGTCGATGTTGAAAAATGCCGCCGTGACGATCATGTTTGCGTCGGGAACCAGGTATTTGACGCCGATTTCCTGCTGGGTGCTCGTCGTCGGGTTGAACGGTGCATTCGTAGTGCTGTTCCACCCGACATTGGGAGAGAACGCCGTCGAGTAGCTCGCGTAGGGTACGAAGCCCCATGGCGTCTCATAGGTCGCACCGATACGGCCGGAGAACTCGCCGTCATCCTGATCGAGCGACGTCACGGCACCGGAGGTCAGGTCCGTATTGTCCGTCTTCGTCGATACCCAGTCGTACCGGCCGCCCATGGTCAGTGTCCAGGCATCGTAGCGGATCTGATCCTGCAGATAGAGACCCGTTTGCAACTGGCGCTGATCGGTTCGCGAGGTCAGGGCCGGCGTGGCGATGTAATTTCCGTAGTTCAGATTGTTGGTATCGAGAGGATCGGCGGTGCCGTAGCCGGCCCGCGACACAAAATCGACCCACGCGAAATCCACGCCGCCGATAACGGTATGATCCAGTTGCCCGGTCTGGAATTTGGCCTCAAGCTGATTGTCGATGACGAATGCATCAAGGCTATGAAGTTCGTATCCGGTACCCCGATCGATCAGGCTGGAATCGGCGGCATGAGCGGTGCCGTCATAGGTGTAGACGTATTTAGACGTGATATCCTGCGTCGAGTAGCGGGCGTTCTGGCGGAACGTCAGGCCGTCACCGAAGGCATGTTCGAACTCCCAGCCGAAGCGGGCCATGTCGTGGTCCAGCGCGCTGAAAGCCGGATCGCCGGATTCGTATCGACTGACATGACCGGCTGCGTCGTTGTAATAGGCGGGATTGCCGCCGGTTTCCGAGTGGGAATATTCCCCGAGCAAGGTCAGCTTGGTGTCCTCGTCCGGCTTCCAGGTGAGCGCCGGGGCTATGAAGGCGACGTCGTCGTCAACGGCTTCGAATTCCGTTCCGCTCTTTCGAGCGACGCCGGTCAGACGGTAGAGAAAACTGTCATCGTCCTCACGGACGGGTCCGGAGAAGTCGAACTGGCCCTGATACCGGTCATCCGTGCCGAACTGGGTCTCGACTTCGCGCAGGGTCTCGTCCGTCGGCCTTTTGGTGATGACATTGTAGAGCCCGCCGGCACCCGTCGCGCCGTATAGCGCGGAGGATGGGCCACGCAGGATGGAGATGCCCTCGATTCCATAGGGTTCGGTCAAGAAATATCCATAGCCAGCAACCGGCTGGCGGAGATTGTCGCGGAAAACGCCGGTATTGGTGACGTTAAAGCCGCGCACGAAGAAGGAATCATATCGAGGATCCTGCCCATAGGCATCGGTGCGGGCGCCGGGCGTGTAGGCGATGGCATCGGTCAGGGATTGAGGATTGCGGTCGCGCATCTGCTGCTCTGTGACCGTCGAGACCGACTGCGGCGTTTCCGCGAACGGCGTATCGGTCTTGGCCCCGGTGGCGCTGCTGAGGCCAACATAGCCTTCTGCATTGATCACACCGCCGCTGCCGCCGTCCACCTGGATCTCGCCGAGAACCGTACCGTCGCCAACTGTCCGGAGCCCCGTGTTCTGGGACGAGGAACGCTCGACGAGGCGAACGGTGCGTTCGTCGCTGAAGTCGTATTGAAGATCGCTGCCAGCCAGGATCTGCCTTAGCGCTTCGTCCATCGTAAAGTTACCTGATAGGCCGGGTGTCGTTTTGCCGCGCGTGATCCGACTATCGAAACCGATTTGTACTTGGCTCTGGAGCGCCAACTGATTGAGGGCGGTGGAAAGCGGTCCTGCCGGAACGGCAATCTTCAAGGTCTCCTGTTGCGCCGAGGCGGCGGCCATCGAGACCATGTAAAGGCTCGCACTAGTCAGCAGCAGCATATGGAAAATGCGGCGGACGGAACGGTGATTATTTGCGGTGGATAGTTTGACAGACATGAAACCCCTCGTCTCCTGATGAGGCAAAAGGCACCAGACGGCGTTTGCCTCAATCCATAGACGAACGACGCGAAAAGTTGAGGCTGTCGCTCCGGAAATAATTAATAGATGATCGTTAAGACTGGACCGGCTCTGACGATCTTAATACCAAAAGCCCGGCCAAAGGCGCGGAGCGCAAGTTCGGGATCCCCCAGATCGAAAGTGCCGCTGATGAGCCGGCGGCCCGTGGCAGGGTTGGCGATGACCAGGCGCCCCGGCAGCCTTCTGAAAATCTCCTCCATCACCGAGGCAAGCGGCCGCTCCTCGAAAACGAGCCTGTTTGTCAGCCATGGCGCCTCCAGGTCGGCTGGCACGTGGATGATGTCACTCAACCGACCCTCCCGATCGTAGGCTATCCGGTCGCCGGGATGCAGGACCACACCCTCCCCTCTTGCTTCACCAACGACCGAAACCCGGCTCTCGGCAACTGTGACCTCGGCCATGCCTCCAACAAGATTGACGTTAAAGGCGGTCCCAAGTGCCCGGACTTCGCCGCCGCCCGCTTCCACGACGAAAGGCCGTGCCGGGTCCTTGGAGACTTCGAAATAGATCTCGCCGCGCAGCAGCCTGACCAGGCGAGTGCCGGGGGTGAAGTCTTCGTCCAGAGCGCTGTTGCCGTTCAGGTGGGCAAGGGTCCCGTCCCCTAGCGTGACGACGGTGGTCTCATTGCTTGCCGTCAGTGCGTCGGCCGTCATGCGAAGCGGCATGTCGAAGGCAAACCAGAGACAGAGCCCGAGCAGCAGAACGGACACGGCCGCCACCTTGGAGAGAACGGGCCCGTCCTTGCCGGAGTTCAAGCTTCGCATGGCGAAATCCGCGTCTTCGCGAAGGATAGCCCGGCTCTCGCCGAGGATCCCGGCGGCACGTTCATAGGCCGCGGCGTGCTCGGGCCACGCCGTGAACCATGCCTCGAAGGCACGCCCCTCGTCCGGCGACAATTCCCCTTCGCTTCGGCGCAAGGCCCAGTCCGCCGCCGCCTCGCGGATCACGCGTTTGTCGGGTTTGTTGGCCATGAGACTTTCGCTGATTTCCGATACATTATAGACGAACGAACCGTCGGGCTTGGGCTGTCATCCCAGTTCGTCGATCCGCTCCATGCAATGCAGCAGCGCCTTGCGCAAGTGCCGGTCGATCATGCGACGCTTGATGGCAAGTCCTTCGGCGATCTCATCCTTCGACAGCCCGCCGATGCGATGGGCGATGAAAACGCTCCGGCATTGCGGAGGCAAGTCCTCGATCGCCGCCCGGATGGCCGCCACATATTTGGCCCGGTCGAGATTGTGCAGTTCGACAGCGGGTCTCGCGGGCACTGCGACACTGTCTCGGTCAATCTGCGCGAAAAGCCTCCTTTCGAAACTCTGGCGACGCAGCCGATCGATGCCAAGGTTGGTGGCAGCCCTGATCAGAAAGGCGCGCAGCGAGGACTTGCCCGCCAGAACATGCGGTCGATGAACCAAATGCAGATAGACGTCATGGACCACTTCGGTCGCGCCCGCAGCATCAAGGCCCCGGCGACGAGCCGCCTTGCGGATATCCTCATAATACACTGTGATCGCCGTATCGAGGATCGCCTTTGCCCTCTGCGCGGAAGGTTGACCAATCCCGATAATCTCCACGGCTGCGGATTTGATGTCACCTGTCACTGGACGATAGCCTTTTCGAGTACCTCGACCTCCATTTAATAAAACGTGACAGTATAAGTCTAGTTTAAAATTTCGACATTTGCAGAGCGACCAATCGATCTCTGCCCTTGCTTGCGATATGCCGGACTGGTGCCATTGGACACACCCGCAGGTTTGTATGTGCCCGCCACGCCTCAGCGAGCCAAAATCCGCAAAGCAAGTCCACATTTCGAGCCGAGAAAGGCGATCAAGCCTTAACGCCGTCGATGAGCCACTCCCACGTCCGCTCGAAGTGTGCATCGATCGATGCTGAATGTCGAATTCGCCGCTAGCGGCGCGCGCCAGACGAAGATGAACCCGATGTCTACAGCTATAGCCCTCTCCTCTACCGCCGCATGGTGTCAGTCGCAGCACAGCCTGACACCATTGATCAGCGCCTTGAGGCATTCTGTGACCGGCAAAGGTCTGATGGACTACCGACCGTCAGTTTGGGAATGAGGAGGCGATAGGTGCCGTTGCCGGGTGAACTGCTTTTCCGATTGGGATGGTATTTCGGGAAAGGCGCGGGGAAGCATGTGCGATATCATCCTTGTTGAACCCGACAGTTTCCTGTATCGATCAAACGTCGCGAAAAACGTCGGCCTGCCTACAGCGTCCGTGCTCCGCAAGCTGCCGCATATACGTCGCTCACGCCTGCGCGTGACCGCCCAGCGCCTCCCAACAACCGCCAGCATCGAAGGATGCTGCGAGACTGGAGCGCGCATATGCGAAATACCATTGCCATCATCGGCGCCGGCCTTGGCGGCCTGACGCTTGCCCGTACCCTGCACCGACACGGGATCGAAGCGACGATCTACGAAGCCGAGCCGTCACCGACCGCCAGGAAGCAGGGAGGCCTGCTCGACATACACGAACATAATGGTCAACTCGCGCTCAAGGCGGCCGGTCTGCATGACGCATTCCTGCGGCTTGTGCGGCCAGGTGAAGATGCAAAACGCGTCGTGAACAAGGATGGGATCATCCTGCTGGATAAGCCAGGGGACCGCCCGCCCCGGCGCCCGGAGGTTGATCGGGGTGAGCTTCGCGCCATGCTGATCGCCTCGCTTCCAAACACTACGATCCGGTGGGATCACAAGGTCACGGATCTGGCTCAGACCGGAAACGACCGGCATGAGATCAGCTTCGCCAACGGAACCCGGGCGACAGCTGATCTGCTCGTGGGCGCTGACGGTGCCTGGTCGAAAGTCCGCCCGGTCCTTTCCGATGCCAAGCCGATCTATTCCGGCACCTGCTTCATCGAGATAGCGTTTGCTGCCGGCGACGCGCGCTATGCGAAAAGCGTGGCAGCGATCGGGGCCGGCACCCTCATGGCAGTGGCACCGGGTAAAGGTATCATCGCACATCGTAATGCCGATGGCAGCGTCAACGGATATGTCGCGTTGAACGAGCCGGAAGCGTGGATCGAGTCTATTGACTTTAGCAAGGCTCGCGCCGGATTGGACATCATAGCCCAGCAATTTGCAGGCTGGGCGCCGCACCTTATCAGCTTCCTCACTGGCAGCGTTGCCGATCCCACGATCCGTCCGATCTATGCGCTACCGGTCGGGCATCAGTGGCAGCGGAAGGCCGGCCTGACCCTGGTCGGCGACGCGGCGCACCTTATGTCCCCGTTCGCTGGTGAGGGCGCCAACCTCGCCATGTATGACGGCGCGGAACTCGCTCAGGTGATCATCGACACCCCCGACGACATTGAATCGGCCTTATCCAGGTATGAGGAGGCCTTGTTTCCGCGAAGCCGTGAAGTGGCGGCAATGTCGGCGCAGAACCTGAGGCTGTTCTTCAGTAAAACTGCCCCGGGTAGCGTGGTCGATCTCTTCAGCAGCTTTGCGGCATCCGACGCATGACAGCAGCCTCATCGCACCACGTCCATGCTCAGTTCCGCCTCCCGAAAACGAACCTTTACCGGGACAGCAGACGCTGGGCGCCTCGCCGTTTTGAGGAGAATGCAGGCTCGACGTCGTATTCGATATCCGCGCTGGAAGTCCATGCGGCAAACTGCGTGGCGCTGAAGGCGGCTTGCGAACGGGCGTCAACCGTAGAGTCCGTTCCGCATCCCATGGTCGTATTGCGCGTCAATGGCGTCCGCAGCGGCCCGATCCTGCTTGGTCATGGCGGCTAGCATTTGCCCAGGCGTTGGAAGACTATTCCGATCCAACCGTGATGCCGGATCCCAAAGCCGCGCTCGGTTCACCGCCTTTCCGCAGTGGAACAAGACCTCATCCACTGCGACGACGATAGCCGTCTTTGGGATCTTCGCCCCTTCCGCCAGCGCTGCGCAATGTGCCGGATCGTCCACGATGCGACCGCGGCCGTTGATGCGCATGAACAGATCCAGGCCGGGGAACAGGAACAGCATGCCTAGCCGATCATCGAACGTGAGGTTGCGCATTGACTCGATCCGGTTGTTCCCGGGCCAGTCGGCGAACGTCACCGTCGTGTTGTCGAGCGCGCGCACGAAACCGGGCGGGCCACCCCGAGGCGACGCATCAAGTCCAACGCTCCCCCCTGTCGCCAAGCAGAAGAACGTCGCTTTCGCCAGATATTCGACATGAAACGAATTCAGTTCGGGCGTCACCGCCTTCTGAATGTGCTCGGAGGGCGGCGCGTACAGGCGTTCAAGATCATGCTCGGCGAGGTATACATCGGGTGGGGTCATCGGCGTTCTCCTGAGAATGGTATAGCTGTTTGCGAAAGGCTGGGCTAAGCTATCGGAGCCAATCAGTATCGAGTTGCCGCCATGCTTGAAGAAAAGCTCGCCCTTGCTGCCAGTGACGCTCGCGACCCACTGATCATCGCGCTTTACGAAGCGCAAGCAGAGCATCGCGAACTAGGCACCCATAGTCATGCGCGCGGACAGCTGTCCGGGCTGCGCCACGGGCTGCTGACCATCGGAACCGATGCGGGAGCCTGGATCGTTCCTGCCGATCATGCGGTTTGGCTTCCGCCGCATCAGCGGCACTACGGATGGACCCATGGCGCCGTCGAGGGCTGGAGTTGCTATATTTCTGAGGCGGCATGTGCAACGCTGCCCGACTGCCCCTGCACGATCAGGACGTCGGGTTTGCTGCGCGAAGCCGTTATGCGAGCGTCGAACTGGCAGGGGAACGACCTCACTCCGGAGCAGTGGCGCCTCGCACAGGTCATTCTGGATGAGCTGCGGGCCGCTCCGGTCGAACCATTTGGATCGCCGATGCCACGCGATCCGCGCCTCGTTCTCATCGCGCGTGCCCTGCTCGACGATCCGGGTCACGGACGCAACATCCAGGAATGGGCGCAGTGGGCAGGTATCCCGGAACGGACGCTGAGCCGCCGTTTCGTCATCGAGACGGGTTTCACTTACACGGCTTGGCGCCAGCGAGCCTGCCTGATGCGGGCGCTTGAGATGCTTGCCGAGGGGCGCGCCGTGACCACCGTAGCGTTGGATATGGGCTATGATAGCGTCAGTGCCTTCATCGCCTTCTTCAAACGCTCGTTGGGCGTCACGCCATCGGCCTACTTTCGACGCACATGAAGGGCGATTTATTCAAGCTACGGCACCTATGCGCACGCGGTCGCTCTGCGAGCATGAACATGAAGGGATGACGGGCTCCAGGCGATGGACGTTCGGTCCGGACGGCCGAGACTGGGCGTTTCCTGCCCTTAGGTGCAGGCCTGCGTGTTATTCCAATCCCGGTTGGTCGTCCATGCGGCAATCGGCTGTGAATGAGTAGCCATCGCCCGGAAATCAACAGCCGCTCGCTCTTCTTTCGCTCCAGACCGATCTCGGACGTCGACAAAAGAACCTTCGGCATGTGCGCTCTAGCTGAGAAGATCGTCGTTAACCACCACACTACCGCGTTTTATCGCCTTCGCTTGATACAACGCGGCATCGGCGGCTTTTAACGCCGCATCACAGTTGGTGGAAGTACCGTCAGCCTGGCTTATACCGAATGACGCGCCGATCGAAACCTCACAGGTCGGCAACTTGAATTTCGCTGCGAGCGAGGCCGCCAATCTTTGGCAAGCCTCTCTTGCTTCCTCGGTCGAAATACCGGGCATGAATATCGCGAACTCGTCGCCACCAAGACGAAAAACCCGATCCGAACCGCGCGTCCCAGATCGGAGTCGCTCGGCCACCACTTGCAGCAACTCGTCGCCAACCGCGTGACCATGACGATCGTTGACACCCTTGAAGCCATCCAGATCGAGACATATGACCTGTGTCACGGCAGCGCTCGTGCAAGCGGCGAACTCCAGCTCCAGCAAAAATCGATTTGGAAGACCTGTAAGAAAATCATGCGTTGCGGCGTGGCGCATTTGACGTTCGCGCCCCAGAAGGGACTGGGCAGCAGAATGGGACGTTCTGATCATCAGATACGATCCTATGATCAGGACCAGGCTCACCGTCACGATCAGGGGAAACGATTGCCGCAATATATCGCTTGCCGGAGTTGGCGGACGCCACGATATGACTTCGACCTCGCCTTGTGGCCCTACCGCAACCGCCGCCCTGGCGCGGTCCGACGAAACCTCGCGCAAAGGCTCGATGCGCGCGTCGTCGAGATCGAAGCGTTTCCCGAAGACGCCCTGCACCGTGCCGGCGATCGGCATGGCCGTGATCAGAATGGGTCCACGCGGTCCCTTGGGCTTCGACGTTCCGAAATCCGGTTGAAACAGGCTTGCGGAAAGGAGAACAGATTCCTCGCCGATGACCATGATCCGGCTTACCGCAATCGGTTGAGGAATGCCGGCCTGTTTGGGCTCCTGCTCTCTTATGCGAACGCCTTTCACCAGCTCCGCCGCGTCCTTTGCGATCGCCGCCGGACCCCTGACGAAATACGGCAGACCCTGCACGGTCTCATCCGTCTTGGAATAGATGATCTTATCGGTGGCATCGAGCACGATGGCCCCGCGCGTGCGCGACGTACCGATCAAGGATGCACCAATATTGCGGTCAGTCCATGCCCGATCAAACTCGTTGTCGAGATTGGCGATCGCTTCGTCCCAGACCGTCCAGGCGGTCAGCGAAAATTCAACCTCGCTGATCCAGATGGAGACGTTCCGCTCGACCAACATTTCCTGCCGCCGCCGGGTTTCCGCATCTAGCTGCCCTACAGCGAAATAGGAAGTGGCGGCCATGCCGGCGATGAGGACGGCCACGCCGATAATAGTTGGGCCAACCAGTTTGAAACGAACGAAACGCATACCAAGCCGATCGATAAGGGATCGCTCACGCAAGAGCTAAGAACTTGATAGCCGGCGGTCCTTTCAATCCCGTTATCTCAAACACGAAAGTTTGTCGGACCGCTCCGAAGGTGCGGCCGGCTCTGCTGGCCGGAATAGCCATGGTTGAGCGCTCAGGACCGAGATGCTCGAAATGCCTCGCGGACAAATGAGGGGCGAGAACAAGGTGCGCTTCAGCAGTACCATCAACGAGATCATGAGGCGTACCTGCCGATCAACTGCGTCATCTCAATTGCAGTTAATCTGAGAATCTTCCCGGTCAGATTCTCACGTTAACTGCTAAACCGGCTCGAAGAGAGCCGCATTCTGACGGTTAACTGCCAACCGACACGTGGGTCGGCAGCTGAGAAGATGTTTCTGCCCGTTTGAGCCGACAAACCAGCGTCACACGCCTTGAGATCCCATCAGGGGTGAGTAGCGGCCTGCACCGTGGCAGAGTGAGGTCGCTAGAAAACTCTCTGGAGGCCAATCATGCCGATAACAGCAGATCAAACTCAGGCGCAGACCACTACCCCCGTC